>NZ_QRAN01000045.1 GCF_003457605.1 Seongchinamella sediminis
ACTCAATTTATTTGATCGTCGCGCCCTGCTGCCGTTGTTGAGAGGCGACCCACCTGAACCTCCGGATGGAACTAAACAGATGCGGCTCAGGCTTCTATGAAAATTTGTGGGACAGCAGTGACACGATATATAATCACGCGGTGTGGAAATGGACCGCGCTGTTCTTGCTGATTGTTACAGGTCTTTGCTTCGTTGCGTTAATACATCGTTGGACTCAACGGCATCTTCATGGTCATTCTCCGGTCGTATATCTTGGCCGCGTACTCACTCCACTTACCCTGCTTTTAATTCCGCTGGTGCTTTACGCGGTAAACCGTCAGCTCACCTTGACAGGATGGGTTTCGGGCGGCGTCACGCTGTTGGCAGAAGCCTTCGTGTATTATGCGCTGGCATGGATTGTATGGAGCGGTTCGATAGCGATTTCCGAAGCGATTATCGCTTCACCGAAGGTTCGCGACCGAAGTCTTGATGCACAGGTACTGCGCCTCGCTGCACGCACTATCGGAATTGTGGCGCTGGCGGTCATCGTTCTTCATATCAGCAATCGATTGGGCGCGCCTTTGTATAGCCTTGTGGCAGGCGTGGGTATCGGTGGCCTGGCCATAGCGCTGGCGGTGCGATCGAGCCTCGAGAACATCCTCGGTGGATTGATGCTTTTTGCCGATAAGCCCGTGCGTATTGGTGACTTCTGTCGCTTTGGCGATGACTATGGCACCGTTGAGGATATTGGCATGCGCTCGACGCGGCTGCGCAAGCTTGACGACACGCTTGTCACTATCCCCAATGCAGAATTCGCGCAACGCGATTTGACCAACTATGCAAGGGTTAGAAGGCGCCTGTACAACACCACGCTTGGATTGCGCTATGAGACCAGCCCGGAGCAACTGCGGTATGTCATTGCTGATAT
Source organism: Seongchinamella sediminis (assembly GCF_003457605.1). Taxonomy (GTDB): domain Bacteria; phylum Pseudomonadota; class Gammaproteobacteria; order Pseudomonadales; family Halieaceae; genus Halioglobus; species Halioglobus sediminis. The sequence continues at coordinate 908 of NZ_QRAN01000045.1, forward strand.
CCGTAGCATGTTGCTTGGGCATCCGAAAGTGTCCCCCGATCAACTGCAGGTTCGATTTCACAGCTTCGGCGCCTACTCGCTGGACATATTTATCTTCGCGTATGTCCGCACACGGGATATTCTGAACTTTCGGGCAATCTGCGAGGATATCAATTTCAGAATCATGGATATCGTCCAGGAGGCTGGTACCGGCTTTGCATTTCCCTCGCAAACCACGTACATCGGCCAGGATACAGGCCTGGACAATGAGCGAGGAAAGGCAGCCGAAATGCAGGTCCGAGCCTGGCGATCAGGTGGGCGTTTGCCGTTTCCCGAGTTCGACGCGGAGCAGATCCGGGAGATGGAGGACAGATTGGACTATCCGCCGGAAGGGTCTCCAGATTTCAAGTCGGGAGATAGCCGTTGATTTGACGGCACAGCCAGCTAAATTGCTCCGGCTGACAATGACCGGAGCTGTCGTAGGGAAAGAAAGGCCGTCATTCAGGTACCGCTTCTATATCGGCCATCAGTCTACGAAAGTTCGAATTAGCATGTAGCAACTCGCCTCCGACTTCGATCAGCGCATCCACCTGTTCGTTGCTGAGGGAGAAAGAAGTGGGTATGTTGTTGAAGAACGCCTGCCTGACAGGGTCGGTGACCTGACTCAGGCTGAGATGGATAAAATATGTCTCCACCGGGTGCTCAGGTGTCGACAGTTCCCGGCTCACTTCTTCGAGGGCCTGCTGCGCCAGCGTCAGCGTGCCGGCGGTGTAGCGATGCAGTTGTACAGAGCTCATAGCCTCCATTACCTCAGTCAAATGCGGTACCTTGTTCGACCGGTTCATTTGGTACCCGGGCTCCGTGGCAGCATCGACGATGATCATTACCACGCGGCGCGGTGGCTTTCTTTCGTGGCGCTGAAGATAGCTTTTAACGCCGCCGTCCCACACGCTGAGGTTGTAAATGGCGCGCAGCCCCAGATTGTCGGTAATGCCGCCATCAACCAGATGCACGTATGGACGCTTATCCTTGTCAAAGTAGCTCTCGATCGCTCGCAGTTCCATCTCCAACTGAGGTTCGCCCGCCACAGCAGCGTGGGCGTACTCCATGGTCACCGGACTCTGGTATTGGCAGTCCGCAAAGTTCTGAAGTACCACTGGCGTGAAAAGACCCGGTACCGCCGAAGACGCTGCGACGGCTCTGGATACGGGAAAGTCCAGGATATCGGAGCAAAGCATATTGAAGTAGTCCTGGCTAAACCAGATGCTGTTGCCGGCCGCCAGGTCTGAGGCATTGACAAGAATCAACGGTCCGCCTGCATTCAGCAGGTCAGAGTAGGTGGCTCCCCGGAATACGTTCCCTTCGTAGTACTCTACAGCCAGCTCCGTTCGCCCGAATGACCTGAACCAGTTAAAGGGGTTACTGAGGCGTTTGAGGAGATCTCCCTGCACATTCTTGCGCAGAAATACCGATTCGTAGTCCGAGAAAATACCGTCTCCATGGAGGCCGTAGTAGACCGAAGTGAAACTCCCCCCGGAAACAGAACTGATAGCGTCCACGGCGTCAAGCAGGCGGATCTCTCCACGGCTGGTATCGACTTCGACATCCCGCAGTGCTTTCAGTACGCCGTAGGAGAGTGCGGCCGCTCGGGTTCCACCGCCGGAGAATGCCAGAAGAAACGAATTCTCTCCCTCGGCGAATCGCGGCTGGAATGCCTCGACCGAATAGGTCGAGGCAGTATCGCCATGAGTCAGCAGCGTATTATCGATATTTCCGTAGGAGGTACAGCCGACTAAGGTGGAGAGCAAGGCGCAAACCACCATTGACCGGGATCGGATCATACATGGGTTCGGTCCGTTGTCTTTAGGGTGGATGCTCCGTATCTGCCGCTTTGGTATCCCGCCTGCTCGTTGAGACATATTCTCGTGAGACCTTGTGATATGGAATTGGATACCGGGAGCATGTATACACACATGCACAGAAGGGTCATGTATCCCGGCGCCGATTCGGGGTTGGTAAATTCGCGACTCCAGCCGCGAAAAGTTTACGCAGATAGTATGCTACTCAAGCTGAATAAATGCCATGGTGCGCGCCTCCAGGTAGGAATAGAAAGGATTCCAACGAAGCCTCAGCAGCGAATCTTCACTGATGACCAGGGCACCCTTTTCGCCGCGGATTGAAATATCGCCAAGTCGAATACCCGGGCTGGGCTGGTCCGGGTGGCCACCATAGAGCGGATCACCCGGCGGGAACGGCAGGGCAACGTGCGAAAGCGAGTAGACACCGCGGGGCCAACTCAGCTGCAGGTCTTCCTCGTCGAACCCCTTGTGTCCGGGCCGCCAGTGGCGCGCCACCACCTGTGAACTGTGCGCATTTGAATTCGTCAGCAGAGTCAATTCAAAGGTATTGCGGGGTGCCTGCTGGAGAGCTGACAGCATGGTATCCGGACGCCAGCGCAGAATGTCCTCGATACCTGACTGGCGGTTGATGTCGAACAGAACCAATTCGTGCCGGCCCGCCGGAAGATGGTCGAACAGGTTACTCACCAGGGCGGGCGCTTGTACGGTGGCATCGATGACAGAAGAGAATGCCAGCACCGGCGGCATACGGTCGAGATGGCCGCCTGCTTTCAGTCTCTCGATCTCGCGTTGAATTTCGGTGGTAATTCTGTGTGATAAATCTCCCGCATTTACTGCGAACGAGCCGTATTTGAAAGGTTCGTATTCGGGCAGGATTGCATTCCAGGCCAGTTTTTCCATGCCGAGCAGGTAGCCCAGGCGCGCCTGCCACCGCGCCAGGGCGGCGGCGGGCGTGACACCGATCTCAGGCGAAAGCAGCACCAGTCCGTCGATCTTCGGCACCTCGGGATTATCGAGGGTCGCGAGGGCGTAGTGCACCGCGAGTGCCGCGCCGTTGGAGTAACCGACAAGATAGATGGGGAGCGCCGGCTCGGACTCCGCCAGATGCCTCACCGCGATGCGCACGGCCGCAGCCATATCCTGCCAGGTTACCTCCAACAGGCCGGAGGGAGCCGTGCCGTGGCCGGGTATCCTGAGCCCGAGGCCGGTTGCTCCCGCAGCCTGCAAACGCTTCCCCAGATGGTGCAGGCTGTAGGGAGCGTCAGACAGCCCGTGCAGCAACAGCACGGATGCCTTCGGAGATTCTGCCTCCAGCAGGAAACTGCGATTCCAGTCAGGTTTCCATCGTTGGGGGTCTGCGAGACTGCCACGTTGATAGCGGTTTATCTTGAGTCCGCTGGCTGGACCGGCTCCGGAATAGATCAACTCATCCAGCTGGGCAAATAGCCGATCCTCAAGATCGAGGTATTCTTCGAAAGTGGCGACCGGAGAATCTTCGGTGAACTCCTCATCAAGGACTACGGTGTGCCAGACGGCCAGGTCCGGCCTGCTGTCGAGATAGCGGATAAAGACAACCAGCAGGGTCAGGAATGACCCGATAACGCAGTACAGCGCCACTTTTGCCAGTTTGCCGATGACATGTAATCCGTTGCTCATTGGTCGAATAATATCCCAATTTCACGGGTGCCGCTTGCCTCGCAGACTGTTGGAGAAAGATGCGGTCATGTATAAGCAGAAGTAACGGCTTGTCGATAATATTTGGTCGCCGAACCGGTGGTCGATCGAAAAGAGGCAATGCCTCCGATGGAGCTTGGGATGGTGGTGCCATGTGAGGCAGGTTGGGGGTGTCCTATTCCTTGTCGCGTAGATGAACCAGAATTCTAAAGGTGACGTCTTATTCCTCAACGCAGGCGATGACTTTTGCTCATCCACCCCAACCGCCGCAGACCTCGATATTGATGTTGAATGCGTGCTTGAGCCGTCAAGCCTGGGTGATCAAGGAACCCTGTTCGGCGGTGTCGGGAACTTGGGCATTTTCAATTTGATTGTCTTCGGTCTGAAGGCTACAACCTACACGTTTGTACCCGCATATCCCTGTAAATTCCCTGTTAAGCTGGCTCAGGCACCCTGAGTTTTTGAAAAAGTCAAAGAAATTAATCGGGTAGGGCGGAGTTCTCGCCAGGGACTGCCGTGAATTTGATGAGTTCCCTGTAGATTTCCCACTATCAGGGAATTTTCCGGAGAGAATACCTGCTCAGACTGCCACCACCGCCATTTTAAGCCCTAAGCGATTGATTCTCTTAGGGTTTTTTATTGCCTCTCTATAGACCCACACCTTGACCCACACTAGCAGTTTTTTTAGCTACTGCCTGCCCCTCTCGGGACTTCGGGCGGATTTGCTAGGGCGCGTTTAACAACGTCTGCAACGCTGTCCCGCGTTATGCCGTTGCGCTCGCAGTAACTGGATTCCAGCCAGTCGGCTAGGTCTCTCGCACCCTTGCTGGCATTGCAGGATGAACAGCACCGGGCGATATTTTCACGGGTAACGATCCGGGCATCGTTCACGATGTGCTCCCATGTTGGGATCGTCTTGCGGGTAGTGTGTTCGATAGAAAAATCGACGTGACAGTAAACGCAATCTTGATCGCGTTCGATCACTTCGCGTTCGAGCCAGTCCGGTATATTCCAACTGTTAGCCATGTCTGGCGGTACCTACTCGTCGAAGTAATCAGAATCAATTTTCTTGATTTCGTAGATGCCCGCCGTGGATACACCAACATTATGATCAACCATAAGCTGTGACAGGCGTTCACCATCAATCAGTATTATTCGGGTGTCGATGTTCTGAGCATAATCCTTTGCCTCTTTAGTGAAAAAAAGAGGTAGATATAAAAATCCCCTTTTTAGCGCGCCTTCCTTGCAGCGCGCCTGCAAACTTCTGGATTTCGGGGCGACCAACTGTGCCCTCCCATCGCTTCGCCTGAATGTAAATTACGTCCAAGCCTAGCTTGTCTTCATTTATTATCCCGTCTATGCCACCGTCACCCGATTTACCAACGGCTTTAGCAGCGTCTTGTCGATTGCCGCCATATCCCATCTTTAGTAATAGGTCGATTACAGCCCGTTCAAAAAAGTATGGCGAATCACTGCTGTCCGGTTAACTGAGCCCATGATCCACGTAACTCCATGAATAGACTCCATTTTTTACCAATAAATTGTGGTGTCGACTTGAACGTAATAGAGCTTTCGGGCGACCTTTCGGGA
>NZ_QRAN01000046.1 GCF_003457605.1 Seongchinamella sediminis
AGTGGCCTGAAGTTCATGACGCCGGTACAGCGTCACACGGGTCAGACAGACCGGGTGATGGACCATCGCAGGGCAGTCTATGAGGCGGCCAGGGCCATGAATCCTGATCGCTGGAGCGGTGATACCAGAAACTGGGATTTGCCAGGCATGGTTTGGCTGAACCCGGAGAAGGATCGTGACGACTTAGAGGTCGCCGCGTAAATGGATGCGACAACTACCTTGAAAAACGGCGCTGTCTGTCCCTACCAGGGTGTCGGGGCATGCTATGGGGATGTCCGCGGTGTTCTGCTGCCAGACTACCTGGGCAAGATACTCCAGATTGACCTGGTGGCAGATACCGGTGCCTGGCGGCACTACCCGGAAATCGTCGAAGGCACCCTGGCCCCATTTCAGGAACTGGTAGCGCTCAAGATTGCGCTGCATCTCCATTGCAACGTTCTGCTCGAAGGCACTGTCGGTGCCGAACTTGTCGATACTCACGGAGTGATCGATTACCAGGTCCACCGGCGTCAGTGGGTTGATTTTTCGGGGGTCGACACCGCGCTGTACGAGTGCGTTGCGCATAGCTGCCAGGTCGACCACGGCTGGAACACCGGTAAAATCCTGCATCAACACGCGGGTGGGATGATAGGCGATTTCCTGGTCGCTGGCACATCCGCCGCTAGCCACGAGCTCCTCAATATCCTCCCGGGTGCAGCTGATACCATCTTCGTGGCGCAGCAAGTTCTCCAGCAGTATTTTGCTACACACCGGGAGGCGCACGACGCTGTCATGCGCCGAGAGATCGCCACCATTGATTGCATAGTATTGATAAGTTTTGCCGTCCACTGTCAGTGTGGAACGAGTATTAAAGGAGTTTATGGAGGATCCCACCGACGTATTCCTGTGGTGATAGATGAAACTGAAGTATAGAAGATAAGGGTTGATCCTGCCCCGGAAGGTGACTGCGATCACTGCAAGCTGAATCTGCAGAAGTAGCATGCATGTTATGCACTATTCCCATCCCCGCGAAAGTTCCGACATTCGGGTTCGCGATCCTGTATAGTGGTGACCATATGGCGCCCCTTTGGAGAGCCATCCCTTCCGCTAGTCTGTAACCCGTCGAGACTACGTTACAAAATTGAGCAACAGCCGCAGAAAGGCGACTGCTAAACAATCGAGAATGTACGACTCGCATAATCGCGCTCGAACCGCGAGCTGGAGCTGCGCCCTATGTCTATTACCCCGGGAGTTTCAAAGAGAGGGCAGTATCTACGCATTACGTTAACAACGTTTCAGTGACCTTTCGGAAATAATGTCGCTTAAAAACTATCGAAAAATGGAATTTTAACATGATTAATACAATTGAATTATCGCAAGCAGACAAAGATTTAATGGCTCAGTACAACATTAAAGTTGAGACAAGAACATTGTTTTACTCTGAGGGCTACAAGTACGACAACTTCAAAGATGCGCTGAGTTATGCCAAGCTCTCGATGGAGAGAAAACTGGCTTCTGCCGATAACTAAAATGGATATGTGAAGATAAGCGGCCGAAGCTGATAGAGTCGACGGGATAATTGCAGGGCTTCGGTCGGCCTTGATACATAGGAATTTGGTTACTGCATTATCCAGTTAAAATTTAGATCGTTCTTGCCCCATTTCACTTCGGAATTTTATGAATAGTGTGTCAGCAAAATCTTACAAAACCGCGCGCTGTATCCTCCACTCAGAGGACAAGTTTCTCCTTGCAGTTCACCATCATGCAAAAGCTCCGTCCACGGGAAAATGGGGACTGCCGGGCGGTCATACTGAATCGGGGGAGCAGCTTGAAAATACAGTACGGCGTGAACTTACAGAAGAATTGAAAATTCAGGTTGGCTGCCTTCATGCAGTAGGAGACTACCCGCACAATGATCGGTGGCATAGAATTTACGGTGCCGAATACCATGGGCAGATACAATCATTCGATCAAAAGGAACTACAAGAGATCGGATGGCATTCGTTAGAGCGGGTTTTCGAACTACGTGAATGCAACCAGTTACACGCTGGTTGGGAATACGCAGCGATCTGTGCATATGTTAAGATTCTGAATCCTGTCGAATTGACATAATACAATTGAAAATAGACCGTTGAGCTGAGACTGTAACTAAATCTGTGTAACTGCCTATCATTAACCCACGCGATGGGTGAGGATAGGCAGACTATGAAGAAGAAAGAACTGGAAGCGATTGCCCAGGCAGCCGCCAAGAACATCAAGACAGAGGCGGATCTCAATGAGTTCCGCCAGATGTTAACCAAGATTACCGTCGAAACAGCGCTGAATGCGGAGCTGGACGAGCATCTTGGTTTCGATCGGCACGAGCAGTCCGACACCGACAACAGCCGCAACGGCTACACCAGCAAGACCCTGCAAACTGAAGAAGGTCAGCTCGAGTTAGACACACCCCGCGACAGGGCCGGCAGCTTCGAGCCCCAACTGGTCAAAAAGCACCAGCGCCGATTTACCTCGATGGATGACAAAATCCTGTTCCTGTACGCCCAGGGCATGACCACCCGGGAGATTGTCACCACGTTCAAGGAAATGTACGACGCCGATGTCTCAGCGACCCTGATTTCCAAGGTGTCCCTGGCGAAATGCTAATTTAGGCCGCAACTGGTAACTCAAACAGACCTCGACAATGCTTCTTCCATCGGTAGTTGGTGATGTCGACGATCTTATTGACCCCCGGTTCCACGGGCGTCGCGCCATCGCGTCCGGAATGAGTCCGATGCTCGTTGTAATAGTGTTGATAATTGCGCAGCTTGTTCTCCAGGTCAGTCGCGGTCCAGAAGACGGTGTGGTCCAATAGCTCCCGTCGGACACTACCGATCAATCGCTCCACAAACGGATGCGACATCGGTACATGTGGAACTGATTTTATTTCTTCAATTTCAAGCACGCGTAGATTGGCTTTCCATCGATGATATTGAAACAAAGGATCATTATCTGAGCTGAGATACCTGGGCCAGCCGTGACCGGATGTTGCTTTGTTGAACATGCTGCAGAGCGTTGGTCCATCCACGTAGCCAGCATGGACCGCGAAGCCAACAACTTGCCGCGTGTGTTGATCCATTACTAACAGTACCCAATGGCTCTTCAAAATGATCGATTCACAGCGGAATAGATCAATGCTCCACAGGCTGTCTTTCGCGTGGCCTTTGGTCGCAAGCCAGGATGGCCCATCGTTGCTAGGAGTTGGTTTGTAGTGTGTTGCAAGCACCCGGCGGACGGTGTCTTTATCCAGGTCTAGTCCGAACGCCAAGTTGATCTGTTGGGATATGCGAGGACAGCCGAATCGAGGATTGCGCTGCTTAATCTTTACGATAGCATCGATGACTTCTTTGCTGGGTCCCTTTGGGCCCGGCTTGCGCCGGCCACCTGGAGAATACAACAGCCGGTATTTTCGTTTGTAAGTGCAGATTGAAATCGGAGCAGGGTTGATGGCTTGATGATAATGGCTGATCGAGCGACTCGCCTGGGATCCAAGAAAAGCGACCAGAAGCCGAGGAGGGCGCGATCTTGGGCGGTGAGATTCGGTGCTCGTTGCCTGGACCGATTGTGAATTATTAGCTGGTGCTTAAGCAGCAGGTTTTCAGCGATGACTGATCGACCGCCACCAGGTCGTAGCAGCCTTCCACCGCGGTGAGAAGGTCGACAAGCAGGTAAATGACATCTTTCATGCTTCCCGAGGGTAATGTCCGCCGGTGAAAGCGGCAGTAGCCGACTTTCTGATATCATTAGACAATTAGCAATTCGCCAGACACAGGTCAAACCTACTGTACGCAGTTACAGCTTCTTTGCTAAGTCGGGGTTTAATGCATCTCTAGAATTCATGCTTTATGTCTTCGTTCTTGCAGGCTGTGCTTTAGTTTTTTGAGCGGTCTGGTATTTGCCTAGGAAAACACGGTCAGGTTGAAAGGGTCAGTGTGCGAAGCCCTCTCAGAGACTATGTTGGGTTACCCCTTCAGCGCCTCGAAGCCCGGTTGGCATAAACGATGGGGTTACCAAAGTGATGCGTCAGTGGCTACAATACTGTTACGGTTTGATGCTATATTTTTCGCCAAATAACAATCCTAGAAGTTAAAACCCATACCGATCACATAGGCAAAGGCTCCGTCTTCCCAGTTATCCGAGGCTGAATCACTGTCGCTGAAGAAGAACTGGTATTCAGCGCGAGCCATAATGTAGGTCTTCTCTAAAACATAGTATTTAATGCCTAGCAGGTTGCTGAAAAACTCCCTCAAATGAGGGAAAATAGCGTAATCGCAGGTTGGAGGCCAAACAATGCGCGGTGATTACCAGGAAGGCGGTGACTTGTTCAGTTATGTGTCGCTGG
>NZ_QRAN01000047.1:0-2500 GCF_003457605.1 Seongchinamella sediminis
TTTTCACCCCCCTTATCGTTACTCATGTCAGCATTCGCACTTCTGATACCTCCAGCAAACCTCCCGGTTCACCTTCAACGGCTTACAGAACGCTCCTCTACCATGCGTGCACTTCCTTAAACTCACTCGCCTTACGGCTCCTGATTTTAAGTAAGCGATTTGCTACGCAAATCACATCCTCATCTTATCCCGGCCACCTCAACGTTCGAGGGGGCCTGGTCGTCGGCTAACGCCGACGACAAGCGCCTGAGAATAAGCTTAAGTGAAGTACACGCATCCGCAGCTTCGGTTACCAGTTTAGCCCCGTTACATCTTCCGCGCAGGCCGACTCGACTAGTGAGCTATTACGCTTTCTTTAAAGGATGGCTGCTTCTAAGCCAACCTCCTAGCTGTCTAAGCCTTCCCACATCGTTTCCCACTTAACTGGTATTTGGGACCTTAGCTGGCGGTCTGGGTTGTTGCCCTCTCGACGACGGACGTTAGCACCCGCCGTCTGTCTGCCGTGATTGTACTCCTGGGTATTCGGAGTTTGCATGGGGTTGGTAAGTCGGGATGACCCCCTAGCCCAAACAGTGCTCTACCCCCCAGGGTAAGACACGACGCTCTACCTAAATAGATTTCGAGGAGAACCAGCTATCTCCGGGCTTGATTAGCCTTTCACTCCGATCCACAAGTCATCCCCTCATTTTTCAACATAAGTGGGTTCGGTCCTCCAGTGCCTGTTACGGCACCTTCAACCTGCTCATGGATAGATCGCCCGGTTTCGGGTCTAATGCCTGCAACTAAACGCCCTATTAAGACTCGGTTTCCCTACGCCTCCCCTATACGGTTAAGCTTGCTACAAACATTAAGTCGCTGACCCATTATACAAAAGGTACGCAGTCACCCGATCTTCAAACCCTCTCTGCTTCTTTTGGGGCGGTTGATCGTCGCTACGCGACGCTAACCTGTTCCCAAACTTCAGAGGGCCTTCCTCACTCCCCCAAAAGGGCTTGAAGATCGGGCTCCCACTGCTTGTACGTACACGGTTTCAGGTTCTATTTCACTCCCCTCTCCGGGGTTCTTTTCGCCTTTCCCTCACGGTACTGGTTCACTATCGGTCAGTTGGTAGTATTTAGCCTTGGAGGATGGTCCCCCCGTCTTCAGTCAAGATAACACGTGTCCCGACCTACTTCTCGCAAGCTCAGTACCACAACGATGTTTTCGTGTACGGGGCTATCACCCTCTATCGCCGGACTTTCCAGACCGTTCCACTAACATCACTGCTATCACTTGCAGGCTGATCCCCGGTCGCTCGCCGCTACTGGGGGAATCTCAATTGATTTCTGTTCCTAAGGGTACTTAGATGTTTCAGTTCCCCTCGTTCGCCCCTTTTACCTATGTATTCAGTAAAAGGTACCTGGCTGACACCAGGTGGGTTTCCCCATTCGGACATCTCCGGATCAAAGTCTGTTTGCCGACTCCCCGAAGCTTTTCGCAGGCTACAACGTCCTTCATCGCCTCCAACTGCCAAGGCATCCACCGTATACGCTTAGTCACTTGACCATATAACCGAAGTTATCTGTTCAAGAAGACAGTTCCCTGGCCCCCTTTGGCAAAGGCCAGGTACTTAGTAGACAGGCACCGATCAAAGTGCCTGCCCGCCGGATGTTGTGACGCTTAAGTCACAGTGTTGTATTACAACTCGTCGATGACAACGGGGAATTGAAACCCGCCATCATCAGAACAATTTATCTATGAACCGTGCAACTCACTTCAAAAGTGCTTTGCATCAGTCCAAAGACTCAGCTTGATTTACCTTGTTAAAGAACAGTTCCGGTGTAAAACCAGAAACAAACACACAACATGTGCTTGTTTCTGACTTCAGTGATGCGCCTCTTGTAAAGAGAAGATGGTGGAGCTATGCGGGATCGAACGGGGCGGCCATCCGTCGCAGACCATAGGGCTGCGGTTCCGCTACCAACTCTTCCTTCAAGCGACCATTCCCCCCTTCGAGTAAGTGGTGGAGCTATGCGGGATCGAACCGCAGACCTCTTGAATGCAAATCAAGCGCTCTCCCAGCTGAGCTATAGCCCCATAACTGCTTGCAGCAATCTCGAAACCTACCAAGTACTCCAAATCGNCATGTGCTTGTTTCTGACTTCAGTGATGCGTGAGATGGTGGAGCTATGCGGGATCGAACCGCAGACCTCTTGAATGCAAATCAAGCGCTCTCCCAGCTGAGCTATAGCCCCATAACTGCTTGCAGCAATCTCGAAACCTACCAAGTACTCCAAATCGTTCTTGATCGAGGCGCCGGCTTGCGTGGTGTGCGAATAGCACATGAGCAAGTCGGCAACGAAGAGCAAGGGCGATTTGGTAGGCCTGGGCAGATTTGAACTGCCGACCTCACCCTTATCAGGGGTGCGCTCTAACCAACTGAGCTACAGGCCTGCTGTAACTGGTCTGCTGTGCCTCTGGCCGCGTTATTTTGTTCGTTCGGTCGGTCATGTGCTTTTGA
>NZ_QRAN01000048.1 GCF_003457605.1 Seongchinamella sediminis
TGAACTCAGGCGCATACTGCTTCCGCGTCGTCTTTTTCGATCCTGTCTTGCTGGTCATGGTTCACCTCTGTAGCGTAGTTTACTCGCTTAGCAGGGTGTCCATCATCAGTGGGCAGGATCAAAGTCCTCGCTGGCCCCGGGATCAAAAGTTGTAACGGACTACCTGACACAGGCCGGGCTACAGGAATCGCTGGATGACCTGGGCTTCAATCTGGTGGGCTACGGCTGCACCACCTGTATCGGCAACTCAGGCCCTCTGCCAGCGGCTGTTGCCGACACTATTGCCCGCAACGACCTGGTTGCCTGCGGAGTCCTGTCCGGCAATCGCAATTTTGAAGGCCGTATTCACCCATTGGTCAAGGCCAACTGGCTGGCCTCCCCACCCTTGGTTGTGGCCTATGCTCTGGCGGGAACCACCCGTATTGACCTCAGCCAGGATGCATTGGGTACGGATAAGAATGGAGACCCCGTCTACCTGCGCGATATCTGGCCCAGCAATGCGGAGATTGCCGAGGTAGTGCAAACCGTCAATAGCGACATGTTCAGGAAAGAGTATGGCGCTGTATTTGACGGCGGCGACAGCTGGCGGAACATCGAAGTCAGTGGTGGCGCCAGCTATGCCTTCGCCGAGGACTCTACCTACATCCAGCTTCCGCCGTTTTTCGAGGAGCAATACCAAGGCAACCGGCAGAATATACTGGCCGCGCCTATGCTGGCCATGCTGGGGGACTCTGTCACCACCGATCATATTTCCCCGGCAGGCGCCATACCCCTGGATAGCCCGGCAGCCATGTATCTGCGCGACCATGGTGTCGCCGAGAGCGAATTCAATTCCTACGGTTCGCGGCGTGGCAACCACCAGGTGATGATGCGGGGCACCTTCGGCAATATCCGCATCCGCAATGAAATGACGCCGGAACTGGAGGGCGGCTATACCCGGTCGCAGGGTCAGTCCGAACCACAGTTCATTTACGATGCCGCCATGGATTATGTCGCCAGGGGTATCAGCACTGTTGTGGTTGGTGGCCGCGAGTATGGTACGGGTTCCAGCCGGGACTGGGCGGCTAAGGGCACGCTATTACTGGGTGTCAAAGCGGTCATCGTGGAAAGCTTTGAGCGCATCCACCGCTCCAACCTGGTCGGTATGGGGGTATTACCCCTGCAATTCATGCCCGGTGAAACGCGCAAGACCCTGGGGCTGAACGGCGATGAAACTTTCGATATTCTGGGTATCGATGGGAAACTTGAGCCCAAACAACTACTGCCTGCCGTGGTTCACTACCCGGATGGGAAACAACGCGAAATACAATTGCAATCCAGGCTGGATACACTGGTGGAAGTTGAATACTACCGGGCCGGAGGCGTGCTGACTTACGTCCTCAATCGCATTACCGGGGAGGCCCGACAATGAGATTATGTCATGACTGAGTTTCGCACCGAGCAAGACAGCCTGGGTGAGGTAAAGGTCCCTGCCCAGGCTTTATACGGGGCGCAAACACAGCGGGCCATAGACAACTTCCAATTCAGCGGCATTACCTTGCCCGGCGGATTCATCTCCAGCCTGGGCCTGATCAAGGCAGCGGCCGCACGCGCCAATGCTGATGTGGGACTGCTGGAGTCCACCGTGGCAGATGGCATCGCAGCTGCGGCAATGTCTATCTCCAATGGTGAGCATCACGATCAGTTCCCCGTGGATGTGTTCCAAACAGGCTCGGGCACCAGCACAAACATGAATGCCAACGAGGTCATCGCCACACTGGCCGCACAGCAACTAGGGATGCCGGTACACCCTAATGACCATGTGAATTGCAGCCAGAGCAGCAACGATGTTATTCCCACGGCTATTCATGTGAGTGCCGAGTTGGCGCTGGAAAATCAGTTGCTTCCTGCCATAGCACATCTGGCAGGCGTCATCGCAGCACGCGAAGAGCACTCCAACGACCTCATCAAAACGGGCAGGACCCACTTGATGGACGCTATGCCGATCAGCCTGGCACAGGAGCTCTCCGGTTGGCGCGCGCAAATGACCCTTGGCGCACAACGTATTGAGGGCTCCCGGCCACAATTGCGCCAGCTGGCACAGGGCGGCACTGCTGTGGGTACGGGAATCAATGCCGATCCACAGTTCGCCACCCGGTTCTGTTTTCACCTGACTGAGTGCAGCGGACGCCCATTTACGCCTGCGGAAAACTATTTTGCCGCCATCGCCAGCCAGGATGTCGCAGTGGCATTATCAGGCCAGCTCAAGTCTCTGGCCGTGGCCCTGCTGAAGATCGCCAATGATCTGCGCTGGATGAACAGCGGCCCGCTGACGGGACTGGCTGAACTCACTCTCAAACCCCTGCAGCCGGGGAGCAGCATCATGCCGGGCAAGGTCAACCCCGTAATACCAGAGGCCGTAGCGATGGCAGCTGCCCAGGTGATTGGCAACGATAGCGTTATCACCATCGCAGGCCAGTCTGGAAACTTCCAGCTCAATGTAATGCTACCGGTGATAGCGCACAACCTGCTGCAAAGCATTACCCTGCTCACCAATAGCTGCAAGGCGCTGGCGGACAACTGCATCGCCGATTTCGTGTTCAACACCGAGAACATACAGGCCAGCCTTGCCAATAACCCAATACTGGTGACTGCCCTGAACAACGAAATAGGCTATAGCAAGGCTGCGGAAATCGCCAAGCGTGCTTATGCGGAGAAACGCCCGATACTGGATGTGGCTGCAGAAATGACAGACCTGCCGATGGACAGGCTTGCAGAGTTGCTTAATCCCCGGAACCTCGTTTAGCACTTTCCTTCAACATCGATATCGAGGTCTGTGGCCGTTGCGGCGGACCTGTCAGGGTCATCTCCAGTATCGAGAACCAGGACGTCATCGATCGAATACTGACTCACCTGCGCCAGAAAGAACAGGAAACAACGACTCGGCCATTGCTGGTGCCACCGACCAGAGCGCCACCTGGGACATTGCCTCTTTTCGCCGGGAAGGATTCCAGCCCAACAGCACTCCGCCAGCAAGGAAGCCAGTGAAAACCGCATGGCATGAGCTGTTGCGTGCTCCCGTTCAGCATTGAACGGTAACGAATGGCATGCTCAACACCGCGAACAGAATTTTCGGGTAAATAGGCGGGAACTTCAACAGATCAGCAAGCCCAGTCGATAGAATCAGCGAGGGTGTCTACTTTCAATAGGCCGTTAATACGCCCTATACTTTCTTCGGAGGTTGATGCTAGTCACGATAATGATCAAACGCCCGAAGAAGCACTCGATGTCGCGTATCAGCAACTTAGAAACGACATCGAAGAGGAGATGCTTACTCAATTAAAAAGTAATTCGCCATCACTAGCGTCCGGTTAATTGTTGAACAAATTCAGTTGGTTAGAAACCATGTCATCTTCCAGGATATGTTTGGTATCGAAAAAGTCATTGTTTAAAGGGATTTTTTCGAAGAGGGTGACC
>NZ_QRAN01000049.1 GCF_003457605.1 Seongchinamella sediminis
CCAGTAGTCTTCGCGTTGTTCGTTGTCGGCAGACATGGCCATGCTCCTGTGAAAAAAACACGGGGGCATGTTCCGGCGTCATCGCCCTGGGCGGAAGGGGGCCGATGCAGAGGCGCTTACGTAGAAAACAAAAAAATGAAACGACAGGCATGGTTGATACTACCACTGGCTTTGATAGTGATCGGGCTCATTGTGCTGTTCGGCGATTATGACCGTGGCAAACTACCCCAACCTAAGGTTCTTGCAAGCTCGCCGGAAGGTATCCTGTTCGAATTACCAGTTGTTTCGACCACTCCCGACGTGAACTGGAAAACGGATTGGGCGCCTGGTTCGGACGACGCACGACGCCAGGTATTGCAGTCGCTCAGTGAGTACACCGCTAATTTCAAACAATTACGAACGCTGCTGGATGTCTGGGCGGAGCCGGGATCAGATGAACGGGAAAAGTTGGCCCAGCGTTTAGGTAAGGCATTGGCGCACTATAATCTTGGCCGAGTGAATCAAGCGGTTATTCCGCCTGCTGCCCTCGCTATGCTTGATAGCGGCGCGCTGCTGGTCTGTGCTGAAGAGGATCTCGAACTTGCCATGCGCATGCTGGCAGCGCTCACCCCATACCTGGGTGGTAAAGTCACCGTGCGCTTTACTCCAGAGCTCGCCGCGCAGTCCATGCGTCTGTATCTGTTTGGCACATCTTATTTTAGCGATCTTGGCCAGGCGAAGTTTGCCGATGGGTCTATGTTACCTAGCGCGTTGGCAATCTGCTGAGTGGATGAGGGTTTACAGCTCGCCAGTGGTAATGGTCGCCTGCCAATGTGCGGTAGCGCACAGACATCCAGCGGGTCATTCCCCATACTTCCTCCAGTGAGCAGACTGTAGCGTTACGCTTCTTTCTTGCTCCCAAATTCAAAAGGAAAAGTACCTATGACAAAGAGAGACAAATACGTCGCGAAGATGAAATCCGAAATCGACGATATGAATGCACAGCTCGACAAACTGGCGGCCAAATCCAAGAGTGCCAAGAAAGGCATGGAAGCCAAGTACAAACAGGAAATGGCTGATCTGCGAGCACAGTCAAGTAAGGCAAGCGCCCAACTGGATGAACTGAAGGAGGCTGGAGAGGATGCATGGGAAAGTAGTGTCGCCGAAATGGATAAAATCGGTGATGCTTTCAAGCATTCCTACAACTACTTCAAGTCGCAGCTTTAACCTCGCCCGATCGGATCCTGGGTGCCTGCAAGACATGCAGGGCCATCGACGTATCCAACGTGGATGGCAAAGCCAACAATATTGTGCCGGTAGAAACCTCCTTTGCGGCTACCTGTTTGCCCCCGATGAACTCGTGCCCGATTGCAAGTGGGGCAGTGGGGAACTCTACTGACCACTGGCAACCTGGATGTGTAAAGTACTTAGGTTGATTCCTGTTTGGAGAAAGGCAATTTGGGACAGCGCTACTGCAATCCGCTTCCTTCGGCTGTAGGTAAGGTCGACGAAGTCGAAGTCGAGCGAGCCGAACTTTTCACTGGTTCAGACGCAGACACAACTACCGCCAACAAGTACGACGTTAATATCATGGGCAGCCAATGCTTCAACGATCAACGCTGCCATTTCGGCTCGCCCCAGCTTACTGATATTCATTACAACGGTTTTCCTGTCCGACGTGGCCGTGTTCGTCGCAGTACCAGGTCGTCACGTAGATTGGGAGGCCCGGTATAGAAGGGGAGTTGCGGATACTCATTCGTGAAATGAGTAGAGCAAATCCGCTGTGGGAGACACCACGGATTCATGGAGAATTGCTCAAACTTGGCATTGAGGTATCTCAGGCCACAGGGTAGTTTGTCATATTCTATGTAAACAACGGGCATCACAAATAGCATCAAATGGTGTAAAATCCGATGACATTTTTCTAGCATCGGAGAAGAAATTATGAGAACCACAGTTACTATCGACGATCAGTTAATGTCCGAGGCACAGCGGATTACCGGGGTAGTTGAAAAAGCGGCTCTGGTACGCGAAGGTCTCAAGGCTCTTATCGAGCGTGAAAGTTCGCGTCGACTAGCGAAGTTAGGCGCTACTGATCCAGAACTAAAGTCTGTGCCCCGTAGGCGTACATGATTTTAGTCGATACGTCGGTCTGGATTGACCATCTGCGGTCTGGCGATAAAATGCTGGCGCACTTGCTGGAGAATACTCAAGTACTAGCCCACCCATTCGTTATCGGTGAGTTGGCCTGTGGTAATTTGAGTAATCGAACGGAAGTTCTAGCGTTGCTGGCGGATCTTCCGAAGGTGGCGACGGCGACAGATGAGGAAGTATTATTTTTTATTGAACAGCACCAATTGATGGGGCGCGGCGTGGGGTATATAGATGCGCACCTGCTTTCGTCAACGTTTCTAGCCGGCCCAGCAAAGATTTGGACGCGGGATAAGCGGTTGGCGGCACTTGCCGTCGAATTGGGTAAGGCTTATCAGTAGTGGTCTGCAGGCCGGAAAAAATTTGGCACTCAATAGCATGTCGCTATTCCAGTGATCGTTGCTCGAGAATGGCTGTGGCAGATATCACCATGACGTAGCAGCCTGGATTTTGGGACCACCATGGGACCATCTCCACGCCTTCTGATGCCCTCTAATGCCAGGCCCATTTTTTAACTCTCTGATTTACAAGGCATTAGGAGGCATGGGGAGGCGTAAAATAGCATGACTCAGGGTTCGAATCCCTCGCTCTCCGCCATATCTCCTTGATTTTATTGAAATATATCCTCGGCTCTCCCCCATTAAGGGGGGATGGGCCGATATTCACTAAACCCGGTTAATAATGCCATCCCACCCGCAGTGGGTTAAGACGCGTAATCGGTAATTCTCAAAATTCCTGAATCCATAGGC
>NZ_QRAN01000005.1 GCF_003457605.1 Seongchinamella sediminis
CCGAATCCCCAATTTGGCGAAGCTGCCACAAATCCGACTCGCCGTTGACCAAACTTGGGCCTTGGAACGACGAGAAAGTTAAGTGCATCAAAATCATGCCTTTTTCAGCAGCCTGCTAGGCTGCTCCGAGGATATCCGGCAGAGGAAGCACGAGACATGAAAAACCATCTGATACTGACAGCGTTCATTACCCTGGCCAGCAGCCTCCCGGCCCTGGCTGAGTCCGGCAAGCAGGCGGCATTCCCCAAACATGTGCCGGTGCTGACCGGGTCCCCGGTGGAGGGGTTTACCATCGGCAGTGGCACAACAGCCTACAGCAGTTCCATCGACGGCTCGATCTACAAGGTTGACCTGCGCAGCGGTGAAGGTGAGGTGCTGGTGGCGCCAGAGGACAGCTTCGACATATTCTCGGACTGCTACAAGCTGGGTATGCGAGTGGATCCGCGCAGCAATTACCTCTATGCGGCAGGCTGCTTCTGGGGCAACGCCTATGTATTCGACGCGGATAGCGGCGAGGAGATAGCCAGGCTCACGGTGACGAACTTTGGTCAGGTGATCAACGATATCGCCATTACCCGCGATGCCGTGTACTTTACCAACTTCAGTGCGCCGTTCATCCACCGGCTTCCGCTGGCGGCGAATGGCCAGATGATCGAGGGTGAGGCTCCACTGCCTATTGCCATGCAGGGCGACGACAACGGCGATCCCCTGGCCAGTCCACTTACCGCCAATGGCATTGTGGCCACACCCAATGGCGATGCGCTTATCATCGGCGATTCCGTGACCGCGCAAATCTACCGGGTGGATCCGCTCACCGGCCACGCGAACCGGATTGTTGTTGAGCCGCCCCTGCAGGGCTTTATCGACGGCATTGTGATGCATGAGGATACCTTGTACATACTCAGCCCGGGTAATCCCGCAGACCCCACGGATATCGATAGAATCCAGGTGGTAGAGCTGGACAGGGAACTGCTGAATGGCACCCTGGTGGGCAATATCGTTGACCCGGATCTCGACGGCGTGGCCAGTGGTGCGATGCTTGGCGGATCGCTGTACGTCAATAACGCGCGGTACCGGGATTTCCCCCTGCCGACCACGGAATACTCGGTGACACGCCTGAATCGCAAGGATGTCTCGCCGCTACAGTAACAGCGCTTACGCAGAACAAGATACAGCCCGTCGCGCGCGGGCTCGTTCGCTGCCGCCCAATGGTGTTGCCAGGCGCTGGGATTCAACGCTGCCCGCTGCAAAAAATAAGCGTTTCCCGCCTGCTGGAAATTAGTGCAATAATGAAATTCTCGACCGGGTCGCCGGCTGATAGCGGCGCCCCGGTGTGCAGATTCATTATTGACGGACGCCGTGGCAGCTTCGAAACAAACAGGGCAGGGCAGCGATTGGGCCGGAGGGCAACAGGTAGCGCGCTCGGCAGGCGCTGTCAGCCGCCAGTTTGGCGGCTGGAAATTCAACGCCGACACGGGGGATCTGCACGGTGCCGATGGCGTCGTCCGCCTGGAGCCAAAGGTGGCGGCCCTGCTCAGCTATTTGCTCGACCACCAGCACCAGCTCATCTCCCGCGACGAGCTCATCGCCACCGTCTGGGACGGTCGTTCGGTCAGCGATGACGCCATCACCCGCTGTGTCTCCATCCTCAGGCAACTCCTCTCTCCCGATGATAAACAAGGCTATATAGAGACCGTTGTCCGCAAGGGCTATATTGCCCATTTTCCGCCGCCGGCAGAAGGAGAGGCAAGCCAGTCGCCGCCGGTGCGCAAGCGCTTTCTCTGGTTGGCTGCAGTGGCGAGCGCGGTGGTGTTTGCGCTGGTCCTGTTGTTCGACAGCCCCGGTGGGGCACCCGTTGAATTGCGACAGGACAGGCTGCCCGGGCCACCGCTGGTTGCCGTGTTGCCCTTTGCCACCGCCAGTGACAGCGGGGAGAGTGCCTTCCTGGCCGATGGCATGTTCGAGGACCTGCTCACCCAGCTGAGCAAGTTGCAGGCCTTGCGGGTCATCTCCTCTACATCCACCCGGGAGTATCGCAATGTGGCGCGCAACCTGCGCCAGATAGGCGCGGAATTAGGCGCAGATTTCATTATTGAAGGCAATGTGCAGATTGCCGGCGAGCGGCTGCGTATTAACGCCCAGCTTATCGATGCCCGCAGCGATGAGCATGTCTGGGCCCAGCGCTACGATCGTGACCTGACCCTGGCCAATGTGTTTGATATCCAGAGCGAAATCGCCAGCGCCATTGCCGGCGAAATGAAAGCCACCCTGACCCGTGCAGACCAGCTGCAGCTGGCGTTGATTCCCACCGACAATATGGCAGCCTACCGGGCTTACCACCGGGCTATCCATATGCGTGACACCATCGGCTACTCGGTGCTCGGCACGCCGCAGTACATCGAGGCACTGGAGGAAGCGGTTGCGCTGGATCCGACCTTTAGCCGGGCGCTGGCGGAGCTGGCCAGCACGCTGGCATTCGCGAATTTCCAGGGCAAGCAGCCCGAGCTGACCCGGCGCGCGGAACAGGTGCTGGAGCAACTGCAGCGCGTGGCGCCCGGATCCGCCGATCACCTGATCGGCCAGGCAGCCTATGTCTATTACACCCTCAGGGACTTCGACCGCGCCCACGATATACTCAGCCAGGCGCTGCAGTTGAGCCCGAGTAACATCTGGGCGCTGCAGATGAAGTCCTGGGTCGAGCGTCGCCAGGGTGATTTTGACGCCTACGTCAGCACCCGCTATGAAACCCGGCGGCTGGACCCGAGAGACCCGGAGCGTACCGACGAGCTGCTGCTGGCACTGTTAGTCACTCACCGTTACAGGGAGGCCTGGACAGAGAGCACTGCCAGCGGCCTGCAGAGCTTTAGAATCGGCCACACGCGCTTGCTGCAGCGTTATAGCCGGGACAGGGATATGGGCAGATTTCAGGCCGGTGTAGATCAGCTCTGCCAGCGCTATCGGGAGGCCGACTGTGGCTGGAATGAGTACGTGGCCAATCGTGACTACGCTCGCGCGCTGGCGGTATTGAGTCTCCCCGATGAGGCCGATCTGCCGGCACCCGATTCCGGTAGTGCTCGCCGCTGGTTGTATACCGTATGGCTGACCGGGGACAGCACAGCGCTGACACATCGCTTGCCGGACTGGAAGCAGCAGTTGGCGACCAGCCTGGAGACAGTGAAACCTTATCACCGCTCCCCGCTCTATTTGTCATTGGCCCTGATCGCGATTGCGGAGAGGGACGCCGCAGCCGCCAGGCAATGGATACAGCGCTGGGAACACAACACCCCGGTGGACCGGGCTGAGCGAATGAACCGCCGGCACGATGCCTGTCGGGTGCTCGGTATGGCGGCTGATGCCGCGGCAGCGGCACAATGTATTGGCGTGGGCCTGGCGGAAGCCAGCCTGGTAATGCCTTTCATGGAACCCTGGCTGCCATTTTACGACAGTGTGCGTCAGTCCCCCGAGTTCGCCGCCTTGCTGGCGCAGCTGGAGTCATCCGGGTCCTGATGTTTTTTTCCGCCGGCTATAGTGCGATGCCGCGCCGGGTTTCCAGGTAGGCGGCGAAGCTGCCCAGCCAGTGGGAGCCCATGTAGTGCATGTCACCGATGACTGCATCAAGTCCTGCTTTCCTGTGGGCCTTGAGGTTGCTCTCCAGTAAGGCCACCCGGGGATCGTTGTCGTCAAGCGCGCTGATGATGCCCTCCAGCATCCAGGCCCGGCTCAGGTTCAAGCCGTCCAGGTGGGCCAGCTTGCCGTCGGATTTATCACTAACGGTGGCCGGCGTAATCCAGCTTTCATCGCCCCTGTGTAACCGCGGAAAAAAATCCGTCAGCCAGTCGCGGAATTCATCAGCAGGGAGCACCCTGCGCATCAGGTCAGCTTCAGCCAGGCAGGGCGACAGAAAGTCCTGGCCGGAGGGTTCATAGGCAATGGGGCAATCGCGGTCCTCGAGGTAGTAGTCCCTTACCCGGCGTGTCAGCAACTGTTCAAAGTCGGTATTGCCACTGTGGCGGCTCCAGTCCAGCATCAGGCCGAAGGCAAATGCGGTCTGGCTGTGCTCGCCGGTGCGAATCGGGTAAGCCAGCTTGTGCAGCCAGTCCGTCATGGCGGCAACAATAGCGGACTCCAGTGGCTGCAGGGTTTGCAGCCAGGTTTTTGCCTGGGAAAAACTCGCCTCTCTCAATTCGGTCGTTAATTGCAGGTACCAGGCAAGTCCGTAAGGGCGCTCGAAGGTACGATTACCTTCCCGCGTATAAGACTGCAATTCGGCCTCCAGGTTTTCAGGCCTGAAGCTCTGGCCGAGCCTGGACTTGATGAGGTTTGTGTCAACCTTGTCGGGGGCGGTATTGAGCATCCGCACCAGGAGCCAGTGGCCGTGCACGGAGGAGTGCCAGTCGTAGCAGCCGTAGAATGCCGGGTACAGTTCCCTGGGCGTTTTCACATCGGCGGCAGTATTCATCTTGTGTTTGATCACGTTGGGGAATTGCTGGTGCATGCAGTGCATCGCCAAATCCGCGAACACCGTTTCGTAGTGCCCGGCGGGTTGGCTGTCACCTGCGGCCAGGGCAGGGCTCAGCGCCAGGGATGAAAACAGGAGCAAAACGAGCTGTTTGAAGGTGATTGTCATGGCAAACCAGTCCAGGCCGTGTGGATTTGGGAAATGGATGCCCAACATACGTAATCCGCGTGTGTTCTACAAACCCGTGTAATAGCCGTGACCCGCTGGCGGAACGCGGGATCAGCGGCTCAACGACGACGCTCGCCGGGCTGGAAATTGCAGCCAGGCCAGTATTTGCCGCCAGCAAAGCGTGGGATAATCCGCAGGCAGCGACAATGACCCCAGCGAGAGGAGTACCAGCAAATGAGCGAGCATTCGATTTTTGATTTGAGTGGAAAATGTGTCCTGGTGACCGGGGCCTCGGGGGGGCTGGGTGCCCACTTTGCCGATGTCGCCGCTGCCGCGGGAGCCCGTGTGGTGCTGGCCGCCCGGCGCGAGGACCGGCTGGCCGAGCAGGTGGCGGCCATCACTGGCAGGGGTGGTCTTGCCCATGCCGTGGCTATTGATGTCTGCGACCAGCAGAGTATCGCGACTGCCCTGGACCGCATCGAGCGCGAGGTGGCGCCGCTGGACGTGCTGGTCAACAATGCCGGCATCTCGGTGGTAAAAGCCTTTCTCGACACCGACGAGGAGGACTGGCGGCGACAGCTGGATACCAATGTGATTGGGCTGGCCAGCGTTGCCCGTCATGCGGCCCAACGGATGCGGGATGAGGAGCGGCCCGGCTCGATCATCAATATCGGCTCCATCCTTGGCCTGCGCCCGGGGAACATGGCAGCCGCCTACGGTGCCACCAAGGCGGCGGTGATTCACCTCACCCGCGGGATGTCACTGGAGCTGGCGCGCTACCGTATCCGGGTCAATGCCCTGTTGCCGGGCTACATTCCCAGTGACCTCAGTGATTTGAAGGACAATCCCGCCGCCCTGGAACGCTTGCAGCGACAGGTGCCGATGGGACGGGTAGGGGAAATGGGCGATCTCGACGGCGCGCTGTTGTTGCTGGCCGCGGACGCCTCCCGGTACATGACCGGTTCCACCGTCACCGTTGACGGGGGCCATAGCAGCAACTCGCTGTAGCAGCGGGGCAAGAACAGGCATAATAGGGCCTGCCAGTGAAAAGGGGACAGGGTGATGAGGCAACTCAGCGGACAGGATGCAACATTTATCTTCATGGAGAAACGTGCCACGCCCCTGCACCTGACTTCACTGTATATCTATGACCCGAGTACTGCGCCGGGGAAGAAGGTCACCTATAAGCAGTTAATGGCGCACATCGAGAGCCGCCTGGGTAGTTCCAAGGTGTTCACCCAGAAGCTGCTGCACGTGCCCATGGACCTGGACTATCCCTACTGGGTGGACGATCCCGATTTTGACCTGGAATTCCACGTGCGGCATATCGCCCTGCCCGCACCGCGAGACTGGCGCCAGCTGTGTATTCTCACCTCGCGCCTGCACTCCCAGGGCCTGGACATGTCCCGGCCTCCCTGGGAGATGTACATCATTGAGGGCCTGGACAATATCGAGGGCATACCGCCGGGCAGCTTCGCGACTCTCTCCAAGTACCATCACGCGGCCATCGACGGCGCATCGGGCGTGGAGATCGTCAGTGGACTGCATGACCTGAGTCCGAAGCCGGTGAGGCACAAGCAGCAGGCCAGCCAGGCGGACGAGCCGCCATCGACCGTGGAACTGCTGAAACGCTCGGGGATCAACAATGTGCGGCTGCCCTTTCACCTGGCCTCGGTGCTGGCGCGCACGCGCCCCGGCTTCGACTGGCTGCCACGACGCAAGGAACCGGAAGAAGAGCGGGCAGAGGCGCCCAAGCGGCCCGTGCCCAGAACGCCGTTCAACCAGCCGGTCTCGGCCCACCGGGTGTTCACCGGGCAGATGCTGGAACTGGCGGACTTCAAGACCATCCGCCAGGCGGTGACCGGGGTCACCATCAATGACGTGGTGCTGGCCACCTGCGCGGGCGCCCTGCGCCGTTACCTGCTGGCTGTGGATGAGCTGCCCGAGGAACCCCTGGTGGCCGGTGTGCCGATCAACACCCGTACCGAGAAGGACCGTGACCTGACGGGCAACGTGGTGTCATCCATGTCCATTCCCCTGCAGACTCATGTCGACGATCCAGTCCAGCGCCTGGAGCAGATTCGCGACCTGACGGCCGCGGAGAAAACCACCGAGAAAGCGGTCAGCGCGCGGCGCATGACCGACATCAACCACCATTTGCCGGCCACCACCCTGACCATGGCCAGCCGGCTGATCTCCGCCACCGGGCTGATGCACCGCAGCAAGCCGCTGTTCAATTGCGTGATTACCAATGTCCCAGGGCCACAGGTACCGCTGTACCAGTGCGGCGCCGAGTTGCTGGCCACCTGGGGCTGCGGGCCGCTGCTGGACGGGGTCGGCCTGATAATTTCCGCCCACAGCTATAACGGCAAGATGTTCCTTTGCGCCACTTCCTGTCGCGATATCATGCCCGACCCGGGGTTGTTCGCCGAGTGCATGCAGGCGTCCTTTGACGAACTGCTGGCTGCGCTGCGCCCGCGACGAAAGGGCAGCAAGGCGCGCAAGCGACGCTGATCGAAGGGCTGCCAGGCGGCGGGATCGGCGCACAGGCGGTCAGCCACTGCCAGCAGGGTGCGCGGATTTACGCCCATCCCGCCGTGCGATGCCAGTATTCGCACGTTCTCCCTGATGGCCGGTGGCCGGGTCAGTCCCACGGTGGCCAGCGGTATCAGCGCATCCGGCTCACTGACTGCGGCGTCGATGGGGCTGACAATCGCCACCATGGGAATCGGCGGTTCCCCGCTTGGCCAGTGGGCGGTGCCGGCATCGGTAAATACCTGGTCCAGCGGTACGCCGGAACTACGCTCGCCAATCATGCGCAGGACCGCATTGTGACGGGGCAGGCTGTCGGCGGGAAAAGTCGGCGCGCCGAGGGTGATCACCCGGTCGATATCCGGCATCAAGCGCAGGGCCAGTTCGCGCGCGCACACACCGCCCAGGCTGTGGCCGATCAGTGCCACCCCCCGCCCGTGGTGGTCGGCCAGGCGCTTGACGCGATCGCGCAGTGCCGCGGCCTGCTGCGCCACGTAGGCATCAAAACCATCGGGACCGGGGCCGATATTCGCCCCCAGGCCCCAGCCCTCGGCGTTGAAACCGTTGCGATTGAGGAAACGGCGCAGCAGGCCCAGGCTGTTTTCGGAGGCAGTGAAACCGGGAATCAGTATCACCGGCTGGTGGCCATCGCCGGTGGCGCTGACCCGGTCGAGAGTGCGCCAGCTGGCCAGGTTCCAGCCCAGTTCGGCCATGGTCAGGCCTACATCCAGCTGCAGGCGCAGTGCATCTCTGAGCATATTGTTATCCGTTGCCGCCAGCGGTGATAGTATTGTTATGAAAGTTGCTAAAAGTTAACATGCCGGGGCCCGAAGATAAAGCCACGCCGGCTACGTATCTGGTGCTCGCGCCGGCAGTGTCAGCGAGAGTTTGCGCAGCGGGACATTGTGCAAACTTCAAGAATTCCGGGGAGTGAGTTGCTAATTGCCGGGGTATTTGCGAGCATTCCCCGCTGATTCGTATGCACGGCAAAAATCGCCGGCATCGACATTCTGAGCGGTAATTCAAGGACGAAAAAATGAGCGATGCTAATCGCCGATTTTGTGCGGCTATCACTCCACTGATCGCGGTCGTGCTTCTCCAGTCAGGTCCCATGCAGGCAGAAGGCAGCCGGAACCTCTATCCCGCCGGTTACGAGAGCCTGGACGGTCGAACCCGGGCTGCGCTGCGGGTTGACCCCGATGATCAGTACTTCGACGCTATTCCCGATACGCACTTCATCTATGTCTACGCCGAGGCCGGTGAATATATTCTGCTGGGATCACGCAATCGCATCGATGCCGATAGCTCCGGTCGGGGAGACCGGGATATTCGCCTTTATAACCCACAAAATTTCGGCACCCCCGGCGTCGAAATTGCCTGGCCCAACAAGGAGCCAGACCTCGACGTGGCGTTCTCCTGCGAATCGGGTCTGGACCCCGGCGGTGCAGGGATGCCGACCGGGGCAGGACCACACTTCTTTGACGACGGCATTGCGGCGAACGGGATTGAGGGCCTGATCGGCCCCAATGGCGCCAGCTCTGGTGGCAACGCCCGGGCCGCTGAACTGGCCGGGCCGAACAGTGCCGACAACAGTGTGACTGTCAACGATGGCTGGAAACCCTGTGCCTATCGTGCCCCGGTGAATGGCATTTATGGGGTCTGGTTTGAAGACTGGTCGGGTACTGATATCACCTCGTCCACCAGTGTTACCAACCCCGATCCATCAGATCCCAATATTGGTGACCAGGTAGTCTCGGTTTGGGACGTATCTGTACGCGCCACTGCCAGTGATACAACTGATATCAATGGCCGTGTATTCACCTACAAGTGGACGGGCGCCAATAACCGCTTTGGGACCAACGAGAGATTGTATTTCACGCTGTACTACGCGACCACGGATGGCTACCGCTACCAGCAGGACTTCAAGGGGGTGTCACCAGCCAACCATGTGTTTTACGGCAACACCTCGGGATTCCTTGATCAGGGACAGCCGCTGTACAAGGATACCCTCCTCGATGCGTCAGGCTTGCCTGCGGGGGTTATTGCCCAGAACCCGCAGTTCCCGATATTTTTAAGTGATATTGATCCGGCTGCAGCGAATAACGCCGAAGTCGAAAAGGTGCTCGCCGCGCTCGGTATACCCCTGAACCCCGTACTGCCGGCGATCTCCAATCTGCTGTTCGAAGGCACTACCGCCGGCGCGGAGACAACGCTGGGTGCGGGAGGAACGTTTAGCTTCAGTTCTGCCAATACCATCTCCTACCAGATTGTCCTCAGCCGGGACGGCGTGGACTTTGATCCGGCGAAAGCGGAGAACCGCACCCTGACCGGGCTGGTTGCCACCGGCAGTCACCGGGTCACCTGGGATGGCAAGGACAATGCCGGCAACGACTTCCCGGTGGGCGGTCCCTATGATTTCCGTCTGACCGGCCGCAACGGCGAATCGCACTTCCCGCTGATCGATGTCGAGCGCAATGATTTCGGTGGCCCGGTAATCACGCGGCTGAACGGCCCTGCGGCAGGTCGAACTATCGTGTACTTTGACGATCGCGGTTACCTGACTCGCGGCGGCGACATGGTGGGTACACCGGGGGCGCCCTTGCCAGTCGGCGGAGGGGGTGGGTCCATTGATGCGCCCGATCCATTCTTCTCACTGTTGGGGATAGATTCCTCGGACCCCGCTGTGTCGACGGTCACCACCGCTTTTTCGCCGCGCTACTACCGCCAGTGGGATCGCAATACCGTGCCCACCCCGGATCACTTTGGTAACAACAAAGCCCTGGACACCTGGACCTTCCAGAGCACCGCGCCGGAGCAGAGTGCGCTGACCATTATTCCCGCCGCTACCGAAGTCGACCTCGCCACGGGTATTGCCGTGCCGGCTACGGCCCAGCCGGAGGAGACGGTTTTTGGTGAAGTGTTATACCAGAATGCCGGCACTGTCGACTCTGGCAGCGGCGTGGTCTACAGCATGACCTTCGCCAATGGCTGCCCCGCGGCGCTGACCTTCAGTTTCCCCGGCAATGCCGCGGCAAGCGGCGTCTGTAGTGCGGGCACCGTAACCTTCAGCAACCTGCCAGCGATGCTGGTGGGTGGCCAGCAGTTCACCGTGCTTTTCAACTACGCGGCACCGCCATCCGGACAAGTGCCGGTGTCTTCGCTGATTTCGGTGGACCGGCTGGAGAGCCTGGTTGCCAACAACCGGGATAGCGGCCTCACCGGTGTCAGCGCGGCCCCGGTGGCGCCCGCGATCAGCAAGAGTTTCGCCCCGGATGTCATTGTCAGCGGGGCAATTTCCACACTGACGGTAACGCTGCACAATGACAATCCCTCGCCGCTCACCTTGACTGCCTCTCTGGTGGACACCTTGCCGGCCCAGGTGGTGGTGGCAGACTCACCGGGTACCGCGGGGAGTTGTCCGGGCACGAGTCTGGCCAGCCCGGGCGGTAACACGCTCACCTACACCGAGGGCTCAACCCTACCTGCCGCCAGCAGTTGTACCATCACCGTGAATGTTACCTCGGAAGTGGCCGGCAGCTACCTCAACACCATTCCCGTCGGCGGCCTGCGCACGGACGGCGGTAATAACCCCGGGCCGGCGAACGCGGAGCTGAGGGTTGTTACCAGTGACGGGCCGCAGCGGATACCCAGCGTGCCCGTTCTGGGACTGGTGCTGCTGGCGTTGCTGCTTGCGGGGCTGGCCGGGGCTCGGCGCTGGTCATAAACCCGGGCCGGGACCTGCACCGGCGCGGGTCGCACAAGCCCGGTGTGCGATGAAGTGCGAAGCAGCCGATTAGTCCAGATAGCTGGCCAGGTGCGTTATTCAAACCTGCTGTCCAGGCGGTAAGCTGTATGCTTCACTAATAAACACCTGCTCGAGGAGAGAACCCATGAATGCTGGACGTTTACTGCGCGCATTGCTTGTGCCGCTGCTGTGCATGGCGGCAATGGCGGCCCAGGCCAGAACCGACAAGCCCAATATCCTGGTGATCTGGGGGGACGATATCGGCTGGTCCAACCTGAGTGCCTATCACCGGGGTATGCTCGGTGGCAGCACCCCCAATATCGACCGCATCGCCAACGAGGGCGCTATGTTTACCGATTACTACGGTGAGCAAAGCTGCACCGCCGGGCGCTCTGCCTTTATCACTGGCCAGCATCCGCTGCGCACCGGGCTGTTGAAAGTGGGTCTCCCGGGGGCGGATATTGGTCTGCGCGGGGAAGACCCGACCATCGCGGAAATGCTCAAACCGCACGGTTATTCCACCGCCCAGTTCGGCAAGAACCACCTCGGCGACAAGGATGAGTTCCTGCCTACTAATCACGGCTTCGACGAGTTTTTCGGCAATCTCTATCACCTCAACGCGGAGGAGGAGCCGGAGACCTACTTCTACCCCAAGGACCCGGCCTTCCACCAGCGCTTCGCGCCCCGCGGTGTCATCCGTTCCCATGCCGATGGCAGGATCGAGGACACCGGCCCCCTTACCCGCAAGCGTATGGAATCCGTCGACCAGGAATTTACCGACGCCGCGCTGAAGTTCATCGACAAGTCCCACAGCGACGGCAAGCCGTTCTTCGTCTGGTTCAATTCAACCCGTATGCATGTCTGGACCCGGCTGGCGCCAAAGTGGCTGGGTGCCTCCGGTCACGGACTCTACGCCGATGGCCTGATGGAGCACGATCACCATGTGGGCCAGCTGCTCGACAAACTGGACGACCTGGGGATCACTGACAATACCATTGTGGTCTACAGCACCGACAACGGCTCCCAGACCAACACCTATCCCGACGGCGGCGCCGAGCCCTTCCGCGGTGAAAAGGGCTCCACCTGGGAGGGTGGCTTCCGGGTGCCGGCAATGATCCGCTGGCCGGGAGTGGTCGAGCCCGGGCGGGTGATCAACGATATCTTCTCCCACCAGGACTGGTTTCCGACCCTGCTCGCCGCCGCCGGGGAAACTGATGTGGTTGCCAAGCTGAAGCAGGGACATCGCGCTGGCGACAAGACCTTCCGTGTTCACATCGACGGCTTCGACCAGAGCGAACTGCTGGCCGGCAAGGGCCCGGGACAGCGCTCCAATATTTACTACTTTGACGACAACGCCAACTTCAATGCCATGCGCTGGAATGACTGGAAAATCCATTTCGCGGTGGCCTGGGATGGCTGGGGCGGGCCTCGGGAAGCGCTGAATTTTCCCCGCGTGATCAACCTGCGCTCGGATCCCTACGAGGAATCACTGGAGTCGGGCCTGTACTCACGCTTCTTTGCCGACCAGCTCTGGCTGTTCGTGCCGACCCAGCAGGAGGTGGGCAAGTTCCTGATGAGCTTCCGCGAGTTCCCGCCGCGCCAGGCCACAGCCAGCTTCACCATCGACCGGATGATGCAGCAGATGCAGCAAATGCTGCAGCTGCGCGCCACGGGCGGTGCCGTGCCGGCGCTGAAGTCCGGCGCTCAGGGTAGCTCGCAGTGAAAGCTTTCCGCCTTGTCGGGGTCGCCGCCCCGGTACACTGACCGGGCGGGCAGGGCACAGAGCGTGCGGCTGCGCACTACCTCGCCATCGGCATTGCGTTGCAGGGCCCGCACGGCGTCCGGGGCGTGCCCCTGTTCCACCCAGCGGTCGATGATCGCTACCGGGTTGAATTCATCGGCGCTCAGGCCGGTGCGCTCCCAGCAGTGGCCGAAACCGGGGACATCGACGAAACGCAGGTTCTCCGCAAGGGTTTGTGGCGCTGATGCCGCCTGCACCTGCTGGAAGTACTCGCTGGCCCGCCCGGGAATAATCAGCGGGTCGGCGAGGCCCTGGTAGTAGAACAGGCGGGTATTGGCCGCAGCCAGCGCGTCGAGGTTGGGTTCGGTGGCATCGACGATGGGCGCCAGGGAGAGGATGGGTTCCAGGGCCTCGGCCAGCACATAGTCGTGGGGCTTAAAGGCTTCGCTGGCGGGGATGCCATAGGCCAGGCGCAGGTATCCCTCCCCGGCGCGTTCGCCCCAGGCCATGTCGTCATCAGTGCCGACAATCCACAGTGGCCAGTAGGCCTCGGAACCCGGGTTGATCCCGGGGAACAGCTGCTGGCCATCGACAGTGGCGCCCTGGTAGAGGCGCTTGATCGCGTGAACCTCCTCGGGGGTGAAGCATTGCCCGTTCTCCTGACCACTGCATTGCAGGGCCTGCGGTGCCGGATCACAGAGCTCCGGGCGGGACACGATGTTGTCGCTAACCCCGTCCAGGCTGTCGCAGCGCTGCATCACGTGTTGGCTGAGCAGGGGGATCTTGTCACGGCTGATGACCGCGCTGCCGTCGGACCTGCGGGTGGTTTGCAGTAGCCACAGCCCATGAATGCCGCCGTTGCCGCTGAGGTCGAAAATTCCGTCCCCGGCGGCGATGCCGTCGAACAGTTCCGGGTAACGCTGTGCCGCGAAGAGTCCCAGCCGGCCGCCGTTGGAGCAGCCGGAAAAGTAGGTCCGCCGGGGAGCGCTGGCGTAGTAGCTTGTGGCCAAGGCCTGGCCGCTGGCAACGGCCAGTGGCATCCACGCCCCCGCATACAGCTCCAGCGCCCGGGGATCATCCAGCGCCCAGTCGGTCTGCCAGCTGGGGGCCTGGTGACCGCTGTCGGTCTGGATAGCGGCATAGCCATCCCTGAGGGCGGCGTTCAGGCTGTTGGAGTAGCCCGGCTTGTCCGGGTTCAGGCTGCCGCAAAAGCCGCCGCAGCCGGCGACCACGAATTTGCCGTTCCAATCCGCTGCCGGCAGGCGCATGACGAAACCGATCTTGTCGGCTATCTGCCCTTCCAGCTGACAGAAGGTCGGCAGCTGCTGGTGGTCGCGCATTTCGTGCGCCCTGCTTACTGTGGTGTTTGCCGGGCTCTGGCCGGCCAGCGCCGCACAGTTTGCCGCGCTGTCGCCCGGGGCATTGGGCTGCTGGGCGCAAGCGGCGAGCAGGGCGCTGGCCGCCAGCAGGCTGGTGCGATGGAACATGGTAATGCCCCTGTTGTTGTAGTGTGAACAGGCCCTAGTTTAGACGCTCGATCAGGATGGCGCTGCCACTGCCGGCGGCGCCGGCGGCAGAGACAATACCGCGCTGCAGGTCCCGGCGCTCCAGTTCGTCCAGCAGGGTGCCCAGCATCATCCCGCCGGTGGCACCCATGGGGTGGCCCAGGGCGATCACCCCGCCGTTGACGTTGTACCGGTCCTCGGCAATATCCAGTTCCCGCATACCCATGACGGAGATCGCCGCGAAGGCCTCGTGCACCTCGAACAGGTCGACATCGGCGGCACTGAGCTTTTCCTGTGCCAGCAGCGCGCGCACCGCTTCCACGCAGCCTGAGAGCACCTGGGTCGGATCGGCGGCCACGGTATTGCTGGCCACAATACGCGCCCGTGGCCTGGCGTCCAGGGTGCCTTCGGCGGCCACCAGCACCAGTGAGGCGCCGTCGGCCATCGCCGGGGAGTTGCCCGCGGTGTGGATATGGTTAACCGCAGACAGCGCACTGTGCCGCGCCAGCTGGTAGTCGTCCACACCCATGGCCCCGGCTTTGGCGAAAGCCGGTTCCATGGCGGCGAGTCCCGCAACGGTAGTCTCGGGGCGAATACACTCATCCTGCGCGCACTGGCTACCGTCCTCCCGGGTGATTGGCACGATGGAACTGAAGTAGCCGGCCTCGCGGGCATGGGCGGCCCGTTGTTGACTGCTGGCGGCCAGGGCATCGGCCTGTTCACGGCTGACGCCATAGAGGGTGGCGACCAGGTCGGCACCATTGCCCATCATCAGCATCTGGCACCGGGCCGCGTAGGCCGGGTCCTTGAACACCCGGGCATCGTCGGCCAGCATCGGTACCCGCGACATCATTTCGACGCCGCCGCCAATGGCCGTGTCGACCTGGCCCGCCTGCACCTTCAGCGCTGCCAGGGCGACGCTGTCGATGCCGGAGGAGCAGTAGCGGTTGATGGTCATGCCCGGGACGCTGGCAGGCCAGCCGGCGTAGAGGGTTGAATTCTTGGCGATATTGCCTGCCTGCTCACCGTGCTGGGTGGCGCAGCCGAGAATGACGTCGCCGACTCTGGCGGGATCCAGGCCGGTGCGTTCACCGAGGGCCTGGTACAGTTGCTGCAACAGGGCCTGCGGGGTCAGCTCGTGCAGGCCGCCGGTGTCCTTGGCGCGGCCCCGCGGGCTGCGTATCGCATCGTAGATTACAGCGTTCTTCATGCGTCGACTCCGATTACCAGGCTGGCACAGGTGGTGGCGCTGCCACCGAGGTTGAAGGTGGCCATGTTGCGGGCGTTGGCCAGTTGGCAGTCGCCGGCGCGGCCGCTCACCTGGCGGGCACAGTCCAGTGCCATGCGCACGCCGGTGGCGCCCACCGGGTGTCCCAGGCCGATCAGGCCGCCGCTGGGGTTAATGGGAAAATCACCGGTGGTGGTAATCCTGCCTTCCTCAACCGCTTTCCAGCTTTCCCCCGGGGCAGTCAGCCCGCTGTGGTCTATGGCCATATACTCGGTGATGGAGAAACAGTCGTGGGTTTCCAGGCCATCGACGTCGGTAACGTCCTTGAATCCGGCCCTTTGCAGGGCGTCACTGAACATATTGCGGACGTGGGGAAACAGCAGCGGCTGGCCGGCACTGAGCTTGAGCTTGTGTTCCAGCGAGATGGGGGCGCTGCAATGCCCCCAGCCCTTGATCCGTGGAATGTCGGCCAGTGACAGGCCGCGGGCACGGGCGTGCTCGCGGGCGGTGGCCTCGTCGGCAAGGATAATACAGGCGGCGCCATCGGTAATCTGGCCGCAGTCCATCTTCCGTACCCGGCCCTCGATGACCGGGTTCAAATCGTCATCGATACTGAAACAGCCCGGGGGGAACTGCCAGTCGCGGGTCTGGGCGAAGGGATTGCGCTTGCCGTTGGCGAAGTTGTTTTCAGCGATCTGCAGCAGGTGGTTACCGTCGATGCCGTGGCGGGTCTCGTACTCGCGGGTGATGCGGTCGAACATGGCGGGCCAGGGGAACTGGCAGTCGGTGGCCTCGTGGCCGGTCCAGGCGGCGGCCCCCAGGTACTCGGCGCCGGTCTGGCCGTTCACGTTGCGCATCAGTTCCAGCCCGAGTACAGCGGCACAGCCATAGTGTCCCGCCTCGATATCACGCATGGCCGCCAGTATGGCGATGGAGCCGGAGGCGCAGGCCGCCTCATGGCGGGAGGTGGGAATTCCGCACAGCTGCGGGTAGACTTCGGCGAAAAAGCCATTGATCTGCCCTTGCCGGGCAAACAGGTCGCCGACGAAATTGCCCACGTGGCCGACCTCGATCTGCTCCGGTTCAATGCCGGCGTTGTCAATTCCCGCGGTCAGCGCCTCGCGGAACATGTCGTAGATTTCCAGGCCCTCCCGGGCCCAGTTGCGGGCGAAGTCGGTTTGCGCGCCGCCCAGGATGTAGATACCAGTCATGAGGATGATTCCTTTTCTATCAGTTTTTGCAGGTCGCCGCGTACTACCTTGCCCACGGGATTGCGCGGCAGGGCGGCGAGAATTTCGATGCGTTCAGGCAGTTTGAAGCGGGCCACGCCCTGGTCGAGCAGCCACTGCCCGAGTGACTCCACCGTCGGTGGCTCTGCGTCCGTGGTGGGCACCACGCAGGCGCAGATCTTTTCTCCCATCATCGGGTCGGCGTAGGCGCAGACCGCGACTTCCGCCAGGTCGGGGTGACCCTCGAGCACGGTGTCCAGGTCGGAGGGGGATATCTTCATCCCGCCGCGATTGATGATGTCCTTGCAGCGTCCCACGATGCGGTAGTAGTTGGGCGGGTCGCCGGCAATCTCCACCAGGTCGCCGGTGCGGAACATGCCGTCGGCCGTGAAGACGTCAATGCCGTCGTGGTCGAGGTAGCCGTCGAACACCGCGGGCCCGCTGATGCACAGCTCGCCGGGGACCCCGGGGTCGGTAATTTCCGCGCCGCTGTCGGGGTCGATGACCCGGGTCACGGTGCTGGCATGCGCCCGGCCCTGCCAGGGCATGCCGGCAACCCCCAGGCGGGGGAAGAGGGCAGCCCGGTACTCCGGCTCCGGCGCGGTGTCCGGGGTGGAGAACAGGCTGATGCCCTCGTTGGATCCGTAAAAGTTGATGATGTTCTTGCCGTACTCGCCCTCCACAGTGGCGATCATCGCCGGCGACAGGGGCACAGAACCCGAGCCAAAGGCGCGCAGCGCGCTGAAGTCGCCCTGTTGCCACAGCGCGGGCTGGTGGGCGAGCTGGTTGAGCAGGGCGGGCGGGGCAATGGTAAAAGTGGCCCCTTCATCCTGCAGCTGCTTGAGGTACAGGGGCGGGTCCATCGGATGGTGCAATACAAGGCTGGCTCCCAATAGCGCCGATGGGAACAGGAAACCGCCGATCGCGGCCATGTTGATCAGTGGAAAGGGGGCCAGCAGGATTTCACCGGCCTGGTAATCACCGGCCTCCATGGTGTTGCGGGCGATAGCGATCCACATGTTGTGGGAGCGGGGCACACCTTTGGGGGTGCCGGTGGTGCCGGAGGTCCAGCACATGGTAACGATATCGTTGGCATCGGTGGGATTGGCCGCCTGGTGGCCGGCCAGCGCTTCCGCGTCAAACGCGTCCTCCGGCTCACCGGCGCCAATTGCCTCCCCGAATACCCAGACCGGTATATCCCCGAGCGCCCCGCTGGCGCGGGCGCAGAGGTCCTCACCGCGAAAATCCGCCAGGCTGACAAACGCCGCTGGCTTCAGTGCGGTGGCGAACTGCTGTATTTCGTGGGCCCCGTACTGCACCGGTATCGGGGAGATAATGGCGCCGATGCGGCTGCAGGCATAATACAGTGCCACCAGCTCGCTGATATTGGGCAACTGCACCAGCAGGCGATCGTCTGCCCTGACCCCGTTGGCGAGCAACTCGCTGGCCAGCCGGCTGCTGTAGTGCTGCAGGCTGCTGAAATCCAGCCGCCTTGCGGGGAAGCCGCAAAGCTCCGCCTTGTTGGGCTGGTCGGCAACCGCCAGCTGATCGGGGCGGGACCGGGCGCAGTCATCCAGCAGGCTGTGGAGAGTGTCCTGCCCCCAGAACCCTTGTTCCGTGAGTTCACGGATACGCTCAGGTGAGCTGGTTTTCATATTGTTATGCCTCCAATGCTGCTTTGTATTCGTTGACCAGACGCTCGACCAGGTCGGCAACCGGCAGGATGTCATCAATCGCGCCAGCGCCCTGGCCCGCGGCCCACACATCGCGCCAACGCTTGCTGTCGCCGGCAGCAGCGGTGATATCGATATCGCCGGCCTGGGGCATGTTGTGCGGATCGTAACCGGCCTGTTCCAGGCTGCCGCGCAACCAGTTGGCTTTCACCCCGGTGAGCGCGTCTGAGCAGATAATATCCTCGCCGCCGGCGGCGAGCAGCATCTGCTTGTATTCATCCACGGCCAGGCTCTCCTCGGTGGCGATAAAGCGGGTGCCGAGGTAAGCATAGTTGGCCCCGAGCACTTCTGCTGCGCGCACCGCGCGACCGGAAGAAATACCGCCGCCAAGCACAATGGGGCCATCCCAGAAACGGCGCACCTCCTCAACGAAGGCAAATCCCGACAGCTGCCCCGTATGACCGCCGGCGCCGGCAGCCACCAGCACCAGCCCGTCCACACCGGCGGCGATGGCCTTGCGGGCGAAGGACACGGTAATCACGTCGGCGTAAATGCTGCCGCCGTAACCGTGTACCGCCTCAACGGCATCCCGGGGGCTGCCCAGGGCGGAAATCACGATGGGGGCGCGGTATTTGACCGCCAGCGCCAGGTCCTCGTCGCGGCGGGCATTGGAACGATGCATCATCAGGTTGATGGCCCAGGGCGCGTCAACCACCGGGTCCAGTTCCCCGGTAATGCGCTGCAGCCATTCCTCCAGTTGCCCGCTAGTGCGGGCGTTAAGCGCGGGAAAGCTGCCCACCATGCCCGCCTTGCAGGCGGCGATGACCATGTCGGGCCCTGATTGCAGGAACATGGGCGCCTGGAAGGCGGGAATACGCAGCTGCGACAGGGAGAAGTCGGCGGTCGGTGTCATCGGTCTTGTCCTTGGTTGTTTACTTATGCGCCGCGCCGGCGGGGCGGCAGGGGGATCAGCCCGCTGGTTGTTTCCATATACTGGCGATAGGCGGGCTTCTCCCGCGCCATCTTCTTGTCCAGGGTGCGCTGGCCGGTCACATTGACCACCAGGTGGCTGTAGGCCAGGGGGCCGATGATGGTAATGAAGCCCCAGGGCGCCTCGCAGGCCACCAGGTAAATGCCCCACCACACGCAGAGTTCGCCAAAATAGTTGGGGTGACGCGAATAACGCCACAGCCCGCTGTCCAGCACCGTGCCGCGGCGGGCGGGATCGGCGCGAAATTTG
The DNA here is from genome assembly GCF_003457605.1 of Seongchinamella sediminis. Taxonomy (GTDB): domain Bacteria; phylum Pseudomonadota; class Gammaproteobacteria; order Pseudomonadales; family Halieaceae; genus Halioglobus; species Halioglobus sediminis. Next base: position 19,521 of record NZ_QRAN01000005.1, read on the forward strand.
CTCAGCTGCCAGTCGGCAACACTCTCACAGCACAGCCCCAGCGCCCACAGGGCAAGGCCGGCCCAGGCCAGGGCGCCGGGCGGGGTGTCAGCCGGCGCCAGCATGCCCACCTGCAGCGGCAGGGAGACCAGCCAGATCACCACGCCCTGCAGCAGGAAAACCTGGCGCAGGCTCAGCCAGATAAAGGCCCGGTCGTTGTCCACCCAGCTGCGCAGGTGGGCGTAGCGCGGGTCCTCGCCGTGACCCCAGTTGCGGCGCAGCAGGTGCCAGCTCATCCGCAGGGCCCACAGTAATACCATGGCCGCCAGTATCAGCTGCAGCGGCGCAAGCACCCCGGACAGGTACAGGGCGAGTATGCCGATGGCCGCCAGGATGCCGGCGAACGCCATGTCTATAATGCTCACATCGCGCAGCGGAATGCTCACCAGCCACAGCAGCAGCACTGCCGCGAGGGCGAGTGCAGCGGTGGCGAGAAACAGGCTTGGGTAGTCCATGGCTGGTCCAGGTAAATATTTGTACTTGTCACTTTCACAAAGAGACTATATGCTTTGGTCTTATTACGCAAGTGTGAGATAAAAAATTCAGGCCAATCGTCCTGAGGTCCGTTTGCAACGGGCCGCCAAACCGTCAACAATGGGAGAGACCGATATGCAGCCCCTGACAAAAATCACCGAGTACCCCTCCGTAGAGCAGTGTATCGGAGGTGTCACCGAGTTCGACAACACCCAGCCCTGGATATATGGTCACGACAATCCCTATCTCCACGGCGTCTACGCGCCCGTGAGCACCGAGATGGATGCGGGTGACCTGCAGGTAGAGGGGGAGTTGCCCCTGGATTTGTGCGGCGCCTATTTCCGCAATGGTCCCAATCCGCGCTTTGAGCCGAAAAACCGTTATCACCCCTTCGACGGCGACGGCATGATGCATGGCGTCTACTTTCATGAGGGCCGGGCCCGCTACCGTAACCGCTACGTCGACACCCTGGCCCGCAACAACGAGTTGCGCGACGGGCGCTCGATTTCCCCGGGGGTCATGGGTCCCTTCGATTACGAGTTGTCACCCTTTGGTATCAAGGATACCTCCAATACTGACGTGTTTTTCTACGACGGCTCGCTGATGAGCCTGTGGTACAACGCCGGCCACCCTTACCGGATGGACGCCCACGACCTGGGCACCCGGGGCTACTTTGAATTGCAGGGCCGGGACAAGCGCCGCATGTCTGCCCATTCCAAGGTTGACCCGCACACCGGCGAGCTGCTGTTCTTCGATTATGGCAACGAGCCTCCCTACATGACCTATGGCATCGCCGACGCCAGCGGCCGGATGCTGCACGAGGTCGCCATTGACCTGCCGGGTCCGCGCCTGCCCCACGATATCGGGGTCAGTCGCAATTACACCATCCTCCACGACCTGCCGTTCTTTCACGACATGGACGTGCTGCGCCAGCACGGTTTCCGGGTGCTGACCTTTCACCGCGACATGCCTATCCGCTTCGGGGTGATTCCACGCCACGGGGCGGGCAGTGAGGTGCGCTGGTTCGAGTGCGAACCCGGCTACATCCTCCATACCAGCAACTGCTGGGAAGAGGGCGAGTGGCTGATTATGGATGGCTGCCGTTCCACCAACCCAATGCCCGGCGCCCAGCCCGGCGAGGGAGAGCTGGCCTCGATGCTGGCCTATATGCGCCTGGAGGCCAACAACTATCGCTGGGCCTTCAACCTGCGCACCGGCGAGGTTCGCGAGGGCGACATCGACGACCTCAATACCGAGTTCAACAAGACGAATCCGCTCTACATGGGCATCAAGAGCCGCTATGCTTACCACCAGCGCATCCCCCTGCATCACGAGGGCGGCTACACCCTGCGCTTTACCGGTCTGGTCAAGTACGACAATGATACCGGCCGGCGCTGGCAGTGGGACTACGGCCCCGGGGTGTTCGGCAGTGAGGCGGTATACGCTCCACGTCGCGGAGCCACCGCCGCGGACCCGGAAGACGACGGCTACGTCATCACCCTGGTCACGGACAGCAATACCTGGCAGTCGCACTGCCTGGTATTCGATGCCACCGATATAGAGCAGGGCCCGGTAGCGCGCGTGCGTATGCCGCAGCGGGTTCCCTACGGATTTCATGCCACCTGGGCGCGAGGCGAAGAACTTTACCCCGGTGGCTGAAGAAAGTGCGCCGGAACCCCGGCGCAAAACTGCAAACTGCCGTGTTTTACACTAGTTAATTTGAGGCTCAAATAATGAAAAAACAAAACCATTTCCCCGCACTCGCAGTGTTGCCGCTGGCCCTGGCCGTTAGCCAGGCCGCGCAGGCGCAGCCGCAGTTGGAAGAAGTCATTGTCACCGCGGAAAAGCGCAGCCAGAGTATCCAGGACGTGCCCCTGTCCGTGGCCTCCCTGGACGGCAGTAATATCGAGGTCGGTAAGGTCGAGGGCCTGAACGACATCGCCTACCGCACCCCGGGTTTGACCTTTAATCAGTTCAACGTGGGCGAACCCCGCATTTATATCCGCGGCATCGGCAACAGCTCCGACTCGGCAGCCTCCGACCCGGCGGTCGGGGTATTCCTCGACGAGGTCTATATAGGCCGCACCGGCGGCATCGGCTTCGACCTGTTCGACCTCGAGCGGATAGAAATCCTGCGCGGGCCCCAGGGCACGCTGTACGGCAAGAACACCAACGGTGGCGCCGTCAATATCGTCACCAGCCGCCCTTCGCAGGAGAGCGAAATGCGGGTGCGCGGCTCGATAGGCAGCGACGGTCTCCTGCACCTGCAGGGACTGGCAAGCGGCGGGCTGGGTGACAACACGGCGGGCAAGCTGGTGTTCTCCTGGCGCGAGCGCGACGGTTTTGGCAAGAACGTGATCACCGCCGACGAGATTGCCAGCATGGGTGATTTTTCCCAGAGCCCCCTGATCCGCAAGAGCATCGGCGCCGCCAACAGCGGCGATGACATGGGCGATGTGGAGAGCTGGAGCGTGCGCGGCCAGGTTTTGTTTGATATCGGCGACAGCGCGGAATTGCTGCTGGGCGCTGACTATGCCGATACCGAGACCAACGGCAGCTGCCGTCACATTCAAAACCTGGACAATGCCATTGCCGGCCTGGGCCCCTTCTGGGAAGGGGCGATGTCCGACCGCTACAAGTCCGATGAGCGCAACTGTGCGTCACAGTTCGATACCACCCAGGAGCGGGAGAGCGGCGGCCTGATGGCGCGTTTCGAATACGATATGAGCTTCGCCACCCTGACCTCTATCACCGCCTGGCGTTTCAGCGATTACAACATCCTGGATGACCTCACCGGCTTGCCGCTGATCGACCTGGATGCACCCTCACCCCCGGGGGTTCCCCTGCCTCCAGGCTCATTCACCGGCCCGGAAAACGTCATCGATGCCTCCGATGAGGAAGCGTCCCAGTGGTCGCAGGAATTCCGCCTGGCCGGCAGCACCGAGCGCTTCAACTGGTTGCTGGGTGCGTTCTATATGAAAGAAGACGTGGAGCGCGACGAAGAGTTCTATACCCAGTACAGCACCCTGCTGCAGGGGCTCGGCCTGGCGGGCACAGGTGATGTGCTGTTCACCCAGGACAACACCACGGAGAGTGTCGCGGTCTATGGCCAGGCCGACTGGCATATCAGCGAGCAGTTTACCCTGACCTATGGCGTGCGCTGGGCGGAAGATGAAAAAGACATTACCCAGAATGCCATCGATCTGCTGGACACCACGCCCTCCGGCGTACCGTTGATCCTGCCCGAGTTTCCGGCGCCGGTCTCGGCCAGCGACTCCTGGTCCAAGGTTACCCAGAAGCTGTCGCTGGCATGGCACCCCTGGGATGGCATGATGCTCTACGCCACCTACTCGGAAGGCTACAAGAGTGGTGCCTTCCAGTCGCAGACCAACCTGCCCTCTACCGCGGCGCAGCCGGTAGAACCTGAGTTCGTCAAAAACCGGGAAGTGGGCATGAAGTCGACCTGGTGGGACAAGCGCATGCAGTTCAACCTGTCCTACTTCGATATGGACTACGAAGACCTGCAGGTATTTGAACTCAACAGCCTGTTCCTGCTGACCCTGCTCAATGCCCAGGCGACCTCGGAGGGGGTAGAGGCCTCTTTCGATATCCTGCCCACGGAAAACCTGAGCATCAGTGCCAGCTATAACTGGAACGACGCCAGTTACGACGAGTTCATCAACTCCAATGGAGTCGACCTGTCCGGCAATTATCTCGCCTTTGCCCCGGAGCAGGCCTATACCATCAGCGGTAATTACCGCTGGCCGATGCAAGGCGGTTCGACCCTGGACTTCGGTGTCACCTACAGCTGGAAGGACGATTACTTCCTCGGGCCGCAGAACCGCGACGTGGAGAAGCAGCAGGCGGAAGGCCTGCTCGATGCCAGCATCAGTTGGGCCAGTGAAGACGCCAGCCTGACGGTGGATGTGTGGGGCAAGAACCTGACCGATGAACTGGTGTTGTCCAACCAGATTGTCGACCCCACCGGCGTGACCTCGGAGTTCTACAAGGCGCCCCGTACCTACGGCGTGACATTGACCAAGAACTTCTGAGGATGCTGCCCACCATGAGTCCCCTGTCGCCCGGCATGAACAAGCTGCCGGCCTTGACCGCACCAGCCACCAGCTTGAGCCGGGTGGTGGTATGACTGAACTGACGACGCGCGCCAGCTCCATTAACCGGGCGCTGGATCAGATAGGGGACAAGTGGTGCCTGTTGATACTGCAGGAGGTGTTCTGGGGGATTAACTCCTTCGGCGGCCTTCTGCAGGAAACGGGGATTTCCCGCGGCGTGCTGTCCAACCGCCTCAAGTGGTTGCAGGACCATGACTGCCTGCGGCGGCGGGGCGGCGCGCGCCATCCCAGCTATCACCTGACGCGCAAGTCGGTAGACCTCTACCACAATGCCTTGATGGCCGTTGTCTGGGAGGACCGTTACTTCGACACACCGGAAATCCAGGCCGTGCAGCTGCTGCACCGGAACTGCGGCAAATCCTTCGTACCGTTGATGGCCTGTAGCGCCTGTCGTGAGCCGGTGGATGGCCGCGAGGTCGGTTACCGCCCCGGACCCGGTGCCCGCCGCGACGTTCGCGACAAGAAAGTACGCCGGCGTTCCTCGGTGTCGGTGGACGATGTGCCCAGCAAGCGCCAGGTGTACCGCAACCTGGTGGACCTGGTGGGCGACCGCTGGACCGCCAACGTGATCGCGCTGGCCTTTCACGAGCTGCATCGCTTTGACGAGTTCCATCGCGAGTTGCCGGTGGCGACCAATATTCTTGCCGATCGCATGCGCTTCCTGGTTGCCCAGGGTATTTTTGAGACGCGCCCCTACCAGCAGCGCCCGCTGCGGCATGAATATCACCTGACCGACAAGGGCTGGGACCTGTTTCCCTGGTTCCTGACCCTGTTGCAGTGGGGAGATCGCTGGTGCGACCCCACCGGCGCCGGGCCGCCCATGGATTTAACCCACAAACCCTGCGAGCAAGCGCTGCAGGGACTGGTGTTATGCGATCAGTGTGGCGAGGAAATACGCCCCAATGATGTGGATTTCACCATCCGCAGTCTGGGCCAGCTGTCATCGACAGGCTCCTGATCCGCCGACAGGGCCGAATGCTTGCATAAAAAGACCATGCTGTGGCATGGTGTTGTTCCCGCGATTCAATGGATCACAGCCCGATGAATGACTGGTTCTGCAAACACCGCCCCCTCCTCGATAAAGCCCTCGATGCCTGCGCCAAACGCTATTCCTGGAGCGGTTGGCCGGAAAGCCCCAGCACCCGGATTCACGGCGAGGACAAGCCCGCCGCCGGTCGCGCCGGGTTCGAGGCCATGCTGGACAAGCGCTTTGCCCTGTCCCAGCCCGGCGTCAACGCCTGGGTTGGCGAGGAGGTGTCGCCCTACACCGGGCAGGCGCTGGGGGTGCGCTATGAGCAGCTCGATCCCGCGGCGCTGTTTCCCGCCATAGCGGCCGGCCGGCCGGCGTGGAGCGCGGCCAGCCCCGAGCAGCGGGTCGGTGTGTGCCTGGAAATCCTGCAGCGTTGCGGCGAACAGTTGTTTGCCAATGCCCACGCCACCATGCACACCTCCGGGCAGTCCTACGTGATGGCCTTTGCCGGCAGCGGCGCCAATGCCCTGGACCGGGGCCTGGAAGCCCTGGCCTATGCCCACAAGGCGATGGCCGATGTACCGGCCACCGCGCGCTGGGAGCGCAGCTTTGGCGGCGATGGCGCGGCCTGCCTCGACAAGCGCTACCGCCTGGTACCGCGGGGAGTTTCCGTGGTCATTTGCTGCGCTACCTTCCCCCTGTGGAATACCTACCCGGCCCTGTGCGCCTCGCTGGCAACGGGTAACCCGGTCATCCTGAAACCGCATCCGGCGGCAACCCTGCCGGTGGCGATGGTGGCGCGGGTCTGTCGGGAAGTACTGGCGGAGGCGGGTTTCGACCCGAACCTGGTGACCATGGCGGCTGACACCCGGGACAATCCGGTCGCCCTGCAACTGGTGGAGCATCCGGATACCGCGATTATCGATTTCACCGGCAGTCCCCGTTTTGGCAGCTACCTGGAACAGAACTGCCCCGGCAAGCAGGTGTACACCGAAACCGCCGGCTGCAATTCGGTGATACTGGAGTCGACCGATGACCTGGCGGCTACTGCCCGGGCGATCGCCCAGTCCCTGTGCCAGGCCTCGGCGCAAATGTGTACCAGTGTGCAGAACATTCACCTGCCCGCTGAGGGCGTGCTGGTGGCGGGTGAGCGGGTGCCGCTGGCGACCGTGCAGACTGCGATTTGCGAGGCGGTGGATGGCTGGCTGGCGGAGCCCCGGCGGGCGGCCACGCTTTGCGGCACCCTGTTTGATCCCTCCGTCACCGAGAACGTGAACCGCTACCGGCAACTGGCGGGCGACCGTATCCTCAGGGACTCCGGTCCGCTGTACTATGAGGAGTTTCCCGCTGCGCGTACCGCTTCGCCGCTGGTGATTGCGGCCACGGCGGAGGATCGTGAACTCTACCGCAAAGAAGTGTTTGGCCCGGTTTCCTTCGTCATCGCCAACGACTCGGCCGACCAGTGCCTGGCCGATGCCACCGCCAACGCCAGGGACTGCGGCGCCATTACCTCCCACGTTTACTCCACCGACGAGGCCTTTATCGACAGGGCGGTAGAGGCCTACCATGCCGCCGGTGCCTCGGTGGCGGTCAACCTGCATGGCATGCCGATCAACTTCGCCGCCGCCTATTCCGACTATCACGTCACCGGCCTCAACCCGGCCGGCAATGCCTGCCTGGCTGACCTGGCCTTCGTGAGCGCGCGCTTCCGTATCCTGCAGAGCAAGTTTATGCGCAGCTGATGGAGGCGGCTGCGCGGTCAGTCCTTACCCGGCCAGGAATCCATGGCGGGCATGCCCCGGTAAGCCTCCAGCAAACCCAGCTTCTCTACCAGCGGCTCCCAGCGGGCGTCTTTGTGCAGGCCGCGCAGCGTTTCCGTTGATAACAGTTCGTCCGTGAGTCCGGGGTCGCGCGTTTTCACCGAGGCATCCAGCCACTCGAATGCGGCATCAGCTTCCCCGGCGGCGGCAAAGATCTCGGCGATCTGGAACGCGCCGCCTTCGCCATTCGCCGCAATGAAAGTGGCCAGTTTGGCCTCGCATTCTTCGCTGCGGCGGTGGTTGTAGGCAATCAACAGCCAGTTGAAGTCGGTCCAGAACGGGGTGTCGACTTTGGCCTGCTGCTGCAGGGCCTCGTCCACCTGGCCGCGTGCCGCCTGTATCCGGCACAGAAAGCTGAAAGCGTTGTGGTGATTGGGGTTGAGGGCCATCAATTCCTTGAAAGCCACCTCTGATTCATTCAGCCGGCCCAGGTAGTAGAGCGCGCGGGCCCGGTCACTGCGCGCATCCTGCTCAAGGGGATCGAGGGCAATGGCCCGGTCACAGAACGCGATCGACTCCGCCAGGCGACCCTCGCTGCGCGCCAGGCGCGCTGCAGCCACGTATACATCGCTGCAGTTGGGCGCGAGCGTCCTGGCTCTTTCCAGATCCCGATGCGCCCCCGGCCAGTCCCACTCGTAATAGCTCTTCAACTGACTGCGACTGATCCAGCCGACGGCGTGATTTGAATCCAGCTCCAGCGCGCGCTCAAGCGCCCTGCGGCTGGCGGCAACGCCTTCCTCCCAGCCGGACTGGGCCGAACCGCCGCGCAGCGCGTACACCGAGGACAGCAGTGCCCACGCGGGCGCGTAGTCAGGATCGATGTCCACTGCGCGCTCCAGGTAGTGCACGGCCTCGTCGAGCGAGTCAGGAGTGCGCTGGCGCTTGCAGTGCAGCGCCTGCAGGTAGAGGTTATAGGCCTCGGAACTGGTCTCCCGGGCTACCGGGGTTTCGTCCAGCAGCTGTGGCTTGAGGGACTCCACCACCGCCCTGGCGATTTCATCCTGGATCGTAAAAATATTCGCCATCGGGCGATTGTAGTTTTCCGACCACAGGTGATAGCCGTCCTGCGCCTTTATCAGCTGGACGGTAATGCGCAGCTGGTCACCGGCTTTGCGCACGCTGCCCTCAAGTACATGCCTGACACGCAGCTTGTCCGCGATGTCGCGAATATCCTCCTGCTTGCCCTTGAAGGAAAAGGCAGATGTGCGTGAGGCCACGTGCAGCCCCGGCACCTTGGCCAGCAGGTTGAGCAACTCCTCGGTCAGGCCGTCGGAAAAATATTCCTGGTCATGGTCCGGCGACATATCGGCGAAGGGCAGGACCGCGATCGACGGGCCGGGAGACTCTACCGGCAGTCCGGCGGCAATAGCGGTGAGCTGGGGCAGCGGTGGTTCCTCGTCGGCGCTGTCGCGCTGCACGCCCTCGGGGGTCAGTTCGAATGCCCAGGCCAGCACGACGGCAATGGGGAAGCCCAGGATGAGCACAATGACCAGCGCCTGCAGAATCCAGTGCGGTGCGGTGAAATTCTCCAGCAGGAATTCCGCGGCCTGGGCCACAACCCAGGCTGTTACCACATAAGTCGCGGCCACCCTGAAAACGTGGCGACGCTTGAGCTCAGTGAAAAAGGATGCCATAGAGTATTCCATCCGTTGCTGGGCTGACTATAGCACTACCTGGGGCAAAATGACCTGCTTGCGACGGTCGGTGGCAGCGGATGGCGGCATCGCTTACCGGTCGTGGCGCTGACCGGGCAGGTGTCCCCAGCCCAGCACCGGGGTAATCCAGTAGCGGACCGGATTGGCCGTGCAGCTGCTTTGCAGCGCGTCCAGTAATTCAGCTTCCTGCGCCTGGGTATGCATTACCTCCAGTCGATACATGCGGCGGTGTCCGGCAACCTGTTCGCGCAGGTCGTACTGGCTGTGCTCGCGGCTGTAGCCCTCGATAACCTGCATACCAAAACCGCTGATCTGGGGCATCTCTATCAGGGCGTCGACCACATCATCGCGAAGATTTTCGGGAATTACAGCAACCAGAATTTGAATATTCAACCGTTCCTCCTTTGCAGCCACAGATAGACTACCGGCAGGGCATATAGCGTGGTCAGGGTGGAAGTGAGTAACCCTCCGGTGACAACAATAGCCAGCGGGCGCTGCGTCTCCGCCCCGGGTCCACTGGCGAAAATCAGCGGCAACAGGCCAAACATGGCGGTGGTCGCCGTCATCAGAACCGGTCTCAGGCGCTTGACCGCGCCGCCGCATACGCGGTCCATGTGGTCGGGAATCACCGAACGCGATTGCTCGAAGTGACTCACCATGACTACACCATTGAGCACTGCCACACCGAGCAGGGCAATGAAACCGACAGACGCGGGCACCGACAGGTACTCGCCGCTGGCGAACAGGGCGCCGATGCCGCCCATCATGGCAAAGGGAACGTTGGCCAGGATCAGCCCGGCAAGCGGCATGGAACGAAATGTACCGAACAGGATAACCAGGATCAGCAACAGCGCGGCAGGAACCACCAGTAACAGGTTACGTGTGGCCCGCGCCTGGTTCTCGAACTCGCCACCGAACTCAATAGCGTATCCCGTGGGCAGTTTGATCTTCTCATCAATGCGCGTCTGCAGTTCCTCCACCAGACCGACAATATCGCGCCCGGTAACGTTGCTGGTTATCACGCCAAAGCGATTACCTCTTTCCCGTTCGATCAGCAGCGGGCCCTCCCGGAAGCTGATATCGGCGATAGCGCCCAGCGGGGCAACCGCGCCATCGGGCAGGCTGATGGGTTGCTGTTTCAGCGCGGCGATGCTGCTCGCCGGATCCACGGGTGTCCCGCGGTTGGCAATCAGCAGCGGAAACCGGCGTTTGCCCTCAATGATTTCCGAGGTCACCGTGCCCTCCAGCTGGGCTCGCACCTGGCGGCCGAGATTGGCGACAGTCATACCGTGGTGAGTCGCGAACTGCTGTTTAAGGCGAATATTGAGAAACTGTCCTCCCTCGATAACCGCCGCCTGGATATCGATTGCGCCGGGGGTGTCCTGGAGTACGTTCTGCACCTTGCCGGTTAGTTCAGCCAGCGTGCTCATGTCATTGCCGAAAATCTTTATGGCCAGGTCACCGCTGGAGCCCGTGAGCATTTCTGACACGCGCATCTGGATAGGTTGGGTAAAGCCAAAGTTGATGCCGGGGAATTGTTCCAGTACCGCGCGCATGCGTGAGATGAGTTCCTCCTTGGAGCTGACCTGCCAGTCGGCGCTGTGGTGCAATTCCATGAAGATATCGGTTTCGTTCAGTCCCATTGGATCCAGTCCCAATTCGTCCGAGCCGGTACGGGCGACGATTTGACGAATCTCGGGGATGCTCTGCAGCAGTGCTGTTTCGATCTGCCGGTCCAGGGCGACGGATGCCCCCAGGGAAATGCTGGGCGACTTTTCCAGCTGCACAATGATGTCCCCTTCATCCAGGGTTGGCATGAAGGTCTTGCCAGTAAAGGCGAACAGGCTGGCGCTGGCGAGCAACATCAGCACCAGGCTGCCAAGCAGCGGTGCGGGGCGATCCAGTACCACCTGCAATGAATTGTGGTAGGCGCCCTGCAGATAGCGGACAAAGCGCGGTGTTTTGTCGCTGCCGGCAGCCAGGAGCACCGAGGCCAGCACCGGAATTACTGTCAGGGACAGGGCGAGGGCGGAGAGCATGGCGAACACGATGGTGAGCGCCACCGGGGTAAACAGCTTGCCTTCCAGGCCGGTCATGGTCAGCAGGGGAGAGAACACGATAATGACAATCAGCGTGCCGGAAACAACCGGCGGGGCTACGTCCTTCGCGGCGCGGTAGATCAGGTGCAGGCGCGGCAGGCCCGGCTTGTCCGCCAGCCGTGTGGCGACATTCTCCACCACCACCACCGATGCATCCACCAGCATGCCAATGGCGATCACCAGGCCACCCAGGCTCATCAGGTTGGCGGAGAGACCAAAACCGGACATCCACAGGAAGGTGGCCAGTGCTGATAATGGCAGCGCCAGGGACACCACCAGGGATGCGCGCAGGTCCCCCAGGAACAGGGTGAGCAGGGCGATTACCAGTACTACCGCCTGCAGCAATGCGATGGTAATGGTGCCCACCGCGGTGGCTATCAGCACGGAGCGATCATAGAACACATTCAGTTCTGTTCCGGGAGGCAGGGTCGGCTCGAGTTCTGCCAGCTTTGCTTTTACGCCCGCGACGACCTGCGCGGTATTGCTGTCCTTGAGGGCAATGACCAGTGCCTCAGCCGTCTCCTTGCTGTTGCGGGTCACGGCGCCATAGCGGGCGAGATGGCCAATTCCTACCTCGGCCACGTCCGCCAGGCGATAATCGATGCCGTCTCGGGAAGCCACCACCAGCGCGCCAATGGATTCGATCGAGTCGAGGCGGCCCTCCGTGCGCACGATCAAGGTGTCGTTGCCCTCGACGATGCGGCCTGCTCCGCTGTTCAGGTTGTTGGCCTGCAGCAGGGCCTCCAGCTCGACGACCCCGATCCCTATAGCCGCCATTTGTCCCGGACGCGGTGTGATCTGGAAGGTTCGGGCATAGCCGCCCAGCACGTTGACATCAGCCACCCCGGGTACCGCGCGCAGCGCCGGGCGCACCTCCCAGTCCAGTAACTCGCGGCGCTGCATCAGGCTGAGAGCCGGGTTCTCCAGGGTAAACATGAGCATCTCGCTCAGCGGTGTGCTCATCGGTGCGATGCCCCCGTCCAGCTCCGCCGGCAGGCTGTCCCACAGATTGGCCAGGCGCTCACTGACCTGCTGCCGGGCCCAGTAAATGTCCGTGCCGTCGACAAAGTCCAGGGTGATGTCGGTAATGGCATACTTGGTGGTGGAACGCAGCATTTGCTGGTTGGGAATGCCCAGCAGCTCGGTCTCGATAGGCCGGGTGACCTGCTGTTCGATCTCTTCGGGCGTCATGCCGGGCGCCTTGAGGATGATTTTTACCTGGGTGGGGGAGATATCGGGGAAGGCGTCGATCGGGATCTTGAGCCAGGCGCGGGCACCCAGAATAACCAGTAGCACCGCCAGCAAAATAACAAAAACCCGCTGGGTGAGAGAAAACCGAATAATCGCGTCGAGCACTATTCGCCCCCCAGTCCCAGCAGTATACCCTGGACGGCACTCACCGACGTGATCAGAATTTCATTTCCGGCGAGCGCGCTCTCGCTCTGCACATAGTACCCTGCCGGTGTGCTGCCCAGCACCTCCACTGGCACCAGTTGCAGCTGCTCATCCCTGCGCAGCAGGACTGCGGCCCTGTCGTTCCAGTGCAGCAGGGCCTGGCGCGGAATGTCGTAGCCCTCGATGGCGTAGTAGGGCGTAACCATAAGCTGCTCGCCGGGCAGCAGCTCACAGTCTGCTTCCAGGGGAGCGCTCCAGGCCCACAGGAAAAATCCGTCGGCGATTTTGCTGATGCTCTCCACGGGCAATTCGCAGGCGCCGTGATGCAGCCGGGCCAGGCCGTGGCGGCCAGCGATGGGTACCGCTACCCGCAGCCGCAGGGATTGCGGTGGAAGAATCAACGCCAGTTCATCACCCTGGGCGATACCGGGCTGGCCCTGTGTGTATTGAAGGCGTCCAGCGGCGGGCGCTACCAGCGAAATTGGCGCGTGATCCTCTCCTTGCGGGCGCAACAGGGCGCGGAAGTGGCCCAGGTGTTCATACTCCAGTTGCAGGGCGTAGTAGCTGTCGCTGATCTCGATCCAGCGGGCCTCGTCGATCGCCTGGGTGCGATACAGTTTCTGGTTCCTGTCGAATCGTTGGCGGGCCCGTTCGTAGCGCTCGGCCACTACCTCGTATTCGGTCAGGAAGTGGTGGATCTCCGGGCCGGACATCTCGGCAATTAATTGCCCTGGGGTCACTTTTTCGCCAGGGGCGACCAGGTAGTTAATTCGCTGGATGCGGGCGAGCGTTACCAGGCTGATCGCTTCGCCCGGACGAAAGGTCACCTCGGCCGCGAGGGGAAGCCCGGCGAACCCATCACCGGCACTGACCTGTTCGTAGGACAGCTCCAGCGCGCCGAGACTTGCCGTGGCTACGCTCTGGGCCAGCGTCGGTAAGGTCCAGGCCAGCAGCGCCAGTAAAAGAGTGACTCTCATAGTGGTATCCCCGCCGCCTGGCGGCTCATGGCCAGGTTCTGGCCGATATAAAGTCGGTTGATGGCGGCCGCGGACTGGCGCTCGAGACTGTCGATCAGCCGCGAGATCCAGACCTCGCGGCCAAGTTCATTCTGTGATCCAAGGGCTTCTGCCTGTGTCTCGAGTTCGCCGCTGATGCTGGCGGCCTCCTCCAGAAGTGCCTGGCGGTCCCGCAGATGCGCGGCATCCAGCTGCAAGCGCTGCCAGCGTTGCTCGAGCGCAGTTTGTAACTGGTCACGTTCCCGGCCGTAGTTGCGTGCGGCCTCGCGCCAGTCGCTGCGGCTGGCCTCATCAGCCCAGTCGAGGAAACCCAGGGGAATCTCGATCGCAAGCCCATACTGGGTCTCGTCCGAGGACGCGACTTCTATTTTCTTGGCGCCCAGGCGCAGGTTCCAGGGGGTCGAGCGTTCGGAACTGGCGGCGATCAGGGCCTGTTGCTGCTGCCAGCCGATATCCAGCAGGCGCAGCATTGGATGCCCGTGCCAGGCGGCAGAGGGGTCCGGGGCCTGTTCTTCCAGGTCCGCTGGCAGGCTGGCGAGACCGGTCAGCTGACGGAATTGTTGCAGCCAACGGCGTAACTCAGCACGTTGGTCGGCGATCTGTAACTGCGCGTCCACCAGTTCCTGGCGCAACAGCAGCAAGCCGTAGCGATTGGTGGAACGTGCCTCGAGCAGAGCTTCCTCACGCTGGTGAAGTTGTTGCAGCAGCTGATTGCGCTGTTCTGCCTGTGCCAGCCTGACTTCCGCGATACGGGCAGACCAGGCGGCCTCCCGTACCAGGCCGGAGAAAAAGAGTCGGCGTTGTTCGGCATCAGCAGCAGAGAGCTTCTCGTCCAGGCTGCGCAGTATCGCATCCTGCTCCCGCAGGTAGGGTGACTTCAGCGGCAGGTTCAGGCCCAGCTCGGTCTCGTCGCTGCCCAGGCGCTCCTCACTGTGCAGGTAGCTGATTTCCAGGGAGGGCAGCGCGGCCAGCCAGGCTGAAGAGGAGAATGGCGCCGGCGTGGCTTCCACGCTGTTGCGCTCCAGTGCAGCCCACACGGCATCAGTGAGACCCAGTTCGCTGGCGGACGTGCTGGCCTGGCCGCTCAGGGGCACAAGCGAGCAGAGTAGCAGCGCCAGCACCTGGCACGGTGTTCGGTACATTACGGGGAATACTTTGTTGCTGAACTGTTGCCACTGTAGTTTTTCCGCACCCGTACTACAACGGGCAAATGTTCCCAACAGGCCTGTGGTACACTTGCCCGATAGACTGTAACTAGCTGTTTATAAAAGAAAATGAAGGATATTCTGATTGTTGTTGTGCTGGGGGTGATCATGATCCTGAACTCCCTGGATGTGGCCACCGATATCACCCTGGGTGTCCCCCCCTGGCATATCATCGAGGAGTCAATGATTGTCATTGCCTCGGGAGTCACGTTCTTCTACCTGCTGGTGGAGATGCGGCGGCGCAGCAGGGAACTGGGTTCACTCGCCGCGGACCTTGCGCGCGCCGACCGGCAGGTGCAGGACCTGACTGGCGAGATGCACCGGGCGCGCAGTCACTACGCGACCGTAATCCAGCAGCAGTATAGTGATTGGGGGCTGACCAGGAGTGAACAACAGGTGGCCATGCTGCTGCTCAAGGGGCTCAGCTTCAAAGAGATTGCGGTGTTGCGCGACACCCGGGAGAAGACCGTTCGCCAGCAGGCATCGGCCATCTATGCCAAGTCCGGGCTGGAAGGGCGCCACGCGTTTTCCGCCTGGTTCCTGGAGGACTTCCTGGCCGAGTAATATTATTGGCATTGTGTGCTCCCTTGATCTGGTGCAATTGTGTTGTCGCGGGCGCATCGGATAGTCTGTGAGCACGACTGAATCCCGGGAGCAGGGTATGTACAAGGCATGGTATGGATTGCCGGCGGATGCCGTCATGGAAGAGCTTGGCACCGGCCCGCAGGGCCTGGCGCAAGAGCTGGCCAGTGAGCGCCTGGAAGCGTATGGCGCCAATGAAATAGCGTTCAGGAAAACGCCTGCCTGGTTGCGCTTCCTGCGCCAGTTCAATGATCCCATGGTGATTATCCTGCTGGCCACTGCCCTGGTCACGGGGGTGTTGACCGCCCTCGGCAGCCACATGTTGCCGGATACCATCGTGATCAGCAGCGTTGTGCTGCTCAACGCGGTTCTCGGTTTCGTCCAGGAAGGCAAGGCCGAGGGCGCCCTGGATGCGCTGCGCAACATGATGGTCCAGGAGGCGCTGGTAGTGCGCGCCGGCGACCAGCGGCGTATCCCGGCCCGTGACCTGGTGCCCGGGGATCTGGTGGTGCTGGAGGGCGGCGACAAGATTCCAGCGGATGTGCGCTTCTCCGAAGTGGCCAATATCCACGTGGATGAATCCTCTCTCACTGGAGAATCGGTGCCGGTACAGAAGAAGGTCGACGCCCTTACCGGGGAAGACCTGGTTCCCGGTGACCAGACCAACATGGGCTTCTCCGGCACCTACCTCACCCAGGGAACGGCCCGCGCTATTGTGGTGGAAACCGGCAGCAACACCGTGTTCGGCCGCATCGCCGACATGGTGAAAGCGGCTGACAGCGGGATGACCCCCCTGCAGCGCAAAATGCAGGAGTTTGTCCATACCCTGATTATCGCCATCCTGGTGGTAGGGGCCGGCAATTTCGCCTTTGGCGTATACCTGGGCTACGACACAGCCTACAGTTTCCTGGGCGCGGTATCGCTGGTCGTGGCGGCCATCCCGGAGATGCTGCCGGCCCTGGTCACCTCCATTCTTGCGCTCTCGGGAGTGGTGATGGCGGGGCGCAAGGCGCTGATCCGCAAATTACCCGCCGCGGAGACGCTGGGGGCGACCTCGGTGATCTGCTCGGATAAAACCGGCACCCTGACCGAGAACCGCATGACCGTGAGCCGGGTCTGCGCCGGGGGTGAAACCTACCGGGTCAGCGGTACCGGCTACGATATCGAAGGCCAGTTCCTCGTCGAGGAACAGCCCGTTCCGCCGCAGGAGCGTCCGGCGCTGATGCGGCTGCTCGAATGCGGCTTTTATTGCAACAACGCCCATCTCAGTGGCCAGGGGGGTACCGGGGATCCCACGGAACTGGCCCTGCGGATCTCCGGGGCCAAGGCGGAACTGGTGGTTGACGGCCTGCGGCGGCTGGAAGAGATTCCCTTCGACTCTTCTGCCAAGTACATGGCGGTGCTGGTGGAGAGCGATGGTGTCCAGCGCGTGCTGGTGAAGGGAGCGCCCGAGGTAGTCATCGGCATGTGCAGTAGCAGTCTCGCGGTTGACGGCAGTCGCGAACCGATTGATGCGGCTCGGGCCCTGGCGACGGCAAAACAGTTCGCGGGGGATGCCCTGCGCACCCTGGGGTTTGCCAGCAAGGAGCTGCCGGCGGGCCAGCGCGACCTGCGGCATGAGGACCTCACCGGTCTGTCTTTCCTGGGTTTGCAGGGCATGATCGACCCGCCCAGGCGTTCGGCCATAGAGGCGGTGGCCGACTGCAAGGGCGCCGGAATTCGCACAGTCATGATTACCGGTGATCACCCGGATACCGCCCAGGCGGTGGCGAAGCAACTGGGTATTGATGCCCGGCAGGTACTCACCGGCGCCGAGCTCAGTCATCTCGGCGAGAGCGAGTTACACGAGGCGGCGGCAACGGTGTCCGTGTTCGCCCGGGTGGCGCCGGAACACAAGAAGGCCATTGCCGAGGCGCTGCAGGCCCAGGGCCTGGTGGTGGCCATGACTGGCGATGGGGTCAATGACGCACCGGCCCTGAAAGCCGCCGATATCGGCATTGCGATGGGCATCAGCGGGACCGAGGTGGCCAAGGAATCCGCGGACATGGTGCTGGCGGACGATAACTTCGCCACCATAGTGGCGGCAGTGGAGGAGGGTCGTCACGCCTGGAACAACCTGCAGAAGGCGATTCTCTATACCCTGCCCACCAATGCCGCCCAGGCCCTGTTAATCATGGGCGCGATACTGGCGGCTGCATTCATACCCCTGTTCGGCCAGCGTTTCGTGCTGGAGCCGGTGCAGATATTGTGGATCAACCTGCTTGACTCAGTGCTGTTGACCATGCCGCTGATGATGGAGGCCAAGGAAAAGGGCCTGTTGCAGGTGCCGCCGCGGGAACCGAAGGCGCATATCATCAACGGCCTGTTTTTACAGCGGGTGCTGCTGATGGGGCTGGCGATCTCTGTCCCCGGCTTCCTGGTTTACTATCACTTTGGCCAGGCCGCGATCGGTGCCGACGGCGCGGTCAATGAACTGCTGCTTACCCAGGCCCAGACCGCGGCTTTCTGGGCAATTCTGCTGGCCCACTTTGGCTACGTGATCTCCGCTCGCTCGGTGTACGCCTCCGCGTTTACCTTCAATCCCTTTTCCAACCGCTGGCTGTTGGCAGGTATTGCGCTGAGTGTGGCGATTCGCTTTATTCCCACCCTGGTGCCCTCGGCGGCAGCCCTGTTCCGTACCGCGCCATTCCCGGCAGAATGGTGGCCCCTGATCCTGCTGTGTTTCCTGCCCAGCTTTGTCGCCATCGAGATCGACAAGCTTTGCCGCCGGTGGTTTGGCAAGACCAGGGTGGGCTGGTCGGAACACCTCGGGGGTTCTGTCCGGGAGACCTGACCTGGTCAGCCGCGCTCCAGCACTTTCACCGTACAGCGCAGGGCGCCACCGTACATGGCGCTGGTGGTCAAACCCTGCACTGGGAAGGGAGTGAAGCCCGCGTCACGCCATGCGGCCTGGGCGGCATCGTCAAACGCGGGCCAGCCATATTCAGGCAGGTACACTCGCGATTCGCCGGCCCGGGACTCCAGCAGCACGTTGTTGTAGGTCAGCATGGGGTAGCTGGCGACAGATCCCTCGTTTTCCGATCCGTTTAGCGGGCGTAACTCCGGGCCGCCGAAGTAAAAGGGAATTCGTAACATCTCGTAGCCCAGACTTGCCAGTGCCGAGGCAATACCGTCGAGGACCGGCGCGATGTCGCGGTTGTGGGCCAGCAACTCCCGGGTCATCCCCTCCAGGTCAGGCGGCTCGATAGTATCGCCGTTGACCTGCTTTATGTGGGTGATCTCAGGGTGGCCGAAAAAAAACTCGCGGCAGTGATCCTCAAATGCCCTGACGCTGTCGGGGTCATCGGCCAGGGCGGCTTCGGCTATTTTCAGCCCCAGCCTGGCATCGGCCAGCGCTATCCGGCTATTCCCCAGCGGGGTGATCATCATGTCGATGTGCGCCACGGGCTGCGGGAATGGCCCTATCACCAGCGCCGGTTTCCCCAACTCGTCCTGGAAGGCGAGGCCGATATCGTTGTCCGGGACCCCGCGCTCAAGCGCGTTGAAGCGAATCGTATTGGCACCGATCAGGATGTGCTTTTCGTCAGAGACGATATTACCGCCCTCGAAGTGCAGGCTGGAACCGAGGATATCAAAGCCGTTTTGTTCGGCGAAATAGCGCGCCATGCTGGCGTCGCCGGCGCGCTCAAAACTCTTTGACATCAGCAGGGTGGCGGGCTGGTTGGGATCATCGGACCTCAGGACAAGAAAAGGATCCTGGGGCCATATGGTGATCGGGTTGTCTGCCGGCAGTTCGACAAAGTTAACCCTGTTGCCGCCCTCTGCATCAACCACGGTGAACGCGGCCCGGTCGTTCACCAGGATGTCGATGGCAATGGAAGAGGGCAGGGCGTTGACCAGACTGCTCACCGTCCCGGCATTGCGCAGCGCGGCACGGCGAGCGCTGTTAATGCTCATGGCGACGGACCTGATCTCGCCGCCGGTGTCTGGCAGCAGTACTTTTCTCGGAGTATCGGCCTGGGCTAAATGGAGCAGCCCTGGCAGCAGGAGCGCCGCCAGGGTACGGGATGCAGTCGACAAAGTGTGCTTACTTGCCGCAGTTGCTGGAACCGGCCTGTTCCATAATCATGTCTTTTTCCACATCGCTAATGAGCCCCGCCTTGAGGAAATTGTTTGACGCATGGGCCACGCAGCGCACGTAGGCGCCATGATTCTTCCAGTAGTTGGCGCAGGGGCAGTTGTCCGTGATAGAACAACCGGTCTCATCGACCACGGCGCCCCCCAATGTTTCGGGGCATTGATCAAGATTGCCGGCAACGCCATCACCATCTGCGTCGGAGTCGCAGGCATCACCGGCGCCATCACCATCCTTGTCTTCCTGGCCAGGGTTGTAAGTTAGGGGGCAGTTATCCAACTCGTCATCGACGCCATCGTTGTCATCGTCCGGGTCGCAGGCATTGCCTAAGCCGTCTCCGTCAGTATCCGCCTGGTCGGGATTGGCGTGATTGCGACAGTTGTCATCGCGATTGAAAATCCCGTCGTTGTCATCGTCGGAATTGAGGCCAACGGTATAGCGGCTGTTGCGGTCCATCACCGCCCACACATAGGCGCTGTTGTCGTCCTGTACGAAAGTGCCGTAGTGCCCGACTATGCCGTCGGGTGCCATACGTGGCATAAAGCGGGCTTCAACGCGGCGGCCGTCAGCGCGCCCCGCCACCCGGGCGGCGCGCAGCCAGCGCCCCTGGTCCTCGACATAACGCAGAATGCGGGCGTCAGACAGCCTGGCGGCCCGGGCCCTGGCCAGCGCTCTGTCTTCCGTCCGGACTACCCCCTGGCGCAGGTAGCGCGCGCCAAGCGCCCGGACATAGCGGGAATCCTCGCGGGGTTCAGCGAGAACGCGAAGAAGCAGCGGATCAACATTCATGCGGTAGGTCGTAACCAGGTTTTCCCTGCCGGCGGGAGCGTCGAGGGCGGCCACTTCCAGCAGCAGGGTGCCGTCGAAGATCATAAAGCCGGGCTGGACCAGTTCGCCGCCCTGCAGGCCAAGGTCCGCTTCGAAGGCGGAGACGATATTCAGCAGGTTCTGATCGGGGTTGCTGATGCTGAATCCTGTGTTGGCGGTGCCCAGGTCCGCATAGTCAAAGGCATAATCCTCTCCATAGACAGTGACTTCCACATCGGGGGTGACGGAAATATCTTGTAGTGATATCTGGAAAACGGCTGTAAACGAGTCCCCGGGATTGGTGTTCTGCTGGGGAACTTTCAGCGTGATCGAATCAGCGGTATGCACTGTTTCGATGAGTTGGGCAAAACTGGATTCAACCAGCGTCACCGCGGTAATCCCGTCGCCGCCGATGTCCAGCCCGGTGAACATGTAGTTGATGGGATCCAGCGTAATATTGACGTTTTGCGAGGTGTTTGTGTAGCTGAAAATCAGCTGGTTTGCACTGAAGTCCGCCACAATCGTGACATTCGTCAGCTGGTTCACAAACTCTGGCCGGGAGAAATCGACGATGGCGGTGCTGGTCGGCCAGGCGTAGTTCGCGTCATTGGTGGCGGCGAATATTTCATCCCCCTCCCACTGTGCCCGGGCGACCTGGCTGGCGAGTATTGTAGCGGCCAGGAACCCCAGGGTTTTCATTATGCGCGCTTTCATATCGACCTCGCGGGGTGGCGTTGCAATCCCTGATGAAAGTAGACTACAAAACCAGGCTTGGCTAATTTTTAGCCATCGCTAGGCATCGCGGGCCAAAGGTCGCCGGGACAAAACTGCTATCGCCGCAAGCGCCAACCCGGCAAACCCGCTCAGCACCAGGGCGAGGGGAAACACATCCCCCAGCCCGCCCATGAGCAGGGCGCCCGCTGCCGGGGCGCCCATGGCGATCATGGTCCACAGGCTGAGCACCCGGCCGCGAAAGGGCTCATCCACCAGCAACTGCGCCAGGGCCTGGTTGCTGGTGCCGGCAATGGTGGTGATCAGGCTGATGCCGGCGATAATGGCGGCGACCGCCGGCACATTGTCAAACCAGCCCAGTATGGCCGCCAGCAGGGCCCCCAGTGCGAGGCTGCTGTTCATCAGTTTGAACAGCCTCGGTTCACTGCCGCCCTGGCGGCTGACTACCAGGCCGCCGAGGATGGAACCGGCGCCGGCGCAGGCGGTCAGGGTGGCCAGGGTCGCTGAATCGCCAGCGAGCAGCAGGCCCGATACCGCGGGCAACAACTCGATGATAGTCCTGCCCAGCAGCGCGTTGACCAGGGTAAACGCCAGTACCAGGCGGATGGGGCCGTGGCCGCGGGTGTAGTCGAGGCCATCGGCCAGTTCCCGGAAAAAGCCGGCGCCTTCGGCGCTGCCGCGCTCGCCGACCCGGCCGGGTATAAATGCCAGGAAGGGCAGGCTGCCCAGCATAAGCGCCGCACCGCTGATGTAGGCAGCGGCGGGCGAGGCGGCATGCAGCAGCCAGGCTCCCAGGGCCGGGCCGAGAATGCGTGAAGTATTGAACACAATGGCGGAATAGCCAATGGCGCTGGGCAGGGACTCCCTCGGTACCAGCAGCGGCACCAGGGCCAGGCGGATCGGCGTATGGGCGGAGGTGGCGACCCCCAGTGCCAGGGCAATGGTCAACAGCACCGGCAGGCGGAATAGCCCGGCGTACACCGCGGCACCGGCAGCGCAGGCCAGCGCCGCATGCGCGCCTATCGTGAGCAGCAGCCCGTTGCGCGGGTTGATGCGGTCGGAAACAATCCCGAACAAGGGCGACAGCAGCAGTGCCGGCGCCAGCATCAAACCGGCGGTCGCGCCCACCCAGGTGGCTGAGTGGGTCAGTTCCCAGGCGCTCCAGCCCAGCAGGAAGCGCAGAATCCAGCTGCCCAGGGTGGAAAATATGGCGGCGGGAAAGTAGTGCCGGTAGGCGGGGGACCTGAAGGCCGAGATATGTGTGGTGGGCATGCTCATACCCTAGCGGAAAGCGGGGCTCGCGCGCTACTCGGCGGATAGGCGATCGGCGCTGTAGATCAGGAGATTTCGGCGATATTGCCCGGCGCCGACTCGGCCCCCAGCTCCTTCAGTGCCCGCCGCAGCTCGTACTGTTCGCTGACATCGTGCAGTTTTACCACCAGCACCACCTCGTCGCTGTGCCGCGGGCGGGTACGGGAACTGGCCCCTGCCGGCCGCCAGGACAGCATACCCATGACCGTAATCACCACCGCGGCGCCGATGGGGATGGCCAGCAGGGCCCCGGCCAGTTCCCGGGAGATCACCCCGTTGCTGTACAGCAGGTGCATGAGCACAATGCCGGCGGCGATGCAGGCGAAGGCGATCAGGGTGCGGATCAGCTGGCGTTTCTGCAGGGTGCGGCCACTGGCGTTGAAGGTGAAGCGATTGCGGTGGGTGGTGGCTTCGTTCCGTTCCAGGCTGACGAAGCTGATCTGGGAGGATTCCAGCCCGTAGCGCAGGCAGAGGGCGGTTGCGGCGCGGCGGGCACTGCCGCCATCGGGGAAGATGGCCTCAACCCGGGAGGGAAAATCCTCGTCCAGTAGCGTGCTGTGTTGCATGGATTATCCCTGCCTGTTCAATAGCCCTGCCTGTAGTGAGACTACTCCGAAATCAACGCAGAGTGAAGCTGCGGCCAGCACAGATGTCTGCCGGCCGGGCGATGGGCGCCAACGCTTTCGCCCCCGGGGGCTTTGTGGCACCATCAGCCCGGTATGAGCATCAACTAATGCGAGAGCACGCCTCCATGCAGCTATGGCCCCCCCGGCCTCCGCGTTTTCGCGGGGCTGGCCGCTAAATGCGCGATTATTTCCTTCGGCGATTATTGCTGGTTGTACCCACCTTGCTGGGCATCACCATCATCGTCTTTGCCGTTACCCGGCTGGTGCCGGGCGGTCCGCTGGAGCGGGCCATCATGGAGGCCCAGCAACTGGATGCGGCCTCAGGCATGTCCAGCCAGGCGGCGGGGCAGGGCATGGCGATATCCGGGGCTCAGTTGCAGAAGCT
Organism: Seongchinamella sediminis; assembly: GCF_003457605.1. Lineage (GTDB taxonomy): Bacteria > Pseudomonadota > Gammaproteobacteria > Pseudomonadales > Halieaceae > Halioglobus > Halioglobus sediminis. Next base: position 42,905 of record NZ_QRAN01000005.1, read on the forward strand.
CAGGGAATACTACGGCTTCGACAAGCCCCTGCTGGCCAGCTACTTCGACTGGCTAGGCAAAGTGCTGCGCGGCGACCTGGGCACCTCGTACCGCTACAACGAACCGGTGTGGGATGTGATCAGCGACCGTTTCCCGATCTCGCTTTATTACGGCTTGACCACGCTGGTGCTTACCTACCTGGTGTGTATACCCCTGGGGGTAGTCAAGGCCATCAAGCACCGCACGGTGATCGATAACGCTACCTCGGTGCTCATTTTCATCGGCTACGCCATCCCCGGTTATGTGCTGGGCTCACTGCTGCTGTTGTATTTCTCGGTGCGCCTGGACTGGTTTCCCATGGGCGGCTTTGTCAGTTACAAATTCGAGGATATGAGCTTCGGGGAAAAAGCGGCGGACCTGCTGAGTCACTCGGTGCTGCCGCTGATCTGTTACATGGTCGGCTCCTTCGCGGTGGTGACCATGCTGCTCAAGAATCACCTGATGGATAACCTGGCGGCAGACTATATTCGCACCGCCATCGCCAAGGGGGTGTCATTTCGCCAGGCGGTCACCCGCCACGCCATGCGCAATTCGCTGATTCCCATCGCCACCACTTTTGGCCAGAACATCACCCTGCTGGTGTCCGGCTCTTTCCTCATCGAGACGATTTTTGATATCGACGGTTTCGGCCTGCTGGCGCTGACCGCCATTGTTGACCGGGACTATCCGGTGGTGATGGGCGTGGTTTTCCTCAGTTCCCTGTTGTTGCTGATCGGCAACATCCTTTCTGACCTGCTGGTGGCGCTGGTCGATCCGCGCATCCGCTTCCAGTAGGGCCGCCGGCACACCATGTTCAAGTTCAATCCCCAGACCCTGAAGAAACTGCGCCGCTTCCGCGAGATCAAGCGCGGCTACTACAGTTTCCTGATGCTGGCGGTGATGCTGGTGGTGCTGGCTTGCGGCGAGTTGCTGGTGAACAGCCGGGCCATTGTGGTCAAGTACGAGGGCCAGTGGTACTTCCCCACCTACACGGCGTTTCATCCCGGCACCGATTTCGGCTTTGACTACAGCTATGAGGTGAACTACCGCGACCTGCGCGACCGTTTTGTCGCGGAGGGCGGCGACAACTGGCTGCTGATGCCGCCGGTACCCTACAACGCCTTTGAAAACAACGGTCACGGCGGCGTGTTCCGACCCACGCCGCCATCGGCCGAGAACCAGCACTACCTCGGCACCGACACCACCAGCAGGGATATCCTGGCGCGGCTGTTCTACGGCACCCGTATCGCGCTGGTATTTGCCCTGGCCTTTACCGTCTGGGTCTACCTTATCGGTATTTCGGTGGGCTGCGCCATGGGCTATTTCGGCGGCGTGTTTGACCTGTTCTTCCAGCGCGTTATCGAAATCTGGTCCAACATACCGTTCCTGTACATGGTCATCATTGTGTTCTCGGTGATTCCCTCGACCCTGTCGATTCCGGCGCGCATCGGCATTCTGCTGGCGGTGATGGTGTTGTTCTCCTGGACCGGCATGACCTATAACATGCGCACCGAGACCTACAAGGAGAAGGCGCGCGACTATGTCGCCGCCGCGCGCATTATCGGCGCCTCCGACACCCGCATCGTGTTCCGCCATATCCTGCCCAATGTGCTGGCGACGCTGGTGACCTTCATGCCCTTTGTGGTGGTCTCGGCCATCGGCGCCATTACCGCCCTCGACTTCCTGGGCTTTGGCCTGCCGCCGCCCACTCCCAGCCTGGGGGAGCTGCTCAAGCAGGGCACTGCCAACCTGCGTACCGCACCCTGGATTGTATCGGCGGCCTTTGTCACCCTGGTGTTCCTGCTCACCCTGATCACCTTTATCGGCGAGGCAGTGCGTGAGTCATTCGACCCGAAAAAATTTACTGTGTATCGCTGAGGATGTACTGCTTATGACAGCTGCAATATTCCATCGACTGCGGACCACCTGCCTCGGCGCTCTCTGTGCCGGCCTGCTGGTGGCCTGCGGTGGCCCGGACGAGGCGGCGCCGGCACAAAGCGCGGCCCCGATCGACAATACCGAGGAGGTGCAGGCCTACTACGCCGCCAACCCGGATTTCTTCGGCTTCAAGACCCCGGCCGATTTGCCAGCAGGACTGGTGTGGGAGGATGGCTCGGCACTGTCGGAAATGGGCTCGCCAGCGGCGAAGAAAGGCGGTACCGAGTACCGGGCGCTGCAGGACTTTCCGCGAACCCTGCGTACCATCGGGCCGGACTCCAATGGTGGTTTCAGAGCCATGTTGCAGGACGATGTGGCGGTGCCGCTGGGTTTCCGTCACCGGGAGTACTTTGACTACATTCCCGGTCTCGCGACTGCCTGGGCCCGAAGCGAAGACGGCAAAACCTTCTATATCAAGCTGGACCCGAAAGCGACCTTCTCGGACGGTGAGCCGGTGACCGTGGATGATTTCCTGTTTATGTTCTGGTTTTACCGCTCGCCCTATGTGACCGCGCCCTGGTACAACAACTTCTACAGTACCATGTACACCAATATCACCCGCTACGATGATCACACCATGTCGATCAGTATCCCGGCGTCCAAGCCGGACGGCGAGGCGCGAGTGTTGAGCCTGATACCCATCGCCCAGCATTTCTACAAGGAAGTGGGCGAGGACTTTGTCGATCGCTACCAGTGGCGTTTTGCCCCCACCACCGGTGCTTATGTGATTGAGGATGGCGACATCAAAAAAGGGCGTTCGATCACCATGACCCGGATTCCAGACTGGTGGGCCGGGGACAAGAAGCACTGGCGCTACCGTTTCAACGCCGACAAGATTCGCTTTACCGTGATCCGCGATACCGAGAAAATCTTCGAGGCCTTCCGCCGCGGTGACCTGGACCAGTCCGGGCTCAACCTGGCCGAACACTGGTACGAGAAGCTGCCCGACGACGCGCCGGAAGTGGCTGCCGGCTACATCAAGAAAGCGGTGTTTTACAACCAGCGTCCGCGGCCGACCTATGGCCTGTGGATCAACACCGCCCGGCCGCTGCTGGACAACCGGGACATCCGCCTGGGCATCAACCACGCTTCCAACTGGCAACTGGTGATCGACAAGTTCTTCCGCGGCGATTACGCCCGTATGCGCACCGAGCACGACGGCTTCGGTGAATTTACCCATCCGACCCTGCAGGCGAGGGAATTCGATATCGACAAGGCCCAGGCCCATTTTTCCGCGGCCGGTTTCAGCGAACGGGGGCCCGACGGTATTCTGGTGAACGCTGCCGGCCAGCGTTTGTCGTTCACGCTTTCTTCAGGTTACCAGTCCCTCAAGGACATCCTTACGATTCTCAAGGAGGAAGCGGCAAAAGCCGGGCTTGAGTTCCGTATTGAAGTGCTGGACGGCACCGCGAGCTGGAAGAAAGTACAGGAGAAACAGCACGACATTCACTTCTCCGCCTTTGGCGTATTCCTGGAAATGTACCCCCGCTTCTGGGAGCATTACCATTCTGACAATGCCTACGACCAGGCCTTCCTCGAGGACGGCAGCGTCAACCCGGACCGTAAAATCAAAACCCAGACCAATAATCTGGAGAGCTTCGCCGACCCCGAGATGGACGTGATGATAGAGCGCTACCGGGCCTCTGACGACAAGGAGGAAATGATTGCGCTGGCCCACAGCATGTCGGAGTTGCACCACGAGCACGGCTCCTTCGTGCCCGGCTTTTTCCAGGGATTCTACCGGGTCGGCTACTGGCGCTGGGTGCAGTACCCGGAACAATTCAGTTACAAACACACCCAGGGAGCAAGCGAGTTGTTTGTGCACTGGATTGACGAGGATATCAGGCAGGAAACCCTGCAAGCCCGTAAATCCGGCAAGACTTTCGAGCCTTCCATCGAGATCTACGACCGCTGGAAGGAGCAATAGGCCCAGATGTCACTACTGGAGGTCGATAACCTGCAGGTGGAGTTCACCACCGACGAGGGCCGGGTGCGCGCCGTTGACGGGCTCAGCTTCAACATCGAGGCGGGCCAGACCCTGGGTATTGTCGGCGAATCCGGCTGCGGCAAGAGTGTGACCGCGTTATCGGTCATGCGCCTGCTGCCCCAGCCGATGGGGCAGATTGTCGGTGGCGCGGTCCGCTTCCGGGGCCGGGAACTGACCACGCTTGACCTGGAGGCCATGCGCAAAATACGCGGCGCCGATATCGGCATGGTGTTCCAGGAGCCGATGACGGCGCTCAATCCGGTACACACCATCGGTCGCCAGCTGACCGAGGCGATACTGCTGCACAAGGACATCCGGCCCGAACAGGCGACCCGCGACGCGGTACAACTGCTGGACCACGTCGGGATTCCCTCGCCGGACATTCGCATGGGCGAGTACCCTCACCAGCTCTCCGGCGGCATGCGCCAGCGGGTGGTGATCGCCATGGCGCTGGCCTGCAAGCCGGCGCTGCTGATCGCCGACGAGCCGACAACGGCACTGGATGTCACCATCCAGGCCCAGATCCTGGAACTGATCAGCGACCTGCAGGCCGAGATGGGTATGGCGGTGATGATGATTACCCATGACCTCGGCGTGATCGCCGAGACCTGCGACGAGGTGGTGGTCATGTATGCCGGCCGCATGGCGGAGCAGGGCACGGTGTTCGACATATTCGATCGCCCTGCCCACCCCTACACCCGGGGGCTGCTGGCCTCGATTCCCCGGCTGGAGACCGCGCCCAAGTCGCGGCTCAGTATTATCGCGGGCATGGTGCCCAGTCTTTACGACCTGCCATCCGGCTGCCGTTTCCAGAACCGCTGCCCCCACGCCGAGGACGCCTGTGCCGCCGTGCCCGCGCAGGAAGCCGTTGCCGATGGCCACCGGGTCGCCTGTCGTCGCTGGCGGGAGTTGCAATGAAGCCCCTGCTGGAAGTCAGCGACCTGCAGATGCATTTCCCGGTGCGCGAGGGCATATTGCTGCGCACCCGCAAGTACAATCGCGCGGTGGACGGCGTCTCGCTGCACATCAACCCCGGTGAGACCCTCGGGCTGGTGGGCGAATCCGGCTGTGGCAAGTCCACCCTGGGGCGCTGCATCAGCCGCCTCTATACTCCCACGGCCGGCCGCATCCTGTTCGAGGGTGAGGACATTTCCCGGCTCCGGGGCAAGGCACTGCTGCCTTATCGCCAGCATATCCAGATGATATTCCAGGACCCGATGGAGTCCCTCAACGCCCGCCACACGGTAGGCGAGATTCTCGAGGAGCCGCTGCTTATTCATCGCCTGGGTGACAAGGCGCAGCGCCTGGCACGGGTCCGTGAACTGCTGGACATTGTCGGCCTCCCGGCGCGCTCCGTCACCCGCTACCCCTTCGAGTTTTCCGGCGGCCAGCGCCAGCGCATCGGTATCGCCCGGGCGATTGCCCTGAACCCGAAATTGATCATCTGCGATGAACCGGTGTCGGCGCTGGACGTGTCCATCCAGAGCCAGATCCTGAATCTGCTCAATGACCTGCAACAGGAACTGGGCCTGGCCTACCTGTTTATTGCCCATGACCTGGCGGTGGTGAAACACATCTCCGACCGGGTGGCGATCATGTACCTGGGTAAGATTGTCGAGTATGCGTCCGGCGAGCGAATCTACAGCGCGCCCGCCCATCCCTATACCCGCTCGCTGATCTCCGCCATCCCGGTGCCTGACCCCCACCGCAAGGCCCAGCGCCAGGTGCTCAGTGGCGATGTGCCATCGCCGATCAACCCACCCTCCGGCTGTCATTTTCATCCGCGCTGCCCCGAGGTAATGGCCCGTTGCAGCAGTGATGTGCCGCAGCTTATCGTGCGCGAGAACGAGCACGCCTGTGCCTGCCACCTGCTGGCGACCGGGCATCCTAACCCCGACTGATTACGACTGGCGAGAACGCCAGCAAGGAGAATTTCCATGTCCGAGCAACGTGAACTGGACCTTATTGTCTACGGTGCCAGCGGTTTTACCGGCCGCCTGGTATGTGAGTACCTGCAGGACCAGTACGGCGTCGATGGCGACATCAAGTGGGCGATGGCCGGGCGCAGCGAAGACAAACTCAGGCAGGTGCGCGACGAGATGGGAATTGCCGACACCGTGTCCCTGGTGGTGGCGGATTCCGCCGACCCGGCCTCGGTGGCGTCCATGGTTGCAAGCACCAGAGTCCTGCTGACCACGGTGGGCCCCTATCAACTGTATGGCAGTGATATCGTCAAGGCCTGCGCCGGGGCGGGCACGGATTATGTCGACCTCTGTGGTGAACCGGCCTGGATGCACCAAATGATTGCCGCCCACGGCGACACGGCCAAAGCCAGCGGCGCAAGGATTGTCTTTTCCTGCGGCTTTGACTCTATTCCCTTCGACCTCGGTGTGCTCTACCTGCAGCAGCTTGCGGCCGATGACGGCCAGGCGCCATTGAACCGGGTCAAGGGCAGGGTACGGGCAATGAAGGGCACCATGTCCGGCGGCACCCTGGCCAGCTTCAGGGCCACCATGGCCGCCGCCGGCGATAACCCGGAACTGGTCGCCGTGCTGACCAACCCCTTTGCTCTTGCCGAGGGCTTCACCGGCCCGGAACAGCCGTCGGGGATGAAGCCCCTGTACGAGGAGGACCTGGGTAGCTGGTCGGCCCCCTTTGTCATGGCCACCATCAACACCAAGAACATTCATCGCAGCAACCTGCTCCTGGACCACCGCTACGGTAAGGACTTTGTCTACGACGAGATGCTGCTCACCGGGCCGGGCGAGGAGGGAGAGGCGGTTGCCAAGGCCGTTGCCAGCGACAACTCCATGGCCAAATCCAGGCTGCAGCCCGGCGAGGGGCCGAGCAAGGAAGAGCGGGACAAGGGTTGCTACGATGTCATGTTCGTCGGAAGCAACCCGTCGGGCTACCAGGTGACAGCCAGCGTCAAGGGCGACAGGGATCCGGGCTACGGTTCCACCAGCAAAATGATCGCCGAGGCAGCCGTGTGTCTCGTCCTGGACCCGGGGGCGGCTGGCGGAGGTATATGGACGCCGGCGGCGGCGCCGGGTTCGCAGCTGATCGAGCGCCTGCAGGCCAATGCGGGGCTCAGCTTCCAGCGCGAGGGGTAACCGCAAACCAGCAGCGCTGGCCAGGCGGCTGGCGCCTTTGAAAACATGCGTCTCCACCCCGGCCCTTCTGTTGCCGGGTATTCTTCCGCTATAATCCCGGCGCCCCGTCCAGCGCTGGCGAGGAGTCGGGCGTGGCCTAGTGCAGTTTTTCGTTTCCGTCCCAGATTCAGGTGCCTGTAACCATGTTCTCAGAACTAGAGCCGCGTCCTGCGGACCCCATTCTCGGTCTTACCGTCAAGTTCAAGGCCGACAGCAATCCGCAGAAAATCGACCTCGGCGCCGGGATTTACAAGGACGATCAGGGCAATACCCCGGTACTGGAATGCGTCAAGGCTGCCGAACAGCTCCGCGTGGACCGGGAAACCAGCAAGACCTACATCAACTCCGCCGGGTCCCCCCTGTTCAACGAGAAAATCACCGACCTGATGCTGGGCGAGCACCGGGTCATTGCCGACAACCGTATCCGCACGATTTCCACCCCGGGAGGCACCGGCGCCCTGCGCATTGCCGGGGAGTTCATCAGGACCTGCAAGCCCGGCGCCACTATCTGGGTCAGCAACCCGACCTGGGCCAATCACCAGGGTGTGTTTGCCGCTGCCGGCCTGACGGTGAAAACCTACCCCTACTACGATTACGACAACAAGTGCCTGGACTTCGACGGCATGCTGGCGGCGCTCAGGCAGGTGTCCGCCGATGATGCGGTGTTAATCCACGCCTGCTGCCACAACCCCAGCGGCATGGACCTCGACCCGCAGCAGTGGCAGCAGATAGCCGAACTGGCAGCCGAGGTGGGCTTCCTGCCGGTGGTGGATATGGCCTACCAGGGCTTCGGCGAGGGCCTGGACGAGGATGCCCGTGGCCTGCGCCTGCTGGCCGATACCGTGGACGAGATGATTATCTGCGGCTCCTGCTCGAAGAACTTCGGCCTCTATCGCGAGCGCATCGGCGCCTGCTCCATCATTGGCAAAAGCGCCGAGGCGGCGGACATTATTTACTCGGTGCTGTTGCCCACCGTGCGGGTGAATTACTCCATGCCCCCGGCCCACGGCGCCGCCATTGTCGAGACCATTCTCGATTCCCCTGAACTCACTGCCCGCTGGCACGCGGAATTGAAAGACATGCGCGACCGTATCGGCGGTATGCGCCAGTTACTGGTAGACAAGCTGGTGGAGAAGGGCGTGACCCGGGATTTCAGTTTCATCACCCGCCAGAAGGGCATGTTTTCCTTCCTCGGAATCGATCCGGAGCAGGTGCAGCGGCTGCAGGAGGAGAGCAGTATTTATATTGTCGGCTCCAGCAGAATCAGCCTTGCCGCGATCGCCCCGAACAATGTGGATTACCTGGCCGAGAGTATTGCGCGGGTGTTGTAAGCTCTTCCGCGGTTATCCCGGCCCCGCTGGCTAATCCAGCCGCTGTGGACAAACAATCACCCCGTCCCGGTCCGCGTACAGGTAATCCCCGGGCCGGAATTCCACGCCGCCAAAACCCAGCACTGCATCCCGCTCCCCGGCTGTGACCGGAATGTACTTGCGGGGGCAGGTGCCCAGGGCAAACAGGGCTACCGGTATGTCCTCTATTTGCAGGGTGTCGCGCACGTAGCCGTTGATCACTATGCCGCTGTAGTGGTTCTGGTGGGCGAATTTCATCAGGTTTTCGCCCACCACGGCGTAGTAAGCCTGGTCCACGTCCACCACCACTACCTTGCCGCTGCCGTCTTCATCCCGTAACAGGCTGATCAGGTCGGAGTTGTTCCGGTCGAGCTTTATGGTGATAATCTCGCCCCGGCATTTTTCCGCGCCGCCGAAATTCCGGTAGCCGGGGGCCAGTACGGCGGACTTGTCGCTGTGTTCATCACAGATATCGGCGGTGAAAAACGCCATGGGGAATCCTCTCATGCAATAGGGCGGGGGAATTCTAGCACCACGACCCCGTGTTAGGCATAAACTTTTGATACTATTAGCTTTTATGGTGTGTTGGCAGGGCCGCCGACGCGCCTGGGCAAGCAGGCAGCAACGTACATGAAGGTAGTAACCGGCGTAGTGGGTAACGATATCCACGTGGTCGCCAACCGACTGATCGACCTCTCCCTGCGTGCCAGGGGCTACGAGGTTTACAACCTGGGGGTCAACACCCACCTGGAAGAATTTTTCGACGCGGTGGTGGAAACCGGCGCCGAGGTACTGATGATCTCCTCGCTCAACGGTGAGGCGGAGGGCTGGGGCCGTGAGGTCCGGCTGCTCAAGTCACAGTACAAGAACCTGGATGAGGTGATCATGATGATAGGCGGTAACCTCGTCGTGGGTAGCGGCGATAGCGAGGAAATTGTCGCCCGTTACAAGAACTACGGCTTCGATCTGGTGTGCCACCAGGTTGACCTCAACACCGGCCTGGATATGTTGCAGGAGCTGGTTGAGCAGAGGTACCCCGCGTGAGCCTGTTGCAGGAAGAACGGGAAATCATCCTCAGTAACGAGTACGTGGATCGCTTCGACTTCGCCGAGGTCGCCGAATTCGTCAGCAATGCCAGCAAGGAACTGTTTATCTCCCACCACTTTGCCCGCAGGCAGAAGATGCTGGTGCAACCCCGGGGCGGCTTCCCCACCTACCAGCAGCAATATGCCCTGTATGAGTACTTCGTCAAGGCCAATGTGGACGTGTTACCGCTGACCATCGATTCCAACACCCGCCTCAACGACTACGCCACCGCCAAGAAGATGCTGCGGCTCAGTGAAGAAAACGACATGGATATGCTTAACGGCTATCCGCTGGTGACCCACGGCTACCGCACCACGCGCAAGATGATCACCCACTTCGACAAGCCGGTCAGCCTGCGCCACGGTACCCCGGACGCCCGCCTGCTGATCGAAACCGCCATTGCCTCCGGTATCTTCGAAATCGAGGGCGGGCCCATCACCTACCTGCTGCCGTACTCCAAGAATTTCCCGCTGGACAAGGCTTTCCTGTACTGGAAGTACGTGGAACGGGTATGTGCCAACTATTCCCGGCTCAACGAGCCGATTAACCGTGAGTCCTTCGGCCCGCTCACCGCGACCCTGGTGCCCCCCGCCATCACCATTGTCATCCAGTTGCTGGAGATGCTGTTGTCGCTGGAGGAGGGGGTGAAATCCTTCTCGGTGTCATTCGCCCAGCAGGGATCGATGAACCAGGACATTGTTACCGGGGCGGTACTGAAGAAACTGGCCCGCCACTATGCCGCGGAAACCGACTGCGCCGATGCGGCCATCAACCTGGTCTACCACCAGTGGATGGGGGCGTTCCCCACCAACCAGGATTACGCCGACCAGTTGATCAACCTGTCCACGGTGATCGCCGCCATGGTGGGTGCTGACAAGATCATCACCAAGACCCGGCAGGAAGCTACCGGCATTCCCACCCGGGAAGCCAACGCCAAGACCGTCGCCGACACCCAGTATTGCCTGCGTATACTCAATGGCCTGCCGAAGGTGGTCGACGAGGAGGAAGAGGAAATGCTCACCCTGCAGGTGACCTCGATCATGGAGGCGGTGTTCAACGACCCGGCGGATACCCTGTGGCGCAAGGTATTCAATTCGATCAAGAACGGCGTTATCGATGTGCCGTTTTCACCGCACATCATCAACCAGAATGAAATGATCACCATCCGTGACGCCAACAAGAATATCCGCATTATCGAACGGGGCAACGTGCCCATTCCCGATCGTTGCTATGAGTACGACAGGTCTCACTGTGACCTCAGCAAGGACACCACCAGTATCGTTAACGATATAATCCACGACATAGGCATTATGCAATGAGCGGCGGTGATAACAGGTTGTTGATCGATGTGGGCAGCACCTACATCAAGCTGGCATCGCCGGATCTTATCGAGCAGCATTTCCGCGACTTCAACCGCGATATCCTCGATGACCTGCGCAGCAAGTGTGGTGATACACTGGAGCGTTTCGGCAAGGACGATGTGTACATCTGTTCCTCTGCCAATGGCGGCCTCAGCACCCTGATTATTGGCGTGACCCGGTCGTTTTCCCTCAAGTACGCCACCAATATCGCCTTCAATGCCGGCATCAACATCATCGATACCATCCTGTTCCAGGATATCGGGGACTACTCCATTCCCAGTGACCTGATCGATGTGGTGATTATTGTCGGCGGCGTTGATTCCCACCGCGGCCTGTTTTCCGCGGCCCTGTACCGCTATCTGGCGCAGTTACGCTATTCCAATATCGTCTTCGTGGGGTCGGCGCAGGATGCGGCGCAGGTCGAGGAAAAAGTCGAGCAGCTGGTGGTGCTGCCGAATATCATCGACGACCGCCTGCACATTGTGGAAGAGCACCTGAAAGAGTACCTGACCAATCTCTACCAGCAGGATATCGAGGGCAAGGAGGACATCAAGAATCTCTACCAGATCACCTCCAACCAGATTTTTTCCACCCCGTATATCGTCAACCGCGCGCTGCCGCACATCGAGAGCCGGATGACGGTAGCCAACCCCTTTATCCTGCTTGATATTGGCGGCGCCACCACCGACATCCACTACTCCAAGGACCTGGTGGATGAGAATATCGTTACCGAGAACGAGTACGACCGCCTGGTGTTCAAGCGCCTCGGGGTATACAAGTCGCGCCAGTCGCTGGTGCTCGCCGCCCAGTCCAACGAGTTCGCGTACGAACTGCTGATGCACCTGGGTGTAACCGAAAATATCTACAATGAGGACAGTGACAAGGCCACCCGCATCCTGATGCAGCTGGCCATATTCCTGGTGCTGTACAAGACGTCGCCTTATGGCGAGTCCTACATCAGCCTGAAGTTGCTGGCCATCAATTCCATTGTCCTTACCGGCGGTATCACCAAGGTGCTGTCGGTTGAGGAAATCCAGACCATCATCGCGTTCTTTTATCGCAAGATCCTGAGTTCCGACCATAATCCGGTTGCCGTTCTCGACAGCAACTATGATATCTGGACCCTGGGCACAAAGGTGTAAGCTATGTCGATCAACTGTATCCGCTCAATTCTCGAAGGCGCTGTCGAAAGCCACGGTGACAAGACGGCCCTGGTCTTCAACGGCAACCGGATGAGCTACAGCGAGTTGTTCACCCGGGTCAACCAGGTGGCCTGCTACCTGGACGAACTGGGCCTGGCCAAAAATGCCCGCATCGGGGTGTACTCCAGCAAGGGGATGGACCAGGTCATCGCCATCCTGGCGATACTCTCCACCGATTATGTGCTGGTTCCGCTGACCCGGCTGCTGAAGCCGGAGCAGGTGGAGTACATTATTAATGATTGCGGCGTGCGCTGTATCATCACCGACCGCATCAAGCTGGAAAGCATCGAGGAAATCGCGTTCGACGGCAAGGTGATCTCCTACGAAAGCGCCGGCAAGGACGTGGATTCCTTTGAGGAAATCTACAAGTACTACAACAAGCCATACAGCTGCGATATCAGCGGCCACAACAACGCGGTGATTACCTATTCCTTCGGCCTGACCGGTACCCCCAAGGGTATCGTCATCTCGCACCGCAACCTGATTGACTCGGCGCGGGTGGTGTCCCAGTACCTCAAGCTGGAAGAGAGCGACGTCATTTCCGGCATCCTGCTGTTCAACCTGGATTACGGCCTCAACCAGATTTTCTGCGCCCTGTACAAGAAAGCCACGCTGGCGCTGCACCGCTTTATCCTGCCGGAAGACTTTTTCAATCACCTGATCGACGACGAGGTGACCATACTGCCGTTGATGCCGGTGAATATCTCGCAGATGTTCGATGACCCCGGCCAGCGCCTGCCCAGCCCGGAACTGTTCGACAAACTGCGCATAATCACCTCCTCAGGCGGCAATGTGACCGAGCGGATGATCAATGATTGCGCGCGGGCCTTCCCCCGGGCGCAGTTTTATTCCATGCACGGCCTGACCGAAGCCTTTCGCTCGACCTACCTGGATCCCTCACAGGTGAGAATCCGCCCCGAATCTATCGGCAAGCCCATTCCCGACGTGGAACTTTATGTGATCAACGAGGAGGGCAGGGAGTGCGCCCCGCGGGAAGTGGGCGAGCTGATTCACCGCGGTGGCTATATCTACCGGGGCTTCTGGAACGGGCCGGAAGAGAATGCCCAGCGCTTCAAGTCGATAGAAATCCTCAAGGATGTGATCGACCTCGAGGGCCAGTTGACCGACGAGATTGTGGTTGCCTCCGGCGACTACGTCTACAAGGACGAGGAGGGCTACTTTTACTTTGTCTCCCGCCACGACGACATGATCAAGACCCGCGGCTTCCGGGTATCGCCCTTCGAAATCGAGTCGGTGGTGCGCAAGAACCTGCCGCAGATCGACCAGAGCGCAGTGTTCTCCATAGAGAACGAGCAGATCGAGGAAGAAATCGTGCTGGTGTACTCCTCCGCCCACGAGATACCCGAAGAGGAAATCCTGTTCGAGCTGAAACAGCACCTGGCCTCCTACATGATCCCCAGCAGGATTGTGTACAAAAAATCCCTGCCGCTGGTGCAAAGCGACAAGAACCGGGTCAACAAGGATGCCCTGAAGCAGGAAATCACCGCCTGAACTGCCGCCACGACTGAACGCAATGCCCCGGCGGTGGTCTATCTGTAGTACGGAAGCTGCGGAGGAAACACAATGCGTCAACTCTTGCTTGCCGGCCTGCTTGCGCTGGCCAGCCTGTCAGCCAGCGCCGGCACCGCGACCGCCTATTTTGCCGGCGGCTGCTTCTGGTGCATGGAGTCCGACTACCAGGACAGGGAAGGGGTGATTGATGTGGTCTCCGGCTTTACCGGGGGCACCCTGCCAAACCCGACCTACAAGGGCAATCACGAGGGCTATTTCGAGGCGATCAAGGTCACCTACGATCCCGCGGTCATCAGCTACCAGCAATTGCTGGACCTGTTCTGGGTGAGTATCGATCCCTTCGATAACGCGGGCCAGTTCTGTGACAAGGGCTTCAGCTATCGCAGTGCCCTGTTCCCCGCTACCGCCGAGCAGCGGGCGCTGGTGGAACAGTCGCTGGCGGCGGTAGAGGCGCGCTTTCCCGGGCAAAAGGTCTACACCGAGGTGCGCGACGCCGGCAAGTTCTGGCCGGTGGAGGAGTACCACCAGGATTACTATCTCAAGAACCCCCTGCGCTACAAGTACTACCGCTGGAACTGCGGCCGGGACCAGCGCGTGGAGGAAATCTGGGGCGAGGATGCCGGGCACTGACAGCGGCTGTCACCGGCTCCGCGATCAGGAGCGGTCCGTGTCGGGTACAGCGCCTAGCCAAGCTCTCGCGGCGGGAGGTCCGGTTTGGCGTAGGCCATGCGCTTGTGCAAACGCACCCGGTGGTAGCGGTCCAGCCCTGACAGGGCGACGCTGCCGGCGCGCGCAAGGTCCACCGACCCGTCTGCACCCATGCTGGCCTCCGGCAGTTCCACCGCCACGATCTCGCCAATCAGGAAGTGGGTGCCATTGATCTCCAGTGGATGATGCTCGCGCAGGCGCATGGCCATTTTTATCTGCGCCTCGGCGACCAGCGGCGCGGGGAACTCCGGCCACCACTGCGGGGTCAGGCCGGTTGCCTCGAACTCACTGGTGTCGCGGGAGTAGCGGGCAGCGGTCTGGTGGGCCTGGGCGACGATGTCGGCGTTGACGTGGTTCAGGCTGTAGCACTCACTGGCGAGTATGTTGGCGAGGGTATGGCGCTCGTCCCCGCCGGGGCGGATGACCAGCCCGAGCAGGGCCGGGTCCGAGCCCAGGTGAACGGCCGAGCTCATTATCGCCAGGTTACAGTGCCCCTCCTGGCTGGCGGTGCCGACCAGGTTGGCCGACTTGAAGCCCGACAGGGAATTGACCAGGGCGGCCCGCTCCCGGGTCGCCATGGCTTGCAGCTTGTCACTGCTCAGTTTCAGTGTTGCCGGTTTGCGATCTGGATTGTTGTTTGCCATGCCGGTTGTACGGACCGGGCGCGGAGATGGATTGCTCTGGCAGGCGGTTTATAAGGCAGATCCTGGTGCCTGCAGCGGTGCTGCGGATACTCGGCTATAGTGTGAAGTCCCGACATCGACAGATTGTTAGCAGAGGTAATAAAGTGGCTGAATATATCCCCCCAACCCTGGACTGGGTGCGCAAACAGGTGGAGCTTTACGAGGGCAGCGGCGGCACCGAAGGCTACCTGCTGGAAGGGACCGATATGCCCTGCATTATCGTCACCCACAAGGGGGCAAAAAGCGGGGCGATACGCAAGATCCCGGTCATGCGGGTGGCGGTCGATGGCGCTTATGTCCTGATCGGTTCCATGGGTGGCCAGCCGCACAATCCGGCCTGGGTCAACAACCTGCGCGCCCATCCCGATATTACCGTGCGTGATCGGACTGAGGTGTTCGAGATGCGGGCGCGGGAAGTGACTGACCCGGAGGAAAAAGCCCGGCTCTGAGCCGCCGGTGTCGAGGCTTATCCGCCCTACGATGAGTACCAGGCCAAAACCTCACGGGTCATTCCGGTATTTCTGGCGGAGCCGCGCTGAACCTGACGTGGCGCGCAAAATCGACCTGAACATTGATCCAGTCGCTATGTAATTGGTGCCGGTAGCGTTACGGTTGCCGGGGTTAGCCATGAAATCAATAACTCGGCTGTAAGCATAATGGAAAAATTGGGCGCCCAAGACCTGGGCTTTCTGAAAATGGACACGCCCCGCTGCCCTTTTCATGTGGCGGGGCTGATGATCCTCAAGAAACCGGAAAATGCCCCCCGCAATTATATCCGCGGGGTGGTGGCCAAGTGCGGCCGGCTGAACGAGTTGTGGCCGGTGTTCAACCGCAAATTGCGTGACCCGGATGACCTGTCCGCGGCGGCCTGGGTCGAGGACGATGACTATATCCCCGAGCGCCATGTGTTCCACTATGCGCTGCCGCAGCCGGGCCGCATGCAGGACCTGGTAACGCTGGCGACCCGGGCCCATGAACGCCCCATGGACCGCTCGCGTCCCCTCTGGGAGGTACATGTGGTGGAGGGGCTGGGCAGGGACCGGTTTGCGATTTACTGCAAGGTGCACCATGCCCTGATGGATGGTGTCGGCGCAATGAAAATGCTGCAGGGCATGTTCAGTACCTCGCCCCGGGCCCGTCTCGAGTTTTCCCCCAGGGAAGACCACCACGCCACCTCCCCGAATTCCTCGCTGTTGCGACAACTGGGTACTATTCGCAAGGGGCTGTTGCGGCAGTACCGGGCCATCCCCGAACTGTCCCGCCTGTTGGCGCACATGGGGGCCGATGCCATCGGCGGGCGTGCGGATGCCATGCGCCTGCCCTTCACCGCCCCGCGGACCCTGTTCAACAATGAACTCGATTCCCGCCGGGCCATTGTGCTCTGCGAACTGCCGCTGGGGCCGGTCAAGTCCATGGCCCACCAGGCAGGCGGTTCGGTCAACGATGTGCTGCTGGCCATTTGCGGCGGAGCGCTGAGGGCCTACCTGCTGGAACACAAGGGTCTGCCCCGGAGTTCACTGGTGGCCGGAATGCCGGTATCGCTGAAAACCGGAGCCGCCGGAGCCGGTAACAAACTGAGCTACATTATGGCCCCCTTCTTCACCAACGAGGCGGACGACCTGAAACGACTGCAGCGGGTGGTCAAGGTCACCTCGAGCGCCAAGGAAGAACTGTCACGGATCTCCACCACCGCGGCGGAGGACTACTATGCCTTGATCATGGCGCCAACCATCCTGCTGACCCTCACCGGCAACGCCACCCGGGTAAGGCCGGCGATCAACGCCATTTTCTCCAACGTGCCCGGTAGCCGGAAGAAACTCTACCTGGAAGGCGCGGAACTGGAGTCGATATATCCCCTGTCTATCGTCACCGATGCGATGGGCCTGAATATCACCGTACTCAGTCACGCCAACAAGTTGTGCATCGCGATTGCCAGTTGTCCACGGGACCAGCCGGAGGTCGAATCCCTCGGTCCGTTGCTCAAACAGAGTTACAAGGCGCTCAGGACGGCCATGTAGCGCTCGCCGTGGTATGGCCAATTATGGCGGTAATTCGGCTATAATCGCGTTTTTTTTGCAGGAGTAACCCATGGGCAGAGCCTACCAGAACCGCAAGGAATCCATGGCCAAGACCTCGGACCAGAAGGCCCGGGTGTACAGCAAACATGCGCGGGTGATTTATGTCACCGCTAAGCAGGGCGGGGTGGACCCCGACGGCAACCTGGACCTGCGCTCCGCGATCGAGCGCGCCAAGAAAGACCAGGTGCCGGCCCATGTGATCGACAAGGCCATTGATAAAGCCAAGGGCACTGCCGGCGAGGACTTCGCCCCGGCGCGCTACGAGGGCTTTGGCCCCGGCGGCTGCATGGTGATAGTCGACTGCCTGACCGATAACCCCAACCGTACCATCGGCGACGTGCGCCAGTGCTTCACCAAGACCAAGGCCAAGATCGGCACCCCGGGCAGCGTCAGCCATTCCTTCTACCACAGCGCGATCTTCGTATTTGCCGGCGACGACGAGGAGGGCGTGCTGGAAGCGCTGATGCTGGCGGATGTGGATGTCGAGGACATCGAGTGCGAGGACGGCAAGATCACCGTGTTCGCGCCGCACACCGAGTTTGCCAAGGCCCGCCAGGCGCTTAACGATGCCTTCGGTGAGATCGATTTCGAGGTCGAGGAAATCCAGTTCATTCCCCGGGAAACCACAGCCATTCCCGCCGAGGACGAGCCCATGTTCGAGAAATTCCTGGATATGCTGCAGGACGTGGAGGACGTGCAGAAGGTCTACCACAACGTCGGTTGAGGATTAAAAGCCAGATTTTCCCTGACAACGCCTGAAAACCGCCTATACTGGTTGGGTAACGCCCGCTAATTATGCCCTTGTTTTTTCAATAAAAACAGGAACATAGCAAATATGGTGAAGCCCATGCATTTGCCCGACACCACCAGGTAGGGGGAATGATGCGCGCCACAGTCACGGGAACCGCAGTTGTGCTGGCCATTGGCCTGGCCACGTCCGGCTTGCTTTGGGCCCAGAGCAAGGGCCCATCCAGCGTCAGCCAGGATCGCCTGGAGCAAATCCGGGAATCATTGCAGGCCAGGAGCATCGCCGAAAAGGCCGAGGCTCGCATCTGGGCCGGCAAACACGCCCTTCCCCTGCGCCGGGAACTCCCCAGCGGCCGAATACTTGAATTGCAGCGCCTCGGGCCTAACGGCCCTGTTTTCTATATCAGCAACAACGTTGATGCAGCGGATACCATCTCCACGGACGAGCTGTGGCCCGGTGGCAGCAGTGGCCTGAATCTCGATGGCCAGGGCCTCACCGTGGGAGCGTGGGACAGTGGCCGGGTGTTGCTGGAGCACCCGGACCTCTACCTGCGTTCCCAGCAGATGGACGAGAACGAAGACCCACCCCCGATCCACAGTGATCACGCGACCCATGTGGCGGGTACCCTGGTCGGCAGTGGTGGCAGCCAGTATCCACAGGCCCGGGGTATGGCCCCGGCGGCCAGCCTGCAGGCATGGGACTGGAACAATGACCTCACCGAGATGGCAGATGCCGCGGCGGCGGGCATGCTGGTTTCCAACCACTCCTATGGCATCGCCGCCGGATGGATTCCCTACGGCCAGGCCGAGCCGGACAACTGGTGGTGGATAGGGGGCGCAGCCAACAACGAGGACCCCAACTTCGGTTATTACGATAGCGAAGCCCAGGCACTGGACCAGATAGCCAATGCCGCGCCCCACTACCTGATTGTCAAGGCCGCGGGTAATGACCGCTGGGACATTGGTCCCGACCCGGGAGAGACCTACACCATCGTCGACCAGAATGGCATCGCCCTGAGTACCTCCACCCAGGAGCGGCCGGCTGACTGCGGGCAAACCGGTTACGATTGCCTGCCCGGTTCGGTGGTGGCCAAGAATATTCTGACCGTCGGCGCGGTCAATGATGTGATCGGTGGCTACCTGCCACTGCAGGGGCCGGCCTCGGTGCAGCTGACCGGCTTCAGCAGCTTTGGTCCCACCGATGATGGCCGAATCAAGCCGGACCTCGTGGCCAACGGCTGGTTATTGCTGTCCACCTGGGGTGCGCCGAATTACTTTGCGGTGATAGCCGGTACGTCGATGGCGGCGCCCAGTGTTTCCGGCTCCCTGCTACTGTTGCAGGAGCACTGGGAAAACCTGCACGGGGTCAACCAGTTTATGCGCGCGGCCACGCTCAAGGCACTGGCCATACATTCGGCGGACGAGGCTGGGGCGGCAGATGGCCCGGATTACGAGTACGGCTGGGGGTTGATGAACAGCCGTAAGGCGGCGGAGGTCATCAGCGACAATGGCAACGGCGACCACCTGGTGGTGGAAGCAACGCGTAACGATCCCGCGCCTGCCGACACCGTCAATTTCACGGTAAGCGAGGAGGGCGCCCGGGTGCGGGTGACCCTGGTGTGGAATGACCCCGCCGGCACACCGGCTGCGCCGGCGCTGGACCCCGCCGATGCCATGCTGGTCAATGACCTGGACCTGAGAGTGCTGGGCAATGGCAACACCCATCAGCCCTGGGTGTTAAACCCGCTGGCGCCGGCAGCGGCTGCGACCCGCGGTGACAATACCCGCGACAACGTGGAGATGGTCGAATTTGTTGCCGGCGCCGGCAATTACACCGCTCAGGTCAGCCACAAGTTCAGCCTGCAGGGCGGCAGCCAGGATTACTCGCTGATCGTGTCGGTACTGCCACCTGCTCCGGTGTCTTCAGGTTTAATCGTCGACGAACACTTTGACGCCGGTACGCAACCTGCGGGGTGGACCCTGGATACCCAGATGGGGGTCCCCTGGACTTTCCATCTGGATGGCAGTGGCGATTTCGATAACAAGACCGGGGGCAGCGGCGGGTTTGCCATGCTGCGCAACAACGGCACCAATAACAGTATCAGTTCACTGGTGTTACCTGCGCTGGACCTGAGCGAGAGCGAGTCGGTGACCTTCCGCTTTAACAGCCACTACTCTTACACTGATGGACTGGAGTCGATCAGCGTATATACCAGTTCAGATGGCGGCATTAACTGGAGCCATGCCCAGAGCTTCAGTACCTCCAACCATTTCCCTTCCAGTTACGTGCTCGACCTCAGTAACAAGATCGCCGGCGAGGCAGATGCGCGAATACGTTTCCACTTCACCAGTAACTGGAACAACAACACTGGCTGGAACTGGCAGGTCGACGATGTCGAGGTCGAGGTCTTCGGCGGCGGTTCCATTGGCGGCGATCCGCCTCCACCCCTGGAACTGCCGGGTCAGGCCGATATGCCGATGCCTGCCAGCGGTGCAGTGGGCATTGGCACAACACCGGTACTCAGCTGGATATCCGCACCCAACGCCGACAGCCATAACGTGTACTTCGGCACCAGTCTCGAGTTGCAGAACCCCGATTTCCAGGGCAACCAGACTGGTACCCAGTTCAGCCCCGGCACGCTTGCCAATGCCACGACCTATTTCTGGCGTGTGGATGAAGTGAACGAGTCGGGTACCACCACCGGTGTAGTGTGGAACTTCACTACCGAATCGGGCAGTACACCACCGCCCCCAGGGCCGACCCCCATGCATGTGGCGGACCTGGAAATGAATGCGGAAGCCATGGCGCGTAATCGCTGGCGGGCCAATGTGCAGGTGCAGGTGGTGGACGATGAAGGTAATCCGGTAGCCTCAGCTGCCGTCACCGGGCAGTGGAGTAATGGCGCCAACGGCAGCGACACCGGGAATACCGACAATTCAGGCTGGGCGGCCTTCAGCAAGAGTAACCTCAAGTCGGGCGTGGCCAGCGTCACCTTTACGGTAGCCAGTATTACCCATGCCAGCCTTGCTTACGATTCGGCGGCTAACACCGATGCCGACGGCGACAGCGATGGCACTGCGATCCTGGTGCCAAAAGACGCGCCACCCCCAGCTGCGAATACGCCGCCGGCGCTCAGCATTTTGCTACCCGCGGAGGGACAGCAGTTTGCCCTGGGGGCCGAGGTGCCTCTGCAGGCGAGCGCAACTGATGCCGAAGATGGCAACCTTGACGCCGCAATCAGCTGGACCTCTGCCGGTCAGGTCATCGCCACCGGGCCGCTGGCATCACAGCAGTTCGAGGAGGGTGTGCACACCGTTACCGCTGCGGTGAGCGACAGCGGCGGCGAGAGCGCAAGCCAGAGCGTCACGATTACCGTGGGTAATCCACCGGCTGCCAGCACCGTGCGTGTGGATCAGCTGGAAGACATCAGCACAGGCGGAGACCGTCGCTGGACAGCTATCGCCAGAATCACCGTGCGGGACGATCTGGCCAATGCGGTTGCAGGTGCCAGCGTCAGCGGCGACTGGAGTGCCGGTGCCAGGGGCGGTGGCAGCTGTGTTACCAACGCCGCGGGGCAGTGCGATGTCAGTAAAGGCAGCAAACAGGATGCTGCCAGCGTGGTGTTCACGGTGACCGCAATCAGTGCAGACGGCCTGGACTTCGACACTGGCGGCGAGACCAGCATCGAACTGTTCCAGCCCTGAACAGGCGCTGTTAGCCAGGGTTAAGCGTTAGAAAATCCCGCTCCGCGGCGTACCCTGCCAGTAAAAGGGCGCGAGTTCGCTGTCACCGGTATGCACCTGGCGTAGCGTTGCTGCTTCATACAGGCGGCCATTGGCCATGATGTGGCTGATCTGGTCCGAGTTGCGGATGTCTTCCAGCGGATTGCGGTCGAGGATGACCAGGTCCGCGAGCTTGTGCGCTTCCAGCGAGCCGATGTCGGCGTCCATGCTCAGGTAGCGGGCGGGATTGATGGTGGCCGTGGCCAGGGCCTCCATCGGGCTGAACCCGCCGCGGGCGAAGCTCCACATTTCCCAGTGGGCCGCCAGCCCCTCGCGCTGGCCATGGGCGCCAATGTTGACGTTAATACCCAGGTCCAGCAATTCTTTCGCCGCCGCGGCCGCCTCGTTGTCCCGGTAGTCGGACTCCGGCGCCATGGGGCGACGCACAGCGCGTGACTGCAATACAGTCGGCGGTACGAAGCGCGACAGGATGGGATGCTTCCATACCTCGGTATGCTGGTAGAAGTAATCCTCGGAGGTTAGGCCGCCGAAGGTCACTACCAGGGTAGGGGTGTAGCCGGCGCCGGATTGCTGCCAGTACTGGTGCACGTCATCGTACATGTTCAGCGTGGGCACATTGTGCTCAATACCGGTGATACCGTCCGCCAGAAGGTTCATGTCCTGGTGATAAAGTGCGCCGCCCTCGGCAACCGCCATCATGCCCTCGCGGCGGGCGGCCTCATTGATCTGCTGGCGCTGCTCCCGCCGCGGCTGGTTGTAATTCTTCACGGTAATCGCCCCCTGCGCCTTCAGCCGGCGGACATGGCCCAGCGCATCGTCCAGGCTGTCGACCGGTGACAGGCCGGTGCTCCTGGCGCCGTAGATGGTTTCCCCGGTGGAAAAGATCCGCGGCCCGAGGATCTTGCCGGCCCGCAGGTATTCGGCGGCGGCGAAGGCCTGGGTCGCCTTGCTGGCAGGATTGTGTACGGTGGTCACGCCCAGTGCCAGGTGCGCCAGCAGGTCCCAGTTCTGCTGGGGGATGATCTCGCCCTGGCCGTAGGGACCGTGGGCGTGGATATCGACAAATCCCGGGGTGATGGTCTTGCCGCTCAGGTCCACCACCCGGTAGTTGTCCGGAATGACGATATCGGCGGCATTGCCCAACTGCTCGATGCGGTTGCCGCGGACAAGGATCGTGCCCTTGTCGATAACCTCGCGTGCGGCGTTCATGGTAATGATACGGGCGTTGGTCAGGGCAATGCTGGATTCGGGAATGTCTGCCTCTACCGGCATGGACAGATCGCTTACCAGCCGCTCCGGGGCGTCACCGGCCTGCATTGCCGCTGCCACGCTTACGGTTTTCAGCACCGGGCCGGTGGACCAGCTGACGCTGTTGCCGTCGGCCGACCAGTGCATAAAGGTGCCGCCGATGTCGGACAGGCGTTTTTTCGGGAACGCCGTTTTAAAGCCCGCACTTTCACCGTCGAGGATCAGCGGCGAGCCGGTGCTGATGACCGGCAGCAGATAAACCTGGTGGCTATCGGTAAAGGCGATGTGCTTACCGTCAGGTGACAGCTGGATACTGGTGGCCAGCTCTGATTGCGCCACCTCGCGGACGTCATTGCCCTCGCGGGTCATGGAAATCAGCAGGGTTTTTGCGGTCTGGCTGCCGCGACCGGTGGCAGACTCCGCCCGTTCGTGGGCGTAGATGCGACCATCCGGGCCGAAGTGCGGCTGTTGCCCGCGCTGGCTGACGAAACGGGTGCTTTCCCGGCCGATATGGTGCAGGTAAATGCCCGGCTGGATGGCGTGTTTGCGGCCGAGCAGGGCATTGGCGGCGAGCTTGCGCAGCAGCAGTTCCTCGCCACTGGCGGCAATCGCCAGCTCGCTATACTGCCCCGCAGGCACCGGCAGGCCCTTTGACCTGCCCCCTCTGGCGCTGACCCGCCGGACGCTGGTCAGGTTGCGGTCCTGCCAGCGCAGGAAGTAAACGTGCTTGCCGTCCGGGCTCCAGACCGGTGAATAGTCGAAACCGTCTCCGCTGTCGCTGTCCAGGGGCTGCGGGGCGCGGTCGCCGCGTTTGATATACAGCTCACCCAGGGATTCGAACACCACCGCCGCGCCATCCGGTGAGCGCCGGGCAAAGCGCACCATGCGCGTGTTGAACTCGTCCGGTGCCACCTCCACCGGGAACTGGATCGGCGGATAGAGCTCGCGGCTATCCTGCACCCGGAAGGGGATTTCCTCAGGCTCTCCCCCGGCGGCTGCAATCTTCCAGATTTTGCCCTGGGCCCAGAACACCAGGTGCCGGCTGTCGGGGGTCCAGTCCATGTTCGGGTACAGGCCGTGCACTGCCCAGGTCTCCTGCATATCCAGGTCCAGGGCGTCGAACAGCATCCGCTCCTCGCCGCTGGCGAGGTCCATCACGAACAGTCGCGAGCGGGCGCGCACCCGCTTGACGTAGGCCAGCTGCTTGCCATCCGGGGAGGGGGTGGGTCGCACGGCGCCGCCGGGACCGCCGGCCACGGTATCAATACTGCCGTCCGCCAGGTTCACCCGGCGGATCTGGAACAGTTCCGTATTGCTGTCCTGGTGGTAGATGAAGGTGTCGCCGGGGGTCACGTTGCGGGTGAAATAAATGCCGCTGCCATCGGCAGTGAACATGGGCTCCCCCTGTTCCTTCTGGAAGGTCTCGCTGGGACGTTCCACCACGCGCTGGCCGGTCTGCTGCTCACCGCCGTCCACATGGTAGAGCCAGATTTCGCCGGTACCCAGCGAACGGGAGGTGGTGTAATGCTTGCGGGCGGCAATAAACTGGCCGTCCGGGCTCCAGCTGGGATTGTTGAGCAGGCGGAAACGCTCGAAGGTGAGCTGGCGGGGTTCGCCGCTGGCCAGGTCCAGCAGCCACACATTGTCGCCGCCGGCGCGGTCGGAGATAAAGGCGAGCTCACTGCCGTCGGGACTGAAGCGGGGCTGGATGTCCCAGGCCAGTCCGCTGGTTACCGGGCTGGCCTCGCCGCCGGTAATGGGCAGGGTGTAAATGTCACCCAGCAGGTCAAAGGCAATGGTGCTGCCGTCCGGTGACACATCCAGGCTCATCCAGGTGCCCTCGGTGACGTCGACGCGAACGCTGCCGGGCTGGGCGCTGAAGTCCGGCCTGTTCACGTCCCAGCCCTTGTCCCCGCTGCCAGCGGCGACAGCCAGGGGCGCGGCTGCCACCAGGGCGGCAGTGCAAAGCGAAATGACGAGCTTATCCTTCATGAAGTACTCCGGTATCCAGGGTATGGCGGGTCAGTAGCTGTAGTTGGCCTGCAGCCCGAGGGGTATGCCCAGCGCCCAGTAGCCAAGCAGGAACAGGGTCCACAGGGCGAGGAAGCTGAGCGAGTAGGGCAGCATCATCGCCGTTACCGTGCCGATGCCGGTATGCCTGATATAGCGCTGGCAGTACACCACCACCAGCGGGAAGTAGGGCATCAGCGGGGTAATGATGTTGGTGGTGGAATCGCCCACCCGGTAGGCAGCCTGGGTCAGGTCCGGCGAGATGCCCAGTTCCATCAGCATGGGCACAAAAATGGGTGCCAGCAGGGCCCACTTGGCGGAGGCGGAGCCGACAAACAGGTTGAGCAGGCCGGTCAGCAGGATAATGCCAACGATGGTCAGGGCGCTGGGCAGTCCTGCCGCCTTCAATGCCGCCGCGCCCTTGAGCGCCAGCAGCACCCCCAGGTTGGACTGGGAAAAGGCAAAGATAAACTGGGCTATGAAGAACATGATCACCAGGTAGTAAGCCATGGTCTGCATGGATTTGCTCATACCGTCGATGATGTCCTTTGCGCTGTGTACCGTGCCTGCCACATAGCCGTATACCACCCCGGGCAGCAGGAACAGCACGAAGATCAGCGGCACGATGGAGCCCATCAATGGCGCCCCCAGTTCGGTGAGCGAGCCGCCCTGGCCACGCCACGGGGACGTCTCCGGCCAGGCACTTGCCACCAGTAGCGCGATAGCGATCAACATGGCGACAAGTGCTGCCCGCAGCCCGCGCCTTTCGTTATCGGCCAGGTCCTCCATGCTGGGCAGGTCTTCGAGGTTGTCGTCGAGCCGGGTGGACTGCAGCCGTGGCTCAACCACCTTGTCGGTGATAAACCAGCCCAGCAGGACAATCAGTAGCGACGAGGAGGCGGTGAAAAAGTAGTTGTTGAGCGGGTTCAGGGTAATGTCCGGGTCCATGATCTGCGCCCCGGACTGGGAGATGCCCTGCAGCATCGGGTCGATGGCCGAGGGAATGAAATTGGCGGAGAAACCGCCGGAAACGCCGGCGAAGGCGGCGGCAATGCCCGCCAGCGGATGGCGCCCGGCGGCGTAGAAAATTACCCCGCCCAGCGGGATCACCAGCACGTAGCCCGCATCTGCGGCGGTGTGGCTGACGATGCCCACCAGGATCAGCATGGGGGTGAGCAACCAGCGCGCTGTGACCCCGAGCATGGCGCGCAGTCCAGAGTTGATAAAGCCGGTATGTTCGGCAACGCCAATGCCCAGCATGGCCACCAGTACCACGCCGATGGGGTGAAAGTGGGCGAAGGTTGTGACCATGGAAGAGAAGAACAGCACCATGGAGTCGCCGGAGAGCTGGTTGACCACGGCCAGCGGTTCGCCGTTGCGCGGGTCGGTCAGCCCCCAGTCGCCGTAGGACAGCAGCCAGGAGAGGATCCAGACGATAAACAGCAGGGCGATAAACAGCAGCGTCGGATCGGGCAGCTTGTTGCCCACCCGCTCTACGGTGGCGAGGGCGCGCTGACCAAAGCCGGCCTGTTGTTGTGACATATCCTACCCCTGTCGAGTCGCTGGAGCGCCGGCTGGCGCTTTATCCAAAGAGGCAGTGTAATGCGCTGCTGGAGAGGGAACAATGTATGCGCGGCTAATTCAGCGCCGAACTTGCTTTCCCGTGCTTGATTACCAGCAGCAGTTCGCCGACCTGGAAGCCGAATTTCTTCAGTTTTGATTCGTTGATCAGGATGTCCGGAGTCAGCAGGTACATGCGGTCGTCCACGGTGACCTCAATTACGCTGTCCCGGTAGGGTACCTGGAGCACATAGTCGAGGAAGATACTGTTGCCCGCCTGCCGCAGGACACCCTCGCCGGTAACATCGCCCGCGGTGCCTGCATAAGTGCCGTCTGCTTGCGGCCTGAGCGTCCAGATGCGCTTCTGCTGTTCCCCGTCGTTGAACACAAAATCCTCGTCCAGGGTGCCGATACCGTCTTCCCAGCGGGCATCAATGGTCGCATTGAAGGTGCGAATCACCTTGCCGGCGCGGTTTTTGACCACACCGTGAGCGCTCAAGGGGCCGGTGAAGAACTCCTCCACCCTGAGTTCGGGTTGCATCCCGGCATAGTCGCTGACCTGCACCTGGGAGCAGGCGGCAAGGACGAGCAGGCCGGTGGCAGTGAGCAGTGTACGAATCATGGCGATCTCCCGTTTACAATGGCTACGGATTGTGGACAGAATCCGATCAATGGGATCCTGCGGAGCGCAGAGCCAGGCACTGGAGGTGATTATGCTGAACATGGATTTCTCCCGGCGGGTGGTGATGGATAGCAGCCGGCTGGAGTGGCAGCCCGGCGGGCGGGCGAGCCCTGACCGGCGTTGGCGAGGCCTGAGGTAAAGCGCCATGGAATTCGTTATCAGTTTCGATATGCGCGCCCCGGCATTCGGCGCACCCAGGCAGGCCATTTTCGACGCTGCCCTGGCGATGTGCAGCTGGGCCGATCGACTGGGCTTCGACGCGGTGGGTCTGGGGGAGCACCACGCCGCCGAGGATGGCTACCTGCCCTCACCCATACCCATGGCCAGCGCCATCGGTGCGGTGACCGCCAACATCACCATTCGCCCCAACGTATTGCTGGCGCCCCTGTACGACCCGGTAAAGCTCGCCGAGGACCTCTCGGTCGCCCAGTACCTGTGCACGGGGCGGCTGGAAGTGGTGATTGGCGCCGGCTACGTGCCCTATGAGTTCCAGATGTTCGGCAAGCGTCGCGAGGACCGCAAGGCTCTGTACATGGAGGCCTTCGAGGTGCTGGACCGGGCCTGGCGCGGCGACGAGTTTGAGTACCAGGGGCGCCGGGTGACAGTAAGCCCCGTCCCCGATCCCCGGCCGCGCCTGTTGCTGGGCGGCACCCACCCGGCGGTGGCCCGGCGGGCGGCCCGTATCGCCGACGGTTATTATCCACCCGCCGGCGAGAACTGGCAGCTGTACCGCGAGGAGTGCCTGAAGCTCGGCAAGCCCGACCCGGGAGCGACCTTCAAGGCCCTGGGCCCGGTCTTTACCCACGTGAGCCACACACCGGACGAGGACTGGGCGCGCATCGCGCCGCATGTGAAGCATGTGGTGGAATCCTACGCGCGCTGGACTGTGGAAGCCTACGGCAAGGCGGCAGGACCCTTTGCTCGGGGGGTGAATGTCAATGATTTGCGGGCCAGCGGCGCCTACCAGGTGCTCACGCCCGGGGACACCGTCGACATGATTCATGGACTGGGGCGGGACAGGACCTTCATCCTGACGCCGCTACTGGGGGGACTGCATCCGCAGCTTGCCTGGCAGAGCCTGGAATTGTTCGAGCAGGCGGTCTGGCCGGAGGTAAAGGAACTGCAAGACCAGTAAGATACTGCCAGTGCGAGTACCCGGCGCACCGCCTGCAGTTCTCCCAGAAGCGACTATATTGAGGGTAAGCGAGCCCGCAAGCGCATAACGATAAACGAGGTTGTCGAATGAAGCATAGCAAACGGAGCGTGCACCAACCGGAATTCATTTCCGGCAGTGACTTGCCGATCCCGACTCTGGAAATACTGCGCGCCGATGGCACTCTCTACGAGGGCGCGGAGGCTCCCGATCTTTCCCGGGACCTGGCAATTCGTATTTACCGCACCATGATCTTCACCCGCATTCTCGATGAGCGCATGATCTCCGCCCAGCGCCAGGGCCGGCTCAGCTTCTACCTGACCTGCGCCGGCGAGGAAGCGGCGGTCGCCGGCAGCGTCGCCGCCTTCGACGAGGGCGACATGATCATGGGGCAGTACCGCGAACAGGCGGCCCTGCGCTTTCGCGGTTTCACCGCGCGGCAGTTCATGACCCAGTTGCTCAGTACCCGCAATGATCTCGGCAAGGGGCGGCAAATGCCGGTGCACTACGGTAGCCGGGAGCTGAACTTCATGACCATCAGCTCGCCCCTGGCCACCCAGATTCCCCAGGCGGCGGGCTACGCCTATGGCCAGCGGCTGGACGCCCAGGGCGAGGCGCTGCGTCACTGCACCCTGTGTTATTACGGCGATGGCGCCGCCTCCGAGGGCGATTTCCACGCCGGCATGAACATGGCGGCGGTGCTGAAATGCCCCGTGGTCTTTTTCTGTCGCAATAATGGTTACGCCATTTCCACACCCACCGCGGAGCAGTACGCCGGCGACGGCATCGCCTCCCGCGGGGTCGGATACGGCATGCAGACCATCCGCGTGGACGGCAACGACCTGCTGGCGGTCTATGCCGCCTCCGTGGCGGCCCGGCGTATCGCCGTGGAGAGCTGTGAGCCGGTGTTGATCGAGGCCATGTCCTACCGCCTCGGCGCCCATTCCACCTCCGACGACCCCAGCGGCTATCGCAGCCGCGAAGAGGAGGACCGGTGGCGGGAAATGGACCCTATCGAGCGGATGCGCCTGTGGTTGCAGGCCCGGGACTGGTGGAGTGAGAGCGAGGAAAAGGAGGCTCTGGAGTCCTACCGCAGCGAGGTGCTGCGGGAGCTCAAGGCCGAGGAAAAGGAGCCCGGGCCGCCGCTGTCCGAAATGGCGGAGGACGTCTACGACACGCCGCCCTGGCACCTGCGCGAGCAGATGGAGGCACTGGCCGAGCACGTTCGGCAGTACCCGGACCACTACCCGCACGTAAAAGGAGCTTGAATCGTGGCAGAGCTAAACCTGTTGCAGGCAGTCAACCAGGCGCTGGACGGCGCCATGGCCGCGGACGCCAAAGTGATCTGCCTGGGGGAGGACGTGGGCAGTTTCGGCGGCGTGTTCCGGGCCACCAGCCACCTGCAGGAGAAGTACGGCAGGGAGCGCTGCTTCAATACGCCGCTGACGGAGCAGGGTATCGTGGGCTTCGCCATCGGCCTCGCCGCCCAGGGTAAGGTGCCGGTTGCCGAAATCCAGTTTGCCGACTACATCTTCCCCGCCTTCGACCAGATCGTGAACGAGGCGGCCAAATTTCGCTACCGGGCGGGCAACCAGTTTGACGTGGCCGGACTCACCATTCGAGCGCCCTATGGTGGCGGCATTGCCGGCGGCCTGTATCACTCACAGTCGCCAGAAGCCTACTTCTGCCACACCCCGGGGCTCAAGGTCGTGGTGGCGAGTGGCCCCAGGGAGGCCAAGGGCCTGCTCACCGCCGCGATCCGCGACCCCAACCCGGTGCTGTTTTTCGAGCCCAAGCGGCTCTACCGGGCGGCGGTGGGCGAGGTGCCGGAGGGTGAATTCACCCTGCCCCTGGGCGAGGCTGAAGTGCTCCGCGAGGGGGGCGATATCACCCTGCTTGGCTGGGGTGCGCAAATGGAGCACCTGCTCAAGGCGGCGGAGCTGGCAGCGGAAGACGGTATTGCCTGCGAGGTGATCGACCTGCGTACGCTGCTGCCCTGGGACCGGGAGCGGGTCGCCGAATCGGTGCGCAAGACAGGGCGCCTGCTCATCGCCCACGAAGCGCCCCGGACCGGCGGCTTCGCCGGCGAGATCAGCGCCAGCATCCAGGAGGTCTGCTTCCTCTACCTGGAAGCGCCGATCGCCCGCGTGACCGGGCTGGACACGCCCTTTCCCCTGGCCAACGAGAAGGAGTACATGACCAACCCGTGGAAGATCATCGACGCTATCAGGGCGACCCTGAACTACTGACAACAAGCGCATTTGGAGCACCGGCATGAAAACCGATTTTATTCTCCCCGATATCGGCGAGGGCATTGTGGAATGCGAGATCGTCCAGTGGCTGGTCGCGGAGGGCGACCAGATCGAGGAGGACCAGCCCGTAGCCGAGGTGAGCACCGATAAGGCGATTGTGGAAATCCCGGCCGTTTACAGCGGCAAGGTGCTGAAACTCTATTACGCCGCGGGCGATATCGCGAAGGTGCACCAACCCCTGTTCGCCCTCGAGCGGGAAGACGATTCCGCCGGCGACGGCCCGGCACCGCAGCAGCCCGCAGATACCACCGCGGACCAGACACCTGCACCCGCCAGGACCCCGCCGCGCGAGGCGCCGTCCGAACCATCACCAGACAGGCCTGCGGGCAAGGTGTTGACCACACCCGCAGTGCGGCGCATGGCCCGCGAACACGACCTCGACCTGAGTCAGGTCCCGGCGACCGGTAAAAATGATCGTGTGCTGAAGGAGGATGTGCTGGCCTATATCTCCGGACGGGAGACAGGCACAAATGCGCCTGCCCCCCGGCGAGCCGCCAGCGGCGATCGGGTGGAGCCGATTCGCGGCCCGCGGGCGGTGATGGCGCGAGCGATGGCCGAAGCGGTGGCCACCATCCCGCACTTCACCTACGTCGACGAAATTGACCTGACAGCACTGATCCAGTTGCGTTCACAGCTCAAGGAGCGCTTCGCCGAACAGGGTGTGCGGCTGACCATGATGCCGCTGTTCATGAAGGCCCTGTCGCTGGCGCTGCATGAATATCCGATACTCAACAGCAGCCCGAACGAGGACTGCACGGAACTGCGCTACAGCGCCAGCCACAATATCGGCATGGCGGTGGACTCCCGGGTGGGGCTGTTGGTGCCCAACGTCAAAAACGTGCAGGAACTGACCCTGCTGGAGCTGGCCGGGGAGCTGAACCGGCTCACCGAGGTCGCCCGCGAAGGGCGGGTGGCCCCCGCTGACCTGCGCGATGGCACCATCACCATTTCCAATGTGGGCGCCGTCGGCGGCACAGTTGCCACCCCCATCATCAACAAACCGGAGGTGGCCATCGTCGCGCTGGGCAAATTGCAAAGCCTGCCCCGGTTCAATAGCCGGGGCGAAGTGGAGGCCAGACAGTTGATGACCGCCAGCTGGTCGGGCGATCACCGGATTATCGACGGCGCGACCATGGCGCGCTTCAGCAATACCTGGAAGGGCTTCCTGGAAGAGCCCTCATCGATGCTGGCGGCGATGCGCTGACTTCGCCGGGACAGCCGCGATGGACAGGGTTTCGCAGGAAACGCAGGGGAGCGGCGGCAGGCGCGGCCTGCAACACTTCTATATCAACGAAGAGCAATCGATCTACCTGCTCAGCCAGCGGGATGCCCGCAAGCTCAAGCAGTGGCTGGGGCTGTGTGAGGAGCAGCTGCGCCTGCTGGGCTACGACGCCATCGAGATCATTGGCAAGGGTGCCTACGGTTTCGTATTCGCCGGCCGCGAGCGTGACGATCTGGCGGGCGAGCGGCAGCTGGTATTCAAGTTCGCGCGAATCACGCTGCCCCGACACGTACAGGACCGCCTCGAGGAGGAGGCCTACATGCTCTCCCAGGTGGCGCTGCCACACATCCCGGCCTGTCTCGAGTTCCAGCGGGTGCGCGGGCAGTCGATCCTGGTCATGGAACGGGCCCGCGGCATCAATCTGCAGGAACTGGTCCTCAAACGCGGACGGGTGGAGCCGCGGCTGGTGGTGAAGATTGCCGCCCAGCTGGGGGAAATTCTCTGCTCACTGCGCGAGCAGGCACGGCAGCGCGACCGCCCGCCGATTATCCATGGCGATATCAAGCCCTCCAACGTGGTTTTCGACGAGGCCAGCGAGCAGGTCTCACTGATCGACTGGGGCGCCGCGGTATTCGCCCAGCAGGATGCCAATCGCCAGTTTACCGGCGGGGTCGACCTGGCGGCCCTGTCATCGGACCTGCAGCAAACCAATGCCAAGCTGGGGGACATCTACTTTATCGGCGAGGAGCAGCTGCGCGGGGGACTGTCATCCCCGCGTTTTGACGAGCAGGGCGTTGCCGGTACCCTCTACGCGCTGGCCTCGGGGCAGTCCAGCCGCTTCGGCAGCAGCGTGATTACTCCCGCCAGCCTCGGGCTGCCGGTGGAGTTCGCGCGCACCCTGGCAAACCTGCTGTCTCCCGATCCGGCCCTGCGTGACCGCGCGGGGGACTACTTCCTGGAAAACATGCGCTTCATGAAACGAATCGTGATTGCTTCGCGCGGCGCACCGTCGGGCGGCGTACCGTCGGGCGGCGTACCGTCGGGCGGGGACAGTGGCGCCGAGCCCCCCCTGGTACCGGTCTGGCTGGCTCCCGAGGCGCGCGACATCGACAGTGTGGTCTACAGTTCGCGCAAATCCTTCCTGCGCCAGGAAATGCCCGAGAAACTGGTCGCTGACGTGGACCCCACCGAGCTCGACCGCTACTACAAAAACTACCTCGAGGGGATGGGCGACACGGAAAAGGCCTTTGTCATCGCTGTCAGCCACCTGGGCTACTACCCGGTGGTAGGGGGGCTGGCCATTCACTGGAATGAGCGGGGCATGAACATCGACTCCAATCTCAACCTTTACGACGAGGCGCTGTACCCGGCCTTCACCTCGGCCGTAAACAACGTCGTACACCTGGGGCGCGCGATTACCAAAACCGGGGTGTTCAAGAGCTGCATGTTCGACGCCCGCAACACCCTTCATATTGAGCGTGCCGCCCGCGATGACGCGTTCAGGGTTACCGCGGGCATGCACATTCCCTACGAGATCAGTGATGCGCCCCCGGAAGGCACCGGCAGCAAGCTGCATTCGTATTTCGAGGATGGCGACGATCCGGACGAAATGCTGGAGCTGCCGCGCCCCATCCTGGATCAGCTGGCCATCATGAACAGCATCAGCCACACCGGTTGTATTATTTTTGAAAGTCTCGAATTCGACCTCAAAATACATAATTACCTGCAACTGCTGGACCCGGAGGCAGAACCGCGTTTCCGCGCCTGCCTGGATGCCATCCTCGAGCAACTGCACCTGATCTCCGACCTGGGCGTGTCCGGTTTCATGAAACTGCTGGATACCGACACCAAGTTCTTTCCCTTCCTGGCCCGGCAGCCGGATCGCTTTGCCGCGGGAGGGCGATCCGGTTCTCCCGGGGGCGTTTAAGGGGAAATACCGATCAGCGCCACCCGGGAAACGCCGGGTCGTCGCCGGTGCATGGGCAGGGCCGGATCATTGCAGCTGGGCTGCGGCAAATTCCTCGACGCCGGCCAGTGGAAGCAGCTCCTCGTGGCCGATCTGCCGGAGCATCGACGCGCCGTCGAGATACACCCGCTCGTTGGTAATCCGGTCGCCGTCGAAAGTGAATACCGCGATGACCGCCAGGCGGAAAGCCCGCCCCGTGGGGGCGGCGCCGAGAAACTCGCCCGTATTGGTGCCCAGCAGGTCGAACTCGCAGATAACGGTGTCGTCATCGGCGAAGTGCATGCGCACGTTCTCGTGACGTTGGTCTGGAAATGCCGCCCGCTGTGCCTGGTGGTATGCCAGCACTTCGTCGCGGCCCTCGTGAATCTGCCCGGTCGCCACGATCTCGTAGCGTGGCACATCCTTGAAGGTGGCGAGACAGGCCTCCCAGTCGTGGTCGACCTCGGAATCAAAGTGTTCCTTGAGAACTGCCTGACGACGTGACTTGAGTTCGGGGTCCATGATTCGATTCCTGTACGCACTGAACGGCCAGTGAGTATTCAGGCGGTAGAGCTTGCCGTCAAGAGGGTCGCTTTGCGCCCCGCCCCCCCCTTCAGTATCGGCACCTGCCGCCGGTTTGTCCGGGATTCGTCCAGGCGATGTTCCAGGGTCTGCCCTGACAGTGTTGCCGGTTGCTGCAGTCTGGCATACAACCTCTGCAGGGAAGTGATGTTGATGCAGCGGGCCTGGCCGATTGGTGGAAGCGTGAAGCGGATGAGGTCACGGTGATCTCCGGTCGTTTAACATGTTGGTACGGCAGCTGCTGATTTCAGATCACGGTGGACGCTGTTGGTCCGGCTACTGACTTCCCTCGTAAATTGGACATCGACAGCAATCTTGCTTGGTTAGACGAGGAAAAGCCCATGACTGCTCACGTGAATGAGGAAGCCATCGCCAAAGCCCGTGCGGGGGAAGAGATGTATCAACGCATTATTGCCCTGCAGCCCCTGTTCAGGGAGAACGCAGCGCGTGCCCGGGAGGAGCGCAAGGTGCCGCAGGAGAACATTGATGCCCTGCAGGAAGCCGGCTTCTTCCTGGCCCTGCAGCCCGCAAACTGGGGCGGGTACGAGCTGGATCCCCAGGGTTTTTTCCGCATGCAGATCGCGATCGCGCAAGCGTGCATGTCCACCGCCTGGGCCGGGGGCATTGTTGCGGTGCATGCCTTCCAGGTTGCGCTGATGGACTGCCGCGCCCAGCAGGAGGTCTGGGGCGAAGACATCCACACCCGTGTCTCCTCTGCCTATGCCCCGATGGGCAAGGTGGAGGAGGTAGAGGGCGGCTTCCGCTTCAGTGGCCGCTGGGGCTGGAGCTCAGGCTGTGATCACTGTACCTGGGCGCTGCTTGGCGGACTGTTACCTGACGGCAGCTACCGGACGTTCCTGGTGCCTCGCAGCGATTACCGGATTATCGATACCTGGCATCCCATGGGCCTGCACGGCACGGGTTCCAACGATATTCTGGTCGAGGATGTGTTCGTTCCCGAGTACCGGACCCACAAGCAGAGTGACGGTTTTGCCGGCACCAATCCAGGTGTCAGCGAGCAGTCCCCTGCACTGTACCACCTGCCCTGGGCGCAGTTGTTCATTCGCGTGGTGTCTACTCCCGCTATTGGCGCCGCCCGTGATGCCCTGGCGCTGTACCGGGAACTGGTGACGCGCAAGGCCAGCGGCGATGTCACCAAACTGGCTGGGGACACCGGCACCCAGACCCGGATAGCCGAAGCCACAAACGAGATAGATGAAATGTCGGCGGTGCTGTTCCGTAATTTCGACCGCATGATGACACAAGTGCGTGAGGGCGAGAGTGTGGCTGTTGCGGACCGCATTCTCTATCGCTACCAGGCGTCCCTGGTCATCGATAAATCGATCAGCGTGGTGGACAAGCTGTTTTCCTCGGCGGGCGGCTCCTCCGTGTTTGAGGGCAGCGAGATACAGCAGCGCTTTCTGGACATCCACACCGCCAGGGCCCACGTGGCCAACAATCCTACTTCCTTCGCCCGTAATCTGGGGGCAGTGTCACTGGGTGCTGACAACAGCGATTTCTTTGTTTGAGCAGTAGCGGCTGCATGTCCCGCCCCGGGGCAGCGGGCTGCTCCCGGGGCGGTACTGGAATCCACAGCGCTGGCCACAAGGGTTTGGCTGGCATACCCTGTCAGCATGCAACTCAAGCCGACGTTTACATTTCCGAATGGAGCCGCGTGACATGCCCCCGGTTGAGCCAGTTCTGCTGACCTGTGCCTATATCTCCACCCTGAAAGCGGATACGGTATTAACCAGCGCCTCGGGCTTCTTCTTCCAGCGCGGCAAGCGTCTTTTTCTCATCACCAATCGTCACGTTTTGCTCGATGAAGCCTCCGGTCACCAGCCAGACCGGATCCTGATTCGGATGTTTACCGATGAGGAAAACCTGGCGGCCACCACCGAATTCTCGATTCCCCTGTACCGGGACGGGCAGGCACAGTGGCTGCAGGCTCAGGATGCTGGCGGAACCATTGATGTGGTGGCCATTGAGCTACAGCAGGAGGCTTTACCCAAAAGTATGGTCTATGAAGCGTTTTCTCCTGAGAGCCTGGTTAGCCCGGAGACCGTGGTGGAGGTTGGAACATCGCTGATGGTACTGGGCTTTCCCCTGGGATTCTCCGACACCCTGCACCATTTGCCGGTAGTGCGTCAGGCGGGTCTGGCGTCCCAGTTCGGGCTGCGCTTTGAGGGGACCGGCTTCTTCCTTACCGACGCCCGCACCCACCGGGGTATCAGCGGCGGACCGGTGGTGTTGCGGGTAGCGGAGGGCATTCGTTCCCGGCCGGAGTTTCACTGGCGCCTGCTGGGCATTCACTCCTCCCGCCTGGACGTTGGCTCCCGGGACCTGGCACAGGATGAAGCCCTGGGTCTCAATACCGCCTGGTACCCGGACGTGTTGCTGGCATTGACCGAGTAGCAGACCCGCCCTTGAGGCCGGATTTACGCAAAGTAGTACCCCGCGCCGGTGGCCACCGCCATGCACAGGAAACTGGCCAGGGTGGCCGCCTGGGCGGGAATGATCTGGCTGGTGTCGCCGCTGCTGCTTGCCAGGCGAAAGATGGCGAATACAGCCGGCACCAGGCCCAGCAGGCCCCACATCATGCCCGGCGCCCGCGGCAGGGAAAGGCCGGTCACCACTAACAGCAGGTAGGCCGTGGCCACCATGGAAATGTAAAGAGTGACAGCGCGGTCCCGGCCGAGGCGAACGACCAGGTTGGCTTTGCCGCTGGCCTTGTCTGCCCGGTAATCGGGAAATTCATTGATGACCAGGAAAGCGGCCACCAGCAGCCCCAGGCTGACCGAAGCAAGCAGCATCGGCGCACTCAGGCCGCCGGTCTGGACCAGGTAGGTACCGCAGACCACCAGGGGCCCGTATGCCAGCGCAACAGCGAGTTCCCCCAGCCCGCGATAGGACAGGCGAAGAGAACCGCCGTGGTAGTACCAGGCCAGGGCAACACCCATCAGCCCGAAGGAGAGTACTCGCGGTTCGCGCAGCGCGACGATCAACAGCCCGCAGGCAATGCCCAGGGCAAAGCAAGCGCCGGCGATGGACCAGCACTGCTCCCTGGACAGCAGGCCGTCCACCATGACCCGCTTGCCCCCGGAAAACGGGCTGCGGTCCGCCTCGGTCACGGCCTGGTCGGTACCGCTGTCAAAATCCACTACCTCGCCGGAGGCATTTTTGCCGACCTCGATAAAGAAGATGCCCAGCACGGTAATGGCCAGCCAGCCGGGCGCCAGGCTATTGTCCGCCGCGGCGAACAGGGCTGCCATCGCCATGCCGGCAAAAGACGCCAGCGAGACCTTGGGGTCCGCCAGGCGCCAGATTCCTGAAAGAAATTTACTCTCGCTCATGGTTGGATTATGGCATGGGAGGATACAGCCGCATATAAGATATGCCTTGCATTCAGCGAGCATTTTGAGCCCGGTTCATCGCTGCCTTCCACATTTTATAGAAGCTCATTGTCCAGAGTGGCGGCTGGGTCATCACTACCAGGGCGAGCAGTATTTCGGCGGTTTCGCCAAGAATATCTTTATAGGAAAGCCATCCCGCCAGTGCCGCAGGCGGGGAGTAGAGAAGGGTGCCCCACAGGCAGGGTGCCCAGTCCCGGAACTGCATGTCGAATGGCATCACCTCAGAGAGCATGTTGATGTTGTAAAAAACGGCATAGGCAGCCAGAAACATATAGAGGGCTGTGGCAAAGAAAAACCAGTGATGGGATTCACCGACGGTAGAGTTGATTATAAATATTCCAATCGCAAGGGCGAATACGTTCACGCTGTCAAACAGGCGTGGACGACGGACCTGGGTGATTGCGATAAAGCTATAGCCGGTCCAGGCGGCGAGGGTCGTGCCGCCTACGTAGATGGCAATTATCCAGTTAAAAAGTTCGTTGGACTCCACGGTACGAACCTGGGAAATCACGTCTTCCAGGCCAACCGCCAGCAGGACGCTGATCAGCGTGATGTAAATTGTTGGAAACCGGTCCTCTATTCTGGAGATATCCAGCTTTTTCATTGTTATTCCTGGAGTAGCTGAATTTAAATACAGCATAGACCCTGTTTCGATTTTGGCAGCCTGCCAGGTTTACTGCCGAGACAGGTTATGGGGGCAACCGCGGCTGGCCCTAACGCCACTCCAGTCGAGTGATTTGCCACTCGCCGTCTATTTCCCGCCAGCGGGATTCCACAAAGTAAAGCCCCGCCGAACTGGGTAGCAGCCTTTCACCGCCGGCCAGGGCAACATTGGCAGTGGCCCTGGCCAGCGCGGGCTCATAGGGGTCCACTGCTACCTCAACCTGGGTCACTACCACGCGTATCCGGTGGTAGCGCAGAAAATAAACCGCCAGCAGCCTCTGGGCCCCTTCCTTGTCAAGGTCCAGGCCTCCGGGGCCGCCACCGAGAAAGGAGTCGGCGAGAGTACCCAGCACATCGCCGGCGCTGCGTTCGGCGAGCGCGGTTCCCAGCCGGGAGATGCCTTCGCGCACCGCCTCCTCAGAACCCTGGCGCTGGCCGCAGGCGCTGAGCAGAACCAGCAACAGGGCGATACTCGTGGCAACAGCAGCGTTCATGGCAGTTAATCCGTCCCCAATGGCCTTGGTTTAATCTATCATGGGGCACTGGTAATTGAGAGAGGCGCTTTATGCCTGATTCTGGCGTCACGCCGGTGCTGGCTGATATTTACCTGCTGGACAAACAACTGCGGGATGATCGCAGTCGCTCCCTGGAGCAATTGCAGGAGCGCGACCATGCGATTGGCCGGGAATGCGTGGGGGCCAGCGACGCCGACAGCCTGTTGCACTGGCTGCAATCGGTGCTTGCAACCAGCACCCGCAAATCCACACATTGGCTGAACGAAGCCAGTGCCGCACTGTTGTTGCGCCTGTTTGCCCTGGTTGCCGGGGCAACGGCCATGGGCGGTTTTTTGCTGGCGAGCGAGCGGGCGCTGGTCAATGTCTTCCTGCTGCTGGCCTTCTTTGTGCTGTTGCCGCTGGTGCTGGCCCTGGTTTCGGCCTGGGTCATGTTGTTGTCGGCCAGGGGCTCGCCTCCGGCGGTGTCGGCGCTCAACCCGGCGCGCTTTGTCGCCCGCTGGGCACTGCCGGAACCGGGGTACCTGAAGTCTGCCAGTGGCCTGTCCCGTCTGCTCATTGTCAAATACGCCCAGGACTTCGCGCTGTTGTTCTCCCTTGGCGTTATGGTGGCCTTTTTACTGTTGCTCACCTTCAACGACTTCAGTTTTGTCTGGGGCTCGACCTTTGGCTTCAGCGACGCTGTGATCGCCAATGTTACCGCGGTCCTGGCCGCGCCCTGGTCATCGCTGCTGCCCGCTGCAACCGTCACCCCGGAGATCATCAGCGAAACCCGTTATCACGCGGCGCAGCTGGATCTGGGCCCGGTCGCTGCCGCCAGTCGGCGGGGCTGGTGGCCGTTCCTGCTGCTCTGCCTGGCGACCTACACCCTGCTGCCGCGGCTGCTGCTGTGGTTCCTGGCCAGGCGCAGTTACCGACGTGGGCTCATAGGCGCCTTTCTGTCCCTGCCCGGTGCGGCCAGTGTGCTGGCGCGCATGCGTGCCCCGGTGGTAAAAACCCGGGCACTGGAGGCAGACCATGAAGACAGCCTCAGCAGCCCGGTCATCAGGGAAGAGGGCGCGGTGCTGCTGGAGTGGGCCGGTGCGCTGAGCGGTACGGCCGTGCAATGGGAGGTGGCCCGGGAACTGGCCGCGGGTCTGGGCTCGCCCGGCGACGACGTCGACAGCATAGACACCATCAACCAGCTGCATCCGCCCCACCTGCTGGTGGCGGTCAAGGGCTGGGAGCCGCCCATGGCGGACCTCGCCGATGTGCTGGCCGAGATCCGCGAGGTGGACTACTGCACCCTGCAACTGGTTCCGCTGGCGGGTCGGGAACTGGGCGAGTCAGCCTTCCGCGATTGGCAGGCTTTTGCCGCCCGCCTGCCGTTCAGGGTGACGGATGTGGTCGCCCTCGGGGGCGCCGGGCAATGAGTGACGCACGCCGTGACAGTCTGCCCAACTTCGCCGTGGTGGGCAGGCCCAACAAGGGCAAGTCTTCCATTGTCGCCACCCTTGCCCGCGATGACTCGGTGCGCATTGCCGCCCGTGCCGGTTCCACTCGCACCACCCGGCGCTTCCCCATGCAGGTAGATGGCGAGGTGCTTTACGAGCTGATCGATACCCCCGGCATGCAGCGCTCGCGGCAGTTGCTGGCCTGGCTGCAGGAACACTGCAGCGATGCCGCCTCCCGGCCGGCGGCGGTCAGGCGCTTCCTGGACGAGCATCGGGATAGCGAGCAGTTTGCCGATGAATGCCGGGCGCTGGAGCCCATTGTCGAGGGAGCGGGCATTATCTACGTGGTGGATGGCTCAGTGCCCTTCGGCGCCGATTACGAGGCGGAGATGGAAATTCTGCGCTGGACCGGCCGCCCCAGCCTGGCGCTGGTCAATCCTATTGAGAATACCGATTACGTGGAGCAGTGGATAACCGGCCTGGGCCAGTATTTCCAGACCGTGCGCAGCTTCGACGCCCACCGCGCCGAGTACAGCAAGCAGCTGGACCTGTTGACCCTGTTTGGTCACCTGGACCCTGAATGGCGCCAGCCATTGCAGCGGGCGGTGGAGGTGCTGGAGGCCGATCGTCTGCGCCAGCACCAGGAGTCCGGCGAGTTGATTGCCGAGCTGATCTACGAGGGCCTGAGCTACAGCGTCGAACAGGCCGTACCGGAAGGCGCTCCCGAGGCACCGGTGCGCAAGCTGTTGTTCCATCGCTACCAGCGACACCTGATCAAGTGCGAACGGGATTGCCGCAAGCGGGTGGAGGAACTGTTCTACTACCACGACCTGAGCAAGTCCGAGCAGGTGATCGACTTTGCCGAGGATGACCTGTTTCACCAGGAAAACTGGTACCTGTGGGGATTGAACCGGCGCCAGCTGTTACTCGCCGCCGGTGCGGCCGGGGGAGTGGCCGGCGGCGGTGCCGGGGTGGTGGTAGACGGCATGACCGGCGGGCTGCTGGGCGGCCTGGCCACCGTGGCCGGCGGTATCGGCGGCGCCATAGCCTCCACCCGCAGCGCCATCAAGTACTCGGATGATATTGCCCGCTGGTCGGTAAAGGGCATGCCCACCGGCGGTAACCGTCTTTCCTACGGGCCCTCGCGCAATGTCAACTTTCCGTTTGTGTTGCTGGGCCGCGCCATGCTGCACCATCGCCTGATCAGCCAGCGCACCCATGCGGTGCGAGAGTCCCTGAAACTGACCGAGCCTGTCCTGGACTGGCTCAGCGAGAGGGACCGCCGGGAGCTGGCACGCCTGTTTGAAAATATCCGCAGCGCTAAAAAGCAGACGGAAAGTCGCGCCCGCCTGAGTGAACTGCTGCAGCAGTGGTGTCAGCAGGTGGACGCCGGTACTTGCTGAAACCCGGCATGGCCAGATCAGCTTTGCGGGGAGCTGAGGTGGGTAGGCTCTAGCAAATGATGACAGCTTGCTCCCGAGTTCATGTACCTCGCTCATCGAAGCTGTGATTGCCTGCTTTCGCATCAATTCAGACCCTGGTCTATCCTTGTCCAAGCGGTTACAGCAAGGAAAACATGGCATGACTGAAGCAGAAATTTCCTTTCAGATATCTGAGTACCTGAATAGAATCTGGACCCTGCAGCAGTGGTGGGCGAGCATTTCTATCGGTGTGCTTGTGATGGCGCATTTGGCCAGTAAGCGACTGAACCTTTTTCTGGTTCTTATCAGTCTCGGTCTCTACACCTCCTACACCTTGTATATGGCACAAATGTCACGGGTAAATATCGAGACCGTATGGGCCCTGGCCACCGATCTCGAAGCGCTAATCCAGTCTGGTGCTGTCAATTCCAACAACGCTCGGAATATCGTAGCCGTAAAATACAGTAATCCATTGTTGTATTACCTAACCTTCCCCGGTACTTACCTGAGCGTTTGCGCGTACCTGATTTATTGCTATTGCAAGGATCGCGGCGATAAGTCCCGCTAGCTTCCAGGCTATTCGGCCACGACCACCATTTGTACGCTGTTGCCGTTGTTCATTCTCAAGGTAGTCGTGTAGCGGCCAGCCATGTCGCCGGCGCGAAAGTGCAGGTCGAGACGGCCTGCTGGCTGTGGACCAATGCCGGGTGTGCCGCCGATAACCGGTGCCGCCGGCAGGTAGGTGTCGCAGGCCAGCGGATTCACCGCTATCTCGAAACCTTCTGCACCAACCGGTGCGTCGATGTTCAATTGGCCCACCGTCTTGTGTCCACGGACGAGACGTGCGTGAGTATCGCTGTGCCAGTAGATATCGAGATCGGTGATCGGCTCTTCGTCCGCACCCCATACCAGGAAGGTCCACACGTAGGGTGCCAGTTCGCCCGGCCCGGTCACCTGCCACACGGGATTGTCGGGGTTGGGCGGCAGGGTGCCTGGGCCACACGCGGGTGTGCCAGTGAGTAATCCCGCCT
The DNA here is from genome assembly GCF_003457605.1 of Seongchinamella sediminis. Classification (GTDB taxonomy): domain Bacteria; phylum Pseudomonadota; class Gammaproteobacteria; order Pseudomonadales; family Halieaceae; genus Halioglobus; species Halioglobus sediminis. Next base: position 85,679 of record NZ_QRAN01000005.1, read on the forward strand.
GTGCCTTTACGAATACAGCGGTGGCATTGATACTCGGGCGAGCTGATGGCAGCACATGCATTAGCGCAGACCCTGTTTCCCAGCTTCCGCCCGGCCCTGTCTGGGCTTCTACCCGCAGCCGGTACTGACCTGGCGCGGGGTTCCTGACCCCATTGAGGAGGATGAACAACTCCTTGATGCCCGGATTAAGCGGCGGATCTGGCAATATGTCCTGCACGGCAGTGAATACGAAGGCATTATCCGTCTGGTCCACACTCACCAGGTGGAAGACAACCGGCGGAAAAAAGGGATGCTCTGGCCAGCCCTGGAGGATAACGCCACTGGTGCATTGGAAATTGGTGGGGACACAGGGCTGGTCGGGTAGCGGCGGCACTGGCGGGAATGGCGTGGGGATATCCGCTACCGGATAGGCCGGGTCGATGGCGGCGAGGTCAAAAGCCGGTGGGAAGATCACGCGAATCTGATGCCCCTGTAGCAGGCCTCGGCCTGGCTCATGGGCTTCGATGGGCCCGTCCAGGACAATCTTCCATAGCGCGTGTTCACCGCTAACATCTCCATCGACCGTCACCCAGGCTCGCTCTACCGAGTGGACGATTCCCGTTGCCGAGGCTTGCCCAGCGTGTACATGAACGCTTCCTGCCAGGATTGTAGTGGCCAGCAACAGGATGCCGGCATAGCTATGTTTGCTGTTCATAGTGGTCTCTCCATTCTGGAAATCTTCCAGATTCGATACAACTCGTGGCGGAGCATAGTTGGGCTCGCGGAAACCGCCCATCATCAAAAATGATGATTTTCACGACCGATTACAGTATGAGCGTGCGCTGTAGCCGCCAGCTGCTAGGCTTGGTCATTGAAGAGGGCGGAAAGGCGGCGACAGCATGACACCGTTCGACCATCGAGGGCCGTTTATAGGCAGGCGCGACGAGCTGGAGCACCTGGAGCGCGCTTTGGACCAGCTCCGTAATGCAAATGCCCGGGTGGTGGGGCTCCCCGGAGGGGCGGGTAGCGGTAAGACGCGCTTGATGGACGAAGTGGCTGAACGCGCCGCGGAAAAAGCTGTTCGAGTCATATGGAGCCAACAGCCGGAACAGCCAGGCGCGCCGCCTTATTTTCCCTGGATGCTGGTTTTACGGGCGATTTTCGCCCAGCCTGATGCGGACGCAGTGCTTGCTCACCTGGGTGAGGCGAGGGCAGACCTCGGCCATATTCTGCCCGAATTAGGTGAGAGCAAGCCTTTACACTCGGCCGCTAACACAGGTATGAGCGCTGCGGGCCGTCTCCAGCTGCACGACTCCGTCACGCGAGCCCTGCTGCATTCCGCCAATCAGCAACCCCTGCTACTGCTGTTGGATAATCTGCATCTTGCCGACCACTCCTCGCTTGATCTGCTCACCTACTTTTGCAGCCAAATTGGAACCCATCCGATTCTGGTTGTCTGTGCCTTTCGCGATGACACACTGGCACCCAATTCCCCGCTGCGCGGCACGCTGCTTGAACTGTCCCGGCGCAATGCCTATTCGGAACTCGCCATGACAGGCCTGTCGGAAAACCAGACCGCCCAGCTGCTCTATGCTTTTCTGGGTGCAATACCACCAACCACGCTCGTGAGTTCCATTTGGCATCGGTCCGATGGCAATCCACTGTTCATTATTGAGATAGGCACCCTGTTGGCGAGAAGTGCCACAATGGATCACATGCCCGCGACTGCCACCCGGTTCAGGGTGCCCGCCAGTCTGCGGGCAGTCATTAGCAGCCGCCTGGACACCCTGCCGAAACGAACGACGGACCTGTTGCGCACGGCAGCGGTTGTGGGACGCGACTTTGATTTGAGCTGTCTGGCCGCACTCGAGAAGACCAGGATCGATAGGGTCCTCGGTTTGCTGGAGGTCGCCGAGGAAGCTCGTATCGTCCTTCCGCGTGGTCCAGAGGGGTACCGCTTTACCCATGCATTGTTTCGCGAAGTGCTGTATGAGCAGCACTCGACTCTCAGCCGGGTAATGCTGCATCAGCGAGTGGTTGATTATATAGAGCAGCTGGCAAGGCGCTATGGACTCGATGTGGATATGCACCTGGCGCAGCTCGCCCACCACACATTCGAATCAGCTCAGACTGGTCCGGAAGGCAAGGCAGTCAGATACTGCCGGCTCGCTGGCAAGAATGCAGTAGCGCGGCTTGCCTACGTCGAAGCGGTGTCATTTTTTGAATCCGCACTGCAGGCTGCGGCACTCGATCCCAGCCAGAAGCCGCAAATTCGTTTTCACCTGCTACTCGAACTGGGAGAGGCCCAGTATCTTGCGTGCCAGTTGCGGGCAGCCACCGAGTCGCTACTCAAGGCTGCACTCCAGGCTTACACGCAGCAACAGTGGCCGGACCTGGCAGAAGCGCTGTTCCGCTTTCAGCTCATTTGTCAGCAATCGGGGCGGAGCCACATTGCAGCCGTGCCCTTGCACCTGGCTGTTCTGGCAAAGACTGATGGCGACGAATCGCTTCGAGCACGACTATTGTGCTCTCTCGCCCGTGCTTACCGACTGATTGGAGATCATGAGCACGCGCTTGAAGCATTCCGCGGTAGCCTTGAACTGGCCCGCAGTCAGAACGATCCCGGGCTGCTTCTGGCGTGCATGCAAAAAGGCGCCTGGATCGTCAATCGATCGCCGGATGGGGCTCGACAGGGCCTTGATATTTCCCGCGAAACAATGAGTCTGGCGCTTGAGTGTGGAGCAGAAAGCACGTACATCGATGCTTTCGTGGACATGCTCTTTCAGCTCTGCGACCTGGGTGAAATCGATGAGGTTGAAACCCAGCTGGAATCACTTGCAGCTCTGGTGAATCAAAAACGCCAGGTGCATTTTCTGAATCTCATTGCAGGTTTGGAGACGGCCATCGCGATACTGCGTGGCAGATGGCTGCAGGCGCTGCGCGAGATGAGCAAGTGCTGGCGAGACGTGCCCACACAGCCGGTTGATGGTCTCGAGGGACGCTGCGCGTTACAGATGTTTTCAGTACAGCGTACGCTGGGACTGTTGCAGGATCATGCCTCCGAGCTGGAGACGCTGTTCTCCGACCCTGACTGTGCCCACCTCTGGTTGCCGGGTCAGGTCCTGCTTCTTTGTGAAATGGGTCAGTGCGGTAGTGCGCGACAAGCGCTGGGCGAACTGGGTGATCTTAACAGAATCCCTAGAGACGATCTTTTCCCGGCGGCACTGGTATTCCTCGCTGAAGCCTGCGCGCGTCTTCAGGATACGGAGCGTTGTGCAGTCCTTTACGACATGCTGTCGGCCTGGAGGGAGCGAAACGTGACGGTGGCAGGTGCGCTTATGCTCGGCTCGGGTGCAGGTTATCTTGCTTTACTTGCGGCTGCATTGCAGCGTAATCAGCTCGCCAGGCAATTGTTTGAGGAAGCCCTGGAATTTAACGAATCCATGCGGGCTGGGCCATTGCTTGCTCACACCCAGGTTGATTATGCCGCGTTTCTTCTTGAGCAGGGTGCGGATAGCGATCAACTTCTGGCGCAGTCCTTGATTGAAGAGGCGTACACGGCCAGCGAAAAGTTTGCCCTGAAAACGCTGGCACGCCGGATTCATGGGCTCGTAACAACTGATGGCGGACAGCAGCTCAGTCGCCGGGAGCGTGAAGTGCTGGGGCTAATCGCGGCTGGATACTCTAATGACCGGATCGCAGATTCCCTCTTTATCACTCACAGTACCGTTGCCACTCATGTTCGCAATATCTTGCGTAAAACAGGATCAACCAATCGTACTGAGGCCGTTGCCTTTGGACGGCGCACGGGTGAGTTGCAAGGTGGAGGAGAGGTGGTACAGAGGCAACATTGAAGGTCCGGACGCAGCGGCGCCACGGATACAAGAAAACATGTGACGAAATGGAGTACTGAAATGGCGTTATATCTGGTTGAACGGGATTTTTCCCAAGAGGTGAACATGAGTGCCGAGGAGCTGGAGCAAATCAAGCAGGTTACCAGCGAGCTTGGGGCTGACTGGCTGTACACGTTTTTGAGCGCAGATAAGAAAAAATCCTATTGTATTTACGAGGCAACTGATACCGATCAGTTGATGAAGCAAGCGCAGGTGGTTGGTCTCCCGATCAACGAAATCGTGGAGGTAAGCCGGATGTGGCCCGGCGAGGGGTTTAACCGCTAGCTTCTGTCTGTTGAGCCTGGGCCGCGACTGGCGTTGCCACCACACACCGTCAGCGGAATAACTCCAGCAGGCGCTGGTCTATCCAGCCATCCAGGCGCCAGTTCATCAGGAAGCCGCAGTGCCCGCCATAGCGCGGGGTCTCGATGTGCAGGGCATCGCTCCTGGCCACCCGATCCAGGTCGTCACAGGGAATCATCGGGTCGTCCTGGCTGAGTATCAGATGGCAGGGGATTTCCAGTCCGGCCAGGGTATCGCCGGTAAGGGCATAGGCATCGTAATAGCTGCGGGGGTCGTCGAAGCCGGTGTAGCGGGGCACAAAGTAGGCGTTCATGTCCGCCAGGGTCTCCATTTCCAGCAGGCTGTCGCCGTAGCCCAGCTCGGGAAAGTGCTCCAGCTTTATTTTCAGGGAACGCTTCCAGCGGTGGACAAAGTACCTGTGGTAAATCTGGCTGCCCTGTTCCAGCTCGCGCATGGTGCGCCAGGGGTCCAGCACCGGGCACACTGCCACTACCCGGTCCAGCCGCAAGCCCTGTGCCGGCGCCTTTGCCGCCAGTCGCAGGGCGAAGTTGCCGCCCAGCGAGTGCCCGGCGAGAAAGGTCTTTGGCTGCGGGTACAGGCGCCTGATCTGGCTCACCGCGTCGATGATTTCCTGCAGTCGCACCGAGTTGTAGAGCTCCGGATTGAGTGCGTGGCTGGGGCCGTGATCGCGCAGGTGCAGGCGAAACACCGCAAAGCCCGCCCGGTGTAGCGACCAGGCATTGGAGAGCTGGTAGCTGGATTCGGCGTCACCCTCCCAGCCGTGCAAGAGGATGGCCAGGCCGCGGTTGGCAACAGGGTGCGGGTTGTACAGGCCGTGCAGGCGAATGCCGTCGCTGCACTGCAGGATCACGTCTTCAGCGGCTGCCTGCAGGTCACGGGTCCGGCGTCGCAGTGGCCAACTGCGCAAGGGGGTGCTGGAAATCAGCGTCTGCACATGGGCGTTGCGCAGCAGCGGCGGTGGGTTGAAGCCGGTCACGGGCCGGGCGTCAGGCCTGTTCGATGATGGCCTTGGCCCGGCCGAAGGCCGCAATGGCCATTTGCACGTCATCGTCTGTCAGCGCTGCCGACATCTGGGTGCGGATGCGCGCCTTGCCCCGGGGTACCACCGGGAAGGAAAACGCCACCACATAAACACCCTGGGCGAGCATGAGCTCGGCAAACTTCGCCGCCTTTGCCGCATCGTGGAGCATGACCGGCACGATCGGGTGTTCCCCGGGCAACAGCTCAAAACCCAGTTTTTCCAGCCCTTCGCGGAACACCGCGGTGTTGCTGGCCAGTCGCTGGCGCAGGTCTGCCGATTCGCTGACCAGCTCGATGGCCTTGATCGCCCCGGCCACCACCGGCGGCGCCACCGTGTTGGAGAACAGGTAGGGACGCGAGCGCTGGCGCAGCAGGGCGACGACCTCCTTTTTGGCCGCGGTGTAACCGCCGCTGGCCCCGCCCAGGGCCTTGCCCAGGGTCCCGGTAATAATATCCACCCGGTCCATGCAGCCGCGGTGCTCGTGGGTGCCGCGGCCGCCGGCGCCGACAAAACCGGTGGCGTGACAGTCGTCGAAATGCACCAGCGCGCCGTATTTTTCCGCCAGGTCACAGACCTCGTCCAGCCGGGCGATATAGCCGTCCATGGAGAACACCCCATCGGTGGTAATCAGCTTGAAGCGGGCGCCGGCGGCGTCGGCCGCCTTGAGCTGTGCCTCCAGGTCGGCCATGTCGTTGTTTTTGTAGCGATAGCGCTGGGCCTTGCTCAGGCGTACCCCGTCGATAATGCTGGCGTGATTGAGTTCGTCGGAAATCACCGCGTCCTCGGCGCCGAGCAGGGTCTCGAACAGGCCGCCGTTGGCGTCGAAGCAGGACGGGTAGAGTATGGTGTCCTCGGTGCCGAGAAACTCGCTGAGGGTGTTTTCCAGCTGCTTGTGCAGGGTCTGGGTGCCGCAGATAAAACGCACCGACGCCATGCCATAGCCCCATTCCTCCAGGCCCCTTGCCGCGGCGGCATTGACCTCCGGGTGCTGGGCCAGGCCCAGGTAGTTGTTGGCGCACAGGTTGAGCACCTCACCTTCCTTCACGCCCACATGGGCGCCCTGGGGCGAGGTGATGAGCCGTTCATGCTTGAACAGGCCGGCCTCTTCAATACCCTTGAGCTCCTGCGCCAGGTGTTCGCCAAAACGATCGTACATCTGCAGTTCCTTACTAGTCCCAGTTGAGGATGACCTTACTCGCTTCCCCGCTCTTCATCACGTCAAAGCCGCGCTGGAAGTCAGTGTAGGGCAGGCGATGGGTGATCACTGGCGAGATATCCAGGCCGGAGTCGATCATTACCGACATCTTGTACCAGGTCTCGTACATTTCCCGGCCGTAGATACCCTTCAGGGTCAGCATGTTGAAGATCACCTTGTTCCAGTCGATGGCGGTATCCTCCGCGGGAATGCCGAGAATGGAGATTTTGCCGCCGTGGCACATGTTGTCGATCAGTTCATTGAATGCCTGGGGATTGCCCGACATCTCCAGCCCGACGTCAAAACCCTCATGCATGCCCAGTTCGTTCTGCACGTCGGCGATGCGTTCGCGGGTGACATTCACCGTGCGGGTGGCGCCCAGGGTTCTGGCCAGTTCCAGCCGTGAATCGATCACGTCGGTAATCACAACGTGGCGGGCGCCGGCGTGTTTGCACACCGCCGCCGCCATGGCGCCGATGGGGCCGGCGCCGGTAATCAATACATCCTCGCCCAGCAGGTCGAACTGCAGGGCGGTGTGGGTGGCGTTGCCGAAGGGGTCGAACAGGGCAGCGACGTCCAGGTCGATTCCCGGGCTGTGTTCCCACACGTTGGACATGGGTAAGGCCACGTACTCGGCAAACGAGCCGGGACGGTCGACGCCGATGCCGGAGGTCTGGTTACACAGGTGCCGGCGGCCCGCCATGCAATTGCGGCAGCGGCCGCACACCACATGGCCCTCACCGGAGACAATCTGCCCGGGGTGGAAGTCGTTGACGTTGGAGCCGGCCTCGACAATCTCGCCGACAAATTCATGGCCTACCACCATGGGGACGGGGATGGTTTTTTGCGCCCAGGCGTCCCAGTTGTAGATGTGCATGTCGGTGCCGCAGATCGCGGTGCGCTTGACCTTGATCAGGACGTCGTTAATGCCGAGTCGGGGCTCCGGCACGTCCTCCAGCCAGATGCCCTCCCGGGCTTCTTTCTTGACCAGTGCTTTCATAGTTTGTGTCCTTTGAATTCAGACCCTGAATTCTAGACGCAAACGGGCGCCGGGGCGATGTTGACCGGGAATTCAGGGCCAAATGGCGGAGGATCAGTCGTTATTGGACAGGTAGCGTGCGGATTCCACCCGGCGGCTGTGGCCCTGCAGGTTTTCGCGGCCAGCCTTGCTGGTATCGCGATCACTGCTCCAGGTGCCCCTGCTGGCGCTGGTCTTGCTGCCCTGGCCAAAATTGGTCGGTTGCACCTTGACCTTCTTGCGTTCACCGCTGGTGGGGCAGGCCTTGTCGGTAAAGGTCTTCTTGCCGCTGACCGGATCCGTGCACATGAATACTTCCGCGACGGACAGTTGCGGCGCCGCCAGCAATGCGGCCAGTAGCAGGCCGCGGGACATTATTTTGTTCATACTTCGCCCTCGGGGGACTCTGGTGTTTACCACTCTACCTTGGCCGTCCGGGCTGGTTTGGTCGAGGAAAAAGTGGCGAAATCTCCAGAAATCGCCAGTCCCGCGCCAGTACTGCGCTGGCGGCCTGCATCTGTACTTCGGGGAGGGTATTCAGTACTCTGCGCGGATGAAATTTTTTAGCGTATGCGCCACCTTGTTGCTGCTTGCGGGCTGCGCCCTGACGCCCGAAACCGAGACGCCGGCAGAATCGCCCCCGAGTTGCCCGGAGCCGGTCAGCTGCGCGGCCTGTCCTGTGCCCGAGTGCCCGGCGCCGGAAGTGGTGGAGAAAATCAAGATTGTCGAGGTGCCCGCCGAGCCACCGCCCGTGGCGACCACCGCCGGTGCCATGCACCTGCCGATTATCGGTGAAATTGAGTGGGTGGGGGTGGAGCCGGCGGGACTGCGGCTGGAAGCGCGTATTGATACGGGCGCCGATACGACCTCCATCCACGCCGAGAATATCCAGCTGGTGGAAAAAGAAGGGCGTCGCTACGTGCGCTTTGATCTCGAGGACCCGGAAAGCAAGGCGCGCCTGCCGCAGGAGTTACCCCTGCGCCGCCAAGTGTTGATCAAGCAGCACGAGGGTGAACCCGAACGTCGCTACGTGGTGCGCATGTGGTTGACCCTGGGCGACATGCGCCACCGGGTGGACGTGAACCTGTCGGATCGCGATGTGTTCGAGTTTCCGCTGCTGGTGGGGCGTAACTTTCTTCTGGATGCGGCGATCGTCGACGTCAGCCGCAGTCACACCCGGTAGTGTTGTCGTCCCGCCTCAAGATAGAACTGATAGCCGGAACCCTGATCCTGTTCGGGGTGGGGCTGACGGTATACAAGGTATTCACCCTGGGCTTTCCGCTGCTGCCCGGCGAATACCGCGAGGTGTGGACCATAGAAACCAAGGTCAGCTTCAAGCCGGGGCCGGGCGCGGTGGATGTGAAGCTGACCCTGCCGGAGCCGCTGGCGGGCTGGGAGATGCTGGACGAGCACTTTGCCTCCTCCGGCTTTGGCTTTGCCATCAGCGGCGAGCAGCCGCGCCGGGCCAACTGGACCCGGCAGGAGCTGCCGCGGGAAACCACGCTGTACTACAAATTGCAGGCTTACCGGCCGACCATTGATGCCCTGCCGGATCGCCCCCCGGAAACCATGACTCCGCCCATACTGGGAGCCGACCAGCAGGTGGCCATGGATCGCCTGCTGAACGTGTTGCAGTCCAAGTCCGTGGATGTAGGCAGCTTTACCTCGCTGCTGCTGGTGGAGATGGGGCCGGAGGGCAGCGACCCGGACGCGAGTTTCCTGCGCAGTACCTGGGAAGTGGAATCGGGCGACATCCTGCTGGGGGTGCTCGCCCACGCCGGCATCCCCGCGGGCCAGCTGCGGGGTATTCGCCTGGAAGACGGCCGCCGCCGGCAGACGCCCAGCGCCCTGCTGGAAGTGTACGACGGCGAGGAATGGCTGGTATTCGACCCGGAAACCGCCAGCCGCGGATTACCGCCCAATTTCTTCGTCTGGCAGCGCGGCTCCGCGGCGCTGCTGGATGTGATCGGTGGCAGCAGTTCGCGGCTGGAATTCGCCCTGGTCAGCAACAGCCTGCCCGCGCGGGCGGTGGTGGCGATGGAAGAACGCCTGGGGCGCTATACCCTGCTGGACTTTTCCATCTATGCCCTGCCGGTAGAACAACAGGGAGTGTTCAAGGGCCTGCTGCTGATACCGGTGGCCGCCCTGGTGGTGGTGATAATGCGGCTGTTGGTGGGCATCAGCACCTCGGGCACCTTCATGCCCATTCTGATTGCCATTGCCTTTATCCAGACCACCCTGCTGGTGGGCCTGGGTATATTCCTCACCCTGGTGGCCGCGGGCCTGTGGATTCGTTCATGGCTCAGTCACATGAACCTGTTACTGGTATCCCGCATTTCTGCCGTGGTCATTGTGGTGATATTCCTGATGGCAACCCTCGCCCTGGTCAGTTACAAGCTGGGTCTTGACCAGGTGCTCAGCGTGTCTTTCTTCCCGGTGGTGATCCTGGCCTGGACGATCGAGCGCATGTCTATCCTGTGGGAGGAGGAGGGCCCCCACGAGGTGCTGGTGCAGGGCGGCGGCAGCCTGCTGGTGGCGGTGCTGGCCTATCTGGCCATGTCGAACCGGCTGGTGTCACACCTGACTTTCAATTTTCCCGAGCTCACCCTGAGCCTGCTGGGGATTATCCTCCTGCTGGGCAAGTACACCGGCTACCGCCTGAGTGAGCTTTACCGCTTCCGCAACCTGGGGCGCGACTGATGCTGTTGCGCTCGCCCGCGGCCCTGCGGCGCATGGGTGTGCTCGGCATGAACGAGCGCAACGTCGGTTACATCGGTCGCTACAATCCGCGCCGTAACTACCCCCTGGTCGACAACAAGCTGCTCACCAAGACCCAGGCCCAGTCCCGCGCCATCCCCGTGCCCGAGCTGTTTGGCGTGGTGGAATACCAGCACCAGGTGAAGAAGGCCAAGGAACTGCTGGCGCCGCACCAGGGTTTCGTGATCAAGCCCGCCCAGGGCAGCGGCGGCCGGGGCATTCTGGTGGTGCAGGACCGCCGCGGCGAGAACTACATCAAGTCCAGCGGCGTGGAGATCACGTCCGACGATGTGGGTCGCCATATTTCCAATATTCTCGCCGGCTTGCACAGCCTGGGCGGGCGCGCCGATATCGCCATGATCGAGGCCCTGATCGACTTTGATCCCTCCCTGGCCCAGTACAGCTGCGAGGGCGTACCCGATATCCGGGTCATCGCCTTTCGGGGAGTGCCAGTGATGGCGATGATGCGCTGTGCGACCCACGCCTCCGACGGCAAGGCCAATCTGCACCAGGGGGCAGTGGGCGTGGGACTCGATATTGCCACTGGCGGCGCCCTGCGGGCCGTTCAGCACGGCCAGCTGGTAACCGCGCACCCCGATACCGGCGCCAGCTTCGATTCGCTGAGAATCCCCCACTGGGAAAGAATCCTGGACCTGGCCGCCAGCTGCGTGGAGATGACCGGCCTGCAATACCTGGGGGCGGATATCGTGCTCGACCGCCAGCGTGGACCCATGTTGCTGGAGCTCAATGCCAGGCCCGGGCTGGCGATACAGGTCGCCAACCAGGCGGGCCTGCGCCACCGGCTGGCCATCGCCGCCGAGATAGCCGCGGCAACCGACGATCACGACGAAAAGATCAAGGCCGCCAGGGCCCGGCTGGGTGGTGGTGGCTGATGGCGTGGCTGCAGCGATGGATGCCCGACATCCTGCTGTGGGGCTCGGTGATCTCGGTGCTCAGCCTGCTTGCCCTGGTGGTCACCGTGCCCTGGGTGGTGTCGCGCCTGCCGGTGGACTATTTTTCCTCGCGCCACCGGCACCGGCTGCAGACCCGTAACAGTATTGTCGGCTGGGTACTGAGCCTGCTGAAAAACCTGCTCGGCGCCCTGCTGGTGATGCTTGGCTTTATCCTCCTGTTTACCCCGGGGCAGGGGATACTGGTCACCCTGGTGGGCCTGTTGATCATGAATTTTCCCGGAAAATACCGGCTGGAACGGGCCCTGGTTGCCAGGCAGAGCGTGCTCAGGAGCCTGAACTGGCTGCGCCACAAGCAGTCCCTGCCGCCCTTTGAGGCCCCCCTGCCACTCTCGGAAGCGGCCGATTGAGCTGCCACTGCCCCGGTTAAGGCTTTATAATGGCGAGCGTGACCAACAAGAGATGTAAGCAATGATTGGCAAGATGATGTCCATGGGGTTCGACCTCGCCACCATGCCCGCCCGGCTGACCTGGCGCAGTGCCCGGGCATTGACCATGACCCCCGCCCAGTTCCAGCAATTCAGCGACGAGTTGCGGCAGGCATCGGAGGAGGCTGCCCGGGAGATCCAGTCAGTGATCGCCGGGGTCGATGCGGAGATGAGCGCCAAGGCCGCACACCTCAGTCCGGAACAGAAAGCCCAGGCGGCAGGGCTGGCCCTGCAGGCTGCCGAGCAGCACCTGAGTATGGCCGCGGTCAACATGCTGCGGGCACTGTGGCTGTCCGCCCACGCCAGCAAGGAGCTGGACCACCGGGAAAGTGTGATTATTGACCACGAGCCCTGACAGGCCCCGAGATTCAGCTATTCTGCATACAGTAACCAGCGAGAAACCCGAGAAATGCCCATGCGCTTGATGACCCCCCTGTTGCTTTGCCTGCCCCTGCTGTCGCCGCTGGCCTCGGCGCAGGAGGGCACCTCGCTGCAATCGGACTGGATCGACCTGGTCAAGGGCAGCAAGGGCAAGACCATGGGCGTGGAGGTGCACGACGTGCAGCCCGGGGACACCCCCGGTTCGCGCAAGGTCTATATCGCGGTGCCCAAGGTGTCCATGGGCCATCCCGACGAGATCGAGGAAGTGGTGGTCGTGGGGCAGGCACCGGAGAAATCCGAGCCGCTGGATATCAAGTACGAGTGGGTCTACGACTACGATGACGACAACTACGGACTGATACTGCAGCTGGGCGAGGGCAACTGGCCGATTCGCCTGTACATGAATTCAAGATCTGGATACCTGCACCCGGAATAAGCCCATGGCCCAGTTTACCGAAACGGCCCTGCAAGCCGTTTCCATTATCGGATCGGGTGAGAAAATCTGGTGCCATTCCATGGCCGCCACCCCCACCGTGTTGCTCGCGGCGCTGGCCCGGCACGCGACCTCCCTGTCCGATGTCACCATGATGCAATTGCACCTGGAGCATGCCGAGGCGATAGCCAGTCCGGAGCTTGACGGCCACCTGCGCAATCGCTGTTTTTTCGCCGGTAAAACCACCCGCAACCTGATCAATGAGGGGCGGGCGGATTACGTGCCGATGTTTCTCTCCGAGATTCCCAAGCTGTTCCGCCATCGGGAACAGCAGGTGGATACGGCGCTGGTGCAGGTGTCCACACCCGACCAGCACGGCAATTGCTCCCTGGGCATCTCGGTGGAGGCCACCGCCGCCGCCTGCGACGTGGCCAGGCGCATTATCGCCCACGTCAATCCCAACATGCCGCGCACCCACGGCGACAGCTTTATCAACATCCGCGACATCGACTACGCCTATGTGGAAGAGGCGCCGCTGATTACCGTCGAAAACAAGCCGATATCCGAGACCGAGCAGCGTATTGGCGAAATCGTCGCCAGCCGGATCCAGGACGGCGACTGCCTGCAGATGGGCATAGGGGCCATTCCCGATGCCGCGCTGTCGTTCATGAAGGACCGCCGCGACCTGGGGGTGCACACCGAGATGTTCTCCGACGGGGTGCTGGACCTGATCGAGGCCGGGGTGATCACCAACAGTAACAAGAAAATCGCCCGCGGGCGCACGGTCACCGGCTTTACCATGGGCAGCGAACGCCTGTACCGCTTCGTCAACGACAACCCGGAAGTAACCTTCCTCGACATCGAATTCGTCAACAATCCGGTGGTGATCGCCAAGAACCCGCAGGTCACCTCCATCAACAGCGCCATCCAGATCGACCTCACCGGCCAGGTCTGCTCCGACTCCATGGGCCACAAAATCTACTCCGGCGTGGGCGGGCAGGTGGATTTTGTCCTGGGTGCCAGCTTCTCGGAGAACGGCAAGTCGATTATCGCCCTGCCCAGCACCGCCAGGAAAGGCACCCTGAGCCGCCTGGTACCCGCCCTGGAGCGCGGAGCGGGAGTGGTGACGACCCGGGCCCTGGTGGACTACGTGGTCACCGAATACGGCATCGCCGCACTGCGCGGCCGCTCCATCGCCGAGCGCGCCCGCGACCTGATCAACATCGCCCACCCCGACTTCCGGGAAGAGCTCTCAAGGGAGGCCAGGGACAACCTGGGCATGTCCATCTAGCGGCCAAAAATTCCACGCCTAAGCCCTTGACGAATAACACCTTCGTCCCTATAGTACGCCCCCTCAACGCGCCTGTAGCTCAGCTGGATAGAGTACCTGGCTACGAACCAGGCGGTCGCACGTTCGAATCGTGCCAGGCGCGCCATATTTCTTCAAAAATATCAAACGGTTGGCCCATCATGCGCCAGCCGTTTTTTGTTTCAGCATAACCAGTGCCGGACTTTTCCTCGCAGACCTTGTTTGCCGCCGCTAAGAGCGGCGGCTGTCACTCGGACAAACGCGACATCAAAGAGTCGTTCACTTTCTCCGACATAGCGATAAGGTCCCATTCATAGCCCGAAGCCAGCAGCGGGCCGATATCGCTGGCGAAATTCTTATCCTTCAGCTTTGCCGCAACATTTTCCTGGAACTGCTTTCTGGTTACTTTGTACCCGCCGTGCGCCATGTATGCGTAAAATGCCGCCACGATTTTCTCCGGGTCGGCGGCCTCATCGTCGAGTGCAATTGCCAGGTCAAAGAGGTCACGCCCTTTTTTACGCTGATAAAGCGCGCGGAGTTTTGTACCCAGAAGCTCGTTCAGATCGTAACTGAGTATTGAACACGATCCTTTGTACCAACGGGAGTTCACCTCAAACGGAGTTGCTTGGAATCCTTCTACTGCGAAATGTTCACGCGTGTTAATTTCGACTTTCAAGCGAAGAGGTTGCCCATCCTCTGATTGGAACCTGTATGCCAGGGTCACTAGCGCGTTATTCTGCTTCCGTTTGGGTTCTCCAAGCCACGGGTCCAATACCTCTCGTAAGGCATCCATTATTGGACCAGCTGGTTCTGCGTTCACCTGAACCAGGTCGATGTCTTCTGAGTATCTTGCGGCAGGCAGATGTAGCTTAAACAGGGCAGTGCCGCCACGGAACGCAAGTGCTTGACGCAGTGTCTCGTGGGAAAAGATTTCAATGAGTGCGCGGCTAATGACCAGATCCTGTTCGACCTGGGCATCATCAACCCATGGGGCTTGGTCCCGCCACTCCGTAATATAATCGCGCGGGATCATATATCGGGCTGCAATTCAGCGTTTACCACGAGTTTCCACTTGGGGTTACGGATGCCCGCTTCGTTATCATTGCCGGGGATGAGCATTGTGTACTCGCGCGCGTGTTCACGGACATATTCGCAAATATCTGCCGCGGCTTTCTCCGCGTCCACCAGTTCCAGAATGTAGCCCAGGCGCTGGAGCCAGGTGATTGGGGCCGTAGCGGCTGCTGCTGCCAGCGCTGATCCATCAATTTGTTCGGCGAGTTCTGAGAGGATAGTCGCGACCTGATCCAGCCCGCCCACATGCTCCGGATACCCGGCCAGGTCGATAGCCGTGGCCTCCGGTGTGGAAACCTTTAACACGCCGCGTGAGGTGTTGAACATTTGTGTAGGCACATCGTTGATCTTCTTCCTTGCGATGAACTGGACCCTGACTTTGCCGCAGTGGAGCGGTCTGCGGTTCTTTTGCACGAAAACCTGGAACTCCTGTGGGCGCTGATGGGCCGCGCCATAATATTGCGCGGCTGAGAGAAGCCCTGCGTAGTAGTTCAGGCCTTTGACGTTCATAAGGTCGGGGATGAATTGCTCGGCAGGCAGACAGCCTAGTGACCGGTATTCCGGTGGGATGATGACGTAGAATCCACGGGCTGGTGTGGCAATCAGTCCCTGCCTGGTGAGCCGGTTCAGAGCGAGCTTGCTGGCATCCGGCGAGACTCTCAACGCCTCTCGTGCCTCGGCTGAGGTAAAGCTATAGCGTCCCTTCGAGGCTAATGTCTCGATCAGGTCTTTCGCTGCCATGTGATCTTTGTTAGATTCCACTCTCACAAAGTATCTATAAATGATACTTTACGCAAGTAAGTTCGTATTTTTGGAAGAGGTAAATCTTGCACCATAAGCAATTCAGCAAGCCCGAGTTGCATACGAACGGCCAAAGGCCCAGGCTCCCTCTGCGAGGGTACTGAACCACGGGCATCGAACTGCGTTAATACTCAACAGGCATAACGCGGCTAAGCTTTTATATCTATAATCGACTGTCACATTTTATGATTCTGAGTCTGAAAACTGCATGGCAAGAGTAAAGCCCGAAAAAGCAAAGCCTGAAAAAACCAAATCCCTCGAATCCTGGATCTGGGACGCTGCCTGCTCCATTCGCGGCGCCAAGGACGCGCCGAAATACAAGGATTACATCCTTCCGCTCATCTTCACCAAGCGCCTGTGCGATGTATTCGATGACGAGCTGGACCGCATCGCCAGGGGAGTCGGCTCACGGGAAAAAGCCTTTGCACTGGTCAAGGCCGACCACAAATTGGTGCGCTTCTACCTGCCCCTAGTGCCGGACGATCTAGAGCAGCCCGTGTGGTCTGTTATCCGTAAACTCGCTGACCAGATCGGCGAGGGCGTCACCACCCACATGCGGGCTATCGCCAGGGAGAACCCACTCCTGCAGGGCATCATCGACCGCGTTGACTTCAACGCCACCACCCACGGCCAGCGCGACCTGGATGACGACCGCCTTTCCAATTTGATCGAGGCTGTTAGCACCAAGCGCCTCGGCCTGGAGGACGTGGAGGCCGACATCATCGGCAAGAGCTACGAATACCTCATCCGCAAGTTCGCCGAGGGCGGTGGCCAGAGCGCCGGTGAGTTCTACACGCCGCCCGAGGTTGGCAGCATCATGTCCAAGGTGCTTCAGCCGGAGCCCGGCATGGAAATCTACGACCCCACCTGCGGCTCCGGCGGCCTCCTGGTGAAATGCGAGATCGCCATGGAGGAATCCGTCTCTTCACAAAAAGGGGCCAAAAAGCGCGCCGTCGAACCGCTGCAACTGTTCGGCCAGGAATTCACCCCCGAGACCTGGGCCATGGCCAACATGAACATGATCATCCACGACATGGAAGGCCAGATCGAGATCGGCGACACCTTCAAGAACCCCAAATTCCGCAGCAAAGGCAAACTCCGCACCTTCGATCGCGTCATCGCCAATCCCATGTGGAACCAGGACTGGTTCACCGAGGCCGACTACGACAACGACGAACTTGACCGTTTTCCCGCCGGAGCCGGGTTTCCCGGCAAATCCTCTGCGGACTGGGGCTGGGTACAGCACATGCACGCCAGCCTCAACAACACAGGAAGAGCCGCCGTCGTCCTCGACACCGGCGCCGCCTCAAGAGGCTCGGGCAATGCCGGCACCAACAAAGAAAAAACCGTACGCCAGTGGTTTGTCGACAACGACCTCATCGAGAGCGTGCTCTACCTGCCCGAAAACCTCTTCTACAACACCACCGCCCCCGGCATCGTACTGTTCCTGAACAAAGCCAAAGCACAGGAACGCGAGGGCAAAGTCTTCCTCGTCAATGCCAGCCAGGTCTTCGAAAAAGGCGACCCCAAGAACTTCATCCCCGACGCAGGCATCCAGCGCATCGCCGAAACACTGATCGGGTGGAAGGAAGAGGAAAAACTCAGCCGCATCGTCGATCACCGGGAATTGAAAAAGAACGACTACAACATTTCTCCCAGCCGCTATATCCACACCAGTGATGCCGAGACCTATAGGCCCATCGGGGAAATCGTCGCCGAGCTCGATGCCATCGAGGCCGAAGCCAGGGAAACCGACAAGGCCTTGCGGGAGATTCTGGAGAAGATCGGGGTATGAGCGGAGCAGTGACAGAATCCGTGATCGACGGATGGAAATCCACGCCGCTAAAAGCGGAGGTCACGCTGAAGAACGGAAAGGCATACAATGCCAAGAGCTGGAAGACCGAGGGCTATCCAATCATTCGAATCCAGAACCTCAAAGATCCAAAGGCATCGTTCAACTACTTCCAGGGAGACCCCGAAACCCAAGTCCCAATCCGAAAGGGCGACCTAGTTTTCTCCTGGTCAGGAAGCAAAGGCACCTCGTTTGGGCCGCACATTTGGCATGGTGATCTTGGGGTCCTTAATCAGCACATCTTTAAGGTGATCCTAAATCCCGATTCCGAGCTGGATCAGGACTTTCTCTTTTTCGCACTCAAGTTCCTTACAGCAAAGATTGAGGAGAAGGCATACGGCTTGGCTGCATTGGTCCACGTGCGGAAGGGCGACCTTGAGGCAACACAGATCCCACTCCCCCCACTCCCCGAGCAGAAGAAGATCGCGCACATTCTTACAACGGTGCAGCGTGCGATCGAGGCGCAGGAACGAATCCTCCAGACCACCACCGAGCTGAAAAAGGCCCTCATGCACAAGCTCTTCACCGAAGGCCTCCGCAACGAACCCCAAAAACAAACCGAGATCGGCCCTGTGCCCGAAAGCTGGGATGTGGTGGAGTTGGTAAGTCTGCTGCGCGAGCCGCTCCGGAACGGACATTCGGCGAAGACGACGACTGACGAAGACGGGATTCGCACGCTCACTCTTACCGCAGTAACTCAGCGAGATTTTTCGAGGAAGAACACTAAGATCACCTGCGCCGACCCTCACCGAGTGCGAGGCATGTGGCTGAGGTCTGGCGACATCTTCATTGAACGGGCAAACACAGCGGACTACGTTGGTTTGGCCGCCCTTTACGAGGGGCCTGAGGATTTCGCCATCTTCCCTGACCTTCTAATCCGCGTTCGCATCGACAACCGTAGAATCCGCCCGAAAGTTCTGGTCGAGTGGCTGCTAGCGGAGCCGTGTCGTCGATACTACAAGAAGAACGCGAGATCGACCGCGGGTAACTTTCCCAAGATCGATCAAGGCACCGTCGAGAAGACGCTTATCCCGGTGCCTTCTCCTGAAGAGCAAGCCGGGTTGGAGAACATCTTTCGGACCTTGGACAACAAACTGCGCCAACACACGGCGCGTAGGGCTAGCCTCCAAGACCTCTTCCGCACTCTCCTTCACGAACTGATGACCGCGAAGACCCGTGTTAACGGCATCGAACTATCACCAGGAGAATCATGAAGATCGCACGAATCAAGATCAGCAACTTTCGGGGTATTAAGAGTGCTGAACTTCTACTCCCTGACCAAGTTGTTTTCGTCGGCGACAACAACACTGGGAAATCTAGTGTTTTAGAAGCCATGGATCTCGTTCTCGGTCCCGAACGCCTCCATAGACCAAGTCCAATTGATGAGCATGATTTCTATGCCGGGGAATACATCGGAACCGAGGAAGAGCCGATTTCCATCGAGGTTGAAGTTGTAATCGTCGGCCTAACCGTTGATCAGATTATCCACTTCGGAAACCACATCGAATGGTGGAATACGGAGACGAACACCCTGTTGAGCGAGCCGCCACCGGAGGAGACCGACAGGCCGGAGGTTATACATGCACTTCGATTGGGGTTTGAGGGCAAATACGATTGGGAGGAGGACAATTTCGCATGCGAAACTTTCTTCATGTCGCCTGAAGGTGAAGAAGGCGCTAAAGATCCTTTCCGAACTCGAGACAAACGTCTTTGCGGCTTTCTCTTTCTCCGCACGCTCCGCACCGGATCTCGTGCCCTCAGTTTGGAAAGGGGGTCTCTGCTCGATATCATACTTCGCCTTCAGGAACTCCGACCAAAGATGTGGGAGGATGTCCTGGGAGAACTTCGCGGGCTTGCAGTCGCCGAGAATGAGGAACTTGGAGTAACCGCGTTCCTCGAAGAGGTTCAGAATTCTGTTCGGAAGTTTGTTCCTTCTGAATGGGCCGAGAACCCCCATATTCGTGTTTCCGATCTTACGCGAGAGCACCTTCGAAAAACACTGACGGTTTTCATGGGAACCGGTGAGAAAACGTCCGCTGGAACTGAATATGCAGCACCGTTTAGCCACCAGGGGGCGGGAACGATAAACACCCTCGTATTGGCGCTTTTGGCGATGATCGCCGAGCTCAAGCAGAACGTGATCTTTGCAATGGAAGAGCCAGAGATTGCGATTCCTCCTCACACTCAACGCCAGATCGTCGATAGAGTCCGCGACATGGCTGCACAGTCTATTTTTACGTCTCATTCTCCTTACGTTTTGGATGAGTTTCAGCCTGAGAGCCTCGCGATTCTAAAGCGAGAGTCTGGAGTTTTGCATGCCACTCCCGCAACCCTCCCACCTGCGGTCAAGTCCAAGGCCTATCGAGAACAACTTCGCACTCGTTTCTGCGAGTGCTTGCTGGCTCGAAGAATCCTGATTGTCGAGGGACGAACTGAGTATGATGCAATTCCTACCGCAGCACGCCGCCTTCATGAACTCGACTCGGAGAGATTCAAGACTTTAGAGAGCCTCGGGCTGGCCGTTATCAATGCCGAGACTGATTCACAAATCGCTCCCCTCGGCACTTACTTCAAGGATTTAGGGAAGACAGTTTTCGCAATCTCAGATCAACAAAACGCGGCGGCAGCCGCAGCAATTGCCGCCGCTGTGGACGCGGCGTTTGAATCTCCCGAAGCAAGTTTCGAGAAGCTGGTCCTCAACCACACTGCTGAGGCCGCTCTACGGAGGTTCGGCAAGGATGCTGTCGATGATGGGAGATGGCCCACTCATTTGGCTGGCGAGACTCCGATGGACGGGATGGACTTAGGCGCATTGAAATCTGCATTGGCCAAATTCCTGAAGAACAACAAAGGTGCCAGTGAGGCAGCGTTGCTCGTCGGAATGTGCAGCGAGGCTGAACTCCCGCCGTTTCTGGTCACGACGATCGAAGCTATTAGAACTCATTGTATCCCGCCGGATCCGGAACCTGAGCCGGCGGTTGAAGAAGGTGGGAATGGGGATGGCGGAGACGACGAGTCGCCTCCAGACGTAGAAGCTGAGGCGGAAGGAGATGGTGGAACCGAGCCGAAATCGTAGGTAAGCCAGCAAGAATGGAGATTGAATGGACAGACGAGAACAAGGCGCTCATGACCAGTACAGGACATGTGCTTTGTCTTGGCGGGCCGGGAAGTGGTAAGACCACGATCTCACTTTTAAAAGCCAATGACGAGATTGCAAAGGCTGTTCTAAGATCAGGACAGCGAGTTCTGTTCCTGAGTTTCGCTCGAGCGACAATTGCCCGCGTGGAAGAACATGCAGAGACATTCTTAAAGTCGGAGACAAGGAAATATCTCGAGATTAGTACCTATCACGGCTTCACGTGGTCAATTCTCCGCAGCCACGGATACCTCCTGACTTCTGCAACCCCGATCACGCTGCTGCCACCGGCCGAGTCGGCTGCAGCATTATCAGAAATTGTCAGCGACGACGACAAGCTTGCCGAAAAGAAGCGTCTATTCATCGAGGATGGACGACTTGATTTTGATCTGTTCGCGGGACTAACAGCAGAACTCCTCAGCAGAAGCACCAGTCTCCGGCGATTGGTTTCGGAAACCTACCCAATCATTATTCTCGACGAGTTTCAGGACACCGATGCAAACGAGTGGGAATTGATAAAGGCCCTCGGCATCGACAGCCGGTTGATCGCGCTAGCAGATCCTGAGCAGCGCATTTATGAGTTTCGTGGTGCCAGTCCAACCCGGATTCCTGAGTTTATCGAGGCGTTCTCTCCCACAGAGATTGACTTCACGAATACGAACCACAGGAGCGCGGGCACTGATATCTGTCTGTTCGGAAATGACCTCCTGACTGGTGTGAACAAGGCGAAGACCTATGAACACGTTGAAATAATCAAGTATCCGTTCCGTCGGCCGCCAGGCGATCATCTCGACTTGAAAATTACTGTCCTCAAACGGCGAAAAGCGATTTTGGAATCCAATCCCGACTCCTGGTCACTGGCGATCTTGGTCCCAACCAAAAAGCTGATGTTGGAGGTGTCGGAGTATCTCGCAACCAAACAAGAGTTCAACAATGGAAAGGTTGCTCCAGAAATTGACAACGAGGCAATGCTCGACGCAGAGGGTCCAGCCTTGGCTGCAGTTACCATTGCCGGACTCTTGAGTGCTGAGGGAACTGCCGTTGATATTTCGCAACGGCTGATCACAGATCTTTGCAGGCACATACGAGGTAGAAAGGGAGGCGCCAAACCTTCACAGCAACAACTGAGCCTCGCTGGCGGACTCGAGGCTTTCGTAGACACGGGAAACCTTCGGGGCCCGAAGAGGAAGGCGATTGCGGAAGAGTGTCTGGCGATTTCGGAGCAGCGCCTTCAGTTAGTTATGTCAGGTGACCCTGGAAAAGATTGGCTGCAGGTTCGAAGCCTTTTCTCAAATGCCTCGGCTCCCGACCTTCAGAACGTAGCCAACGATGCGCGATTCTTGAAGTTCCTAAACCGAGGAACGCAACTGCGTTCCCGCCTAGCGGAGATCTGGCGAACGACCGGAACCTATACGGGAGCCGGTTCGGCAGTCGATGTCGCTTTGACGAGGGAACATTTTGCAGCGGCTTCGCAGACATTTCAGGGGATTCATGTGATGACCCTGCACAAGTCTAAAGGGAAGCAGTTCACCGAGGTAATTGTCTACGAAGGCCCCGCAAAATACAGGGACAAGATCGTCAGGCCAAATGGCACTGAGCAGGATGTTGCGAGAGGAAAGCTCATCCTTCGCGTTGGCGTGACCAGAGCCGAGAGATTCACTTCGATACTAAGCCCGGCGAACCAGCCTTGCCCGCTAATTTAGATTATGCTCACCTCCGAAAAACACAAAACCGTCCAACCCCGGATCCTCGAATACACCGAAACGGTCGGTCGTTCAGTTGTGTCCCGAGGGGAAGACCAGGCATGCCATGGCACGGCCAGCTCACAATCAAGAACCGAACTCACCCTCACTCCCGCCTCACCAACCCATCAACCGCCATCCCATCATCCATCCTCTCCCCACACCAATACGGCACCCCCGTGCGCGGCCCAATCTCAACCCGCGCCCGCCCATTAGCCGTGGTCAGCGCAAACACGTTTCCGCGGAAACGCGTATCCGGCCCGCTGGCAATCTGCCTGCCATTCGGCGTTTTGAATACGGGTTCCCCCGCTGCATCCAGCACAAGGCCATAGCCCCCCTCATGCACCAGGCGATGATGACGGCGGCACAGTAACAGCATATTATCGAGCCGGGTCTCGCCGCCGTCGGCCCAGTGGCGGATATGATGCGCATCTACATGGTGTTGCGCGGTGCAGCCGGGGAAACGGCAACCGCCGTCGCGGCGCTGCAGGGCGCGGCGGATGGCCGGTGGAATACTGCGGGTGCGGCGGCCAATGTCCAATGCGCTTGCGTGAATATGATCGCCGCCATCTTCCAGCCAGTGCACCACGCCGCAGTCGCAGGCAAGGCGGCGGGACGTTTCCGCACATACGTTCGCAGACATGCTTGTGCCCGCTTCCAGTTCGGCTTCCGCGCCGTCACCGTCTATCCGCAGAGTATTGATATCGGTGTGCAGGTGTAGCGTGCAGCGGTCGCCGCCGGTGATGATATTCTCTTCTTTGCTGAGGTAACTGTCGGCGATGCGTTCCAGTGCATCAGCGCGGCGCGCGGCGATGGGGGTTTCGCTGCGGTTCGACGTTTCCGCGGAAACGTCTTCTGGGACGTTGCGCTGTTCTTCCTGGATTGCGCCTGTTGCCGCATCCAGTGCCTGCGCGAAGCGCGCACCCTGTTCCGGGCTCATGCGCGCCTTGAGCACGTAGCTGCCATCGCTGTCGATGTACCAGTTGAGTTCCCGCAGGGCGTCGTGCTGTTGGTCGCGTTTCAGTGCTTCACTGCGTTTTACCCTGCGGTAGTTGCGAACCAGGCGCTCGACGTGGGAGGCGGTGCCGTGGTTGGCGATCATCAGCAGGTAATCCTCGTTCTGTGGCGTGGCGACGCGGGTCATTGCGCGCACCTTGGAGAAACTGACTTTCCCGCCGCGCAGCGCGGAGCTGATTTGTGGCAGGCTGTCGAGCGCGTGGGCGACGCGTACTTTCTCGCGCGCTGCGCCCAGGGCGATGCCGCATTTCCAGTTGAGCCAGTGCGCGCAGGATTTCATGCCCGCGCCGCTCCAGCCGTGGCGTTCGTCGAATTCGCGGATGAGTGTCAGCAAGCGGTAGGTCGCCGCGTTGAGATGGGCGGCGAGTTCGGTGATTTCGTCTTCCAGTGTGGCGAGATTGCGAACTTCTGATGGTGTGGCTGAAGCAGTGAGATGGTCCATGGGGAGGGTCCTGTGCCGCTGCAAGAATACTGATTAAATGTACAGTATATGGTGAATATGTCAATAAAAACATGGAGTTAGGCGATTTTAGATGGTTTGGAGCTGGGCAGCGGCAGACCGGAATTACCCGCGAAGACAGCTCGTGTTTAATGAATCCATAAAGCGCCAAAAATGAGAAGCAAATAGGCAATCTGCTCAAAAAGGGCTATATTTGAGCAGATGAAGGTTTTGTATAAGGAGAATGATGAGCAACTACAGGCCGGTCGACTTCCCCCCGACCCAAGAGCTCGAAACAGCCGCTGTGCTGCGGGCACTGGTGCCGGCACACCGTTACCTGGCGGAGCTCAAGGGCCTGGCGCGCTCGATTCCCAATGAGGGTTTGCTGGTGTCCACGCTGTCGCTGCAGGAGGCGCAGAGCAGTTCGGAGATCGAGAATATCATCACCACGCAAGACACCCTCTATAAATACCAGATTCAGCCGCAGCATGCCGACCCCATCAGCAAGGAGGTAGCGCACTACGCGCAGGGACTCGACATTGGTTTTCGACAGGTGCGGGAAAGCGGCCTGCTCACTCTCAATACCATTCTCGAGGTGCAGGCGGAGCTGGAAGGCAATACGGCGGGCTTGCGCAAAACAACCGGCACCGTGTTGAAGAATGAGCAAAGCGGGGCGGTGGTCTACGAACCGCCCTCGCCGTTGCAAGTCGGGGAACTGATGGCGGAGCTGGAGCGGTTTATACACGCTGCAAGCCCGCTGGACCCACTGGTGAAAATGGCCTTGATCCATCATCAGTTTGAAACGATTCACCCGTTCTATGACGGCAACGGCCGCACCGGACGGATCGTCAATATTCTGTATCTGGTGAAGGAGCAACTGCTGGATACGCCAATCCTGTACCTGAGTCGCTATATCAGCCAGACCAAGGCAGAGTACTACGCTGGCCTGCAGCAGGTGCGCGATACAAACAGCTGGGAGAACTGGCTGGTGTACATGCTGCGCGCTGTAGCAGCAACGGCGCGCCATACCAGCGGATTGGTGCAGAGCATCGCTGTGCTGCTGCAACAGCACAAGCAGCGGATCCGCAGGGATTACCGCTTTTACAGTCAGGACCTGATCAACAATATCTTTCGGCACCCCTACACCAAAGTGGCGTTTCTGGAACAGGACCTGGGCGTTTCGCGTGCGACCGCCACCCGCTATCTGGACACGCTGGCGAAGGACGGCATTCTCAACAAACAGCGTCTGGGGCGCGAAAACTACTACATCAATCACGAACTGGTAGCGCTGCTGTTCAATCTACCGGAACTCAATAGGTGGGATGCGTGAAACCCGGCGAACATAAAACCGTCCAAGCCCGAATCCTCCAATATGCCGAGGCCATCGGTTGGACGATTGTGTCCCGCGAGGAAGCGGAAGAGCGGCGCGGGTGTGATCCGACCGTTCCGCCCGCCGACCGCGCCAAAAACCGCTCGCTTTTTTTCGACGACCTGCTTTACACCAAAGTGCGGGAATTCAACCCGCGCTACTTTGATGCCGAGGGCGCCTT
Organism: Seongchinamella sediminis; assembly: GCF_003457605.1. Taxonomy (GTDB): domain Bacteria; phylum Pseudomonadota; class Gammaproteobacteria; order Pseudomonadales; family Halieaceae; genus Halioglobus; species Halioglobus sediminis. The sequence goes on from NZ_QRAN01000005.1 coordinate 110,996, forward strand.
GCTCGGGCAGTTCCGCCATCTCCACGCCGACATCTACGGCAATCGCGAATTTGTCGACCACTTGCGCAACCGGGGCAAGTTCTTCGACGTTGATGAGAACCGCGAGCGCGACCTGATCCTGATCGATTACGAGAATCCGACGCGCAACATTTACGAAGCTACCGAAGAGTGGGCCTTTCACAACGGCCACTACGGCACGCGGGAGGATGTTGTCTTTCTCATCAACGGCATCCCGGTGCTGGTGATCGAATGCAAGAACGCCAACAAGGATGAGGCGATTGCCCTGGGGGTGGACCAGATCCGCCGGTATCACCGCGAGACGCCGGAGCTCTTTGTCCCGCAGCAGCTGTTCACCGCCACCGACGCCATCGGCTTTTCCTATGGGGTGAGCTGGAACACGGTGCGGCGCAATATTTTCACCTGGAAGAATGAGGAGGTCGGCAAGCTGGAGGCCAAGGTGAAGAGCTTCTGCGCCATCGGGCAGGTGCTCGCCTTCCTCAAGGACTACATCGTCTTTGCCGAAAAAGACGAGGAACTGAACAAGTACATTCTGCGCCAGCACCAGACGGGCGCGGTGGACGCCGCCGTTGAGCGCGGCCTCGACCCGGCCCGCACCCGTGGCCTTGTCTGGCACACCCAGGGGAGCGGCAAGACCTTTACTATGATCAAGGCGGCGGAACGGTTGTTCCGTGCCCCCGAAGCGGATAAGCCCACTGTCCTGCTAATGATCGACCGCAACGAGCTCGAAGACCAGATGCTCAAGAACCTCGCCGCGCTGGGCCTGGGCAACCTGGAGCACGCCAGCAGTATCGCCCGGCTCAACCAGCTGCTGAAGGACGACTACCGCGGCATCATCGTGACCATGATCCACAAGTTCCGCGATATGCCAGCGGATCTCAACACGCGCTCGAATATCTATGTGCTGATTGATGAGGCACACCGCACCACCGGCGGCGACCTCGGCAATTTCCTGATGGCAGGGCTGCCCAACGCGACCTACCTCGGCTTCACCGGCACTCCGGTGGACAAGACTGTTTACGGCAAGGGCACCTTCAAGACCTTCGGCTGTGAGGACGATGCGGGTTACCTGCACAAATATTCCATCGCCGACAGCATCGAGGACGGCACCACGCTGCCGCTCTACTACCAGCTGGCCCCCAACGAGATGCTCGTCCCTCATGAGACGCTGGACAAGGAATTCCTTTCCCTTGCCCACGCCGAGGGTGTGGCCGATATTGAGGAGCTGAACAAAATCCTTGAGCGGGCAGTCAACCTGAAGAACTTCCTCAAGGGCAAAGAGCGCATACAGCAGGTCGCGAAGTTTGTCGCCACTCATTATCAGGAAAATGTCGAGCCACTGGGATACAAGGCTTTCCTGGTCGGCGTGGACCGGGAGGCCTGCGCTCATTACAAGCACGCCCTGGATCAATTCCTGCCCGCCGAGTATTCCGAGGTCGTGTACACCGGGAGTAATAACGATTCTGCCCTGTTGAAAGAATTTCAGCTCGACTCGAAGCGAGAGCGGCAGATTCGCAAGAGCTTTGGCAAGCTTGACCAACTGCCGAAAATTCTGATTGTCACCGAAAAACTGCTCACGGGCTTCGATGCACCCGTGCTCTATGCCATGTACCTCGACAAGCCGATGCGCGATCACACGCTGCTGCAGGCCATCGCCCGGGTGAATCGTCCCTATGAGAATGAGGCCCAGGAAATGGTGAAGCCTCACGGCTTCGTGCTGGATTTTGTCGGTATCTTCGACAAGCTGGAAAAAGCCCTGGCCTTCGATAGTGAGGAAATCAACGCCATCGTCAAGGACCTGAAGTTGCTGAAGGTCTTGTTCCAGAACAAGATGGCCTCGAAAGCGCCGGCCTACCTGGGCCTTATCGAGCGCAACTTCGACGACAAGGACGTGGAATCCCTCACCGAGCATTTCCGTGATCCCGAGCGGCGGAAAGAGTTCTTTAAGGAATACAAAGAAATACAGATGCTCTACGAGATCATCTCGCCCGATGCCTTCCTCCGGTCCTTCATCGACGACTACGCAACCCTCTCAGCCATCTACCAGGTGGTGCGCAAGGCGTACACCCGGACGGTGATGGTGGATCGAGATTTCCAGGCGAAAACCAATCAGCTGGTGCAGGACAAGGTGGGTAGTTACGGCGTTGGCCACCTGGATGAGATCGTCGAGATCAACGCGGATACGATTGAGCTGATCAATAAAAAGAACCGAGGTGAGGCCACCAAGGTCATCAACCTGGTGAAAAGTATCGCAAGGCTGGCTGATGAAAGCAGTGATGATCCCAACCTGATCGCTATGGCTGAGCGAGCCAGGACGGTCCAGGAGAGCTTTGAGAATCGCCAGACCAGTACCGCCGAAGCACTGGAGGAATTGTTGCGGGAAGTGGCGTCTAACGAGGCCAGGAAGAAAGTACAGGCCGAGAAATCTTTCGATGGTTTGACCTATTTCGTTTACCGCACACTGCTCGACGCCCAGATAACCAACGCAGAGGATGTCAGCCGGACAATTCGTAACGCCTTCACCGACTTCCCGAATTGGCAGAAGAGCGAGAATGCCATGCGCGAGCTACGCAAGAAGGTAACTTTCGCCATTTTCGCTGAGACCGAAGACCTCAATGCGGTCAGCGCCCTGGTGGATGAACTGTTTTCTCTGCTGGAGAAGGCCAATCGACTCTAAGGTTACGAAAACGGCCAAACAAAAGCAGGCCTTCAAGCACCGCGTCCAGGAGTGGGCTGTAAAGCTGGATGTGGAAGTCGTCTGGTTGGGCGTGCGGCCCATGCACAACAAATGGGCGTCCTGTTCGACCAATGGCCACCTCAATTTCAACGCCGAATTGCTAGGCCTCGACCGGGACCTCTGGGACTACGTGATCGTCCATGAACTCCTGCACTTCTTCGTGCCCAATCACGGTAGACTCTGGAAGAGTCTGATGAGAGCACACCTTGGGGATTACGAAGTCAGCGAAAGGAAGCTGAAAAGCCTGAGTTTGCCGCCCACTGGAGTGCTCGACAAGGAAAATGCCAGATAAATTATTCTTCAAACGCAAATGGATTCAAGAACTGTCGTTTCCAAAACAGCTTGCGATCAACTACGCTCAAGCTGGCTTCATCGCAAACCTTATCCCAATTGGTCTCAATCGCTTCCCGCTGCTTTTCGAAGATTGCTTTAGCCTCACTTTCCGAGAGCTGAAAGTGGGGCGCGGCATCCAGGCAAGATTTAAGTTTGCTTAGCCTGTTGTCACCGGAAATCAGCATAGCTTGAGTAGCTTCACTGCCCGTTCTGTCTTGCGGGCAAATATCATATGCTGGCGTTAATTGCAGTGTTTTACCATTCCAAAATGCCGCATGGTTCCTGGCGTGATCATCGGTATTGCCGCACAGGATATTGAAGACAATCCGAGAGAACAGTTCTTCGAGTGTTTGTTTGGGATCATCGAAACAATGGCGGATAATTTCGGCGAAGGTTTCATAGCTGGCATACCCCGCCATCATGTCATCCAGGCCAAAGAGCGTTAGCGCGGAGACCATGGCTTTGCGCGTCCAGCGCCTTGCCGTTTTTTCGCGATCAAATCGCTCGATCAACAGAATATCTTTTTGTGCAGCTTGCACCAGTTTTACTGGCGCGACATTAATGCCGGCAAGCGCTGCCAATCGCATGGCGATATATTCAGCTTTTACCACGCTGTAAAGGTCAGTGCTGGAAGAAAACTTCGCCACGTATTTCGTGCCCTGATCTTCGATCAGGGCCTTGGGACGTGCACCACCAATAGAGCTACCATGAAAGAGCGCCTGATCCAGCTCAGGTGTGAGCGGTACGCCTTGCTCAACCCGCGCAGCCGATTGCAGCAGTGCTTCCAGTGGAGCATTGTTTGCTGAGCGTGGAACATATTCACTAGGCGAGCGTTGGAAATCCAGTGCGCCGATACGGTCAGAGCCAGACTCCAGCAAATAGCTTAACTCGCCTAGTGCATCGGTATCCGTATCTTTGCCTTTGCGCCCGAGTTGTTTATTGATGATAACGCGCCGACCCCAGGCATCCGGTGCGGAATCCCGGATGCAGCCGGGCATAGTTAGTCCATCAGGCAGGGGTAACACGCCTTTTTTAAGCGGCAATTCCGGCTCATAAATGGAAATGGCTGGAGGATTAGCGTTAATGCGATCAAGATAGCTTTTACCGTAGTTGAACTGCACGTTGCCCTGATCGTCAGATTCCAGCTTCCCGGCAACAACAGGTTCAGTGGTATCGGGCAGCCATATCCAGACAAAAGCATCTTTGTCAGTGGTCTTAGAAGTCATCGTCAGCAACCTTTACTTTCTTGCGCACCGACTTGGGTAGCAGTGCGAGTTTGTCTTCTGTTTGGCGAATATGCTTGGTAAGTGTGGTTGCTTCGGCGTCAAAAAGCTTAACGCCCACGATGGTGGCAACTTCAAAGGTCGCACCCAGCGCGCATTTGGGGTCGCCTTTTTCGATGCGCTGCAATAGGCCGCGAGAAATTCCGGCGCGGTCAGCAACCTCTTGCGCAGTCATCTTGCGCTCTTTTCTTGCCGCACGGATCAGGTTGCCAAGCAGGCTAATGGCTTCAAGGCTGTAACGGGAATAGGTGCGTGCCGATACTTTAGACATGGCTTACCTTTGGTTTCTCTCTTTTGGTCTGTTTGTGAATCATATAGCATTCATATGATCTATACATGAATCATGGTATCAGTGCTTGGCTGATCCAACAAGTAAAAAATGGTTCATATATAGACCGTAACGTGTTTTTGTGATCTATATGTGGATCGTAATGCTGTGGATTAAAGGGCGCTAGATTTCCGGCTCATGCCCGCGATTTCGGCTTTCTATCCCGCTTTGGCGCAGATCTTCGCGAATATTCCGGTTTCTTCCGCATTCTTCGATCAGTGCTTCAACAGCCGGACGGGTTATGGCTGACTAATCGGCGGCTTGTAGGAGATTTTTTCTTTGTCGATGACAATCAGGTCCTTTTGGCGCATGTGCTCGACAAGGCCCGTCAGTTCCGCATCGTCGAGCTTGTTCAGGAACAAAGTGATGATGGTGTTTTTGAGGGTGGCAACCTTGCGGGGCCTGGCATGGCCCAGATTAGTGAAGCGCTCGACGATCTGCCCGGCATAGAACGCGATGTGGAAATCCAGCGCGTTCGGACCATTGCCACCAATTTGGACGTAGCGGGCCTGGTCGCCCGCGGCTGTCCAGGGGTCCGGCAGGATTATAGATTGCATGGTCACTCCTCCTTTTTCGTGACGGGTTTTGCCCTGGACTTTCTCTGTGCCCGCTGTTGCTGGCGCTGCTGCGAGCGCTCCCTGGCTTCCTTGAGCCGGTACGAGTCACACTCGATATTGATGATCTCGGCGTTGTGCACCAGCCGGTCAATCAGCGAGACAACGCAGGATGCATTCGGGAACACCTCGCCCCATTCGGTGAACGGGCGGTTGGTCGTCACCACCGTGGATTTTTGCTCATACCGACGACTGACGATCTCGAACAGCAGATCCACGTGCCGGTTACCGTAGGATAAATACCCGATTTCATCGATCACCAGGAGCTCCGGATGCGTGTAGCGCACTGCTCGATGATTTCCATCGCAGTGGGCTCACCAAGGTGGCCTTCTGCCAACAGCACGGCGTGGCCACCAGCAGCCTGAACCGCTGGCAGCGGGTGCTTGAAAAGCCTGAGGGCGGCGATTTCGTTGATGTCACCGCGCCGCTTTCCCGTGCCCCGGCTGCGCCGGCTTCTGGCTGTGATCCCGACAATGCCTGGCAGGTAGAACTGGCACTGGGGAACGGTATCGTGCTGAGAATACGCACGGCCTGATGTTCTTCCCCGAATCCCAGGTTCGTATCTGGCTGTATACGCAGCCCACCGATATGCGCAAGTCCTACAACGGCCTGAGCGCCCTGGTGAAGAACCAACTGAAGGACAACCCCCTCAGCGGGGAGTTGTTCGTGTTCGTCAACCGGCGCCAGAACCAGATGAAGATTCTGTACTTCGACCGCTCCGGCTACTGCATCTGGTCGAAGCGTCTGGAGCAGGGCCAGTTTGTTGTGCGCAATGCTCCCGGCGGCAAGAAGGCACTGAACTGGACCCAACTGAAGCTCCTGCTCGACGGCATCGAAATCAAAAAATCCCGCCAGTACAAGCGATATTCTCACCCCGGATAAGCTGCGCTCTGGTAAAATACAACGCATGTCTACCGCTGCTTTCACAGATACCAATGCTACCGATTCCGCGGCGCTGGTACAGGAACTGAATGAGGAAATTGTACAGCTGAAACGCCAGCTGGCCTGGTTCAGGGAGCAGCTGTTTGGCAGCAAATCCGAGAAGCGGGTGATCGACAACCCGGAGCAGCCCCTGCTCACCGGTTTGATGGGCGAGCCGGTAAAGCCCCTGCCGTCAGGTGAGAAACAAAAGATCACCTATGAGCGCGGCAAGGCCAAAAAGAAGCGCGATGACGACTGTGTCACCGATAGCGGTCTGCGCTTCGGTCCCGAAGTGCCCGTCAAGACCATCACCCTGGACACCCCGGAGCTCAATGGCCCCGACGCCAATCAATACGAGGTCATTGGCTACAAGACCAGCCACCGGCTGGCCCAGCATCACAGCGCCTATGAGGTCCTGCGCTTCCAGCGGCCGGTGCTGAAGCGCAAGGACTCCGGCGCGGTCAGCACCACCCCGGCGGCCTTCAATGTGCTGGACAGCAGCATCGCCGATGTCAGCTTCCTGGTGGGCATGCTGGTGGATAAGTTCCTGTACCACCTGCCGCTGTACCGTCAGCACCAGCGTTTAACCCAAAGCGGCATTGACCTGAGCCGGGGCACACTGACTAATCTGTGCAAGCGCAGTATCGAATTACTACGGCCCATCGCCGAGGCGCAACTGGGCCACATCCTTAAGAGCCGGGTGTTATCCATGGATGAAACCCCGATCAAGGCCGGGCCTACCAGGAACAAGCAGGACAAAGGGGTGATGAAACAGGGCTGGTTCTGGCCCCTGATGGGGGATCAGGATGAGATCGCCTTTACCTATTCCTCGGGCCGGGGCAGAGCCCATATTGAGGGTGTGCTGGCAAACCTGTTCACCGGCACCCTGGTGAGCGATGGCTATGCGGCATACAGCAGCTACGCGGCGAAAAACGAGCAGATTACCCACGCCAATTGCTGGGTACACGGCCGGCGCAAGTTTGTCGAAGCCGAGGATGATGAGCCTGAGCTGGTGAAACAAGTGCTCGACAGCATCGGCCACCTGTATCAGGTAGAAACGCAGATCAGGGACACCAAACTGGCAGGCGAGAAAAAGCGCAGCTTCCGCCTGGCACACAGCAAGCCGGTGGTTGATCAGCTGTTTGCCTGGTTCGATCAGCAGCGGCAGCGGCCGGAGTTGCTGCCCAGCAGTCCCTTCTCCAAGGCCATTGCCTACATGCAGAACCGGGAGCATGCCCTGCGGGTGTTCCTGGAGGACCCTGCAGTGCCAATGGACAACAACCACACGGAGCGCGCCCTGCGGGTGGTACCCATGGGCCGGAAAAACTGGATGTTCTGCTGGACGGAACCGGGTGCGGAGCACGTGGGGATCATCCAGAGCCTGATCGTGACGTGCAAACTGCAGGGCATTGACCCGGCCACCTACCTGGTGGATGTGCTCCAGCGTGTTGCCATCCATCCGGCAAGCAAGGTCGAGGAACTGACACCCCGGGTCTGGAAGGATCTGTTTGCCGACAACCCTCTACGTTCGGACCTTACCCATGAGCATTGATATCGACGGCCTGTCCTACGACGAACTGCTGGAGCTGAACGACCGCATCATCGCCCGCCTGAAACACCTGGATGCGGCGGACACCATCGATGCCATGATGAAGCTGACGCTGGGCAGCAAGGTGTGCTTCGACTCCGGTAAGCACGGGATGCAGGTGGGTACCCTGATCAAGTTCAACCAGAAGACGGTGAGTGTGCTGACGGAAGACGGTCGCCGCTGGAAGGTGTCGCCGCAGTTCCTGTCGCCAGTCATTGAAGAGGCCGGCAGCACAGCGAACGTTATCGACCTCAAAAAGAAGTAATAGCCTGCGCCAACTGGCCGTCAACTACGGCCCAGAATGACCGCTTACGCAAAGCCCAGTGTCGGTGGCATAAGTGCAATGGCGCCATATGCACAAAAAATTGGGGGCAGAGCTGATGCGCTGACCCCCAGCTTTTTTTGTGCGTCCGGTGTGGCTGGTCGAGTTGGGCGCGGCCATTGCCGTCGAGAAACGGGTGGATCCAGAGCAGCCTGTGGTGTGCCGCCGCAGCTGAAAATATCGTCTGTGCTTCACCGAGGAGAATGATGCAGTCAATCAGGCTCAGTTCAAAGACTGGCCGATGCCTGTCTCGGCTACCCGTTCAGGGGCGCAATCCTGGTTTTAAGCCTAGCTGAAAAAACCGATATATCTATATAGATCAAGCGTATCTTTTGATCTAATAACATGTATCAATTATTGATTTACCAGTGAGCGTGATCTATAAATATAGATATATGGTGTTTAGTGATCTATTAAAATTGATCGGTAGCTGTGATATGGATACGTTAATCGAGATTTCCAGGACGCTCAAGGCAGCCCGTGAAGGCAAGGGGCTGAGCCAGCGCGTGCTCGCCAAGCTGGCAGGGGTGCCGCAGAGCCATATCTCCAAGATCGAGAATGCCGGGGTGGACCTGCGTGTGTCCAGCCTGACCGAGATCGCCCGTGCCCTGGACCTTGAGCTGGCGCTGGTGCCGCGCAAGACCGTTCCGGCGGTAAAGTCCATCGTTCGAAGCGCCACGTCTGATATTCCCAGCCTGACCAGCCTCGCTCTGAATGACGATCTGGCCAAGCTCGAAAAACTCGCCGATAAAATCGCCGACCAATATGGCTCACCGAAGGAGGCCTCTCAGCTTCAAAGCCGTGTTCACGACTTGATGCGATTGCCTATACCGGATTCTTATATGGGTAGCGTGAGGAAACTGCAAAAAGAGCTCGACAAGGTGTACAAGCATCCTGATCTAAAGCGATTGATCAGTGTACTTGATCAGGTCCAAAAACTGCGCAATGAACTGGTACATTCTCCTACCGGGCAACTTCGGCAGGTGAGCCGCTCTGCCTACAGTCTGGAGGACGATGATGGCTAAGGTCTCTGTCCTTGAAGTGCTTCTATACGGCGAGCCCATCGGTACGCTGACGCGGGTCGAGGGTGATCGCAGTCTGTTCGCCTTTAATGAAGAGTACATCGCCGATCAGAACCGGCCCGTATTAGGGCTGGGATTCAAGGACAAGTTCGGCGAGTTGCTCACCGAGTTCAGGCCTTACCAGACCCGGATCATGCCGTTCTTTTCCAATCTCTTGCCCGAGGAGCGGCTGCGGGAGTATCTGGCCGAGCGGGCGGGAGTGAATCCCGAGCGCGAGTTCTTCCTGCTCTGGGTCCTGGGGAATGATCTGCCAGGTGCCGTTACTGTCCGGCCCGCCGATGCAGAAGAATGGCCGTCCGAAGCAGGGCAGTCGCTCGATGAAGAAGCGGTGCGCGAACGCAAGGAGAAGGCGCTGCGCTTTTCGCTTGCCGGTGTGCAGCTCAAATTCTCCGCGCTTGAAGGCGCCGACGGTGGCCTGACCATTCCCGCCAAAGGGGTCGGCGGTTCCTGGATCGTCAAGCTTCCTTCGGAGAAATATGACGGCGTCCCCGAGAATGAATTCTCGATGATGACGCTGGCGCGCAAGATCGGCATGAACGTGCCCGCGCTGGAGCTCGTCGATGTCGCCGATATCGGCGGGTTGCCCGAAGATGTCGGGGCGATGCGCGGGCAGGCGCTCGCCATCGAGCGCTTTGATCGCCTCACGGATGGCAGCAGCGTACATATTGAAGACTTCGCGCAGATATTCGGGATCTACCCGAAGGACAAGCACAAAAAGGCGAGCATGGTCAATATCGCGAATGTGGTGGCGGCAGAGAGTGATGATGCCGATATCCGCGAGTTCATCCGGCGGCTCGTCTTCAATACCCTGATCGGCAATGCCGACATGCATATCAAGAATTGGTCTGTTTACTATCCGGATAAGCGGATAGCACGGCTCGCGCCTGCCTATGATTTTCTCTCGACGATTCCCTACATCGCCGATAGCGGTTCTGCACTGAGCGTCAGCCGCACCAAGCGCTTTGACAGCTTTGATGAAGAGGAACTCGTTCATCTTGCCGGTAGGGTCGAGCTCGCCAAAGCGCTGGTGCTCGATACCGCCAGGGAGACGGTAGAGCTGTTTCACCGGTACTGGGCAGAGGAGAAAAACAATCTACCTCTCTATCCCGATGTGGTATCGACAATTGATAAGCATCTGGGGACGGTGCCGCTGGCGTGAGCGGGCATAATGATCAGGGACAAGCTGTAATGGGCAGGGACGGGCGTTTCGCTTGAAGCATGTAGAAGCTATCAACCAGTTCCGTGAGGAGCTATCTTCACTCTCGCGGGAAGTCGAGAGTGCGGTGGCGATGGGCTACCTCGATATCAACAAGATATGCGAGGATGTCTTTTGCGGCATATTCAAGGAACTCTACGGGCTCGCCAATTTACGCAAGCTGAATTCCGGTGCGCAGAATTGCCTTGTGGGTCTGGCAGACGCCGTCCATATCCACCAGGGCAATGTCCCCCGGTGGTACGAAGAGCTCGATGATCTCGATGAAACCGCCGCCACCCAGATCATCATTCTGCTCGATCTTGGCCACGATCTCGGCGACGCCCTGGAGTCACCATCGATGACCCAGTCACCGATTTTTGTGAAGCCTGCGTCCGTGAGGATATCGGGGTAGCCGTCCAGCCAGTGCCGGGTTTCTTCGATCAGGGTCTGGTTGATTTCCGAGGCCTGATCGCTGCTGGCGAGGTGGCCGTACTTGGTGACCAGCTTGATTTTCAGATCCTTGATCTCCGCACTTGAATTAAGCGGCAGGCCTTTGTGATCGCAGAGCTCCTTGATGATCCTGAATTGCTGGCGCGGGGAAAACGCCATGATGTTCTTTCGAAGGACAGTGCGTTTATTCGGTGCCCCCGGAAACGGCTGTGTAGGGTAGGGGATTTCTACGTCATATTCGACGGCATAGGCCGTCATGGCGTTGACGATCTGCGATCCACTAAGGCCGCTGCTGGTACGGGCTTCTATAGTGCATAAACCGGTGGCGTTATTCTGATTTTTTTGTGCGGATGGAATAGCTGGTGCTGCGTCCGCCGCCAGGGTCCTTTTGCAGCGCGCCGCGCTCGATCAGATCGAGGATGTCGCGGTAAGCCGTGTCCTGTGAGCATTTCGCCAGCCTGGCCCATTTCGAGGTGGTGAGCTTGCCCTCGAAGCCATCCATGAGCCTGTTGAGCACTTTGATCTGGCGCTCGTTCAGCGGTTCTTTTGCGAACTGCTCCCAGAAGCGGGCCTTGTCCATGACGGCTGTCAGTGTCTCCTGCGCGCCGTCAACGGCCCTGCCGAGGCAGCCCAGGAACCACATCTGCCATGGCGTGATATCGAGCCCGGCTTTCTGGCTGCTCTCCAGCGTATCGTAGTAATCATTGCGTTCCAGGCGGATTTGAGCCGACATGCTGTAAAAGCGCTGCGCCGAGCCTTCGCCACGCGCGAGGGCCATATCGGCGAGGGCGCGGGCGATGCGGCCATTGCCGTCATCAAAAGGGTGCAGCGTCACAAACCATAGATGCGCGAGCCCGGCGATCAATAGCGGATCGAGGTCGCCGGGGTTTTCGAACCATTCCAGAAATTTTGCAGTTTCTTCCGGCAGTCTGTCTGCGGGCGGGGCTTCGTAGTGGACTTTTTGTTTACCGAGGGGGCCGGAGACGACCTGCATCGCCCCGCTGCTATCATCACGCCACTGGCCGGTAAGGATTTTATGCATGCCGCTTCTTCCTGTGGGGAAGAGGGCGGCATGCCAGCCGAACAGGCGGTCCTCGGTGAGGGGCTGGTCGTAGTTACCGGTGGCATCGAGCATCATTTCGACGACGCCCTCGACGTCACGGTCAGCGGGGACGAGGCCGCCGATGCCGATATCCATGCCAAGACGGCAGGCGATGGAGGAGCGGACCTGATCGCGCTCCAGGGTCTCGCCTTCGATCTCGCTGGTCTTGACGACGTCCTCGGTCAGGGTATGGAGATGCGCTTCATCGCGGAGTTCGAAGCCGAGCCCTTCCATCTTGCCGAGCAGGCGGCCCTGTTCCCTGGAAACCTTTGCGAGCGGACGGGCCAGAATATCGTTATCCCAGGTGAGGTTCGGCCAGTCCTGTCGTCCCCAGATATACATTATAAACTCCGCACACTATGCGGATAATATGACCTGTATTCTCTGCATAGTCAATAATAATCTCCGCTGATGATGCGGAGAATAGGGTGGTTAATCTCCGCTTGGTGGCTCTCTTGCGTGTCCTAGGATTAGTTTATTGTGTTGTGCTGTAATTAGATTATTGTGCCTGTTAATATCGTATCTATCTGATTTATCTGGTTTTATTTTATTCTGTAAAGGCGCAGACGACCTTGCGGGGCCTCGCGTAGCCCAGATTAGTGAAGCGCTCGACGATGGCAGCCAGCTTTTCTTCGGTGGTGCTGGCATTGGTGATGCGCAGCAGGGGGATTTCCGCGAGGTCCTTCTCGCGCTGGATATGGATTCGGGGCTCTACGCTCCAATCGGGGAACGGGCATTCATCCGAAACTTCCCGATTGATCAACCCGGCGGCACATACCAGATAGGGGAACTGAAAGCCCGCTCCTGGTGAACCAGCGGTACCGAGTCGTCCATCTTTGCGCCAAAGCGGACCTTGTCGTAGAGCGTCCAGCGCGGTGTCGGGATTTCCAGGACCCGCAGGTAGTAAAAGGCCCGTTGCCCGGCCCGGAAGTCCGGGTCTGTCCACACGGTGACGAAAGCGTCTTCCCCGATGCTGTTGTCGTAGCTGGCTTTCTCCATGTTCACGGTATTGCCCACCGGCGGCAGTTTGCCATCGGCATCGGGCTGGCGATCGCCCGACCAGGCCACATCGTAAATCTGTTCCTGTAGATTCCCTTTACTGTCTACCCAGCCCTTAACCACCTGTACCCGGTCCAGGGTAGCTCCCTGGGGATCGCGTTGGGCGGCCACGATGAAAGTGGGTGTGCTGCCCTTGCCGTCCGCCTTGAGGTCTGCGCCCATTGGCACGCCCCGCGCATAGCCCGCCCTGGCCAGGTCGGATTTGAGGTCGGACTCACTGAAATCGAAGCCGCCAAAGAAACGCAGCGTCATGCGTGGGCCGGTGGTGGCAAAGGTCTCCCGGCGCTTCATGGCGTCCCAGATGGCTTCCCGGGTGTTCTCGGTTGCCCATACGCCCATGGCGCCGGAGGCGGCCATTTCCCAGCCCATGTAGTTATCCGTTTCGCCTTCCAGCAGGGGGAAATCCCAGCGCTCCCCGCGCGGTTCCAGCGTCTTGAACTTGCCGTAAAAGTTGTCCTCTTCGGTGGTAGACAGTCCGGTGTGGGTATCGGTGCCGGCGTTGGCGCCATAGCGGAAGGGGTTAACCCCCAGCTCACCTTCAATGCGCATGCCCACCTTCAGTGCCTCGCGCCAGTATTCCCTCGGGAAAGAGCCATCGGGCTTGGGTACCAGGACCAGGTTGCCCCGGTCCCACAGGTCCCAGCTGGCAAACTCGTCCTCTGGTGAGAGCAGGGGGTGGGACTCGCTCTGGCCCTTTATCTGGGTCAGTTCGTAGAGCGGCTCGTAGCGAGCGCGGGTTGCGGCCCACTCCCTGGTCATCGGCGAACCATCGAATTGCTGTTCTTCAAACATGCGGCCGTTGGACATGTTGCCGTTGTGGGGAATGGCCAGTACCTGGCCCCCGGTTTTATCCTCGTAGGCCTGCATCCACGCCCAGAGCTTTTTCGGCTCCTGGGTTTCAAAGGTGGTGAGGGGGCGGACCTGCGAGGCCCGGCCGGCCCCATCACGAAAAATCACGTTGCGGTGCAGGTTGTCACCGCCATCGGCGTTGACCGTCCACTCATAGGCGATAAAGGTGGTAAATTCGCCCGGCTTGTAATACTGCTCAGCGGCTTCAATGGTCTTGCTCCAGGCGGAATCCATCCACTTGGGGTCAGTCACCTGGCTGGGTAGTTGACCGTTGGACTGCATGCGCACCAACTCGCTTTTGGCTGAAGCCGCCGCCGCACCCCCTTCCTTGAGGGCCTCGCTCCAGCGCCTGAGGACAGGGCTCGCCATCATTTCCGGGTTGCCGGCAACAATTTCGTTGATGGTTCCCATCCCGTCGGAGTGGTCGGTAACCATGAACCAGTCGAAGGGGCGCTCCAGTCGGGCTTTTATGCCGGTGTTGGAGGTGACCTCCTGGCCGAGGCCGAACTGGTAGGCCTGGAAAGGGTCCAGCACCGCGCCGTCCATGCCGGCATCCGCCGACCAGCCGGTGTGGACGTGGGTATCGCCGAACAGGGCCTGGCGTGGATAGTCATCGCTGGCAATGGCTGCAGAGGCGGCTAACAGGCCTGAATAAAGCAGGGCGGCCGCGAGAGAATGAGGGGTTCCGGACACGGTTAGGCTCCTATATTGGGGGTAATCCCTGCTAACAGAGTAGCAGTCGTTCGCCAGTTTGCCCAAATACGCCTCATGCCCAGTCGCTCAGTTGGCGTGGTAGCTATTCATCCCTCCACCCTGATCGCCAGCGCCGTCCTCAAGCGCGCCGCCCCGAAGCTCGCCATGCGGGCAAAGTCGTCGCGGGCGATGGGCAGGTGCTGGCAGTCCAGGGCGAACTGGTCCTCGCGACTGACATCGGGGTCGTGCACGTACAGGCAGTGCTCGTCGATGGCGGTGACCGTTACCCAATGCGGGCTTTTGCGGCCATCGAGGCGGTAGGTGCTGATTAGTACCAGCACTGCGCATCCCTGCTCCAGCCACTGTCCAATCTGCGTCATGTCGATTTCGGCATGGACTATCCCGACATTGAGGTCGACGGCCTGCTCGACAAAGTGGTTGTGAACGGTTGTCATCACCTGCTTCTTGTTGTCCGAGCGCACGCCGTCGAGAAACAGCGGCTCGCTGCTGTTGATATACACCTCGGCGTGAAAACCCCGCCGTGCCGCGGCCAACGCCAGACCCAGCGGGTGGCAGCCACCGTGGCCCGAGGTCATGTAGATGGTGGTCGCCTCGCGCCACAGGTCCAGTTCCAGGGCCTGTTCCAGGGCGAGGTCCGCGCCCAGGCCGGCCATTGCCATCATCAGCGCCGCCGGGCCGCAGGTGAACTCGGTGCTCTGTGGGTACCAGGGCATGCTGCGGGCGCCCGGTGCCGCGGCCACCCGCTGGATGGTCTTCTGCATCCGCAGCGCATCGCCCTCGTCCTCATAATAGTGCGGGTAGGCGCCAAAGGCGCGGTAGCCGCTGTTCTCGTACAGCCTTATGGCCGCGCTGTTGCTTGCCGCTACCTCCAGCCGCATGAACAGGCGTCCGCGCCGGGCGGCGGCGGCTTCCAGCGCCTGCAGCAGCCCCGATGCCACACCCTGGCCGCGGGCAGCGGGATCCACCGCCAGCGAGTACAGCCGGGCCAGCCGCGTGCCGCGGTGACACCAGATCAGGCCATAACCGAGCAGGGTGCTGTCGCGCTCGGCCACCAGCAGGCTGCCGTGGGGCGCCTGCAGCCAGCGCCGGAAGCTGCGCCGGCTGAGGCGGTCAGTGGCGAAGCACGCCGCTTCCAGTTGCAGCAGGGCGTCGAGATCGGCCAGCGCTGCCGGTCGAAAGGCCAGCCCGGCAACTGACGCGGCAGCGCTGCTCATCGTCCGCGCGCCTCCAGCCGGCGCTGGAATTCACCCATCACCTGCATGTACAGTTCCCGGCCCAGGTAGGCGTCTTCCACCCGGTGATCAATGCTGGGATTGTCGTTGACCTCTATCACGTAGGCCTTGCCCTGGTGATACTTGATGTCTACCCCGTAGAGTCCGTTGCCGATAATGGCGCAGGCCTTGAGCGCGCTGTCCAGCACCGGGCGCGGCACCTCGAAGGTTGCCAGGGTCTCGAAGTCACCGGAAAAATCGCGGCGCGCATCGTGGTTGTAAATCTGCCAGTGGTTCCTGGCCATCATGTAACGGCAAGCGAACAGGGCACGGCCATTCAACACGCCGATGCGCCAGTCGTACTCGGTATACAGATACTCCTGTGCCAGTACCAGGGCAGTGCTATCGAGCAATTCACTGAGTCGCTGCTCCAACTCGGCGCGATCCGTTGCCTTGAACACACCGCTGGAGAAGGAACCCTCGGGCAGCTTGAGCACCATGGGGTAGCCGAAGGTCTGTTCCAGGTGCTCGACCGTGGCAGGGCTAGCGTCTGCTACCACTTCCGTGCGCAGGCTGGGGACTCCGCGGTAGTCGAAGGCATCGTGGAGGAAAACCTTGTTGCAGCAACGCAGTATGGACGTTGGGTCATCTATCACCACCAGCCCCGCGTCCTCGGCCCGGCAGGCCAGTTCGTAGCTGTGGTGATTGATGGCCGTGCCCTCGCGGATGAACAGGGCGTCGTACTGGGAGATATTGCCCAGGTCCCCGGCCTGCACCGCTTCGGCATGGATGTTGTGGCGCGCCGCCGACTTGATGAAGCGCTTGATCGCCTCGCGGTTGCTGGGCGGTACTTTCTCGTCGGGGTTTACCAGTATCGCCATGTCCCAGCGATTGACCTTGCGCCTGGGATGACGGCGCCAGGCCACGCGGGCGAAGGATTCCAGCTCGTCGAGCATGGACTGCTGGCCGGCATCATCGAGGTCCTCCACCGAAAGCCGGCGCAGGACCAGGTCCATACGGTCGCCGGCCTCTGTTAGCGTCAATTCGAGGATCGGCGCCGGGTACTGCAGGAACACCTGCCGGGCCAGGTCCGCCAGCCGCGGCTCGGGGCAATTGCCGAACAGTAGCAGGTGGGTCCCGGCCAGGTCGCCGGATGCCAGGTCACGGTGATCCCGGGCGACCTGGATCAGGCCCCCGGCGTCCTGCTGCATCAGGCGCAGGGCGTTGATGGTCTTTACGCTGGGCAGCACCCGGTGCTCCCTGGCTTCGGCGAGCAGGGAACAGTAGTAGCCGCGGCTGAGGTAGTGCTCGGTGCTGCACAGGTTGATCACCCGGGTTGGTCCCTCGCCCTGGCGGGGATAGTCGTGCAGGTAAGTGTCGAAATCGATGACCTCGATATTGCGCGCCCGGAACGGTGCCGGGTCGTCAACCACGATGAGGGTCTTTTCCATCAGTGCGCACGTCCCAGGCCGGCATAGGCGGCCAGCAGGCGAATCATGGCCGCAACCGAGCCCAGCGGCGCCTCCTCCTGCAGGGTGTGATAGTTGGAGGTGGGAACCTGCACCGTGGTGCCATCCACCAGGCCACTGGAGCCGGAGATGATCCGCCCCAGCTCGGTGGAGCCTAGGGAGCGGGGCTCCTCGCCGCGGGCCACCAGCTTGCGGTTGTCGGCTTCCACCAGCAGGTCCTTGTGACAGAAGCTGATGCCCAACTGCTCGGCCATGGCCGCCATGCGGTCGGTCAGCAGCGGATTGAAGTCGGCATTGGCGTCGCGGTTGCGCAACACCAGCTGTTGCTGGCTGGCGGCCTCAAAGTCCGGGAAGGGGCTGGTGTCCACCACAATGAGCTGGTTGGTGGAGCCGCCAAAACGGCGGAACCATTCCAGCAGGTAGCGCCAGCTTTTGCCGGCTTCTTCCTGGGCGGTGAAAAACGCCGTGCCCTGGAAGCCAAGCTCAAACAGGTAAACCAGTACCGCCGCCGTGAGCACGTTGTCGAGCTGGCCGACGATGGAGGTCTCGTCCACGCGGACGTCATCCTGGAAGGCCACCGGGGTGCCGGCAACCAGGTGCTCCAGACCGGTCAGCTCAAAAATCAGGTTGTTGCGGAATTCGCAGATGTAGCTGCGCTCGATGCCGCCGCGGCCGCGGTAGATGCCGGACCAGGGTTCGTAGGCGTATACCGGTTCGTCGCTGAAGCGGCCGACGATTTTGCGCATCAACTGCTCGCTCACCGAGTTGCCCAGCAGGTCCGAGCGAGCCCCGGCGACGAAGGCCGCATACTGGAACTCGTTGGGCCCCGTGCATATCAGTCCGTGACGGTCGATATGGGCCGACAGGTACAGGCTGTCCGGCGCCTTGCCCTGGGCCACCAGCAGGCCCTCGTACCAGGTGACCCGGGCACCGCGCTCCTCGAGCTCGCGCTGCAGTACGCGGAAAAATGCGTGCTCGGCCCCCACCACCGAGGGATAGCGGGCGAGGTGGGCCAGCAGGTTCAGGTAGCGCTGGGCCAGCTTCGCTGCCGGCGCGCGCCTGTTTCTACCGGCTTCAATAGTTTGTGTCGTCATTGCGGCCAACCTGTCATGCAAGCGGGGAGGGGTCCGCCGCCGGCGGCTTCGCCGGGGCGGTGTAAAAGTCTTCCGGCCGCACCAGCTTGGGCTGCTCGGGATCGTGTTCATAATTGGGTGACATGATCTGTACACCATACTCATTGAAAACATCCTGGATATTGGCGTGCAGGTCCGAGTAGTGCTGGTTCATCTGCGCCACGTTATCGCAATGGGCGTTCAGCTCGTAGATCACCGTGAAATCCCCCAGGCGTTTCTGCAAGACATAGGCTGGCGGCTCGCGCATTATCCCCGGCGTTCGCTCGGCGGCCATTTTCAACATGGCCTCCACCTGCCGCCAGGGAGTGTCGTAACCGATACCGACCTCGGTGTACAGTACCAGGCCATCCTGGCGGGCGTAGGCAGAGTAATTCACTATCGCACTGTTAAGGACGATGGAGTTGGGAATGTTGATTTCCTCATTCTTCAGGGTCCGCAGTCGCGTGTTCATCGCCCGTATGTCCACTACTTCGCCACTCTGGTCACCGATGCGCACCCGGTCACCCTCGCGATAGGCAGCGCGGTAGGTCAGGCTGTAACCGGCGAGCAGATTGGAGATGAAGGAAGTCGAGCCGATGGACAGAATCACGCCCATGAAAATACCGATGCCCTTGAATGCCTGGGATTCCGAGCCGGGAATGTAGGGATAGGCGACGACGAGGGCGAGCACGATGACCGCGACCCGCACGATCCGGTAGGTGGGCATGGCCCAGTCAGCCTCGAAATTCTCCAGTCTTATCCAGCCGGACTCGACACGCTTGAAGAATGTGTGCAGGCCGCGCAGCAGCAGGCGCACCACGAACACCAGGACAGCCAGGAAGGCGATGTCGGGGATACTGTTGAGCAAACCGCTGCCGAGTTGGTGCAGCGGATCGAGCACCAGGGCAAAGATGCTCATTGCCAGGTGACGTGTCCAGGGATACAGGCCCAGCACGGTACTGGCCCAGGTCAGGACGATGGCGACCACGGCCACCAGGCGCAATGCACGGGTTATGCCGCCAAAGATGGCCCACATCTGGCGCCGGTGGATCATCCAGTGGGAGGCCTGCTCCAGGCGTTCTATCTGGCCCTTGATGCGCCGCTCAACCAGGCGGATCACCGCCCCCAGCAGCGCCAGTACCAGCCACAGCAATAGCGCTGCCGCTGCGGTGAATGCGACCAGCAGACCGGTACTGCGCAGCAGGCGCTCTGGTGTGCGTGCCTCGCGATATTCCACGATGACCCGCTGCATGCGCTGCACGGTGGCGCCGGCGAGAATATCCAGTGGCACGTCTTCCAGCGCCGCATCCACTGCAAACAGGGTGGCGACACGCTGTCCGCCAAAGCGCAGTTCGACGCCGCCGTCATCCCGAGTCACCAGAGAAGCATCGTCGGGATCGATTTCGGGATTGTCGGCGGCCTCGATCAGCGCATCGCTTATGCTGTCGGCACGCGAGTCGGCGGGCACTGCGGCGATGCCGCGTACCTGCAGCAACACGTGGCCGTCTACCACGACCGGTGCTGAATGTACCCGGTCGTCAGACGCAGTGGCCAGGCCGGCAGCCAGTGCCAGCAGCAACAGGACCAGGGTAGTCGCCCGCAAGGGTAATCTCGCCATATCCAGCTCCTTAATAACCGGCCACTATTTCAGGCCCACACCGCCAGGCAGTCCAGCGTCAATATTGTGATTTTAGACACAGGCGGCCGGCCGGGAAAATCGACCCGTGGCGGCCGCGTTTACGGCCAGCAACGTCGCCGGGTACTGGCCCATTCACCGAGCGCCGGGCAGCCGTCTCCATCCTGGCTTAATTGAGCGGTACTCTATCTGCTTGTAGCTTTGTCTCGGCGCGGGTCTTGCGTTTTACTCGAGCCCACGCAACCATGGGCGTCATTCTTAACACTCACGCCGGGACCGGCTGCAGCATTGTTCATGGCATTCAATAACGGGCAAGAGATATAGATATGGAAATAATTGCAGGGATTACTGCGCCACTGCCGCAAATTGCCGCCGAGGCGGGGCAACTGGAGAGCAATGGCGCCGATGTGATCGGGGCGGCAGAACTGGGGCACGATCCCCTTAATCAGTTGCTGCTCGCCGCGACCGGTACCCAGCGGGCCCGGTTGATGACCGGTATCGCGGTGGCCTTCGCCCGGTCACCGATGACCCTGGCGCTGGCGGCCCACGATGTCAATTCCCTGTCCGGCGGACGGCTGATGCTGGGTATAGGCTCGCAGATCAAGCCCCATATCGAGAAGCGCTACAGCATGCCGTGGTCAAAACCGGCTGCCAGGATGCGGGAGTATGTCATGGCCCTGAAAGCGATCTGGGCCGCCTGGTACGAGGGCGCGCCGCTGGATTTTCGGGGCGAGTTTTACCATCACACGCTGATGACGCCCATGTTCACACCGCTGGATGGCGAGCACGGCGCACCGCCGGTACTGGTGGCGGCGGTGGGGCCGCTGATGTCGGAAAACGCCGCCGAGGTGGCCGACGGTGTGCTGCTGCATGCCTTTACCACCGAAGAGTACGTTCGCACCGTGACCCTGCCGGCCATCGAAGCCGGTCTGGCAAAAGGCGGACGCGATCGCTCAGAACTGAAGATTGTCGGCGCCCCGTTCCTGGTTACCGGCAAGACCGAGGAGGAGTTTGCCAGAGTGAAACTGGCGGCGCTGAACCAGATCGCCTTTTATGGCTCGACGCCCGCCTACCGCGGTGTGCTCGAATCGGTGGGCTACGGCGAGTTGCAGGGGGAGTTGAATGCGCTGTCCAAGCAGGGCAGGTGGCCGGAAATGGGCCAGTGTGTCGACGATACCCTGCTGGAGAAGATCGCCGTTGTTGGCGAACCGCAGCAAATAGGCAGCAAGCTGGTGCAGCGCTACGGGGATGTTTTCGATGCCTGCCAGACCACGGTGTACTCCGGCGAGGGCTACAGTGCCGGTGAGTTCAGCCAGGAGATTGCCGCGGCAATCAAGCACGCTGCCGGGTGATTATTGCGTTCAGCGAAGCTGCTCAAGGAGTAAGTGATGAAGAAATCACTCGCGGTACTGGTGGTCATGGCCGTCATCGGCCTGCTTGTTTACAGCCAGCGAGCCAACATCGCTGCCCGGATTATGGAGCGGGGGATTGAACAGCGGCTGTTCGCCGATCGGGTGAACGAACTGGAAGACGGGCTGCACCTGGCGCTGTGCGGGGCCGGCGGACCGCTGCCTGCGCCGAAGGCCTCGGGACCCTGTGTAGCGGTGGTCGCGGGTAAGCGCCTGTTTGTCGTCGATGTGGGCACGGACAGTCCCCGCAACCTCGGCCGCATGCGCTATCAGGTGGGTAATATCGAGGCCGTTTTCCTCACCCATTTCCACTCGGATCACATCGACGGTCTGGGTGAACTGGCCACCCTGCGCTGGGCGGGTGGCGATAACACCCGGCCGCTGCCCGTTTACGGCCCCGAGGGCGTCGGGCAGGTTGTGGATGGCTTTAATAGCGCCTACGCCCAGGATTTCCGTTACCGCCACCAGCACCACGGCGACAGCGTCGCGCCCCGCAGCGGCGCCGGGCTCCAGGCGAGACCCTTCAGCAAGCCCGCCATGGGCGAGTTGGCAACGGTCATCGACGACGGCGGCCTGACGGTGGAAGCGCTGGCGGTAGACCACTCGCCGGTGGATCCCGCGGTGGGCTATCGCTTCAGTTACCGGGGCCGCTCCCTGTTGATTACCGGCGATACGGTCAAGCTGGCCAATATCGAACAGTTTGCCCGGGGCGTTGACCTGCTGGTGCACGAGGCGCTGGCGCCCAATCTGGTGAACATGATGAGCGCGGTGGCCAGCAGACAGGGCAACCCGATCATCGAGAAAATCACCCACGACATTCTCGACTATCACGCCAGCCCGGTGGCGGCGGCAGAAACCGCACGCGACGCCGGCGTGGGACACCTGCTCTATTACCACATCGTCCCGCCACTGGTCATACCCGGGCAGAAGGCCCTGTTCCTGGATGGCGCCGGGGACATCTTTCCCGACTACACCATCGGCGAAGACGGCGTCGAGTTTTCCCTGCCGGCCAACTCCGGGGACATCATCAAGACCCGTGGTGGCCTGTAGCGGCGCAGCTTACTGCGTCACTGTCACGGTCAGCACTGATCGACTGCCAAGCTACCGAAAACTGTCACCTCAAGGAGAACAACATGCTCGAACTGACCACCGTGCGGATATCCCGGGACGCAGACAACCCGCGGGTCGCGCGGCTGCTGCTGAACCGGCCCGAGAGACTGAATGCGATTATCGATGAAACCGCCGATGATGTCCGCCAGGCCGTGCGCTGGGCGGAGAAAAACGACGAGGTGCACGTGATTGTGGTTGAGGGTGCCGGCAAGGGGTTCTGCGGCGGTTACGACCTGGCCTCTTCCGCCGAACAGCAGATGGAGCATCCCTGCCAGCAGGAATCCTACCCCTGGGACCCGATGGTCGATTACGCCTGTATGAAGGACAACACCGAAGGGTTCATGAGTTTGTGGCGCTCCAGCAAACCCACCATCGCCAAGATCCACGGCGCCGCGGCGGCCGGAGGCAGCGACATCGCGCTCTGCTGCGACCTGATGGTGATGGCCGACAACGCCCGTATCGGCTACATGCCGACCCGGGTCTGGGGCTGTCCCACCACGGCCATGTGGACCTACCGACTGGGGCCGACCCGCGCCAAGCAGTTGATGTTCACCGGCGACCTGATCGACGGCAAAACCGCCGGCGAGTGGGGCCTGGCCAATTACGTGGTGCCGGAGGAGCAACTGGAGCACAAGACCATGGAACTGGCGCAACGTATCGCCGGGGTTCCCCGGGGTCACCTGGCCATGCACAAACTGGTAGTCAACCAGGTTATGCTGACCATGGGCCTGGAGCAGTCCCAGACCATGGCCACCGTGTTCGACGGCATTACCCGCCACAACCCGGAGGGGCTCTGGTTCCGGCGCTACGCCCAGACCGAGGGTTTCAAGGCCGCGGTTGACTGGCGCGACAGCGGGCGCAATATCCCCGAGGGTGACGAGGCGCGGGCAAGTATACGGGAGATGGATGACAGGCTCGCCGGCCAGTGATTGTCCGTCCCGGCCCGGCCGGGGCCATGGTTATGAATTAGCGGGAAACCCAGGAAATATGATGATCATGCATGTACGCCTGCTGCTGACTGCAGCACTGTTGACAAGCGCCCTGGCCAGGGCCAGCGACAGCGCTGACCTGCACCGCCTGCTGGACGAGCACTGGGCGCGCGCCCAGCAGGAGCAGGTGTTCTTCCGCACCGACCCCGATGCCTACCGGCCCGATGGCAAGCTGGCGCAGGTCGACGCCGCTGCCCGTGAGCGGCGCCGGGCGTTTAACGAGCAGATGCTCCGGCGGCTGGCGGAAATCGACCTCGACGCGCTGGGCGGCCAGGACCGGATAAGCTACCAGCTGTTCCGCTATGAACGGCAGACCGAGCGCGAGAGTTACGAGTACCGGGATCACCTGTTTCCGATCACCAGCCTGTTTGGCTATCACAGCTATTTCGCCGCCGCGCCGGCCAATATGGCCTTCGCTGAGCTGGTGGATTACCAGCGTTACCTGGTCAGTCTGGAGGACTTTCCCCGCTACAACCGCGAACATATTGCCTTGCTGCAGCAGGCAGTGGACAAGGGCTATACCCACTATTGCGCTGCCATCACCGGTTACGAGCAGAGCATTGCCGAGCTTATTGTCAGTGATCCGCGCCAGAGCAGCCTGTACCAGCCTTTTACCCGTATCCCCGCCACGGTGCCGGAAGAGCAACGCCAGCAACTGCGGCAAAGGGGTGTGCAACTGGTCGATGATGCGGTGATCCCCGCTTACCGGGAGCTGTACGCGTTCTTTACCGATGTATACCTGCCAAACTGTCGCCAGGCGGTGGGTATTGGCAGCCTCCCCGGTGGCGACGCCTATTACGCTTACCTGCTGCGTTTCTTCACCACCACCGACATGAGCCCGCGGCAGATCCATGAACTGGGACTGGCGGAAACCCGGCGTATTCGCGCTGAAATGGCGGCTATTATCGAGCAGGTGGGCTTTGCCGGCAGTTTCAGCGAGTTCCTTGGGTTCCTCCGCAGCGACCCGCGCTTTTACGCTGCGGACGCCCGGGACCTGCTGGAAAAAACCGCGTTTATCGCCAAGAAAATGGACGGCCTGATGCCGCGCTATTTTGGCCGGTTGGCGCGCAACACCTATGAAATACGCGGCAGTGAAGGGCGCGGCGCCTACTACGTGACCGGCGCGGAAGACGGCAGTA
Organism: Seongchinamella sediminis; assembly: GCF_003457605.1. Taxonomy (GTDB): domain Bacteria; phylum Pseudomonadota; class Gammaproteobacteria; order Pseudomonadales; family Halieaceae; genus Halioglobus; species Halioglobus sediminis. The sequence continues at coordinate 135,666 of NZ_QRAN01000005.1, forward strand.
CAGCCGGCGTCTATTTTATCAATGTCAGCAACCCGCGGTCCCAGCCCCTGTACAACCTGGAGGCGCTGACCCTGCACGAGGCGGTACCGGGCCATCACCACCAGACCGCGCTGGCCCTGGAACTGGACCTGCCGGAATTCCGCAAGACGGTTTATCACGCGGCCTTTGGCGAGGGTTGGGGGCTCTACGCCGAGAGCCTGGGCAAGGAGGCCGGCTTTTACACCGACCCCTACAGCGACTTCGGCCGGCTGACCTATGAAATGTGGCGCGCCAACCGGCTGGTGGTGGACACCGGCCTGCATGCCTTTGGCTGGTCACGGCAGCAGGCTATCGATTACCTGCTGGCCAACTCGGCGCTGACCGAGGCGGAAGTGGCGAGTGAGGTCGACCGCTATATCACCTGGCCGGGGCAGGCCACCGCCTACAAAATAGGAGAACTGCGGATAAAGGCGCTGCGTGCCGAGGCCGAGCAGGCCCTGGGGCCGGACTTCGACCTGCGCGCCTTCCACGATGTGGTGGTGGGCAACGGGTCGGTGGCGATTGCCATTCTCGAGGAGGTGGTACGGGAATGGATTGTGGCGCAGCAGAATGGAGCCTGAGAGGGTGCCTGCCGCGCCCGGGCGCTCACCCCGCCTGCACTTATGACGGTTGATTTACCGCTGCTGCCGAGGCCGCTGATTCTCGATGGCGGTCTCGCCACGGAGCTGGAGGCCAGGGGTTTCGACCTGAAGCACAAACTCTGGTCGGCGCGGCTGCTGCTGGAAGATCCCGGGGCGCTAAGCGACGTCCACCTGGCCTATCTGCGGGCCGGGGCCGGCTGCATCATCAGCGCCAGCTACCAGGCGAGCGTGGATGGCTTCATGGCCCTCGGGCTCAGCGAGGCAGAAGCCCTTGCGCTGCTGGATTTGTCGCTGCAGCTGGGGCGGGATGCGATCACCCGCTACAGCGAGGAATGCCGGCCCGCAGTGCGCCCGCTGCTGGCGGCCAGTGTCGGCCCCTATGGCGCCTGCCTGGCGGACGGCTCCGAGTACCGGGGCCACTACCACCTGGACCAGGCCGGCCTGTACCGTTTTCATCGCCAGCGTTTCCTGCGCCTCGCCGCCGGCGGTGCCGATTTCCTGGCCTGTGAAACCATTCCCTGTATTGACGAGGCGCTGGCCCTCAACCGGCTGATTGCGGAAACTGCGTCACCGGCCTGGATCAGTTTTTCCTGTCGGGACGACGCTCACCTGAGTAGCGGTGAATCCATTGAACAGGCGGCGAGGGCCTTGGCGGGCAATGCCTGGCTCTTCGCCCTGGGCGTCAATTGCACCGCGCCCGGCCATATCACCGCTTTGATTGACCGGCTGCGCAGCGCCTGGAGCAGGCGCATTGTGGTCTACCCCAATTCCGGTGAGCAGTACTGCGCCGCGACGGGTCGTTGGCAGGGCACGCGCAGCCCGTTGGAATTCGCCGCCGCGGCCAGCACCTGGTGGCAGCATGGCGCCGACATTATCGGCGGCTGCTGTCGCACCGGGCCGGCGCATGTCGCCGCGCTGCGGCGGGCCCTGGCCTGAGCGGGGACCTAGTCCCCCGGCTTGATGCTGTAGCCCAGCGCCAGCATCGCCTTGATCGTGCCGATGACGGTCGCCCGGTCGTACTCCTTTTCTGCTTCGGGCAGCTGGTTATAGGCCACCAGGCAGGGATGGGTCTTGCGGCTGTCGTCGCGCACATCCCCCAGCTTCCAGCCGTCCTGGTAGCGCTGCAGTGCCCAGATGTCGTGGGTATGTTGCGCCAGTTTTTCGATCAGTGGATTCAGTGATTCGTCCACCGCCACCGAACTGACGTCGATGGGGCTGGGCTCGTAACCAAAATAGTCATCCAGGTCACGGGCCAGGTCCAGGGCGGTGGTGTAACGCTGGCCCGGGTCGCGGGCGATGGCCTGCAGGCAGATGCGCTCCAGCTCCCGCGGGATACTGTCATCGATCTGCCGCGGAGGACGCACCTCGCCGCTGCTGATCGCGACGGCCAGTTGCTCCCGGGTGTCACCCTGGAACGGCAGTTGCCCGCACATGAGCTGGTAGAGCAGCACGCCCAGAGCATAGATATCGGTGCGGCCATCCAGCGCGCGGGTGTTGGCGTCTGCCTGTTCCGGACTCATGTAGGCCGGTGTAGCCGCATCCCCGGCCAGCCCTGACTGCTGCTGCGGGTTGTAGGCGATGCCGAAGTCGGTCACATGGGTGCTGCCGTCGGCGCCGACGATAACGTTCGCCGGTTTGATATCACAGTGCACAATGCCGGCGAGATGGGCGTGGTGCAGGGCAAGGGCGGCATCGCGGATGATGCGCACGGTTTCCGGCAGGCTGATCCGGCCCTGTTGCAGCAGCTGGCCGAGGTCCTGGCCGCGGATGAATTTGGAGACGATGTAGCAGGCGTCCTCCGGGGTGCGGATGCAGTCGTACACCGGCACGATATGCTGGTGGTCCAGTTGCGCCACGGTACGGGCCTCGGCGATAAAGCTCTCCAGGCTGTCATAGTGGGAGAGCAGTTGCTGGCGGGGTTTTTTCATCGCCACCAGGCGGTCCAGCTCCAGGTCGTAAGCCAGGAAAACGTAACCGAACGCGCCCTGGCCCAGGTAGCGCTTGACCTCGAAGCGGCCGAGAATGACTTCACCCGGCTGCTGCGGCAGCGATTCCCCGGCAGGGAAATCGCCAGCTGTTGGCGCTGCGGATGCCGGACTGGGCTCGGTCGCGCTCATTGTTTCGGTGTGATTAAACGGTCCATCGTTCATGCTGGCTTACCCTGGCGTTTCCCCGCAGTATATCGCGAGCGCGGCCGCCAGCGTTAGGACGGGTCCGGAGGGGATGAAATTGCGCCGGTGATTTGCCATCATGGACGCGGTCCTTCGCTGGAGGCCCGCCTGCCCGCAAGTCATAACAAGTGGAGAATGACAGTGAGTGTGAAATCGACTTCTTTGGCCGGGGTCCTGTTCGCCGCCGCATCGAGGCAACACCAGCTCCCCACCGGCGCGTTATGTGGTTGCAGTGAAACACCGGTGGAATCCTTATGCTGAAAGCCATTTTTCCCCTCGCGCTGTTGGCCCTGCTCAGCGCCTGTGTCGACGACGCAATGCACATCACCGGCTGCGCGCCACTGGGAGATATTGTTCCCGTTTGCGGCATGCAGACGCCGGAAGACATCGCCGCGCTGCCGGATGGACGGCATCTGTTGCTGGCCAATTTTGGCGGCATGCACGACGGCACCGGCAGCCTGTCGCTGTTCGACACCGAGAGTCAAGGGCTGACGCCGCTGTTCCCACCGGCGGACGGCAGGATCGATAGCGGCGACCCCCTGTGGGGCGAGGCTGGCTGTGAACCGCCCCCGCTGGCGGAATTCAGCCCCCACGGTACCCACCTGCACCAGCTGGCGGATGGCCGCTGGCGCTACCTGGTGGTGAATCACGGCGGCCGCGAGGCCATTGAAATGTTTGAACTCCTCGGCCGGGGAGAACAGAGCCGGCTGGCCTGGCGCGGCTGTGTGCCGGCGGGGCCGGATACCTTCATGAACGATGTTGTCGGCCTGGCCAGCGGCGAACTGGTCTTTACCCGGATGTACCACCATGGCGGCGGCCGCCTGGAGCTGTTGCTAAGCCTGCTGGGGCGTAACACCGGCGACTTGTGGCGCTGGAGCCGGGAGCGCGGCCTGCGGGTCATTCCCGGTACCGAGGCCAACCAGCCCAATGGCATCGAGATATCCGCGGATGAACAATACGTGTTCGCCAATATGTACATGACAGGCGAGGTATGGAAAGTGGACATAGACACCGCAGAGGTCGTGGCGACAGCGCCGGTGGCCAGTGGCGATAACAGCGCCTGGGGTTCGGATGGCAGGCTGTGGGTGGTCACCCACACCGACAGCCTGCCCAACCTGCTGTCCTGCTTCGATCATCAGGCGCAGCCCTGCGGCGCCGGCTTTGCCGTCGTCGCGCTGGACCCGGATACCATGGCCTGGGAAACGGTATTCGAGCACCGTGGCGCGCCTATGGGGGCGGCCACTGTTGCGGTGCCGCAGAACGGCCGGGTCTACATGGGCTCTTTCGTCGGTGACCGGCTGATATCGGTGGCTGATTTCGGGGCGCCCGGATAGCCTTCGATATTATCCCCATGCCGGTCCAGCGGATCGCTGTTGGCGCAATTCAGGCGGCCGAGAGGTAATGGACGCTGAATAGCCGCTCGGGGTCCAGCCAGCTCTGGCGCAGGGCAAGTCCCGCTAAACCTGCCAGTGAGGCAAAGCTCTCGATGGTGTATTTGTAGGAATTTTCGGTGTGTATCGATTCGCCCTCCCCGAGATCGATATAGCTGCCGTTGCAGCGTACCCGCTGGGCCTTGTTGCTCACCAGGTGCATTTCAATGCGCTGGTCCTCTTCGTTGTAAAAGGCTCTATGGTTGAAGGCGCGGGGGTCGAAGTCGGCGTCCAGCTCCCGGTTCAGCCGCCGTAGCAGGTTCAGGTTGAATTCCGCAGTGACGCCGCTGGCATCGTTGTATGCCGCGTTGAGGCGCCCGCTCGACTTGTGCAGGTCCACGCCAATCAGTATGCCGCCGTCGTCACCGATGACCTTGCGCACCCGCTGCAGGAAGTTCCGCGCCTCCTCAGGCGCCAGGTTGCCAATAGTCGATCCCGGGTAAAATACCACCCGTTTGCCGCCGGGCAGCCGTTGCAGGAATGACCAGTCGCGGTTGAAGTCGGCACAGATCGCGGTCACCGGCAGCCAGGGATACTCGCGGCCCAGTTGGCGTGCGGTTTGCCGGAGGAAGTCGGCGGAGATGTCCAGGGGCACGTAGGCTGCCGGCCGCAGCGATGACAACAACAGCCGGACCTTCTCGCAACTGCCGCTACCGGGCTCTATGAGGACACAGTTGGGGCCGCAACGGGCGCTTATCTCCTCGCGGTTTTGCTCCAGAATGGCCATTTCGGTCCGGGTCGGGTAGTACTCGGGTAGACGGGTGATGGCCTCGAACAGCTGCGAGCCGCGTTCATCGTAAAACCATTTCGGGCTGATGTGCTTCCGGGTTCGCTGCAATCCCGCCAGCAACTCCTCTGCGCCGTCCCCAGTGCTGGGGTGGACATTATGGAAACTGACGTTGTCCGGTTTCTCCGTCCCACTGGAATCGCTCTTGGGTCGCGTGGTCATGGCTTGGTTTCCGCTTACAGTGACTTTGCCAGACGGATGCCGCTGAACTGCCAGCGATCCGGCGGGTAGAAAAAATTGCGATAGCTGGGCCGGACATGATCGGCTGTGGAAACGCAGGAGCCACCGCGCAATACCCACTGGTTGCTCATGAACTTGCCGTTGTATTCACCGATGGCATCGGCACTGGGGCTGAACCCGGGATAGGGGCTGTAGGCGCTCTGGGTCCATTGCCAGCAATTGCCGTACAACTGCTGGATACCGCCGCGTTGATCGGCAGGGGAGGGGTGGAGATAGCCATTCTCCAGGCCTCCGCTGGGCCCCGGTTCAGTACAGGCCACCAGTTCCCACTCCTGTTCGGTGGGCAGCCTGGCGCCGGCCCAGCGGGCGTAGGCATCCGCCTCGTAACCGCTCACGTGGCAGACCGGTTCCTCGTCCAGACGGGAGCGCAGGCCATAGAGGCTGAACTCCAGGCATTCGCCCTCCCGGTCCGACCAGTAGTGGGGAGCCTGCCAGCCGCGTTCGCATACGGTCGTCCAGCCATCCGCCAGCCAGAACTCCGGACGCCGATAGCCACCATCGTCAATGAAGGCCTGGTATTCGCCGTTGGTTACCAGCCGGCTGGCGAAACTGAAGGCTTGCAGATAAGTCTTGTGACGCGGCAATTCGTTGTCGAAGCAGAATCCCTCGCCTGCAAAGCCGGTTTCGGACAGGCCGCCGGTGAAGTCGTGCCAGCCCAGGGGCGGCACGCTAGCCGCTGGCCGCCCGCCATCTTCCAGGTAGGCCGGCGCCAGCGGGTTCACCGCCAGCGAGTACTTCAGGTCGGTAAAAAACAGCTCCTGGTGCTGGCGTTCGTGCTCAATACCGAGACGGAGGCGCCGGCTGATCTCCTCCTCTGCCGGCTGTGATTTGCGCAGCAGCTCGAGGATGGCGTTGTCGACGCTTTGTCTATATTCCATGACCTGCGCCACCGTCGGCCGGGACAGCAGGCCGCGCTGGTGCCGGGGGTGCTGGGCCCCAATGCCGTTGTAGTAGGAATTGAACAGCACCTCGTAGCGCGGCTCGGGGCTCTGGTAGCCGCCGAGATAGGGCTTCAGCAGAAAGGTTTCAAAAAACCACGTGGTGTGGGCCAGGTGCCACTTGGGGGGGCTGGTGAAGGGCTCCGCCTGCAGGCCGAAGTCTTCCGCACACAGGGGCTCGCAGAATACCTCTGACTGGCGGCGAGTCTGCTGATACAACTCGAGTAGCTTGTCGGTCACGCTGTGTTCCCCGGGTGCATGCGGTAAGGGTAGCAGCTTTTGCCGTAATGTTTATGCTGGTTGGCACCAGTGATCGTCCGGTACTGCCGTTATGGCTGCTCCCGCGACAGTGATAGTATGCCCGCATCGTGTACTCGCAGGCCAGAATCCCGTTTTATGGCATTTCGATTTTTTGAGCAACTGGTCGACCCGTTTCCGCCGCCGGCGCCGGAGCGCTCGCCACGGTCTGTGTACCGCTTTTGTCGGCACCACGCCAGGGGACTGGAGCCCTTTCTGCTGGCGATGGCGCTGCTCAGCACGGCCATCGCCATTGTCGAGGTCTACCTGTTCGATCTGCTGGGACGGCTGGTAGACCTGCTCGCCGCGAGTAGTCCCGAGGGATTCCTTGCCGGCCCCGCAGGCGAGCTGTTGTGGCTGGCCCTGGGAGTTATCATCGCCTACCCCATCCTGGTGGGCATCTCCTCGCTGTTGCTGCACCAGACGCTGATGGGCAACTTCCCGATGATTGTCCGCTGGATGAGCCATCGTTACCTGTTGCGCCAGAGCCTGAGCTTTTTCCAGGATGAGTTTGCCGGACGCATCGCCACCCGGGTAATGCAGACCTCCCTGGCTGTGCGCTCCACGGTCATCAAGCTGCTGGACCTCATGGTGTACGTCTCGGTGTATTTCCTGTCGGTGCTGGTGTTGTTGGCCAGCATAGACCTGCGCCTGATGTTGCCCATGCTCCTGTGGCTGGGCTGTTACATCGGGCTGCTGTATGTGTTGCTGCCCCGCCTGCAGAGTATCTCCGAGCGCCAGGCCGATGCGCGGGCGATGATGACCGGCCGCATCGCCGACAGCTACACCAACATTTCCACGGTCAAGCTGTTTTCCCATGCCCGGCGGGAGTCGGCCTATGCCCGGGAGGGCATGGAGGAGTTTCTCGGCACGGTGCACCCACAGATGCGGCTGGTCACCTGGATGGAAACCGGGGTGGCGGTCAACAACACCGTGATGCTGGTGGCGGTTGGTTTCAGCGCGCTTTACCTGTGGTTCCAGTCCGGTATCAGCCCGGGGGAAATTGCCGCGGCGTTTGCCCTGTGCCTGCGGCTCAACGGCATCAGCGAGTGGATCATGTGGGAGGTGTCTGACCTGTTTGAAAATGTCGGTACGGTCAAGGACGGCGCCGGCGCCATCTCCCGGCACATCGCCGTAGAGGACGCCGAGGACGCGGCAGAGCTGGATGCGCGGGAAGGGGGAATCAGCTTCCAGCAGCTTGGGTTTGGCTACAGTGCCGGCAAGCCGGTATTCGACAAACTGGACCTGGAAATCAGGCCCGGGGAAAAGCTCGGGGTCATCGGTCGCTCGGGGGCCGGTAAATCCACCCTGGTCAACCTGCTGTTACGCTTTTACGACGTGGACAGCGGCAGCATCAAGGTTGACGGGCAGGATATCCGCGGGGTCACCCAGGAGAGCCTGCGCGCCAACATCGGCATGGTTACCCAGGATACCTCGCTGCTGCACCGCTCCGTGCGGGACAATATTCTCTATGGCCGCCAGGATGCAACCGAAGAACAGCTGATGGCGGCCATCGACAAGGCCAGGGCCCGCAGCTTTATCGACGAACTGGAGGACCAGGCGGGACAGCGAGGGTTGGACGCGCAAGTAGGGGAGCGGGGCGTCAAGCTCAGCGGCGGCCAGCGCCAGCGCATTGCCATTGCCCGGGTTATCCTCAAGGACGCCCCTATCCTGGTGCTGGATGAAGCGACTTCGGCGCTGGATTCCGAAGTCGAGCTGGCGATCCAGGACAGCCTCTACCAGCTGATGGAGGGCAAGACGGTGATTGCTATCGCTCACCGCTTGTCGACCATTGCCGCCCTGGACCGGCTGGTGGTGCTGGACGAGGGCCGGATCGTGGAGTCTGGCACCCACACCGAACTGCTGGCGCAGGGCGGTATTTACAAGCGGCTGTGGGACTACCAGTCTGGCGGGTTTCTGGCCCCTGAGTATTGAAGCGCCCGGGTGTAGCGCAAGCGCTGTATTCGTTGTGGCGTAGCATCGTTGTTGAACATCCCAGGTAGTCGTACTGCGATTGTTGGGTAATACCGATTTTGCCTGGTTGCGAGCGGGGTCTATACTTCCCGGTGGCTATCGGAGGCCGTTAACCATTGAATTGTGAGGGAACTATGAAAAAGACTGGCGCAGTATTATTGGCTTCACTCTTCCTGGCTCTGCCGGCACTTGCCGAGGATGAAAGCCACATGGAGAAAGCAAAGGAAGCAAGCGGGGAAGCGTGGGAGAGCACCAAGGAAGCCTCCGGCGAAGCCTGGGAGGCGACCAAGGAGGGAAGTGAAAAGGCCTGGGATGCTACCAAGGAAACCAGCGGCGAAGCCTGGGACGCCACCAAGGAGGGCAGCAAAAAAGCCTGGGAAGCCACCAAAGAGGGCAGTGAAAAGGCCTGGGATGCCACCAAGGAAGGCAGCCAGAAAGCCTGGGATGCGACCAAGGAAACCAGTGAAAAGGCCTGGGACGCCACCAAAGACGCTGTCACTCCAGACGAAGACCCAGCCAGCAAAGAGTAACAGCCTGCCTCCTGTACCAGGGAGCCAGGCAGTCGCCCGGACTCACTGGATTGGAGTCCGCCAGCCCGGGGAGCGCGAGAAACTCTGCTGCCCCATCCGGGCGCAGTCTTGAATGTGCGCCTCCAGGTGCTAAAGGGTTGGGGGCCGTCGCTGGCTATCTGCTTGGTCGTGTGTCAATTATTCGCATGAGCGAATGAATGCAGCCACATCCTCGCAAAACTGCTGTCTCTCCCGGTGCCAGGAATAAAACATATGTCCGCCCGCGTAGAGTTTCTCAACGATGCGGGCCTTCACCTCAGGTTTCAGCCTGCTCTGGTGGACGAGCCGCTTGCTGGCAAAATAGGGCGTGACGGTGTCAAACTGGCCATGCACGATCATGGCTCGCAGGGCGTTGTTGCTGTTCATGCCGGCCCGGAAGTCATCCATTGATTCGGCCAGTTGAAACAGGTCGAAGTCTTTTTCGTCGTTCTTCCAGGCCTTGTTGGCTTCCTCGTTCAGGACGATGTATTCCAGTTCCGTGGAAACGCCTAGTTCCTCTCTCTGGAACTGGTATATCGCCGCGGCATAAAGGTTCATGGTAGTGAACAATGCCTCGCTGATGGCGGCGTCATTATTGGTGCGATTGGGAAAGGCGTCGCTGGAAACCAGGCTGCCGTCGTAGAGATCCGTGATCTGGTGATCCTGTTTCTTCAGTTGCCGGGCAAAATCAACGAAGGTGACGCGGCCCTCTGACTCGATCACGAACTGTTCGTCCAGGCCCATCATGGCGGCCACTTGCGCGAAAATCTGCTGCCGCTCGCTGTCATCCATCAGCGTTCCCGCCACCAGCGCGCGGGCGTAATCGGAGATGGCGAAAGCTTCGGCGCCAGCCACCACCTCGGTCATGGCTGCCCCGGCGTCGACGTGACGGCACAGGCCGTGTTTATGGGCAATGCCGACATAAACCGGCAGCTGGTTGATCCACTGGCTTGTGCTGTAGTCGGAATCGGAGGCATCGCGGAACTGCCAGATGGGAGAGATGACAATAAGGCCATCTACCGCCAGCTGGAACTCCCTGGAAAACAGCTTGGCCAGGCGGGTCGCCCGGTAACCGCCATAACTTTCCCCGGCAAAATACAGCGGGCTCTGCCAGCGCTTGTGCCCGGTGAGGAACTTGCGCATGAACTCGGCAATGCTCGCCAGGTCCTTCTTGATGGCCCAGTAGGGATTGTCCTTGCTCTTGTCGGCCTTGGCGGCCTCATTTTTCTCGCCGCCGGATTTGTCTTCCGGCCGCAGGCGGCTGTAGCCGGTGCCAATGGCATCGATAAATACCAGGTCAGTAAAGCCCAGCCAGTGTGCGGGGTTGTCGACCAGGGTTTTGGTCCCCGGGACTTCATGGCCGTCATCGCCAAAGGCGAGTATCCGCGGGCCGCAGCAGGCGAATTGCAGGAAGGCGGAGCAGCCCCCGGGGCCGCCATTGATGCAGAAGGTGATGGCACGCTGGGGGTCTTCATTCTTTACCAGGTACGCGGTATAGAACATGTCGGCAGCAGGTTTGTCATCAATATGCAGGGGCATCCAGTCGGCGATGACCTCGGTCGTCAGTTCGATATCGGCAGAGCGGAAGGTCATGGTTTTCCGGCCGCCCTTGTTGCTGTTCTTTGCTTCGTTCTGCTTGTCGTTGCTTTCGCTCATGGTCGAATAGTTCCTTATCAGATGCTGTTGCGATGCCCGAGGATTCCACTGCGGTTCGCATGCGATTATAGATTGTCCCGGTGATGATGGCGGCAAACCACTGTCATTGCCCTGTGACTCAATAAAGATCTCGAGATTTACGCAGGCGGCGGTTGTGGAAGACCCGGTTTCACTACGTGATCGGTGAGGTATCATGTCAGGCAGGAGCCTACACACACCTGCAGATTTCGGGAGCGTTACTGTTGTCTAATTCAGCGAACTACGGGGTCGACTTTGACCAGCCGTTTCAACCCCATAATGACAGTATGAAATGGAACCGCTACGCCGGCAGCGGGCCCGATGTAGTGCCGGCCTGGGTGGCGGACATGGACTTCCTGGCCCCTGCGCCAGTGCGCGAGGCGGTGCAGCAACGCCTGGAAGTTGCGCCGCTGGGTTACGCCGAGGCCCCGCAGGAGCTGCTGGAGGTATTCCGCGCACGTATGCAGAAGCTTTACGGCTGGCAAGTGAAGCAGGAGTGGTTGGTGGTTCTGCCCGGGGTGGTGCCAGGACTGTTTGGCGCCGTGCGCACCGCGGGTAAGGCCGGTGACGCGGTGATTACCCAGACACCGAACTACCACCACTTTTTCGGCGCCGCCGGGTATTCCGACCAGCGCCTGCTGCCTCTGGGGCACCAACTGCGCGGTGGTCGCTGGGAAATGGATCTCGACCAGTTGCCGCACCTGGCGGGTCAGGGCGCCCGCAGCTTCCTGCTCTGTAATCCCCACAATCCGCTGGGGCGGGTGTTAAGCGAGCAGGAACTGTCGCAGGTGGCCGAGTTTTGCTTGCAACACGATCTGCTTATCTGCGCCGACGAAATCCACGCCGAGCTTGTGCTCGACGGGGACAAACAGCACGTCCCCCTGGCGAGCCTGTCACCCGAGGTGGCGACGCAAAGCATTACCCTGGTGTCGCCCAGCAAGGCCTTCAATCTTCCGGGTATTGGCGCTTTTGCCCTGGCGGTGATACCCGACGCAGACCTTCGCGCCACCTTTGCGCGCCGCATCTATGGCCTGGCCGCCCATCCCGGGGCCCTGTCCTTTGCCGCGGCCCTGGCGGCCTGGCGGGATTGCGATGACTGGCTGGCCGAGTTGCTGCCGTACCTGCGGGATAACCGCGACCTGCTGCAGCAGCGGGTCGCTGCCATGACTGGGGTCACCATGACCCATGTGGAGGCGACCTACCTGGCCTGGCTGGATGTGTCGGCGCTTGCAATCGAGAACCCGTTTGAACACTTCCTCGCCCACGGGGTCGCCTTGTCAGACGGCAGGCCCATGGGTGACGGCAATTTCCTGCGGCTGAACTTTGGCACCAGTCGCGCCAGGCTGGAGCAGATTATCCAGCGTATGGAGGTGGCCCTGGGCGCTCGCTAGGGGCGCCGAGAGCCCACAGCAGGGGTTTACTTCGGCGGCATCCGGATACCGCCGTCCAGGCGGATTACCTCGGCATTGAGGTAGGGGTTGGTAATGCATTCCATCACGGCGAATGCGAGTTCCTCGCCGGAGCCCAGGCGCTTGGGAAACAATACCGACTGTCCCAGGTGGGCCTTGAACGCTTCGGCGTGCTCACCCTCGCCGTAAATCGGGGTGTCGATGAGGCCGGGGGCGATCGTGTTCACCCGCACGCCCACGGCGCTCAGGTCGCGGGCGATGGGCAGGGTCATGCCCACCACGCCGCCTTTGGAGGCGGAGTATGAGGCCTGGCCGATCTGGCCATCGAAAGCGGCACAGGACGCCATGTTGACGATCGCGCCGCGGCAGCCGTCTTCGTCCAGTGGCTCCTGCTTGGCCATGGCGGCAGCAGCGCGGCTGAGCACGTTGAAGGTGCCGATCAGGTTGACCTTGATAACGAAGCTGAACTTCTCCAGGTCCAGGGGGACGTTGTTGCGGTCAATGGTCCGCCCGGGAGCACCCAGGCCGGCGGAGTTGACGCAGGCGCGCAGGGGGGCGAGGGCCACCGCGGCAGCCACTGCCGCGTCGGCATCGTCGGTTTTGGTAACGTCACAGCGCACAAATACGCCGCCGATCTCCCCGGCTACCTGCTGGCCTTTTTCTTCATTGAGGTCGGCGATAACGACTTTGGAGCCAGCGGCGGCCAGTTGCCGGGCGGTGGCTTCGCCGATGCCCGAGGCACCGCCGGTGACGATGGCTGAGCTGTTTTCCAGGTTCATGCGTGGCATTGCTGTTTTCCTTATTGGTTGGCCAGAGAGGCGGTAAATCATGGTCGGCCAGGGCCGGCAGGGTGTCAAGGTGGCGCCGGTTCAACCGTTGTTACCAATGCTTTACCACATCAGGTCGTCGGGGATTTCGTAGTCCTTGTACCAGTCCTTCTCCTCTTTATTCAGTTCCGGTTCGCAGGAGTCGGTGCAGTCGATCACGCGGCTGCTGTCCCGCTCGGCTATTTTTTCTGCCACTGGCCAGGGTACTACCTCGTACCGGTCGCCCTGTTTGACGATGGCCAGGCGGCCCGCCGACAGTTGCTTCTGTTCCATGGCGGAGATATGTATGCGCTTCACTTTTTTGCCGTCGGTAAAGTTAAAGGCAATGTCGCCCTTGCCGGTGGCCAGCTTGTTGCTTTCGATCAGCTGCTTGATCTGGGCATTGATCGCCTTGCGCTCGGCCTTGCTGTCCCGGGCCTGGTTGAGGGCCCGGTCGCGCTCGGCCTGCTCCGCCCGGGCCTTGCGCGCGGCTTCCTTGGCCTCGTCTACCAGCTCGATCCCTGAGCTGCGGGCGACCTTGGCCTGCTTGCGCTTCTCCTTCGCCAGCTGGCGGGCTTTCTTTTCGTCGCTGAGACCGGCCTGCAGTAGCTGGTCTTTCAATGAACCGGCCATGTGTTTCTCCCTTGTCGCGCCGGCGTTTGCCCGGCGCCGTTAAAAACTCGCATTTATATACGTCAGGGCCCGGCTGTCAATTACCAGGACTGCCGGTCTCCTGCGATACCGCCGACCGCGGTGGATTCCGCCCGGCAACAGGGGTATGGTGCCGATTGTCGCTTCTGTTCACAGCCTTGAGAGAATAACGGTAATGATTAAAGTCCACGGTGTTTCCGCGTCGCCTTTTGTGCGCAAAGTCCTGGCGGTGATGGCCATCAAGGAGCTGCCCTTCGAGCACCTGCCGCAAATGCCGTTCACCGATGACCCGGAGTTCCGCAAGATCAGCCCCCTGGGCAAAGTGCCCGCCCTGGAGGACGGTGACCTGGTGGTCAACGACTCCAAGGTGATTTGCCAGTACCTGGAGGACGCCTATCCTGAGCCCCCGGTCTACCCGACGGATATCGGTCAAAAGACCAGGGCGCGCTGGTACGAGGAGCTGGGCGGGACGCGGATTGCCGAACTGGCGGCGGGAATATTCTTCCAGCGCTTTATGCGCCCGGTGATGCTCAAGCAGGAAGCCGACGAGGCCCTGGTGGAGAACCTGATCAACAATAAACTGCCACCGATGCTCGATTACCTGGAATCTCAGGTACCCGCCGAGGGCTTTATCTTCGGTGAACTGGGTGTGGCCGACATTGCCCTGGTGAGTCCTTTCGTCAATGCCAGCTATGCCGGATACACGGTGGATAGTGAGCGCTGGCCCGGGTTTTCCGCCTTCTACCGGCGCGTGGTGAGCCACGCGGTGATGGCGCCATTGCTGGAGGCCGATGCGAAGGCGCTCGGGCTTGCGCCCTGAGAAGCCTGTCTTTTCTACAATACCCAGCTCACGGCGCAGGCCATGGCCCAGCAATTCACTGAACAGGGCGGTGCGGCAACGGCGGACCCCAGTCCCCTGCGGCGCTGGGTCACCTCCCGGCTGCTGACACACATTGCCAGTGACAGCCGGCTCACCAGGCGCCGGCGCAGGCTGGAAAAGCAGCGCCTGCGGGCGGGCAAACGCCACCGGGTGGAATATTTTCACCAGGTTGAAGATGCCTACAGCCAGCTTCTGGCACAGGTACTGGCGGCGTTTTGCCAGCGCTACGATGTCGAACTCGTTTGTCACCTGGTGCGCGGGCCCGAGGGCAAAAATGTCGCTGAACCGGCGCTGTTGCTCAAGCTGTCCTGCTACGACGCTTTCCATGTGGCGCCGGAGTACGGCCTCGACTTTCCCTGCAGCAGCTATGCCCTGGCGGAGGAGTCCGTCAATCTGGCGGCCGCCGTGCTCGCCAGTCTGGACAGCGAGCGCTTTGTTGCTTCGGCGGCCGCGGTAGGGGCGGCACTCTGGGCCGGTGATAGCGCTGCGCTGCAGCAAATCGCGACGGAGCTGGGCACGGCGAGCCCCGCAGAGCTGCAGTCTGCCCTGGATGCCGGGACCGCGCGCCGCGCCGAACTCGGGCACTACTCGGGCGGCATGCTCTACTGTGCCGGTGAGTGGTACTGGGGCGTCGATCGCCTCTACCACCTGGAGAAGCGATTGCGGGCGCTGGGAGCCGATACCCGGCCGGACCAGCCCATGCTGGTGCCGCGGCCGGAGATTGAGACAGCGGCCCCGCGGGACAACGGCAGTCTTACCCTGGAAATCTACCCCTCCCTGCGCAGTCCGTACACGGCGATCGTGTTTGATCGCAGCCTGCAACTGGCCGCGGATACTGGCGTTAATCTTGTTGTGCGCCCGGTGTTGCCCATGGTCATGCGCGGGGTGCCCGCAACCCGGGAAAAAGGGTTCTATATATTTGCCGATGTGGCCAGGGAGGCCCGGGAAGCGGGATGGTCCTGGGGTAGATTTTATGACCCCATCGGCGAACCCGTCAGGCGCTGTTACTCGCTGTACCCCTGGGCGGTGGCGCAGGGCAGGGGCAACGCCCTGCTGTCCTGCTTCCTGCGCGCGGCTTTTGTTGATGGCGTGAATACCAATACCCGGCGCGGCCTGCGCAGGGTAGTGGAAGCCGCCGGACTGGACTGGCGGCAGGCTGAACCGCGCATCGGCAGCACCGGCTGGGAAGAGATGCTGGAGGAAAACCGTCTCGCCATGTACGCGGCGGGCCTGTGGGGGGTGCCGAGTTTCCGCCTGCTGGACGCCAATGGCGAGGGGCTACTGAGCCTGTGGGGCCAGGACCGACTGTGGCTGGTGGCGCGTGAAATCCAGCGCCAGCTGGCCGCCCGCGGTGCCAACCGGTAGAACGGCCGGTCGTTGCCGCACCGCGGCCAACAGCGCTGGCTAGCTGCTGCTCCCGGATTTGACTTTGGTTTTGGCTTTCGCCCTGGTTTTTGCCTTGGCCTTGGCCTTGGCCTTGGCTTTGGGTTTTGCTGCCGCTTTCGCTTTCGCTTTCGCTTTCGCTTTCGCTTTCGCTTTCGCTTTCGCTTTGGTTCGGGTTTTGGCCGTCCCACTGGCGGCAGCGGCCGGTTTGGCGCTGGCAGTTGCCTTTGCTCGGGACGCTGGCTTGCGGGCGCCACCGGCGGCACGTTTTTTCGCGGGCTTGACCTTTATGCCTGCCGCATCTTCCAGTTCCTGCAGCGACTCCTCCATGTAATCGATCATGCGCTGGACATGGGGTAACGAGCGGCGGCAGGCAATGATGCCGAAATCCACATTCTCCGCGTAAGTGACCAGGGTGATATTCATGGCCAGGCCGTCGGTGACTATGGACAGCGGGTAGGAGCCATCCATGCGCGCGCCGTTCCAGTACATGGTCTCGCGGATCCCGGGCACGTTGGAGATCGCCACGTTATAGGGAGGAAGTTTGGACATCATCCCCAGGGGCGCGAGGATGGCGGCGGGGCTTTGCACTATAAGGAAAAACAGCTCAATTTCCCTGGGTGTCATCTCGGCGTAAAAGTCCTTGCTGGCCTGCATCGAGGTCTTGATTTTGGCGAAACGTTCACTGGGGTCGTCGATGTTGGTGGCCAGGTCGGCACTGATAGCCGCCACGGCATTGCCCGAATCGACGTCACCCGGCTGGCGCAGGGAAACCGGCACCATGGCTTTCAGAGGCGCTTCCGGCAGTTCCGCGTGCACCTGCAGATAGGTTCGCAGCGCGCCTGAGCACATGGCCAGTACGGCATCGTTGAAGGTGCCGCCAAAGGACTTGGCAACCGCGCTGATGCGGGCAAAGGGCCATGACTGGGCAACAAATCGCCTGGCCCCGTCGATCTGTGTGTTGAGTGCGCTGCGCGGCACTTGCAAGTGGGGCAGGGCCATTCCGCGGCCGTTGCCGGTCAGGGATTCGGCGAATGTTTTCACCGCATTGAACACGTGTGCGCCGCTGTCGATACTCAGCTTGAACATATCCGCCACGGAGCGCAGTTCCGAGGTGGTGTGTTCAGGGCGTTTGCCCATTTTCAGCCCGGCCTTGTACTGTTCCCACAGGTGCAGGGACAGGGGGGACTCCTCCAGTACGTGCCCGGGGTCCGCCGACAGCATGACCCGGGAGACGTGGATGGAGCGGGCCCCGTCCACCGCGGCGTGGTGGGTCTTGGTATACACGGCGAACTGGCGTTTGGGCAGGCCCTCGATCAGGTGCATTTCCCACAGTGGCCTGCTGCGTTCCAGCAGGGTGCCGTGCAGGCGGGAGACCAGGGTGAACAGTTCCCGGTAGCGGCCCGGCGCCGGCAGGGCGGAGTGGCGTATGTGGTAGTCCAGGTCCAGGGCGGGATCCGGTTCCCAGTAGGTATTCCCGGCCAGGCCCAGGCGGCCGGTCTTGAGCCGGTCGCCGAAGGGGGGCAGCATGGTCTTGGCGTTGCGCATGTTGTCGGCGAGACCGTGCAGGAATTCCTTTTCATCGGCCCCGGGCGGCAGGGTGTACAGGCTGACGCCGCCCACGTGCATGGGCATTTCCCGGGTTTCGCTGAGCAGGAAGCCCTTGTCGACAAAGCTGAGTTTCTTCATTACTTTCTCCTTCTCTGCCGTCCAGTCTAGCCTGAAAATCGCGGCTGCGCGCGCCGGTTCCAGCCTTATCTGGCGAAAATCTTCGTTGAGCCCCCTGTGTTGGCAATGCTATCGTTGCCCGCCAGCCAGCAGGCCCTAACAGCATAAACAGGAGCGTAATATGCCCACCAACCTTTTCGACCTCAGCGGCAAGATTGCACTGGTAACCGGCGCCAGCCGCGGCATTGGTGAAGAAATCGCCGGGTTGCTGGCGGAGCAGGGCGCCCACGTGATCGTTTCCAGCCGCAAGATCGACGGTTGCCAGGCGGTAGCCGATGCCATTACCGCCGCTGGCAACAGTGCCGAGGCATTCGCCTGCCATGTGGGCAATATGGATGATATCAGCGCCATTTTCGCCCACATCAAGGCCAGTCACGGCAAACTCGACATACTGGTCAACAACGCCGCCACCAATCCCTACTTCGGCCATATCCTGGACACCGACCTCGGTGCCTACAACAAGACCGTTGAGGTGAATATTCGCGGTTACTTTTTCATGTCCATCGAAGCGGGCAAGCTGATGCGTGAACAGGGCAGCGGTGTCATTGTCAATACGGCCTCGGTGAACGCGCTGCAGCCGGGGCCGATGCAGGGCATTTACTCCATTTCCAAGGCGGCCGTGGTCAGTATGACCCGCAGCTTTGCCAAGGAATGCGGGCCGCTGGGTATCCGGGTCAATGCCTTGTTGCCGGGTTTGACCAAAACCAAATTCGCCGGCGCTTTGTTTACCAACGATGACATTTACCAGACAGCCATCCAGGGCATTCCCATGGGGCGGCATGCCGAACCCGCAGAAATGGCCGGTACCGTGTTGTACCTGGTGTCTGACGCCAGCAGTTATACCAATGGTGAATGCATTGTGGTCGACGGCGGCCTGACGATTTAAGGCCTTTGTTTCAGTCGGCCGCTCCGTGGCCGACGCTGGCCTGCAGCAGGCTGGCGTAACCGGCTTTATAGTCGGGATAGCGCAGGCTGTAACCGGACGACTTCAGTGCGGTGTTTTTACAGCGCTTGTGGCTGACCGTGGCCGCTGTTGCAGTATCCTGCGTGAGCGGCGTAATCCCCAGCTGCCGGGCCAGCCAGGCCTCGACCTCGTGGGCGGGGCAGGGGCAATCGTCCACGCCGTTATAACTGTCGAGCACTGTCTGGTCCGCCCGGTCCCGTAACAGGAGATGCGCCAGGAACCCGGCGCAGTCATCGCGATGAATACGATTGGTATAGCGCACCGGCGTGGCGGGGCTGATGCGCCCCTGTTGGACTTTTTTCAGCAAGCGTCCACCAGGGGCGCCGTAAATGCCGCCAAAGCGAACTACCGTGGCCGGAAAACTGGCCTGAAATAGATGCTGCTCCGCGTCGATGATGGCGACGGCCCGCGGGTCTGTGGTGGACAGGGGGGCGGATTCGTCGATCCAGCCACCATTGCTTTCGGCGTACACCCGGGTACTGGACACCATGATGATGCGCCGGGGACGAGAGGCCCCCAGGCCTGCCAGCAGGTTTTTCGTCGCCGTGGCAAAGCCCTGCAGATAGCCCTCGACCTCACGTGAAGCCGGGGTGAGGGTGGTGAGCAGGTAATCGGGCGCCAGTGCCTCGACAAAGCGCAGGCTGCCGGGTTCGGTGTAGTCGGCCCGGTGCCAGCATATGCCATCGTCCGCTGTCTCCGGCTGGCGGCGCAGGGCATGGATATTCCAGCCGGCTGCCAGCAGCAGCGGCGCCAGGCGCCGGCCGATATCGCCGCTACCGACAATCAGCAGGCGCGGTTCAGGCACGGTGGGAATCCATACAGGCCAGTACCAGCGCCCAGAACTCGGCGAAATCATTGACTACCACGTCGGGTTTGTAGGGGTAGCGCGCGCTGCCGGGAAAAATCTTGTTGAGCCAGGGCAGGTCCCACTGGGCGCCATTGAAAAATACGCTGGTGGCGCCGGCGGTCCTGGCGGCAATGGTATCGGTGGTGGAGTCGCCGACGTACCAGACGCTGTCATTCATGGTGAATCCAAGATCCTTTACTGCCTGTTGTAACTGGTCCGGGTGGGGCTTTCTGCGCGAAGTATCGTCGCCACAGACGGCGGTGTCAAAAAAGCCTGACCAGTCTTCACCGTCGACATTGGCCAGTTCCTGCAGGAAGAATTCCCGGTCCCGGTTGGTGATAATGCCCAGGGGCAGATCCAGCGCTGCCAGCGCCTCCAGCACTCTCCTGACCCTGGGCTCGAAGGGCAGGGCCTTACCGAAGTATTTGCGATAGTGCCGGTTAAAGGCGGCGTGAGCGATGCGCTTGGCCTCGTTGTCCTCACCGAACAGCACTTCAAAAATGTCCGTGCGGGAGATCTTGCGGTCGGCCTTGACCCTGGGATGCAGCTGTTGCCGCTCGCGCACGTAGTCCACCAGCCGCTGGTCGTCCGGCGACTTGGATGACTCCGGCCTGACCAGTCGGCCTGCCAGGCCCAGCTGGGCCAGTTCCGGCAGCAGATCGTCCACCGCGTGGTACATGGCATCCAGGGTGTCCACCAGGGTCGCGTGCCAATCGAATAGAATGAGCTGCGGTGGCGCCAGGGTGGCGACCGCCGGGTGCCAGTCGGGTTCTACATGGGGTGGCAGTGGTTCACGGGGCGGCAGCCGCGGCGGCCGCGTTTGTCGGTCGCAGCGTTCCGGCGCGGCCTGGGCCAGGAGGTCGAGCAATTGCTCAAAGTCATCGACCACGGCCCGCGGCCGTCCACCGCGATTGTCACTGCCGCTGAACAGCCGCTCCAGCTCCGGTGGCGGCAGCAGGCCGGCGTTGTAGAAGACCGGGGTAATACCCGCCGCTTTCGCGGTGATCATGTCGGTAATGCTGTCGCCAACGTACCAGACCTCCGGCCCGGCCTCTACGCCCAGTTGTTCGCAGGCGTGGAGCAGCATGTCCGGTGCCGGTTTGTGGCGACCCGCCTCGTCGCCGCAGCAAGTGGTACTGAACAGCGGTCGCCATGCACCGTTGTCCAGCCGGTAGAGTTCATTGTCAAAAAATTCGCGGCTGCGATTGGTGGCCACGCCCAGCGGAATATCCAGTGATTTGAGGTAGCGCAGGTAGTCGGCGATACCCTTCTGGTAGGGATAAACCTCGCCGTAGAACTTGCGATAGCTCTTGTTGTAGGCGCGGTGGGCGATGGATCGCGCACCCTCGTCATCGGCGAACAGGGCGTCGAAGATTTCCGTGCGCGAGACGCGCCGCTCGGCCAGCACCCGGGGATGGAGCTTGCGGAAAATACGGATGTAGCGAATCAGCTTTTCATCCTCGCGACTGCCGGCTTGCGCCTCCGGTACCAGCCGGTCGATCAGCCCCAGCTCCTCCAGTTGGGGGAGCATGTCCTCGATAGCCTGGTACATGGCATCGAGGGTATTGACCAGTGTGCCGTGCCAGTCGAAGAGAATGGCGCGGGGAGGCGGCAGCGGCCCGCTAGCTGCCGACGTTGCCATAGTGCTCGACGTAGGCTGCGCACAGCCTGATTTTTTCCAGGGACTTGGCCAGGTAGCGCGGCCCGGATTCGTAGTCGGCGATTAGCGGCGAGAAAACCGCCTCCACCGAGGCTGCGTCCTCCTCGCTACAGAAACTGTCAAAGTAGTGAGGCGTCTGCCCTTTCTGCCAGGTGGGAATCCTGGCGATGACGGCGTCAAAATTTTCCTGCATCCATTGCCACATGGCTTGCTGGTGTTCTGGCACATCCATCTGCCCGGAAATGATATAACCGAACTCATTGACCGCGACTTCCGGCGACAGTATGGCGGCTCGCAGCTGCGCCGCCACTCCCGGGTCCTCGCTGCGCGCCAGTGCCTGCAGGTGGCGTTCGCGCAGAGTCACGTTTTCCTCTGCCAGGAACTGCTGCCACAGAAGTTCGGTGAAGGGTTTGCCGAGCGTTTTCACCCCGGCCAACAGCGCGATGTAGGCATAATTGCTGTCGATGCGCCCGGGGTGAATTTGCCCATCGTCAGCGTAGCCGGTGTAGCGTTTCGCCATCTCCGTAAGCGCCTGCAACAGGGCCTCGTCCCCTGCCCGCAGGGCCAGTGTCGACTGCATGAACACACGGTACTGGTTCTGGTCCGGGGTCAGGGACTCAAGCGCGTCCAGCTGCTCCAGCTGTGGCCGGTACCAGCTGGCCAGCAGGGTTTGCAGCTGCTGTTTTTGTGCCGGGGTTGAACCGTGGTCCAGCAGCCTGTAGATGCTGTCCCGGGGCCGGATCGACACCCGCCATGAATCGGAGCCGGCAATCACCGGCGCCGCGGCGAGAAAGTCCTCCATTGCCATCGCGCCGGCATTCAGTGCTGAGATCACGCTGCCGGCCACGGAAATCTGCTCGTGGGTGCTGAGCTGGTCGAAGCGCTGCAACAGTGCCTGCCACTGGTCACCCGGCAGGTTGAAGCGATAGTAGCTGGAGCCGTTGCTGTTGGGCAGCAGCGCCTGCGGACAGCGCTCGCTGTCCAGGTCCACTGACTGGCTGGCGCCCGCGGCGATAAAGCACTGCTGGCGGGGACCGGATTCGGTGAACAGGGTGATACAGGCGGGTATGGTCCAGCTCTGGTCGGCAGAGCCGCGGGAACCCAGCGGCAGATAGCGTTGCTGAGACAGCGCCAGTCGCGGGCGATCGCCGTCGCAGTCCAGCGCCATCGCCAGGACGGGTACCCCCGCCTGCTCGATAAAACTGCGAAAGGCCTCCTGCAGCACCTCGCCGTCTGCCTGTGGATTGGCCTCGGTGATTGCCGCCATGAAATCATCCGCGGTGGTGTTCTTCCAGGCAAATTTCTGCATGTACAGGCGAATCCCCCGGCGCAGGTTTTCCCGGCCGAGAAACTCCTCGAACATGGCCAGTACGCCGCCGCCCTTGGCGTAGGTGATGCCATCGTAGGCGGCACCAATGTCCTCATGATGGACAATGGGCTCGCGAATGCGCCGGGCACTGGCCAGGCTGTCCTCGTTCATCGCCCAGGCTGAGCCGTTGAACAGTGCGTCCAGGTAGTGGCCATCGGGATAGAGTTCGTCCAGGGTGATGTGTGCATGCCAGGTGGCAAAGGACTCCTTTAACCACAGGTCATCCCACCAGGCCGGTGTTACCAGATTGCCAAACCACTGGTGCGACAGCTCGTGGGCGTGGGTATTGAAGTAATTGTATTTGTCGAATTGCGCTGAGGATTCATCGAGCAGGATCAACTGTTCCCGGTAGGTGATGGCACCGGCGTTTTCCATCGCGCCGCTGGCAAAATCGGGAACCGCGATGATGTCCAGCTTGGTGTAGGGGTAGGCGGTGCCGAAGTACTGTTCCATCGCCACCAGGATTTCAGCGGTGTATTTCAGCGCGTAGTGAATCTCTGCGCCCCGGCCGCGGGTGGTGATGCCGCGCAGCGGCACCTCGCGCTCCCTCACCCTGCTTGCCGGGATCGGCTCCCATTCGACCACATCGAAGGGACCCACGGCGAATGCCACCAGGTAGGAGGGCAGGGCTTTGGTGGTGGCGAAGGTCAGGGTCTTCCAGCCCCCGCCGGCGGCGGCTTCGGCTATCTGCGGCGTATTGGCGATTCCGACCTGTTCCCGGGGCACGGTCAGTTTCAGATCAAAGGGCACCTTGAAGCCGGGCTGGTCAAACGCCGGGAAGGCCAGCCTTGCCGACGTCGCTTCGAACTGGGTGAAGGCATAGGCCAACTCGCCCTTGTCCACCCGGTACAGGCCCTCCAGGCTGGTATTGAAGGGCGCCCGGTAGGAGAAGGTCAGGGTCAGCTCACCCGCCGGCAACTCCTGGCCGGCAGTGAGGTGGACGACACCACTCTCGGTCAATTGCTGCCAGTCGAGGGCGATGGACTCGCCGCTATCGAGCACGGCCCCGGCGTCGCTGATTTGCAGAGAGCGCCCGTGCAGGTACAGCTCATCGCTCGCCCGCTGGAGCGAGGTCCTGATTCGCGCCTCACCGCTGAAGCTGTCCTCCCGGGGGTCTACCCGCAGGTGCAGGCTGTAATGCAGGGGGGCGGCATTATCGGGCAGCAGGCCGTCGGGAATGCTGTCCTCTGTGCCCGCGCTGGTGTTAGCAGGCAACGCCTGCGGATCGGGCTGAGCCGGGCCGGACCCTGCATCATCCTTGCTGCAGGCGGCGAGATTGAAGATAAAGATGAGCGCTATACCGAATGTGCTCGCCATTGTCTTGATGTGCATGGGGTTTCCCTGGCATTTTTTTGTTGCTGTTGTTAATGCGGCGCAGGCAAGTCATGGCTGGCCCGCGCTGGCGGCTTAAGTATAGGCCAGCCGTGGGGAAAATGGCTGCCGCAACACGGAGGGCCGCCACTGGTAGTGTGAGCGGGCCCTAGGGTTCGCGGCCGAATACCTGGGTCCAGTAGGTACCGTAGTCGCTGTTGGCATTGTACTGGCGGGCGGCACCCAGTTCATCGAAACTGGCGTTCATCAGGTTGGCGCAGTGACCATCACTGTCGATCCAGCCCTGCATCACCGAGCCAACCGTGCTGTACCCGGCAGCGATGTTCTCACCGAGGGCGTTCCAGGCGTAACCGGCGGCCGTGGCCCGCTCGCCAAGGCTTGATCCGTTGGAGCCGGTGTGACTGAAAAAGTTGTTGTTGGCCATGTCGGCGGAGTGGCCATTGGCTGCCGCTTCCAGCTTGCAGTTCCAGGTCAGCGCCGGGGCCGGCGAGAACAGGCCGCGGGAGCCGCAGTCGCGGGTACCGGCGCGGAACGCGTTGACCGCGTCGAGCATGGATTGCGCTTCCGCGGATACCGTGCAGCTACCGCCTTGATCCACCGGCGTGTTGTCAACCGGGTCGCAGCTGTCGCCAATGCCGTCGTCATCGACGTCGGCCTGGCTGGGGTTGTAGGTGTCGGGGCAGTTGTCGTCTCCGTTGCTCACATAACCATCCGGTCGGGTGATATCGGCAATCGAGTCGGCGGCGTCGCCGTAGCCATCAGCATCGGCATCGCGGTAGTAGGTGGTGGTGCTGAAGCCTTCATCGGTGAGGCCATCGCAGTCGTTGTCGACCGCATCGAACAGTTCGCTGGCCCCGGGGAAGATGTCGCCGTTGTTATCGTCGCAATCCCCGGCCTCGGTGCTGTACCCGGGCATCGGTTCCATGGAACTCACGCTATTGGATGCGACCCCGTAGCCATCGCCGTCCACATCGCGGAAATAGGTGATCATCTGCTCGTCGATGGCGCCATCGCAGTTGTTGTCGCGGTTGTCGGCGATTTCCTCGGCGTCCGGGTTCTGGCCGGCATTATTGTCGTTGCAGTCCAGGTCATTCCTGACGAACCCCGCGGGTTTGCGTCGCGCTATCCACGAAACCTCGGGGTCGCCAAAGCCGTCACCGTCGCGGTCCCGGTAGTAGGTCTCGTCGACGAAGCCCTCGTCCACGCGGCCGTTGCAGTTGTTGTCCACCCCGTCCTCAAGCTCGCGAGTGTAGGGATGCACCTCGGCGTTGCTGTCATCGCAGTCGCTGTCATTGATCACATAGCCGTCGGGCTGGCTGCTTGCGGTCACGGCTGTTGCCCGGTTGCCGTAGTGGTCGCCATCCGCGTCCTCAAACCAGCTCCTGCGGGTGGTTGCCGGCTCGAACTCCGCCGCGATCGGAATATCGCCATCGAACTGCTGGTACTGCTCGGCCAGTGGCGCCACGGTGGCCTGGCACACCGCGGTTGGCGAGGGTGTGCAGAGCCCGGTCCAGCGCACGAAGCGATAGCCAGCAGCGGGGACCGCGTTGAAGGCATCGGTGACCGACTGCTTGATCTCGAAGGCGCATTCGGGCTGGTCGCAATCCAGGGTGCCGGAGCCGGAGACAATGGAGCCGGTGCTGTCGGTGGTGATGACCAGGCGACAGCTGGCCAGCAGGCACAGGCCCAGGCTCAGGCCTGCCAGCCGGCACACGCCGCGCAGTTGTCGGTAATGGTCGCTGCTGCTCATCTGGCTGAAGTTCCCGGGGGCGCTGGTTTACGGTTGCTGTTATTGAAGGGCAGAGCAGCGTGGCAGGCCATTATTTTTGTTTCTTTTCTCCAGATTGGTGCCCGAAAATGTGAACTGGGTGGAAAAATGAACAAAATGTTGCCGCCCCGGGCGGGGCACGGCCAGGTTTACGGGTGGTCGGCCTTGTGGCCGTTCAGGCGAGGTAGCCGGCGGTCATTGCCTCGGCGGTCTGCCACAGTTTCCTGGCCATGGCGGCATCGGTCAGGTGATTTGGCCCGCTGACGGTGACCGGGTTACAGTCCTCGAAGTAGGCACCGGATACCCCGTCGAGGGCGGGACTGGTCGCCACGTAGAGCTGGGTGGCGGCGCCCTGGGCCGGGGTCTTGGCGATGATGCCGCCCAGCAGGTCGAAGGCGCGGCGCACAATCAGGGGCGCGGTGCGGGCGATATTGGTTTTCACCAGCCCGGGATGAATGGCGTTGCTGCTGAGCCCCGTCCCCTGCAGCCGCCTGGCCAGTTCCAGCGAAAACAGCGCGTTGGCCAGCTTGGAGCGGCCGTAAGCCGCGCCTGCGTCAAAGGCTTTCTCGCCGCGCAGGTTGTCGAAGTCGATACCTGCCGGCGGCGCCTGGCGATAGGCGGAGCGGCTGCTGACATGAACGATGCGACCCTGGCCGCGCTGCACCATTGGCGGCAGCAGGTGATTGGCCAGTACGAAATGGCCGAGAAAATTAACGGTAAATATTTTCTCGATGCCGTTGACCAGTTCCAGTTCGCCGAAGGTGTTAATGCCGGCGTTGAGCACCACGATATCCGGGATCAGGCCAAGGTCGGCCACGGCGGCAGCGCAGTCCACCGCGGACTGGAAGTCGGCGAGCTCCAGTGCCAGCGGCGTGGTCTTGCCGGCAACGCTGGCGCAGGCGGTTTCCGCCTTCGCCAGGGTCCGTCCGGTACCGAGCACGTGGGCGCCGCGCAGGGCCAGCACGCGCATGGTTTCGAAACCCAGTCCGGAGTTACAGCCGGTGACCAGCGCCACCTTGCCGCTGAGGTCCAGGCCGGCAGTGACTTCTTCCCCGGTAGATTCCGCGCCGAAGTCGCTGACGGGCAGGCTGCGGTCGATAGTCACCTCGTGCCTGTTGCCGCCACAGGCGGACAGGGCACCGGCGCTGCCGAGCGCGGCGGTGGCAACCAGCAGCTGACGGCGGGTCAATGGCATGGGCTGATCCTCAGTGCTCGCGGGGCTGGCTGCGCGGGGCAGAATATCGCCATCAGCATTGTCATGGCAGGGGCGTTACCGTGACGGCCACGCCGTTGACCGCCGCGTTACCCGACAGCGCGTCCAGGTACTGTTCGTCGGTGACATCATTGCAGCTGACGCCTGGCCGCCGGCTGGCCTCGGTCAGGCGTATCCCGGGCCGCTGGTGACCATAGCCGTGGGGCAGGCTGACCACTCCCGGCATCATGTCAGTTGAGGCTTCGGCCATCACCTGCACGCTGCCGGCCCGCGAACTCAGCGTCACCGGTGCGCCCTCGCTGATCTCCAGCTCTGCCATATCGGCAGGGTTCATCAGCAGGGTGCAGCGATCGCGGCCTTTGACCAGTCGGTGATAGTTGTGCATCCAGGAGTTGTTTGACCGCACGTGGCGACGGCCGATCAGGCGCAGGGAATATTCTCCCTGCTGGTCGAACTCCCGGCGCAGGCGCTGCAGGTCGGCCATGGGTTCCGGGGTATTGCAGTGAATAATTTTATCGGCGCTGGCCAGGCGCTTCGGCAACTGTGATTGCAGGGGCCCCAGGTCCAGGCCCGAGGGGTGCTGCCTCAGCTTTGCCAGCGACAGGCCGCGTTCGGCCCAGGGGCCGTGCCTGAGGCCCATGTCGACGATCTCCGCCGGGCTTGCGGAGGGCTGTTGCGGCAGGTCCAGCAGCTGTTCCAGGCGCCTGCCCAGCGCGGTAAAAATCTCCCAGTCATGCAGGCTGCCATCAGGCTTGTCGAATACCGGCGGGTTGTAGCGGGTGGTGTTGCGCATGGCCAGCACATGAAAGGTCAGGTCGTAGTGGTCATGCTCCAGCGGCGAGGTGGGCGGCAGGATAATGTCCGCGTGCCGCGTGGTCTCGTTGATATAGGGGTCCAGCGACACCATGAAGTCGAGGGATGGCAGGGCCTCATCCAACTGCTTGCCGTTGGGAGTGGACAGCACCGGATTACCGGCCCCGGTGAACAGGGTCCGGATCTGCCCTTCGCCGGGCGTGGCGATCTCCTCGGCCAGGGCGCTGGCGGGTAACTCGCGGTCAAATTCCGGCAGCGAGCGCACCCGGCTGCGGTGCCTGCCGAAGCCTCCCGGGCCATTGCTGGCCACCGTATCGATGGCAGGGGTGGTGAACAGACTGCCCCCGGGCTTGTCGAGATTGCCGGTGGCGATATTGATCAGCTGGCTCAGCCACTGGCACAAGGCGCCGTAGGCCTGGGTGGAGATGCCCATGCGCCCGTAGCAGATGGCGCGCTCGGCCGCTGCCAGCTCGCGGGCGATGCCGCGAATGCTGTCGGCACTGATGCCGGTATGGGGTTCGGCATACTCGGGCGTGAACCCGGCCAGGCTGCTGGCGACCTCGTCCAGGCCCCGGGTAAAGGGCGCCAGGTGGCCGGGGTTGGCCAGGTTCTCGCTGAACAGGGTGTTGAGAATAGCTGCCAGGAACAGGGCGTCGGTGCCCGGCCGGATAAAGTGATGCTCGTCCGCCAGCTGCGCGGTCTCGCTGCGCCGCGGATCCACGACGACCAGTTTACCGCCACGCGCCTGCAGGGCCTGCAGCCGTTTCCTGACGTCGGGCACGGTCCAGATACTGCCGTTGGACGCCAGCGGGTTGGCACCCAGCATCAGGAAATAGTCGGTGTTATCGACGTCGGGAATCGGCAGCAGCAGCTTGTGACCATATAACCACAGACCCACCAGGTGATGGGGCAGCTGGTCGACACTGGTGGCGGAAAAACGGTTGTTGGTGCGAATGTGGCGGAACAGATTGCCCTGGTGGGTCATCATGCCGTAGTTGTGCACGCTGGGGTTGCCCAGGTAAACCCCAACTGAATGCACTCCGTGGGCAGTAATGGACCTGGCCAGCGCCTCCGCGGTGGCGTCCAGAGCCTCGTCCCAGCTGATCTCCTGCCAGCGCGCGCTGCCGTCAGCGCCAGTCACTTTCCTGACCGGTTTACGCAGGCGGTCGGGGTCCTGGTGAATGTCGCGCAGGGCCACCGCCTTGGGGCAGATATGACCGCGACTCAGCGGGTCGTTTTTATCGCCCTTGATGGAGAGGATTTCCTCGCCATCGGTTTCAATGACCAGCCCGCAGATCGCCTCACAGAGGTGGCAGGCGCGGTAGTGGGTTGTTGTCGACATGGTCGCTCCCGGTAGTGGTTGGCTGGCTTCAGCCCGCGTCGGCGAGGTCCAGCATATCCTGCAGTGTGCGCTTGACGAATTTGCCACTGGCGTTGCGGGGCAGGGGGGCATCGAGAATCCAGATATGGCGTGGAATCTTGAAGGCTGCCAGTTTGTCGGCACAGAACGTGCGGATCTCGGCGGCGCTCAGTGATTGCCCCTCAACAGGCACTATCGCGGCACCCACTTCCTCGCCCAGTCGCTCATCCGGCACCGAAAACACCACCGCTTCCGCCACCGCGTCATGCTTGAAGATGGCAGCTTCCACTTCGCTGCAGTACACGTTTTCACCGCCCCTGAGCACCATGTCCTTGGCCCGGTCGACCAGGAAGACGAAGTTGTCCGCATCGACGTAGCCAATGTCGCCGGTGTGTAGCCAGCCGTCGATAATGGTTTCCGCGGTGTCCTCCGGACGATTGAGGTAGCCCTTGATGATTTGCGGACCGCGAAAACAGATTTCGCCAATTTCACCGGTGGGCAGCGTATTGCCCTCCGCATCTACCGCTTTGACGTCGAAGACCGGCAGTATCCGGCCGGCTGAATTGGGCTTGTCGTTGAGAAAGACCCCCCAGCTGCTGGCGGCCAGGCCCGAGGTTTCGGTGAGGCCGTAACCCTGTGACGGCATGGCGTTGCCGCCCCGTTGCATGACTTTCTCCGTCAGGTCGGGCTGAACCGGGGCGCCACCACCGCCGAGCAGGCGCAGGGAAGAAGTGTCGCGCCGGCTGAAGTCCGGGTGGTGGATGATTTCCCGGCTCATTACCGGCACCCCGGAAAAATTGGTGATTTTTTCCTCTTCGATAATCCGCAATGCCTCGGCCGCGTCCCACTTGTACATGGAGACCAGTTTTCCGCCGGCGACGGTCAGGGCATGGGCGACCACATTATTGGCGGTGACGTGAAACAGCGGGGTGGCGATAATCGCCGCCGGCTGGGGCTGCGACGGGTCGCCGGGGCTGACCGGTTCCTGACCCTCGATCATGGCATGGGCGGTGGTTTGGCTAAGGGTCGCAAACAGGGCGCTGAACACGTTGTTGGCGCAGCCCCGGTGGGTCAACTGGGCGCCCTTGGGTTTGCCGGTGGTGCCGGAGGTGTAGAAAATGCAGGCGTCGTCCTCGGGGTCGATGCTGACCTCGGCAATCGATGGTTCCGCCTGCAGGACAGCAGACCAGGGCGTCGCCCACTCCGGGGTGGTATCGGTGCGCACCGCAACTGCCTGTACCCCTGGCAAGCTGCCGCGAATCCGGGCAAAACGGTCCAGCCGCTCCTGGTCGCAGATGATCATGCTGACCGCCGAATCCTGCAGTCCGTATTGCAGTTCATCGGCCACCCACCAGGCGTTAACGCCGACGCTCACCGCGCCGATGCTGGCCAGGGCCCAGTAGGTGAGCAGCCATTCCGGGTAGTTGCGCATGGCAATGGCCACCCGGTCATGCTGGCCGATCCCGTTGGCGCTCAGCCAGCCGGCGATGCGCGCCACCTGCTCGTGCGCCTCGGCATAGGTCCAGCGTTCGTCCTGGTACACCAGATAGGTCTTGTCCTGATGTCCGGCAGTACCAAGCCATAGATCCCGCAGCGAAGGCGGTGCCAGGGCCCAGGTTTTCATGGTCTGGCCGGCGACCTCGGTTTCGCGGATCTCGAACATTTCTCCAGGGGCGGTCATCTTGCTGATGACCTGGGCAAGTTGCTCGTACATGCTGTGGTTCACTCTGCAGTGGTTATGGTTCTGGGCAAGAGAATAGGCGAACTCGGAGCAGATAGCGAACCCCTCGAACTGTGCAAACTGGTCCGATTAGTGTCAAAATGGATCCGAATAGTACTCCCTCGTGGCGCCAGGCCCGCCAGCGGACGAAAGCCCGGGTGGCGGGTACCGCCGCTCCCGGGCCAAGGACCGGTTTCAAGGAGATAGCCTGTATGGCAGTAGTGACGAAATTACAGCTAAGACGCTCACTGCGCAGCGCCGGCAGTTACCAGGAGTGGCTGGATGCCGCACAGGCCTATGATCGCTATACCCGCCAGGACCGTTGGCGCAGGCAGGACTACAGCAGCCAGTACGATTACGTGTCCATTCGTGTCCGCCTCGATCGCCTGCGCAGCCTCAAGGCCAGGCACGATACCCGCGGCATGCTGTTTACCCTGAACGAGGGTATTCACGGCAACATGGGCGGGATGGGCGGGGCCGGCCTGTATAGCCGGGCCAAGTGCGGGACCAAGCACCTGATCGAGG
This sequence comes from Seongchinamella sediminis, assembly GCF_003457605.1. Taxonomy (GTDB): domain Bacteria; phylum Pseudomonadota; class Gammaproteobacteria; order Pseudomonadales; family Halieaceae; genus Halioglobus; species Halioglobus sediminis. The sequence continues at coordinate 166,773 of NZ_QRAN01000005.1, forward strand.
ACTACATCGACGAGATCGTGCATACCCTGGAACACCTGGCCGATGAAGACAGCGGCGCCATCAGCCGCGAAGAGAAACAGGACTTCTTCCGCCGGGCAAGCCATTGCTTTGGCCACTCGGCCTTCATGATGAGTGGCTCGGGCTCGCTGTTGTTTTTTCATGTGGGGGTGGTCAAGGCCCTGGCGGAAGCCGAACTGCTGCCCAGCGTGATGTCGGGCTCCAGCGGTGGTTCCATTGTCGGCAGCATGGTCTGCAGTCATCGCGATGACGAGCTTGCCGGCCTGCTCAACTCGGAGTACTTCCTCGACCGGGCGCCGGAGTCCTCCGGCAGGACCGGGGTTGCCGATGTGGCCGAACTGGAAGAGACGATTGCGTCTTTCATACCGGACATCACTTTTGAGCAATCCTTCGCCCTGACCGGCAGGGCCATGAACGTATCCATTGCGCCGGCGGAAACCCACCAGACCTCGCGCCTGCTCAATGCTACCACCTCACCGAGCGTGTTGATTCGCAGTGCCGTCATGGCTTCGGCGGCGGTGCCGGGCATTTTTCCGGCGGTAACCCTGCAGGCGCTGGACAGCCACGGCGAACGCAAGAGCTACCTGCCTTCGCGCAAGTGGGTGGACGGTTCGGTCAGTGACGACATGCCGGCCAAGCGCCTGGCCAGGCTCTATGGCGTAAATCATTACATCGTCAGCCAGACCAACCCCCATGTGCTGCCCTTCGTCACCGATGGCCATCGCCAGAACACTCCCCGGGGGCTGATCGAGAATGCCGCGAGGCGCTCGGCCCGGGAATGGTTTAACGCCATGACGCTGATTCTCGATCGCGCCGACCGGAAAAACGGGACGGTGACCCAGGTGACCAGCCTGATGCGCTCGGTGATCAACCAGGACTATATCGGTGATATCAACATCCTGCCCGACTACAAGCTCATCAATCCGCTGACCATTCTCAATTTCCCCAGTGAGAAACAGATCAACAGGCTGATCGCTTCCGGTGAGCGCTGTACCTGGCCCAAGCTGGAGATGATCCGGCAGCAGACCCGCATCAGTCGCAAGTTGCGTGACATACTGCAGCGCTACGAAGAGGTGCCGGTGGTTTAAACAGTGCAATCCCGGCACCAGGGTATCCACTGAATCAGCGATGGAGAGACAAACATGACAGCAGCAAAGGCAACGATACTGGAAGTACGCAAGGACGACTGGTCGGATACCCGGTTTGTCAGCGAGGCAGTGCCGGATGAGCTGGCCACCGATGAAGTGCTGCTGGCTGTCGATCGCCTGGCGCTCACCGCCAACAATATTTCCTACGCCTCGGCGGGTGACAGCCTGGGGTACTGGCGTTTTTTCCCCGCCGAGGAAGGCTGGGGGCGGATACCGGCCATGGGCTGGGCTGAGGTTATCGCCTCCGCCAACCCGGAAATTGCGGTCGGCGAGCGCGTCTGGGGCTTTTTCCCGATGGCTACACATCTGAAAATCCTCGCCGGCAAGTTAAGCCCCCAGGGCTTCGCCGATGTGTCACCCCACCGCCAGGGCCTGGCACCGGTATACGCCAATTTTGATCGCGCCTCGGCTTATCCCATCTACGAACCGGCCCGGGAGGATCAGGACTCGCTGCTGCGCGGCCTGTTTATGACCTCCTGGCTGGTGGAGGATTTTCTCGAGGTGAATGACTTTTTCGCCGCTCACAGCTGCCTGATTACCAGCGCCTCGAGCAAGACCAGTATCGCCCTGGGTCACTGCGTCAAGCAGCGCGGGGCAATGGCAAGCGTGGCGGTCACCTCCACCGGCAATGCCGCATTCTGCTCGAGTCTGGGCTGCTATGACCGGGTGGTCACCTATGAACGGCTCGCCACGCTTGATGCGAACTCGCCGGTGGTGATGGTGGATATGGCCGGTAGCGCCCGGATTCTTTCCGAACTGCACCACCATTACGGCGACAATATGAAGCACTCCTGTCGCATTGGCGCCACCCACCTGGAAGGTTTTGGCCCGCTGGAGGAGCTGCCCGGTGCAAGACCGGAATTCTTTTTTGCACCGGAACACCTGCAAACGCGCAGCAAAGAACTCGGAGCCGGGGAATTCATGATGCGCCTGGGCAGCGCTTACGCGGGGTTCCGCCAGTTCTGTGACGGCTGGCTGAACATCGAGCACAGCCGCGGCCGCGAAGCGGTGCAATCGGCCTACCAGAAAGTGCTGGCGGGTAAGGCCGATCCCGCCAGCGGCCAGATCATCTCTCTGGACTAGGGCCTGTTCACACTAACTGAGTTGGTGTGAACAGGCCCCAGACTCAGGCGAGGGCGCGCAATACCACCTTGCGGGTTTCCGCCGGATCGATAACGGCATCGATTTCGGTGGCGGCCGCTGACTCGGTGGCCTTGCCGCGCTGGTACATGTCGTCCACCAGCTGGTTGAACAGGGCCTCGCGCTCAGTTGCATCTGCTACCGCCTCCAGTTCCTTGCGGAAGCCCAGGGTTACGGCGCCCTCCAGGCCCATGGGGCCGGTTTCGCCGGTGGGCCAGGCGGCGGTAAGCACCGGCACCTTGAGGCTGCCTCCGGCCATCGCCATGGCACCCAGGCCATAGGCTTTGCGCAGGATGACAGTAACGATGGGAATCTGCAGCGCAGCGCCGGCCCTGAACAGGCTGGCCATGTGCAGGGCGGCGCCCTGGGCCTCGCTGTTCGGGCCGACCATGAATCCCGGGGTATCGCACAGTGACAGCAGCGGCAGGCCCAGCTTGTCGCAAAGCGCGATAAACCGGCCGGCCTTCTTCGCCGCATCGCAATCGACCGCGCCGCCGAGAACGCGGCAGTCATTTGCCAGCAGCCCCATGGCCCTGCCCTCGATGCGAATGAAAGCGGTGATCACAGCGCCGCCGTAGGCCCGGGTCAGCTCGATAAAACTGCCCGCGTCGGCGACGGTTGCGATAATACCGCGCACATCATAGGCATAGCGGCGATCCGCTGGCATGACGGTACGCAGGGCATCCTGGTCGGCGCAGGCCCAGTCGGCGACATCGCCCTGGGTATAGGCGAGCAGTTGTTTTGCCAGCGCGGTGGCGGCGGCCTCGTCATCGGCGACCAGGTCGACCACGGCGTTCCTGCCCTGCACCTCCATGGGGCCGATTTCCTGGGGGGAAAACTGGCCCAGGCCGCCACCCTCGATCATTGCCGGGCCGGCCATGCCGATCCAGGAGTCACGGGTGGCGATGCGGATGTCGGCACAGCCGAACAGGGCGGCGTTACCCGCGAAGCAATAACCGTTGTTGACCGCGATAGTCGGCAGGCTGTTGCACAGGCGCGCCCATTCCACGAAGGAGCTCACGTCCAGGGTGCCGCCACCGATCTGGATGTCGGTATCACCGGGACGCCCGCCGCCACCCTCGGTATACATTACCACTGGCAGTTGTCGTTCCAGCGCCACCTGAACAATGCGGTCCAGCTTGCGATGGTGGAAAAAACCCTGGGTGCCGGCGAGAACGCTGTAGTCATTGACGATAACAGCGGCGGCCGCTTTGTCCTCGCCAAACTGGGCGGCGTTGATTGTCGCCAGCCCGGTGATGACGCCATCGGCGGGGGTATTGCTGCGCAGGTCCTCGAGGCTGCGCCGGGCGCGCTGGGCGGCCACTGCCAGTTGGCCATACTCGATGAACGAGCCCTCATCCACCAGGTCGGCGAGATTTTCGCGCGCGCTGCGGTAGCCCTTGGCGTGGCGTTTGCCGACCGCCTCCGGTCGTGCGGCGTCCAGGGTCATGTCCAGCTGGGAACGCAGTTCTTCCAGCTTGCTGAGGTCGCCCTGGCCGGGGTTGAATGGTTTGTCGCTAGTGTTTGTCATCGCTGGCCCTAAAAACAGTGAGGATAGTTACGCCAGTAGTACTGGTCTTGGGTGCTTTGCCAGTCCCGGTAGATGGATTCCCAGTTCAGAGAGGGAATCCGCCAGCCGTGATGGGGCTCGAGGTTGGTGGAAAATACCGGCGCACCGTAGTTGCAGAAACGGGTGTCCACGCTTAGCCGGACCTTGTCCTGTGCGGTATTGGCTTCGGCCCTGTGCACCGTGGCCGAGTTGAATACGAGCATATCGCCCTGCTCGAAATCCGATACGTGCCAGTGGGTTTCGTGATCATGGATGCGGCATTGGACGCCGCCAACTCCCTGGGCCTGGAACACCTCGCGCACGCCGTCCTTGTGGGACCCGGGGAGCACCGTCACCCGGCCCATGCTGGCGTCCACATCGTGCAGGGCCACCCACACCCCGGCCATGGTGGGGCCGGCGTGGTGTGAGTAGGCATCCTGGTGTGGCGGCGTTTCATAACCCAGCATGCGCGGGGTGGCGATCCTGGCCATTTTTATCGGGTACACCCAGGGCTCGCAGCCCTGGATGCGGGCCATGATGTCCAGCATCCAGTCCTGGTGGAAGAAGCGGTGAAAGGATTCCAGCTGCTGGACCCGCGGGTAGACTTCGTCCCATATTGCATCGGTTTCGTAAAACGGCTCGCCATGCAATACCGGTTTGCCCAGGGCGAGATCGAATACCACGTGCGGGTCCAGCACCGCCAGCAAGTCGGAGAGCAGTGCCTTGCAGTGTCGCGCAGGGACCGCACGCTTTAGCAGCAGGTAGCCGTCTTCGGAATAGCGCCTGCGCAGGATGTCATCGCTCTCATTCAGGTGGGAACGGTGGAAATCGGAGTACGTTGTCAAAAGTCGAGCCTGTGTGGACCTTATAACCGCAGCGGTTCGGGTGGGGCAGGATTATACCCGCACCGGCAGGTCTCGCGACAAAAAAAGGCAGGCGCTGGATCGGATCCCAGGGCCAGCTCGGCTGGTGTTAACAGACCCTGGACAAGCAGGCCGCCCGGAGGCGATGCCTCCCGGTTGCTGTTTGCCTGGTCTATAATTTCCTGCGAGGTAACGGAGGTATTGCGCTGTATGAAAAGACTGATTCCCATGCTCTTGTTCGCGGTAGCGACAGCCCAGGCGCAGACGGTATATCGCACGGTAGACGAGTCGGGTGCGGTGAGCTTCTCCGACACCCCGCCCGCCGGTGAACAGGAAGTAGAGGAGCTGTCGCTAGAGGTGCCGCCGGCCCAGGATCCGGAGGCCTACACCCAGCGCCTGGAGGACATGCGGCAAACCACGGATCGCATGGCCGAGGACCGTCGGGCCCGGGAAAAACACCGGGTGGAAATGCGCGAAATAGCCGCCCGGGAGGCGGCCAGCCGGCCGGCGGCGCAGCCCGACCTGGTCGATCATTACAGTAGCAGCTGGAGCGGCACCGGCGGTTATTACTATCCGCCCGGGCGCCCGCCCTGGCGCCCGGGCTACCGGCCCAGGCCGGAGCCGCCCATGCACCGTCCCCCGGTGCAGGTGCCGCCAGCGCCAGGTCATCCGCTGGAGGGTAACTCCCAGTTGATGCGGCCCATCCTGCCCCGTTAGCGTCGATACCGAAAGCGCCGGCTTGGCTGCGCATTGCCGCAGCCGGGCAGATGGTCTAGAATCCCAGCCTTCCTAAGGGGTGGCCAGCGAGCCTGAGATGTTGCCTGCAACAGACCCTTTGAACCTGATCCGGATAACACCGGCGTAGGAATAGGTATCTGCCCGGGGCACCGACTCCGGCCGTTAGCTCTCCACCGCTATCCGGGTCTCTGATTTTCCATGGAGACCACGATGAACTCATTCAGCCGAACCCCCGTCCTTGCCCTCGTGTTGGCCGCCAGTGGCGTCCAGGCCGCCGGCGAACTGGAAGAGGTGATTGTCACCGCAGATTTCCGCGCCAGTGAACTGATGAGCAGTGCTGCCAGCGTCAGTGTCCTGGGTGAATTGCAGATCGAAGAACGCGGTGCGCGGCACCTGGAGGACATTCTCAGTGCCGCCCCCAACGTCAGTTGGTCCACAGGCGCCTCTCGCAGCCGCTTTGTCCAGATCCGCGGCGTGGGTGACCTGGAGCAGTACGCCGAGCCCAAATACTATCCCTCCGTGGGCGTAATGGTCGATGACCTGGAACTGGGTAGCGCGGCCAACGCCGGCATGCTGTTCGATGTCTCCCAGGTGGAAGTGCTGCGCGGTCCCCAGGGTACCCGTTTCGGCGCCAGCGCTCACGCCGGCATGATCAAAATCAACAGCAACGCCCCAACCGATGAGTTTGAAGCGCTGCTGAGCGGAGGTGTCGGCAACTACGGTGCCTATAACTACGGCGCGGTGATCAGCGGGCCCCTGGGCGATACGCTCAGCGGCCGCATAGCGCTGCAGCAGAATGAGGGTGACGGCTACACCGAGAACGCGTACCTGGATACGGATGACAGCGCCGGCTTTGACGAGCTTACCGGACGGGCCCGACTGCGCTGGCAGCCCGGCGCCAACGCCAGCTATGAACTGGCGCTGTTCCGCTTTGACGCGGAAAACGGTTACGACGCCTACTCCCTGGACAACGACCGCCGTACCTGGTCGGACCAGCCCGGTGTGGATGAGCAGGACACCCTGGCGCTCAGTGCCCGTGGCGAGTGGCAGCTGGGCGCTGGTACCACCCTGCAGGCGGTGGTCAGCGACCTGGATGCCGATCTGCTGTACAGCTATGACGGCGACTGGATTTCACCGCCGGTGTGCGAGATCAACACCTGCTCCTTTGGCTTCGATACCTCCCGCGAAATTTTCGACCGCCAGCGTGACCAGGCCACCCTCGACCTGCGGCTGCTGGGCGGGGCGGAGGCCATGGCCGCAGGTGACTGGCGTTACGCGCTGGGGATTTACGCCAACCAGAGCGGCGAACAGCTCGACTATGCCTACCCCAGCGCCTGGTACGGGCTCTATGAAAGCGCCAGTGATTACGACACCGACCGTTACGCAGTGTACGGTGAGCTGGAGTACGCCTTCAGTGACCGCCTGAACCTGACCGCCGGCGCCAGGCTGGAGCGTTTCGAGGATGATTACCGTGACAGCAACGGCGTTGCCCACGATAACAGCGAAGAGCTCTACAATGGCGAATTGAGCCTGCAATACCACTTCAGTGACGACAGTTTCGGCTACGCCACCCTGGCGCTGGCGAGCAAGCCCGGGGGCGTCAATGTAGCTGCCAGCTCCCAGTACGGCTTCATGAGCCCGGCATTCCAGGACTTTATGCAGGGTAAGCTGCGCTTCCACGATGAGCAGCTGCTCAATCGGGAAATAGGCGTCAAAAGCCGGCAACTGGACGGCCGCCTGCAACTGCGCGCCGCGCTGTTTTATGCCAGCCGGGACAACGCCCAGCTGGAAAACTGGATGTGGGATGACAGCGCCGGGCTGTGGATAGGCTACCTGGACAGCAGCTCCGATGCCGACAGCTATGGCCTGGAACTGGAGTCCAGCTTCGCCGTCAACGACGCCATCGAGCTGTTTGCCAATATCGGCTGGCTGGAGACCGAGGTTGATACCATTACCACCTTCGACCTGGATCAGTGGGCGTTTGTCAGCAAGAGCGACCGCGAGCAAAGCAAATCTCCCCGCTACCAGTACAACGCCGGCATTCGCGCGGTCCTGCCGGCCGGATTTTCTGCCATGCTGGAGCTTGAGGGCCGGGACGAGAGTTACTTCGGTTACTACCACGACGGCCAGCTCGAGGCCTATGACCTGGTCAACGCCAACCTGGCCTGGAGCAACGGCAGCGTGAGCCTGAACCTCTGGGGCCGCAACCTGGGCGACGAGGATTACGCTACCCATGGCCTGTATTTTGGCGCCGACCCGCGGGATGATTTTGCCGCGTGGAGCAACCAGACCTACTACCAGTTCGGGGCGCCGCGGACTTACGGCCTCGACATCTCCTGGTGGTTGTAGGCAGCGTCCCACTGATTGAGGTGGAGGCGGTACCAGTCCTCGGTGGTGATACTGGCGCCCCCGGGGCGGGCTACCACAGCGCCGGGCCGGGGCAGGGAGAACAGGGCAAAGGAAAAGCGTTCATCGCCGCCGGCCTGGGCGCGGACGCGGTGCTGCAGCGCCGGAATGGCGCCGTTGGTCAGCCATTCGAGCAGTTCGCCCGCAAACACGGTCACCCGCGGGACCAGCGGTGCATCGCGCCAGGCGCCATCGGTATCCCGGTACTGGAAGCCGGGGCCCAGTCCCTGGATGAAGACGGTGAGCAGCGACACGTCGGGATGGGCTGACAGCCGCAGCCCCGGGGTGCCGGCGCCGGGCTGGTCCGGGGGAGGGTAGTAGTTTGCCGACATCATGTGGCCGAAATGCCGCCGGTGCTGGCGGGCGATGGCAGCCAGTCCCAGGTCCTGCAGTATGGCCTGCTCGAGCGCCTGTACCTGGCGGCACAGGACCGCCCAGCGGCAACGGATAAATGCCTGGAGCTCCAGCGGGTAGTGTTCCCGGGGTGAGAAGTCGGAGAACACGAAAGAGTGCAGCTGGTCTTGCGGGCCCTGGTTGCAGCTGTCTTCCTGGCCGGGGTAGGAGTAGCCATCGAAAGCCACCCGGTAACGGCTTTGCAGATACTCGCGCCGGTCCGCCAATGGCCGCTGGCAAAACGCACGCAGTGCCTTCGGCAGCTGCGCCAAGGGGATGGCCGGGATATCGGTAACCAGCGGCCGGTGAAACATAGCGTCTTGTGTTGCAATTGCGCACATGGCAGCCGCCGCATTGACTGAATTGGGAACACTATATGGCAATCAATACCGGGATAGAAATCTTTGCCACCCTGGCGGGCTTGCTCTATATCGTACTGCTGATCCGGGAGAATATCAGTTGCTGGCCATTTGGCATCGCCGGCTCGCTGCTATCCATCTACCTGTTCATCGATGGCAAACTCTACTCGGAGGCCTTCCTGTATTCCTACTACGTGATCATGGGGGCCTGGGGCTGGCTGCGCTGGAGCCAGCGCAATACGGCTGGTGACAATCCCGTGGTGCGCTATCGCCTGTCGGCGCATGTCATCATTGTTCTTCTGTCTTCTGCCGGAGCCCTGGCGCTGGGCTCTTTTTTCAGCGGCTACACCGATGCCCAGCGGCCCTATATCGATGCCTTTACCACCGCTTTCAGCTTCGCGGCGACCTACATGGAGGTCAAGAAGGTGCTGGAAACCTGGGTCTACTGGATTGTGCTCAACCTGGCGTCGATCTGGTTATACATGGACCGTTCGCTGGATATTTACGCGGCGCTTATCTGCGTTTACGCGCTGATGTCAGTCTGGGGCCTGGTGCAGTGGATGCGGGTTTACCGGGGCCAGCAGGCGCTCAGCTGACGGCGGCGGCCGCCGCGTGGCCGCGTTTCTCGTTGACGGTAAACAGCAGGGCCAGGCCACCCACAAAGAATCCCAGGGTGGAGATCAGCGCCAGCTGGTGGTCGCCGCCGCCCAGGCGGTTGATCAGGCCGTAACTGATGGGGCCGATAATGGCGGCAGAGCGGTTGGCCAAACCCCACAGGCCGAAGATCTCGCCATTGTGGGTGGCGGGCGTTAACTGGCCGATCAGGGCGCGGCCACCGGCCTGGGTGGCCCCCATGGCGAGCCCGATCAGGTTGCCGGCCAGCCAGATGTCCATGTCCGAATCCGCCCGCAGCGCCACGGCGATGGCGACGATCCACACCAGCAGGGCTCCAGCCAGGCTGTTGACCGAGCCAAAACGGTCCTGCATGAACCCGAAAAAGAAGGCGCCCACGGCGGCGGTCAGGTTGACCACCATAATCAGCACAATCAGCTGCTGGCTGTCGAACTGCATCACTTCCTGGGCATAGATGGCGGCGATGACCACCACCGTCGCCACCCCGGCCTGGAACAGGATGATGCACAGCAGGAAACGGAACAGGTCGGGCAGGTTGCGGGCGTGGCCCAGGGTGTATTTGACTCTGGCCAGACCGGCTCGCAAGCCGCTGTTTCCCATCGCCAGTGGCCGCGGGCGTGCCCGTTCCCTGAGCCAGAGGAAGGTCGGTGCCGCCGTCACCGCAAAAATTGCCGCAGTCAGCAGCAGGCACACCGGCACATAGTGATCCGCAGCCAGCCCCTGGCCACTGGCGTAATTGATGTAGGCCAGGCAACAGCCCAGGGTGAGCAGGCCGCCGAAGTAGCCCAGGCTCCAGCCGTAACCGGAGATACGGCCCATGTTGTCGCTGCTGGCGATTTCGGGCAGAAAGGCCGCGATCAGGTTCTCGCCGCTGGCAAAAGCCACAGCCGACACTGTTACCAGCGCTGCCGCCAGGGCCACCTGACCCGGTGCCGCGCCTGCGAGCAGGGCGGTAGCGCCAATACAGGCCAGCGATGACCACAGGAGGAAGCGCTTTTTACTGGCTCGAACGTCGGCGATCGCCCCGAGCACCGGGCCGCTGAACAGGACGATCAGGTTGGCGGCGCCAATGGCCAGCGTCCACAGCAGGGTGGCCGCGCCCGGCTGCGCCGCTTCCAGCTCTGCTGCCACCACGCCGACAAAGTAGGCGCTGTAAATGGTGGTGAGGACCACGGTAGTGTAGCCTGAGTTGGCAAAGTCGTAAAATGCCCAGGCGATGATTTCGCGCCGGCTGGCGGGAGGGTTTGCGGGCGGGGAGTTCATGGCTGGCGCAATACACCGGCAACACAGGAGTTGAAGGGTTTGAAAGCATTGCTGCAAGGGCTGGCCATGGACCTGGTAGACGCTGTCATGGCGCTCATTCCTCGAGCTGTACCTCCGGCGGCGGCGCTGCGCAGTTGCAAAATCGTCTCCCATCGCGGCGAACACGATAACCGCCGTGTGATGGAAAATACCCTGCTTGCCTTTGACAATGCAAGGGCTGCCGGTGTCTGGGGTATTGAATGTGACGTCCGCTGGACCCGCGACCAGGTGCCGGTCATCTGCCACGACGCCTCGGCGGCGCGGGTATTTGGTCGCCCGCTGTTGATTGCGTCCCTCAGCTTCCGCGAACTGCGGGAACAACTGCCGGCCATCCCGTCCCTGGAAGAGGTGGTTGCCCGCTACAGCGGCAACACCCACCTCATGCTGGAACTGAAATGTCTCTCGCCGCAGCACCTGGCACAGCAACGGCAGACGCTGGCGGCTATCCTCGGCAAGGTCTCTGCCGGCGAGGACTACCATGTACTGGCGCTTGATCCCGGGCTATTCACCCTGGTTGATTTCCTCGATCCTGGGGTCCTGTTGCCGGTGGCGGAAACCAATGTCCGGACTCTGAGCGAGCTGAGCCTGCAGCGTGCTTACGGGGGGCTTGCCGGTCATTACCTGCTGCTGGGTGAGGGACTGCGCCGCCGGCACTTGGCTGCGGGGCAGCATATCGGCACCGGCTTCCCGCGTTCCCGGAACTGTCTGTGCCGGGAAATAAACCGGGGGGTGGAATGGGTTTTCAGCAACCATGCGGTCTATTTGCAGCAACAGGTGAATGCAATGCTGGCCCGTCACGGGGGTTGAGCGCCGCGGTATCAATTTGCCCCCCGATACAGTAAGATGCGCGCCCTTTGCCGGCTCCGGATCCCCGGGCGGCAGTTTCCCAGACAAGAGATCACCCATGACATTCGAGCAACTCGGCCTGTCACCGGCGCTGCTGCAGGCAGTTCAGGAAAAAGGCTATACCGAGCCATCCCCCATCCAGGCCCAGGCCATTCCGGCGGTACTGACCGGCAGGGACGTGATGGCAGCGGCCCAGACCGGCACCGGAAAAACCGCGGGGTTTACCCTGCCCATCCTGCAGCGCCTGCAGGAGAGCGCAGCGCTCAAGCCGCACCGGGTGCGGGCGCTGATTCTCACCCCGACCCGCGAGCTTGCGGCGCAGGTGGGGGAGAGCGTCGGTACCTATGGCGCCCACCTGCCGCTGAAATCCACGGTGGTATTTGGCGGCGTCAAAATCAACCCGCAGATTGCCCAGCTGCGCCGCGGCATCGACATCCTGATCGCCACCCCCGGACGCCTGCTGGACCTGCATGGCCAGGGAGAGGTGAATTTCGGTGAACTGGAAATCCTGGTGCTGGATGAAGCAGACCGGATGCTCGATATGGGCTTTATCCACGATATCCGCCGGATCTTGAAACTGCTGCCGGAGAAACGCCAGAACCTGCTGTTCTCCGCGACCTTTGCACCGGAAATTCGCGAACTGACCGGCAAGCTGCTGCACCAGCCGCTGGAGGTGGAGGTGGCCTCTCGCAACGCCACGGCCGACACCGTGGAGCAATGGGTGTACCCGGTGGACAAAAAGCGCAAGAGTGCGCTGTTGCGTGAGCTGGTGGAAGCGAACAACTGGGCCCAGGTACTGGTATTCACCCGCACCAAGCACGGTGCCAACCGGTTGGCCCAGCAGCTGGACAAGGCCGGGATAGAGGCCGCGGCGATTCACGGCAACAAGAGCCAGGGCGCACGTACCCGGGCCCTGGAGGGATTCAAGAAAAACAGGCTGCGGGTGCTGGTGGCGACGGATATCGCCGCCCGGGGCCTTGACATCGCCCAGCTGCCGCAGGTGGTCAATTTCGACCTGCCCAACGTGGCGGAGGACTATGTGCACCGCATCGGCCGCACCGGCCGGGCGGGGGCGACCGGTAAAGCCTATTCACTGGTCAGCGCCGACGAGATCAAGCAGCTCAATGGTATTGAACAGCTGATCCAGCGTCACCTGACCCGCGAGTATATCGGTGGTTTTGAACCCGAACACGAGGTACCTGCCAGTTCCCCCCTGCGCAAACCCCAGCAGCCCGGGCAGCGGCCAAAGCATGGCGGCGACAGGGGAGACGGCAATCACACCGCCCGCCAACGCGGCAGTGAGGGCCATAAGCGACCCCGTCGGCGCCGGTCCAGGTCGGGTTCAGGCAACCGCGCCCAGGGCAGGTCGGCCTGAGTCAGCCGGCCTGATCCACTGGGCACCAGCCTGATTGGGGCAGGCGCTCAGTAGCCGGCCTTGCCTGCCAGCACCAGGCTGGCGAAATCCCGGGTCAGGGGTTCATAGCGATCCGAGCCAGGCTTCATCACGTACAGGGGGTCGCTGACCTGGTCGGGATCATAGCGCTGCTCGCGCAACTCGCCCTTGAGCATCTTGAAGGTGCCAGTGGTGTCCATTTCCGGCAGCAGGCGCAGGAACAGGGGCCGTGCGTAGGTGGGCAACTGCTCGCGTACCTGGGCTGAAAAGCTGTCCAGGTCCAGTTTTTCCTCGCCGTCCTCCAGCAGGATTGCCGCCATGCCGGCGCGGCCGTTGGTATTGGGCAGTTCCACGCCGTATACATTGCAGAATTTTATCTGCGGGTGGGTATTGATGACTTCTCCCACCTCGTTGGTGGACACGTTTTCGCTCATCCAGCGGAAGGTGTCGCCCACCCGGTCCACGAACTGGTAGTGGGGCAGGCCCAGGGCAAACCCGACGTCGACGGTTTTCAGCAGGTCGCCGGTGTTGAACCAGGCATCCCCGGATTCGTAGACATCGCGCATGATTTTCTTCTCGGTAGCTTCAGCGCTGGTATAGCCCTCAAACTCGGCGACCTTGCTTATCTTGCCCAGCAGCAGGCCGGGCTCACCGGGTTCTGCCTTGATACAGAAGCCTTTGTCGTCGAGGATGACCTCGTCCGCTTCCACGTCATACTTGACCAGGGTGTGGGGCAGGCTGCCGGTGCCGACGGTGCAGTCCTTGTTGAGCAGGTTGACGAAGCCCATGTTGCCCTCGCTGGAACCGTAGAATTCGGCGACCCGGCTGATGCCGAAGCGTTCCTTGAATTCCATCCAGATGTCCGGCCGCAGGCCGTTGCCCATGACTTTGGTCAGGGGGTTCTGGTAATCATCGGGCGCCTGCGGCGTACTCATCAGGTAACGGCAGATTTCACCAATGTACATAAAGCAGGTGGTGCCGTATTCGCGTACCTCCGGGAGGAACTGGGTGGCGGAAAACTTCCTGCGCAGGAAGATGCTGGCGCCGGTGTTGAAGGCAGCCCCCGCGCCGAGAAACAGGGCCGTGCCGTGGTACAGCGGCAGGCAGAGATAGATGCGGTCATTGATATCGCACTGCAGCCCGGCGTGGGAAGCCAGGGTCGAGGTGAGTATAAACCGGCGATTGCTCATGACCGCGGCCTTCGGCAGTCCGGTGGTGCCGGAAGTAAATATGTAGAGCGCTTTGTCGGCGATCGTGCCCTCGGCGGTCTCGGGTGGGTTTGTCGGGGGTTCGTACTCGCTCTCCTCGGCGAGATCAGTGGCCCAGTTGGGGCAGCTTTCCCGGGCGCTGTCAGCTGCGAATATCCAGGTATTGATGGCAGCGGCGCCGGTACCCTGGCGCACCTCGTCGATGGCGGCAAGGCGCTCCTCCCCGAACAGGCACCAGCGGGCATCGGTGATCTCGAGACAGTGGCTGAGGGCCTTGCCCTGGAGATTGGTATTGATCAGGGCGGCAATCACGCCCAGCTTGTTCAGTGCGATCAGGCAGGCCAGGAAATCCACCCGGTTCTCCATAAACAGCGCGCAACATTCGCCGCGTTTCATGCCTATCCCTTTCAGGGCTCTGGCGTAGCGGTTTGCCAGGCCATTGAGCTGGCGCCAGGTCAGCTCCTGGCCTTCGCAGACCAGCGCGCTGCTATCACCGTGGCGCTGGGCCAGGGATTCAACCCGCGCCGCAAAACAGTCGCGGGTGCCTGGGGGTTTGGGTTTCAGGTACCTGGCCAGGGACAGGAGCGTGGGAACCTGGGAGAGGGTGCTGGTGATGTCTTTTATTGTCATGTCAGATCAAATACTCCAAACAGTGCTGCGTGGTCTGATAGGTCCCGCCAGTGACCGGTTGCGAGACGGCGGCAGGAGAGGGGGCTCAGCCCCCGGAAATATACCCGATCTACGGGCAGCATGGGGGCCCACACGGGGAAGGTCCTGGCGTGGCGCCCCTGCAGGGTGACAAACAATTCCTCCAGCCCGAGGTCATCGTGCAGGTGGTTTTCGGCCCGGCGGCGCCAGTCATTGAAGTCGCCGGCGATAATCATCGGTTCGTTCCTGGGCACGTGCTGGTCGATCCGCTCGGTGAGGGCCTGCAGCTGTTCCCGCCGTTCCTGCTCAAGCAGCCCGAGGTGGACACAGAGGGTGTGCAGGCGCGAGTTCGTGCCGGGCAGGTCAATCACCCCGTGGAGGATGCTGCGGCTGGAGCGGGGGAATTTCGAGACATCGATATTTTCCCAGCTGATGAAGGGGTACTTGCTGAGTATGGCGTTGCCGTGATCGCCCTTGCGATAAATAGCGTTGCGGCCGTAGGCGAAGTGCGGCCAGGCCTGGTCCGCCAGGTACTCAAAGTGGGGCTGGTCCGGATAGGAGAATTTACGTCTCTTGGCCGCGCTCTTGATCGCTTTACCGTGAATTTCCTGCAGGAAAACAATATCCGCCCCGGTTTCGGCAATCCGCTGGCGCATGGAGTCGAGCATGAAACGGCGGTTACCGGTGCAGTAACCCTTGTGAATGTTATAGGTGAGAATGTTGATGCTGTCGCTCATGGCCTCAATCCCTGTCCCGGTTATGCCACGCCCGGCGGGACCAGGTAACGAAGTAGTCGCCGCCGCTGACGACAGCGATGATGACGACCACCACAACCGCCGCCGCAAGCAGTGGTGCAGGAATGGCCACCAGCTGGGCGGCCAGCAGCAGTACACAGAAGGCGATCTGGATCGCCATGTTGAGTTTGCTCAGCCGGGTAGCCCCGAATTGGAAGGGCCCTATCAGCACCCGGTACAGTGCGGCCCCGAGTACGATCACCACATCCCTGCCAACCACCACCGCTGCCAGCCACCAGTCGATGAGCGCCGTGCTGGCCAGACAGTAGAAGGTGACGAGTATCAGCAGTTTGTCGGCAACCGGGTCCAGGGCCGCGCCCAGGCGGGAAAAATAGCCGAGTTTACGGGCGCTGAACCCGTCCAGGGCATCGGTAGCCCCGGCGATGAAGCCCACCGCCAGCGCCCAGCCATACTCCTGGCGGAGAATCAGCAGGCCCAGGGGCAGTGCCAGTAGCAGGCGGCTGATGGTCAGTGCATTTGGCAGGTACTTGAGCGTCACCTGTTCAGTGCGCCTCGCCCTGGTGAGGCGCTTCCAGCAGGTAAACGGCCAGTGCCCGCAGCTGTTGTTCATCCACCGGGATCAGGGGCATGGGCGGCGCCGGTGCGCGCAGTGTCTCGAGGACGGCGGCATAGCTCCGGCGCTCGGCCAGGCCGGCCAGCGATACCGGGTTTTCACCGTGTTGGTGGCAGCTGGCACAGTCGTACTGCTGGTACAGCGCGGCCCCTTCAGCGCTCATTGCCGGCAGGTCGCTGTCGGCAAGCCAGGCAGGCGGCGCCGTATCCGCCGTGGCTGGCATGCGCGGGGCGACAGCGGCGCCGCCAGTCGCCGCGCGGTCGGCAGACACCCGGTAAATGGCCCCGGCGTAGTCGTCGGAGATGTAGACGGCCTTGTCGGGGCCCTGCACCACATCGACCGGACGGCCGATAATCTCCCCGTCCCGGTTGAAGCCGCTGAGGAAATCGCGCTCCTCTATTCCCGATTCGCCAAAGTGCAGCGACACCACCTTGTAGCCGTCCGGCGTGCTCCGGTTCCAGGAGCCGTGTAATGCCACCAGCGCAACCCGCTTATAGTCGCCGGGCCAGTCGCTGCTGTCGACGAAGCGGATGCCCAGCGGGGCGTTGTGGGGGGCAAAACCGTGAACCGGCGCGACAGGCTGGCGGCTGCCGGCCTGCGGATCGGCCCCCATGTCCGGGTCCGGCACATTGGCATCGTTGAAGTAGGGCCAGCCATAGAACTGGCCCTGTTCAACCCGGTTCAGTTCGCATACCGGGAAGTGATCGCCGAGCATGTCCCGGCCGTTGTCGGTGGCGTACAGCCCCTGGTTCCAGGGCGCCCAGTCAAAACCGACGCTGTTGCGCAGTCCGGTGGCGTAAATTTCGCCATCGCTACCGTCCGCGGTGAAGCGCATGATGGTCGCCCGGCGCTCATCGTCCTCGACACAGACGTTACAGGTAGACCCCTGGGCCAGGTAGAGCCGCCCGTCGGGCCCGAAGCCAATAGTCTTGCTCCAGTGGTTACCGTTGCCGGTGAGTCCGGTGATGATCGGCTGGTATTCTCCGCGCGGGCCGTCGTGATCAAAGCGTATGCGGCCGACCTGCTCGCGTTCGGCGATGTACAGCCAACCGTCGCTGAAATCCAGCCCGTGGGGGCGGTCCAGGCCCTGCAGGACGACTATTTTGCCGTCATGCCGGCCATCGCCATTGCTGTCGGGACGCAGGCGCACCACTTCACCGGCGTGACTGCGGGTGACCACCAGGTCGCCATTGGGGGCAAAGCGCATGAAGCGCGCCTTGGGTACGTCGTCGGCGTAGACCTGCAGGGCGAAGCCCGCTGGCAGGGTGTAGCGGCCGCTGGTCTGTTCATCCACCCGGGGACCGTCCAGGCCCAGGGCCGTGTTGGCGATCATGGTCAGGCTGGAGCTGCTGATGGTGCCGGTACCGAGGCCAATGCCGAACGCGGCGAGAACCAGCAGGACGGGCGCGGCAATAACAATCACGACGGTTTTCACGGATTACCCTGGCAGTGGATGAGAGGTAGACCTTAAGCCAAAGTGCTGCCGAGATACAGCCCTGATGATCCCCTGTGCCGCGGTCAGCGCCGGGTTTTGCCCAGCTTGCGTTTGATTTCCCGCAGGTGCTCGCCGAAATCCCCAGGCTGCCTCAGGGCCAGGCAGGTAGCGATGATGTCGACGATGACGAGCTGGGCGATGCGGGAGGTCATCGGCGTGTATAAATCGGTATTCTCGCCGCTTGCCACGCCCAGCACCAGCGAGCATGCTTTGGCCAGGGGCGAGTCGGGTGAGGTGATACCCACCACCGGACAATTTCGCTCGCGGGCCAATTGCGCCACTTCGATAATGGCGGTCGTGCGCCCGGTGTAGGAAATGCAGACCAGCAGGTCGTGGGGAGTGAGGCCGGCGGCCAGCATGCGCTGGTTGATAATGTCGGTGTGCGCCATGACCGGGATGGGAAAGCGCAGCAGCTTGTGCTGGGCGTCCAGGGCCACCGAGGCGGAGGCGCCGAGGCCGCACAGCGCGACTGAGCGGGCGCTGTTCATGGCCTCGACCACATCCTGCAGGGCGCCGAGGTCCAGGTGATCCTGGGTGTTGCTGAGGCTGGCATGGGTACTGTCGAAAATCTTTGCCGCTACTTTGCCGGCGGAGTCGTCCGGATTGATATTGCGGGTAATGCGCGGCTGCTTGCGAGCCAGCTCCGCCGCCAGGGCCAGTTTGAAGTCGGGGAAGCCCTTGTATCCCAGGCCTGTGCAAAAGCGATTCACCGTCGGCTCACTGACCCCGGTCATCGCCGCCAGCGAGGCAGTGGTGGTGGCGAGAATAGCCTGCGGGTCGGCCAGCACACAGGCAGCGATTTTGTGCGCTGACTTGCTGCGCTTGCTGCGGGGGTCGGCCAGGTCGGACAGTATTGTCATGTGATATCAGCCCAGGGAAGCATCAAAATGTAATAAAAATACTATAACTTCCGCCGTGTTGATGTCCACTGTAGAAGTGCCAAAACCCTGAATCGGCTCTTTGGAAAAGTGTTTTTCCGCTGGTGGGTGGGGTAAATTCCCGCGGCCGGGCAGTTATTTCCGGGCGGGGCTTGCAGCCAGGATAGATTGCGACTAAAGTGCATAAAATGTAATAAAATTTCATGAAGGCGAGCAATGCAGGAACACAATCTGGCCTCGTTCAGAGTGCTGCCAGTGGTTACCGCCCGGGATGTGGCCTCGACCGTGGCGCTGTCCAGGGCCTTGCTGGCCGGCGGCATGCGGGCGATAGAAATCACCCTGCGCACCGAGGCCGCCCTGGACGCCATCGCCGCAGTGCGCGAGGAGGTGCCCGAGATGCTGGTTGCCGCCGGCACCGTCACTAATCCCGGTGAGCTGGACCAGGTGGTCGCCGCCGGGGTAACGCTCGCCCTGAGTCCCGGCGCCACAGACCGGCTGCTGGCTGCCGCGACCGAGGCGCCGCTGCAGTTCATACCGGGGGTGGCTAGCGCGTCCGACGTGATGCGGGCGATGGATCACGGGATGGCAGTGTGCAAGCTGTTTCCCGCCACGGTAGTGGGCGGGGCGTCCATGCTCAAAGCGCTGGGCGGTCCCTTCCCGACCATGAAGTTCTGCCCCACCGGCGGCCTTGGTGCGGACAACTTCCGAGATTTCCTGGCCCTGCCCAATGTAGTGTGTTGCGGCGGCTCGTGGATGGTGACCGCCGATCTGGTGGACAACGGTCGCTGGGATGACATTGAACGACTGGCCCGCGAGGCCATGAGCTAGGATCTGTTACAAGCAAGCGGTATTGAGGAGCACAAGCATGACACAGCAACAGCCCATCAAAGTGGGTATCATGGGCTTCGGCCAGACCGGGCGGCAGATTTTCGAGCTCGCCTCCCGCAGCGATGACGTCGAGGTGGTAGCGATTGCCGATATCGGCAAGCCGGAGATTCTCCACTACCTGCTGCGTTCGGAAGTAGGGCGGCCCGAGCGTCACCGGCTGGAGGGCAACTTCCTGGTCAACGACCGCTGCCGCGCCAGGTTGATGGAAATCGATCGCCCCGCGGAGATGCCCTGGGATATCTTTGGCGTCGATATCGTTATTGATTCCACCGGCAAGTACCGGGATCGGGACAGCATGACCGACCATCTGGAGAACGGGGCGCCACGGGTACTGTTGCGCACTCTCCCCATCGACCATATCGACCGCATCATCATTCCCGGCATTAACGAGACCAGCGCCAGCGCCGGCGACCGGATGGTGTCAGCGGGTTCGGCGACCACCAGCGCCCTGGCGCTGCTGCTGCACAGCCTGGCCGATAGTTTCAGTATCGAGTGCGGCAGCATGACCACCATCCACGCCTTTACCTCCGACCAGGCCCTGCAGGACTACGCCGGTTCCGACTTCCGCCGCAGCCGTTCTGCCGCCAAGAACATTATTCCCAACAGTCACGAGGCGAGCCTGTGGCTGGGCAATATCCTGCCCGAGTTCGACGGCAAGATCCTGACCTCGGCACTGAATGTGCCAGTACAGGAGGGCTGCCTGCTGGACGTCAACCTGGTCATGACCGACAGCGCGGTCGATGCCGCGGCGGTAAACGACGCCATGCGCGCGGCGGCGGCCAGCAAGCCGGGCATTATCGGTGCGGTGGAAGACCCGATCGTATCCTCCGACGTCATCGGCAATCCGCTGTCGCTGCTGTTTGATACCCAGGGCACGATCAAGGCCGGTAACAACACCATCAAAACCCTCAGCTGGTACGAGAACCTGGGTCACGCGGCGCGGTTGCTGGACGTGGTGAGGCTGTACAGCAAGCTGGATCGGCAACAGGAGGCCGCGTAATGAGAGTTGGTATTAACGGTTTTGGCCGCATTGGCCGCTCGGTCTTCCGCATTCTCGAGAACGTGGCCGGGGTGGACGTGGTTGCCATCAATGACCTGTTTGACAACGACGCTCTGCGTTACCTGCTCAGCTACGATACGGTAATGGGACCCTTTGGGAAAAACCTGAAGCTGGAGGATGATCACTTTGTCACTGACAAGGGACGGACCAGGCTGCTCAACGAGCGCAACCCGGCCGACATTCCCTGGGGCGAACTGGGCGTGGATGTGGTGGTGGAAGCCACCGGTGTATTCCGCACCCGGGAGCAGCTGGTGCAGCACCTCGATGCCGGTGCCGGTCGGGTGATTCTCACCGTGCCGTCCAAGGACCCGGTGGATTATACCGTGGTGCTCGGCGTTAATGATGAGGGCCTGCAGCCGGAACACCGGATTATCTCCAATGCCAGTTGCACCACCAACTGCCTGGCGCCCATGGCCAGGGTGCTCAACGATGCCTTCGGGATCGAGGAGGGGGTGATCAACACGGTGCATGCCTATACCAACGACCAGCGGCTGGCGGATGTGCCCCACTCGGACTGGCGCCGCAGCCGCGCCGCCGCCGAGAATATCATTCCCACCTCTACCGGCGCGGCCAAGGCGGTGGGCGAGGTTCTGCCGCAGCTGAAGGGCAAGTTACATGGCATTGCCGCCCGGGTTCCGGTGCCGGACGGCTCGGTGGTGGACCTGTTCGTCAAGCTGGGCCGGCGCGTCACCGTGGACGATGTCAATGCGGCGGTACGGGAAGCCTCCGCGTCGGAACGGCTCAAGGGTATTCTGGAGTACAGCGAAGTGCCGGTGGTTTCCTCGGATATTATCGGCAACTCCCATTCCTCAATTTACGACGCGGGCTTCACCGGGGTAACTGCGGAGCGGTACCTGCGGGTGCTGAACTGGTACGACAACGAGTGGGGTTACTCCTCCCGGGTGTGCGATCTGCTGGGGAGGATTGACGCCTGGTGAATACGACGCAACCAGAGCCGGACTACAGCGCGCTGCGCAGCAATGTCAGCGACCTGGGCCGTATCCTGGGCGATACCATAGCCAGCGCCGAGGGCGATGACTTTCTCGCTCTCATCGAGCGTATCCGCGGTTTGTCCAAGGGCGCCCGCGATGGCTCGGGCCAGGACCAGGCGCAGTTGCTGGAGCAACTGCGGGCGCTGGACAATGACCAGCTGGTGCCAGTGGCCAGGGCCTTCGCCCAGTTCCTGAACCTGGCCAATATTGCCGAGCAGCATCACCTGGTGTCGCGGGAGATGGACCCGCTGATGTCCGCCTCCCGCAACCTCGCTGCCAGCCTGGCGGAATTGCGGGCGGAGGGGGTGCCGGTGGCGGAGATCGAACAGGCCATCGCCGATCTCAAGATGGAGCTGGTCCTGACCGCCCATCCCACTGAAATCACCCGGCGTACCCTGATCCACAAGCACAGCGAGATTGGCGATTGCCTCAGCCGCCTGGAACTGGGTGGCCTGACCTCGCGGGAGGAGTCCCAGCTGCAGCTGCGGCTGCGGGAACTGGTGGCGCAAATCTGGTACGGCGATGATTTTCGCCGCGAGCGGCCCACCCCGGTGGATGAGGCCAAGTGGGGCTTTGCGGTAGTGGAGGAGTCCCTGTGGCGTGCGGTGCCCGAGTTCCTGCGGCGCCTTGATGATGCCCTGGAGCAACAGTGCGGCCTGTCGCTGCCACTGGAGGCGGCCCCGGTGAGTTTCGTTTCCTGGATGGGGGGTGACCGTGACGGCAATCCCAACGTGACCGCAGAGGTGACGCGGGAGGTCATGCTGTTGTCGCGCTGGCAGGCGGCCCAGCTGTACCTGGGGGATGTCACCGGCCTGCTGGATGAGCTGTCCATGACTCGCTGCAGCGATGAACTGCGCGAGCTGGCGGGAGACGCTCACGAACCCTATCGGGCAATATTGCGCCGCCTGCGCGGGATGCTGCGCGACACCCTCGCCAGTATTGAGGCACAGCTGCGCGGTGAGCCGGCGCCGGCGGTAGAGATCCTGCAGCGGTCTGAACAGCTGTGGCAGCCCCTGCTGGCCTGTTACCGCTCGCTCATGGAGTGCGGCATGGGCATCATCGCCCGCCGCACCCTGCTGGATGTGATGCGCCGGGTACGTTGCTTCGGCGTTCACCTGGTGCGTCACGATATTCGCCAGGACAGCGCCCGCCACACCGAGGCCCTGTCGGAGATCACCCGTTGCCTGGGCCTCGGTGATTACGCCGACTGGGACGAGGATGCCCGCCGTGCCTTCCTGTTGCGTGAACTGGGTAATCCACGGCCACTGGTGCCCCGGCGCTGGCAGCCGTCGGCCCCAGTCCAGGAGGTGCTGGATACCTGTGCGGTCGCCGCGGAGCAGGCGCCGGAGGCGCTGGGGGCCTACGTTATTTCCATGGCGCGGCAGGCGTCGGATGTGCTGGCAGTGCACCTGCTGTTGCAGGAAGCAGGCGTGCGCACGCCGATACCGGTGGCGCCTTTGTTCGAGACCCTCGATGACCTGTCCCGGGCGCGGGAGGTGATCGGCGACCTGCTGGAGAACCACTGGTACCGGGGCCAGGCCGGCGGCAGGCTGATGGTGATGATTGGTTACTCCGATTCCGCCAAGGATGCCGGCGTCATGGCCGCCTCCTGGGCCCAGTACCGGGCGCAGGAAGAGTTGCTGGAGGTGTGCCAGCGGCACGAGGTCGAGCTGACCCTGTTCCACGGTCGCGGCGGTACCATCGGTCGCGGCGGTGCGCCGGCCCACCAGGCGCTGTTGTCGCAGCCTCCCGGTTCATTGAAAAACGGCCTGCGGGTGACCGAGCAGGGCGAGATGATCCGTACCAAACTGGGCTGGACATCGCTGGCGGTCAAAACCCTGGCGCTGTACACGGTAGCGATCTGCCAGGCCAACCTGCGCACGCCTCCCGCGCCGCAGGATGAATGGCGCGAGGTGATGGAGGAGTTGTCCCTTGAGTCCTGCAAGGCCTACCGCGCGGTGGTCCGCGAGCAAGCGGATTTCGTTGCCTATTTCCGCCATGCCACCCCGGAGCAGGAGCTGGCCAAGCTGCCGCTGGGGTCCCGTCCGGCGCGGCGCAAGGCCGGCGGCGGCATCGAGAGCCTGCGGGCGATCCCGTGGATATTTGCCTGGTCGCAAAACCGGCTGATGCTGCCGGCCTGGCTGGGGGCCGGGGCGGCGCTTGCCAGTGCTCGCAGCAGTGGTCGCGCTGCGCTGATCGGCGAAATGGCGGCCAACTGGCCGTTCTTCGCCACCCGCCTGTCCATGCTGGAAATGGTGTTCGCCAAGGCCGATGTGGAGCTGTCCGCCTACTACGACCAGGTGCTGGTGCCGCCAGAGCTGGCTTTTATCGGCGACAGCTTGCGCCAGCAGTTACGGGCTGATATGGCCACGGTGCTGGAGATTGACGGCAGCGACCAGTTGCTGGCAAACCAGCCCTGGACGGCCGAATCCATCAGGCTGCGGAATATTTACACCGACCCACTGAACTTTTTGCAGGCGGAACTGCTCAAACGAAACCGGCAGCACGAGGAGCCCCGGCTGGAACGCGCCATCATGGTGACCATTGCCGGTATTGCCGCTGGAATGCGCAACACCGGCTGACAGGTTCTGGCGGGTGGCAGCCGCTGCCACTGGCGTGCCCCGGTCCGGGGCGATTCCCTCCCTTATATCCAGAGGTTGCGTATGTATCGAGTTTTCAAGATTACCGTCCTGGTAGCGGTTATGACCCTGCTGGGGCAGGGCGCCTGGGCACAGGACAATTACGACAAGGCCATTGCAGCGTTCAGGTCGGCTGGCGACAGCGCCAACTATTTCAACAGCGCCTACGGCTATGCGATATTCCCCACCATCGGCAAGGGGGGCATCGGTATTGGCGGCGCCCACGGCCGGGGCCGGGTATACGCCGCCGGGCAGCATGTGGGCAACACCACCATGACCCAGGTCACCGTCGGCTTCCAGCTGGGCGGCCAGGCCTACAGCCAGATTGTGTTCTTCGAGGACCAGCGGGCCTTTCGCGAGTTTACCACCGGGAATTTTGAGTTCAGTGCCCAGGCCACCGCGGTGGCGATCACCGCCGGCGTTTCCGCCGAGGCCAATACCGGTGGCGGTGTTGCCGCCGGCGCCAGCGGCGGTCAGAACAACGCCACCACCAGCCATGGCGGCTACCGCAAGGGCATGGCGATATTTACCCTCGCCAAGGGCGGGCTGATGTATGAGGCGGCCCTGGGCGGCCAGAAATTCGATTACACGCCACTGTAGCTTCGCGCCGGCGCTGGCCCGGCCGCAGGCCTAACCGGCGCCGGTGCTGCCAGCCGCGGCGTGAATGGCCGAGGCGACATCCAGTTGTTCCTGGCGTACCTCGCCGGTCACGATCACATGCCAGGCCCTGGGGCCATGAGCGCCGCAGACCAGCTGCGCCTCAATATCCGCGGTACTGGAGGGGCCGGCGATACAGAACAGGCCACGGGGCCTGTCTGCCCCGGCGAATGCGGGTTCCAGCTGCTGCCACAGTGACTCCAGGTCCGGCAGCAGGCGATCCACGTCCAGCACCACCAGGTGGTGCTCCGGCAGCAGGTTATTGCGGGCGGGGTTATTCCTGCCGGTCAGGAATATCGTCGCCCCGGTTTCCGCCACGCCCCACTGGGCGTAACTCAGCGCCACCGGCTCGCCGGGTTCAATTTCGCCAAAGCGCGGCAGCACGCCGCCGTCGCGCCAGGGCATGGCGGCGAGGTGGGGGTCGTTACCCGCCACCAGCCGGTGGCTGCGGTAGTGGCGATAGAGGTACTGGCCCACCGCCTTGACCACATCGACCCGGCCGGGGGCCACTTCGATACTGCCCTGGTTGCGCAGGACGTTGGTCATAAAGGCGATACAGGTATCATCGTGCGGCAATGCCGCCGCCGGGGCCACGCCAAAACCCTGCAGTTCCGCCGCGATGGCGGCGGCGTCCTGACCACGGCTGGCGTGGCGTATGCGGGCCATAATCCGGGAGCGGCTGTCGCTACTCATGGCCGCCCCTCCGGCCCTTGTATTGCTGCATGAAGCTGCCGCCCTGGGGAGTCGGGAAATCCCGCTGGCCGGTCCAGCCCGACGCGAAGGGCAATTTGCGGAAACGGCCTTGCCGGCGCCCGAGGCGGCTCAGGATCGACATCACCCGGGCAGTGAGGAACTGGTACAGTCCCGGCCTGGCCGCCAGCCAGGCGTGCAGGCGCAGTCCGGCACGCCAGCGCGGCGAACCGATTTTTTCCTCGCTTTGCTGGTGGCGCAGGTCGCGCAGCAGGTCGGGCAGGGGAATGTCCGCGGGACACACCTCGGCGCAGCGGCCGCAACTGGTGCAGGCATTGGGCAGGGCCTCGGCGTCTTCCAGCGAGTTGAGCAGCGGGGTGAGCACCGAGCCCATCGGCCCCGGGTAAACCCAGCCGTAGCTGTGGCCGCCGCTGGCGGCGAAGATCGGGCAATGATTCAGGCAGGCGCCGCAGCGTATACACTGCAGCATTTCCCGGTAGTCGCTGGCGAGAATGTCGCTGCGCTGGTTGTCCAGCAGGACGATGTGGGTTTCCAGCGGGCCGTCCAGTTCGGTTTCGCGGCGCGGCCCCGAGTAAAAGCTGGTGTAGCAGGTTTGCGGCTGCCCGGTGGCGGAACGCACCAGCAGCCGTTGCACGGCAGTGGCGTCCTCACCCCTGGGCAGGACTCGATCCAGGGTGGTACAGATGATCAGTACCCGGGGCAGGTTGGCGCAGAGATCGCCATTGCCTTCGTTGGTTACCAGCATGGAATAGCCGGTTTCAGCGATCAGGGCATTGGCGCCAATAATGCCGACATCGGCCTGCAGGAACTTGTCGCGCAGTACCGCCCGGGCCTCGCCCACCAGGTCGCTGGTGGTTTCCAGTTCGCGTTCGCCCAGGTCGTGTTTTTCCTGGAACAGCTGTCGTATCTGCGCTTTCGACTTGTGCAGGGCCGGACCGACTATGTGGCTGGGCGTTTCGCCGGCCTGCTGGATGATGTACTCGCCCAGGTCGGTTTCGGTCACCTCCAGGCCACCGCGCATCAGGTAGTCGTTGAGGCCGGTTTCCTCGGTGACCATGGACTTGCCCTTGGCCACCTTGCGGGCGTCGTGCTGCTGGCAAATGTCGAGGACGATGGAGTTGAGTTCGGTGGCGGAGTCGGCGTAATGCACCTGGCTGCCATTGTTGCAGGCCTCCAGTTCAAACCGCGCCAGGTAATAGTCGAGGTTATCCAGGGTGTGCTGGCGCAGGCGTTTGACGTGCCGCCTGAGGGCCTCGAAATCGCCGAACTGCTGCACGGCAGCATTGCGGACGATGGGGGTAAACAGGGCCATCGCGTCGCGCTGCGCAGACCCGGCCTTGTCGGCCAGCGCATCCAGCGTCTTGCTGTGGAAGTGTTGGCTTTGCAGTTCCACCGGGCCTACTCTCCCTCGCCGATAGCCGGTGAGTATAGATCGCCGGCCAGGATTTCTGCCACGTGCCGGACTTCGATATCGATACCTTCGCGGCGGGCCCGGCCAGCGATACTCAGCAGGCAGCCGAGGTCGCCGCCGGTGAGCATGGCAGCGCCGGTCGCGGTGGCGTTGCGCAGTTTATCGTCGGTCATTTTTGCGGAAATCTCCGGCATTTTGGCGCAAAACGTTCCGCCAAAACCACAGCACACTTCCGTTTGCTGCATCTCCTTAACGTCTACCTGGCAGAGCTTGCGCAGCAGTTCCCGGGGTTGTTGTTTGATTCCCAGTTCGCGCAGGCCGGCGCAACTGTCGTGGTAGGTTATGGCCGGCAATTCGGTGACCACCGCCGGGGCGCGGTCCAGTTTGACCACTTCGGTGAGGAAACTGGTCAGCTCCCAGGTTCTCTGCGCCAGTGCCAGGGCCCGCCGCCGCCATTCGCCCTGCAGTATGCGGGGGTAGTGCTCGCGCACCATACCGGCGCAGGAACCGGAGGGGGCGACCACATATTCCGCGGCCTCGAACTGCTCGATAAATTGCCGGGCAAGCACCGCGGCTGACTCGTATTCCCCCGCGTTGTAGCCGGGCTGGCCGCAACAGGTCTGCCGCTGAGGAACATCGACGATGCACCCGGCCTGTTCCAGCAGGCGGAGGCTGGCGAAGGCGACCGAGGGTCGCATGAGATCCGCCAGACAGGTGACGAACAGAGATACGCGGGGGGCGCTGGGGTCGCTCATGCTGGTAGGGGTCCGAAAGGCATTGGCTCCAGTATATCTGATTCGCGCCGCGGCTCTAACCCTGCCAGGGCAGCTGCCCGAGAATCATTACCAGCAGCCCGGCGAGCATACACAGTCCTGCCACCTGCCCGCCGCGGGCCAGTGGGTGGTGGCTTTGCAGTAACTTGACCAGCAGGGTCTTGCGGTCGACCCGGACCCCCGCCTGGGCCAGGGGCGCGATTTCCCGGTTGATTGCCTGTGCGTCCAGGGCCGGCAGCAGGGGCGTGCCGGTAAATACCACCACATCGTCAACCAGCAGGAAGGGGCCGCGATACTGTATCCGGGCTCCGCTGGCCAGGTGATAGAGCCGGCGGTGATCCACCAGCACCAGGTGGTCTTCCCAGCTGCCCAGGTAGTCGCGCTCGCTGCGCAGCAGTAGCTGCAGGGCTAGCAAAGGGCCGCAGAGAACCAGTATGGCACCCACCAGGGTGGCCAGGCTAACGCCAAGCCCCACCAGCAGGATGACAACGGCAAGGGCCACTACCGCCAGTGCCACATTGGCGTGCCTGAGCTGCTGCGGGCGAGTCGCGACGGCATCGATCCAGCTGATATCGTCGGCGATATCGTCCAGCGGTGCGGCACCGCTGCTCGGCCTGCCCCTGTAGACCAGGGCTCTCGCGGCCTGCAGGTAGGCCCGGGCGAGGCTCACCAGGACGATGCCCAGCAGCAGGATCAGCGCCAGCGACCAGGCCAGACGGGTCAGTCGCTGTGCGCTGGCCCTGGTTTCGATCATGGTCTGCAGTGACTCGGACACCAGTGGCGCCTCGGCCTTGCCGGCAGCGCTGAAGCGCAGTATCTGCGCCTGCTGCGGATGATAGAGCAGGATTTTGTTGCCCCAGTTCACCAGCTGCCCCGGGCTTGTGGTCTGCCGGGTCGCTAATTGCTTGATGAATTTCCAGTCGTGGTCGAACAGGTAAAGGCCGCTGGCGCCGCTGGCCGGGTTGTAGAGGATGGCCCACCAGTGGCTGTCGCTGCTGGCAAAATCCCAGACCCGGCTCAGTTCTGCTTCCAGCGCGCTGGGCGGCAGTAGCAGTATTTCATCGAGTTGCTGGCCGAAGGCCCGGTCCTCGTAGCGCAGCACCGACACTGCCGGACCCTCGCTGCTATTGACCAAAAGCAGGCCTGCATTGAGGCGCAGCACAGGGTTTGCGGCCAGCGGCCTGTCGGTGTCGGCCAGCCTGGTGCCGTCCGCCGCCAGCTTGGCCAGTGACTGGCCGGCAACGTCGGCGACAAACAACTCGCCGCTCAGCGGGTGTACGCTCAGCGCATCCGGCGCCTGCGTTCTTGCCATGGCTACGCATTGCCGGTCGTCCAGGCTGCACTGCCACAGTTGCGAGCCTGCGGTGGGATCCTCCAGTGCCTGCGCTGTCAGCAATAGTTCCCCGGCGGGGGTATAGGCAAGGGGCGGTGACAGGGCAGTCAGTCCCAGTTCCCGGGCGGGGATCGCGGTTGTGCTCACCCCGGCCCGATCGTGCAGCAACAGTTCTTTTCCGGCCAGCACGGCAAGCTCCCCGCCGGTACTGGCGGCAAGCGCTGTGGGACCGGTTACATCTGCGGCCGGTGTCAGGGCGAGCAAACGCCCCAGGAGTATCAGCAGCAGGGCCAGCGCGGTAGCCGCGGTGAGCAGGGCCCTGCGTTTTTTTTCCCGGGCCAGCGCCGGCCGTTCCCTGACTTCAGTGGTGTTGCGGAATGGTCGCAGCTGATACAGATTTGGCGCTGTCCGGGACTGACTGGCCTTGCCGGCATGATAAGCGGTGCTGCGCCGCGGCAACTCCAGCCGTGACTTGACTCTGGCCCGGGTGGCCCTGATGGCACCGGTGGCCGCCAACGCCCTGGCGCCACGTTCGATGGCTCTTTCCTCCAGCTCCCGTGCCCGCTGTAGCGCTTCCTGCTCTGCCTGGCGACGGGCCTGTTCTGCCCTGGCCTGCGCGGCCTGTTCTGCCTCGCGCTGCTTGCGGCGGGCTGCTTTTTCCTCCGCCTTGCGTCGCGCCTCTGCTTTGGCCCGGCGTTTTTTCTCCAGTTCGCGCTGCCGTTTCTGCTCCTGTTGCTCGCGGGCCCTGCGCCGCGCCTCCGCGGCTTTTTCCTGGCGCTCCTGTTCTGCGGCCTCTGCTGCAATCCGCGCCGCTTCCGCCTCGCGCCGTTTGCGCTCCGCCTCGGCCGCGGCCTTTTCCCGCGCCGCTTTTTCGGCGGCGACGCGTCTTTTTTCCTTCTCGGCGGCTTTTTTCTTTGCCGCAGCCTGCGCCGCCTGGCGGCGTTTTTCTTCTTCCGCCGCTTTTTTCTGCGCGGCTGCTTCCGCTTCCTGCCGGCGCGCTTCGGCGGCGGCCGCCTTCCTGCGCGCAGCCGCCTCGGCCTTGCGCTTTCGCTCCGCCTCCTGTTCAGCCTTTAGTCGCGCCGCTTCCTCGGCCTGGCGCCGGGCGGCTTCTTTCGCGGCGCGTTTTTCCGCGGCCTCCTGCTCGGCCTTTAGTCGGGCTGCTTCCTCGGCCTGGCGCTTGCGCTCGGTCTCCTCAGCCTGTCGTTTGCGCTCCGCCTCCTCGCGCTCTAACTCCCTGCGCTGGGCCGTGCCCCTGGTTCTTCTCGCCAGGGCCTCGCGCTCGGCCTGTTGCCTGGCGGTTTCCCAGTCGGCATGGGCGTTGTCATTTTTGCTGGCGGGTGTTGCGGCAGGTTTGGGCAGGTCAGTCTCGGCAGTCACCTTGACCAGCTCCGCCTCTGCACCCAGTTTGTGCAGTTTCTGGTAATACTCCCCGGCGACCTTGCGATCGAGGTTACGGCGCAGAATGATGGTCTCACCGGTGAAGAAGTGTTCCAGCCGTTCCGGGTCGGTGATACCGAACAACCGGGCAAAGCGGGCCTTCACCTGCTCCGGGTCCTTGCCCGGCAGAATTTCGCCCCGGAACGTGAGGTTGAACCTGTTCACCTCGCGTCAATGTCCCCTGTTTGTTCTATGTACCCAATGTAAGGGCGCAGGCCAGTCCCTGCCAAGGCCTGATTGCGGATTAGTGCACTCCGTGCATCATCCTGCGCAGCAGCGGTGAGATCAGCAGCAGCAGCAGCGCAAAACCCAGCCCGAGATAGAGCAGGTCACCGAACAGGCTGGTGTAACTGACCAGCGCCGCGCCAACGTCATCGACGCTGCCGCCAACGGTTTCCACGGCGGCCAGTTTCGATAGCTGTGCGGCGACATACTCGGAGTAAGCCGTTGCCAGGAACCAGGCACCCATCATGACGCCGACTACCCGGGGCACCGCCAGCTTGGTGACGGCGGACAGGCCCACCGGTGACAGGCACAATTCGCCGCTGGTGTGCAGCAGGTAGGCCAGTACCATCCAGTATCCGGTGACCATGCCCGCCTGGTCGGGGTTGGCGGCGCCCAGTACCAGCGCACCAAAGCCCAATCCCGCCTGGCCGATGCCGAGTGCGAATTTTACCGGCGTGCTGGGCTCCAGGCCCCGGCGCCCCAGTGTTGTCCACAGCCAGGCGAACAGCGGCGCCAACAGGAAAATGAACATCGAGTTGAGGGAGCCGTACTGGGCGGCGGTAAGCTGGATGCCGAATATCTCCCGGTCCATCACCCGGTCGGCGAACAGGGTCATGGAACCGGCAGCCTGCTCGAACAGCGCCCAGAACACCACCGTGGACAGGGTCAGTATCACCAGGGCGATCATTCGCTGCCGCTCTATGGCATCGCACTGGGTGACGATAAACCAGGCCAGGCCCAGCAGTACGACCACAGAGATCAGGTTCAGGGTTATGCCCACGGCGGCGTGGAACTGCAGCATTTGCCATATGACGGCGACACCGATCAGCGCGCTGAGGTAAATCGTCCACTCGCGGTTGATGCCGATGGCCGACTTTTCCCGGAGCAACTGCGGGTCGTGGGGCTCCGCATGGCCGTGCAGGTGTTTCTGGCCATTGATGAAGGTAACCAGCCCCAGCAGCATGCCAATGCCGGCGGCGCCGAACCCGTAGGCCCAGCCCAGGGTCTCCCCCAGGTAGCCGCAGAGCAGGGTGGCGGCGAAAGCGCCGATGTTGATACCCATGTAGAAAATAGTAAAGCCGGAGTCCCGGCGCGGATCATTCTCCGCATAGAGCCTGCCGACGATGGTGGAAATGTTGGGCTTGAGAAAACCGACGCCGACCACGATAAGGGCCAGCGACAGGTAGAAGACCTGCAGCGCGGCTTCGTCCCTGACGATCTCGTCACCCACTGTGTGCGCCTGCTTTCCTTCCACAGCCATGCCCAGGTGGCCCAGCACCAGCAGCAGACCCCCGAAAATCACCGCCTTGCGCATGCCCATGTAGCGGTCGGCCAGCAGCCCGCCAATCACCGGTGTGGCGAACACCAGCGCGGCATAGCTGCCGAGCACATCCAGGCCATTGGCGTCACTGAACAGGTGGTACTTGGTCAGGTAAAGCAACAGCAGGTACTTCATGCCGTAGAAGGAAAAACGTTCCCACAGTTCGGTGGCGAAGCAGACGAACAGTCCCCGGGGGTGGCCAAAGAATCCCGTATCGGTGGCCGGGTCGACGGCGATGCTGGTGGTCATAAGCTGTATTTCCTGTGTGCCGGGACCCGCCGGGCAAGGGTTGCTGAAGGTGGTATTAAACGTCAGCGGGCGCGGCGGATGCAAACGGCCAGCGGATCCGTCCGTGCGCAGCACGCTTAATGCCAGTATCATGGCCGCCTGTATCACCGTGATGGAGAATGCGAATGAAAACCACACTGTTGCTGGCCAGCCTGTTGTTGGCACTTGGCGCCTGTTCCGGGGAGAGTTCCCAGTCCACCCCGCCTGGCGACAGCGTTGCTGCTGTCGCGCCGGGCCCTGATGCGGCACAGACGATCGAAGCGGAACTGCATCGCCATATCGCCGAACTCGCGTCGGATGCCTACGAGGGGCGGGAACCGGGCACCCCGGGCGAGGACAAGACCATTGCCTACCTGGTCAAGGAATTCCAGGCCCTGGGCCTGCAGCCCGGCAATAACGGGGATTGGTTCCAGGAAGTGCCGATCACGGCGGTGAAAACCGCCCACGACGCGGTGCTGTCGCTGCGCGGGGCTGACTACAACGCCGATCTCAGTTTTGGCGACGAGATGGTGGTGTTTACCGAGCGCCAGATGACCGTCACCGAACTCGATGAGTCCCCCCTGGTCTTCGTCGGCTACGGCATTAACGCCCCGGAACGTAACTGGAATGACTACGCCGGCATCGATGTGAAGGGCAAAACCGTGGTGGTGCTGATCAACGACCCGGGCTTTGCGACGGGTGATCCGCAGGTATTCAATGGCAATGCCATGACCTACTACGGCCGCTGGACCTACAAGTTCGAGGAGGCTGCTCGCCAGGGCGCGGCCGGGGTGATTATCGTTCACGAGACCGCGCCGGCAGCCTACGGCTGGGATGTGGTGCGCAATGGTGGCATGTCCGCCAAGATTGGCCTGACCTCGGAAAACAGGAGGGCCGACAGCGTGGCGGTGCAAAGCTGGATACCGCTGGAACAGGCCCAGGACCTGTTCGCAGCCGCCGGGGTGGACTACGCCGAGGCCAGTGCGGCAGCAGCCAGGCCGGGATTCAAGCCCTTTCCCCTGGCTGATATCACCGCAACGGTAAGGCTCGACAACGAAGTCAGTAACAAGACCAGCCACAACGTGGCGGCTTTGCTGCCCGGCAGCAAGTACCCTGGGGAAGTGGTGATTTATACCGCGCACTGGGATCACCTGGGTGTGCGCCCCGGAACCGACGGCGACAATATCTACAACGGCGCCAGCGACAATGCCTCCGGCACCGCGGGGCTGTTCTCGCTGGCCAGACTGTTCACCGAACAGGCGCAGCCGCCCGAGCGTTCAGTGCTGTTCCTGGCGGTCACTGCAGAGGAATCAGGGCTGCTCGGCTCGCGCTGGTACGGGGAGAACCCGATCTTTGCCCTCGACAAGACCGTGGCCAATTTCAACATGGATAATATCGCCGCGGGCCAGATTGGCCCCACCAGCGAGGTGGCCGTGGTCGGCTTCGGCAACAGTGAACTGGAGAACTATCTTCTCAGGGCCGCGCAAAAACAGGGCCGCGAGCTGGTCCAGGAACCCTTCCCCGAGAAAGGTTTCTACTACCGCTCCGATCACTTTTCCCTGGCCCGGGTCGGCGTGCCCGCACTCTACCTGACCCGTTCGACCGCCAGCGAGGAACACGGTCGGGAGTGGGGTGAAAAACGCCTGCAGGGCTACATCGAGAATCACTACCACAAGCCTTCCGATGAGTACGATCCCGACTGGGACCTGCGCGGTGCAGTACAGGAGGTGCAACTGCTGTATCACATGGGCAGCGAACTCGCCGCCAGTCGCGACTTTCCCAGATGGAATGACGGGGTCGAGTTCAAGGCGATCCGGGAAGCGAGCCTGGCCAGCAGCGAGGACTGACAACAAGCCTTTAGGCGCGGGCTGAGTGTCCGCCGGCGGTTGCAGTGCTATGTGCCGCAACCTGGCAGCGGGTTTTTTGCTGATTGTCGCCCGCTGCCATGTGGCTGGCGCCAGCGGCAATGCCACCGGGGGTCTGGCTCGGGTCAAATGTACAGCCTGAAAAGCTGTAATCACCGGAGTCAGAACGTGAACTTGTTTATCCGCCTGTCGGGCCCGCATGATGGGGCCGATAGTGCACCGGATCTCCTCCCGGCCCAGCGTATGGTGCTGGATTACGCCCGTTTCCTGGAGGAGTCTGCCCCACTGCCCGGGCGCATTGTTGACCAGTCGCTGCTGCCGCACCCCAAATCGGGGCTGAAAGCTGCGCTGCTGCTATGCATCGCTGACAGCAATCACGATGGGCTGGCGGAGGATCTCAAAGCGGGCCTGCTGATGCTTGCCGCGTTCCAGCCAGGGGTGGGTGCGCAGGCCCTGGGCACTGATTTTGCCGGGTTGGACCTGGACGAGGACATGCTGGATATCGCCGTGCAACTGGAGCAGGAGGAGCAGCAGGCACATTCGCGACGGGCGCAGGTGCGCCGGGAACTGCAGCAACTGAGCCAGGAGCTGGATGCCATGGAACGTGAACAGGCGCAGTCCCAGCCCCTCACCGCCTAGACGGCGAATCAGGCGGCCGTCAGCCGGCGGCCCTGGATTGCGGTCTCGCTGCGCAGGCCTGCGCCAATTTCATCGACGTCACGCAGACGCTTGATTCTCTCAAACAGCAGGGCCGCCTGGGGGTAGTAGCAGCGCAGGTACACCAGCCACTGCTTGATGGGGTTGCCCACGTGGCCGGGATCGTAGTGCTGGCGGGCAAGCCCGTAGAATTCCAGCAACAGCGCATGCACCTCGTGCCATTGCAGGGGTTCCAGCGTGTCATCGCTGGCCGCGGCGCGGACCAGTCGCGGCAGGTCAGGGCGGCACAGGGCTCCGCGCCCCAGCATCAGGTCGTCACAGCCGCTGAGCGAGCGGCAGCGCAGGGCATCTCCCGGATTCCAGACTTCGCCGTTGGCGATCACCGGTATGTTGGTGACGGCCCTGGCCCGGTCGATCTCTTCCCAGTAGGCGGGCGGGCGATAGCCGTGGCGTTTGGTCCGGGCATGAATGGTCAGCTCCGTGGCGCCCGCCTCGTTGATGCCGCGCACGATATCGAGAAACTGCTCCTGGTCCTCGTAACCCAGCCGTATTTTGACGGTAAGCGGTACATCCTTTGGCACGGCTTTTCTTGCCGCGGCGGTAATTGCCGCGACCCGTTCCGGCTCACGTAGCAGTATGGACCCGCCGTCGGATTTGTTGACGGTCTTTGCCGGGCAGCCGAAATTGAGATCCACGCCAGGGGCCCCCAGTTCGGCCGCGCGGGCCGCGTTCTCGGCCACCACGACGGGATTCCCGCCCAGCAATTGCAGGTAAACCGGCACCCCGGAGGCGGTTCTGCCCCCGGTTTTCAGCTCCGGGCACAGGCGGTGAAATACCCGCGCCGGCAGCAGTCGTTCACTGACCCTGACAAACTCGGTGACGCAGCGATCCACGCCCCCCAGGCCGGTGAGCAATTCGCGCATGGTGTGATCTATCACCCCCTCCATGGGGGCCAGCAGGAGTCTCATGGCATTTCTGTCTGCTTGGGTGGCGGCGGATTATACGCCAGCGCGGCAGCGGCCACCATTGTTCCCCGCGCGGGTGATGGCAACCGGCCCGCGCCTGTTTTATAGTTGCCCAATTGTGGCCCTGCAGGTGCTCGGGGCTGATCCAGCGATGACGGACAGGGCAGATGCAGCAGGATATTGTGGCGCAGGGTGTGGAACTGATGCTGTTCGGCATGGGCACTGTGGTGGTGTTCCTGGCGCTGCTGGTAGTGGCGACCAGCGTCATGTCTGCGGTGGTCGGTCGTTTCTTCCCCGAAGCCCCGCCAGCGCCAGCCGCTGAGGGCAAGGCTGCGCCCGGTGCCGTGTCCCCGGATGCGGAAATCGTCGCCGCCATCACCGCGGCGGTTCATCGCCACCGTAATCGCCACAGGCCCTGATTGGCAATTTGACAATAAGAGGTTCCTCCATGGAAGAGAGCAAGCGCCCCCTGGGCATTACCGATGTGGTTCTCAGGGACGCGTCGCAATCCCTGCTGGCCACCCGGGTCCGTATCGAAGACATGCTGCCAATCGCGGCCAGGCTGGACGAGGTTGGCTTCTGGTCGCTGGAATCCTGGGGCGGGGCTACCTTCGATGCCTGCATTCGTTACCTGGGGGAAGATCCGTGGGAGCGGATTCGCGAGCTGAAAAAGGCCATGCCCAATACGCCGCAGCAGATGCTGTTCCGGGGGCAGAACATACTCGGTTACCGCCACTACGCCGACGACGTGGTAGAAAAATTTGTCGAGCGGGCGGCCGTTAACGGGGTTGACGTGTTCCGGGTGTTCGATGCCATGAACGACATTCGCAACATCGAGGTCGCCTTGCACGCGGTCAAGCAGGTGGGCAAGCACGCCCAGGGCACTATTTCCTACACCATCAGCCCGGTGCACGATATCGAGACCTGGGTCGACCAGGGCAAGCGTATCGAGGATATGGGCGCGGATTCCATCGCCATCAAGGACATGGCCGGCCTGCTGCACCCCTACGACGGCTACGAACTGGTCAGGCGCCTGAAAGCCGCCTGTGACATTCCCGTTCACATGCAGTGTCACGCCACCACGGGCCTTTCCACCGCGACCATATTGAAGTGCGTGGAGGCGGGCATCGATAACGTCGATACCTCCATATCCTCCATGTCCATGACCTATGGCCATTCGCCCACCGAGTCAGTGGTTGCCATGCTCAGGGGCACCGACCGCGATACCGGGCTGGATATGCAGAAGCTGGAAGAGATCGCCTCCTACTTCCGTGCCGTGCGCAAGAAATACGCGAAGTTCGAGGGCGCCCTGCGCGGCGTGGACTCACGCATTCTGGTGGCCCAGGTGCCGGGCGGCATGCTGACCAACATGGAAAACCAGCTCAAGGAACAGGGCGCGGCGGACAAGCTGGACGAGGTGCTGGAGGAAATTCCCCGGGTGCGTGAGGACCTGGGCTTTATTCCCCTGGTTACACCCACCTCGCAGATTGTAGGTACCCAGTCGGTGATCAACGTGTTGACCGGCGAGCGTTACAAGTCCATCTCCCGGGAGACGGCTGGCGTGCTCAAGGGCGAGTACGGCGCCTCGCCGGCGCCGGTCAACAGGGAACTGCAGGCGCGGGTGCTGGAGGGCGCCGAGCCCATCACCTGCCGGCCGGCCGACCTGCTGGAGCCGGAACTGGAGACCCTGACGACGGAGCTGCGGCAACTGGCTGGCGAGAAGAATATTGCCCTGAGCCGGGGCGAGGGTGAAATCGACGACGTGTTGACCTACGCGCTATTCCCCCAGATTGGCCTCAAGTTCCTCGAGAACCGCGGTAATCCGGACGCCTTTGAGCCCGCCCCGGGCAACGAGCCGGCGCCCGCGCCGGCGGCGCCCGCCGCGACTGCCCCCGGCGCCGCCGAGGTTTACACGGTGTCGGTCAATGGCAGCAGTTATGTGGTTGAAGTTGCCGAGGGCGGCGACGTGTCCGCCGTCAGTCCCGCGGCGACCAGCGCCCCGGCAGCAGCGCCAGCCCCAGCCGGGGCGGCCGAGCCTTTGCCGGCACCGCTGGCGGGCAATATTTTCAGGGTGACTGTGAGCGCCGGTGACGCGGTGAGCGCCGGCGACGTGGTCATCATCCTCGAGGCGATGAAAATGGAGACCGAGGTACGCGCCAGCCGTGACGGCACCGTGGCCTCGGTGGATGTCAAGGTCGGCGACACGGTCGCGGTCGGCGACACCCTGATCAGCATAAGCTGACGCCATGGATAAGCTGCTCCAGCTTTGGATTTCATCAGGGCTTGCCCAGATCGGCCCGGGCCAGTTCTTTATGATGGTGATTGGCCTGCTGCTGCTGTTCCTGGCCATTCGCAAGCAATTCGAACCGCTGTTACTGGTGCCCATCGGTTTTGGCGGTATTCTCGCCAATATCCCGGGGGCCGGGCTGGCCTACTCGGCGGTGGAAAACGCCCTGCACGGCGCGGAGCCGGACCTGTTGCTGGAGTTCGCCCGCGTGCTTGGCGTCAGTGCCAGCGACAACGTCAAGGAGCTGCTCGCCGCTTATGACGCCAGCAGCGGGGCCGCTCATATCGCTGTCCAGCAGCTGGCCCTGGACGCGGGCTACGCCAACGGCATGCTGTACAACTTCTACTCGGTGGCGATTGCCAGCGGGGTGGCACCGCTGGTGATTTTCATGGGGGTCGGCGCGATGACCGACTTCGGGCCCCTGCTTGCCAACCCCAGAACCCTGTTCCTGGGGGCCGCTGCCCAGTTCGGTATTTTCGCCACGGTCATCGGTGCCGTCTTCCTGAGCTCCATCGGCTGGATGGATTTCAGCATTGCCGACGCCGCGGCAATCGGTATTATCGGCGGCGCCGACGGCCCTACCGCTATCTATGTCTCCAGCGTGCTGGCCCCGGACCTGCTGGGGGCAATCGCGGTCGCCGCCTATTCCTACATGGCGCTGGTGCCGATGATCCAGCCGCCCATCATGCGTCTACTGACCACCGAGAGCGAGCGCAGGATCGAGATGACCCAGCTGCGCCCGGTATCCCGGCGGGAAAAAATCGTGTTTCCGCTGGTGCTGCTGATCCTGGTGGCGCTGTTGCTGCCCGATGCGGCACCGCTGCTCGGTATGTTCTGTTTCGGCAACCTGATGAAAGAGTGTGGCGTGGTGGAGCGCCTGTCATCAACGGCCCAGAACGCGCTGATCAATATCACCACCATCTTCCTCGGTTTGTCCGTGGGTTCCAAACTGGTGGCCGACAAGTTCCTGGATATCAATACGCTCGGCATCCTCGGTCTCGGCATCGTCGCCTTCGGCATCGGCACCGCATCCGGGGTA
Organism: Seongchinamella sediminis; assembly: GCF_003457605.1. Taxonomy (GTDB): domain Bacteria; phylum Pseudomonadota; class Gammaproteobacteria; order Pseudomonadales; family Halieaceae; genus Halioglobus; species Halioglobus sediminis. The sequence goes on from NZ_QRAN01000005.1 coordinate 205,685, forward strand.
CTGATCGCCAAATTGATGAACCGCTTTGGCAGCACGCCGATCAACCCCCTGATTGGTTCGGCGGGGGTGTCGGCGGTGCCAATGGCGGCGCGGGTCAGTAACAGGGTCGGCCTGGAAGCCAACCCGCATAACTTCCTGCTCATGCACGCCATGGGACCGAATGTCGCCGGGGTGATTGGCTCGGCGGTGGCCGCGGGGGTGATGATCACCCTGGTGGGACGCTGAGGGCTTAGCGCTGGCCCCACGTGAACAATCGGAAGAAATCGTAGGACGGGTCTTCGGGCCCGGGTCTGCCGATGCGTGAGCCTTTTACCAGCGGGTGGTCCAGCTGCACGGTGGAAGGGGCGTTGACCGTGGCCCAGTCGGCAACCACCGCCTTGTGGCTGAATTTCCAGATGCCGTCCCGCTTTTCATAGCGGTCGAAGTAGCGGCCACCGATCAGCAGGTCCATGGGCTGGGCGTCGGTCCGAATCCGGTGAAATGCCAGCACGTAGATTTCTCCCTCGGCATAATCACCGTCCAGGGCGATATTCACATTGGTAATGTTGTGGTGCAGGATTTCCATCGGCGCCTGGATGTCCGGCAGGCTGTCGATGAACTCGCTGGCCAGGCCCTGGAAAAAACCGCCGTGGTCGTCAGTTGCATCGGGGTGGTAGAGCGTGCGCAGTCGCTCGTGGTCGTGCCGGTCGGAAGCGCTGCAATAGGCGTAGACCAGTTCGGTGATTTCCTGCTTGTCCAGCAGCGCTGTTAATCGCGCGTCCATATTATTTCCCCAGGGCCTGTTGGTATGCCGCCACCGCATTGGCCAGTCCCATGCGAATGGCGTCCACGGTCAGGGCGTGGCCGATGGAAACCTCGAGCAGGCCGGGTACCGTGGCAAAGAGCGGTAGATTGTCCAGGTCCAGGTCGTGACCGGCGTTGAGCCCCAGCCCCTCGGTTGCGGCTACCTCGGCGGCAGTGACGAAGCGGGCGAACACCTCGTCCACATCCCGGCCCGATTTGCAGGCCTCGGCGTAGCTTTCGGTATAGAGTTCGATGCGATCGGTGCCGGTTTGCGCCGCCAGCCGGATCTGTTCCGGGTCCGGGTCCATGAACAGGCTGGTGCGTATGCCCAGGGATTTCAGCTCCGCCACCAGCGGCGCCACCCGGTCGCCGTCGCGGGTCAGGTCGAAACCGTGGTCCGAGGTCAGCTGGCCGTCAGCATCCGGAACCAGGGTGCACTGGGCGGGGCGTATCTCCCGCACCAGTGCCATAAAGCCGGGGTAGTCGCTGACCCCCTTGCGCTCACTCTTGCGCGGGCCGGTAAAGGGATTGCCCTCGATGTTGAATTCCACTGACAGCATCTGCGCCAGCTCGAAGCAATCCTGGGCGCGAATGTGGCGCTGGTCCGGTCGCGGGTGCACGGTGATGCCGTCGGCACCGGCATCGATACACAGTTGCGCATGATCGGGGACACTGGGATTAGTGGTGTCCCTGGAATTACGGATCAGGGCGATCTTGTTGAGGTTGACCGAGAGCGCGATCACAGGACGGATTTACGGCTGATCCCGATAATGGTGATCGGCTCTACCGGCACGTTCTGGTGCCCCCCCACCGAGGTGGTGGGGGCAGTGACGATATAGTCCACCACGCTCATTCCGCCGATAACCTCACCAAATACGGTGTAACCCGGGTTGCCGGGTGTCCAGTCAAGACGCATGTTGTTGCGCACGTTGATGAAAAACTGGGCGGTGGCGGAATCCGGGTCGTTGGTGCGTGCCATGGCGATGGTGCCGCGCATGTTGTGTAGCCGGTTCTGGGACTCGTTGACAATAGGGTCGCCGGCCTGTTTTTCGCTCATGTCGGGACCAAAGCCGCCACCCTGGATCATAAAGTCGGGGATGACCCGGTGGAAAATGGTGCCGTCGTAGAAGCCGGCGTCAACATAGGCCATGAAATTCTCGACAGTAACCGGAGCCTTGTCGCGGAACAGTCGCAGGGTGAAGGTGCCCTCAGAGGTCTCGACATCGACCACCGGGTTGGGCAGGTGGGTGTCCTCGGCACTGGCGAGCGGCGCCAGTGCCAGGAAAAAGCAGGTAATGAGTGTGCGTAGCATGGTGTTCTCCTGGGGGGTTGACCGGGCTCAGGCCCAGCTTGAGCTCTTGCGCCGCTTGGGCCAGAGACGGGGTACAATCAGGGTAATGAACACCCCGAGGGCCACGGCCAGCGCGCCGTTGATGAAGTCCTCGCTGTTGAGCTTGTCCTGCAGCCGCATGTTTTCGGCTTTCAGCATTTCGAGTTCCGAGCGCAGGTTTTCCGACTCTTCCACCAGCCGGCGGTTGTCGGTGTCCAGTTGCACGGCATTGCCCGAGATCTGTTTCAGCTTGGCAAGTTCCTGGGACACACTACCGAGGTCCGAGTCAATGCTGTTGGCCCGGTTCAGCAATTCGAGCTTTTCCGCCTGCAGGGTTTTGACCTGATCACCGAGTTCCGCGTTCTTTGCCGCCAGCTGCTCGGCCCTGGCTTCCGCCGCCGGCAGTTTCACCTGGGCTGGCGCCTCGCCGGTCAGGAACTCGGTGCTCACCCAGCCGCTGGTGCCGCGGGAAGTCGTGACCTGGGCCCAGTTGCCGTCGTCCGAGAGGCTGGCGACTTCCATGCGGGTGCCGGGGGTGAGCTTGGCGGCCCAGCGGTATTCCTTGCCGGGGCCGGTGTGCAGGACCACGAAGACCTCGTCGCTCACGTAGCGGATGTCCTGGGCAGTGGCCGGCAGCGCGAACGCCAGCAGCAGGGTGAAAGCAGAAAGGTAACGCAACAAAACAGACTTCCTCGACAGCGTGGTGAAAGGCGGCGCTAGTGTAACGCCGAAACCGGGTTTTTTGTAGAAGCCGGGCCGTGATGTAGTGCCCGGTGCTCTGGCTCAGGAGGTTTCTTCCTTGAGGTGCGGGCTGATCAGGATGGCGGTAAGCACCGTCAGCAGCAGGGTGAAGCCGATAGCCGAGTAGAGTTTGTAGCTGACCCAGGTCGCTTCGGAGAAGCCGTAGGCGACCACCAGGTTCAGCGCGCCGACGATGGCGAAGTTACTCACCCAGAGCAGGTTGAGGCGGGTCCACACCGGTTTCGGCAGGCGTATCTGGCTGCCCAGGGTGCGCTCCATCAGATTCTTGTCGCCGATGAACTGGGAGGCGCCAAAGGCCAGGGCCAGCGCCCAGTTGAAGATGGTCGGCTTCCACTGGATGAACATCTGGTTGCGCAGCAGCAGGGTGGCGCCGCCGAAAACCAGCACCGCCAGCAGCATCCACAGGGCCCGCTTCTCCAGTTCGCGGCTCAGGGCGTAGCCGATGATGACCTGCACCAGGGTGGCCAGCATCAGCACCGCAGTGGCGGTGAATATGCCGTCGACGGTGTAGCTCCACTCGCCGAGGGTCAGGGTTTCACCGTTCAACTGGTAGACGATGAAAAACAGGGCGATAGGGACAAATTCCAGTAATTGCTTCATGGTGTGCCGGGTACCTGGGCTGTTACCATAGGGGACGTTCCCCTGTTTATTGTGTCGCGCGTTGGCCGGTGTCGGCGCCGCAAGCTACAAGTGTAAAGATTGTGCTGATTGACTTCCACACCCATACCTCCGCTTCTGACGGTGCCCTGACGCCCGGCGAAATGCTGGCGCGGGCCGAGGCGGCCGGTATCGGGCTGCTGGCAATCACCGACCACGACACTGTCGCCGGCTATCAGGAGGCACAGGCTCTCAGGTCTGACTACCCCGGGGTGCATCTGGTTCCCGGCGTCGAGTACTCCTGCCGCTGGTCCGGTACCACAGTGCATATCGTCGGCCTGGGCATGGACTGCGAACACCCGTCCATGCAGCAGGGGCTGGCGGTGCTGGATGCAGCCCGCACCGACCGCGGGGCCAAAATTGCCCAGCGGCTGGAAAAGCGCGGCTTCCACGGCGCCCTGGATGGCGCCCTCGCCGAGGCCGGGGACAGCCAGCTGGGCCGGCCGCATTTTGCCGCCTGGATGGTGGCCCAGGGCCACGTCAGGGATCACAGCGAGGCCTTCGACAAGTACCTCGGCCAGGGCAAGCCGGGAGACGTCAAGGCCTTCTGGCCGGAGCTCGCCGAGGTGGTGGGATGGATCACCGGCGCCGGCGGCGTGGCGGTCATCGCCCACCCGCTCAAGTACCGGTTCACGCGCATGAAAATGCGCCGCCTGGTCAAGGATTTTGCCGCCGCCGGTGGCCGCGCGGTGGAGGTGTTGAGCGGCCGCCAGAGCCCGGACCAGGTCGCTCGCCTGCAGCAGCTGGCGCAGGAATTCGGCCTGCAAGTCTCCGCGGGCAGCGATTTCCACCGCGATGGCCCCTACAGCCCCGAACTGGGTGTAGAATTGGACCGCCTGAAGGCAGGCAACGGCGTGTGGCAGCGCTGGCTGGACAACAAGCACGAGAGTAAACAGTGAGCCAGTTTTTTCAGATACATCCCGACAATCCCCAGCTCCGGCTGATACGCCAGGCGGCGGACATCATTCGTAGCGGCGGCGTGGTGGTCTACCCCACCGACTCGGCCTATGCGATCGGCTGCCACATCGGCGACAAGAACGCGCTGGATCGCATCCGCCGCATTCGCAAACTGGACGCCCGCCACAATTTCACCCTGGTGTGCCGGGACCTGTCCGAGATCGCCACCTACGCGCGGGTCAACAACACCGTGTACCGGCTGCTCAAGCACTGTACCCCCGGACCCTATACCTTCATCCTGCAGGCGACCTCGGAAGTGCCCCGGCGCCTGCTGCACAGCAAGCGCAAGACTGTGGGGCTGCGGGTGCCGGAGAACAATATCGCCCAGGCCCTGCTCACCGACCTCGATGAGCCGATGATGAGCGTTACCCTGATCATGCCCGGCGACGAGTACCCACTGATCGACCCCTACGATATCCGCGAAACCCTGCAACACGATGTCGACCTGGTGATCGATGGCGGGTACTGCGGTATGGAACCCACCACCGTGATCGACCTCGTCGATGAAACGCCGCTGGTGATACGCGCCGGCAAGGGAGATATTGCCCCATTTGAGGATTGATCAGGTATACTGGCCACGAATTGATCACAGGTAGGCCCGTGTCAGCAAACGAACCCAATTCTGAAGCGCAGGTCGGGGCTGGGGAAGCCCATTCCGACGCCGCCTCGCAGGCTCAAAGCCCTCAATCGGACGCGGTCGCCCAGGCCTCACAGAACCAGTCCCGCGCCCATCCCCAGCAGGGGGAGATGCCCTTTGCAGTGGTGATGGGCCAGGCCATGACCGAGCTGCCCAAGGACCTGTACATCCCGCCCCAGGCCCTGGAAGTGTTCCTCGAGGCCTTCGAGGGGCCGCTGGACCTGCTGCTGTACCTGATCAAGCGCCAGAACCTGGACATCCTGGAAATCGACGTGTCCCGGATTACCGAGCAGTACATGCACTATGTCGAGCTGATGGATGCCATGCAGTTCGAGCTGGCGGCGGAGTACCTGCTGATGGCGGCCATGCTGGCGGAGATCAAGTCGCGGATGCTGCTGCCCCGGTCCACCGAGATCGAAGAAGACGAGGAGGATCCCAGGGCGCAGCTGATCCGCCGGCTGCAGGAGTACGAGCGTTTCAAGAAGGCCGCCGAGGACATCGAGGACATGCCGCGCATGGAGCGCGACACCTGGATGGGCAGCGCCAAGCCGCCGGATATCAACCGCAGCCGGCCAGATCCGGATGTGGACATGCGCGAGTTGCTGGTGGCCCTGGCGGAAGTGCTGCGTCGCGCCGACATGTACGAGAGCCACCACGTGCAGCGCGAGGCCCTGTCGACCCGGGAGCGCATGTCCGATGTGCTGGAGGCCCTGGCGGGGCAGCAGTTTGTGCCCTTTGTGTCCCTGTTCCGGGCGGAGGAGGGGCGCCTGGGGGTGGTGGTCACCTTCCTGGCGGTAATGGAATTGATCAAGGAATCACTGGTGGAAATCGTCCAGACCGAGTCGTTCGGTCCCATCCACATCAAGGCAAGGTCGGAATAACATGGCGGAAACGGGTCTGGTACAAATCCTCGAGGGCGCACTGCTGGCCGCCGGCAAGCCGCTGACCGTGGCCCAGCTGGCCGAACTGTTCGAGGAGCCGGAGCGTCCGGAGAACGCCGCCATACGCGAAGCCATGCAAGAAATTGCAGAGCGGTGTGAAGACCGGGGTTTCGAACTGGTGGAAGTCGCCAGCGGGTTTCGTTTCCAGGTGCGCCAGGCACTGAGCCCCTGGGTGGCGCGGCTCTGGCACGAACGCCCGGCGAAGTACTCCCGGGCCCTGCTGGAGACCCTGGCCCTGATCGCTTACCGGCAGCCTATCACCCGCGGCGAGATCGAGGAAATTCGCGGCGTGGCGGTGAGCTCCAATATCATCAAGACACTGCACGAGCGCGAGTGGATCAGGGTGGTGGGGCACCGCGATGTGCCGGGCCGCCCGGCCATGTACGCCACGACCCGCCAGTTCCTTGACTACTTCAACCTGAAAAACCTGGATCAGCTGCCGGCGCTGGCGGAGATCCGCGATCTCGATACCCTGAATGCCGAACTGGGCTTCAGCGAACCGCTGCCGGAGGGCGAGGCAAAGTCCGCCGAGGGCGAGAACCCGGGGCTGACCGTGGTCGGGGGCACCGATCACGTGCCGCCAGCGCAAGCGGGTGAAGCCGATCAGGCGGCGGCCGACGAGCCCGCCGCGGAGCAGGGCGACACCCTGGAGGTCGAGCCGCGGGACGCCGAGGCACTGGCCGAGGCCGCGGGCGAGATGGGCCTGCAGGATAATGGCGAGGATGGCGCCACCGGGCCGGCGGCCGCGGCAAGCGACAGCGACGATATCGAGGCTGCCAAGCCCGAGAACCAGGCCTGAGTATCTGTCACCATGGTAAATAAAACCAGCACGGGGTCGGCGCCAGACACCCGGGAAAAATCAGTACCGGGCGAAAAACTGCAAAAGGTCCTGGCGCGGACCGGTCTCGGTTCACGTCGGGAGATGGAGCGCTGGATAGAGCAGGGCCGGGTGAGCGTCGACGGCAAACCGGCCCGGCTGGGCGACCGGGTCACCCCGCGGGCCCGCATCCAGGTGGATGGGCGGCCCTTAAATACCGCCCCCGCCCAGGAAACCCGCTGTATTCTCTATCACAAGCCCACGGGCGAGGTCTGCTCGCGCAAGGACCCCCAGGGCCGGCGCACCGTATTCGAGCGGCTGCCGAAACTGAAGTCTGGCCGCTGGATATCCATTGGCCGGCTGGACTACAACACTTCGGGCCTGCTGCTGTTCACCACCGACGGGGAGCTGGCCAACAAGCTGATGCACCCCGCGAGCAATATTGAACGCGAGTACATGGTGCGGGTCATGGGCGAATGGGACGAGTCCATGCTCCAGCGCCTGCAGGAGGGGGTGATGCTGGAGGATGGGGTGGCCCGTTTCACCGATATCCAGGACGGCGGCGGCGACGGCATCAACCACTGGTTTTACGTAGTGATCATGGAAGGTCGTAACCGCGAGGTGCGCCGGCTGTGGGAATCCCAGGGCCTCACCGTGTCCCGGCTCAAGCGGGTACGCTATGGCGAGGTGTTCATTCCTTCCCGGGTCAAGCAGGGCCAGTGGGTTGAGCTCGATCCCAAGGAAGTGAAGAGCCTGTACCGGATGGCCGAGCTGCCGCTTAAGGACCAGAAACGCGGTACGCTGAAAGAGCGCGAGAAAATGGAACGCCAGTTCCGCAAGCGCGGTGACAGACGCAGCAAGCGTTAACGCGGCAGGTATAAGGGGCGGAACCTTTCACACTGCCGGGCGCCCGCCTACTGGGCGTCGAAGGAAACCCCGGTGGTGCCCTCGCTGTCGGCGCCCATCAGGTACAGGTAAATACCCATAATGGCTTCCGGTGACGGGTTATCAGTCGGTTTTTCAGCCGGGAAGGCGGCGCGCCGCATGGCGGTGTTGGTGCCACCGGGGTTGATGCAATTGACCCGGATCGCACTGGTGTTCTCCAGTTCGGCGGCGAGCACCTGCATAAAGCCCTCGGTGGCGAACTTGGATACCGCATAGGCGCCCCAGTAGGCCCGGCCCACGCGGCCGACGCCGGAAGAGGTGAATACGATCGACGCGCTGGGGGCCGCCTGCAGCAGCGGCAGCAGGTGGCGGGTGAGGGCAAACTGGGCGTTGACGTTGACCTGCATCACGTCCTGCCAGCCCTGGTAGGAGGCGCTTTCGATGGGGCGCCGCTCGCCCAGTACGCTGGCGTTGTGCAGCAGCCCGTCCAGGTGGCCGAATTCCTCCGCCAGGCCCTGGGCCAGGTGCAGGCACTGCTCATCGCTGACCGTGGCCAGGTCCATTGTCACCAGGGCCGGTTTGGGGTGCCCGGCCGCTTCGATTTCATCGTATACCGATTCCAGCTTGCTTTCCGTGCGGCCCAGCAGGATGACCGTGGCGCCGTGGGCGGCGTAGCTCAGGGCGGCCACCCGGCCGATGCCGTCACCGGCCCCGGTCACCAGGATGGTCTTGCCCCTGAGCAGGTCGGGAGCGGGGCGGTAATCGGCGGGGGCGGGCTGGATGTTCATGCTGGGATTCCGTGTTCAGTGAGAAAAGATAAGCGCGGCCAGGCTGGCGCTGTCGTCGGTCAACAGGTCGGCGCCCCAGTCCCGGGGGTTGTCGTCGGCCTCGATGTAGCCGTAAGCGGCGGCGATGGTGAGCATCCCGGCGCGTTTGCCGGCCTCGATGTCGCGCCGGTGGTCGCCGATATAAATCGCCTGGTGGGGCGCGCAGTCCAGGTCGCGGCAATTGCGATACAGGGACTCGGGGTGTGGCTTGCGGTCCTTGACATCGTCCGGGCAGACCAGGCTGGGGCAGGGGGGAAGATCGATTCGCGCCAGCAGCGGTTCGGCGTAGGCCCGGGGCTTGTTGGTGGCGACCCCCCAGGCGATGCCGCGGCGGTCCAGCTCGGCCAGCAGCGCGTTGATGCCGGGATAGGGCCGCGCCGAACTGCCCAGCACGTCGCTGTAAAGTTCGAGCAGCCGCAGGCGCTTGCTCTCAAACTGCCGGTGCGCCGGGTCCATGTCCAGGCCCAGGGCGACCAGTGCCCGGGCGCCGTTGGACACCGAGCGCCGGATACGCGCCGGTTCCAGCGGTGGCAGGTCGTGCTCCGCCCGTAACTGTTGCACCACCACCACAAATTCGTCGGCGGTGTCGACCAGGGTGCCGTCGAGGTCGAACAGCACCGCCTTCAGCGTGCCGCCAGTCATGCCGGTTTTACCGCGTGAACCAGGTAGTTGACGCTGACATCGCGGGGATTGAGCCGGTAGCTGCGGGTGATGGGGTTGTAGATCAGCCCGGTCATGTCCTCCAGCACCAGGCCGGCATCCCGCAGCCAGCCTGCGAGTTCGGAGGGCTTGATGAATTTTTCATACTCGTGGGTACCTGCCGGTAACAGCTGGAGAATGTGCTCCGCGCCGACGATGGCAAACAGGAAGGCCTTGGGGTTGCGGTTGATGGTGGAAAAATACAGCGCCGCGCCGGGCCGGGCCATGTCGGCGCAGGCCTTGATCACCGCTCCCGGGTCGGGCACATGCTCCAGCATCTCCAGGCAGCAGACGATATCGAAACTCCCGGCCTGCTCGGCGGCAAGGTCCTCGGCGGTGCCCTGCCGGTAATCCACCTCCACGCCGGATTCCAGCTGGTGCAGTTTTGCCACTGCCAGCGGGGCCTCGCCCATATCGATGCCGGTCACCCGGGCGCCGCGCTGGGCCATGGCTTCGGCCAGGATGCCGCCGCCACAGCCGACGTCGACCAGGCGCTGGCCGGCCACCGGGGAATGGCGGTCGATATAGTTTGCCCGCAGCGGATTGATGTCATGCAGTGGCTTGAACTCGCTGTTGCGGTCCCACCAGCGGGAGGCAAGGGCTTCGAACTTGGCGATTTCCGCCGGATCGACGTTGGCTTCAGAGGTCATGGTTCAGATCTGTTCGCTGTTGATGGTCTGCTGCCATTGCGAGCAGCGCGATAGCAGGTCAGTGATATTGATACGGGTCAGGTTGCCGTCACGGACCAGTATGTGGCCCGCCACCCAGCTGTGGCTCACCTGGCTGCCATTGCCGGCGTATACCAGCTGCGACAGCGGCTTGTACAGCGGCTGGCACTCGGGGCCGGACAGGTCGACGGCGATCAGGTCGGCCTGCTTGCCGACCTCCAGGCTGCCGATGTCGTCCGCCAGCCCCATGGCCCTGGCGCCACCCATGGTGGCCATGTACAGACTGTCCTCGGCGGGGAGGGCGGCGGCGTCGGCGGCGGTCACCTTGCCGAGCAGGGCGGCCGCGCGCATTTCCATGAACATATTGAGGCTGTTGTTGCTGGCGGCACCGTCGGTGCCCAGGGCGACGTTGACACCCCGGGCCAGCAGTTTCGCGGTGGGGCAGGCGCCCGAGGCGAGCTTCATGTTCGACTGCGGGCAATGCACCACGTGGGCGCCGGTGGCCGCCAGCAGGGCCATGTCCTGCTCGCCCAGGTCGGTCATGTGCACACACTGGGTGCGCGGCCCCAGCAGGCCAATGGCGTTGAGGGTGTCGAGCGGGCGTTCGCCGTTCTCCTCCACCGCGGCCAGTACCTCGCCGCGGGTCTCGTGCAGGTGAATCTGTACCGGCACGTCCAGCTCCGCCGCCAGGGTGGCGACTTTCTGCAGGTTGGGCCGGGACACGGTGTAGGGTGCATGGGGGCCGAAGCCGATCGTCACCAGCTGCTGGTGTTTGACATCGTCCCGCAGGCGCAGGCCCTTGCTGATATAGTCGTCGGCGTCCCGGGCCCAGGCCGTGGGAAAGTCCAGTACCGGGAACACCAGCTGGCAGCGAATGCCGCTGTCGATGGCGACTGCCGCGGCGGCATCGGGGAAAAAGTACATGTCGCTGAAGGTGGTGGTCCCACTGCGGAGCATCTCGGCAATGGCCAGTTCGGTGCCGTCGCGGACAAATTCGGCGCTGACGTGCTGTCCCTCGGCGGGCCAGATATGCTGTTCCAGCCAGGGCATCAACGGCAGGTCGTCGGCATAGCCGCGCAGCAGGCTCATGGCGGCATGGCCATGGAGATTGACCAGTCCCGGCATCAGCGCCCGGCCGGGCAGCGCCAGCTCCTCCTTCGCCTGCAGGCCGGCGGCCAAGTTGCGGGGCAGAATGTGGCTGATGCGCCCGCCGGTAATCGCCAGGCTGTGCCCGTCCAGGACCACGCCCCGGGGTACGACCGGCACCAGCCAGTCCGGGTGGAGGAGGGTGTCGACGGTGTTATCTGGCGCGCTCATAGGCTTCCGCTTACAGGTTCAGGTCGCTGGTAATTGCACAAATTTTCGCCACTGGCGAGGGTGTTGGCGGTAAACCCTCGAGGCGGGGCAGAGTATAACCCCTGGTGCCGGCGATTGTCGGCGAAATTCTTGAAAAACATGGTAGTTAAGAGGCGAATTCCGTATAATTGGCGGTTTGTGTTTCGGGGCGTGCAAGGTTGTTTCTGGCGCTTACCCAGGGTGTCCGAGGACGCTTTCTGCCGGGGGTGCGGCAACCACACTAACACGATAACAAGGCCTTTAAGCTGGACCTGAAGGAAACAGTGCTACATGGGTGATTTAGCCAAAGAAATTCTTCCCGTCAACATCGAAGACGAGATGAAGCAGTCGTATCTCGATTACGCCATGAGCGTGATCGTAGGCCGGGCTCTCCCGGATGTCAGGGACGGCCTCAAGCCAGTGCATCGGCGGGTGCTGTTCGCCATGAACGAGCTCAATAACGACTGGAACAAGGCCTACAAGAAGTCGGCCCGTGTTGTCGGTGACGTGATTGGTAAGTACCACCCGCACGGCGACTCGGCGGTTTACGACACCATTGTGCGGATGGCGCAACCCTTCTCCATGCGCTACATGATGGTGGACGGCCAGGGGAATTTCGGTTCCATCGACGGCGATAATGCCGCCGCCATGCGTTACACCGAAATCCGCATGCAGAAGATCTCTCACCAGATGCTGGCGGACCTCGACAAGGAAACTGTCGATTTTGTCGACAACTACGACGGCACCGAGAAGATCCCCGCGGTTTTACCCACCCGGGTGCCCAACCTGCTGGTCAACGGCTCCTCCGGCATCGCGGTGGGTATGGCGACCAATATTCCGCCTCACAACCTGACCGAGGTCATAAGTGGCTGCCTGGCCCTGCTGGCCGATCCCGCGTTGACCGTGGATGAATTGATGGAGCACATCCCGGGACCGGATTTTCCTACCGGCGCCATAATTAACGGCCGCGCCGGCATTATCCAGGCCTACCGCACCGGCCGGGGCCGGATCTACGTCCGTGCCCGGGCCGAGGTGGTCAGTGACGAAAAGCGCGGCAAAGACACCATTATTATTCACGAGATTCCCTACCAGCTGAACAAGGCGCGGCTGATCGAGCGCATCGCCGAGCTGGTCAAGGAGAAAAAGATCGAGGGGATTACCGAGCTGCGCGACGAGTCCGACAAGGACGGCCTGCGGGTGGTGATCGAGCTGCGGCGTGGCGAAGTCGGCGATGTGGTGCTCAACAACCTCTACGCCCAGACCCAGCTGCAGGCCGTGTTCGGTATCAACATGGTCGCCCTGGTGGATGGCCAGCCAAAAATCCTCAACCTCAAGGAAATCCTGGAAGCCTTTATCCGCCACCGCCGGGAAGTGGTCACCCGGCGCACGGTTTACCTGCTGCGCAAGGCGCGCGAACGCGGGCATATCCTCGAGGGGCTGGCCATCGCGCTGGCCAATATCGACCCGGTGATCGAGCTGATCAAGGCCTCACCGAGCTCGGCAGAGGCGAAAGAGAAGCTGATTGCCCGGGCCTGGGAGCCGGGTGATGTGACCGGCATGCTGGAACGCGCCGGTGAAGACGCCTGCCGGCCGGACCATCTGGAACCCCAGTACGGTCTGCGCGAGGGTGTCTATCACCTGTCTCCGGCCCAGGCCCAGGCAATTCTTGAGCTGCGCCTGCACCGCCTCACCGGTCTGGAGCACGAGAAGCTGATTAACGAATACGAGGAGAAACTGCGTGAAATCAGCGAGTTCCTGGAAATCCTGTCTGATCCGGAACGCCTCAAGGCGGTTATCCGCGAGGAACTGGAAGAGATCGTCAGCGAGTACGGTGACGAACGCCTGACCGAAATCACCGCCTCCCAGCACGACCTCACCGTGGAGGACCTGATTACCGAGGAAGACCGGGTGGTCACTATCTCCCACGGCGGTTATGCCAAGACCCAGCCGCTGTCCGACTACCAGGCCCAGCGCCGTGGCGGCACCGGCAAGTCGGCCACGGCGGTGAAGGACGAGGATTTCGTCGAGCACCTGTTGATTGCCAGCACCCACGCCACCATCCTGTGTTTTTCCAACATGGGCAAGGTGTACTGGTTGAAGGTCTACCAGATTCCACTGGCCGGGCGCAATTCCCGGGGCCGGCCCATGGTCAACCTGCTGCCGCTGGAAGAGGGGGAACGCGTGACCTCGATCCTGCCGGTGGAGGACTATACCGAGGGCTACTTTATTTTCATGGCGACCGCCAATGGCACCGTTAAAAAGACCGCGCTCACCGACTTCTCTCGCCAGCGCAGCGTGGGCCTGCGCGCCCTGGAACTGGAAGAGGGGGACGTGCTGGTGGGCACCGCGATCACCAGCGGCGACTGCGACGTGATGCTGTTGTCCAGCGAGGGCAAGGCGGTTCGCTTCCGGGAAGGCGATGTGCGCGCCATGGGCCGCACCGCCAGGGGCGTGCGCGGCATCCGCCTGGGCGACGGCCACGAGATGATTTCGCTGATCATCCCGCGCGAGGGTGGCCGCGTGCTTACCGTGTCGGAAAACGGTTACGGCAAGCGCACCGAGATTAGCGAGTTCCCCACCAAGGGGCGCGGCACCAAGGGGGTTATCGCCATGCAGACCTCCGAGCGTAACGGTAAGCTGGTGGGCGCGGTACAGGTATTCGACGGTGACCAGCTGATGCTGATCTCCAATCTGGGCACCCTGGTGCGCACCCGCGCCGACGAGGTTTCCGTGCTGGGACGTAATACCCAGGGCGTGCGGGTGATCCGCACCAGGAGCGATGAGTTCCTGGTAAGCGTGGAACGGATTGATGAGCCGGAAGATAAACCCGAACTGGACGTGGATGCAGCTGCCGAGTCGCCTGCAGCCAGTGACGGCGCAGGCCCAGCCGATCCCGGCGAAGGAGAAAACGCGGCCGCTGATGACGCCGCCGAAGGTACCGATGACGAAGCCTGAAGCCGTTGAATTACCAGGGAGCGCTGAAACCTCGTCCCGGCGAAAGTCGCGGTCCGACGCATCGGGATCCCGTGAAAAACCAGGGAGCACTGAAACGTCATCCCGGCGCAAGCCGGGATCCAGTGACTACCTACCGATTATAGGCGCCGTAAGTGCCAAGCTAAGGAAAAAACATGACCCGCTGTTACAACTTCTGCGCCGGCCCTGCCGCGTTACCCCAAGCCGTCCTGGAAAAAGCCCGCGACGAGATGCTGGACTGGCACGGCGCCGGCCTCTCGATCATGGAAATGAGCCATCGCAGCCCGGAAGTCGTCGGTGTCGCCCAGCGCGCCGAGGCCGACCTGCGCCAGTTGATGGGTATTTCTGACGACTACGCCGTGCTCTTCCTGCAGGGCGGCGCCAGCACGCAGTTCGCCGCCGTGCCGCTGAACCTGGCGGGAGCCGGCGAGGTGGCCGACTACGTCAAAACCGGCCAGTGGTCGAAAAAGGCCATCGCCGAGGGCAAGCGCTTTGCCCGGGTGAACGTGGCTGCCAGTTCCGAGGCGAGCAATTTCTCCACCATCCCGCCGCGGGACAGCTGGCAGCTGTCGGATAGCGCCGCCTACCTTCACTACACCCCCAACGAAACCATTGGCGGGGTGGAGTACTTCTGGGTACCGGAAGCGGACGCCCCGCTGGTGGTGGACATGTCGTCCACCATCCTGTCGCGCCCGGTTAACGTGTCTGATTACGGGGTGATTTACGCCGGGGCGCAGAAAAACATCGGTCCGGCGGGCCTGACCCTGGTCATCGTGCGCCGCGATCTGTTGGGCCGGGCCAGCGAGACCTGTCCCGCCATGCTCAACTGGCAGACCGCCGCCGACAATGATTCCATGTATAACACACCGCCCACCTTCGCCCTGTACCTGGCGGGCCTGGTGTTTGAGTGGCTGCAGGAGCAGGGCGGCCTGGCCGCCATGGAAGTGGTCAATCGCCGCAAGGCGGAGAAACTGTATGCCGCCATCGACGGTTCTGACTTCTACGCCAATCCGGTGGAAGTGCAGAGCCGCTCGCTGATGAACGTGCCCTTTACCCTGGCCGACGCCAGTCTCGACAAGCAGTTCCTGGCGGAGGCCGATGGCGCCGGACTGCTCAACCTGAAGGGTCATCGCTCGGTGGGCGGGATGCGCGCCAGCATCTATAACGCGGTGGGCGAGGACGCGGTGGACGCGTTGATCGCCTTCATGCGGGACTTCGAGCAACGCAACGGGTGACGGACTCAGGAGACAAGCGCAGCCTGGACGAGGTCAGGGCGGACATCGACGCCATCGACCGTGAAATCCAGCAGCTGATCAGTCGCCGGGCCCGCTGCGCCCAGCGGGTTGCCGATATCAAGCTGGCCGAGATGCAGGCTGCCCGGGAAGCCGGCGATACCGATGCCGAGGTGGTTTACTACCGCCCGGAGCGCGAGGCCCAGGTACTCAAGCGCATCATCGATCGCAACGAGGGACCGCTGGCGGGGGAAACCGTAGCCCACATCTTCCGCGAGATCATGTCCTCCTGCCTGGCGCTGGAAAAGCCCCTGCAGGTGGCGTTTCTCGGCCCCGAGGGCACCTTTACCCAGGCGGCCGCCATCAAGCATTTTGGCCACGCCGCCCTGTGTGTGCCCCAGGGCACCATCGACGCCGTGTTCGCCCAGGTTGAATCCGGCGAGTGCAATTACGGCGTGGTGCCGGTGGAGAATTCCACCGAGGGCATGGTCAGCCACACCCTGGACAACTTTATGGACTCCGGGCTGAAAATATCCGGCGAAGTGGAAATGGCGATCGCCCACCACCTGCTGGTGGCCAGCCATACCGGCAAGGACGACATCACCCGCATCTGTGCCCACCAGCAGGCGCTGGCCCAGTGCCGCAACTGGCTGGACAGCCACTGGCCCCACGTGGAGCGCGAGGCGGTGAGCAGCAATGGCGAGGCGGCCCGCCTGGCCCTGGAGACTCCCGGTGTGGCCGCGATCGCCGGCGATATGGCGGCGGACCTGTACCAGCTGGAGAAGCTCGCCGAGCACATCGAGGACTATGCCGACAACACTACCCGCTTCCTGGTCATCGGCCGGGAAGAGGTGCCGCCCTCGGGGCGTGACAAGACCTCCATTATCGTCTCCAGCCGCAACAAGCCGGGGGCCCTGTTCACTCTGCTGGATCCGTTCCGCAAGGCGGGGGTCAGCCTGACCCGGATCGACACCCGGCCATCGCGCACCGAGAAGTGGGCCTACGTGTTTTTCATCGAGTTTGAGGGCCACCTGCAGGACCCCAATATTGCCGCCATCGTCGCCGAGCTGGAAGAGCAGTCGATCCTGCTGAAACCCCTGGGTTCCTATCCCCGGGCGGTACTGTAAGCGCTTATGGCGGAACGGGTAGATACCGTAGCCATCCTCGGCCTGGGCCTGATCGGCGGGTCCCTGGCCCGGGCGTTGCGGGCAACAGGCTTTTGCCGGCAGGTCATCGGTTACGGTCACCGGGAGCCGTCCCTGCGTCGCGGGCTGGAACTGGGGGTGATCGATGATTTCACCCTGGATCTCGATAAGGTCATCCGCCGGGCCGACATCCTGGTGATCTGCACCCCGACCCTGGTGGCTGCGGACGTGCTCGCCTCCATCCTGCCCCGCCTGCAGGGTCTGGCGCAGGCCCCGGTGGTGACTGATGCCGCCAGCGTCAAAGGCAATCTCTATCAGGCGGCCAGGGAGGCCTGTGGCGGCAGCTTCCCCCCGGGCTTTGTGCTCGGCCATCCGATTGCCGGCTCTGAGCGCAGCGGGGTGGACGCGTCCCGGGCCGATCTGTATAAGAACCACCGGGTGATACTGACCCCGGTGGCTGAAAACGACAGCGACGCCGTTACCCTGGTCAGGGACATGTGGCTGGCTACCGGCGCCGAGGTCGTCGCCATGGAGGTGGCCCAGCACGACGCCGTGCTGGCCGCTACCAGTCATTTGCCCCACGTCCTGGCCTACGCCCTGGTGGACGCTCTGGCCCAGTCGGATGCCAGCGAGGAGATTTTTCGCTGTGCCGCCGGCGGATTCCGCGACTTTACCCGCATTGCCTCGTCGGACCCGGTCATGTGGCGTGATATCGCCATCGCCAACAAGACGGCCCTGCTGGATGCTATCGACCTGTTCAGCGAGCATCTGGGCCGCTTGCGTGAAGCGGTCGCTACCGGGGATGCGGACGGCATGCACGCGACCTTTACCCGGGCCAAGGCGGCGCGGGATGAGTTTGCCACGATTCTGGCGGAGAGAGGGCAGGGGAAGCAGGATTAGTGCCGGAACACACCATGCCGGGATCCAGCGACCCGGAAGGCTACTGGGTCCCCGCTTTCGCGGGGACGACGTTAAGCGAGAGAGCAACTGTAATGGAATTTAAACTACTCCCCGGCGGCACCATTAACGGTGAAGCCCGCGTCCCTGGCGACAAGTCCATGTCACACCGGTCAATGATGCTGGGGGCACTGGCCGAGGGAACGACCCGGGTCACCGGCTTTCTCGAGGGGGAGGATGCCCTCGCCACCCAGTCGGCTTTTCGCGCCATGGGCGTGGATATCGAGCGGGTGGCCGAAGGCGAGGTGCTGGTGCATGGCGTGGGCTTGCATGGCCTGAGGCCACCGGCACAGGCACTGGACCTGGGCAACGCCGGCACCGGCATGCGCCTGATGTGCGGATTGCTGGCCGGCCAGCCCTTCGACACGGTACTCACCGGTGACGCCTCATTGTGCGCCCGTCCCATGGGGCGGGTGATCGACCCGCTGCAACTGATGGGCGCGGAAATCGCCTCCGAGGCCGGTGGCCGGCCGCCGCTGCGTATTCGCGGCGGCCGGGCACTGCACGGTATTCACTACGACCTGCCCATGGCCAGTGCGCAGGTGAAGTCCTGTGTGTTGCTCGCCGGACTGTATGCCGAGGGCCGCACCTCCGTGACCGAGCCGGGCCCCACCCGCGATCACACCGAGCGCATGTTGCGCGGTTTCGGTTACGAGGTCAGCAATGACAACGGTGTGATCAGCCTGCAGGGCGGCGGCAAGTTGCGGGCCACGGATATCGACGTGCCCGCGGACATTTCCTCGGCGGCCTTTTTCCTGGTGGCAGCCAGTATCACCCCCGGGTCGGATTTGTTGCTGACCCACGTGGGCATCAACCCCACCCGCATTGGCGTGCTCAATATCCTCAAGCTGATGGGCGCGGACATCACCCTCAAGAACGAACGCGAGGCAGGTGGTGAGCCGGTGGCCGATATCCGGGTTCGCTACGCGCCGCTCAGGGGCATAGACATTCCCGAAGAGCAGGTGCCGCTGGCCATCGACGAATTTCCGGCCCTGTTCATCGCCGCGGCCTGTGCCGAGGGTCGCACCGTGTTGCGCGGTGCGCAAGAGCTGCGGGTCAAGGAGAGCGATCGCATCGTCGCCATGGCCGAGGGGCTGGACACCCTGGGCGTGCCCAATGAGGTGCTGGATGACGGCATCATCATCGAGGGTGGCAGCCCCATCGGGGGCGGTGAAATACGCACCCACATGGACCACCGCATTGCCATGGCCTTTGCCATCGCCGCCCTGCGCGCGGAGCGGGAAATCTACGTGCTGGACTGCGATCACGTCGCCACCTCTTTCCCCGGCTTCGATGCCCTGGCCCGTGGCCTGGGCCTGCAGATCAGCGTGCACGGCGATTGATGCTGGCGCCGGTTATTACCGTCGACGGTCCCAGCGGGGCGGGCAAGGGCACCATCAGCCATATGCTGGCGGACCGGCTTGGCTGGCGCTTTCTCGACAGTGGCGCCCTGTACCGGGTAACCGGCCAGGCCTGCCTGATCGAGGGGGTGAGTTGGGATGACCACGCCGCTGTTGCCGAGATCGCCCGCCACCTCGATGTGAGTTTCACCGCGGCGGCCAGCGGGGAAGTGCTGGTAGCGTATCGCGGCCAGGATGTGTCCCGAGCCATTCGCACCGAAGAGGGGGGGCGCGGCGCTTCAACCGTGGCCGCCATTCCCAGCGTGCGCGAGGCCTTGCTGGCGCGGCAGCGCGATTTTCGCCAGCCCCCGGGCCTGGTGGCCGATGGCCGGGACATGGGCACGGTGGTGTTTCCCGACGCGCCGCTGAAATTTTTCCTCACCGCATCCCCCGAGGAGCGCGCCGAACGGCGCTATAAGCAGTTGATATTAAAGGGAGAAAGTGTTAGTCTCCCGCGCCTTCTGGAAGACATCAAGGAGCGTGATGCGCGCGATTCAAGTCGCCCTGTCTCCCCCCTGGTGCCCGCAGAAGATGCCATTGTCATCGACAGTACCGCCACCGGCATCGACCAGGTGTTCGCGCAGGTGCTGGAGAAAGTGACAGAAAAAGGTCTCATGTAGCGGCCAAATGCTGCGAAATCCTTTTAAATGGCAACACATTGTGTCTCCGGCTGAATCCAGTCAGGGCCGCTGGCACAGTGTACGTTAACAACCCCGCACCGGCTGGAGGCGCGGATGACCAAACCAACAGGTAATGTGTAATGAGCGAATCTTTCGCCGAACTTTTTGAAGAAAGCCTTAAAACCGTCGACATGCAGCCCGGCGCCATCGTCACCGGCGTTGTTATCGACATCGACAGCGACTGGGTAACCGTACACGCGGGCCTCAAGTCAGAGGGTGTTATCCCCCGTTCCCAGTTCACCGACGCCAGCGGTGAGTGTTCCCTCAGCATCGGCGACGAAGTACAGGTCGCCCTGGAATCCGTGGAAGACGGATTCGGTGAAACCAAGCTGTCCCGCGAGAAGGCCAAACGTGCCGAGGCGTGGAAAGAACTGGAAGCTGCCCACGAGGCAGAGGAAGTGGTCAAGGGCGTGATCAACGGCAAGGTCAAGGGTGGCTTTACCGTGGACATCAACACTATCCGCGCCTTCCTCCCCGGCTCACTGGTAGATGTGCGTCCCGTTCGCGAGACCACGCACCTGGAAGGCAAGGAACTGGAATTCAAGGTCATCAAGCTGGACCAGAAGCGCAACAACGTGGTGGTCTCACGTCGCGCTGTCATGGAAGCGGCCAACTCCGAGGAGCGCGAAGCGCTGCTGGAGACCCTGCAGGAAGGCATGTCCGTGAAGGGCATCGTCAAGAACCTGACCGACTACGGCGCATTCGTCGACCTGGGTGGCGTAGACGGCTTGCTGCACATTACCGACATGGCCTGGAAGCGGATCAAGCATCCTTCCGAGATCGTCGAAGTTGGCCAGGAAATCGACGTCAAGATCCTCAAGTTCGACCGCGAGCGCAACCGCGTATCGCTGGGCCTGAAGCAACTGGGCGAGGATCCCTGGGTGGAAATCACCGGCCGCTACCCCGAGGGCAGCCGGGTCAAGGCCAAGATCACCAACCTCACCGACTACGGCTGCTTCGCCGAGCTGGAAGAGGGCGTGGAAGGCCTGGTACACGTGTCCGAGATGGACTGGACCAACAAGAACGTCCACCCCTCCAAGATCGTCCAGCTGGGCGACGAGGTGGAAGTCATGGTGCTGGACATCGACGAGGAGCGTCGTCGTATTTCCCTGGGTATCAAGCAGTGCCAGCAGAACCCCTGGGATGCCTTTGCCTCCCAGTACAGCAAGGGCGACAAGATCGCCGGTTCCATCAAGTCGATCACCGACTTCGGCATCTTCATCGGCCTGGAAGGCAACATCGATGGCCTGGTGCACCTGTCCGACATCAGCTGGAACGAGCAGGGCGAAGAAGCGGTTCGCAACTACAAGAAGGGCGACGAGATCGAGACAGTCATCCTGTCCATCGACCCCGAGCGCGAGCGTATCTCCCTGGGCATCAAGCAGCTGGAGGACGACCCCTTCGGTAACTACGTTTCTGCCAACGATCGCGGCTCCATCGTCAGCGGTGAAGTGATCGAGGTTGACGCCAAGGAAGTGATCGTCAAGCTGGCCGACGAAGTGGAAGGCATCCTGAAGGCCTCCGACATCTCCCGCGACCGCGTGGAAGATGCCCGTAACTCCTTCAAGGTGGGCGACACGGTAGAAGCCAAGATCGTCTCCGTGGATCGCAAGAACCGCGGCGTGGTCCTGTCCATCAAGGCCAAGGACTACGACGACGAGAAGGAAGCGGTCAAGTCCCTGAAAGAGTCCGAGCAGGAAACGGCCTCGCCGGGTACGATCGGCGACCTGATCAAGGCGCAGATGAACGACAACTAAACAGTCGTTCTTCCCCGGGACGGAATCCGTTTCCGCTCCCGGTCGTTTCGCAAAGGGCTCATCTTCGGATGGGCCTTTTTCGTTGGGCTGTGCGTTAACCGGGGGGCGGGCGTGGGGGCGGGTATATCCTCGCGAAAGCCATCAGGGAGGCACCGAAGGCGTGCCTGGAGACAGCGAAGCGCTGTAAGGCTCCAGGCCAACTGAGGGCACCGCGGAGCGGTGCCGACAGCGCAGCGAGGATATACCCGCCCCCACGCCCGCCCCCGCGCCCGAATACGACAGTCCGGTGCGACGCCGCGCCCTGGGGATTGGCAAAATCTCGAGATTTCGCAGTTTTTCTATATAAAATAACAACTTGCGTAATATATTATCTGGGTCCACAATAATCAGCCGGTGCCAAAACAACCGATAAGACCGATGACCAAAAGTGAACTGATAGAAACGATCGCCGCAAGACAGAGCCAGTTGTCCGCCAAAGACGTGGAGCTGGCGGTGAAAACGATTCTCGAGCACATGTCCCAGTCGCTCTCCGAGGGTGAGCGCATCGAGATTCGCGGCTTTGGCAGTTTCTCCCTGCACTACCGGGAGCCCCGGCGGGGCCGCAACCCCAAAACCGGCGATGCAGTCGAACTCACCGGGAAATATGTCCCCCACTTCAAGCCGGGCAAGGAATTGCGCGAGCGGGTCAACCTGGGGCTGCAACAGGGCCTGTGAACTTGCCCTCCCGAATTCAGGCGGTATGATCCCCGGGTCATACCGTTTTTTTTGATCTCCCAGGCCGGATTTTCCTATGAAGCTGCTGCGCAACCTCCTGTACCTTGCCCTCGTTGTCGCCATGGCCGCGGTTGGCGTGCTGTTCGCGCTGCAGAATGAAATGCCGGTGCCGCTGGATCTGCTGGTGGTCAATCTGGAGCCGCGCAGCCTGGCCCTGTGGCTGCTGCTGGCCTTTACCGTCGGCGGCCTGCTGGGCATGCTGATGTCATCGGCCCTGGTGCTGCGGACCCGCACGGCGCTGGCGTCGGCCAATCGCCAGCTGGCCCGCAGTCGCGCCGAGCTGGACAAACTGCGCACGGCAGGCCTGAAAGACGGTGAATGACTATCTTGTCTTCGGCCTCTTCTTTGTCGCAATCGCCATAGGCTGGTACCTGGGCCGGCGCGGCCAGGGCAAAGCCCGGGTCAGGTCGCCTGATCTGCCGGGGCAATACTACCGGGGGCTTAACTACCTGCTGGACGGCCGGCCCGATGGCGCTGTCGATGCCTTTATCAACGCTCTGGAAGTCAATAGCGAAACCCTGGAGACGCACATTGCGCTCGGCAATCTGCTGCGCAAGCGCGGGGAGGTCGACCGGGCAATCCGCATTCACCAGAACCTGCTGGCCCGTCCCAGCCTGCCCCGCAGCCAGGTCCACCAGGCGCACCTGGAGCTGGCCCGGGACTATATCAGTGCCGGCCTGCTGGACCGCGCCGAACGGCTGTTACTCGATCTGGTGCAGGAATCCTCGACCCAGCGCCGGGCCAGCCAGTGGCACCTGCTCGACATCTACCAGAGTGAGCGCGAGTGGCAGCAGGCTATTGATACCGCCAGGCAGCTGTTGCCGCGCAAGGGCCTGCTGGGCAGTGGTGCGGTGGGGGCCAATGAAGAAACCGGCCAGTCGGTGCCGGTGGTGCTGTCACATTATTACTGCGAACTGGCGGCGGAGCGGCACGCGGCCGGGGATTTGCAGACAGCGCGCAGCCTGCTGCAGGAAGCGATCCATCAGGACCGGCAGTGTGTACGCGCCTCGCTGATGCTGGGCGAGGTGGAGTACGATGCCGGCCGCTGCAAGCCGGCGATCAAGGCCCTGCGCCGGATTCGCCAGCAGGATCCCTTGTACATCAGCGAATCGGTTCCCACCCTGCGCAAATGTTACCGTGAGCTGGGCGAGGAGAAATCCCTGCTCGCCTACCTGCGCGATTGCCTCGACAGTGATCCGTCACCGCCCCTGTTACTGGCGGCGGCCGAGGATATCCGCGAAATGGAGGGCCTGGAAACGGCCGAAACTTTCGTGGTCCGGCAGCTGGAGAAGATGCCGTCCCTGCGCGGGCTGGAAAAACTGATCAGTCTCCAGGGCAGCGACAGCGAGGGCAAGGCGCGGGAGGACCTGGAACTGGTACAGCAGATGGTGCAGCGGCTGATAGAGGAGCGCCCATCCTATCGCTGCAGCCACTGCGGTTTCGCTGCCCGGGACCTGCACTGGTTCTGCCTGGGCTGCAAGTACTGGGGCACGGTACGGCCCATTCGCG
The DNA here is from genome assembly GCF_003457605.1 of Seongchinamella sediminis. Classification (GTDB taxonomy): domain Bacteria; phylum Pseudomonadota; class Gammaproteobacteria; order Pseudomonadales; family Halieaceae; genus Halioglobus; species Halioglobus sediminis. The sequence continues at coordinate 229,410 of NZ_QRAN01000005.1, forward strand.
GCACCAGTATGGAATAATGGCCGCCCGCTGCAAGAGAACAGACTATGAGTGCTAACCCGGTTATCGTCGCCCTGGATTTCCCCGCCGCCGAACCCGCGCTGGAGCTGGCTGCCCGGCTCTCCCCCGAACTGTGCCGGCTGAAGGTGGGCAAGGAAATGTTTACCCGCAATGGAATTGGCCTGGTCGAGGCCCTGCAGGGGATGGGTTTCGAGGTTTTCCTGGACCTTAAATTTCACGATATCCCCAATACCGTGGCCGGTGCCGTGCGCTCGGCGGCCGAGCTTGGGGTGTGGATGGTCAATGTTCACGCCAGCGGTGGGCGCAGAATGATGGAGGCCGCGGTGGAGGCGCTGCAGCCCTACCGCAACAAGCCCCTGCTGATTGCGGTTACGGTGCTGACCAGCATGTCCGACGAGGACCTGGCGGAACTGGGCTACACCGAAACCGCCGCCCAGCGGGTGATGCGTCTCGCCGCCCTGACCGAGGACTGCGGCCTCGACGGTGTGGTCTGCTCCGCCATGGAAGCGCCGCAGTTGCGGGCTGAGCGCGGCACAGAGTTTTGCCTGGTAACCCCGGGCATTCGCCTCGCCGGCGATGCGGCCGGCGACCAGCGCCGGGTGTTGACCCCCGCCGACGCCATCGCCAACGGCTCCGACTACCTGGTAATCGGCCGCTCGGTGACGGGCGCCGACGATCCCCTGGCCGCCCTGCAGAGAGTGCAACGGGAACTGGGCCGCGGCTGAATATCATCAGATACGGCCGCTGGCGCCCTTAAGTCCTCGGTTGTTGCTAGACTCCCTATCGGTACGGATGCCTGCATGGATGCAGAGTGCTGATCAGGGAGATCAATCATGACCAATTCAATTCTTAGTAATACTGCCGCGGGCAGTGCCATCGGATTCCAGCCATTCAGGCAACTGGCGACGCTGTTGCTGCTGTTGTGCGCGCTCACGGCAATGCCGCTGCAGGCACAGGAGCCGCCGCCGGATTCGGCGCTGGAGACAGCGGTGAATATCAACACGGCTGACGCCGCGGCTCTGGCGGCCGGACTGACTGGCGTTGGTCCGGCCCGGGCCGAGGACATCATCCGCTACCGGGAAGCTTACGGGCCCTTTACCACTGTCGAACAACTTACAGAGGTGAAAGGGGTTGGCCCATCGACGCTCGCTAAAAACCGGGCGCGGATAACACTGGATTAAGGGCGGCGCATCCGTATCATGAGGGGGCTTATGCCCCCTTTTTCTTACATCACGACGTGAAATACCTGGTAACCGGGGCTACCGGCTTTATCGGCACAGCACTGTGCCGGCAGATCCTGCTTGCTGACGCCGAATTGCTGGCCTATAGCGCCAGCGGCAAGCCGCTGGCCGACGGTACCCCCACCCGGGCGCTGGATCTGGCAGTAGAGCAGCCCGACAGCCAGGCCCTGGCCGGCGTTGACGCGGTGCTCCACCTGGCGGGCATTGCCCACCGCGATGCCCCGGCGGATGAATACGAGGCGGTGAACCACCGGGCGACCATCGAACTGGCGCGGCGCGCGGCACGGGCAGGCGTGGGCGCGTTTATCTTCCTGAGCAGCGTGAAAGCAATGGGCCCGGTGGTGACGAACCTGCCGCGCTCGGAGCACGAATCCGGCGCGGCTGCGGACCCCTACGGACGCTCGAAGCGCGCTGCCGAACTGGCTCTTGCGGCTGAGTTCGCCGCCAGTGCCATGTCGGTGGTCATACTGCGCCCGGCACTGGTGTATGGCAGCGGCGCCAGGGGCAATCTCGCCCTGTTGTCGCGCGCTGTCGCGCGCGGCCTGCCCAGGCCACCCGAGGACGGCGGGCGATCCATGGTTGGCCGCGAGGACCTGGCTCAACTCATGCTCATGCTGGCGGCCAGCAACAAGCCGGGGGTCAGTACCTACATCGCGACCGATGGCGAGACTTACAGCACCCGCCGGATCTACGATGCCCTGCGCAGGGCCCGCGGCCTGGGGCCGGGCTCTGGCTGGTGCCCGCGATGGGGCTGGCGGCTGGCCTGCCGCCTGCTGGACCTGCGCTCGCCCCATCCGGAACCTGCCTGGCAGCGTTTGTTCGGGGTGGAAACCTACAGTGGCGCAGCCCTGCGCCAGGAGCTTGGCTGGCGGCCACGGCAAACCCTGGAGACCGTGCTGCAGGCCAGTGGTGGCACGCTGTGATCGCCCTGCCGCTAACCCTGCTGCTGTCGCTGGTCGGTTGCGGACTCTACCTGCGCGCCGCCCGCCGACTGCAAATACTGGACCGGCCCAATGAGCGCAGTTCCCACACCCGGCCCACCCCCCACGGCGGCGGCGTTCCGCTTTTGCTGGCGCTGGCACTGGGCGTGGCAATGGCGGCGGTGTCGTGGCAGCAGCAGTACCTGCTGCTGTTGGCGCTGGCCCTGGGGCTGTCCGCCCTGGGTGTGCTTGATGATATGCGCGGGCTTGGCGTGCGCCTGCGCTTTGCCCTGTACGGCCTCTGCTGCCTGGTGGCGGTGCTGGTCATCCAGGATCCATTGTCCGCTCCGGGGCCGATCAGCCTGGCCATCGCGGCGGCCTCGGTGTTCGCCTTGTTGTGGATGCTCAATCTCTATAATTTCATGGACGGCATTGATGGTTACGCCGCAACCCAGTGTATTGTCGCCTGCGGCTGCGCGGCCCTGCTGGCCTGGGGCCAGGCCGCGCCGCCGCAGTACCCGCTGTTCTGCCTGTTGCTGGCCGCCGCCCAGGTGGGCTTCCTGTTCTGGAACTGGCCCAGCGCCCGCCTGTTCATGGGTGATGCGGGCAGTGTGCCCAGTGGCTTCCTGCTGGGGGCGCTGGCGCTGTTGGGCCAGGCCCAGGGCTACCTGCCCCTGGCCTCCTGGCTGATCCTGCTGGCGGTATTTATCACCGATGCCAGCGTTACCCTGCTGTGGCGTATGGCCAGCGGGCAGGCCTTCACCCAGCCCCACCGGCTGCACGCTTACCAGCGGCTGAGCCGCCACCTCGGCGGGCATCTGCCGGTGGTTTTGCTGCTGTTGGCCCTCAACGGCCTGTGGCTGTTTCCTCTCGCCCTGGCCGCAGCTGTTTTTCCCGGGTATTCAATTTTATTGGTAATTTTGGCATATGTTCCGCTGCTGGCAGGCATGGCTAAAATTAGGCATTTCCGCTAGTATCTCCCTTCAGGTCGTCGCAAAAATCACACCATAACGGCCACCGAAAGACCATGTTAGAGTGAGGGAAAACGCTTGCTGCAGTTGTTGGGCCGTATTGTTTCGCGCTCTGTATCCGCTATTGTCGGAGGATTGCGGGACGGTCTGGAAAAACTGATAGAACTGCCCCGCAACATCAAGCAATCAGGGCTGCTGGCCCTGGATATGTGCTTTGTCACCTTCGCCATGTGGGCGGCAGTAGCCTTTCGCTACGGGCACCTTGAGTTCCAGCTGGGGCCGGTAGAAGTGTTCTGTGCGGTGTTCACCGTCCTGGTCAGTGCCGTTATCTTCCTGCGCCTGGGGCTGTATCGCGCTGTTATCCGCTTCATGGGGCAGCAGGCGATCTGGGCGGTGATTACCGCGGTCAGCTATTCCACCCTGGTACTGGGGGCGACCGTGTTCTTCACCCAGGCCGATGTACCCCGTTCCATGCCCTTCATCTACTGGGGTCTGGCCATGCTGGGCATTGGCGGTACCCGGCTCAGCGTTCGTGCCTATTACCAGGCCAAGCTGCGTTCCCTGTCGGAGAACGTCCTTATCTATGGCGCCGGTGAATCTGGCCGCCAGTTGTTGACCGCCTTGAACCACGGGGACCAGTACCGGGCGGTGGCTTTTATCGACGACGACCCGCGCTTGCACCATTCGGTGATCAACGGCCTGCAGGTGGCTCCGCCGGAGACCATAGAGCAACTGATTGCCGAACACGATATCACCCAGGTCCTGCTGGCGATCCCCTCTGCCTCCCCGGAACGGCGCAAGGAAATAATCAACTCCCTGGTGGGACTGCCGGTCTATGTCCGCACCGTGCCCCGCATTGCCGAGTTGCTGGCCGGTGAGGCCAGCGTCATCCAGATCCAGGACGTGGACCTGGATGACCTGCTGGGGCGGGAACCGGTGCCGCCCAAGCCCGAGTTCATTGATCGTTGCATTACCGACAAGGTGGTCATGGTGACCGGCGCCGGCGGTTCCATCGGTTCGGAACTGTGCCGGCAGATCGTCAAATCCGGTCCCCGCGAGCTGGTTCTGCTGGATAATTCCGAGTACGCGCTGTACAACATCGAGCGCGAACTGCGCGAACTGATGACCACCCTGGGACTGGACTTCCCGATGGTGGCCCTGCTCGGTTCGGTGCAGGACGGCCGCCGGCTGGAGAGTGTGTACCGCACTTTCTCGGTGGAGACGGTCTACCACGCGGCGGCCTACAAGCACGTGCCGATGGTGGAATACAATGTCGCCGAGGGGGTGGCCAATAACGTGTTCGGCACCTGGTATGCGGCCCAGGCAGCGCGCAAGGCCGGGGTGGACACCTTCGTTCTTGTCTCCACCGACAAGGCCGTGCGCCCCACCAATATCATGGGCGCCTCCAAGCGTTTTGCCGAGATGATCCTGCAGGGCCTGGCCCAGCGCGAGACCGGCACCCGTTTCTGCATGGTCCGCTTTGGCAATGTGCTGGGATCCTCGGGTTCGGTGGTACCGCTGTTCCGGGAGCAGATCGAGGCCGGCGGTCCGGTGACCGTTACCCACCCGGAAGTGACCCGCTACTTCATGAGTATCGCCGAAGCCGCGCAGCTGGTACTGCAGGCGGGCGCCATGGGCACCGGTGGCGACGTCTTTGTACTCGATATGGGCGAGCCGGTGCGCATAGTGGACCTGGCCCGGCGGATGATCCGCCTCAGTGGCTACGAGATGGACCACGACACCCACGTCGGTCACCATATCGATATCGAGTTCATTGGCCTGCGCCCGGGAGAGAAACTGTACGAGGAATTGCTGCTCGGCAGCAACGTGACCGGCACCGGCCATCCCATGATCATGCGCGCCGAGGAGGAGTGCCTGTCCTACGGCCAGATCCACGGCTACGTGTCCGAGCTGCTGCATTACTGTGACGCTATGGATTGCGCCGGCATTACCTCGGTGCTGCGCAAGGCGGTCAGCGGCTTCAGCGAGCACGAGGTGCGCCACGATTACATGTGGAACAGGCAGGCGGAAACCGACGTCCAGCCCCGTGCGCCCGCTCTCACCTCCAATGTGAAAGAGCTGTTTCCCGAGAAATCGTCCTGAACCGGGCCCCGCGAAGGCCCGCTTATTCCTCTACATCGTCAACCGAGTACTGCCCGCTGAGGCGGCGGCGGATATGGGCCCAGGACATGCCCACCGCCAGTAACAGGGCCACCAGTAGCAGCCCCAGCCAGGTAATTGCCCCCGACGACTCCAGGCTTATCCAGCCCAGGTCTACCAGTAACCAGATGACGGCGGCGAATAGCGCGCTGCCGAGGATGAGCCCCAGGGGACCCAGGGCGTTGAAGGTGGCGCGCAGGAAGATGATCCAGCCGATGATCAGGATAATGCCCAGCAGGGCCGGCACTGGCCCGAACGCGGTGCCTTCGGCGAATACCCAGCCGATGTAGGACCAGTCGGTCGGATTGTAGGTGCCGAACACCAGCACGGCGGCAAATGCAAAGCGGCCGAGAAAACTGACCGCATTGAATTCATTGGACATCGGGTTCTCCTGTCGTGGGCGTCGCTGCGACCCAGAATAAGTGACTCAGGCCGCCGGAAGCAAGCCGCGCACAATGGTGGTGATTTCCACCTCCGACATATAGCGGGGCACCGGGTATAGATCGCCCGCCTCGGTCATTGCTTCCTCGACGATGTCGGGAATATCGGCGGCTTGCAGGCCCTCCGGCTTCAGCGGCAGCTCCAGCTCTGCTCGCAGGTCGATAATTGCCTGGATAAATGCCCGCGACAGCTGTGCCGGGGCATCACCGGGCTTGCCCAGGGCCACCAGCACTGCGAGGTCAGCCAGGCGCTGGTGGGCGCAGCTGCCATAGGCCGCCAGCACTTCCGGCAGTACCATGGCATTGGCATTGCCGTGGGGCGTGTGACAGATGCGCCCCAGCTGGTGGGCGATGCCATGCGCATAGCCCACCGAGGTGCGGCCAAAGGCGGCGCCGGCGTAAAAAGCCGCGACCGCCATACCGTCACGGGCCTCCATGTCGTCGCCGTCGTGCCAGGCGCGAGGCAGGTACTTGAATATCAGTCGCACCGCCGCCTTCGCCTGCAGTTCAGTGGCGGGTGTCGATGCCTTCGACAGGTAGGATTCCACCGCGTGGGTGAGGGCGTCCATACCGGTGGCCGCGGTGATTCCCCGGGGCATACCTTGCATGATGGCGGCGTCCAGGGCCACGTAGCCGGGAATCAGTTTGCTGTCGACCACTGGCACCTTGCGGTGCGTCTCGGGGTCGGTAATAACCGATGCCAGGGTGATTTCCGAACCGGTACCGGCGGTGGTGGGGACCGCGAACAGGGGCAGCCCCGGCTTTTTCGCTTTCTGGATACCGTCGAAGGCGGACAGGTCGCCGGGATTGGTGTGCAACAGGGCGATCAGCTTGCCAGCATCGAGAACCGAGCCGCCACCCACCGCCATCACCGCGGTGCAGGCCTCGGTGCGCAGCAGGGCCTCGCCGGCCTGCACCTGGTCAAACGCGGGGTCCGGTAACACGCCATCGAAGACCGCGAAGGCGACACCGTCCTTTTCCAGCTGCTGCTTGATGCCGTCGAGGATGCCCGAGCCTGCCAGGAAGGCATCGCTAACAATCAGCACCTTGTCGATACCGAGAATGGCGAGCTGTCCGGCGAGGGTAACGGCGGAGCCTGCACCCTTGTAAACCACCGGTGAGTGGCGCGGCAGCAGTCGCAGTAACCAGGTGACGGCGAAGGCTCTTATGCGGTAGTAAAGCGTTTTCACTGTGTGCGGTCCTGTGGTCGGTTACGGGGTTGCCATAATAACCACGGGCCAGGTTTCACGCTACTTTGCGGGGCCTGCCCTGTGCCTGTTTGCGCTGCCAGCGATCGACACTGTCAAGCGCCTTGATGCGTCGCTGGCGGATGGCGCTTACAAGGTTTTCATTGACGAAGCGGGTTACCGCCGCGGTAATCTGGCGGGCCATACTGTTGCCTTCCGCATTGGTGGACATGACCAGCAAATGCGGGTTCAGCGGGTCCATGGTCAGCTCTTCATGGCCGCGGGGAATGATCACCAGTCGCGCCGGTACGCTGAGCTCGCGCTCGCTGCTTACCCCTTCCTTGCGCAGGCGGGCGGCCACCAGGTAGTCGTGCTCTTCCCGATGGCGCCTGGGCGATACCAGGAAGTCGTCCTGGTGGACAATGCTCAGGAAGGGGATGTCGTAGGCGAGCATGATCTCCAGCGCCTTCATGTGTCGCCGCTGGTATTCCACCGGGTTGTGCAGGGCCGCGTTCACTTCCTTGGCCATGCCGTACAGCGACGCGGTTTTCAGTAGCCGGCGGCCGACCAGGCGCATGACGTAAGGCATGTCAGCATTGAGAAAGCCGCGCTGTACCCGGCGTTGATCCAGCAGTTTGCGCAGCCCCACTGTCATGGCATTGACCAGCAGGCGTGACAGACGCCGCGACAGGAACCGATTGAGGCCTTCCAGGTTACTCGCACTCTCGGCCAGTGCTTCGGGCTGGGCCGGTATCAGCCTGCCGTCCTCATCCTGGTGGTAGATACGCTCGAAACCGCTGTAGTCCAGTTCGGTTCCCCGGCGCAGGTGGGAGACGAGGGATTTGACGTTTTCAGTGGTGTTGGGACCATCGCAGGGCGACCAGCTCGCCAGGTGAATGATGCCGCCGACGCGCAGGGCGTCCACCAACTGGCGGTCTTCCGCCCTGAGCTTGTCGTAGGGGGGGATGTCGCTTTCGTAGTTTTTCAGCAGCGACAGCAAGAGGTGGTCGGAAATCACCCCGGCAATGGAATGGCCGGCGATGGGTACCGGACGCCCCTTGCGCCACTGGCTGAGAATCGCCTTGCGCAAAGCCCGGGCGTAGTGAGGGAATATTTCCTCGTTAGCCATGAACTTGGCCAGGCTGCCGCGGTGCAGGGCAGAGACCGTCCAGGAGCTGGGCAGGCGAATCAACAGGTTGGCAAAACTGAACAGGCCCATGAAGCCGTGCAAGAGCAGAATGTGGACGCCGTTTTCCTCATCGCCCGCGCGGGTTTCCGCCTTGTTCTCGACGAGCTGCCCCCGTTCGCTGTAGGAAAAGCGGGTTTCGTCGAAATGCAGCGCCTGTTCGTCGGCGAGGATGTAGACCCGTTCGGCAACGTCCCGGGATTCCCGCAGCAGGCGCAGTGGGGTTTCCATCACCGTTTGCTCGAATTCGGCAGTCTCTTCCATCTCGAACCGGCCCAGGGCCTTGAGCTTCAGCGATCCCGACACGATCAGGTAGGTTTGCTCGGCGTTAACCAGAACCCCCCGGTTGAGCGCCACCCTGAAAGCCCCCGACTCCTTTTTCAACAACAGCACTGCCGGCTCGCGTATGGCCAGCTCCGGTGTATAGGGCGCCAGTGCTCCGAGCGTACCGTCTTTACCGATACCGCTGACCACGCAGTGAAAAGCCATGCTTGCGCCCAGCTTTTCCTGTATGGATTGCTGGTAGCGCTGGCACTCCTGGCGGGCCAGCTGCTGCGCCTTGCGGGTCTGCCCGCGCTTCAGCGCCTGGCGAGCATTGGCGAGGTTGATGGGGTAGACCATGATCTTGGCCATGGCGTCGACAATGTCATTGAGGTCGGCACCGGGGCCCAGGTTCAGGCTGCGGGCCAGCGCGCGCAGGCCTCGCTGGCGGCGCAATTTGCTCGCCAGGGGCACCAGAAAGTTGATTAACAGCGACTGCTCCGCGCTCTCCCAGCCCGTCTCGCCGGTGGTTTCCTCAAGCAGGAAAAAGCGCACGTGGCGCAGCCAGTCGATACTGTTGTGGTGCTGGGTGAGCCAGGCCCGGTACTGTGCCTTTACCGTATTACCGCCGCCCAGGGCAATGGTGAAATGTTCGCGCTTGAATGCGCCCCAGGCCTGGTAGCGGTCGCGCTGCAGCCACTGGTCATACTGACCCTGTAACAGGCTGGCGGCGTGCCGGCCCGCCTCGGGCAGGGTGGCTGAGATGCCCACGTGTACGCCAGAGGCCTCCTGGATGAGGGCGAAGTCACGAGCTGATTTGCTATTGGTTTTCATATGCTGATGTTAGCGCGAAACGGTTATCCAGGCATTATGTGCCGGTTTTGGCACCTATAAACAGGGTGTGTGGCATGGTAATTTGCACTGACCGGGGTGTAGCTACCGCAGCATGCGCCAGATCAGTGCCAGTATAGCCTCTAACCGGTGGTGAGCGCCCAGCCTTTGTAGCGCCCGCCATGGTCAATGGCATCGTGCATTCGCGCCCATTGCAGCCCAACCTGCCACTTGAGCCTGTGGTCGTAAAACTGGTATTCAAGGCCCAGGTAGACTCCGTCATCACGCTGTATTGCCCTGCGGTCCCGGGAAGATTATCGTGTGTCGAGAACTGACGAAGGACGGGAAAGGAGTAGCGAGTGAAGCAGGTAATCTGGAGTGGAGCCCTGGCGGTGAGTCTGGCAATTTCAGCGCACGGCCAGAGTGCAGCGGCGGCCGGTGCTTCCCCGGCGGTGACGCATCTGGCGCAGGCGATCCAGTATCCGACGGTGAGTTTCCAGGATAGGGGGCAAATCGATTACTCGCAGTTCCGGGCGTTCCGGCAATTTCTCGAGCAAACCTACCCCTTGACCTTTAGCACCCTGCAGGTGGAGACCGTGGCCGACTACAGCCTGCTGCTCACCTGGCCTGGTAGCGAGCCGGTACTGAAACCGGTGCTGCTGGATTCCCACTACGATGTGGTACCCATCGAGCCGGGTACCGAGCAGGACTGGACCCACCCGCCCTTCAGCGGGGCCGTCAGCGACGGCTTTCTCTGGGGACGCGGCGCCCTGGATGACAAGGCCTCGGTCATCGCCACCCTGGAGGCGGTGGAAGCGCTGTTGCGCGACGGCTTCCAGCCCCAGCGCACGCTGCTGTTTTCCCTCGCCCACGACGAGGAGATTGGCGGTACCGATGGCGCCGCCAATATCGTCAGGCACCTGCAGGACAGTGGTATTACGCTGCAGTACATGATTGCCGAAGGAGGATTGATCATTGCCGGCAACCCCCTGCTGCCGGAGCGGGATATGGCCATGATAGGCCTGGCGGAAAAAACCTATGTCACCCTGACCCTGATGGCGAAGGGGGAGGGCGGCCACTCTTCCATGCCGGTACAGGATAACGCGATTGTTCGTTTGTCCCGCGCCCTCACCCGGCTGCACGACAATCCCTTCGACACCCAGCTGGGTCCGCCGGTGAGCGATATGCTGCAAATTGTCGGCGCGGAACTGGGTGGCCTCAAGGGCTTCATGCTGAAAAACCAGTGGTTGAGCAAGCCGCTGCTGCTGTCGACCATGGCCAGGGACCCCCTGTCAAACGCCATGATCCGGACCACCACCGCGGTCACCATGTTCGATGCCGGCATCAAGGAAAATGTCATTTCCCAACAGGCGGAAGCCAAAGTCAATTTCCGCCTGATGCCCGGATTTACCACGCAACAGTTAATTGACGGGGTAAGGGAAATTATCGATGACGGGCAGATTGAGATCGAGGCGCAACAGTGGAAACCGGGCCCGCCGGTGGCCGACATCAACGGCGAGGGTTACCAGCGGGTCAAGAGCGCGATCAATGCAGCCTACCCCCAGGCGCTGGTGGTGCCGAGCCTGCTGACGGCGACCACCGACAGCGCCCACTACGTGGAGGTGGCGCCGCAGATATACCGCTTTCACCCCTTTTCCCTGCACGTTTCCGATGCTGGCACCATACACAGCACCAACGAGCGCATTGCAGTAGAAGCGGTTGAACGCTCAGTCAGGATCTCGCGGGCTTTGGTAGAATCTGCGGCGCGGCGGTGATGCAAAAGCTCTGGTGGTGGATATTGTTCCTGAATCCATGAATTAGAACATCTGCCCACGTCACTGGAAGATTCCGTTCTTGTTGGTCGGTAAATTACAGAATACTGGCAGTGGCGCCGCAAACTCGTGGTCAGTTGGCAGGCCTCACTGCTCTCTATCGGGCAGCTTTTCCTGCCTATGAATCTGGCGAAGGCCATAGGAAAAATGGCGGTATAAAAAGGAGTGTAGTGATGTGTAGTCTGGAAGGTCGCACGGCAATAGTCACTGGCGCCGGTGGCGGTATAGGCCTGGGCATTGCCCGCTGTTTCGCCCGCGAAGGTGCCAGGGTCACCATTGCGGAGTACAACGAGGAAACCGGCCGGCGCGCCGCTGAGGAATTGCAGGCGTCGGGCGCCCAGGCCCAGTTTGTGCGCACGGATGTCGGCGTCAAGGCGGATGTTGAAAACATGGTGCGGGAAACGGTGGACCGTTGGGGCACTGTGGATGTGTTGGTGAACAATGCCTGGAGCTCCAGGGCGAAGCTGGCGCGAGTGGAGTGGATGGATGATGACACCATGCAGAGCGCCTTCGACATAGGCACCATGGGCTGCTATTGGGCGATGCGAGCCTGCTTCCACCATATGAAACAGCAGGGCTATGGGCGGATTATTAACATGTGCTCACTCAACGGGGTGAACGCACACATGTATACCGTGCACTACAACATGGCCAAGGAGGCCCTGCGGGCGATAACGCGCACGGCGGCGCGGGAGTGGGCAGCGACGGGTGTTACCTGCAACGTCATTTGCCCCTCTGCGGAAAGTGCCGCCCTCCAGGGCATGAAGCGCAGCGCACCGGAGATGTTCAATCAGCTGGAGCAGGGGGTGCCCATGCAGCGATTCGGAGACCCTGAATCGGACATCGCGCCGGTGGCACTGTTTCTGGCCAGCGAGAGCTCGGGCTATTTGACCGGCAATACCCTGTTCGCCGACGGCGGTGCCCACATCAATGGCGTGGCCTGGGCGCCGTCGATGCCCGAGGAAAAGCCGCAGTGAAACCTGTGAATGGCTGTGTCCAATAAGGTCACAGCAGCGATGTAATGGGCATAAAAAAGCCCCAAGACACCACGTCTCAGGGCTCTTCTAGTATTTGGCTCCGCCTGCTGGGCTCGAACCAGCGACCCAATGATTAACAGTCATTTGCTCTACCAACTGAGCTAAGGCGGAATTGATCTCGTCAGAGGCCGCGTATATTAATGATCGCGGGGGGGCGGGTCAACAGCAATTTGGCGATTATTTTGCAATCTGGGCAGGGCGCTGATTCGGGCTGCAATTCGTCGCTATGTGAATGATAATACTCGGCTATTTTCCACTTTCCAGCAGGTATAGCGCCGGTGTCACGTCCCTTTAAAGTCGAATCCAGGTTCCAGCCCGCGGGTGACCAGCCGCAGGCGATACGGCAGCTGGTGGAGGGGGTGCAGGCGGGGCTGGCGGCGCAGACCCTGCTGGGGGTGACGGGCTCGGGCAAGACCTTCACCATGGCCCACGTGGTGGAACAGCTGCAGCGGCCGACCATTGTCATGGCCCACAACAAGACCCTGGCGGCGCAGCTGTACGGCGAGTTCAAGGAGTTCTTCCCCAATAACGCGGTGGAGTATTTTGTCTCCTACTACGATTACTACCAGCCCGAAGCCTATGTGCCGTCATCGGATACCTTTATCGAGAAAGACGCATCGATCAACGACCATATCGAGCAGATGCGGCTGTCCGCCACCAAGGCGCTGATGGAGCGCGAGGATTGCCTGGTGGTGGCGACGGTGTCGGCCATATATGGCCTCGGCGACCCGGACTCCTACTACAAGATGCGCATGCACCTGTCCCGCGGTGAGATCATCGACCAGCGCGGCATTCTGCGTCACCTGGCGGACCTGCAGTATACCCGCAACGATGTGGACTTCGGCCGCGCCACCTACCGGGTGCGCGGCGATGTGATCGATATCTTTCCCGCCGACTCGGAGCGCGAGGCGGTGCGTATCGAACTGTTCGATGAGGAGATCGAGAATATCTATATTTTCGACCCGCTCACCGGCGCGGTGGAAAGCAAGGTGCCGCGCATCACCATTTTCCCCAAGAGCCACTATGTGACGCCCCGCAACACCATGCTGCAGGCGGTGGAGCAGATCGAGGCGGAGCTGGAAGTCCGCCTGGACCAGCTCAAGGACAACCAGAAGCTGGTGGAGGCCCAGCGCCTGGCCCAGCGCACCAAGTACGACATGGAGATGATCCGCGAGCTGGGTTACTGCCAGGGGGTGGAGAATTACTCCCGTTATCTCTCCGGGCGCAAGGCGGGGGAGCCGCCACCCACCCTGTTCGAGTACCTGCCGGACAATGCCCTGGTGATCGTCGATGAATCCCACGCCACCATTCCCCAGATTGGCGCCATGTACAAGGGCGACCGCTCGCGTAAGGAAACCCTGGTGGAATACGGTTTCCGCCTGCCTTCTGCGCTGGACAACCGCCCGCTGCGCTTCGAGGAGTGGGAACGGCTGGTGCCGCAGGCGATATTCGTCTCGGCGACTCCCGGTCCCTATGAGGAGGCCCATGCGGGGCGGGTTGTGGAGCAGGTGGTGCGGCCCACCGGCCTGATCGACCCGAAACTGGAAATCCGTCCCGCCAGCACCCAGGTGGACGACCTGCTGGGGCAGATCAGTACAACGGTGGAGCGGGGCGAGCGGGTGCTGGTGACCACGCTGACCAAGCGCATGGCCGAGGACCTCACCGAGTACCTGGCCGACAACGGCGTGCGGGTGCGTTACCTGCACTCGGACATCGATACCGTGGAACGGGTGGAGATTATTCGCGACCTGCGCCTGGGGGAATTCGATGTGCTGGTGGGCATCAACCTGCTGCGGGAGGGTCTGGATATGCCCGAGGTTTCCCTAGTGGCGATTCTCGACGCCGACAAGGAGGGCTTCCTGCGCTCCGAGCGCTCCCTCATCCAGACCATTGGCCGCGCTGCCCGCAACCTAAACGGCCGGGCGATACTGTACGCCGACCAGGTCACCGGCTCCATGGAGCGGGCGATTGCCGAAACCGGGCGTCGTCGCGACAAGCAGCTGGCCCATAACACCGAGCACGGCATTGTGCCGAAGGGCGTGGAAAAGTCAGTGCAGGACATTATGGAGGGCGCCCGGCGCATGCCCACCCGGGGCAAGGGGAAAGCGAAAAAAGTCGCGGAGCCCAGGCTGGCTTTCGGCGCGGAGGTGGCCCAGCTGTCACCGGCGGCCCTGTCGCGCAAGCTCAGGCAACTGGAATCGCAGATGCAGGAGCACGCCAGGAATCTCGAGTTCGAGGAGGCCGCGGCCCTCAGGGACCAGCTCACGGAACTCAAGCAACAGGCCTTTGTGGGGGAATAACCCCGTCTGCATTCCCTGTTCAGGGGTTTTGTCCAGCTTTTGCGCAGCGCAAGCTTGCGCCCGTCTTTGGCTGTTCTATATTGAAAGCTGGGTTATTCCCCGCAACTTTTCCCAAGGAGTTTTCAATGTTGAAATTTACCCGAACGCTGGTGCTGGGGGCGTTCGCCAGCATGGCGCTCAGTGCCCAGGCCGCCGACAAGCCCAACATCCTGGTGGTATGGGGTGACGATGTTGGCCAGTCGAACATTTCCGCCTACACCATGGGCGTGATGGGCTATGAAACCCCCAATATCGACCGTATTGCCGAAGAAGGCATGATTTTTACCGATTACTATGGTGAGCAGAGCTGCACCGCCGGCCGGTCTTCCTTCATTATGGGCCAGTCGGTGTTCCGCACCGGGCTGAGCAAGGTCGGCCTGCCGGGCGCCGAGCTGGGTATGCGTGAGGAGGACCCGACCATCGCCGGGCTGCTGAAGAACCACGGTTACATGACCGGTCAATTCGGCAAGAACCACCTCGGTGACCGGGACGAGCACCTGCCCACCAATCACGGCTTTGATGAGTTTTACGGCAACCTCTATCACCTGAATGCCGAAGAGGAGCCGGAGAACTATGACTACCCCGACGATCCGGCCTTCCGCGAGCAGTTCGGTCCCCGCGGTGTCATTCGCTCCTCGGCGGACGGCAAGATTGAAGACACCGGCCCGCTGACCCGCAAGCGGATGGAGGTGGTGGATGACGATACTGCAGCGGAGGCGCTCAAGTTCATTGAGAAGGCGGTGCAAGCCGACAAGCCTTTCTTCGTCTGGTGGAGCGGCACCCGCATGCATTTCCGTACCCATGTTTCCGACGAGAAGATGAAGTGGTGCCAGGAAATGTACCCGCGTCGCGGCAGGGACCCCTACACCTGTGGGATGCTGGAGCACGATGCTCATATCGGCCTGTTCCTCGACAAGCTGGATGAGCTGGATATCGCCGACAACACCATCGTCTTTTACTCCACCGACAACGGCCCGCATATGAACACCTGGCCAGACTCGGCGATGACGCCCTTCCGCGGTGAGAAAAACACCAACTGGGAAGGGGGCTGGCGGGTGCCGGCCATGGTGCGCTGGCCGGGCCAGATCGAAGCCGGCAGTATCTCCAACGAGATCATGCACCACATGGACTGGCTGCCGACTTTCCTCGCCATCGCAGGCGAAGCCGATGTGAAGGAGAAACTGCTCAAGGGTCACCGCGCCATCGGCCGCAACTACAAGGTGCACCTTGACGGTTACAACTTCCTGCCGCTGTTGACGGGTGAATCCGAGGAGGCACCGCGGGACGAAATCTTCTATTTCTCCGACGATGGCGACCTGACGGCGCTGCGCTACCGCGACTGGAAGCTGGTGTTCATGGAGCAGAAGACCCAGGGAGGTTTGCGCGTCTGGATGGACCCCTTCGTGCCCCTGCGGATACCGCTGGTCTTCAACCTGCGCCGTGACCCCTACGAGCGCGCGCCCCTGACCTCCAACACGTACTACGACTGGTTGCTGGACAGGGCCTTTATGCTGGTCCCCGCCCAGGCCTACGTGGGTGAGTTCCTGGAGACCTTCAAGCAGTATCCGCCGCGGCAGAAAGCGGCCAGCTTCTCGCTCGACCAGGTGATGGAGAAACTCACCGACCCCGGTGGCGCCCAGTAAGCGCCTTACCACTGGAAGAGGCCTCTGCGGAGGCCTTTTTTTCTGCCTGTCATTCCTCCGCGGGGAACCACATGCGCACCGCGACGCCGGGCGGATTGGCTGTATTGGTGGCGGCGACACGGCCCCGGTTATAATCGCTGATCAGGCGCACCACATGCAGTCCCAGGCCCAGGTGCACACTGTCGCCGGTGCGCTCCCGTTGCGACACCATGGGGTCGAACATGGACTGGGCGAGTCCCGGGGGCAGCGTCGGTCCGGCATTGCGCACGGCCAGTTCCCAGCCGTCCTGGACCCCGGTCAGTGACAGCGTGATGGGCGATTGCGGTTCACTGAAGGACACCGCATTGGCCACCAGTTTGTCCAGCGCCTGGATCACCAGTTCGGGCACACCGCTGATCGTTGCCTGCCCTGTGTCTATCTCCAGCCTGACAGGATGCCGCGAGTAAACCGCGCCGTAAGCGGCGTGCACTTCTTTCAGCAGGGGCACCAGGTCCAGCGCTTCCGGTGGATTGTTGCGGATGCTCTCTTCCAGTCGTGAGGCCTCGCTCATGGCATCGAGAATCCGCCGCAGTCTTTCCAGGCCACCCCGCGCCCGCTTTACATACACGGCCTGGTCCGGCTGGTGCTCCTGCTCCAGGTTTTCCAGCGAGGTCTGGATGATGGCGATGGGCGTGCGCAGTTCGTGGGACAGTTTGCGGCTGAGGGTGCGCAGGTAGTCGTTGTAGTCGCGCAGTTTTTCCAGCAGGGAAGCGTAATGGCGCGACAGTTCGCCGATTTCATCCTGCGCTTTGCTGGCGGGGAAAACACCGCTGATCGAGCCATCGGCGGCTATCACCCGGCTCGCCGCCTGGCTCAGCCGGCGGATGCGCAGGGAGAGAACGCTGGCGTAACCCAGCAGCCCCAGGGCACCGAGGCCGATGGCGAACAGGCTGTAGCCCAGCAGCCGGCTGAAGGCCTGGTCGGTCAGCGACAGGTATTGCTCGCCGGACTCACTCACCAGCACGCTGCCGATCACCTGGCCCTGGTGACGTATGGGTGCCGCGGCGGTGAGCAGGGTGCGGGTGGCGCTGGCGGCGTCCCGATAGCGAAAGCTGCCCGGGTTGCCGGCCAGGGCGTCTGCCACACCGGCGCCGGCCAGTTTCCCGGGCTGCACGGCAACCGGCGGGGTGGGCAGGTCGGTCTCGGCGAGTACGCTGCGGTAGATCAGCCGCAGCAGCCAGAAGGTGTCCGAGTCGGCACTGCCGGTGGCGGCGGGGTCCAGCGCGCCGACCCGCCAGCGCTGGTTGTCGCTGACCTCGATCTTGCGGCCGTTGTGGGCGAAGGGGGCCAGGGCCTGCTGCAGCGCCGCGCTGCTGTATACCAGCCAGGGCGGCGCGCGGGTTTCCAGGGGGGAGATATTGCCCAGGGTCTCGAACCGGGTGTTGCCCGGGCCGCCGCTGTTGATCACGTAAAAGCCCAGCCGCTCGCCGGTGTAGGCCAGGGGGATTTCCAGTTCCAGGGTGTAACCGCCCTGGGCATCCTGCCAGAAACCCTCGATCCGCCCCGGGTCCAGGTCGCGGGTGCGGCGGCCGGCGGCCTGGGCGCGAACGCTGCCCGGCGCCGCGGTGGCGATCACATAGTCCTGGCGTTTGCCGCCCAGCCAGGTGCGCAGGACCAGGCGATCGCCATTGGGCTCCCGCGACACCCCCGGGTTGTGGTAAATCACCTCCGGGTCCTGCACCCGCAACAGCAGGTACAGGCTTGCGCCCCGGGTGAGGGCCCGGTAGCCCAGCGCCAGCGGCGCGGTCAGGTCGGGGTTGTCCAGGGTGAATTCGGGGATGTCTTCCCAGCCGTCGGCGTAACCATCGACCGAGATGTACTGTCCGGAGGGCAGGGCGTAGACCGGCGGGCGGGTGTCCTCGCGGGCGATAATGCGCTCCGGGTCCGGGTAGATCAGTTCCCGCCGGGCGCCCAGCACCGCTGCAACCGCCTCGGCGGTGGCCTGTAGCCCCTGTTCCTGGCCGTGGCGCAGGGCGCCTTCCATTTCCCGGATAAACTGGCAGCCCGCCCAGGGCAGTGACAGCAGCAGCACCGACACTAGAATCAGTTGCCGGTGCAGGTTGAACTTCAACCTTTCCATCGGTAGCCCATGCCGTAGGCGGTCTCGATGTGATCAAAGCCCGGATCCAGCGCCTGGAATTTGCGGCGAATGCGTTTGATATGAGAGGTAATCGTGTTGTCGTCCAGCACCACGTTGGCCTGGTCCATCAGCTGCTGGCGGTTTTTGACGTGGCCCGGGTGCAGCGCCAGGGTGTGGACCATCCAGAATTCGGTCACGGTGAGCTCCAGCGCCTGGCCCTGCCAGCTGGTGGTCATGCGCTCCCGGTTCAGTTCGAGCTCGCCCTGGCGCAACAGGTGCTGCACTTGTTCCGGCATGCGCAGTGCATCCACTCGCCGCAGCAGGGCGTTGATGCGAACACTGAGCTGCGCCTGGCTGATGTCCTTGGTCAGGTAATCATCTGCCCCCAGGCGAAAGCCGGAAATAATGTCCAGCTCCGAGTCCCGGGCGGTGAGGAACACGATGGGCAGCAGCGGCGAACGGGAGCGCAGCTCCCGGCACAGCTCGAAACCGCCCTCCATCTCCTCGCCCAGGCCAACGTCGATAATGGCCAGGTCCGGCAGTTGCCGGCTGAATGCCGCGGTGGCGGTGGATTTACAGGGGTAGAGGGAAACGCGGAATCCCTGGCGCTGCAGGTGGTCACGGTAATTGGCGGCAATCGCAGCCTCGTCCTCAACGATGGCGATATGCTTCTGCATCTGGCTTCCCTGGCTGTTGCCGATGCAGGCATGGTTTCAAATAACACCCGCCAGCTCAAGCCGCTGCCACAATTGATCACAATTGGGCACCGCCTCGCCATATTCCGTCCCCGCTTTCGCCACGTCGGTCGGCTGCAATAGTGGGACTGAATCTGGAGGCGCTAATATGCATGCATATCGACACAAGCAATTACTTTCCCGCGATATACAGCGTTTTGGCGGGGTTTCATTCTGGTTGCTGTTTCGCTGCCTGCCGGCGCTGGTACTGGCCGCCTTGTCCCTGTTCATTCTCAGTGCCGCCACCGCCAGGGCGGAGTCCTCGCTGACTGAGCCGGGGGGAGGGCAGCTGATGCTGCGCAACGCGCAGGGGCAGAGTATCGCTGCCGTGGCCCAGCACACCAGCGTACAGCTGGAAATCACCGGCATGGTTGCCATCGTCACCCTGGAGCAGCAGTTCAGCAACCGCAGCAGTGAGTGGGTGGAGGGTGTGTACGCTTTCCCGCTGCCGGAACAGGCCGCGGTGCGGAGTATGGAAATGCGGGTAGGGGAGCGGCGTATTATCGGTGAGATACGTGAGCGGGTCGCGGCGCAGGATATCTACCGCCAGGCAAAAGCCGCGGGCAAGAAGGCCTCATTGGTCGAGCAGCAACGCCCCAACCTGTTCAGCAACCGGGTGGCCAACATCGCCCCGGGCGAGTCAGTCAGCGTCAAACTCGAGTATGTGCAGGAAGTCAGCTATGACGCTGGCCAGTTTTCCCTGCGTCTGCCGACCACAATTACCCCGCGCTACATTCCGGGTATCAGCGCGGGCCGGAATTTATCGGCGGGCGGCGAGACGGTGGCAGTGCTGCCCGGCCTGGGCTGGGCGCAGCCGACCCAGCAAGTGCCGGATGCGGACCAGGTGACACCACTGTTGTACCCCCGGGAGGGTGACGACAACACGCCACTCAACCCCATGACGCTGAGCGCCCGGCTGGATATGGGCATGCCCCTGGCCGAAGTCCAGTCCCCCTACCATGATATTGCCTTGAGCCGCAGGGCGGGTGTTTACGAGATTGCGCTCGCCGCTGGCGTGGCTGAAATGGACCGGGATTTCGTGCTGCGCTGGACACCGGTGTCCGCCAACGCGCCGTCGGCCGCTTTCTTTACCGAACGGGTCGGCGGTGAATACTATGGCCTGTTGTTGCTGGTGCCGCCGACGCCCGAGCGGGCACCGGAACCGGCCCCACGGGAAATCGTGTTCGTGATCGATACCTCCGGCTCCATGGGCGGTGTATCCATCCGCCAGGCCCGCGCAAGCCTGGTCCGTGCCCTGGGCCACCTGCGCCCCGAGGATCGCTTCAATATCATCCAGTTCAATTCCAGCCACCACGCCCTGTTCCGGCGCGCGCTTCCCGCCAGCAGGCATAACCTGCAACTGGCGGCAGAGTACGTGCGCCATCTGCAGGCCACCGGCGGTACCGAGATGATGCCGGCCCTGCAGACCGCCCTGACAGCGAACGTGGCGGCGGACGAACTCCACCCGCAGCCGGTCCTGCGCCAGGTGATCTTCATTACCGACGGCGCCGTCGGCAACGAGCGCGAGCTGTATGCGGAGATCGCGCAGCGCCTCGGCCCGAGCCGCCTGTTTACCGTCGGCATCGGCTCGGCGCCCAACAGCTGGTTCATGCGCAAGGCGGCGGAGTTTGGCCGCGGTAGCTACACCTATATCAGCGATGTCGATGAAGTCGGCGCCACCATGGATGCCCTGTTTCGCCAGCTGTCGGCGCCGGTGGCGACAGCGCTGACGGTGGACTGGCCTGCCGGGGCCGAGGCCTGGCCAGCGAGCTTACCCGACCTCTACCAGGGCGAGCCCCTGCGGGTGGCCGTGAAACTGGGGGCGGAACTGCCCGACGCCGACCTGCTGGTGCGCGGCAGGGTGGGTGGGCAGGAGTGGGGCACCACCCTGCGGTTTTTCCCGGGTGCCGATCCCGCTCGCGCGCCTGATCACCCGGGTGTCGCCTCGGTCTGGGCGCGCCGGAAAATCGCTGCCCTGCTGGATATGAGGGTGTACGGCAAGGACGATGACTGGGTGCGCGGCCAGGTGCTGCCGCTGGCGCTTGAGCACAGCCTGATGAGCCCCTACACCAGCTTTGTCGCGGTGGAACAGCAGCCGGCGCGGCCCCTGGACAGAGCGCTGGACAGTCACCCGGTGCCCAACACCCGGCCCAATGGCCAGAGTCCGCAAACCTTTGCCTACCCCAACACGGCCACGACAGCCGCAGCCAATGTCTGGCTGGGCAGTTTCCTGCTGTTGCTGGGGCTGTTCGCCAGGGCCTTCCGGGAGGAGGACTAGCGTGACCAGTTCCCTGTCGCGCCTGCTGACCCTGCTGTTACTGCTGGCCGGGCTGCAGCAGTGGGGCAGTGCGCTGCTCATCCACGGCAAGGCGCAGCTGGCGTCGCTGTTGCTGGAGCGGGCCTGGCGCCAGAGCCTGGCACAGGGTGGCGCAGCGGTGAAACCCTGGCCCTGGGCCGATACCTGGCCGGTCGTCCGGCTGGAGGTTCCGGCACTGGGGGAGTCGCACCTGGTGCTCGCCGGTGACTCCGGTAACGCCCTGGCTTTCGGACCGGGGCACCTGCGCGCCAGCGCCATGCCCGGAACCGGCGGCACGACCGTTATCAGCGGGCACCGGGATACCCACTTCCACTTTCTCGGCAAGCTGCGCAGCGGGCAGCGCATCAATGTGCAACTGGCATCCGGGCGCAGCGTGGCGTACCGGGTTGCCGCGACCGATATCGTCGACGCATCCCGCGGTGGTATCGTCGCTGGTAGGGAGGTCGAGCTGTTGCTGCTGGTTACCTGTTATCCTTTCGATGCACTGGTCAGCGGCGGCCCCCTGCGCTTCCGGGTCATGGCAGTGCCGGAGCGGGAACCGGTGTTGTCGCCCCTGCCGGTTCCCGTCGGCCGACTGGAGTTATAGCGAAGCGCTACGGTGATTGCTGGTTGCCGCCGCTATAGTTGCTATAATCGGCAGCCCGTCAACCGGATTACGGACAACTATGTCGGCAACCACCCTGAAACCCCTGGATGCGATCTGGCTGATGCTGGAGTCGGACGAGACCCCCATGCACGTCGGCGTGCTGGCTACCTTCCGCAAGCCGGCTGGCGCCGGCACAAGATTTTATGCCGATATGGCCCGGGAGATGCGCGCCGCCGAGGTGGTGGCACCGTGGAACCTGCGCCTGGACAAGGGGCCACTGGCGAGACTGGCGGCAGACCCGGGCTTTGACATCGACTACCATTTTCGCCGCTCGGCGCTGGCGCAACCGGGGGGCGAGCGGGAACTGGGCCGGATGATATCGCGGCTGCACAGCCACCCACTCGACCGGCGCCGCCCGCTGTGGGAGTTCCACCTGATCGAGGGGCTGGAGGGCGATCGCTTTGCCTTTTATATCAAGCTGCACCACGCCCTGGTTGATGCGGTCAATGGCGTGCCGATGCTGCTGTCCGCCCTTGCCAGCAGCGCCAGGGCGCGCAGAACTCCGCCCCTGTGGGCGCAGCCCATCGCCTCCGGCAGCGACGGCGACCTGGTGGAAGAATACCGCCTGCCCGACCTGGCGCAGGCGGTGGACGCCCTGGGCGCGGTGGGCAAAGTCGCCGCCGGCATGCTCCAGAGCGCGCTGCGTCCCAGCGAGCGCAACAGTTTCCTGTTTCCCCGCGGCACCCCGAAAAGCACCCTCAACCGGCGGATCAACAGCCAGCGCCGCTTTGCCACCCAGCAATTTGCCGTTGCCCGCTGCACCGCCCTTGCCGAGGCGACCGGGAGCACCGTCAACGAGATCCTGACCTACTTGTGCGGTAGCACCCTGCGGCGGTTTTTCAAGGAATACAACGCGCTGCCCGATAGCTCGCTGATCGGCATGATGCCGGTGTCCCTGCAGGAGCGTGGCGAGCACATTGCCGGCAATGCCATCGCCGGTATCCGCGTGCCCCTGGGCACCGACGTGGGTGATCCGCTGGCCCGGCTGGCGGCGGTAAAGGAATCCATGAAGAAGGTGCGGGCGGATCGCGCTTCGCTGCCGGCAGAGGCGGTCACCCCCTATGTGATGATGCGCGCTGCGCCGCTGTACGCCAGCCAGCTTGGCGCCCTGGGGCGCTGGATTCCGCCGCAGTTCAACCTGGTGGTGTCCAACACCCATGGCGCGGACAAGGCATTGTATTTCAATGGGGCGAAGCTGGAGGCGGTCTACCCCCTTAGCCAGCTCATGCAGTTCAGCGCCCTGAGCATCGATTGCGTGAGCTACGCCGGCACCTTCAATATCGGTTTCACCGGTGCCCGCGACACCCTGCCGCACCTGCAGCGCATGGCGGTGTACTTCGGCAAGGCGGTGGATGAACTGGAAGAACGGGTGGCGCAAGCGGAGGTGGCACAATGAACAAGTTAGCCAGAATCGCCCTGGACCAGGGCCTCGCCCTCAACCAGCGCCTGTCGGCGAGCACGGCCAACAGCATCGACTGGCTGTTCAAGCGGGACACCCTGATCAAGTCTGGCCGGACCTGGTTCGAACTGGTCCACGACGGCGACCTGATGGCCGTGCGTTACTACGAGTTGCCGGAAGAGGACGAGATCGAGCTGGCGGATGGCAGCACCATGGCCATCGAGCGCGAGCAGCACCCGGTGCCGCTGGTGCTGGTGCCGCCATTGGGCGTGACCACCGAGACCTTTGACCTGATGCCCCAGCGCAGCCTGGTGCGCTACCTGGTCGCCCGGGGCTTCAAGGTATACCTGCTGGACTGGGGCAAGCCGAAAAAAGAGCATGCCCATCTCGGTATACTGGACTATTGCGACGACATGATGGGCACGGCGCTGGAAAAAATACGCCGGCACTCGGGCAGCAAGACCCTGTCTCTGATGGGCTGGTGTATGGGCGGGCTGTTGTGCCTGTTTTACCAGGGCATTAACCGGGACCCGCATATTCGCAACATCGTCACCGTGGCCAGCCCGATCGATATGGAATCGGGCAAGGGCGTGATTTCCCAGCTGGCGGGTATCGCCCAGGCCCTGGACGGCCCGGCGCAGCTGGTCAGCAATTATTCCAAGCTGCGGCTCAATACCCTGGACCCGGCGCGACTGTCGCTGCCGGACTGGGCGACCACGATCGTCTTCAAGCTCACCGACCCGGTTGGCAGCGTGACCACCTACTGGGACCTGGTGACCCGCCTCTGGGACCGCGAGTTCGTCGAATCCTATTCCACCACCTCGGACTACCTCAACAACATGCTGCGTTATCCCGGGGGGGTGTTGCAGGACATGGCGGGGGGCGTGGTGATGGAGAACCAGATCGCCCGCGGCAAGGTCGAGCTCCACGACAAGCTGGCGGAAATCGACCGCATAGAATCCAGCCTGCTGGCGTTCGCCGGCGAGCGTGACAACCTGGTGCCGGCGGAAGTGGCCGAGCGCATCGTGGAACTGGTGGCGTCCCGCGACAAGGAGTTTCGCCTGGCACCCGGTGGCCACATGGGGGTAATCATCGGCAGCAAGGCCCAGGGTGCGGTGTGGGCCGAATCCGCCGACTGGCTGGTGCCGCGTTCCCAGGACAAGCCCTTCAGCAAGCGCAGGTCCCGCAGCGGCGCCAAAGCCAGGTCCAGTAGTAAAGCCACAGCTGAATCCAGGACCAAAGCCAAAGCCAAAGCCAAAGCCAAAGCGAAAACCAAAGCGAAAACCAAAGCCAGGACCGGCAGCAAAGCGCGGGTGCAGCCCAAACTCAAGGCGGGTTGACATGAGAATGTCGGTGAAGTCATGGGCCGTGGTAATGCTGCTGGTGCTGGCGACGGCTGCCCACGGCGCGCTGACAGTGGACGCCCTGCAGCGGGCCTTTCCCTGCAGGCCTCGCTAGCGGCATTGCCGGCCGCTGACAGGCAGCCAACCCGGCCGCAGTCTCCTGCTCCGGGGGTTTTCATGCGCACGGCGCTCCATTAGAATGCTTCCCCCCGGCGGTAACGCGGCCGGACTGTAGGCCGATCGGTCGCGCAACTGGTCACTGCAACGCGGAATCGTTACCGCGAAAACGTGAAAAGTGGCGTGAAAGCAACCGGTTGGAAAATCGCATGTGACCTCTGGTACGGGTCACCACTGATACAAGGAAAGCTCATGCCTGTTATTACCCTGCCTGACGGCAGTCAGCGCTCATTTGAAAAGCCCGTTTCCGTTCACGCGGTGGCCGCCGATATCGGCCCCGGACTGGCCAAGGCCGCCCTGGCGGGCGTGGTCGACGGCCGCGAGGTTGATACTTCCTATGTGATCGAAAACGACGCCGCCCTCGCCATTATTACCGACCGCGACGATGCCGGCCTCGAAATCATTCGCCACTCAACGGCCCACCTGCTGGCCCAGGCGACCCAGCAACTGTTTCCGGGGATCCAGGTCACCATCGGCCCGGTGATCGAGGACGGTTTTTATTACGACTTTGCCACCGGCCATAATTTCACCCCGGAGGACCTGGAAAAAATCGAGCAGCGGATGGAAGAGATCGCGCGCCAGGACCTGCCGGTTGAGCGCATCGTCTGCAGCCGCGAAAAAGCCATCGAGATCTTCCGCAACATGGGCGAGCGCTACAAGGTACAGATCATCGAGGCCTTGCCGACAGGGGAGGAGATATCCATCTACCAGCAGGGCGCCTGGATGGATCTGTGCCGTGGGCCCCACGTGCCCAGCACCGGCAAGCTGAATGCCTTCAAGCTGACCAAGGTGGCTGGCGCCTACTGGCGGGGCGACTCCAACAACGAGATGCTGCAGCGGGTCTACGGCACCGCCTGGGCCAACAAGAAGCAGCTCAAGCAGTACCTGCACCGTATCGAGGAAGCCGAAAAGCGGGACCACCGCAAAATCGGCAAGAAACTGGACCTGTTCCACACCCAGGAGGAAGCGCCGGGTATGGTGTTCTGGCACCCGGCGGGCTGGAGCATCTACCAGACTATCGAGCAGTACATGCGCAGCGCCCAGTTGCGTCACGGCTACCAGGAGATCAAGACCCCGCAGCTGGTGGACCTGTCCCTGTGGGAAAAGTCCGGCCACGCCGACAAATTCGGCGATGACATGTTCATGCTCAAGGCCGAGGAGCGGGAGTTCGCGGTCAAGCCGATGAATTGCCCCTGCCATGTGCAGGTATTCAACCAGGGCCTGAAGTCCTACCGCGACCTGCCCCTGCGGCTGGCGGAGTTCGGCTCCTGCCACCGCAATGAGCCTTCGGGCTCCCTGCACGGCATTATGCGGGTGCGCGGCTTTGTCCAGGACGATGCCCATATCTTCTGTACCGAGGAGCAGATCCAGCCGGAAGTCTCCGCCTTTATCGACTTCCTCCATGGCGTTTACGAGGACTTCGGCTTCAGCGACGTGATTTACCGCCTGTCCACCCGCCCGGAAAAGCGGGTGGGTTCCGACGCCGACTGGGACCGGGCGGAAAAAGCCCTGGCGGACGCCCTCGACGCGCAGAACCTGCCCTGGGAAGAACTGCCGGGGGAGGGGGCCTTTTATGGCCCCAAGATCGAATTTTCGCTCAAGGACTGCATCGGCCGGGTCTGGCAGCTGGGTACTGTCCAGGTGGACTTCTCCATGCCCGGGCGGCTCGACGCCCAGTACGTGGCCGAGGACGGCTCGCGCCAGGTGCCGGTGATGCTGCACCGGGCGATTCTGGGGTCATTTGAGCGATTTATCGGGATTCTGATCGAACATTATGAAGGTGTGTTTCCTACCTGGCTGGCGCCGACCCAGGCTGTGGTGCTCAATATCACCGACAAACAGGCGGAATATGCCCAATCTGTGGAAGATTCCTTACAAAACAAGGGCTTTCGGGTCATTTCGGACTTGAGAAACGAGAAGATCGGCTTTAAAATCCGCGAGCACACAATTCAGAAGGTTCCGTACCTGCTTGTGGTAGGGGATAAAGAAGTGGAATCAAAGACAGTGGCCGTGCGCGCCCGTCGGGGTGAGGACCTGGGATCCATGGATCTCGATGCGTTTATAACGCACCTCACGGACGATGTAGCGCTGCGTGGTCGTATTGCATTGGATTAATGGAGAATCAGCATTAAGAAAGATACAAAAGGCGCTGCCAAGAAGGCGCTGACCAATGATCAGATCACGTCGGACCCGGTCCGCCTGATTGGAGCCGACGGTGAGCAGGTAGGCATTGTGCCCCTGAGTGAAGCCAAGGCGGCGGCGGAAGCTGCCAGTATGGATCTTGTATTGATAGCTGATTCAGATCCCGCAGTCTGCAAGGTGATGGACTACGGGAAGCACATCTTTGAGGCGAAGAAGCAGAAAGCGGCCCAGAAGAAAAAGGCCAAGCGGACGCAAATCAAGGAGATGAAGTTTCGTCCAGGGACGGAGGAGGGAGATTATCAGGTAAAACTACGCAACCTGACACGTTTCCTTGAAAATGGCGATAAGGCCAAGGTCACGCTGCGTTTTCGTGGTCGTGAAATGGCTCACCAGGAAATCGGCATGGAGCTACTCAAGCGGGTAGAAGCTGATCTGGCCGAGTTGGGTGGTGTCGAGCAATTCCCGAAAATGGAAGGCCGACAGCTCACTATGGTTATCGCACCCAAGAAGAAGAACTGACGGCATTGTGACGCCTTAGTTTCTTTATTTTTTATTACTCAAATGCGGAGTATTTGATTATGTCAAAAGCAAAAGTTCACAGTGGTGCTGCCAAGCGGTTCAAGAAAACCGCCGGCGGTTACAAGCGTAAAAGCGCGAACAAGAGTCACATCCTGACCAAGATGACTACCAAGCGTAAGCGTCAGCTGCGTGGAACCAGCATGATCGACAAGAACGACGTTGTTCTGATTGATCGCATGCTGCGTGCCAAGTAACGGTTAGAGACAGGAAAGGAGAAGACTTATGCCTCGCGTAAAACGTGGTGTGGTGGCCCATCGCCGTCACAAAAAGATTTTGAAGCAAGCCAAGGGATACTACGGAGCTCGCAGCCGTATTTTCCGTGTTGCCAAGCAGGCCGTTACCAAGGCTGGCCAGTATGCATACCGTGACCGCCGTCAGCGCAAGCGTCAGTTCCGCGCGCTGTGGATCACCCGCATCAACGCCCAGTCTCGCGCCAATGGCCTGAGCTATAGCCGCCTGATCAACGGCCTGAAGAAGGCTGATATCGCCCTGGATCGCCGTGTACTGGCGGACCTGGCGGTGCACGACAAGCCGGCTTTTGCAGCGATTGTGGAGCAAGCGAAGGCCGCTCTGGCCTAAGCCCACCCCCGCGCGGTGAAATTTGCCGCGCAATCGCTGGCTACACTTTAAAACCGAAAGGGAAAGGGCTCCGCTCTTTCCCTTTTTTTATGTACAGGACGTACGGTACGTCCGCGGGAGGCAGGACGCCGGAGCGGACGCGGTTGGGAATGTTAACGTTCCCCGTATACATAGCTTCGTCATCCCGGCGCAAGCCGGGATCCAGGCACCACAACGTCATCCCGGCGAACGCCGGGATCCAGTGGCCAGCGGCTTATAAATTATAGGCCTGACCCTGAATGACGGATTACTGACAAGAGATGAGATAAATGGAATACCTCGAAGCCTTGGCCAATGAGGCCAAAGCAGCCATAGAAGCCGCCGCAGACGGCGCCGCGCTGGAGCAACTGCGCGTGGATTACCTGGGCAAGAAAGGCCAGATCACGGCCCTGTTAAAAGGCCTGGGTAAACTCTCCGCGGAGGAACGCCCGGTGGCCGGCGCGCAGATCAACGTGGTCAAGCAGGAACTGCAGGACCTCATCGGCCAGCGCAAGGCGGCGCTGGAAGCGGCGGCGGTGGAGGCGCAACTGGCGGCGGAGACCATCGATGTCAGCCTGCCCGGACGCGGCCAGTCCACCGGCGGTATTCACCCGGTGACCCGCACCATGGAGCGCATGGAAGCGTTCTTTTCGGCCATTGGCTTCGAGGTGGTCGAGGGCCCGGAGATCGAGGACGACTACCACAACTTCGAGGCGCTCAACATTCCCGCCCACCACCCGGCGCGGGCCATGCACGACACCTTTTACGTGGACGATCACACGGTGCTGCGCACCCACACCTCGCCGGTGCAGGTGCGGGTGATGGAAAGCCAGCAGCCGCCGCTGAAGATCATCTGTCCCGGGCGCGTGTACCGCTGCGACTCCGACCTGACCCACACCCCCATGTTTCACCAGCTGGAGGGGCTGCTGATCGACGACCACACCAGCTTCGCCGATCTCAAGGGGGTGATCGAGGAGTTCCTGCGGGCCTTCTTCGAAAAGGAGCTGGAAGTGCGCTTCCGCCCCTCCTATTTCCCCTTTACCGAGCCATCGGCAGAAGTCGATATCCAGTGCGTGAACTGTGGCGGCAGCGGCTGCCGGGTGTGCAGCCAGACCGGCTGGCTGGAAGTCATGGGCTGCGGCATGGTGCATCCCCGGGTGTTCGAGTATTCCAATATCGATACCGAGAAATACACCGGTTTTGCCTTTGGCATGGGCGTCGAGCGTCTGGCCATGCTGCGCTATGGCGTCAACGACCTACGCCTGTTTTTCGACAACGACCTGCGCTTCCTCGAGCAGTTTTAGGGCCAAGTCAGATAGCGTCAACAGGCCCTCAGCCCCCGAATTTTGGAGTAAGTAGAAAGTGATTATCAGTGAACAGTGGCTGCGCGAATGGGTAAGCCCGCAAATCAGTACCGAAGACCTGGCCCACCAGATCACCATGGCCGGCCTGGAGGTGGATGCCGTTGACCCGGTGGCCGGTGAGTTCAGCGGCGTGGTGGTGGCGGAGATTGTCTCTGCCGAACAGCACCCGGACGCCGACAAGCTGCGCCTGTGCCAGGTCGATGCCGGCGGAGAACGCGTGCAAATCGTTTGCGGCGCGCCCAATGCCCGGGCGGGCCTGAAAGCACCCCTGGCCACCGTGGGTGGCGTACTGCCGGGCAACTTCAAGATCAAGAAAGCAAAGCTGCGCGGCCTCGAGTCATTCGGCATGCTGTGCGCCGCGGCAGAACTGGGCCTGTCGGATGACAGCGATGGCCTGTTCGAACTGGCGGCGGATGCGCCCGTCGGTACCGACCTGCGCGACTACCTCGGCCTGGACGACAATGCCATCGAAATCGGCCTGACCCCCAACCGCGCCGACTGCCTGGGCGTGGCGGGTATCGCCCGGGAAGTGGGCCTGCTTAACAACCTCGCGGTTACCGCCCCCGCCATCGCGCCGGTGGCGGCCACGATTGACGACCGCTTCCCGGTGGAACTGGTGGCGCCGGAGCGCTGCCCCCGTTTTGTCGGCCGGGTGATACGCGGTATCGACCCGTCCCGCTCGAGCCCGCTGTGGCTGCAGGAAAAGCTGCGCCGGGTCGGGTTGCGTTCTATCGATGCGGTGGTGGACGTGACCAACTACGTGATGCTGGAGCTGGGCCAGCCCATGCACGCCTTCGACTTTGCCCGCCTGGAGGGTGGCATCCGGGTGCGCCTGGCGGAGCAGGGTGAAGCCCTGGAACTGCTCGATGGCCAGACGGTGGAGCTCAATGATGACACCCTGGTGATCGCTGACCACAGCAAGGCCCTGGCCATGGCTGGCGTCATGGGTGGCCAGCAGAGCGCAGTCAGCGACAGCACCGTCGACCTGTTCCTGGAAGTGGCGTTCTTCACCCCCGACCTGATGGCGGGCAAGGCCCGTTCCTACGGCTTGCACACCGATGCCTCGCACCGCTTTGAGCGCGGCGTGGATTTCAAGCTGCAGGTCACCGCCATGGAACGGGCTACCGCGCTGTTACTGGATATTGTCGGCGGCGAGGCAGGCCCCTTGCAGGAGACCGTGGCCGAGGCGCAGCTGCCCGCGCGACCCGACGTGAGCCTGCGCGAGGCGCGCATCCAGCGCCTGCTGGGTTTCGAGATGGAGCCGGCGGAGGTGGAGCGCATCCTCACCGGGCTGGGCCTGGGGGTGAGCCGCACCGACGATGGCTGGCGTTGCACGGTACCCAGCTGGCGCTTTGATATCGCCATTGAGGCCGACCTGCTGGAGGAGCTGGCCCGGGTCTACGGCTACAACCGGCTGCCGGTCACCCGGCTCCATGGCGACCTGGTGATCCCGGCAAAGCCGGAACAGACCCTGGCCATGGCCGGTATTCGCAGCCACCTGGCCGCCCGCGGTTATCGCGAGGCGATTACCTACAGTTTTGTCGAGCCGCGCCTGCAGGAGGTGTTCGATCCGGGGCTGCAGCCGGTGGCCCTGAGCAACCCGATTTCCGCCGACATGGCAGTGATGCGCACCAGCCTGCTGCCGGGCCTGGTGTCCGCACTGCTGCGCAACACCAAGCGCCAGCAGCCGCGGGTGCGCCTGTTCGAAACCGGGCTGCGCTTCCTGCCGGGGGAGGACTGCCTCAAGCAGGTGCCCACGCTGGCGATGCTGGTCACCGGTGACCGCTTTGAGGAAGGCTGGAGCGGCGATGCCGAAGCGGCGGACTTCTTCGACCTCAAGGGCGACCTGGAGAGCCTGCTGGCCCTGACCCGGGCCGCTGACAGCTTCAGTTTCCAGGCCGCCAGCCGCGACGCCCTGCACCCCGGCCAGACCGCGCTGGTGCTGCGCGATGAGGAAACCGTGGGCTACCTCGGTGCCCTGCATCCCTCCGTCTGCCGTGAACTGGGCCTGAACGCGCCGGCCTACGCCTGTGAAATCACCCTGTCGGCCCTGTTGCAGTCGAAGCTCCCGGCCTTCAGTGAGCTGTCCCGCTTCCCGGAAGTGCGCCGCGACCTGGCGGTGCTGGTGGACAAAGCGGTACCCGCCCAGGAGCTGATGGCAAATGTTCGAGCGTCAGCAGGTACTTACCTCACAGACTTAACCCTGTTTGATGTCTATGAGGGCAAAGGCATTGATCCTAAAAGAAAAAGTCTGGCTCTTGGTTTGACATTCCGGGATTCTTCGCGCACTCTTAGCGATGAAGATGTGAATCTGGCGGTCGAACAAGTTGTTGATTCGCTGGAAAAAAACTATAAAGCCGAGCTTAGGAACTAGGTAGGGGAAATGACCGCGCTGACAAAATCTGAAATGGCGGAACGCCTGTTTGAGGAGCTGGGGCTCAACAAACGGGAAGCCAAGGAGATTGTTGAGCTGTTCTTCGAGGAAATACGTTCCTGCCTCGAAAACAACGAACAGGTGAAGTTGTCGGGCTTCGGCAACTTCGACCTGCGCGACAAGAGCCAGCGCCCCGGTCGCAACCCCAAGACCGGTGAGGAAATCCCCATCTCCGCCCGCCGGGTGGTGACCTTCCGTCCTGGGCAGAAGCTCAAGGCCCGAGTAGAGGAATATGCTGGAACCGAGCAATAACCATGAATTGCCCGCCATTCCGGGCAAGCGCTACTTCACCATCGGTGAGGTCAGCGAGCTGTGCGCGGTCAAGCCGCACGTGCTGCGCTACTGGGAACAGGAATTTCCCCAGCTGAAGCCGGTCAAGCGCCGTGGCAACCGCCGCTATTACCAGCGTGACGACGTGCTGACCATCCGCCAGATCCGCAGCCTGCTGTACGACCAGGGCTACACCATCGGTGGCGCCCGCCAGCGCATGACCGACGAGGACAACGGCGCCGTGAACGACAGCGTCAAGGCCGTTATCCGCGAAACCATCGAGGAACTGGAAGAGCTGCTCAAAACCCTGTCACCGGCGAAATAGTGTTTGTAAGCAGGGTGGTTTTGAGTATAATGCCGCCCTCGCAAGCAACGCGATTCTCGGGGCGTAGCGCAGTCTGGTAGCGCACCACACTGGGGGTGTGGTGGTCGTAGGTTCAAATCCTGCCGTCCCGACCAATTCATAAAAAAGCCACCCACAGGGTGGCTTTTTTAGGCTCTCCCCCATTAAGGGGGGATGGGCCGATATTCACTAAACCCGGTTAATAATGCCATCCCACCCGCAGTGGGTTAAGACGCGTAATCGGTAATTCTCAAAATTCCTGAATCCATAGG
>NZ_QRAN01000050.1 GCF_003457605.1 Seongchinamella sediminis
TTGCGTATTCCGGACCAACGTGACCACCCATTCCGTTTCATCGTAACCGCCTGTTCCGGGCGATCGTGACCGCTCATTCCGTTTCATCGTGACCGATTTCAGGGCTTTCCCCGGAATCGGCGGTCACGTTCCGCCGGAATCTCACCTAACTCGCTGGAATTCTTAACAAAATCACGGCATAACCGCGCCCTTTTGCTCGCCAGGAGGGACGGATGCCGGCAACGAGGATTCCAATGCGTAAAATCATGGATATATTGCGCCTCAAACATGAGGCCAAGCTCAGCAACGAGAAGATCGCCCGCGCCTGCGGCGTCTCCAAAGGGGTGGTCTGCAAGTACCTCCACCTGGCTGATGCCCGGGGAGTCGGCTGGCCACCGCCAGAGGGGGCTGATGAGGGCCAGATAGAACGGTTGCTGTTCCCGGCGGTGCAGAAGCCTTCCCGCTTTGTCGAGCCCGACTACTTCGAGATCCACCAGGAACTCAAGCGCAAGGGTGTGACCCTGCAACTGCTGTGGGCGGAGTATGTGGCCGTCCACGAGGACGGTGCCTACCGCTACAGTCAGTATTGCCACCGCTATCGGCAGTGGCGTAAGCAACAGCGGCGCAGCATGCGCCAGGTGCACCGCGCCGGCGAGAAGACGTTCATCGATTACTGCGGTCCCACAGTGCCCATCGTCTGCCGCCAGACCGGTGAAATCCGTAAGGCCCAGGTGTTTGTGGCGGTGCTTGGCGCTTCCAGCTACACCTACGCTGATGCCACCTGGACCCAATCTCTGCCAGACTGGATTGCCTCGCACCAGCGTGCCTTCCGCTTCTTCGATGGCGTTACCGAGTTGCAAATCCCGGACAACCTGTTGGCCGGGGTGACCGACGCCAACCGATATACGCCGCAGATCAATGCCACCTACGCCGAGATGGCGGCACACTACCAAACTGCTGTGCTGCCTGCTCGGCCCCGGAAACCAAAGGACAAAGCCAAGGCGGAGGTGGCAGTGCAGATCGTGGAGCGCTGGATATTGGCCCGCTTGCGACACCATACGTTCTTCTCCCTGGCGGAACTCAACCGGGCCATCGCCAAGTTGCTGCCAGACCTGAACAGCCGCCACTTCCAGGGCCAGGACGTGAGTCGGCGGGATCTCTACGAGCGCCTGGATGCACCGGTACTTAAGCCACTGCCGGCGGCACCCTACGAATACGCAGAGTGGCGCAAGGCCAAGCCCGGCATCGATTACCACATCAGCGTTGAGAAACGCTTTTACAGCGTGCCCCACGCCCTGGTCGGCCAAACCCTGGATGTGCGCCTCACCGCCGAGACCGTTGAAGTACTGCACAAGGGTAATCGCATCGCCATACACAGTCGCCGGGGACCAGGCCGGTTCAGCACGCTGGTGGACCACATGCCCAGTTCACACCGGGCACACCGAGAGTGGTCGCCGGGGCGCTTCCTCAACTGGGCCCAGGACATCGGCCCCTGCACCCGGCAGGTGGTGCAACAGCAACTGGAGAACCGACCGCACCCGGAGCACGGCTACCGTGCCTGCCTGGGACTACTAAACCTGAGCCGCCGTTACAGCAAGGCGCGATTGGAGGGGGCCTGTGAGCGGGCGCTGGCCATCCGCTCGATCAACTACCAGAGCATCGCCTCCATCCTGAAACAGGGACTGGACCAACAGGCTCTGGAAGGCGACAGCCACCTGCAAGACGACCTGCCATTGCACGGCAATGTGCGCGGCGCCGACTACTACCACTGATTACCTGGAGACAAACATGTTAATGCAACAAACCCGTGAGCACCTGAGTGCCCTGAAACTGACCGGCCTGCTACAGGCCCTGGAAGAACAACTGGAGAACCCAGCGATGAGCGATCTGAGCTTCGAAGAACGACTGGCCATGCTGATAGACCGCGAGGTTCTCTACCGAGAGAACCGCCGCTTGGAGCGCCTGCTGAGAGTTGCAAAGCTACGGGTCACGGCCTGTGCTGAGGATGTCGACTACCGCCATCCCAGGGGACTGGAGAAAAGCCGTATGGCATCGCTACTCTCGCTGGACTGGATACAGCAATCCCTGAACTTGTGCATCACCGGTCCCACTGGTTGCGGCAAAACCTGGCTGGCCTGCGCCTTCGGCAACGAGGCCTGCCGCCGCGGCTACAGTGTGCGCTACCTACGCTTGCCACGGCTGTTTGAGATGCTGCGAATCGCCCACGGCGATGGCTCCTATGCGCGGCTGATGAACCAGCTGTTGAAAACCGACCTGTTGATCCTGGACGACTGGGGTATCCAGAAAGTCAGTGCCGCCCAGCGCAATGACCTGATGGAGGTGATTGAGGATCGCCATGGCCGGCGCTCCACACTGATAGCCAGCCAACTACCGACCGAATACTGGCACGAATACATCGGCGAGGCGACGATCGCTGACGCGATTCTGGACCGGCTGCTGCACGGCGCTCACCGCCTGAATCTCACCGGGGAGTCCATGCGCAAAACGAGGGACAAATTGACTGAACGTGACCGGTCAGTGTAAAACTGCTGCCGCCAGCGAGCATTGGTGTGCAGGTCGGTCACGATGCCCGGAACGGACGGTCACGTTCGCCGGAATACGCA
>NZ_QRAN01000051.1 GCF_003457605.1 Seongchinamella sediminis
CAGCGACACATAACTGAACAAGTCACCGCCTTCCTGGTAATCACCGCGCATTGTTTGGCCTCCAACCTGCGATTACGCTATTTTCCCTCATTTGAGGGAGTTTTTCAGCAACCTGCTAGGATGGCGATGCACTCGTTCCCCTCGACAATATGCTGGATCAGCTCGTCAACAGTCTGGCTTTGCTCAAGCTCGGTGAAGCACCACTCCTCGAGCGCCATGAATGCGCAGCCGATGGCTTTAGGTGCCCACGTCGACCGAAACCAAAGATACTCTCGATCGGTGCCCCAGAAAATTTGGGTACCCCAGGGAAACGTAAGCTCGAGCGGTATAGGGGTGCCCCCATGGTCGTGTGAGTGATGATGCAGCTGTCGCCATGCGGTCATCGCATGATTGCAGAGTTCTCGAAGGAGCCGCAGTGCATGGTCAGGAGATGATTGGAAAAGCGAGTGAAAGGGCTCTCGAAGTGGCGAAGGCGGCCAGAAGTTTCTGTGGTCGTCGTGGATCGAAAGCCTTTCCCAGTCGTGGTAGCTGAAATCACCGACGGTTCGCAGATAAAATCTACCCGAAAGTGCCATTTTTTCTTTACGTGTCCTTTCGGCGTCTGGCTTTTCTAAAACTGCTTTGCGCCACTCAGCCGTGTCATGAAGTTCCTGTTTTTCTCGGGCAACTTGCTCATCCGGAAGCTCCCCAAGCAGGAACGCTAGTGAAAGTTCGACCACAGACTGGGGTAGCGATTGGGCGAGGACGGGTGAGCAGGCGATGATGTCATGAAATGCATCGTCTCGGATGCGCTCCGAGTTGGCGACCCGTCGCAAATAGTCGGCTGCAAGGGATGGCTCGGCTCTCGACGATCTTAAGAGGAGCTGGCCCAGCGATTTTCTGAGAGCACCCAAGCCGGGAACCTCCCCCCAATAAACAGAGTTCTCATCAGGTCTATCGGCAGTACTGATCGCGTCGATGGCGGCGAGCCAGACAGCGCATTGTTGCAAAAGTGCATGAGACGTCGGGTTGCGGAGGTCGGCCAAAGCATTCTGCCAGACCTCGAAGATGGAGACGATCTCTGGATAAAGCCGCTGCGGAATGTCTGCAATGCGCTGTAGTATAAAATTGATGAGGCGACGCCACGCGGAGAAGTCGGAAGGCCATCCGAGAAGATCAGCGAACCGTTGGCGTTGTTCCCGTGGGAGACCACCAGTAAGGATATTCTCATTTGGGGTGGTCTTCTCAGCCTGAAACCAGACGAGCGTCTTCCTGAAAAGTCGGAAGTCGTCGGCAAAGACAGCTGTCGCGAATTGGTCTTCATCAACTTCGAATCTCGAAGTTCCGAGGGGACCAACCAGCCACGCTCGCAGCCATTGTGACCTAAGTTCCGAATCCTCCGTTTGGGCAAGGTACGCTGGCCAGTTTGTTCCCTGCGCATACTCCCATTGAGAGGTGAGCTCGACGACGCGCGCGACTGCCGGTGGTTCGCCGCAGGCCTTGATAACTCCCATCCATTGTAGTCCGCGATCGGCTATGACATGGAAGAAGGCCCATTCGAAGAAGATATCGTGCGCGAAGCGGACGGAAACCCCTTCACGGGCATTTTGGAGTATGCCGTCTGATCTTAGGCCATCGATGTGTGCAACTGAGGTTAGCTGGCTAAGGGCAATCGGCTGGCTAAGCTGGCGGGCACGGACACTTGCCAAGTCGAGTAATGCTCGCTGGCGTTCAAGGGCGTTTTGACCCGTCTCATTGTAGCCGCCCCGCCGCCACCAATTCTCAATCAAATCGACTTCAGATTGGGGTGCGAATGTCGAAGCGCTGGGGTCGGCCATGTAACTCTGGTTCAGCACTTTCGCAAAAAAAGGTCGTCGGACAATCTCTTGCACTTGAGCAGATCCAAACAGAAGTGATCTCAGGTGTGGCTTGGCTTTTGCGAGCGACTCGGCCTCATCGTCGCTCAGCTGACCAACGCTTAGCGTCTCGACCTTCAGGGTATCGAGGAATTCGCCCAACCAATTGCGAAGCATCTCAATGCCGGTGTCGCGAAGGGAAACGACGACGCGCCAGTTATCAAGTAGTGGTGATTCCACAATGGTGTGGAGCACTTCGACGATGATGGGCTGGTGTTCTGTGTCGATGCGGTCGATCGCATCGATAAAGAGTACGGGAGTACCGGCAGCCCCGATCTCTACGAGAAGTTGCTCCAGGTGAGCACCCGATAAACCCTGCGAGGTCGCATAGCTGATCCAGCTGGTCCCTTCGAGCTGCTCAGCTTTGAGGAAGATGATCGGCCCGTTGCCTAGCAGGCTGCTGAAAAAGGCATGATTTTGATGCACTTAACTTTCTCGTCGTTCCAAGGCCCAAGTTTGGTCAACGGCGAGTCGGATTTGTGGCAGCTTCGCCAAATTGGGGATTCGG
>NZ_QRAN01000052.1 GCF_003457605.1 Seongchinamella sediminis
TGTTCAGAAAAGGGCCTGCGGCTTCCGAAATCCTGAGCATTTTAAGACTGCCGTGTTCTTTCATTGTGGCGGTTTGAACCTATATCCTGCTGCTGTGACCCACACGAATGCCGGATGAACCAAAATATAATATTTTCATAGACATACAAGGATCATGCCCCTCTAGCGGTCCGCTTTGGGGGCTAGCTTCTTGGGTACACAGGTACCGTTCTTCCTGCTGAAATTACTTTCGTTGCGCAACAACAATTCAATTTACTTGTAACGAAAGGATCTACTTATGAAAAACATCCAAAACTCCCATGCATCACCGGGCAAGAGCAGTGAACTACCTGCTTTTATCTCTATCAAGCAGCTGCAAGCCATGCTTGGTGGGAAGAGCCGCTCAACTATTAACCGCTGGCGTAATGACGGCCACCTACCGCCACCCATCCAGATCGGAGCGAATACCGTGGTGTGGCCGCTGGAGGAAATCCTCCAGTGGCGTGACTCTCTGATTCACGGGGGGGCATAAGCGATGAACAGATATGCTCTTCATGAAGACGGAGTAGCGAAGGCCCTCCCTCTTATGCAGTACGTGGCATTGGGGAAGAAGCGGGTTTACCAGGTGCTCGATGAGTCTGGTATCGACAGTATGGACTTTCATCGCGTTTACCGTGAGTGCTTCAAGGAAGTAGAAGACCGTATTGCTGAGCTGCAGCGCGAGCTAATCGAGCTTGAAGGCAGGCTTGAGGAGTCTGAGAAGTTGGTGTCGTCAATGAATGGTGACTCGGACAAGTCCGTCAAATAAAACTATGGCGGTGGCCGCGTGAGTGCGTCACCGCCTCTATCGAATGAGGAAAGTGAATGAACATTCAAAGCTCTCTGCATCTCCTTGAAGGAATGCACTATGAGCTGGCGCATGACAGCATGCGTGAGCCCTACATCCGCGTAACGGTGGAGGAAAAGAAAATGCTGTTCAAATTGCGCGGAGAGGAGTTTAAGCGTTTTTTTAGTTACCACTATATTCGGGTAAATAGTAACAGCCCGGATGCGAAACTGATTAAGAACACTTTCGCGTACTTAGAGGGAAGGGCTATCTATGAAGGAGATCTAGTTGATCCTGACGTGCGGTTGGTGGGAGATACAGACCTATTGGAGATTGATCTTTGTGACCGATCCTACCAAGTCGTCCAGGTAACGTCTGATGGTTTTGTAATCTGTCAGCCGGAAGGACATTTACTAAGGCGACATGGGCAACAAGCGCTACCTCGACCCGTGCTTATGACGCGAGAGGAGATTACGGAAGCAATGGCAGAGTTTAAGGCGATCCTTAATGTGTCTGACGACCAGTTTGTACTTGTCATGGGCGTTGTGCTGATGGGTTTTCATCCGGACGGGCCATATCCGGTTCTATTTGTTCAAGGTGAGCACGGCTCCGCTAAGGGATCGCTGTGCGAGGCCATTAAGTCCGTGGTCGATCCAAATATGACACCTCATACTGCACTACCTGCGAACGCACCTGATTTGCTAATACAGGCAGCCTCCAATCGCGTACTGTCTTTCGACAACTTGTCGGAGTACACCTTCAATAAAAAGCACAGTGATCTTTTTGCTCAGATGGCAACGGGAGTCGGACTAAGACGACGGCAGTTGTATACAGATGATGGAGAATGTGTCTTTAACATCAGTCGTATGATACTTATGAACGGCATCGATGACGTAGTGACACAATCAGATTTAGGGAGCCGTACCGTTGGTCTGCAGCTTCGCCCAGTCGAAGAGAATGGGCGAATATCAAAGCGTGAGTTTAAACGGCGATTGAATGCGGTGCGCCCCCGAATGTTTAGTGCGGTTGTCAACGTACTCGTGGAAATTTTAAGAAACTACGATACTACCGAAGTGCAATCCAGCGCTCGTATGTTTGACATGATTCAATGGGTAACGGCAGGCGAAAGTGCCATGGGATGGGAGGCGGGTACCTATCAACGTGATCCTGCCCACTGATGATGGACACCCTGCTAAGCGAGTAAACTACGCTACAGAGGTGAACCATGACCAGCAAGACAGGATCGAAAAAGACGACGCGGAAGCAGTATGCGCCTGAGTTC
>NZ_QRAN01000053.1 GCF_003457605.1 Seongchinamella sediminis
AGCCCCACACTACCATCGGCGATGCAACGTTTCACTTCTGAGTTCGGGATGGAGTCAGGTGGTTCCATTGCTCTATTGTCGCCAGGCAAACTGGCATGAGACGCGCTAGCGGCGAATGCCATCCCGGCTCGCTTTAAGCCGGGATCCCGATGAGCCATGCTCGATCGACGCGTATCGCTGTCTCAAATAAGGTCAGGTAAATCAAACTGTGCCCTACATGGATGTAGGGCCATCGAGAATCGCCCGGCAGGCGTACCTGGGGAGCGATTCCGATGATTGTCCTTCGGTGCAGTCAACACCATGACTCGATCACAACACCCTTGTCTTCTCAAATAACTTGGATTATATGGTCAAGCCTCACGGGCAATTAGTACTGGTTAGCTCAACGCCTCACAACGCTTCCACACCCAGCCTATCAACGTGGTAGTCTTCCACGGCCCTTCAGGGGAATTAAATTCCCAGGGAGAACTTATCTTGGGAGGGGCTTCCCGCTTAGATGCTTTCAGCGGTTATCCTGTCCGAACATAGCTACCGGGCAATGCGTCTGGCGACACAACCCGAACACCAGTGGTTCGTCCACTCCGGTCCTCTCGTACTAGGAGCAGCTTCCCTCAATTCTCCAACGCCCACGGCAGATAGGGACCGAACTGTCTCACGACGTTCTAAACCCAGCTCGCGTACCACTTTAAATGGCGAACAGCCATACCCTTGGGACCGGCTTCAGCCCCAGGATGTGATGAGCCGACATCGAGGTGCCAAACACCGCCGTCGATGTGAACTCTTGGGCGGTATCAGCCTGTTATCCCCGGAGTACCTTTTATCCGTTGAGCGATGGCCCTTCCATACAGAACCACCGGATCACTAAGACCTACTTTCGTACCTGTTCGTCTTGTCAGACTCACAGTCAAGCGCGCTTGTGCCTTTACACTAACCTCATGATTTCCGACCATGATTAGCGCACCTTCGTGCTCCTCCGTTACTCTTTGGGAGGAGACCGCCCCAGTCAAACTACCCACCACACAATGTCCTCGACCCGGATCACGGGCCTGAGTTAGAACCTCAACTTTACCAGGCTGGTATTTCAAGGTCGGCTCCACAATGGCTAGCGCCACTGCTTCAAAGCCTCCCAGCTATCCTACACAAATAAAGTCAAAGTCCACTGTGAAGCTGTAGTAAAGGTTCACGGGGTCTTTCCGTCTAGCCGCGGGTACACTGCATCTTAACAGCGATTTCAATTTCACTGAGTCTCGGGTGGAGACAGTGTGGCCATCGTTACGCCATTCGTGCAGGTCGGAACTTACCCGACAAGGAATTTCGCTACCTTAGGACCGTTATAGTTACGGCCGCCGTTTACCGGGGCTTCGATCAAGAGCTTCTCCGAAGATAACCCCATCAATTAACCTTCCGGCACCGGGCAGGCGTCACACCCTATACGTCCACTTACGTGTTTGCAGAGTGCTATGTTTTTAATAAACAGTCGCAGCCACCTGGTCACTTCGACCAGCCCCAGCTTAGGCAGCAAGTGCCATCACCAGAGCCGGCGTACCTTCTCCCGAAGTTACGGTACCATTTTGCCTAGTTCCTTCACCCGAGTTCTCTCAAGCGCCTTGGTATTCTCTACCTGATCACCTGTGTCGGTTTACAGTACGGTTCCTCATTACCTGAAGCTTAGAAGCTTTTCTTGGAAGCATGGCATCAACCACTTCTCTCGCAGCTCTCGCCTTGAGATCGTCATCAGCTCTCGGCCTCGACCGCCCGGATTTACCTAAGCAGCCAGCCTACAACCTTAAACAGGGACAACCAACGCCCTGATGGCCTAGCCTTCTCCGTCCCTCCATCGCAATAATAAGGAGTCCAGGAATATTAACCTGATTCCCATCGACTACGCATTTCTGCCTCGCCTTAGGGGCCGACTCACCCTGCGCCGATTAGCGTTGCGCAGGAAACCTTGATCTTCCGGCGGGGAGG
>NZ_QRAN01000054.1 GCF_003457605.1 Seongchinamella sediminis
TCCCGAAAGGTCGCCCGAAAGCTCTATTACGTTCAAGTCGACACCACAATTTATTGGTAAAAAATGGAGTCTATTCATGGAGTTACGTGGATCATGGGCTCAGTTAACCGGACAGCAGTGAAGAGGGTTATGCATGGGAATTCTCCTTTTACCGGGCTGCTCTTTACCCGTCGATGGATCATTCCATCATGCAAACTTCGCCTCCAAGTGGACCAGATCTCCATGCAAATGAAAAGGCCAGAAAGTTTCCGCGGAGATTTGGCCGAATCTGATCGCGCATGCAATAGCCGGGTGAATCACCAGCTGTAGCACGAGTTTTCCAATGAGTAAGCATCATTACTCCTTTCTCATGCCTTAGCCACATAGCTGAAATGGCTGCTGGTCAGGTGGCGCTCACCACTCCAGCGATAGGCAACCAGGAAGCCAAACAGAAGCCAAACAGAAGCCAAACAGGACACCCACCCTAATCCCACTGGAGAAATAGTCCACGCACTATGCCGTACCTGTACCATCTAACGTGAGTAACTAGCGAGAGCCGGATTCTATTTCGTTTATAAGAAATAGGCGGCGTTGGGATTTCCAGATAGCGGACCAGCACCTTGTTAAACGTACTGGTCTGCTATCTGATAACTTCAATGATTGCGATTCACATGCCGTAGACCAATTTTAGCAACCCGACTCCACGCGATCGCCTGCGACCTGTTTCATCATTGAAGGCCCGTAGCTTTTGTAAACTGCCAATTGCCTTGAGATTACCGCGGTGGGCGTTTTGTATTAGCGCTTCCCATTGCTCATTCGACAGTCCAAGCTTCTTTGTAATTATTGGCTGGCCAATCGATAATATCCCGCGCTGCCTCCTCGCCTGGCAACGTCCGGTCATGCCTACGAGTTGCACATAGTCTGCCAGTTGAAACGGTAGATGCTTGCCCGCTTGATCAACCGCTGCTTGCGAGAATTCAAGCAAGGGGAGCACGTGAATGGGAGTGCCCCCACAACCCTGTGATTCCTTGCGCATTCTTTCCTTGATCGAAGTGTAATGAGAGCCCTCCAGAGAATCGGCGATACCCGCCCTGACCGGATTCAAGTCAACGTACGCCATACAGGACAGTAAAGCTGTGGTGTCCAGCAGCGCCTGAGACTTGAATCGCCCCTCCCAAAAACGCCCGGTGCAGTCATCCTCGGCATTAGCCCGGCGAGCGATAAACTCATTCAAGCAACGCATGTACCAACTGATGTCAGCCAGGCGTTTCCGCCAGACGGCCACGATCTCCAGAATCGTTTTACGTTGTGCCTGGGAAAGTTTGTCGCCAGCCAGCATTCGCTGAACCAGGATGGGGCCCTTGAAAAGGCGGGTCCATCTTGCAATCACTTCCGCGTCAGAAAATGCCAAAACCGCAGACTGATCCACCCGTAGCACCACATGATAGTGATTGCTCATAATAGCGTAGGCGCAAATATCGATTGCGAAAACGTCTGCCTGTAGCGCGAGACGATCGACCAGCCACTGCCTACGATGCTCAAAATTTTTTTCGGTATAAGGGTCTTTGCCACAAAGAAACGCTCGGCGAACGCACCTCGCAACACAATGATAGTAGGGAGTTTCAGCCAGAGCGACCTGGCTTCGGCGTGGCAGGGTCATCCATGACTCCTCCGTTGCTGGCATGCAGCTGCAGTTTACGACCGCCACCTTGCAACTTCAAACAAAGGACCGCATTGGATTACATTGAGGTGGGTGTCCTTGGATTACATTGGGGTGGGTGTCCTGGGTGTGCTGAGTGAGTTTTAAGGTGGGTGTCCTGAGTGTGAGTTGGTGGGTGTCCTGAGTGTGAGTTATCTAGCCTGAATATTTCATGAGTCATCAGATTCGGCCAAATCTCCGCGGAGATTTTCCGATTACGGAATCGCAGGCAGTTAACAGGCTGATTTGATCTGATTTCACGCCTTGCGGGCACAC
>NZ_QRAN01000056.1 GCF_003457605.1 Seongchinamella sediminis
AGTGGCCTGAAGTTCATGACGCCGGTACAGCGTCACACGGGTCAGACAGACCGGGTGATGGACCATCGCAGGGCAGTCTATGAGGCGGCCAGGGCCATGAATCCTGATCGCTGGAGCGGTGGTATCAGAAACTGGGATTTGCCAGGCATGGTTTGGCTGAACCCGGAGAAGGATCGTGACGACTTAGAGGTCGCCGCGTAAATGAATGCGACAACTACCTTGAAAAACGGCGATACCGCCGGCCCGATGTTTGACATCAAGCGAGCGATGGATACGGGCATGATCGTGGGCCCGCGAGTGTACCCATCC
Organism: Seongchinamella sediminis; assembly: GCF_003457605.1. Taxonomy (GTDB): domain Bacteria; phylum Pseudomonadota; class Gammaproteobacteria; order Pseudomonadales; family Halieaceae; genus Halioglobus; species Halioglobus sediminis. Next base: position 310 of record NZ_QRAN01000056.1, read on the forward strand.
GGTCCGGCAATCTCCCAGACCTCCGGGCACATGGACTTCCGCACCACCTGGAATGTTCCGTCTACCCCGGACACTCTGCACCCCTTCGAGCGGATGGACCAGTTCTAAGCTGAAACGTTTGCAGACTGGCGGTAAACCGGAAGCATTCAGGGCAGGTGCCAAGTACAAAGGACTTATCGAGGATTTTGGAGAAGCACCTATGGCTAAATCTTTCCAGTTCGACGCAGTTTTTGAAGATGGCGCACTGTACAAACACGGCAACTTCGGGCAGGGCATCTACATCGACCCGGCCCGGGATTTCGTTGGCGTGTACTTCTCAACCAATGGCTATATACCGCCTTATGGTGAAGACAAAATGCCGGGCTTTTTGCGGCAGGCTGCAAAAATACTGGACAATAAGTAGGGCCAAACAGAGGACTATGGTTTGATGAAAGCTTACGGCAGGGAGAACGCGGCTGCGTGCAAACGATACAAGGCACCTTTCGCAACCTTACTGAAAGTGGCAGTGGGAGTAGGCTTTTTTGGGACAGGCTTTGCCAGTGCGCAGCAATTTGTCGGTGACAACCAATGGGTCGCACCGACCGGCGTCAGCACTCTGGTTGGCACGGTCGGCGAGGACTATTCGAGCGTGATCCTGATCGGTGCATTGATACCCGAGTGGGAGTTTAACGCCATGGCCTCGTACTACTATGACGATCCGCGGGGGAAATCGGAAGATTACGTGGCAAGCACGTTCTGGGCCAAAAGGCGCTTGCTCGAGAACGAGACTGGGTCGGAAGGCTACTCAGTGGCATTTGGCACTGGTCTGCTCCCCGACCATCTGGAGGAAGGCAGCGTCACACACGCCTTCGAATCCTACTTTGTTCAAGGTACAGCCACCTACGCCTTCGCCGATGATAATGTGTTACTGGATCTTGTGCCGGGCGTGATCGTTAATCTGGACCAGGATGAGGACGACGAAACCACATGGGGTATGACCTGGGCATCGCGCCTTGCGGTATACGGGGTCATTCCCCAGACCGCACTCGTCGGCGAAGTATTCGGCACGACTGGCGAAGCTTATTCGGAGCCTTCGTATCGCTTTGGACTACGCTGGGAGTCTCCCAATCTCGTTATTGCAGGCACCTTCTCCGATGCCTTTGATGGCTCGGGCGGAGCCGGGTTTGAGCTGGGCATCATGTACTTTACCAAGCCACGTTACTGCATTAAGGGTTGTCAGGGGCGCTGAGGTTAAAACCTCAATAGATTGACCGAGTATTTTCTAATTCGTAAATGAGTCTGAAGCGGGGGGCTATGTGGAGTCGATTTCAGGCCCTTTTTGTCTCCCGTTCATGGATTGATTTGAACAGTTGCCGGCGAGCTTGTTGAAGCCGG
>NZ_QRAN01000057.1 GCF_003457605.1 Seongchinamella sediminis
CACCGCTCCAGCGATCAGGATTCATGGCCCTGGCCGCCTCATAGACTGCCCTGCGATGGTCCATCACCCGGTCTGTCTGACCCGTGTGACGCTGTACCGGCGTCATGAACTTCAGGCCACTGTGCTTGTGCTCATGGTTGTACCAGTGTACGAACTGCAGCACCCAGGCGCGGGCATCATCCAGGGCCGCAAAACCTTTGTAGGGGTAACCAGGGCGGTACTTGCAGGTCCGGAAGATCGACTCGGCATAGGCGTTGTCATTGCTTACCCGGGGGCGACTGTGGGAGTTCACGACGCCAAGGCGATAGAGCGTATCCAGCATCGATGCGCCCTTCATCGGGCTGCCATTGTCCGAGTGAAGTACCAGCGGAACACCCGCGATCCCCTCGCGCAAATAGGCTTTGCGCAGCATGTGGGCCGCCAGCTCACTGGACTCCTCTGCATGAATTTCCCAGCCGACCACTTTGCGGCTGTAGAGATCCAGCATCAGGTACAGGTAGTAGTAAATGCCCTTGGCAGGACCCGGCAGCCACGTTATATCCCAGCACCAAACCTGGTTGGGGCCTGTCGCGCAATGGGTACTGACTGGCCGGTGTCCTGGTGCCCGGCTGCGGCCGCGATGTTGCTGCTGGCCCTCTTCCCTCAATATTCGGTAGAACGTCGACTCGGAGGCGATGTAGCGCCCCTCATCGGCCAGTGTCGGCACGATCTGGCTTGGCGGCAGGCTGCGAAAGGCTTCGCTGTTGACGGTGTCCAGCACGGCCTGGCGTTCCTCCTGAGTGAGCTTGTTGGCAGGCGGTGGACGGTCAGCGCCGGGCCGTCCATCCACCCTCAACTCACCCTCTTGCGTCCACCGCTGGAGGGTACGCACTGAGATCCCCATTTCCCGACAGGCGGTCGCCCTGCGGGCACCAGCCTCCACCGTCTCCTCGATCAGCCTTACTGCGCGTTTGCGATCCGGGGCACCGATCATTCGTCCGCGTCCTCCCCCCAGATCGCATGCATCTTTTTTCTCAGGGCCAATAACGCCGCCGTCTCCGCCAGCGCCTTCTCCTTCCGTCGCAACTCGCGCTTGAGTTGCTTGACCTCCTTCCTTGCGAGCCGGGCCTGCCTCTTCTCCGCCTTGGAATGCTCCGCTGCCGAGGCATTACCCTGCAGGCAGTTCTCCTTCCACACGGCGATCTGCTCGACAAACAGACCCTTCTTGCGGCAGTACTCCGCCAACTCCGCCTCGTTCATGGTGGCTGTTTCCAGCACCACGGCAAACTTGTCCTCCGGCGACCAATTCTCCGGATTCCGGCCATCTCCCGGCACCACTAACCCCTTTGCTCTGGCTTGTTTCCGCCAATGATACAGGGTTACATCCGAGATGCCCGTCTCCTCGACCAGTACAGGGACCGGTGTGTTTTCCGGCGGCATCATCCGCCTGATCACTGCTTCTTTACGCTCTGGTGAATATCGTGTCATTGCTCAATCCTGAGCGCCCCCCGAACATTAATGAAAAATCAGACACGACAACTATCCTGCCACGGGGGG
>NZ_QRAN01000058.1 GCF_003457605.1 Seongchinamella sediminis
AGTATTTTCTAATTCGTAAATGAGTCTGAAGCGGGGGGCTATGTGGAGTCGATTTCAGGCCCTTTTTGTCTCCCGTTCATGGATTGATTTGAACAGTTGCCGGCGAGCTTGTTGAAGCCGGTCGGCTGCTTCGTTATCGCTGTGCTGGTATGCGATGGCATCCAGTATTTCAAAGCTGATCCCAGGTTTCAAATACCCCTCGGCCTCGGGCAATGACTTGAGCTTTTCATACGGGGTCATCAGTGATTCGTAGCGATACCGCTTGCGCTGCTTGCCCTTGCTGTCGGTGATGGTTTCCGGGAACAGACAGGGGCGATGGTAGTTCACATAGGGGTTGAGGTGCTGCCGGTTGAACTCGTTGACCTGCGACGCCCAGTGCTGCGGAATATGCTCGTGGCCGAAGATCTTGCGTACCACATGCCCATTCTTACTCTCCGCCAGGGCGTTATCGTTGGTTTGCCGGGACCGGGATTTGGTGAACTCGATCCTCAGCTTCTCCAGTAGCTTCGCCACCCGTTTGTTGATGTATTCTGAGCCGTTGTCAGAGTGGAACCCCTGGATGACAAAGGGGAAGCCATCCAGCAGTTGTTCCAGTGTCGGGATGAGGTACTGCTCGCTGATTTTCTCAACACTGAGGACAACCTCCCACTGGATCACCTCATCCACCGCATTGATGTGATAAACCCCTTTTTGCTTGTCCCAGTCGCCCTGATGGACGGTATCAATGCGGATATAGCCGGGTTCCCCGTTGGGCCTCGGTTTGCGCCGTTCGCCGATCTGGGAGGCCCTGGGGCGGGTCTTCTCAACGTTGCGGCGGTGACGGACATAAGCCGTGGACTTCCTCAGGTTGTATAGGTGGGCTACGGAAATCGAGGCCAGGCGCTGGTACTCTTCCTGGCCAAACACCACGTAGGCGCGCTCACAGAGCTTCTTCATGGTCAGGCCATTGGGCGTGTTGTGGCGCTCGTCCATTGCGGCCAGTAAGCGAATATCACAGTCAGTAAAACGCCGTGCGAAGCCATTGGTGGTGCGTTGCTGACGCACCAGTTTCCCGGTGTCGCGGTACTGTTGCACAAGGCGCGTCATCTGCTGACGTGAATAACCGCTGATCTTTATGAGGTATCGGATCAGTACGCCCTTGTCATGCTTGCTCAACGACAGGTAGTGGAATTTGACCAGGGTCCGCTGTATCCATTGGTAGCGGCTATCTTTATCGCTGGCAACCTCAAAAGCCACCGCCTGAGTGCCTTCAAGGAAGGCGATGATCTGGTCGATGGTGGTTAGATCTTCGGCATTCATGATGGTTTTCATCCTCCCATCATGAACGGGGTGCAGGGCCTATGTCAGACTCATTTCATGTTAGAAACACGACCCTCCTACAGACTCATTTCATATTGGAAAAGACT
>NZ_QRAN01000059.1 GCF_003457605.1 Seongchinamella sediminis
CACTAGCGTCCGGTTAATTGTTGAACAAATTCAGTTGGTTAGAAACCATGTCATCTTCCAGGATATGTTTGGTATCGAAAAAGTCATTGTTTAAAGGGATTTTTTCGAAGAGGGTGACCGAAAATACCTGTAACAAAGTGTAGAGCGAGGCATCCAGATCGAGACGTTTTTTGATAATGGCTACGAGGACATATACGGATACGGCTGTCCAGATTTGCACCTTTACGGCGTTCTCTGAATTGCCGTAGAACTTCTTGATGCGGAGATGCTGCTTGATCCATTTGAAAAACAGTTCGACTTGCCAACGGGCTTTGTACAGCTCGCAGATGGTCATGGGTGGAGGGCCGAACAGGTTGGTCAGGAAGATCAGAGTCTTGTCCGTCTCGGGATCTTTGAAGCGAATTCGCCGCAGGTGATGAGGAAAGTGTTTGTGACTGTAGAAGCCCGACAGCGCCACCGTTTGATCGCAGATAATGCCTTGCGCTCGATCGCTCGGCGCCGAGTAGACGCGTCGCAGGTCGGCATTCGACTTGGCGCGAGTCACAAAGAACGCACCGGCTTCGTGCAATCCAAAGAGCCGTTGGAAGTCGAGGTAAGCACGATCCATCACGTAGATCGCCGCCGGCTCCGGAATCACCACGTCGAGGACGTTGACATCGTGCAGCTTGCCGTCGGAAACATGTATAAAACTCGGGATGTTCCCGCGCAAATCCAGCAGCGTATGCATCTTGACCGCTGCCTTGGTGCTGCGAAACGGCGCCCATGGAAACAGCGACAGACAGAGATCGATGGTAGTCGAGTCCAACGCGTAAATCGTGTTCGACAGGTCGAGTCCCAGGTCTTCCTCGGCGTAGAGCTTGCGAGCTTGTGCGATCAGCCGTTGCGCAAACTCGGCGTAGATGCGCCAGTCTCTTCGCTCGTTGGCGTCGGCCAGAGTGGAGCGTTTGATCGGCGACCGAATACCCATGTGATACAGCTTCGCAGACTGAGCCGAAAGACAGGCCTCGATATCGCGAAGACTCTCTCTGTAAGTCAACTGCGCAAACGCCAGCACACGAAAATGTTCGGCACAGGGAAGCGTACGAACGCGGCGATTGCCGTCGTACCGATCGACGATTCGCGTGAACGTTGTCCAGGGCAGAAAGTCCATCAGCTGTGCGAACAGGGTTTTGCCAGTGTACATGCGGAGCCCTCCGGGAATGCCTTCCCGAAAGGTCGCCCGAAAGCTCTATTACGTTCAAGTCGACACCACAATTTATTGGTAAAAAATGGAGTCTATTCATGGAGTTACGTGGATCATGGGCTCAGTTAACCGGACAGCAGTG
>NZ_QRAN01000006.1 GCF_003457605.1 Seongchinamella sediminis
AGTATCTCGGCAAAGGCGTTGACCAGGTGCGCCGCGATGAGCACCGCCTGCTGCTCAAAGCCGGTGATCCGCAGCTGAAAGGCACCAAATACCAGTGGCTGCGGAGTCCGGACAACATGAGTTGGCACCAACGACGTGCCTTTACCTCGCTGCGCAACTCCACGTTGAAAACGGCTCGTGCCTGGGCAATGAAAGACTTTGCGGCGCAGCTGTGGCACTACAAGCACCGGACGTGGGCGATGAAGGGCTGGAAACGCCTGATCAACTGGATGTCTCGCAGTCGCCTGGCGCCGATGAAGAAAGTGGCAGCTACGCTGAAGAAGCACCTGTGGGGCATTATCAACGCCGTTGTTCTCAATGCCGATAACAGTCATGCCGAGAGCATCAACAGCCGAATCAAGACGGTAAAGACGCGAGCGCGAGGGTTCCGCAACAAGCAACGATTCCGCGATGCCATCTACTTCCATCTCGGCGGCCTACAGTTGTATCCGGCTGGAGTTCGTCAATGATTACCCACCATGATTGGTGAAGACCCACAAAGAAAGGCATCAAGGCGCCTTCGGTGTGGGACAGTTTCGTATAGAGGTGGCCCCATTTAATGGAATCGTCAATGAACAAACGTAAAAGCGTGGCGCCCTTGCCGATATTCGCGACGGCTTCGCAAGCGCGGATATGCTTGAGCCGGTATTGCTGGCGCTCAGTGAGGGGGTTCTACTGGGTACTACTCATGGTGCGGCTCCTGTCAGTGGTGACTGACAGGGTGCAGGCCGTCTCGGTTCAGATGAAGGGCGTGGTTAACTTGGCGCTTACGTTGTATGCGTACTTAAACCCCCAGCGCGCCAACTGGCACGACAGCCACACCATCCTCGCGACGGTAGCCGTACCCCGCGCCGATAATGACTCCGAGCAGCGCGGGCTCACCACATTTACGTGTATCCACCCGATCGGCAAATTTCAGCAGGTTGCTGGCCGCGTCATCAACGTGTCCGGTACCCAGCTTGATTTCCAGTGCGGCCCAGCGGCCGTCGGCTGTTTCAATGATGGCATCGACTTCCAGGCCCGTGTTGTCCCGGTAATGGAGCACCCTGGCGTCGTTCGCCTGTGCATAAACACGGAGGTCTCTCACCACCATGGATTCGAACAGCAGGCCCAGCAGGTTCATGTCCTTTAGAAGGCGTTCCGGCGTGGCCCGCAGAGCCGCCACGGCCAGCGAGGGATCGACAAAATGCCGTTTGGCGGCGCTGCGCAGGATGGATCTCGATCGTAGATGCGGCGCCCAGGCTGGTTGATCTTCGATAATCATCAATCGCTCCAGCGCATCGAGATATCCGCGCACGGTCTCGTCTTCCAGCGCACCGTCGGAACCTCCAGCATCGGTCGCGAGTGACCGGGTCGCCACCGGTGTGGCCACGTTGCGGGCAAGGGACTGGGTAACACGCGTCACCTTGAAGGGGTCGCGCCTGCCTCCGTCCAGACGATTGATGTCCACGCGAGTGATCTCTTCCATGTAATCCCGCGCCCGTTGCAGCGCCTGCCTGACGTCCAGTACCTGATGCGCCGGCCAGCCCCCCACGGCGATTCTTTCAACAATATCGCCGATCGAGAGGCCGGGATCCGGGCAATGCTCGAACAGGCCAGAGAGACAATTGCCCAGCGATGCAACGCCGCTGGCATGGCCGGTTTCAAAAAGTGACATCGGACGCAAGCGCAGGCGGGTTAGACGCCCGGCACCTGTATGTCGTGTGATATCGTCTGCTGGTACGGCAGACCCCGTCAGGATGAATTGACCCGGCAGACCGCGCTCGTCCACGGTGCGGCGTATATGATTCCAGATCGCCGGCTCTATCTGCCATTCATCGATTAGTCGTGGAGTCTTGCCCTCGAGCACCAGCTTTGGCTCGATGGCGAGTGCCTGCCTGGCGTTATCGTCGATATCCAGCAGTACCTCGCTGGCTGCGAGCTGGCGTGCGGTCTCTGTTTTACCACAGGCCTTTGGACCCTCTATGACCACTGCGCCCGTAGATGTGAGCCTCGTGGCAAGCTCCGCGTCGGCGATCCTGGCTCGATAAGTCATGTTTAGTGTCCACTGGCGAGATACGGACGATTATATTGCTTTTATACGTAAATATGTAACACATTTATTCGTTAAAATATAATATTTATAATCGGTAAATTGTAATGTGATCACAGGCCAGAAATGCAGGGTGATTAATCCCTGAGTGGATATTCGCAATCGGATTGTATTTCCAGGCAGCGAGGTGCAGGCTGTGGCTGGCGAAATCGTAATTCAAGCAGCCACTGGTAGTTGAAAAAGACCACGGCAATGTCTGTCCCATAGATAATTGGTGAGATCAACGACCTTGTCGTTACCTGAAGAATCAGGCGTAACGCCATGTTGGCTCGAATGACACCGATGTTCGTTGTAGTAGCGTTGGTAGTCTCTAAGCTTGTTCTCCAGATCAGTCACAGTCCAGAAAAAGGCCTGGTCCAGTAGTTCTCTCCTGATGCTGCCGATTAAACGCTCAACAAATGGATGAGACATCGTTTCATGTGGCAGTGACCTGATCGCTTCGATATCCAGCACGCGCCGGACGGTGTCCTTGTCCAGATCCAGTCCGAATGCCAGGTTTATCTGCTGGGCAATTCGCGGATAACCGAATCGTGGATTTCGTTGTTTCATTTCAACGACGGCTTCGATCACTTCTGTGGAAGGAGAGCAGTGTAGAAGGCTTGATAATCACTGTTCGCCGAATCTAACCGTTTCTTTACCCGTTTGGCGTACGACGACTGTTCCCGCCAGCTTGTCGTGGAATCCTTGTTTGCGCTTATCGATACCCACCCAGATTATGCCGAGCATCAGCGGCAAGATGGAAACGTAATAACCGAGGTATCGGCCGATGGCCTTGGGGGTAGAGATGGCTTGCCCTGTGTTGGCATCAACCACTCTCAACCGCAGAGCCAGCTTTCCGGGAGTGCCCATAAATTTGACCCAGAACCAAACGGTGGCGACCGCGGGTAGGATGTACTGCAGCAGGATGTCCCAGAATCCTTTCACCGCCGTTTGATCGGTCCAGTAGGCTGCGCCATATATTAACGTTAGCGGTATTACACAGACGATGACTAACAGGAGTGTATCTATCAGTGCGGCCGCAACTCTGATCCAGAACCCAGCGTATTCTTGTTCTTCCATGAGGCTATCTCTCCTTGGTTGGTGCGCGCCGCCGATAATGTACCACGCATGTAGGCAGAAATCGTAGCAGCTCGTCAGCGGTAAATGATATCGCTCAAACTATATTGATCTTGCCTGGCTTGTGGCAGCGCCCCTTCCCATCGACCTTTTCTCGCACCGGTTTTTGCAGGCCGACTACACTACCTGACAGCCCCCTGCATTTGCCCCAACTGTCAACAGCTTGACAGTATTCCGGCGCCTGGCGGGCGACGATAGTCTGGTTCGATTCCCTGGTCTAAATGGTGCTGAATATGGCAGAGCAAACCGCGGCAAGTGCGTCCGTCTCCCTTGACGACAAGTTCGAGATCACTCATGGGCGAATCTTCATCAACGGCAACCAGGCGTTGGTGCGCCTGCCGCTTATCCAGCAGGAGCTGGACCGGCAGCAGGGCCTGAACACCGCTGGCTACCTGACCGGCTATCGCGGGTCGCCCCTGGGGGGGCTGGACGCCACCCTGTGGCGGGAGCAGCGTCGGCTCGAGGCCCACAACATCGTGTTCCAGCCGGGCATGAACGAGGACCTGGCCGCCACCGCTGTCTGGGGCACCCAGCAGCTGGCGGGGGTCGAGAACCCCAAGTACGACGGGGTATTCTCCTACTGGTATGGCAAGGGCCCCGGCGTCGACCGCTCCGGCGACCCGCTCAAGCACGGCAACTACAACGGCACCAACCGCAACGGCGGGGTACTGGTGCTGTATGGCGATGACCATCCGGGCAAGTCGTCCACTATCGCCCACCAGAGCGAGCAGGCGCTGGCGGCGAACAGCATTCCCTCCCTGTATCCCGCCAGCGTGGCCGAGTTCATCGAGTTCGGCCTGTACGGCTGGGCCCTGTCGCGTTATTGCGGCCTGTGGGTCGGCTTCAAGACCGTGAACGAGACGGTGGAACAGACTGCCACCGTCGATATCGACCTCGACAAGCTCAAGTTCGACTGGCCGGAGCGGGGCGAGCTGCCGGTGAATACGGTGAACATCGAGAACGACCAGTACCTGCTGCCGGTCATCAGCTACGAACTCAACCTCAACCGCTATCGCCTGCCCCTGCTGCACCGCTTCGTGCGCGCCAACCCGATCGACAAGACCCCGGTGGTCAGTTCCCGCCGCAAGCTGGGGATCGTCACCGCCGGCAAGGCCTACACGGACGTGGTGCAGGCACTGCAGCTGCTGGGTATCGATGAGCAGCGCGCCGAAGCGCTGGGGCTGTCGGTGTACAAGGTGGGCCTGATCTGGCCGCTCGAGCCCGAGGGCCTCAAGGCATTCGCCGCCGGTCATGAGGAGTTACTCTTCATCGAGGAGAAGCGCGCCTTCATGGAGCCGCAGGCGGCGAGCATTCTGTTCAATGAAGCCGAGCGGCCACGGATTATTGGCAAGGTGGACGAGGCTGGCGCATCGCTGTTGCCCGTCGACGAACAACTGGAGCCCCGGGACGTGGCGCGCGTTATCGCCGGGCGCCTGCGTCGCTGCGGCAGTGGCGACGCGGCCCTGGATGCCCGCCTGGACCTCTTCGGTGACAGCGCCGGGGAGGCATCCTCCACGGCACCCGCTGCGGTGCGCGGCCCCTATTTCTGTTCCGGCTGTCCGCACAACACCTCCACCCGGGTCCCGGAGGGCAGCGTTGCCATGGCTGGTATCGGCTGTCATACCATGGCAGCGGTGTACCGCCCCGATACCGTGGCGCCGGCGCATATGGGCGGCGAGGGGGCGCAGTGGTCCGGGCTGCAGCACTTCTGCGAGCGCGATCACGTGTTCCAGAACATGGGGGACGGCACCTTCTTTCATTCGGGGCTGATGTGTGTGCGCAACTCAGTCGCTACCGGGGCCAACATCACCTACAAGATCCTCTACAACGACGCCGTGGCCATGACCGGCGGCCAGCCGGTGGACGGCCAGATTTCCGTCGCCGACATGGCCAGGCAGGTCCTGGCCGAGCGCATCAGGGGCCTGGCGCTGGTCAGTGACGACCCGGCCAAGTTCCGCTCCGGCGACCTGCCTGCCGGTGTGGAGGTGTATCACCGGGACGAGCTGGACCACGTGCAGAAGACCATGCGCAAGATTCCCGGCACCACGGTCATCATCTACGAGCAGACCTGCGCGGCCGAGAAACGCCGGCGGCGCAAGCGCGGCACCTATCCGGACCCGGCCCAGCGGCTGTTCATCAACCAGGAGGTGTGCGAGGGCTGCGGCGACTGCTCGAAGCAGTCCACCTGCGTCAGTCTCGAACCCGTGGAAACCAGCAGGGGCACCAAACGTGCCATCGACCAGAGCTCCTGTAACAAGGACTACAGCTGCAAGAAGGGCTTCTGTCCCTCCTTCGTCACGGTGCGCGGCGGCAGCCTGCGCAAGGCGAAAGCCGCCTCCCTCGACGACAGCCTGTTCGCGGCGCTGCCGGCGCCCCGGCCCTGCGCGTTGGACGGCGCCTACGGGGTCATGGTGGCTGGCATCGGCGGCACCGGGGTGATCACCGTCAGCGCGGTGCTGGGCATGGCCGCCCACATCGACGGCAAGGCGGCCTCCATTTTCGATATGACCGGTCTGTCGCAGAAAAACGGCGCCGTGTTCAGCCACCTGAAAATTGCCACCGATCCCGGGCAACTGGGCGCCCAGAAGCTCGGCCTGGGGGACGCCCAGCTGCTGATGGGCTTCGACCTGGTGGCATCGGTGGCCGATGACGCCTTCCGCAGCGTGGGCCCGGCAACCCGGGTCATCGGCAACAGCAAGGTCACCCAGACCGTGCTGTTCCAGCTGATTCCGGGGACCCGGGTGGATGATTCACTGCTGGTACAGCGCCTCAACGGCGCGGTGGGCAGCGACAATGCCCACTATGTGGATGCCACCGGCATTGCCCGGGCCATCCTCGGTGACTCCATCGGTACCAACATGTTCATGGTCGGCTATGCCTCCCAGCAGGGCATGCTGCCCCTGTCACCGGAGGCGATCCGTCAGGCCATCGCCCTGAACGGCACCGCGGTGGCCTTCAACCAGCGCGCCTTTGAGCTCGGCCGGCTCTGCGCCCATGACCCGCAGGCGCTGGTTCCCTATCTGCCGCAGGCGCGACAGGAAGCGAGCCTGCCGACGACGCTGGAGGCGGCCCGTTCCGCGGGCATCGAGCTGTTGACCCAGTACCAGAACGCCGCCTACGCAGAGCGCTTCAGCGCGCTGGTGGACCGGGTTGCCCGGGCGGAGCGCGCCCTTGCCCCGGAGTCGGAGCAGCTGGCCGTGGCCACGGCCAACAGTATGGCCAAGCTGATGGCCTACAAGGACGAATACGAGGTGGCGCGCTTTTACAGCGATCCGAAGTTCATGGAGCGCCTGAGCTCTGTGTTCGAGGGCGACTTCGAACTGCGCTTTAACCTGGCGCCACCCCTGCTGTCGGGCAAGGATCCCAACACCGGGCTGCCGGTGAAGCGGGAGTACGGCGGCTGGATGATGAAGGTGTTCCCGCTGTTGGCGAAATTCAAGTTCCTGCGGGGTACCGCTCTGGACCCCTTCGGCTACCTCGCCGAACGTCGGGCGGAGCGCCAGCTGATCGAGGATTTCGAACAGCTGATGGAGCGGGTGATTGCGCAGCTGAACAGCGGGAATCTCCCGGTGGCCCTGCAGCTGGCCGCGTCCCCCATGGAAATCAAGGGTTACGGGCACGTCAAGGACGAGGCCATCGACAGCGTCAGGCGGCAGCAGGAGGATCTGTGGCAGCGGATGAGCGGGCAAGCCGAGATCGTACAATTGGTCGATCCCGCGGGCGCGGCCTGAGGCTTGAGAGACACGGCTCTGGACAGCTAAGCGGGGGGGGCAAACGCGCTCTATCGGTATTCAGGGTAGTGAGGCCGGCTGCGGCATAGCTCGATGCCGTACCTCTGCTACCCGCCCAATGCTGGCAACTAAACAAAACGACAATTAACCAGAAAAAGGAAAACAGCTATGCCCTGCAACTACTGGATAGGAATGAGCGCGCTCACCGCGACCCTGCTTTGCGCGCCCGGGGCGCTCGCCGCGGAGGCGGCGGGGACGCAGCTCTACTGGGGCGATACCCACCTGCACACCAGCAATTCATTCGACGTCTACCTGTTCAATACACCGACATCTACGCCGGACACTGCGCTGCGCTTCGCCCGCGGCCTGCCGGTGGTGAGCCCGACCACCCAGACTCGCTGGCAACTCAGCGTGCCCCTGGACTTTGCCGTGGTGTCCGACCACGCGGAGCTGTTGGGGTCGATCCCGCGGATGTTTCGCGGTGACGAGGATATCGTCGGCACCAAAGCCGGCAGTGCCCTGCGCAAACTCGGGGGTGAGGAAAGCGAGGAGGAACTGCAGGCTATCTACGACGAGGTGGTGAGCGTGGGCAGTGGTCTGGGTTCGAAGCTCGGCCTGACCCCGGGCGACCTGATCGCCGGCCTGCACGCCGGCGACAAGCGTCGGCCCGCCTGGGAAGCCAATATCGACACCGTGGAGCACCACAATACGCCGGGCGAGTTCACCGCGTTTATTGGCTGGGAGTGGAGCGCCCAGCCAAAAGCCGGCAACCTGCACCGGGTGGTCTTCACGCCCCAGGGGGGCGACGTGGCGCGGCAGTTCCTGCCCTACAGCTCCCTGGAGAGTGGTGATCCACGGGACCTCTGGGCCTGGCTGGAGGAGACCCAGCAACGCACCGGGGCGGATTTCGTCGCCATACCCCACAACGGCAACATCAGCATGGGGCAGATGTTCCCGCTGGTGGACCAGGACGGTGATCCACTGGATGCAGAATACGCCCGCGCCCGGGAGAAGTGGGAGCGGGTGATAGAGATCACCCAGATCAAGGGCGACAGTGAGACCCATCCGCTGCTGTCACCGACCGACGAGTTCGCTGATTTCGAGACCTTTCCTTTCGTGTTGACCCCGGACGGCCGCACCCCGGACCCCACCGAGGGCGACTACGTGCGCGCGGCTTTCAAGCGGGGGCTGGCCTGGGAGGAGCAGTTGGGCGTCAATCCCTTCAAGGCCGGGGTGATCGGCAGCACCGACAGTCATACGGGAATGAGTGCGGCCGAGGAAGATAACTTCGCCGGCAAGGGCCAGCACGATTCCCGCCCTGGGCTGCGCCCCAAGTTGACCGGCATCGGCGGCTCCCGGGGCTGGGATATGGGCGCTGCGGGCTACGCCGCTGTGTGGGCCACGGAAAACTCCCGCCAGGCGATCTTCGAGGCCTTCCAGCGCCGCGAGGTGTACGCGACCACCGGACCGCGGATTACCCTGCGTTTCTTCGGCGGCTTCGCCTTTGAGCAGGCCGACACCCGGGCCCGGGACCTGGCCGGCACGGGCTACCGCAAGGGTGTCCCCATGGGCGGCGACCTGGCGGGCAGCGATGACCAGGCACCGGGATTCCTGGTGGCCGCGTTCAAGGACCCCAACGGCGCCAATCTCGACCGGGTGCAGATCGTCAAGGGCTGGCTGCGGGAGGACGGTACAACTGCTGAAAAAGTCTATGACGTGGCCCTGTCCGACGGGCGCGCCGACGGTGCGGTGATGGTGGGCAACACGGTGGACCTCGAGACCGGCAGCTACAGCAACAGCATCGGCGCCAGCGACTTCACGGTCTTGTGGAAGGATCCCGATTTCGATCCGGCGCAGCGCGCTTTCTATTATGCGCGGGTACTGGAGATTCCGACCCCGCGCCACTCGCTGCTGGACGCTATTGCCCTGGGCCTCGACGTCGCCGAGACCGGCCACCCCGCGACCATACAGGAGCGGGTCTACAGTTCGCCGATCTGGTACACGCCCTGAGCAAGCGGCGCTGCGCGCCCCAGCGCCGAGGCTGCGCGCCGCCACCTTCACAGCCAGCACCAGCGGCATTACCGATATTTCAGGCAGCGGACGGCGGCCACCCGGCGCCTGCTTTTCCATGATTTTTTCCTGATCGATTCTCCTGCTACACTGGCCGGCGGCCCCAAGGGCATTGCCAGTGCCCTGGCAGAAAAACCATAAATGACAGGAAATACAGTTATCAGGTAGAGAACCTATGGCGTCTATCTCACCCCCCGCCGACAACTGGATCTCCCGCTTGTCCCCGGCCCTGCGCGAAGAAATCACAGCAAGCATGACCATCAGGGATTATGCCGATAAGGACCTGATTTACCGCAGTGGTGAACCCGGTGAAGAGATTTTCCAGGTCGTCAGCGGCTATGTCCGGATGTATACCCTGACGGCGGAAGGCAAGGAGCTCGTTTACACTATCTTCGAGCCCGGCTGTTGTTTTGGCGAGATGAGCCTGATCGACAACCTGCCGCGCTTTCACATGGCGCAGGCCTTTGGCGAGGTGCGCCTCGCGGTGTTGTCACGGGCGGATTTCGACAGGTTCTGGGCGTCACACCCGGAGGTCTCGCAGGAACTGTGCCGGTTTTTCGTGATGCGGGAACGGCGCATCTTCCAGATTTATGACCAGAGTAGCCTGGATCCGCTGCCGGTCAAAATTACCCACCGCCTGTTGTCACTGGCCGATACCATCGGCGAGGAGCGGGCCGACGGGATCCATTTCGACATGCGTATCACCCAGGAAGACATCGGGTTTATGGTCGCCGCATCGCGGCAGTCGGTGAACAAGGTGCTGGGACTGTGGCGGCAACAGGGGCTGATCAAAATTGAATACGGCAACCTGGTCATTACGGATGTTGGCAAATTGCGCGAGCTGGCGGCAACGGCGATGACGGCTTACCACCCGGTCTAGGCCCAGGCCGGCCAGCGCAATCAGGCTCTGGCCGGCCCTTCAGTCGTCCCATTCCACCACTACAGTGCCTGTGACCGCCGCCTGGTTCGCCAGTTCTGCCGCTCGCGTTCCGAAGCGTTCCTCAACCTCGTTCCGGCGTATTTTCAGGGTCGGGGTCAACATGGTATTTTCAATCGTCCAGGGTTCCCGGGTGATGATCACGGCCCCTATGCGGGCGTGTTTTTCCACCTCCGCATTGATGCCGGCGATATGTTGTTGCAGGCCCGCAGTGACCTCGGCGGGATCCAGCTCCCTGGCCACCTCTGACAGTACGCAGACAATCACTGTTTTCGAGTAGCCGCGACCGAGCAGGCAGAGTTGCTCGGTCCATTCATTGGCGGCAAAGGCGCTTTCGATGGGGGCAGGGGCGACGAATTTTCCCTGAATGGTCTTGAAGTAGTCCTTGACTCTGCCGGTGAGATAGAGGAAACCATCCGCGTCGATACGTGCCCTGTCTCCGGTGTGGACCCAGCCATCGCGAAAGGTTTCACTGCTTTGTTCCGGCATTTTGTAGTAGCCGATCGCCGCGCCCTCTGCCTTGAAGGCCAGCTCACCTTCCTCGGTAATTTTCATTTCCACATCGGGTGGCACCCGGCCGATTGAGCCAATACGCCGCGACACGGATGTATTGAGGCTGACGGCCATGATCTCTGTCTGGCCAAAGCCCTCCATCAATGGCAGACCGAGCTCCTCGAACCAGGCGATCAGGGCCGGCGGTGTGGGGGCAGCGGCCGTGAGCATGTAATCCGCCTGATCCAGGCCCAGGGTCTGGCGAACGGCCAGCGAGGTGCCTTCCCTGTCCTGCTGCAGTGCCTGGTCGAGGGCGGTCCGGGAGCCAAACTGGGCGAGCACTTTCTGCTGCAACTGTTCCCAGACGCGCGGCGCCCCGAAAAAGAAATTAGGCCGGGTATCGGTCATGTCGCGAATGAGGGTCGCCGCGGATTCGTTAAAGGTCACGGAGCCGTTCTGCAGGATTGACTGCACCATCACCAGTTGTCGCTCGGCGATGTGCGACAGCGGCAGGTAGGAGAGGAATCGCGGGTTTCTCCTGACCTCGGTGTACTTGCATATCCGCTGCATGGGGACAGTCAGCGAGTCGTGGGTTTGCATGACGCCCTTGGGCGCCCCGGTGGTGCCCGAGGTAAAGACAATGGACACCAGGTCGGCGGGTGCCGGCTGGTTAGCCGGCTGCGCCGTACCGGCCTCGCTGATGATTTGCTCCCAGGGAATATGCGCTGCGTCAATGCTCACTCCGGGAAGGGTAATGATATCGACCCCGTCGGGAATCACCTGTCGCACGGCGTTCCAGTTGTCCGCCTCGCCGAGTATAAGCGCGCGGGCATCGGTAAATTCCAGAATGTACTGTGCGGTATCTGCGACCAGCGTGGTGAACAGGGGAATGCTGACGTTGCCGGATGCCATCAGCGCAAGGTCTGCGAGCATCCAGTGAGCCCTGTTGCGGGATAACAGGGCGACATTCGCCTGGTTGTTGCCGTAGCGTTGCTCCAGCCAGGCCGCCGCCGCGTTGATCTCGTCCCTCGCCTGGGTCCAGGTCCATTCTTCGAACACCTCGCCCTGGCGGTCACGCAGCCATACCGCATCGGGATTGCGCGCACATGCTTTGTCCAGGTATCCCATCATTGATTTGTGCATTATTTCAACTCCAACTCCACATCATCGCCTGTCGCGGTCTGCCAGCGCCCAGGTCGTCCCCGGCCCGATCTGCGTACTGACCTTAAGGTTTGCTGAATTATGCCCGAGCCGCCGGGAGGAGAATGTCAATTAAACGACAGCAAATGGCGGCCGGCGCTCCGGGAACCCACCAAGTTGTTGCAATGTATGAATCCCGGTGTGCCCGAACACCGCCTGCGCAGGGATGACGGAATTGTAAGTTTCCGGACGGGCCCTAGCTGCCGTAGCGTTGCCTGATATAGGCGAAAAACTCAGAGGCGTTTGCCTGCTTGTCGGCATCAATCTTCACCGCCGCGGGGCTTTCCGCCATCGCCGCCTCCCAGTTGGCTGCTGCCGGGATGTCGGAGAGCGCGTACCACTGCAGCTGGTTTTCGCCGACAGTGCGCACCATGCCGCTGACGTAGCGTAGATAAATATCGGCCATCGAGAATTCCGCGCCAGTTACCCAGGGATCGAATCGGCAGAGATGATCGAGGGCGGCAATCCCGCGCTGCAGGGTCTGGCGGACCTGCTCCTTGAGCGGCTCCGGCGCCTGGCGCTGCCCGAGGACGTGGGGGAGTAACTGCCGGCTCGACAGTTCCAGGTATAACTCCGACATTTTCATTATCTGGCGTACCTGTGCCCGCCGGTACGGGTCCTCGGGATAGAGCGGCCTGTCGGGGTAGGCTTCCTCCAGGTAGTCGCAGATCACGCTGGTTTCCGACAGGCTGTCGCCGTTTTCGGTGGTGATCGCCGGCACCTTGCTGGCGGGGCTGATCTGTAGCCAGTCCTCGCCGCCGCCATAGGTGAGATCTTCCCTGAAGGGTATATCCTTGTACAGCAGTGCGTGTTTGACGATGTTGTAATAGTTGCTGTAGGGAAATCCGTGCAGAGTCAGCATATTTTTTCTCCTGGTAAATGCCGGTGCTGTTCGAGCCAGTGATTGTCGTGCCAGTAACGGCGGCAGCTGCCGCGAGAAACGGCGAACCAAGGGTAGTGCGTATACATTGCCCCGGTGGCAGCTATTTTTTCCGGCCGCTTCCCGCCTTGCTTTTTGTCGGCGCCCTGGACTTCGATTTTACCCGGGCTTTGGCTTTGGGTGTGGCTTTGGTTTTGCGCTTTGCGCCGCCTGTGGCCCTGGACTTGCCCGGACTGGCTTTCAGCCCGGCCATCTCCTCCAGTTCCTGCAGTGCATCCTCGAGGTAGTCAATCATTCGCTGCACGTGGGGAACGCTGCGCCGGCAGGCGATAATGCCGAAGTCCAGATTCTGGTTGTATCCCACCAGGGTTACGTTCATGGCGAAGCCATCAAAAACAATGGATGCGGGGTACATGCCCTGTAATGCAGCGCCATGCCAGTACAGCTGCTCGCGCGGGCCGGGCACATTGGATATTACCGTGCTGAATGAAGGAAACCGCGCAGCCATGCCCAGCACCGTGGTCAGCACGGTGGGTACCTGGACGAACTGCAGAAAAATCTCGGCCTCCCGCTGCGACATACTGTTTATGAACTTCTTGCCCGCTTGCACCGATTCCTGGATCACCCGCAGCCGACGCTCCGGTGAGCGGATGTTTGTGGCCAGGTCGGCAGTGATGAAGCCGACAGCGTTGGCGGATTCAATATCGCTTTCCGACCGCAACGACACCGGCACCATGGCCTTGAGGGGCAGTTTGGGCAGCTCATTCTGGTCGATGAGATAGCGCCGGAATGCACCTGAGCACATGGCCAGTACCACATCGTTCAGGGTTCCGTTCACTGCCTTCGACACCGCCTTGACCCGTGCGATGGGCCAGGACTGGGCGACAAAGCGGCGGGAGCCGCTGACCTTGGTGTTGATCGAGGTGTGCGGCACATTGCGCCATGGCACCGTCAGCTCACTGTTGCCGACACCGAACAGCGCTCCGCCAAAACTCTTCAGCGCGCCCAGCACATTGGCCGTGGTGTCGAACTGGCTACGGAACAGCTCGGAAACCGAGCGCAGTTCCTGGTCGGTAGGTGCCACCGGCTTTTTCGGCGTGCCGAGTCCGGTTGCGTCTCTGTAGCGTTCAAACATGGAGAGCGAGAGGGGCGAATCGAAGGCTTTTGCATTCGGGTCGGTCGAGCACATGGCCCGGGTCATATGCATCGCCCCGACGCCGTCGATGGCGGCGTGATGTAGCTTCTGGTAGATGGCGAACTGCCGGTTCTCCAGGCCCTCTATCAGATGAATCTCCCACAGCGGCCGGGTGCGGTCGAGCAGTGTGGCATGCAGCCGGGAGACCAGCGCGAACAACTCGCGATAGCGGCCGGGTTTGGGCAGCGCAGAGTGGCGAATGTGGTAGTCCAGGTCGAGATCCTTGTCCTCTTCCCAGTACATCTGCCCGGGCAGTCGCCCCGGTACCGCTATCTCACCAAAGGGCTTGCGAAAATCCCTTGCGTTGTAGAGGATCTCCTTCAACTCGGCGAAGTACTCCCGCTCGTTGACTCCCCGGGGGAGAGAAAAGAGGTTGATGCCCCCCACGTGCTGGGGGGCCTCTCGTTTTTCGGCCAGCAGGAAACCGGCGTCAGTGGCTGGGATACGTCTCATGGTGCTACCCCCTCAAAGCGGGATGTTGCTGTGGTTGGACTTTGCGTTCACTCTGCCGCCTGCATTTCGTCACGGGTTTCGTGGGCCCGGTGGATAAGGTAGGCGTGAATCGCCTCCGCGTCCTGGGCGTCGAGGCGGTCAGCGAATCCCGCCATGCCCCGTTCATGCCGCAGACCGCCCAGCACGATAGCCAGGAACTGTTCGTGCGTCTCCGGGCTCATGAAGCGCAGGTCGGGAATACTGCTGCCGGAGACCGCGCGGTCGCCATGGCAGAAGTGGCAGTAATTGACGAAGGTCTCGTGACCTTCCTCAATGGTTGCAGCATCGGCGGTGAGCGGCGGTGGCTGCGGCAGGCGCAACTGTTGCGGCTCGGGTACTGGCAGCGCCTGCTCGCCGTCCAGGCTGAAGACCAGCAGCCGACTGTTGTTGCTGCTGCCCGCAAGGGTGCTGCCGGCAGCGCGGCCGGCAATTTCGCCGAAGGCAACCAGGGCGCCGCCCCAGCCGGACACTACGGCCACATACTGCTTGCCATCGATGCTGTAGGTGATGGGCGCGGCGACGATGCCGGTATGGGCGGGGCTGGACCACAACTGTTCGCCGGTATCGGCCCGATAGGCGACAAATTCACCATCGGCATTGCCCTGGAACAGGAGATTACCGGCAGTGCTCAGCATGCCGCCGTTCCACAGGGTGGTGTGGGGTACGCGCCATGCCTCTTTCTGCTTGACCGGATCCCAGGCGGTGATAAAACCGGTAAACTCCGCCAGTACCTTGGTTCGCAGTTCGGGGTCGTCCGGCGTTACTGCCGGCATCAGGTCCAGCCCGGTGTTCCAGGCGCCGGGTTTGAACGCGAAGTTTTCATCGTGGGCGTAATTCATCAGGCCCTGGTGGGCGGGGATGTAGACCAGCCCGGTAAGGGGGCTGTAACTCATCGGGTGCCAGTTATGTCCGCCCTGGGTATTGGGGTAGAGGAGGACCGGTTCGCCCTTGTCGTAGCGGGCGTTCTCGGTCTCTACCGGGCGTCCGGTAGCCAGGTCCACATGGCTGGCCCAGGTGACCTTGGTGTATTTCTCGGCGGAGACCAGTTTGCCGTTGGCACGGTCGATCACGTAGAAAAAGCCGTTTTTCGGCGCCTGCATGATCACCTGGCGGGTTTTACCGTCGATTTCGATATCCGCGAGGATCATGTGCTGGGTGGCAGTGTAGTCCCAGCTCTCACCCGGTGTCGTCTGGTAGTGCCAGACATACTCGCCGGTATCGGGCCGCACGGCGACTATCGATGACAGGAACAGGTTGTCACCGCCGCCGGGACTGCGGACCAGCCTGTTCCAGGGGGCGCCATTGCCCACGCCGAAGTAGAGCAGGTCCAGTTCCGGATCGTAAGCCATGGAGTCCCACACGGTGCCGCCCCCGCCGATCTCCCAGTAGCTGTCGCCGGTCCAGGTGGCGGCGGCCTTTTCCAGAATGGGGTTCTCGAAGGGCTTGTCCGGATCGCCGGGGACGGTATAAAAACGCCAGGCGAGCTCGCCACTCTCGGCGTCGTAGGCGCTGATGTAGCCGCGTACCCCCAATTCCGAGCCGCCATTGCCGATCAGCACCTTGCCCTTGACCACGCGGGGCGCGCCGGTGATGGAGTAGGGTTTGTCCCTGGGGGTGGTCTGTATGTCCCACAACTCACTGCCGGTCCCGGCATCCAGCGCCACCAGGCGGCCGTCGATGGTGCCCACGTACACGCGGCCCTGCCAGACGGCGACCCCGCGATTGACCGCGTCGCAACACAGGTTGACCATCCAGGCCTTCGGTACTTCCGGATCGTAGTGCCAGAGCAATTCGCCGCTGCGCGCATCAAAGGCGTAGACCATGCTCCAGGAACTGGTGGTATAGATCACGCCATCGACAAACAGGGGCGTCGCCTCCATACCCCTGTTGGTGGGGAAATCAAAGTACCAGTCCAGTCCCAGCTGATCGACATTGGTGTCGTTGATCATCTTGAGAGGGCTGAAGCGCTGCTCGTCATAGGTCCTGCCGTGGGACAGCCATTGTCCCGGTTCCTTGTCTGCCTCGGTTATGCGTTCACCGGTGACCGCGGCATAGGCAGTGGCGGTGCTCTCCTTCGTGGTCGGCGGGGCGCTGGGGGCGACACTGGTCGTTGCCGGTTCCTGCTGGCAGCCAGCCAGCACAGCGGACAGTAACAGCGCGGTGCCCAGCCTGGTGGCGACACCGCAGTTCGCGCGTGGTGCAGAATTCATACAAACCTCATCTATTTATTCAAATTGGTAAATACGCCCCTGTCGCGGGGCGTGCAATGGGTCAGAGTGACAGTATAGGTCGCTACTATACCGCCGCCAGTGTCGCCTATTCCTGGCGCATGTACTTCTCGACCACCTGGTCGATGGTAAAGCTGGCCGGGCGCTGGCGCGGCGGGAATTCCTTGAAGGTCATCAGGAACTCCTGGACTTTGACCACTGCCGGGCGGGCGTAGATGCCGATCTTGCGCATCATCCAGTCCTCGTAGTGGTTGGAGTCCGTGTCGGCGCGCTCAAAGGGGTCGCGCCGCAGGTTGAACAGTTTTGGAATACGCAGGGAGACAAAAGGTTCGCGCCAGACCTTGAACTGGCGGGCGCGCTGTTCGGCGAATACCATCTTCCAGTCGCCGCTACGTAGCGCCACCAGGCCCCCGTCATCGCTGAAGTAGAAGAAGTCCTCGCGCGGCCCGGAGGCGGTTTCACCGGTCAGGTGGGGCAGGAAATTGTAGCCATCCAGGTGAACCCTGAAGCGCTTGTCGCCCGCGCGGTGCCCCTCGAGCAGGTCCTGCTTGATAGTCGGCTGCCCGGCAGCGGCCATCAGCGTGGGAACCCAGTCCAGGTGCGACATGATGGTGTTGGATACCCCGCCGGCAGCTATCTTCTCGGGCCAGCGCACCATGGCCGGTACCCGGAAGCCGCCTTCCCAGTTGGTATTTTTTTCACTGCGGAAGGGGGTGATGGCGGCGTCAGGCCACTGGTTGAAATGCGGGCCGTTGTCGGTCGAGTAGAACACGATGGTATTGTCGGCGATGCCCAGGTCGTCCAGTTTTTGCAGCAGTTGCCCGACATGGCCGTCGTGTTCCAGCATGGCATCATTGTAGAAACCCTGGCCGGAGGCGCCCAGTTGGGAATCCTTGACGTGGGTGTAGTAGTGCATCCGGGTCGAATTGAACCAGACAAAAAACGGTTTGTTCTCACTGTGGGCCTTGTCGATGAACTTCAGGCTGGCGGCGAGGAACTCCTCATCGACGGTTTCCATGCGCTTTTTGGTCAGGGGGCCCGAATCTTCAATACGACCGTCCGCATAGCTGCGAATGACGCCCCGGGGTCCAAAGCGCTTGTGGAATTCGGGATCCCTGGGGTAATCGGGATCTTCCGGCTCCTCTTCCGCGTTCAGGTGGTACAGGTTGCCGAAAAACTCGTCGAAGCCGTGGTTGGTAGGAAGAAACTCGTCGCGGTCGCCCAGGTGGTTCTTGCCGAACTGGCCGGTTGCGTATCCCAGTGGCTTCAGCAGCTCCGCCAGGGTCGGGTCCTCGGGTTGCAGGCCGATATCCGCCCCCGGTACTCCCACCTTGGTCAGCCCGGTGCGCACCGGGTGTTGTCCGGTGATAAAGGCCGAGCGTCCGGCAGTGCAGCTCTGCTCGCCGTAGTAGTCGGTGAAGACCAACCCTTCCTCGGCAATGCGGTCAATATTGGGCGTGTGGTAGCCCATGGCCCCGCGGCTGTAATTGCTGATGTTGGTAATACCGATGTCGTCACCCCAGATCACCAGAATATTCGGCTTGTTTGCCGCCAGCGTGGCGGCGGCAGGGGCAAGCAATACGGCCAGCAGCACGGTTTTTATCGCTGGCAGTCGCCAGCGAGGAAGGTTGCAAAAAGAGAACGATAGTTTGTCTGACATTGTTTTATAGCCTTTTGCTTCGCTTATAGGTATGTCACAGGACGTTGGAGCTACCGTACCACGGCGCAACTCAACGCACTGATCGAAGTGTACGCTACCATGGGGCCAGCCGGGGCACTGTCAAAGGGGTGACAGTCTGGCCAGATTAGTGCGCGTAAGTTGTCGCCTTGTTGACATTCACGGCATGTTCACTGTGGCAGTATGGGTCTGTTTACATAACGACAATTGGTATCGGAGGCAGAGAGTAATATGCGCAACTATCAGAAATTTTATATTGACGGTCAGTGGGTGACACCTGAGGGAGCGATTGAGCTGGATGTCATCAATCCCTGCACGGAAGAGCGTGCCGGCGTCATTGCGCTGGGCAATGAGGCCCACGTCAACCAGGCGGTCGCGGCGGCCAGGGCGGCCTTTCCCGCCTGGTCACGCACCACCCGCGAGGAGCGCGTGGAAGTGCTCCAGCGCATTTGCAGCATCTATGAGCGACGCCTGCAGGAGATGGCCGAGGCCATCACTGACGAGATGGGCGCGCCGCTGACGAACGTGTCGCTAACCATGCAGGCGCCCGCTGGTCTCGGTCATTTCATGACGACCACGGAAATCCTGCAGAACTTCGAATTCGAGAAAACCATGGGCACTACCACCGTGGTGCACGAGCCTGCGGGCGTGTGCGCCCTGATCACGCCCTGGAACTGGCCGATCAACCAGATTGCCTGCAAGGTGGCCCCGGCGCTGGCGGCGGGCTGTACCATGGTGCTGAAGCCCAGCGAAGTCGCGCCATTTTCCGCCTACCTCATGGCTGAGATTATCGATGAAGCCGGCGTGCCGCCGGGTGTGTTCAATCTGGTCAACGGCGACGGCCCGGGTGTGGGTTCACCACTGACCGCCCATCCCGATATCGATTTTGTCTCCTTTACCGGCTCGACCCGGGCCGGGACGATGATATCCAAGGCCGCGGCTGACACCGTCAAGGGCGTCGCCCTCGAACTGGGGGGCAAATCGGCCAATATCATTCTCGACGATGCCGACCTCGAACAAGCGGTCACCCACGGTGTAAGTACCATGATGCTGAATTCCGGGCAGAGCTGTAACGCCCCCTCCCGGATGTTGGTGCCCGCATCCAGGCTGGAGGAGGCGGAGGCCATCGCCGGCGCCATCTGCGGCCAGATCGTAGTGGGCGACACCAGGGACGAGGCCACGACCATGGGGCCGCTGGCCAGTAAAGTGCATTTCGACAAGGTGCAGGGCCTGATAAAGACCGGAATCGAGGAGGGCGCAAAGCTGGTGTGCGGTGGCCCCGGGCTGCCGGACAGTGTCCAGCGTGGTTATTTCACCCAGCCGACGGTGTTCAGCGCCGTCAACAACCAGATGACGATCGCCCGCGAGGAAATCTTCGGTCCGGTGCTCTGCATGATCCCCTATGAAACCGAAGAAGACGCCGTCGATATCGCCAATGACACGCTGTTTGGCCTGTCAGGCTACGTGTTTGGCGGCGACAAAGAGCGGGTTCGCGCCGTCGCGCGGCGGCTGCGCACCGGTAATGTCCATCTCAACGGCGCCGGGCCGGACTTCCAGGCCCCGTTCGGCGGTTACCGCCAATCCGGTGTCGGTCGCGAATGGGGGATATACGGCTTTGAGGAATTCCTCGAAGTGAAAGCTATCCTCGGCGACAGGGAGGCAGAAGCTTGAACAATCAACTCTTCGCGATGAACGGCCATGTGGCCATGGTCACTGGCGGGGGAACGGGCCTGGGCCGGCGCTTTGCCGCGGTACTGGCCCAGGCCGGTGCCACGGTAATCCTGTGCGGCCGCCGTGTCGACAAACTGGAGGAAACCGCCGCCGCTATCCGGGAGCGGAATGGCGAGGCTCATTGCATCGCGATGGACGTGGCCGATGCCGACAGTGTGACCGGGGCTTTTGCCCAGGCGCTGGAAATCGGCCCCGTTTCGGTGTTGCTCAACAACGCCGGCGTGGCCTCCGAGCCGATGCTGCTCGACCTGCCGGAAGAGACCTGGGACACGGTGATGGACATTAACCTGAAAGGTGCCTGGCTGGTGGCCCGCGCGGCGGCCAGGCAAATGATCGATGCCGGTAGCGGCGGCTCCATCGTCAACATCTCATCGATTCTGGGTTCCAGTGTGCAGAAGGGCACCGGCGCCTATGCGGCTGCCAAAGCCGGCCTGTTGCACCTCAATCGCGCCATGGCGCTGGAGTGGGCGCGCTACAGCATCAGGGTGAATGCCATTGCCCCGGGGTACTACCATACTGATATAGCGGGGGATTATCTCGACTCCGATTCCGGCAGGCAGATGCTCAGGCGCATCCCCCAGCGACGGCTCGGCAGTCCGGAAGAACTGGACGGGGTTCTACTGTTGTTGGCATCGAATGCATTGAGCTATATGACCGGTTCCGTGGTCACCGTCGATGGGGGGCTGTCGCTGTCCATCATATGACAGGATTACTGCGACGTAATTGCCAGCCCCCGGGGAGGCTGGCCAAACCGGTATGACAGCCGGACGCCGGAGCGGGCATGGCCGCTAGATCATCACCATGCCGCCATCGGTCAGGATGCATTGCCCGGTGATGTAGTCCGCATCGTCCGAGGCGAGGAAGGAGACCAGCCGGGCCACGTCCTCTGGCGTCTGCACCCGTCCCAGGGCGATGCCTTCCAGCGCTTGCTGGAACATGTCGCCCGGGGGAATACCCAGTACTTCCGATGCCCGGCTGTCAATAATGTCCCACATGCCGGTATCGACGATGCCCGGGCAGTAGGCGTTGACGGTAATGCCGTGGGCGGCGAATTCCCGGGCCATCACCTGGGTGAGAGCCCGCACGCAGAATTTTGAGGCGCCATAGGTGCCCAGAACCGGGTGGCTGGTGTGCGATGCCGCGCTGCCGGCATTGATGATCCGGCCGCCGTTGCCCTGGGCAATCATCTGTTCGGCGGCTGCCTGGGCGCACCAGAGCAACCCTTTCACATTGATATCGAACAGGCGATCAAAATCCGACTCGGTAATCGCCAGGATGGGGTCCACCTGCACGATGCCGGCGTTGGACACCAGCACATCCAGCCTGCCGAGATCCGCCACGGTTCTGGCCACCATGGCGAACACCTGGTCACGGTCGCTGACATCTGCCGGCACCGCCACGCTCTCGGTGCCAGCCGCCCGCAGCGCCTCCGCCGCCGCCTCGGCGCCTGCCACACTGATGTCGTTAATGGCCAGGGCGAAGCCGTCGTCCGCCAGCCGTTCCGCGATAGCCCGGCCGATGCCTGTTGCTGCCCCGGTAACCAGGGCTGTTTTTCTGTCTGTCATAAGCAACCTTCTTTACTGTCAAAATCCGAACGCCTGATCGTTGCAGCCGCCCGTGCTGAATACCAGACTCAGGGCTTGATGACCGCCTTGAGCGTGGTCCTGGTGTTGATCTGTGCCTCGAACGCCTCGCCAGCTTGCGCCAGATCATAGCGGTGGGTGATCAGCGGCTTGCGGTCCACCTTGCCGTCGCTGATGAGCTGCAGTGACTGCCTGACCTCCTCCTCGGTGTAGCCCAGGGTGCCAAATATGCTGATGTTCTTGGCCACCACCTGGTTAAAATCCACCTGCGGTGTGGTTTCGTACAGCGCCACCGCGATCAGCCGGCCGCTGGCCGGTTTCACAACCTCCAGCGCCTGGTTGAGGGTCTGGGGCAGGCCGGCGCACTCGATAACCACGTCGATGTTGCCGCTGGAGACCGGGCTGTACAGCACCGGCGTTTCGCCCGCCAGCGCTTTCATGGCAGCCACCAGGTCTTCCTCCTGGGCGTTGACCGTGCGTGCAGCGCCGAATTCGCGGGCCATCTGCAGGCGATTTTCCGCCACATCGCTGACAATTACTTCGCAGTCCGGGTGCAGGGCGCGAATGACCTGCAGGCAGCCCAGGCCGATCATGCCGGCGCCGATCAGCAGGATGCGCTCACCCGGCTGCGGGTCCGCGCGCTGCACTGCGGTCAGCGACACCACCAGCGGTTCCAGCGTCGCCGCTTCCTCGTAGGAGACAGCGTCGGGCAGATTGAGTACCAGCGGGTGGGGCGTGGTAATCGGTGTCACGTTACAGTACTCGGCGTAAGCGCCGATAGCGAAACCGACCACCCGATCCCCTGCCGCGATGTCCGCCACACCGGCGTCAGCGCCAATAGCGACCACCTCACCGGCGAACTCATGCCCGAACAGTACCCCGTCCTCCTGGGGCAGGGTCATCTCCTTGAACATGCCGAGCTTGTAGGTATGCAGGTCAGTGCCACAGACGCCCACGGCCTTCACCCTGACCAGCACGCCGTCGTCGCCGACAGCGGGTATGGGCACGTCCTGTACGCGCAGGTCGCGCAGGTCGTGCAGTACCGCTGCGCGCATGGTCTGTCCCGGTTTGTCCTGACTCGCGTTGGCCATCGTATGCTCCCTCGTCCTGTTCCAGTGTGCTTGGGCGCTGCGGTTTGCAGACCGCAGGCGCCGACATCTGCTGGAAGAATAGCGGGCGCCGTGACGCATTACTTGACGCAACGAGACATGTTTTTGATGTTTCGAGACGTTTGGGCGCCCGCAGGCCTGCGGTGACCCCCCGCGGCCGGCCGCTGGCCGGATCCAGGGTGATCAGTCAGACCGGGCAAGCCGCATGCGCCGGGGCGTTTGTCCGAACCAGCGCTGGCAGCTGCGGGTCAGAATGGCCTGCTCGCTGTAGCCAACCAGGCCCGCCACCTGGGACAGTGGCATGTCGGTATGGCGCAGGTAGTGGTCCACGGTCGCACGGCGAACGTCATCGCGGATCGCGTCGAAACTGGTGCCCTCCTCGTGCAGGCGCCGTTGCAGGGTGCGGGGATGCATGGCCATGGCCCGGGCGATCGCTGTCCGGCTGCAACTGCCCGTTGCCAGACTCTTGCGTACGGCGGTTTCAACGCGCGTCGTATAACGCTCATCGGCAGTCGGTGTCTGCACGTCGAGGTAGTCGGTGGCAAGACGGTGCAATTGCTCGCTACGCTGGAGCAGGGGTTTATCCAGGGTCGCGGGGGACACATACAGGGCATTGCGCCCGCTGCTGAACTGCACAGGCGCGCCGAAGTAAGCTTCGTAACGCGACGCCGGCAGCAGGGGGCCATGGGGCAGTTCTACCCGGATCAGGCGATAGTCCTCCTGCGCGAGCAGTTGGACCACGCCGTGGGAGACGCCGAGCGCCAGGTCTTCCGCCTGGCACATGGCATCATGGGGCAGGTGGGCCAGGTCGATGGCAAGCTCCAGGCGCGTGCTCCGAACCAGCTTGTCGATTCTCTGGGACAGCGCCGGACTCTGGATGAAGAGGTAGCTAGCGGCGCAGCGTATGGCATCTTCGACGCTGGCGGAGTTCTGCATGGCCAAGGCCAGCGGCCCCAGCACGCCAATATCCTGGCGCGCCGCGAGGCGCAGGCCGAAGTCGGCGATGCCCAGGCTGTCGGCAGTCCGCTCCAGCAGTTGTACCAGCTGGCGGTAGGGCAGCAGCGCGTCCTCGTGCTGCAGCAGGCCATCGGCAATACCGCACGCCCGGGTATAGCTGCGGGGATCGCCGCCGAGCTCTTTCACCAGCTCGCTGTAGCCGCGCAAACCACCGACCCGCACTTTTGCCGTCATAACCTGCCGCCCCCGAAACGCCTGTCCCCAAGTATCAAAAAACTGTCTCCCGCAGTCAAGACTGGACCGCGCCCGCGGGCTACCTTGGGCGTCGACTGTGCATAAACCGCGCAATAACACTGCCAGGAGGAATCAGATGGCGCTGAAAAAAGCCGAACTGCTTGAGGCCTATCGCCGCATGCAGACCATCCGGGAGTTCGAGGAAAACATTCACCGCGAGAATACCACCGGTGAAATCCCCGGCTTCCTGCATCTTTACAGCGGCCAGGAGGCGAACGCCGTGGCGGTCTGTATGCAGCTGGAGGACAGCGACTACATTTCCAGCAATCACCGCGGCCACGGTCACTGCCTGGCCAAGGGCGCTGATGTCGAGGGCATGATGCTGGAACTGTACGGCAAGGCGGACGGATTGTGCCGCGGTCGCGGCGGCTCCATGCATATCGCCGACGTCGCCCGGGGTATTCTCGGTGCCAACGGGATCGTCGGCGCCGGCGCACCACTGGCCACCGGGGCCGCCCTGACGGCCAAGACCCTGGGCAAGGGTGGCGTGGCGGTCAGCTTCCAGGGCGACGGTGCCTCCAACGAGGGCTACGTATTTGAGGCCATCAACATGGCGGTCATCTACCAGCTGCCCATGATCTACTACTTCGAGAACAACGGCTACGGTGAGTTCACCGGTCACGACTACGCGGTCGGCAGTGGTGACATCGCCGGCCGCGCAGCCGCCTGCGGGCTGCCGGCGGTGAAAATCGACGGCACCGATTTCTTCGCGGTGCACGAGGCCTTTGGCGAGGCGCTCGCGCGGGCGCGGGCCGGCAAGGGGCCATCGGTCATCGAGGCCCAGGCGGTGCGCTTTCACGGCCACTTCGAGGGCGACCCCCAGGCCTATCGCAGCAAGGAGGAAATGGCGGCAAGCCGCGAGCACAAAGACTGCCTGAAGATCCTGCGCGGCAAACTGGTGAAAGGCAAAAAGGCCACGGCAAAGGAGCTGGACGCCATCGATGCGGAGGTCGTGGCGCTGATCGCCCGCTGCCGCGAGGCGGCCAAGGCTGCGGCCTATCCCGAGCCAGACACCCTGACCGACAACACTTACGTCAGCTATTGAGGAGATGAGCACCATGGCTGAGATGGCAATGAGAACAGCAATCAATAGTGCACTGGCCCAGGAGATGGCCCGGGACGAATCGGTGGTACTGATCGGCACGGACCTTTCCGGCGGTCGCGGCGGCAGCAGCGGCGAGGAGGATGCCGCCGGCGGCGTGCTGGGTATTACCAAGGGCCTGGCGCCGCGCTTCGGTGACTCCCGGGTGATCGACACCCCGATCTCCGAGATGGGTTACATGGGCATGGCGGTGGGCGCCGCGGCAACCGGCCTGCGCCCGGTGGCGGAACTGATGTTTATCGATTTTATCGGCTGTTGCGGCGACATGCTGCTCAACCAGGCCGCCAAGATCCGCTACATGTTCGGCGGCAAATCCACCTGCCCGCTGGTGATGCGCACCATGATCGGCGCGGGCGGCAACGCCGCCGCCCAGCACTCCCAGAGCCTCTATCACTGGTTGACCGCGGTCCCCGGCCTCAAGGTGGTGGTGCCCTCCAACGCCTATGACGCCAAGGGCTTGCTGGCCACTGCGATCCGCGATGACGACCCGGTGATTTTCTGCGAGCACAAGGCCCTGTACGACCTTCCCTCAGCCGCGGTGGAGGTGCCGGAAGCGGAGTACCTGATTCCCTTTGGCGAAGCCAACTTCGTCACCGAGGGCAGCGATGTCACCGTGGTGGCCCTGGGCCTGATGACCCACATCGCTGCCGGGGTGGCGGCAGAGATGGCGAAAAAAGGTATTTCCGTGGAAGTGATAGACCCCCGCACTACCTCGCCCCTGGACGAGGAGAGCATTCTGGAGAGCGTGGAGAGCACCGGTCGCCTGGTCATCGTCGACGAAAGCGCCGCCCGCTGCGGCTTTGGTCACGACGTGGCCGCACTGGTGGCACAGCATGCCTTTCATGCGCTGAAGGCGCCGATCCAGCTGGTCACCCCGCCACACTGCCCGACACCGTTTTCGCCACCGCTGGAGCAGGCCTGGATTCCCGGCGCCGAGCGTGTCGCCAGTGCCATTCTGGCGACCATGGGCGCGGCCGATCGCGGCGCGGCGGCGTAGGAGGTAGACATAATGGCGCGTATCGAAGCGATAACGGTCCCCAAGTGGGGCCTGACCATGACCGAGGGCACCGTCAACGCGTGGTTGGTGGAGGAGGGCGATACCATCGCCGTTGGCGATTCGCTGATGGACATGGAAACCAGCAAGATCGTCAATGTGGTGGAGTCGATCGTGGCCGGCACCCTGCGCCGCAAGGTGGCCCAGCCGGGGGATGTCCTGCCGGTAGCGGCCTTGATGGGGGTGGTGGCGGAAGCCGACGTGACTGACGCGGAGATCGATGACTTCATCGCCGGCTTCTCGCCGGATGACAGAGGGGCGGCAACTGACGCCCCAGAGCCAGCCGCGCAGGCCACGCCTTCGGCCCCGCCGCTAGCGTCCGCGGCGGAGGCTGCAGTGAGCCCGCCCCCGGCAGTGACCGCGGCGAATGCCCCCGCGGTCCCGGACGCACTGCGCAGCGGTGACGACGACAGCGATGTTCACGCTACCCTGCATGCCCGCAAGCGGGCGGCGGAACTGGGGATCAACCTTAACAATGTGGCTGCCAGCGGCCGCAACAACCGGATCAGCGTGGGCGACATCGAGCGGGCCATCGTCGATGCCGGCGGCAGCCTGCCCGCGCGCGCACCGGCGGCGCGGATACCCGAAGGGAGCGCCGTGCCCGATGACGACAGTGGCGTGGCCGCCACGCCCGTGGCGCGTCGCCTGGCCAGGTCGCTGGGGGTGAACCTCCACAGCTGCCGGCCCACCGGCCGCCGCGGCAAGGTTTGCAAGTACGACGTGGAGGCAGCGCATGCCTTACAGCATGGCGCTGCCCCGCCTGCGGCACCGACGCCGGAACTCGCTGCCGATACGGCACCGGCGGTAGAAACGCTGCCGATGAGCGGCATGCGCCGCACCATTGCCAGTCGCCTGCAGGCTTCCAAGCAGAGCATTCCCCACTACCGGGTGAGCATGGATATCCGGCTGGACGCGCTACTTGCCCTGCGCCAGCAGATCAACGCGGGCGACCCCGGCGTCAAGGTGTCGGTCAACGACGGCGTGGTGAAGGCGGTGGCCATGGCCCTGGTGAACATGCCCGAGGTCAACGTGCAGTTCGACGAGGCCAGCCAGAGTATTCGTCGCTACCGCAACGCGGATATCTCGGTGGCGGTGGCGATCGACGACGGCCTGATCACACCCATTGTCAAGGCCGCCGACACCAAGACCCTGACCCACATCTCCCGTGAACTGCGCGACCTGGCGACCCGCGCCCGCGCGGGAACGCTGCAGGCGGAGGAGTTCCAGGGCGGCAGCTTCAGTATTTCCAACCTCGGTATGTTTGGCGTGCGCCAGTTCGATGCCATTATCAACCCGCCCCAGGCCGCCATCCTGGCGGTGGCCAGCGGTGAGTCGCGTCCGGTGGTTGATAACGGGGAGCTTGGCGTGGCGACGGTGATGACCGCATCGCTGTCCAGCGATCACCGGGTGATCGACGGTGCCACCGCGGCGCGGTTCCTGCAGGTGGTGAAACGCTTTATTGAAACACCGGCGCTGATGCTGGCCTGAGAGTAAATATGTCGACTTCCTTTGATGTCATGGTGATCGGCGGCGGACCGGGTGGCTACGTCGCGGCGATCCGCGCCGCGCAATTAGGCCTGCGCACCGCCCTGGTGGAGGAGCGGCACCTGGGAGGCATCTGTCTCAACTGGGGCTGTATTCCGACCAAGGCGCTGTTGCAGGGCGCCGAGGTGGCCCACACCCTGGCCCATGCCGGCGACTTCGGCTTCAGCACCGGTGCGGTGAATTTCGATATAAAGCGGCTGGTCCGGCACAGCCGCGAGGTGGCAGAGCGTCTCTCCGGCGGTATTGGCTACCTGATGGACAAGAACAACATCACGCTGGTAGACGGCCGTGCGCGGCTGGTGGGCAAGGGGAGTCTGTCCGTCGAGGCGGACGGCCGCTCTTTGGCCTACCGGGCCGATCACATCATTCTCGCCACCGGCGCGCGTCCGCGGGCGCTGCCCGGTGTCGCCCCCGACGGAGACCGGGTCTGGAGTTACTTTGAGGCGATGGTGCCGGAGTCGCTGCCCGAGTCCCTGCTGGTGATTGGCTCTGGTGCCATCGGCATGGAATTCTCCAGCCTGTATCACGACCTGGGTGTGGACGTCACCCTGGTAGAGGCCCTGGGGCAGTTGATGCCGCAGGAAGACGCCGAGGTGTCGGGCTTTGCGCGGCAACTGTACGAACGCCGTGGCATCAAGGTGAGGACCGCTACCCGGGTAAGCGCCGTGCGGCCGGACAGTGATTGTGTGACCTGCACGCTGCAGGCGGCGGACGGTAGCGAGCAGACCGTGACCGTTGAGCGCGTCATCCTGGCGGCGGGAGTGCAGGGCAATATCGAGGATATCGGGCTGGAGGAACTGGGTGTCCAGACCGAGGGCAGTTTCATCAGCACCGATGCCTGGTGCCGCACCAATGTCGCCGGCATTTACGCGATCGGCGATGTCGCCGGGCCGCCCTGCCTGGCCCACAAGGCCAGTCACGAGGGGGTGATCTGTGTCGAGAAGCTGGCCGGTGTGGCGGGCGTATATCCGCTGGATGGGGAGCGGGTGCCCGGCTGTACCTATTGCCGCCCCCAGGTGGCCAGCGTGGGTTTGACCGAGGCCGCAGCCCGCGCAACGGGCAGGCCGGTCGCGGTCGGCCGGTGCAACCTGCAGGCTAACGGCAAGGCCCTGGCAACGGGTGACGCCAGCGGCTTCGTTAAGACCGTATTCGATGCCGCGAGCGGCGAACTGCTGGGCGCCCACATGATTGGCCCGGACGTCACCGAGCAGATCCAGGGCTTCGGGCTGGCGCAGTCCCTGGAGGCGACGGATGCCGATCTGGCGGCGACCCTGTTCGCCCACCCCACCCTGTCGGAGGCCATGCACGAGGCGGTGCTCGACGCCATGGGTCGGGCGCTGCACCAGTAAACGGGGCGACAGCTTGCGGGGCGGGGATCGTTCCATCCGGGCTGTTATACACCCCGCGGGCAGTGGGTTATATTCATTTGCATACTAACTGACAATATTTACAAGCAGGGAAGTGATTATGCGTACTGGCAGTATCTCTCTATTTCTGATGGCAGCGGCGACCATGTTAGTGGCCTGCGATGCCTCTGAGGGCCCCTCCGCCGGGGGCGATGCCGCCGCCGTACCAGCGTCTCCTGCGGCCACCGCCGTCAGCGAGACCGCTGCCGCGTCGCCGGCGGTGACGGTGCATCCGGACCGGGAGGCCTTTTTCGGCAATTTCCATATTCACACACGCTATTCATTCGATGGCTACGCCAACGGCTCGGTGACCGGGCCCGACGATGCCTATCGCTGGGCGCGGGGCGAGGCCATCCCCGGCGGCGGTGATGGTTCCATGCTCAAAATTTTACGCCCCCTGGACTGGTATGCGGTATCGGATCACGGCGAATTTCTCGGCGTGTTCCCGAGCATGGAGGATCCGGACAGCCCGCTGAGCAAGCTGGCCATTGCCGCGCGCCTGACTTCGGACGACCAGAAGGTTGCCTTCGACGCCTATTCCGAGACACTGGCGAATATGAGCGCGGGTGATGTCGACCCCGCTCTGCTCGACCGGGAGGTAGTCTCCACCATCTGGCAGGACGTGGTCGCCACTGCCGACAAGCACAACGACCCTGGCAGCTTCACCACCTTTCCCGCCTACGAGTGGACCTCCAATCCGGAGAAGCAGAACCTGCATCGAGTGGTGGTGTTCCGCGGCTCGGCGGGCGTTCCCGAGGTGCCTTTTTCGTCCATCGATTCCGATCGGCCGGAGGATCTGTGGCAGTGGATGGACGGGCTGCGCGCCAGCGGTGTTGACCTGCTGGCGATTCCCCATAACGGTAACGCCAGCAACGGCCTGATGTTCCCGGAGGAAACGAGTTACGGCGGCAGCGCGGTGGATGCGGATTACGCGGCCCGACGCATGCGCAACGAGCCGGTGTACGAGGTGTCCCAGATCAAGGGTAGCTCCGAGACTCACCCCCTGCTGTCACCCAACGACGAATTCGCCGGCTTTGAAATCTGGGATTACACCCTGTCGACGGATGCGGTGCCACCGGAGAAGAGGCAGGGCGGCTACGCCCGGGGAGCCTACCTGGCGGGCCTGGAACTGGCCGGTACCGGCCGGGGCAACCCCTTCAAGTTCGGTCTTATCGGCGACTCGGATAGCCACAACTCCGCCGCCATGATTGAAGAGAACAACTATCGCGGCAAGTTCGGCATGGAGAACAACCCCCGGCACCGGCTCCTGGGCCTGCCCGGTTTTCCCGAGCGCAACAACCGGGCGGTGCGCGAGTTCAGTTCCGGCGGGGTCGCCGGCATCTGGGCCGAGTCCAATACCCGCGATTCATTGTTCGAGGCCATTATGCGCAAGGAGACCTTCGCCACCAGCGGCCCGCGGATGAAAGTCCGCTTCTTTGGGGGCTATGCATTCGACGCCGCTTCCCTGACCGCAGGGGACTGGGTGACGCGGGCCTACCGGCAGGGCGTGTCCATGGGCGGCGACCTGGGGCCGGACGAGGGGGGCGCTGCGCCCACCTTCCTGATCATGGCCGCCATGGAGGCGGACGGTGCCCACCTCGACCGCATCCAGGTGGTCAAAGGCTGGGTGGAAGATGGTGAACACCAGGAAAAAATCTTTGACGTCGCCTGGGCCGGCGATCGCAAGATCGACGCGGCGGGCGCGCTGCCGCCGATTGGCAGCACGGTGAATATCGCCGGGGCCAGCTACGACAACAGCATCGGCAAACCGCAATTGCAGGCGGTGTGGACCGACCCCGAATTCGATGCATCCCGGCACGCGGTCTACTACGTGCGGGTGCTGCAGATTCCCACCCCGCGCTGGTCGACCTACGATGCCAGCACGCTGGGGATAGCGCCGCGGGACGACCTGCCGGTGACCATCCAGGAGCGAGCCTGGAGTTCACCGATCTGGTACACGCCCTGATCCTCCGTTGGAATCAGGCCGGGTGACTCAATCGATCTTCAGCTCGCTGCGAATTGCCCGCGACGCGGCCAGGAAATGGAAACTGCTCCACAGCGCGGCTACCGGCACGACAGACAGCAGGGCATAGCGCAGGCCCTCGGCTTGCCCCAGGCCGGGTTGCAATACATCGCTGATGATGCCCACCGACAGTGGACCCAGGCCAAGGCCAATGAGATTGAGAATCAGGAAGTAGATGGCCGAGGCCAGGGCCCGCATGCGGTTGCTGACCAGGCCGTGGGTCACGGAAATAACCGGGCCCAGGTACATGGCGGTGGCGCCCGCTGGCAGGGCGTAGCAGAGCAGGGCCAGGGTGCTGTTGCCGGAGCTAAACGTGACCACCATCAGCGGCGCCGCCAGCAGGATGGCAATGCCCGGCACCCAGGCGTACCAGCGCACATCCCGCTTGCCGTAGCGATCCGCCAGGTAACCGCCGAGGAAGGTGCCGAGGCCGCCGCAGAAGCCGGCGATCAGGGCAAGCCAGGTACCGATGGCGCCGGTGCCCATATCGTGACTGCGGGCCAGGAACGAGGGCATCCAGTTGAGTGCCGCGTATCCGGCAAACGCCGCCAGGGCACTGGCCATGGCGAGGTGCCGGAATGTTCGCTTGTGCATCAGTTCCCGTACCACCACGCCCACCGGTGGCGGCGGCTCGCTGTGGGCATCGGAAGCGACACGCTCGGTGCGTCCGCGACGCGGTTCCTCCACCGTGAAGCGCAGGATGATGGCCAGCAGCAGGCCGGGAATCGCCACCGCCATGAACGCCACCCGCCAGCCGAAAAACTCATTCAGCCAGCCGCCCATCAGGAAACCGACCAACACCCCGAGATTGAGTCCCAGCGAGTAGGTGCCGAGCGCCGTGGCCCCGTTCCTGTGGCGCGAAGATATCGGAGATCATGGAGTGCGCCGGCGGACTGCCACCGGACTCGCCGACGCCGACGCCGATGCGCGCCAGCAGCAACTGCCAGTAGTTCTGTGCCAGGCCGCACATGCCCGTCATCAGGCTCCAGATGCCGATGGCCAGGGCGATGATATTGCGGCGTACGCCAACGTCCGCCCAGCGGGCGATGGCGAGGCCGAAGGTGACATAGAACACAGCAAAGGCGAACTCGGTCAACAGCCCGAGCTGTGAGTCGGACAGTCCCAGCTCCGCCTTGACCGGTTCCTGGAGAATGGCCAGGATCTGGCGATCGATGAAATTGAATACATAGGTGACAGAAAGCGCCCCCAGGACATAGTACCGATAGCCCCTGCGGTCATAGCGGCTGCTCAATGTGTGCTCCGTTGCGCTCATCAGAATCTGCTCCCTAATATCCGTTCCGCCCGTTACTTCAGGCGACCTCAAACAGGCCCGCCGCGCCCATGCCGCCACCGACGCACATGGTGATTACCACGTACCTGGCCCCGCGGCGCTTGCCTTCGATCAGGGCGTGGCCGACCAGGCGTGCGCCGGTCATGCCGTAGGGATGGCCGATGGAGATACCGCCGCCATTGACATTGTAGATCTCCGGGTCGATACCCAGTTGGTCGCGGCAGTACAGCGCCTGGCAGGCGAAGGCCTCATTCAGCTCCCAGAGTCCGATGTCGTTCACGGTCAAACCGTGTTGCTTGAGCAGTTTGGGAACGGCGTACACAGGGCCGATGCCCATCTCCTCGGGTTCGTTGCCCGCCACCATCATGCCGCGGTAGATACCCAGCGGCTGCAGGCCGCGCTGCTCCGCCAGCTGCGCGTCCATCACCACACAGGCAGAGGCGCCGTCGGAAAGCTGGCTGGCATTACCCGCCGTGATGCAGCCGCCCTCGATGACCGGCTTGAGACCCTGCAGGCTCTCCAGTGTAGTGGTGGGACGATTGCCCTCGTCTTTGGCGAGGGTCACTTCCCGGTAGCTGACTTCACCGGTCTCTCTGTCGGTTACTGCCTGGGTGGCGGTGATGGGAACGATCTCGTCATCCAGCCGGCCGGCTTCCTGGGCGGCGGCGGTGCGCAGCTGCGACTGCAGGGCATACTCGTCCTGGGCCTCACGGCTGATACCGTATTTGCTGGCTACGTTTTCGGCGGTGAGCAGCATGGGCATATAGGCGTGCTCTGCGTGGGCAATCACATTCTCGTCCTGGGTTTTCGAGCAGCTGTCGAAATAGGGCCCCTGTACCGCGGAGATGTTGTCCTGGCCGCCCGCGACCACGACCTGCATGCCATCGACGATAATCTGCTTGGCCGCGGTGGCGATAGCCATCAGGCCGGAGGAGCACTGGCGGTCGATGGTCTGGGCCGAGGCGGAGTAGGGCAGGCCGGCGGCAAGCGCCGCCATGCGCGCCACGTTCATGCCGGCGGTACCCGCGTTGAGCACGGAGCCGATGATCACATCATCGATTTCCGCGCCCTCGACACCGGCGCGGTCGACCGCGTGCCAGATCGCGTGGCCCTGCAATGTGGGGGATTTGATATTGTTCAGTGCGCCCTTGAAGGCGCGGCCGATCGGCGTGCGGGCAGTGGAGACAATAACGGCGTCTTTCATGTTCTTTATCCTGGTTGGAGGTGTTTCAGCTGCCGAGGCGGTCGGCAGCCGGTTCATTAATCATGCATTGAGGCTGTTGAAGGTGCTGCCTGCGGCGGCCAGTTTTTCCAGTAGCGGGGCCGGCTTGAACCACATCACGCCGTAGTCGCCCAACTGCTTGCGGTAGCTGTTTAGTGCATCCAGGACCGTATCGAGCCCAATCTCGTCGGCGTACTGCATGGGGCCACCACGCCAGGTGGGAAAGCCATAGCCATTGGTGTACACCAGGTCGCAGTCGCTGGCGCGGTAGGCAATGCCCTCGTCGAGTATCTGCGCGCCCTCATTGATCAGGCTGAACAGCATCCGCTCAAGAATTTCCTGGTCCGATATCTTGCGCCGGGTGATACCCAGTTCCGTCGCGAGGGCGGTGGCCATTACTTCTACCTCGGGGTTGTCACTCTTGTTGCGGCCCTCGTAGCAGTAGAAGCCGCGACCGGTTTTCTGGCCGTAATCCCCCTGCTCGTAGAGCCGGTCGCAGACGATGGCGTAGGCGGGATCATGGCTGATCGCGTCCAGGTTGCCCTGGCGGGTCAGGTAGCCGACATCGATGCCCGCCAGGTCGATCATGGAACAGAAACCCATCGCCATGCCGAAGTCAGTCAGCACCCGGTCGATCTGCGCCGGACTGGCACCTTCCAGCACCAGCCGCGAACCCTCGCGACCATAGGGTTCCAGCATCCGGTTGCCGACAAAGCCATAGCAGACGCCCACGACCACGGGCACCTTCCTGATGCGCTGGGCGGTCTTCATGGCGGTGAGCACCACATCCGCTGCGGTCTCCCGGCCGCGCACGATCTCCAGCAGGCGCATCACGTTGGCGGGACTGAAAAAGTGCAGGCCGATAACATCCTGGGGCCGGGAGGTGACCGCGGCAATCTCGTCGACATCCAGGGTGGAGGTGTTGGTGGCGAGAATGGCGCCTGGCTTGCACACCTGGTCGAGGGTCTCGAAGACGGTTTTCTTGATGGTCATCTTTTCAAACACGGCCTCGATCACCAGGTCGACATCGGCGATATCGGCGTAATCAGTGGTCGCCTGCAGCAGCCCCATGCGCCGCTCTACCTGGGCATCGCTCAGGCGGCCTTTGCGGGCACTGATTTCGTAGTTGTTGCGAATCACCCCGATCCCGCGCTCCAGCGCCTCGGCATTGAGGTCCAGAATCACTGTCTCGATCCCGGCGTTAATGAAGTTCATGGCAATACCGCCGCCCATGGTGCCGGAGCCGATCACCGCGACCCTGGCAATCTTGCGCGGCGGGGTTTTGGGGTCGACACCGGGAATCCTGGTCGCGGCGCGCTCGGCAAAGAACAGGTGCTGCTGGGCGCGAGCCTGGGGTGTGGCCATGCAGTCGGCAAACAGTTCGGCCTCTTTTTCCAGGCCCTGGGACAGGGGCAACTCGCAGGCCGCCTCGACCGCCTGAATGCAGCGTTCGGGGGCAAAAAAGCCTCGGGTCTTGCGGGCGATGGAGGCGCGGAAAGCGCTGAAATAGTCGCTGGGCAGGTCGGCGGTGTCGACCGCCATGTCAGCGCAGTTGCGCAGCGGCGCGCCGCTGTCCACCAGTTCCCTGGCATAGGCGACGGCGGCGTCCAGCATTTCCTCACTGCCCTCGTGGAGGCGATCCACGAAGCCGGCGGCGACAGCCTCAGTCGCTGCCATCGGCGTACCGGAAACAATCATGTCCAGCGCTTTCTGCGCACCGGCAAAGCGGGGCAGACGCTGGGTACCACCGGCGCCGGGGATGATACCCAGGTGAACTTCGGGCAGGCCGAGTTTCGCGCTGGGCAGGGCGATGCGGTAGTCGCAGGCCAGGGCCAGTTCCAGGCCGCCGCCGAGGGCGGCGCCGTTGATCGCGGCGACGATGGGTTTGGCGCTTGCTTCCAGTTCATCCAGTACCTTGGGCAGGAAAGGCTCGGCATCGAACTCGCCACTGGCGAATTCCTTGATGTCGGCGCCGCCGCAGAAAATACCCGCAGAGGAGGCGATCACCATCGCCTGAATATTCTCGTCGGCACTGGCTCGCTGGTAGGCGTCGAGAATGCCCTGGCGCAGGGCCTGCCCCAGGCCGTTGACCGGGGGACTGTTGAGGATGACCAGGGCGACATTGTCGCGGGTCTGGTAAATAACGGGTTCACTCATTGGTGTGGGTTCCTCGCTGTAAATCTGTTGTCGGGATGGCGGAAATTGCGGGCAGTGCCAGGCTCGCTCAGAACCAGTCGCTCTGCATATCGAAGGCCGCCGTATTGCCATCTCGCAGCAGGGCGATCTGCGGCCCGATTTCCGGTAGTTCCCACTCCAGGTAGTAGCGGGCGGTCTGCAGTTTGCCTTGGTAGAAATTGGCCTCATCCGGGTGCAGGCCGGAATCGGCCAGGCGACCGGCGGCGACAATGGCCTGTTTGAGCCAGATCCAGGCGGCGACAATGCGGCCGAAGACATCCAGGTACAGGGTGGCATTGGCCAGGCCGCGGTCCGGGTCCTGCGCCAGGCGCGGCAGCAGCGCCAGGGTCAGCTCATCCAGCTGTTGCAGGGCGTCGCCGAGACTCGCTGCCATTGCCTGCAGCGCCTGCTTCCCGCTGGCCTGCGCCAGGGTCTCGTTGACCGCCCGGACAAACAGTTGATAGGCCGCCATCTCGCCCATGACCACCTTGCGGCCCAGCAGGTCGATGCCGTGGATTGCCTCGGTGCCCTCGTGGATCGGGTTCAGGCGCTGGTCGCGGTAGTACTGTTCCACCGGGTACTCGCGGATATAACCCGACCCACCCAGTACCTGTATGGCCAGTTCGTTGGCCTTGAGGCCGTACCTGGAGGGCCAGGATTTGACGATGGGGGTCAGTAGATCCAGCAGCAGGCCCGCTTCCTCGCGCTGCTGGCTGCTGGCGGCGGTGTGGCTGTCCTCAAACAGCGAACTGGCGTAGAGGCACAGTGCCAGGGAGCCCTCGGCATAGGCCTTTTGCGCCAGCAGCATGCGCCTCACGTCCGCGTGCTGGATAATGGGAATCTGTCTGGACTCCGGGTCCTTGTTGGAGGGCAGGCGGCCCTGGGGACGCTCGCGGGCATAGTCCAGGGAGGCGTTGTAACCCTGGTAGGCGAGGACTGCCGCCCCACTGCCCACGCCAATGCGGGCCTCGTTCATCATCTGGAACATGTAAGCCAGGCCCTTGTGGGGTTCACCCACCAGGTAGCCCACGGCACCGTCTTTTTCACCGAAGGAAAGCACGGTGGAGGTGGTATTGCGATAGCCCATCTTGTGCAGCAGCCCGGCGAGGACAACGTCGTTGCGCTCGCCCAGGGAGCCATCGTCGTTGACCAGGACCTTGGGCACAATAAACAGGGAAATGCCTTTGACCCCGGCCGGCGCGCCCTTGATTTTGGCCAGCACCATGTGAACGATATTTTCGGTAATCGACTGGTCACCGCCCGAGATAAACATTTTCTGTCCGCGGATACGGTAGCTGCCATTGTCGGCGGGTTCGGCGGTGGTGGTGATGTCCGCCAGCGCCGAGCCCTGGCCGGGCTCGGTCAGGGCCATGGTGCCGGCAAAGCGTCCCTCCCGCATCGGGGGCAGGAATCGCGCCTTCTGTTCTTCGCTGCTGAAACTGTGGATCAGGTTGGCCGCGCCCAGGCTGAGGAAGGGATAGCCGGTGGTCGAGATATTGGCCGCGCTGAAATACGCCATGGCAGTGCGCAGCACGATTTCCGGCAATTGCATGCCGCCCTCGGCATAGTCGTAGTGTGCCGCGAGGAAGCCGGCCTCCGCAAAGGCGTCCCAGGCAGCCTTGGTTTCGGGGATCAGGTGCACCTTGTCGCCGTCGAAGACCGGCTCGTTGGCGTCGCCCTTGCTGTTGTGATCGGCGAA
Organism: Seongchinamella sediminis; assembly: GCF_003457605.1. Taxonomy (GTDB): domain Bacteria; phylum Pseudomonadota; class Gammaproteobacteria; order Pseudomonadales; family Halieaceae; genus Halioglobus; species Halioglobus sediminis. The sequence continues at coordinate 37,342 of NZ_QRAN01000006.1, forward strand.
GTACTTCTCGGCGATGGTGCGGGCTGTGGCCAGGGTGGCATCGAACACCTCCTGCGAATGATCCTGGTAGCGGGGGCGTTCCAGCAGGGCCTCGGTATCCAGCAGCTCATACAGGAGAAATTGCAGGTCGCGTTCATTGAGCAGGGGGGTTGACATGATGAGCGCCTCGTATATTAGGGAAAACCCTAATATACTCGATTTTTCATGCTTTCGGGAAGAGGAAACCCAGGATAAATAAGGGTTAACCCTGTATTATTGGGCCTGTGATTGTGCTCTGGAAGACGGAATGGTGAAACAAGGGCAAGAGCAGGGGCAGGGGCCGGGGCGTGACGCCGAGCGCTATGCCTTTCTGGTGGAAGAATCGGCGCTGATGATCAGCACCCACAACCCGGGAGACTGGGCCTATACCTCGGTCAACGCCCCCACCTATGACATCCTGGGATACCGCCCGGAGGAGGTGATGGGGGTGCCCGCCTACTTCTTTTTTCATCCTGACGATGCCGCGGCGATGAAGCAGCGTACCATCCCCGCCGTCTATGCCCACGGCACCCGGACTTTCCGCTACCGCTTTCGCCACAAGAGTGGTCACTATCTCTGGCTGGAGAGCACCCATCGCTCCATACGCGACCCCGACACCGGCGAACTGCAGGAGATTATCGCCGTCACCCGGGACCTGACCGCCCAGCGGCAGGCGGAAAAGACCGAGCGCGAACGGCAGCAGGAATTGATCCGGGCCGGTCGCCTGATGACCATGGGCGAGATGGCGACAGGACTGGCCCATGAGATCAACCAGCCCCTGGCCACCATCCTCAACTACAGTCGCGGCGCGCTGCGGCGCATTGAGTCCGGCCAACTGACCGGGCTGGATGACATCGTGCCGGTACTGGATAGCGTGTCACGGCAGGCGCAACGGGCGGCAGACATTATCAAGCGCTTGCGCTCGCTGGTAAAAAAGACCCCTTACCAGCGGCTGCGTTTTTGCGTGAACGAGACCTGCCGTGACGTGGCCGAGTTCCTGCAGCACGAGTGGCGCCAGGCGGGCGTCGATGTGGAATTGCAGTTGCAGGAGCCACTGGCGGATATCGAAGCGGATGCGGTGCAGATCGAACAGGTACTGATAAACCTGCTGCGCAACGCGATCGAAGCCTACAGCGGCCACCAGTCCGCCGTGAAACGCATAACAATCAGCACAGAGCAGCAGCTAAAATTCATCGTGGTGAAGGTGAAGGACCTGGCCGGTGGCATCACTGCCGAGCAGCAGGGAAAAGTATTTGAACCCTATTACTCTACCCGGCCGGAGGGGCTTGGCATGGGGCTCTCCATCTGTCGCAGCATTGTCGAGGCCCACTCCGGCCGGATCAGGCTGGAGTCTGACGGGCAGACTTACAGCTGTTTTGAACTGAGTTTACCCCTGGCGGTGGAATAGCAGCATGACAGAGCAATTAACGGTATTCGTGGTGGATGACGACCAGGATTTTCGCGATTCGCTGATCTGGTTACTGGAGGGTGCCGGGTTCAACTGTAGCGCCTTTGATTGTGCCGAAGCCTTCCTGACTGACTACGCCGGGCAGCCGGGGTGCCTGCTGCTGGATATCCGCATGCCGGGGCTCAGTGGGCTCCAGCTGCAGCAGCAACTCAACCGCACCAGCGTTGCGCTGCCGGTGATTCTGATGACGGGTCATGGCAATGTGGCCTGGGCGGTGGAGGGGATGAAAAACCGGGCGGTGGACTTTATTGAAAAGCCATTCGACGACGAGGCCCTGTTGACACTGGTGGCAGACACCCTGCAGCTGGCCCGGCAGCGCTTTGCCGAGGCCGGGCAGCGGGCGCAACTGCAGGAGCACTGGGACAGTTTGAGCCGGCGTGAAAAGCAGGTAGCGGAGCTGGTTGTTCGTGGCATGGCCAATAAAGAGATCGCAGAGCAGCTGGCCATCACCATCAAGACGGTGGAGGCCCATCGCTCCCGGGCGATGAAAAAAATGGACTGTAGCAGCCTGGCAAATTTTGTCGATGTCTATCGCAGTCTCTCGCGGTGACAGGACGATTACGATAATTGGTTTCGGGGTTTTCCCTTGTCAAGGGGGCTGTCGGGGTGGGTGCGCAAAGGGTCAGAAAAAAGCCCCGGATGACCGCCTGCGGCGCAAACGGCTGCAGGTGGTGCTACGGGGCAAAGGACCTGGGAGCATGACTCCAGCAGATAGTGTCAGGGACGCCCGTAGGGACGCCCCGTCAAAGATCAGAAGTTGAACCTGACGTCCACGCCGTAGGTTCTGGGGGCACCGTGCGACGCCCGGATGCCGGCTGCGTTGGCGACGATATCCTCAAAGTACTCATCCTCGTCCGTCAGGTTGTTACCCCAGATGGAGATGCGCCAGTCCTCCCCGGGGGTGACGTAGCTCAGCCTGGCGCTCAGCAACCCGTAGGCCTCCTGTTCCAGCGGCGCGGAGGTGGGGTGGCCGATGAAATCGTAGTCGTAGGCGTCCTTGTAGGAGTAGCTGACGACCAGCGGCATCCGCGCATCACCGATGTTGAACTCGTAGCGCGCCGAGACGAAGGCCGACCAGTCGGGTGCCCGCAACAGGCTCTCGCCATCGGCATCGAAGGGACGGAGCACCATGCCCGGAGCATCCACCCCGATGGCCCGCGCGAAGACGTTGGCCGAGGCATCGTAGTCCTCGTACTCGGAGTCGAGCAGGTTGAGGCCCAGGGTCAGGGTAAGGGCGTCAGAGACCAGCCAGGTCGCGTCCAGGTCGAGACCGATAATCTCGGCGTTCGCCGCATTCTGGGTCACGTTGATAACCGCGCCGGTATCCGGGTTGGTGACTGCGCGCGTCACCTGCAGGTCCGCGTAGTCGTAGTAGAAAAGCGCCCCGTTCAGGCGCAACATGCTGTCCAGCAACTCGGTTTTCCAGCCGAACTCGAGCATGTCGAGAATCTCCGGTTCCAGAGGTTCCTGCGGCTCGCCGGTAATCGGGTCCGGTGCGCTGGTAACGAAGTTGAAGCCGCCGCTCTTGAAGCCGCGGGCGTAAGTCAGGTAGACCATGCCGGCATCGAAGGCGTACTCCAGCGTGGCTTTGGGGGTGAACTCGCTCCAGTCCTCATCGTCCTTGTAGGGCCAGGGGGCGAGGCTGAACTCGCCGTCCAGCGGTTGCATGACCTCGACTTCCTTTTCCTCGATGCTGTAGCGTCCGCCAAGGGTCAGGGACCAGGCTTCGTCGAAGTGATAGGTGGCCTGGCCAAAGACCGCATAGGCCGTGGTTTCCGAGGACTGGTTACCCTGGGCAATGTTGTCGCGGACGGGGTACAGCGGGGAAGCGGGGGGCAGCAGGTCGCTCAGGTCGAGATTGATCTGGAAGGGGTCGTTGTCCTCATTGTAGTAGAACGCGCCGACGATCCACTCCAGGTCGCTGTCGTTGTTTGAGAGCAGCTGGAATTCCTGACTGATGCTTTTGGTGGCGTAGGGAATGTAGGGTGCGTCCGCATCGCGCCCGGTGGTGCCGTCGGTGTCGGCCGAAGCGATGGCGTCCCAGTCCCAATAGGAGCTGATGGATACGAAGTCCATGCTGTCAAAGGCGTAATCCAGGCGCAGTGTTGCGGCCCAGTCCTCGTTCTCCAGATTCTGGTCGATCACAGTCGCGACTTCGTCTACATCGCGTCCGGCCAGTACCTCGCGTCCGGTCGCCTCGCCGATAGCGATAGCGCGGTTCCAGCCCGGAGGACTCAGGTCGACCACGTCGTTGCCTTCCTGGTCATCCCGCTTGTTGTATTCCAGGGTCAGTTGTGCGGTCAGTGCATCGGTGGCGAGCCAGCGAAACTTGCCCCGGTAGGCCTGGTAATCCTGGTCGTCGTACTCGGGCGAGCCCAGCGGCGACAGGTTGTCGGCGAAACCGTCGCGCTGTTTCGCCAGGCCCGACAGGCGCATGCCGAAGGTGTCGGAGACCGGAATGTTGATGGTGCCGGACAGGCCCCAGGCATTGTAGTTGCCGGCGGTCGCGGTGACGTTGCCCTCCAGCTCATCGTACACGCCCAGGGTCACCACCCGCACCGCACCGCCGGTGGCGTTGCGTCCGTAGAGTGTACCCTGCGGGCCTTTAAGCACCTCGATCCGTTCCACGTCGGAAAATTCGAAGCTGGAGGCCTGGGACCGGCCCACATAGCGGTCGTCAATATAGGTGGCCACGCTGGGGTCGAGACCGGAGAAGGCGAAGCGGGTACCCACGCCGCGCAGGTAGATTTGCGCGGAGGTACTGGTGTTGTTGACCACCAGGCCGGGCGTCACTATCTGCAGGGCCTGGGTATCGGTAATACCAAAATCCTGCAGCGAATCACCGGCGAAAGCGGTCAAGGTAATGGGTACGTCCTGCAAACTTTCACTGCGCTTTTGCGCAGTGACGACGACTTCTTCCAGCTGCGCCTGCGTCGACGCTGACATCAGCAGACTCGCACTGCTGACAGCCAGCGTCAGCACTACGCCCGGGTTTTTCGTGAAACGGTGCTTGATCATAGTAATTTACTCTTATGCGTATATGATTCGATTGCTTGCTGTCCCTGAGGTAACCAGCGCGGTATCAGGGGACTCCATAGAGGCAGTTGCTCAGTGACAACATGATGGCTCAAGCCTCCTGGGGACAAAGTATGCGGATGTCGGCGGCAAAACTCTGTCAGCTTTTTTACATTCCACGGCTAACAGTACTGTGGCCAGTTGCTCCGCTGCAGCAGAGCCTGGGGGAGCCTCCTTTGCCTGGAGCCGCTTGAAATGTAAAGCGCTTGACTTTCTTGCGCCGGGCACAGGGTGACAATGACGCCTGCTATCGTTTATACGCAGTCAGTTCGCAATGCCAGGTGGGCCATGCCGGCAGCAGCGGACCGGTCATTAACGCCCCGGCATGGCGGGGCACAACAACTCGGAGTAAAAGTTATGGCCGCATACGCCATATTTGATATCGACATATGGGATTTAGAGCGTTACCAGGACTTCATGGTCAAAGTAAAACCGGCCATTGAAGCCGCAGGCGGGCGCTATCTGGCCCGCGGCGGTAAGCACAAGGTTATTGAAGGTAGCTGGGAACCGAAGCGCCTGGTGCTGTTTGAGTTTCCTTCGGTGGAGAAGGCGGAAGCGTTTTACCACAGCGAGCTTTACCAGCAATACAAAGCGATAAGGGACGAGTGCAGCTCGGGCAATATTGTCATTGTCGAGGGCATTGGCCAGGACCAGTGAACACGGGAGAGCAAATGAAAGCAGTAAGAATCAAGCACGCATCTGATGACCTCAGCGGCGTTGAACTTATCGATGTGGCCGAGCCTGAGCCAGGCCCCGGGCTGCTCAAGGTTCGCATGACCAATGCCGCGGTGCACCCCTCGGACCTGAACTATATCCGCGGCGAGTACCGGCAGGCGATCGAGCGGCTGATCTGGAACCTCGGCGAAGACCGGGCGGCCTTCGACGCAGCGCGCACAAAACTGCACCCTGAGCTTCCCTGTATCCCCGGTGGCGAGGGCGTTGGCGTTGTCGAGGGCTGCGGTGACGGTGTCGACAGTGGGCAGTGGCTGGGCAAGCGCGTCGCCTTGTTCGCGGGGCCCCCCAGCGGTACCTGGCAGGAGTATGTGCTCGCCGCGCCCCAGCAGTTATCGCCGGTACCTGATCAGCTCCCGGACGCGCAAGCGGCCCTGATGATGCTTAACCCGATGACGGCCCTGGTGACAGCGCGGCATGTGTTGCGGGTGGGAGAGGGGCAGTGGATTCTGGTCAGCGCCGGTGCCTCAGCGGTGAGTAAACACATTGCTGCCATTGGCCGCCATTACGGCTTCAAGACGATAAGCCTGGTGCGTGACGACATGCCCGCGGATCTGCCCTCGGAACAGTTGGGAGAGGTGGTTATCAATACTGCGCGGCAGAATGTCCGCGAAGAGGTCAAGCGGGTAACAGGCGGCAGAGGAGTAGAATTTGCACTCGACTGTGTTGGCGGTGCGCTGGCGGAACAGATGATCGGTTCTCTCACCGAGGGCGGCAGAATGTTGCTCTACGGCACGCTCGGCAGTCCGTCCATGACGCTCTTTTCCCGCGACCTGATGATGGCGAACGCATTTGTTGGCGGTTTCTATCTGCCGGGCTGGCTGGCGGCGCAAACACCCGAGACACTGACCGAGGTGATGGCGGAGTTGAGCGAGCTGAGTGCCATCGGCATGTTCCATTCCCGGGTTGAGGCAGAGTATCCGCTGGCAGACGCCGTCGAGGCGGTTCGCGCATCGCTCAAACCCGGCCGCAGGGGGAAAGTGTTGCTTGATATGAACCTAGCAGCGCTAAAAAATCGATCTCAAGCGCTGTAACGCAAAGCTGACAGGGCGGTCTGTCGATGCATGCCGGGTAGCGCATCCCGTTGTTCATGGCTTCATCGCCGAACGCCAGGGGCCTGTCACTGCCAAATACTGCCAGATTCACTTCCGCTGAGAATCTGCGCTATAGTGGAGTGACAAAAACACGGCGGCGTTTGAGCACATGGACGAAGCGAAGTCGACAGGCTCTTTTTTCAGCGAGCTGCGCAGGCGCAAGGTCATTCGCACCTGCCTGCTATATATCCTGGTCTGCTGGGGCGCGCTGCAGGTATTCGATATTGTCGCCCCGGCGCTGGGGTTCGATGCCGACCTGGTCTCCCGCTACTTCCTCTATGTTGCCGTGCTCGGTTTCCCGGTTAACTTTGCCCTGGCCTGGTTTTACCAGATTTCCTCCAGCGGCATTGTACGCACCCAGTCTTTTATAGAGCGGCGGGTGCTGGATAACATTCCGCCCATCAATGACAAGCGCAAACAGGGGGTTTCCTCGTTCCTGCGCAAGGGCGAGGAGGACGCGTCAGTGCACTGGGTGATTTCCGCGGAGACCGGCCCCCTCAGCGGGCTTAGCTACGCGGTGTACGGACCCATTACCCTGGGTCGGGCGCTGGATTGTGACCTGGCGGTGGTGACGCCGCATGTATCCCGCCAGCATGCGCGCATTGGGGTCCAGGACGACCGGCTCTACATCGAGGACCTGGGCTCATCCAATGGCACCATGGTCAACGGCAAGCGCACCAGCGGCCGCCAGCAGTTGCGCCATGACGACGAGCTGCGCTTTCACGATATCATTTTCAGGGTTACGGAGAACCTGTCCCGGCCGCTGAGCGAACGGCAGGCCTCCGACCAGACGACCTTTATCCACGCGGCGGAGCTGGACAAGCAGGGCTAGCCCCTTGGCCCGGCGCTTACCAGAGCATCCACAACAGGGCCAGCAGCACCATGGCGCCCAGCAGGGCCAGCACCATCTTGTCATGCCCGCTGCCGTTGTCGACGCTTACCGCCTGTTCGTGACTCAGGGTGTCACCCTGGCGGCGCGCCAGCGGCGCCTGGCCCGGTTGCGCTTTTTCGCCGACCACGATCACGGTGATGTTGTCGCGGCCGCCGGCGGCAAGGGCGGCCTCGATGAGCTTTGCTACCTGCGCCTGCGGATCGTCTGCCTCAGCCATAAGACGGCTGATGTCCTCGTCTGCCAGCTCGTCGCTGAGGCCGTCACTGCACAGCAGAACCTGCTCCCCGGCGTTCAGTGTGCCGCGGATGCGATCCGGGGCGACGGTGATGGAGTCGGCCACGCCCAGTGACTGGCTCAACACGTTTCTCTCCGGATGGTTGGCAGCCTGCTCCGGGGTGATGGCGCCGCGGGCAAGCATCTCACTGACCGGGTTGTGGTCGCGGGTGACCTGCTTGAGGCTGCTGCCGTCAAACAGGTAGGCCCGGCTGTCGCCGACCCAGGCGATCTCGTAGTCGTCCCCGTTTAGCTGCAGGGCGACAACCGTGGAGCCCATGTTGCTGCCTGCGCGGCCGGCAATTTCCTGCAGAATGCTGCTGTGGGAGTGGTGTATGGCCTCGATCAGGCTGCTGCCCCGGGCGACGTCCCGGTCCAGGGTGTCGCGGACAATGGCGGCCGCCACTTCGCCGTTGGAGTGACCGCCGACACCGTCCGCTACCAGCCACAGCCCCAGTTCGGGATTGGCCCGGTAGCAATCCTCGTTGTGGCTGCGTCTGTGCCCCGGATGGCTGTCTGCCGAGAAAGCTCTCATTCAGGTTTCTACTTTTTCTTGCGTCCAGATAAGCCTGGTTCTCAGTTGCAGTGTATACCAAGACAGCCGGCTATCGACGGACTTTTTCGGCCTCTGGCTGTAATTGTATGTAAGCAACGATGTGTTTATTCTTGGGCTGGAAGGCAGCGGCCTCGAAAGGACGCCAATGGCAGAACTGGAATTACCGGGATACGAGCTCTACGAACGGCTCGGCAGGGGCGGTATGGCTACCGTATACCGGGCACTGCACCTGAACCTCGACCGTGAAGTGGCGATCAAGGTCATGGACCCGGGAATGAACGCCGACGAGAGCTTCTCTGAGCGCTTCATTCGCGAGGCCCGTATTTCCGCGCGCCTGACCCACCCGCATATTCTGCAGATTTACGACGTCAATACCTTTGACGGTTACAACTATATCGCCATGGAATTGCTCGGCGCCGGTGAGCTCTCGGATTTCATTAACCTGGCCATGCCGCAGAAGCAGATATACACCATCGTCCGGCAGGTGGCGGAGGCCCTGGATTATGCGGCTGGGCGCGGCTATGTACACCGGGATATCAAGCCCAGCAACATCATGCTGCGCGATGCGGACCATTTCGTGCTCGCCGACTTCGGCATTGCCCGGGCCGCCAACTCCGGCACCCAGATGACCCAGACCGGACTGATGGTCGGCACGCCCAGCTATATGAGTCCGGAGCAGGCCAAGGGCCAGGAAGTAGACGGGCGCTCGGACCTGTATGCGCTGGCGGTGCTGGTTTACGAGATGCTCACCAAAACGCTGCCTTACGAATCTGACTCCGCCGTTACCACCGCGGTAAAACACCTGACCGAGGACATTCCCACGCTGCCGGAGCACCTGGCCGCCTACCAGGAATTTATCAACAAGGGCCTGGCCAAGTCCCCCGACGATCGCTTCCAGACCGGGGCTGAACTTTATCAGGCTTTCATGGCCGCCAGTGCCGGTTTCGACGACGATGAAGTGCTTACCGCAGGCGTGGAAAAACCGGCGTCGGCGTTCACCGGGACAGGCGCTGATGCACCGGACAGGACCTCACTGGCCGGTGACGAATCGACCCGCTTGAGCCACGCCTCTTCACCCTCGGTGTCTACGTCTTCCCGGCCCTATAAACTGGAAGGCAGCACCCAGCGCGAACGACTGGTCAGCGGTACCTATGCCCGCAGTGACCGTGCCGCCGCCCGGTCGGGGGGCTTCGCGTTCCGCATTCTGGCCGTGCTGGCCGTACTGGCCGGCGCGGGATACGGCGGCTACAGCTGGTGGCAGGGGCAGCAGAACCTGGCGGCAGAACAGGCTCAGCGGGTCGAGTTGGAAAAGACCCGGCTCGCCGAGGAGCTGGCGCAGGAGCGGGCCCGTATCACTGCGCTGCTGGAAAAAGCCGATGCGGCCGCTGTCGCCATCGCCGCAGACCCCGCTAACGCCGCATTGGCGGTGGGTATTTACCAGAGTGTGAAGGCCCAGGACCCGGACAATCAGCGGGCCGCCGAGGGGCTGGCGGAGGTTGCCGCGTTCTTTGCGGGCGTCGCCAGGGATGCCGCCGGCAGGGGGGACTTCGGCGGCGCGCGCCAGGCCCTGGCGACGGCGGCCACGCTGTTGCCGGGCACGGAAGAACTTGCCCGGCTCGAGGAGCAACTGCCCGCCCTGGAGGAACGCTGGGCCGCGCAACAGGCCGAACTTGCCGCCCGTCGGGTAGCGGAGAAAGCGGCCATCGACCAGGCCGGGAAAGCCGCCCTTGACCAGGCCGAGAAAGCCGCCCTTGCCCAGGCGGAGAAAACCGTGGCCGGCGCCGAGCGTTCCCTGGCCGGCGGTTCCCTGGCGCTGGCCCAGCAGGCCTACGATGAGGTCAGGCAGACACATCCCGATCTGGCCGCGGTGCAAGCCCTGGGCGATAACCTGCGCCGGGCCTATGGCGCTGCCGCCCGCGAGGACATCGACCTGCAAGAGTTCGACAGCGCCGAGAACCACGTGGCCCTGGGGGCCAGCCATTTTCCGGATGATCCGGCCTGGCAGCTGCTGGCGGAGGAGATAGAGACCGCCCGCTCCAGTTCCCGCCGCCGGCTGGGGGCCTATTAGGGCCAACCCGGTTACCGGGAACAGCCTGGGGAGGGATTCCTCTGCTACACTGCTCCCTTCCCACTGTAACTGGAGTCGATATGTTTGCTTGCTTTGCCAGCGGGGCGAGAACCTTGCTCGCTATCATGGTGCTGGCCAGCGTGTGTTCGGGCAGGGCCTGGGCACAGTTTGTGCCGCCACAGAATCTCGATCCGGCGTCGGCGACGATCCGTCTCGACAGCAGTTTCCAGAGTGATGCCTGGCTGGTATATACCTACGATATCGACGAGAGCGGCAAGGTTGTCAACGCCGAGATCCAGAGTTCCAATGGGGTGCTCGAGGTCGAGCAGGCGGTGCTCCGGCAGGTCAATGCCATGCGTTTCAGGCCCGCCCGGCGGGGCGGCAATCCGGTCAAGGTGGCCGCCGATCCGGTGGTGTATACCTGGATCCTGGACCTGCCCCGGGCAATGAGTTCGCGCTTTGCCGAGATTTACCAGCAGGCATGGGACTATTACGCCCGGGAGGACTACGACAGCGCCTTTGATACCGCCGTGGAACTGAAAAACTTCCCCGGTCGCAACGCGCTGGAGGAGGTCAAATTCCAGATCCTGGCAGCATCCATCGCCAGTCGCTGGGACGATGAGGCGGCCGAGCTGCAGCACCTGAGCCGGGTGGTTGAATTCCAGTCACTGGCGCTCAACAACAACTTCAACAACACCTACGTACCGCCGCAGCAGTACCTGCAAATTCTGAAGCGAATCCTGACCCTGCAGCTGAACGCACGCATGCTCGCCGATGCCGGTAATACCCTGGACCTGATGCAGGCCCTGGGTCGTGGTTCAGCGCTGGTGGAGGAGGCCGCGGCGCTGTACCGGCAGTCGGAACAGCAGCTCGGGGCAATGGCCGACGTGGCCATCACTGGCGAGCTGGTGCCGCTGTACCGGGACGGTCCCGGTTCCTGGAAGGCGGGTCTCAGTCGCCGTGAATTCTCGCTGTCAGACGTGCGCGGCAGTGTCGGTGCGGTTTTCCTGGTGTGCGCCGATGGCGAGCGGCCCCTGCGCTATCCTGCCGGCGAGCCCTGGCAGATTCCGGCCGGGTGGTCCGATTGCCTGGTCGATGTGTCTGGCAAGGCGGGTACCCGCCTGGTACTGCACCAGTACGCTGACGGCCAGCGCTGAGCCTCAGGCGCCGAGCAACTGTCTGACCCGGTCGCGAAAACCCCGGCTCACCTTGAGCTGGGCGCCGCCCTCCAGGGATAGCATGTACTCTCCATTACCCAGGGTGTGGGCGCCGCTGATGTAATCGCTGTTGATAATGGTCGAGCGATGGATACGCAGGAAGCGGGCGGGGTTGAGCATGGCCTCCAGCTGTTTCATGGTGATGCGCATGATGTGGGTCTCCCCGCCAGCGTGGATACACATGTAGTCGCCGGCGGCGTCCACCCAGTGGATGTCGGCGACCTTGATCAGGTGAATATCGCTGCCGTCCTTGACCACCAGTTTTTCCGGCCACTGGGTGGGTTCCGAATCCCCCTGGACCATCTCCTCGATGGAGGCAGCGCTGACCCCGGTCATGCCCATCATCAGGTCCATCAGGCGCTGCTTGGAACGTTCCGCTTCCTCCTGGCTGTGATGTGCCACCGCCCGGTCAATCGCCTCGTGCAGGCGATCGTCATCAATGGGTTTCAGTACGTAGTCCACCGCGTGCACCTTGAAGGCGTCTACCGCGTACTGGTCGAAGGCGGTGACGAAGATGACCATGGGCAGGTTATCGGTCTGCAACTGGCGAATCACCTCGAAGCCGTCGATGCCCGGCATCTGTATATCCAGGAACACCAGGTCCGGCGAGTGTTCGGCGATCGCCTCCAGGGCCTGCTGGCCATTGGCGCACTCGGCAATGACGTCGACCTTGGGGATCTGCTGCAGGCGCAGGGCCAGGCCGCGCCGGGCCAGTGACTCGTCGTCGACGATAATAGCTCTGAGGCTGTTCATGAAGCTCGGCTGCCGAATTCCAGTGGTATACATATGTTTATAGTCAATCCGTGGGGATCCGTGGTGGTTAATTCAAAGGACTGGCGCTCGCCGTAAATCTCCCTGAGCCGCTCGCGGCAGTTGGACAGGCCGACGCCGCCCGGGCTTTTTTTGCTGTTGCCCAGTTCCAGTCCGGGGCCATCGTCCGCCACCTGCAGGCAGAGGCGGTCTGCCTCGACCCGCGCGGCGACTGTGATCGAGCCGCCGTTGATGGCGTGGGCGATCGCGTATTTTATGGAATTTTCGACCAGTGGCTGCAGCAGCAGGCTGGGCATCAGTGCCTCGCTGGCGGCCTCATCGACATCAAAGTGCAACTGCAGGCGCTCGTCGAAGCGCACCTTTTCGATATCCAGGTAAAGCCGCAGGGCCTCTACCTCCTCGGCCACCGAGACCTTCAGCATGGGATCGTTGTCCAGGGTATAGCGCAGGAAGCGGCTCAGCCGGGTGACCATGACGTTGGCCAGTTCGTTGTCCCGGTCCAGGATGAGGGTGGAAATGGCGTTGAGGGTATTGAACAGGAAGTGGGGATTGAGCTGGTAGCGCAGCATCTTCAGCTTGGTCTCGTGGGCCATGGACAGGGCCTTGAGCACCCGCTCGCGTTCCTCCTGCGCGGCCATGTAGTTCTTGATGCCGAAGTACAGCGCACTCCACACCAGCATGACCCAGAAGGCGGATACCGCGCCGTCGAAGTAGGAGAGTAACTCCATCCCTTGTTTTTCGGTGATTTTGCGCTCTTCCGGGAACATGTTGTAGAACACCGTGCCGCGAATCGCCATCCACACCAGGCCGGCGGCGTAGGAGCCGGCGACGATGGCGATGATCCGCCGGGTCAGCTCCATTTCCCACATGTGCCGGTACAGCGCCCGCAGCACCAGGGTGATCAGCATGCCCACGGTGGCGATGAAGGGCAGGTAGAAAACATAGTTTTCCGGCGGCCGCCCCCAGACGATCACCCCGAGGTAGAAGGACATCGCCCAGCCGCTCCAGCCGGCGAACTGCAGCAGCCAGAACAGGGAGCGTTTGTCTTTGAGTAAGTCCTGCATATTCATCAGCTCATTATACGGCTTGGTGCCCACAGGCCACTGTCGCTCGTCGCAGGGGCACTGCAACTCGTCTCAGGATGCGGGGGCAAGTGGTTGTTTTTGCTTCTGCTGCGCCCGCCACAGGGCGGCGTAGGCCCCGTCGGCCGCCAGCAGTTGCAGGTGGCTGCCGCTCTCCCGGACCCGCCCCCGGTCGAGGACCACAATGCGGTCGGCGTCGATGATTGTCGACAGGCGGTGGGCGATAACCAGCGAGGTGTGGCCCTCGGCGATCTCCCGCAGCGCGGCGACGATGGCCTGCTCCGAGTGGCTGTCCAGTGATGAAGTCGCCTCGTCGAAGACCATGATCGGCGGCCGCTTGAGAATGGTGCGGGCGATGGATACCCGCTGCTTCTCGCCGCCGGACAGCTTCAGGCCGCGTTCTCCCACCAGGGTCTGTTCGCCCTGGGGCAGGGCGGCGATAAAGTCGTCCAGGTGGGCCAGGCGAATGGCCTCGGCAACCTGCTCGTCGCTGGCCTGCGGATTGCCGTAACGCACGTTGGCGACAATGCTGTCGTTAAACAGCACCGTATCCTGGGGCACAATACCGATGGCCTGGCGCAGGCTGGCCTGGGTGACGGTGGCGATGTCCTGGCCGTCGATGCTGATATGGCCGCGGTCCGGGTCGTAGAAGCGGAACAGCAGCTTGACCAATGTCGACTTGCCGGAACCGCTGGCGCCGACCACCGCGACTTTTTCTCCCGGTGCCACGCGCAGGCTGACCCCCTGGAGGATAGGGCGGTCCGGCTTGTAGGCGAAGTCGATGTTGTGGAATTCGATTGCCCCCCGGGTCAGCTGCAGCCTGCCGGCATCGGGCCGGTCGACCACCGTTGGCGTGACCGCCATCAGCTCGAACATCTTTTCGATGTTGGCCATGGAGCCCTTGATCTCCCGGAACACGAAACCCAGAAATCCCAGCGGCAGGAACAGCTGTATCATGAACTGGTTGATCAGGATGAAATCGCCCAGGGTCAGGTCGCCGCGATAGACCTGGCTGGCCGCCAGGCCAATCATCGCGGTTTGCGACACCGCAATAATCAGCGCCTGGCCGCCGTTGAGGCCAAACAGTGACAGGCGGTTCTTGCGCCGGGCCAGCTCCCAGCGGGCCAGTTCGGTATCGTAGCGCCGGGCCTCGAACTCCTCGTTGCCGAAGTACTTCACGGTTTCAAAGTTCAGCAGGCTGTCAACCGCGCGGGTGTTGCTGGCGGAATCCGCCTCGTTCATTTCCCGTACGAAACGGGTCCGCCACTCGGTGGCGTAGAGTGAAAACAAGCCGTAGAGGACGACCGCGGCCAGGGTGATGAGGGCGAAACCCGGCCCGTAGTTGAACAGCAGAATACCCACCACCATGCCGATTTCCAGCAGGGTGGGGGCAATATTGAAGACGAAGAAGCGCATCAGGAAACTGATGCCCGTGGTGCCGCGCTCGATGTCCCGGGCCAGCCCGCCGGTGCGCCTGCCCAGGTGGTACTCCAGGTCCAGGGCGTGCACATGGCGAAACACCTGCAGGCCGATGCGGCGCATGGCGCGCTCGGTGACGCGGCCAAAGATGGTGTCGCGCAACTCGCCGAAGAATACGTTGGCAAAGCGGGCGCCGCCGTAGGCCAGTACCATGCCCAGCAGCAGCCCCGGTGCCAGGCTGCCGGGTTCCGCACCCTCCAGCGAATCCACCAGGTGCTTGAGCAGGAAGGGGATGAGGATGATGGCGCCCTTGGCCAGTATCAGGCAGGCCAGGGCCAGCAGTACCCGGTAACGCGACTCCAGCAGGTAGGGGACCAGGTGTTTGACGATGCGCCAGTTGATGCTGGCGTTGCTGTCAGTGCTCTGGCTTAAGTGTCGCATGGGCGGATTCTAAGCCGCCGGCTGCCGCTTGTCCTGTGAATTTTCAGACCGCGACCATCCTCCGGCGCAGGAAGGCGATTTGCGCGGCCAGCGGCAGGTCCTTGGGGCACAGGTCCTCGCAGCCCAGCAGGGTCATGCAGCCAAAGACGCCGGAATCGTCGCCCACCAGCTGGTAGAAGTCAGCGTCATCGCGCTGGTCCCGCGGGTCCAGGCGAAAGCGGGTGACCTGGTTCAGGCCCACGGCGCCGACAAAGTCGTCCCGCATCTGGGCGGTGCCACAGGCAGCGATACAGCAGCCGCATTCGATACAGCGTTCCAGTTCGTAGATCTGCTCCGCCAGGTGCGGTTCCATGGGCTGTTCCAGCCGGTCCAGGTCGACAGCTTCCAGATCACTGGCGTGAACCCAGGTTTCCAGCCGTTCCGCCATGCCGCGCATCCACTTGCCGGTATTCACCGACAGGTCGGCGATGAGTTCAAACCCGGGCAGCGGCATCAGGGTGAATTCGTCGGGCAGGTCCCGGGTGAGCGTGCGGCAGGCCAGCCCCGGGCGACCATTGATAATCATGCCGCAGCTGCCGCAAATGCCGGCGCGGCAGACGAAATCGAAAGTGAGAGTCGGGTCCTGTTCCTCGCGAATCAGGTTGAGGGCGATGAACAGGGTCATGGCGTCGGTTTCAACCACCTCGAAGGACTGCAGGCGGGGCTGGCTGTCCGGCTCGGCGGGGTTGTGCCGCAGGATATTAATCCGCAGCGTGCGTTGCTGGCGAAGCGGGATGTTATCCATGCGGGTCTCCCAGGCGCTGGTTGGTGCCGCGGTAAATTTCCGGCAGCAGGTGCTCGAAGGGCATGAGCAGGGCCTGGCGCTGGCGTGCATCCAGCGGCCCCGCCTGGGCCAGCAAGGCGTCGATTTGTGCCTGGCGGGCATCGCTGTCCGGGTGGGCGATAAAGTCCCTGGCGCCGTAACCGCGCCAGCCGGGGGGCAGTTCCATGCTCATGATATCCAGCGGTTCGTAGTCGATGACCGGTTGTTCCCGGCCGGGTTCCGGCCAGCTGGTGAGGGTGCGTTTGAGCCACTGCTGGTCGTTGCGCTGCGGGTAATCCGCGCGGAAGTGGGCGCCGCGGCTCTCGGTGCGCTGCAGGGCGCCGCTGGCGACACACAGCGCGAGTTTGAGCATGCGCGGCAGGCGGTAGGCTGCGACCAGCTCCGGGTTGGGGCCGCGGCGGGCGCAGCTCAGGCCGATATTGCGGGCCCTTGCCTGTAGTGCCAGTAAGCCGGCGACAGCTTCCTCGAGACGCCCGGCACTGCGGAAGATGCCTACCTTGTCGGTCATGATCTGCTGCATCAGGCGGGTCAGCTCCACGGCCTGTTCTGTCCCCTGGTTGTTGGCGATAGCGGCCAGCCTGGCGGCTTCCCTTGACTGGAATTGTGCCGCCAGCGATGTCGACAGGGTCAGGGCACCGCTCGCCGATGCGCAATAGTCGGCGATGGTTTCACCGACAATCATGCCCGCGACCACCGTTTCGGCGACGGAGTTGCCGCCGAGGCGGTTGAAGCCGTGCATATCCCAACAGGCCGCTTCTCCCACCGCGAACAGGCCACTGAGCGTGGGGCACTGTCCCCAGCGGTCGGTGCGGATACCGCCCATGGAGTAGTGTTGCGCCGGCCGCACGGGGATCAGTTCCTCCGCCGGGTCGATACCGAGGAAGTAATGACAGATCTCGCTGACCTCGCGCAGCTTGCTGTTGATGTGCTCCCGGCCCAGCAGGCGGATGTCCAGCCACAGGTGCTCGCCGAAGCGGCTGCTGGCGCCGTGCCCCGCGGCGATGTGCTCTTCCATGCGCCGGGAGACCACGTCGCGGGAGGCCAGTTCGCGCTTTTCCGGCTCGTAGTCTGGCATGAAACGGTGGCCGGCACCGTCCAGCAGCAGGCCGCCGTCTCCTCGGCAACCCTCGGTGACGAGAATGCCCGAGGGAAAAATGCCGGTGGGATGGAACTGCACCGCCTCCATGTTGCCGAGCCGGGCGAGGCCGGTTTCCAGCGCAATCGCGGCGCCCATGCCCTCGTTGATGACGGCGTTGGTCGACACCCGGTAAATGCGTCCGAAGCCGCCGCTGGCGATGCAGGTGGCCCGCGCCAGGTAGGTTTGCAGCTCGCCGGTCATCAGGTTGCGGGCCACGGCGCCACAGCAGCGCTCGCCGTCATGGATCAGGGCGATGGCCTCCATGCGCTCGTGTACGGGAATGCCCGCGGCGATGGCCTGGTTGCTCATGGTGTAGAGCATGGCGTGACCGGTACCGTCGGAGACGTAGCAGGCGCGCCACTTCGCGGTGCCGCCGAAGTTGCGGCTGGTGATCAGTCCGTGGGCCTCATCCGCCTCGCGTATGGTCTTTTTCTGGCCGTCCTCGGTGATCTGGTGTTCGCCTTTCTGCACTCGCGACCAGGGCACGCCCCAGGCCGCCAGCTCGCGGATGGCCTTGGGCGCCATGTGGGCGAACATCCTGACCACGTCCTGGTCGGCGCCCCAGTCCGAGCCGCGCACGGTGTCGGCAAAGTGCAGGTCCTCGTTGTCGCCGGCGCCGCCGAGGCAGTTGCCCAGGCTCGCCTGCATCCCGCCCTGGGCCGCAGCCGAGTGGGAGCGCTTGGCGGGCACCAGGCTGAGCACGGTGACGTCCAGCCCCCGGCGCCGGGCGCCAATGGCGGTCCGCTGGCCGGCCAGGCCGCCGCCGATGACCAGTACGTCAGTAATTATCGGGCTCATTCGGCCGCCTCCTGGGTATAGCGCTCGCCGGCGTAAGGGGCGTGCTGGGCACCGATACGCATGTAGGTCAGCAGGGAAGCGGTACCCAGGCACAGGTAAAACGCCACGATGCAGCAGGCCGCCAGCTTCAGCCGCCCCCGCCACAGGCCCAGGCGCTGGGGGGAGAAGGGGCCCCACTTCAGGCACAGGCGGTAAATGCCGATGCCCGCATGGAGATGAACAATCAGCAGCAGCGGGGCGTACAGCAGCCAGAAACGGCCACTCCAGACCCGGTCCGAGGAGGCGTAGGGGCCGATGTTATCCGGCTGCAGCATGACCACCAGCAGGTGAGCGGAGGCGAGGAAAAACAGGGCAAAGCCGGTGATCACCTGGATATACCAGGCGGTGGTGTCCAGGTGCCGCATGGCGCCAACGTGGCGATTCAGGCGCTGGTACTGCCGGTAGTTGGCGGGAAACTTGCGCAGCGCCAGCAGCGCATGCAGGGCGATCAGGGCCAGCACCAGCGCCGCCGCCACCGACACCAGCGCCGGGTAGGGGCGACCGAGCACATGGGCGCCCTCGAACATACGGGTCACCCAGAGCATGGCGTCCTTGCCCAGCAGGATGCTGGACTCGAAAAACATATGGCCCCAGATGAACAACACCAGCAGCAGGCCACTGAGGCTCTGGGCGGCGTCGAGTCGGGCGGGCCAGCGATTTATTGTCTCTCGCATCGGTTAAGGCTCCAGTGGCATTGCATCCATAGTAGCCTGTCTTCGGCTTTATGCACCTTGTTCTGGCTCAATATCAGGGTCATCGCCGCCGGCGGACAGCTTCGTTATAATGCCCGTCTATTTTGCAATGCAGAGCGTTTCCATGTCCGATGAGAACCTCATTCCCACGGTTCAGGTCACCAGTGGCGAAAAGTTTGTCAACGACCGGGGCATTACCGCGATCAAGGACGGCATCAAGGCTGGCGCCGGGACCGGTGATCGGCTGCGCAAGCCGGACTGGCTGCGGGTGCGTATCAGGGGCGGCGAGACTTTTGAACGGGTCAGCGATATCGTCCACGCGCATGGCCTGGCCACGGTCTGCGAGGAAGCCAAGTGCCCGAACATGAGTGAGTGCTGGAGTTCCGGCACCGCGACCATCATGCTGCTGGGCGATGTCTGCACCCGGGCCTGCCGCTTTTGCGCGGTGAACACCGGTAACCCCCGCGGCTGGCTGGACCCCGAGGAACCGGCCAAGACGGCCCGTTCGGTGCAGCTGATGAACCTCAAGTACGTGGTGCTGACCTCGGTCAACCGCGATGACCTCGACGATGGCGGGGCAGGGCAGTACGCAGCCTGTGTGCGCAAGGTCAAGGAAGTCAACCCGGGAACCGCGGTTGAGGCCCTCACGCCCGACTTCCTGGGGGTGCTGGCGGATGTGGAAACCGTGGTCGATTCCGGCATTGAAGTGTTTGCCCAGAACGTGGAAACGGTCCGGCGCCTGACCCATCCGGTCCGCGACCCCAGGGCCTCCTATGAGCAGACCATCGCCGTGCTGGCGCACGCCAAGCGTTACCGCCCGGATGTGCTGACCAAGACCAGCCTGATGCTGGGCCTGGGTGAAACCGAGGACGAGATCCTCCAGTGCATGGACGACCTGCGCGCGGCGGGGGTGGATATTGTCACCTTCGGCCAGTACCTGCAGCCCACCGCCAATCACTACCCCATCGACCGTTACGTCACCCCGGAAGAGTTCGAGACCTACCGCCAGTGGGGGCTGGAAAAAGGGTTCCTGGAAGTGGTGTCGGGGGTGCTGGTGCGTTCCAGCTATCGGGCCGAACAGGTGCTGGAAAAAAACAATGTCGGGCTGGCGGGGCCCACCCCGGGGAGCGTGTAATCCCCGGGTCAGGCGCCACCAGCGCCGCGATGCTTACTCGACGGTGCCGGTGACCTTGCCCAGGCTCTTGTTGATTTGCATGGCCCAGCTGTTGAACACCCGCGTCACGTCGGCCCGGTTGCTCACGCTGTTGTTGGGGCCCCACATACTGGTGTTCCGGCGCGGCTGCCGTCGATGCGGTGAAGATTGTTGCCGACGACTTCGGCGTCCGCTCCGGTTTGTACCTCCGGCGAGCCGGCGCAGGCGCTCAGCAGAGCGGCCAGGGCGGCGGTGATCAGGTAATGCCTGGGCATGTAGTCTCTACTTTGTCGATGGCCAGCGGGACAGCGATCCGTGACACAATAGTGCCCATGACCCGCCAGCCGATGATACCACTTTCCTTTCCAGGCGCCGCGCCATTGCAGCGGATTGATATCGGCGCTGTGCACATTTTGCGGCTGGATCAAAGCGGAGGCCCGGCACCGGGGAACAAGCGCTTCAAGCTTCGCTATCACCTGGCCGCTGCCAAAGCCCGGGGCAGGAAGCGGATACTCAGCTTTGGTGGTGCCTGGTCCAATCACCTGCACGCCCTGGCGGCCGTGGGTGCCGAACTCGGCCTGGAAACCATTGGCATTGTCCGCGGCGGGGAGCACAGCACCCCGATGCTGGAGGATGCCCGGGCCTGGGGGATGGAGCTGGTCCCGGTGTCCAGGGAGGAGTATCGGCGCCGCGCCGATCCGAACTATATCGAGGCCCTGGCGGCGCGCTTTGGCCCCTGCCTGGTGGTGCCTGAAGGGGGCGGCGGGGCGGAGGGTGTGCGCGGCTGCCTGGATATCGCCGGGATGATCAACCAGCTGGAGCGGCACTGGTCCCGGGTGGTGGTGGCCGTGGGCACCGGCACCACGCTGGCCGGACTGGCGGCAGGGCTGGCCTGCGCCGACGAGTTGCTGGGAGTCGCGGCGCTCAAGGGAGCGCCAGGCCTGGATGCGGCGGTGCAGCAGGCGCTGGACACGGCGGGCCTGGCGGCGCGCCTGCCCTGGCGCATAGATCACGATTATCACTGCGGCGGTTTTGCCCGCAGTAACGCCGCACTGCGCCTGTTCATGCAGGAATTCGAGCAGGCGCAGCGGGTGCCGCTGGAGCCGGTGTACACCGGCAAGGCCCTGTTCGCGGTGCACAGCCTGCTGGCCAGTGGCCAGTGGTCGGCCACTGAACCGGTGCTGGTGGTGCACACCGGCGGGTTGCAGGGGCGCCGGGGTTATGACTGGCTGGACCGGGGGCACCTCGATTGATGTGAACAGACCCGCACCCCGACAACTGCTCAGCCATGCTCCTGCGGCCAGTCATCGGCAACCACAAACAGCCGTTGCTGCTCGCATCCGCTGGCATCGAGCAGGGCAAACTGCCGGGCGCGCCCGCTCTGCTCCGCGGGCCACGCCGGCTCGCCGGTGCCAGAGACCGGGTGCAGCGGGGCCAGCCACTGGCGCCGCGCCAGCCGGACGGCTGTCGAGTTGGCCAGTATGGCCCGGGCGTTTCCGGCATGTGTCCACAGATGCATCGGTTGGCTGTTGTTGCAGCCGGGCGGGGTGCCGCCCCGGGCGCCGTATTGCCGGTACAGTCTCCCTCTTACCGCCAGTTCCCGCAGTGGTGATTCTGCGCCGAGGCGGGCCAGCACCTCGCGGGCCGGCGCCTGTTCCGACAGGCGAACCTGGTGCTGCAGCATGCGCCCGAGTTTGAGATCCAGCCTGTCGTGGCTGTTGGGGCCGAGCCAGTGGCGCCATTCGCTGCCGTCCCTGCCCGGAGCGCAGAGGTAGAACTTCAGTGCCAGTTCCAGGTGGATCGCCCGCTGCCGCTGGTGACAGAAATAAATCAGGTCGAACTCTCCCAGGGTCCTGCCCTCGGCGCGCACCGGGAGATTGCTGGCCAGCAGTTCCACCTGGGGGTCGCTGCGCAGGAAAAACTGCCACAGGGATTCGAAGTAAAGACCCAGCCGACGGCTGTTGGCGCTGGCGATAAACTGCAGCAGTTCCGCCGGCTGTGCATCCAGCTGCCGCAGCCATCGCCGGCGCGCTGCGGTGAGCGCAAAGTGACAGTTGCCCGGCGACTCTCCTGCCGGCAGCAGGTCGGCATCGAATAGCGGCGGCGAGAAACAGGACCAGGCCAGGTCGCGAACCTCGGCAGTGCGCAGTTCCCGCAGGGTGTTTTCGGGGAAGGCATTCACGTGGTTATAATACCAGTCCTTTGCAACGATAGGCGCGCGCATGCCTGGTTCCTTCAAGAAGATCGGTCTGGTGGGTCGCAGCCACCAGGATGACCTGGACGTGGTGCTGCAGGAACTGCTGGACCTGCTGTTACGGCGCGGCCACGAGGTAATTCTCGAGGACCGCCTCGGGGAACTGGTAGCCGACAGCGGCCTCCGGCTGGCGAGCAGGGCGGAGATCGGCCAGGAATCGGACCTGGTGATTGTTGCCGGGGGCGATGGCAGCATGCTCAGCGCCGCCCGCACCCTGGCCCGGTACGAGACACCGGTGCTGGGCGTGAACCGGGGGCGGCTCGGTTTTCTCACCGATATCAGCCCCGACCAGATCGCCGAGCAGGTGCCCCGGGTACTGGACGGCGAGTACGATACCGAGAACCGCTTCCTGCTCGACGCCTATGTGGAGCGCAACGGGCAGGCGGTGGCCAGGGCCGACGCCCTCAACGATGTGGTGGTCAACTCCGGTACCTCGGCGCAGATGATCGAGATCGAGCTGTCGATCAATGGCACCTTTGTCTACCGCCAGCGCGCGGACGGGCTTATCGTCTCCACTCCCACCGGCTCCACTGCCTATTCACTGTCCGGTGGCGGCCCGATCATGCATCCCTCGCTGGACGCCATTGTGCTGGTGCCCATGTTTCCCCACGCCCTGAGCAGCCGGCCCATCGTCGTCGACGGCAATTCGGAAATCCGCATGGATATCCTGCAGCGCAATCGCATCCATCCTCCGGTCACCTGTGACGGCCAGGTCAACATGACAGCCCGTCCCGGAGACACCGTGGTAATCCGCAAGAATCCCCACCGGCTGACGCTGCTGCACCCTCTGGGTCACAGTTTTTACGCCAGTTGCCGCGACAAGCTGCGCTGGAGCAACGCGCTGGTCGACTGATGGCTGATTCCTATATCGTGCTCCAGGTCCCGCTGGAGGAAGACCTGCTGCCGTTGACGGCGCTGCTGCGCCGCCGTGGCGTCCCCCACCGAATCTACGAGGAAGAGGGGCAGCAGGTGCTGGCGGTATTCGACCGGCAGCATGTGCAGCCCGTTGCCAGCCTCTACCAGGCCTGGCGCCGGGGCCAGGTAACCATCGAGCCCGGTGACCCGCGGCCGGTGGCTGCCAGCGCCAGCCGCTTCCAGTGGCGCCAGTCGCCGGTGACGGCGCTGTTCGGCCTGGTCAGCATTGTACTGTTCCTGGCCCTGCTGCTCGGCGCGCCCCAGCAGTGGCTGGGCTGGCTGACCTTCACACCCTTTGAAATCCGCGCCGGACAGCTGCATTTCCTGCCCATGGGGGACCAGTACTGGCGGCTGGTCACGCCCATCTTCCTACACTTCGGCTGGCTGCACATCACTTTTAACACCCTCTGGCTGTGGGAACTGGGCTCGAAAGTGGAGCGCGTCACCGGCAGCCCGAATACCCTGGGCCTGTTGCTGGTCATCGCCCTGGTATCCAATATCTGCCAGTACCAGTTTGGCGGCCCCGGCCTGTTCGGCGGCATGTCCGGGGTGGTCTACGGCCTGCTCGGGTTTTCCTGGGTAGCGCCGCTGGTGCAACCGCGCTGGGTTATCCAGCCGGCCAGGGCAATCATGCTGCTGATGGTCGGCTGGTTGTTCCTGTGCCTATTCGGGGTGGTTGAGTTCCTGGGCTTCGGCGCCATCGCCAACGCGGCGCACCTCGGCGGGCTGGTGGTCGGGCTTGCCCTGGGGGCGGCATTCGGCCTGTTGTCACGCCTGCAGGACAGTGGCAGGCAGGGCTTGTAAGCCGTCGGGCTTGAACTACACTACGATTGGCAAGCCAATAACAAGAGGTTCGAAAAAGTGGAACACAACCCGGAACAGCACAGCCTGAAGTGCCCCAAGTGCCACCATGGAATGGTGGAAGTGGAGCACAGTGACGTGGTTATAGACCGCTGCACAAATTGTCACGGTCTCTGGTTCGATGCCGACGAAGCCCATCAGCTCAAGCAACTGCCGGAGAGCCATGCAGTAGATATCGGCGATCCCAAGGAGGGCTGGAAATGGGACAGCCGGGTGGAAATCGACTGCCCGCGCTGCAACAAGCGCATGGAACTGACCGCCGACGCCAAGCAGAAGCACATCTGGTACGAGGTCTGCCACGATCACGGCATGTTCATGGACGCCGGCGAGTTCGCCGACTTCAAGGAGGAGAGCCTGCTGGACTGGTTCCGGGGCGTGATCAAGGGTGACCGGGCGACCGTCTGCCCCTGAATAATCCGGTGGCCTGCGACCGCAGCGCCACCACTTTTGCCGCAATCGGGCGTATAATCGCGGGTTTTTGGTCGCCCTGGGAAACCCGATGGATTACCAACAGATGATAGAGACCATGACGCCGGAGCTTTACCGGAGCCTGCGTCGTGCCGTGGAACTGGGCAAATGGCCGGATGGGCGGCCACTCACCCCGGAACAAAAGCAGAGCGCCATGCAGGCGGTGATTGCCTGGGGCCAGCGCCACCTGCCGGAGACCAAGCGGGTGGGCTACATCGACAAGGGTCACAAGGCGGGAGACAGCTGTGACGATCCCGCGGAAACACCGCTGAACTGGAAATAGGAGTCACCTGTGGCTGAGCTTCTGGCGGCAGGTGCCGTCCGCAAAATGAAAACCGAACTGGACGAGCAGGTCGGCTATGCGCTGCCCCTGGGGGACGAGGCCCTGCCGATGAACGCGCTGCTGGGCAAGACCCTGCGCCTGGATTACAACGGCGCCATTCATTGCATCGCCTGCGACCGCAAGACCAGCAAGAGCTTTAACCAGGGCTACTGCTATCCCTGTTTCCGGCGCCTGGCACGCTGCGACAGCTGCATTGTGTCGCCGGAAAAGTGCCACTACGCGGCGGGCACCTGCCGCGAACCGGAGTGGGGCGAAACCCACTGCATGATCGACCATATCGTCTACCTGGCCAATACCTCGGGGCTGAAAGTCGGCATTACCCGCCACAGCCAGGTGCCCACCCGCTGGATGGACCAGGGCGCCACCCAGGCCCAGCCTATCTTCCGGGTGGACACCCGGCACCATTCCGGCATTGTCGAGACCCTGTTCAAGGACCACGTGGCTGACAAGACCAGCTGGCAGGCCATGCTCAAGGGCGATGCCGACACAATTGATCTGGAGCAGGAGCGGCAACGCCTGATGGCCGAGTGCGCGGTCGGCCTGCAGGAGGTCAGGGAACAGTTTGGCCTGCAGTCGGTCACAGCACTGGAGGACGCGGGTGAAACCCGCATCCGCTACCCGGTACTGGAGCATCCGGCGAAAGTAAAATCCTTCAACCTGGATAAAGCACCGCAGGTCGAAGGCACCCTGCTGGGCATCAAGGGCCAGTATCTGATTTTCGATACCGGTGTTATCAACATGCGAAAGTACGGCGGCTACCATCTCGCCGTCTCTGAATTGAACTGAGGACTATCATGCGCGACGCCACCCCCGGCACTGTTTTCCTGGAGGACTACCAGGCTCCTTCCTACCTGATCAACCGCACCGAGCTGCACTTTGAACTGGGCGAGGAGGATACCATCCTCACCTCCCGCCTGTACCTGTTGCGCGCGGTGCCGGATGACGTGCCACTGCAACTGCATGGCCAGGAACTCGAGCTGTTGCAGCTCAGCGTCGATAACGAGCCGCTGGACGCCGCTGCTTACCAGGTCACCGACGACTACCTGCTGATCCACAAACTGCCGGAGCAGTGCGTGCTGACCTGCAAGACCCGGATCAAACCCCAGGACAACAGCTCGCTGGAGGGCCTGTACAAGTCCCACAGCATGTTCTGCACCCAGTGCGAGGCCGAGGGCTTTCGCAAGATCACCTACTACCTCGACCGCCCCGATGTCATGTCGGTATTCACCGTGACCATAGACGCGGACGCCGGGCGCTACCCGGTGCTGCTCAGCAACGGCAACCTGCTGGAAGCCACGGCCCTGGACAACAATCGCCACCGGGTGCAGTGGCATGACCCGTTTCCCAAACCCTCCTACCTGTTTGCCCTGGTGGCGGGCGACCTGCAGCATATCGAAGACAGTTTCCGCACCGCCGGGGGCCGCGATGTGACCCTGCGCATTTACGTGGAACCCAAGGATATCGGCAAGTGCGATTACGCCATGGACGCGTTAAAGCGCTCCATGCGCTGGGATGAGGAGGTGTTTGGCCGGGAGTACGACCTGGACATATTCAATATCGTCGCAGTCGACGATTTCAATATGGGCGCCATGGAGAACAAGAGCCTCAACATCTTCAACAGCTCCTGCGTTCTGGCCCATCCGGACATTACCACCGATGCCGGCTACCAGCGGATCGAGGCCATAGTGGCCCACGAGTACTTCCACAACTGGAGCGGCAACCGGGTGACCTGCCGGGACTGGTTCCAGCTGAGCCTCAAGGAAGGGTTCACGGTGTTCCGCGATGCCGAGTTTTCCTCGGACATGGGCTCGCGCACGGTGAAGCGGGTTGAGGACGTGAGCATGTTGCGCAGCGCCCAGTTCGCCGAGGACGCCGGGCCCATGGCGCACCCGGTGCGGCCCGAATCCTATATCGAGATCAACAATTTCTACACCCTCACGGTGTACGAGAAAGGCGCCGAGGTCGTGCGCATGATCCACACCCTGCTGGGGGCGGAAAAGTTCCGCGCCGGCTCCGACCTGTATTTCTCCCGTCACGATGGCCAGGCCGTCACCTGCGAGGATTTCCTGCTGGCGATGGAAGATGCCAGCGGCATGGATCTCGGCCAGTTCCGCCGCTGGTATGCACAGGCGGGCACCCCGGTACTGTCGGTTGCCGACAGCTACGATGCCGAAGCCCAGACCTACACCCTGGAAGTATCACAGCGTTGCCCGGCGACGCCGGGGCAGGCCGAGAAGCAGCCCTTCGTGATTCCCCTGGCCATGGGCCTGCTCGGCGATGCCGGCAACCTGCCAGTGAAACTGGCCGGCGAGGAACCGGATCACGACACCGATGACAACACCCACCGGGTGCTGATCATCGACCGGGAGCAGCAGCAATTTGTGTTCGAGGGGGTGCAGGAACACCCGGTGCCCTCGCTGCTGCGCGGCTTCTCGGCCCCGGTGCGCCTCGAATACAACTACGACCGCGACGCCCTGTGCCAGTTGATGAGCCGTGATGGCGATGGTTTTGTGCGCTGGGACAGCGGCCAGACCCTGGCCCTGCAGGTGATTAGCGAGGTGCAGGCGCAGCTGTCCCGCGGTGAAGCGGCGGCGGTCGATCCCTTGCTGACCGGGGCCTTCACCCGCTTGCTGGAAGACGAGTCACTGGACCCAGCCATGGTGGCCGAGATGCTGGCGCTGCCGGGCGAGGGCTACCTGGCGGAACAGGCGGGCGAGGGGGCGGCCGATGTCGACCTGATCCACCGCGCCCGGCAGCGGGTGAAGCAGGCCATTGGTGAGGCCGCCGAGCAGGTATTGCTGGCGCGCTACCATGGCCTGGCAAGCGATGAGGCTTACCAGCCCGTCGGTGAGCAGATCGCGCGCCGGGCCCTGCGCAACAGCTGCCTGGATTACCTCGCCTGTGCCAATCCGGCGCACCTGGCCCTGGCGAGCGAGCAGCTGGCCAGCGCCGGCAATATGACCGATCGCCTGGCGGCGCTCAAAACCCTGGCTTTCCATGCCGAGGAAGCCGACTGGACCCAGCCGCTGGCCGATTTCTACCAGGACTGGCGGCACGAAACCCTGGTGGTCAACCAGTGGCTGCAACTGCAGGCGGCGATGCCCGATGCGGGCGCCCTGGAGCGGGTACGCGGGCTGATGGAACACCCGGATTTCGACCTGCGCAACCCCAACAAGGTCCGTTCGCTGGTGGGCGGCTTTGCCGGCCAGAACCCGGTCAACTTCCACCGCGCCGATGGCGCGGGTTATCGCCTGTTGGCGGATGTCATCGCCCAGCTCAACAGCATCAACCCGCAGATTGCCTCCCGCCTGCTGGCGCCGCTCACCCGGTGGCGCTTTTACGTCGGGCGCCAGGAGTTGATGCGCGGGGAGCTGCAGCGCCTGGCGGAATTGCCGGAGCTGTCACCCGATGTGTACGAGGTGGTGACCAAGTCGCTGCAGTAAGCGCCTCAGGCAGCGGGGTAGAGGCGCAGCTGCTCATCCCGCTGTGGTTGTCCCGCGGGCCGCTGGCGCTGCAGGCGCTCGACGATGGCCCGCAGCTGGTCACCGCGCCAGCTGTCGGCGTCCTGCCCATATAGGGATTGCTCCAGTGCCTTCAGCTCGCTGGTCAGTGCCGGGTCTGCCAGCAGCGTCGCCGCCTGCTCCAGGGAAGTGATTCCCCGGTCGCACCGGGCGGCGGCCCAGAGAATCAGCTGTTTCCGTGCCTGCTGCGGCTGGTCGGCGGCGCAGGCAGCCAGCAGTGACTTGTAGGCCGCCTTTGGCGAGCGTGCCGGGGCCGGTTCCTCGCTGCCGCCGGTCACCTCACGGCGGCTGCGCCACCACAGCCCGGCGGTGAGCAGCCAGCCCAGGGCACAGGCCAGCGCCAGCACTTGCCACACCCGCACCGCGCCTGACTGCACAATCACCGGCTCCGGCCCGCTGCTTGCGGCGGAACTTGCGCCGTCCGTCGTCGCGGTCGCTGTCGTGGGCGCCGCGGCAGCCACCTTAAGGACGCGCGCCGGGATGCGGGCGGTGCGCATGGTTCGCGCCCCGGTGTCCCACCAGGGGATTTCAATTGCCGGTAGTTCGACCCTGCCGGCGCGGGTGGCAACGATGGCGACGCTATCCGAGCGCGAGCCCAGCAGGCCGCTGGAAATTTCCGTATCGTTGATGACCGGCTGGTCCGGGTAGTGCTTGATACCGTCCACCTCGGGCAGTAACACCGGCGGCAGCTGTGCCCCCTGCAGGCCCTCGCCCCGTACCCGGACAGTGCGGGTGATGGACTCGCCCACACGCAACTGCGCCGGGTCCGAGGACCATTCTTCCTCGATGACGATGTTGCGCGCCGGTAGCCAGGTCGCCGCGGTAAACGCCGCTGGCCTGGGCAGCACTTCTATGTTCAGTGCTTCGCTCTGCAGCCTGACCAGGCGACCGCGGTTGGTGTCGAAGATACTGCGCCGGGGAACACTCTCGCGGGCGGAAAAACTCTGCGCCGGAATGGTCAGGGTGCCGCTCTGTTCCGGGAAAATGGCATAGCGAACCTCGTGCACCAGCCAGGGCCTGCCGTTGACCTGGCGCTGGAAGGACTTTTGCTCCAGTGGCACCACGAAGGCGTCGGGCAGATCCAGGTCGCTGATGCTGCGGCCGTCGAGATTAACCGCCTGCTGCAGTCGCAGGGTGAGTATGAGCTGGCCCTGGACATACACCGAGTCCCGGTCCACGCTGGCCTCGAACAGCACGCTGTCCGCCCCCGGATCGATCTGCGGCGCGTCCCCGACCTCAACCTGCAGTTCACGGGTGCTGGCTGAGCCCAGCTGGAAAGGGGGAATCGACAGTGCACCCTGGCGCCGGGGGGTGATCTCCAGGTGCAGCTGGCGCTCGTGGCTGCGCTTGCCATTGACGATAGTGGTGTTGCTGCGGGTGCTGCGCGACAGAATTTCCCAGTCGCGCTGCAGGGGCGCGAGGTCGACGGCGGACAGTTCCTCGTCGTCACCGGTGGCGCTGATGATCAGCTGCACGGTATCGCCGAGGGCAATCCGGCTGCGGTCGACGCTGGCCTCGACGGCGGCCCGGGCCGTTGCATGCCCCAGTACAAGCAGCAGCACCAGCGTCCACAGCGCCGGCCTACCAGTAAGTGTCATCATCCTTTGTGTTTCCCTGTTGCTGTCGCTGCTGGCTTTGATAGCGGAATTTCTGCCGCAGCAGGCCGGAGGGATCATCGGGCACCCTGCGCAGCCACTGTTCCATGGCCTGGTCGCGCTCCAGGTCCTCCTGCTGGGCCTCGGCGATGGCCTGGTTGAGCTGTTCCTGCTGCTCCGCCGGTTCGGTCTCTGCCTGCTGCTCACCGGGCTGAGGCTGCTGTTCCGGTTTCTCCGCCCCGGTGTCGTCCGGCGCTTGTCTCTGTTGCTGCTGTTGTTCCTGGCCCTGCTGCTGCGGCGATTCGCCGGCTTGCGGCTCCTGCTGCTGGCCCTGCTGCTGGTCCGCTCCCGGCTGTTGCTGCTCCTGTTGCTGTTCCTGTTCCTGCCCGGAGTCCTGTTGTTGCTGTTGTTCCTGCTGCTGTTGCTGTTGTTCCTGTTGTTGCAGCTGTTCCAGCAGAGCCAGGTTGTCCTGCGCATCCTGCCGGTCGGGTTCCAGCTGCAGCGACTGGCGGTAGGCCGCCATGGCCGCATCCAGCTGGCCTGCCCGGGCCAGGGCGTTGCCGCGGTTATACAGGCTATCGGCGTCTTCCTGCTGCTTGAATGCCTGTGCCGCCCGTTCGTAGTCACCGGCCTCGTAGGCGGCGGTGCCCGCCCAGTCGGGATCGGCGAACAGCTGCGCCGCCCGTTCCTGATCGCCCTGCTGCAGGGCTCGCTGTCCCTGCTGGTCTGGCGTCAGCCACAGGTCGTCCCACAGTCCGGCCTGGGCCGGCTGCGGCAGTGGCACCAGCAGCAGCGGCGCCAGGCAGATGATCCAGCCGCGGCGGAACAGGGCCAGCACCACTGGCAGCAGCAGCAGCACCAGCAGGTAGCCCTGGTCCTCCCAGGCGTCGGCGGCCCGGTCGAGGACCAGGGTCTGTTCCGGTAAGTCCAGCAGGTCCTCTGCCAGCAGGTAGTCCAGGTCGCGGTCATCGATCTGCATGCGCATGTAGCGGCCACCGGTGTCTGCGGCCAGACCCCTGAGCTCGCTTTCCTCCAGCCCGGGGACGACAATGGCGCCACTGGCATCCTTGAGGAAGCCGCCCCGGGGCAGGGGCAGGGGTGCGCCGCTGGCGGTGCCGATCCCCATGATGGCGAGGCTGACACCGCTGCCCCGCAGCAGGTCGTTAATCTCGCTGCGGTCGAGCGCGGTAATACCGTCGGTGAGCAATAGCAGCCGACCCCGGCGGATACCGGCGGAGTGCAACAGCTCCATACCCAGGGCCAGCGCCGCGGCGGGCTCCGAGCCCATCACCGGCATCATGTCGGGGTTGAGTGCCGGCAGCAGGTTGGCAATGGTGGGAGTATCGTCGGTGAGCGGGGTCACGATGTGGGCATCGCCGGCGTAGGCGATCAAGCCGGTCTGGCCCTCGCGCCGCCGCTCCAGCAGGTCCAGCAGTTTCTGCCTGGCCCGGTCGGCGCGGGAGGGTGCCAGGTCCGCCGCGACCATGGAATAGCTCAGGTCCAGCACCAGCACCAGCGCATCCTGTTTCTGGTGCACCGGCTGCGGAATTTTCTGCCAGCTGGGACCCGCCGCTGCCAGCGCCGCCAGCGCCCAGGCCAGCAGCAGCGCCGGCGCCGGGCTGCGGCGTCGCTGGCCCTCGCCAGCGCCGATCAGGTAGGGCAGCAGCTGCGGGTCGATGACCGAACTCCAGCTGCCGCTGCGGTGCTTGCGGCGCCACAGCAGGCCGGCCAAAAGCAGTGCCGGCAACAGTGCCCACAGCCATTCGGGGCGCATCAGGTGAAAGCTCATGCGGCCTCCTCCCGGGCAGCGGGCGGGGTGCTGGCGGGCAGCGCCCGCCACAGCTGGCGCAGGGCGAGGGCAAAGCTGATCGCCAGCGCCAGCAACAGGGGCAGGTAGCCCAGGGCCTGGCGCGGCCGGTAGCTGGCGGTGTCCACCTCTATGGGTTCCAGCTGGTCCAGCAACAGGTAGATATTGGCCAGTTCTTCCGGGTTGCGGGCCCGGAAGTACTTGCCGCCGGTCATGCTGGCAATTTGCTGTAACCCGGCCTCATCGAGTTCCGCCGAGGGGTTGACCTGGCGGGCCCCGAAGCTGGAGCCGAACAGGCCCGGCATGGTCAGTCGGTCGGCGCCAATGCCGATGGTGTAAATACGAATGCCCAGGTCCGCCGCCAGCCTGGCGGCATCCAGGGGCTGCACTGAACTGGCGGTGTCCTTGCCGTCGCTGAGCAGGATCAGCACCCGGTTGTCGGCGGGTCGTTCCCGGAGCCGCTTCACCGCCAGGCCAATGGCATCACCGATGGCGGTATCCTGGCCGGCAAAGCCGATCTGCGCCTCCTGCAGGAAGCGCTGTACGGTGGCGGTGTCAAAGCTCAACGGTGACTGCACGTAGGCATTGCTGCCAAACAGGATCAGGCCGAGACGATCCCCTTCCCGCTGTTCGATGAAGCGGCTGCCGACCTGCTTGACCGCGCGAATGCGGCTGACCAGCTGGTCCGATACTTCCATGTCCTCGATGGTCATTGAGCCGGAGATATCCACCGCCAGCATCAGGTCGCGGCCGCTGTTGGGCAACTCGATGGGCTCGCCCACCCAGACCGGTCGCGCCGCCGCCAGCAGTAACAGCAGCCACAGCAGCCACAGGGCCAGTGCCGGCAGGCGGCCGGTGCGGTGGGCGCTGCGCCCCTGGTGTTCGCTGAGCTGCTGCCAGCGGTCGAAGAAGGGTGCCCGCAGGGCCGGTTCCTGACCGTCCGCCGGCGGCGCCAGGCGGCGCACCAGCCAAGGCAGGGGGGCCAGCAACAGCATCCAGGGCCAGATCCATTCGATCATGGCCGCCCCCGGTGGCGTCTGATCCAGCGTTCGCAGAGTTCCAGGTGCTCATCCAGCCCGCTGCCATCGACCTCGCTGGAGTACTGGGCCTGTAGCATGTGCAGCTCGAACGCCGCCGGTGCCGCCATGGCCTGGTTGAGAAAGGCCCGCCATTCCTCCCCGCTGGCGCCGGCGATGTCGCGGCGGGCATAGGCGCGCAGCGCGACAGCCTTCAACAGGGCATTGGCCTCGGTCAGGCAGCGGCGGTGATCGTGGTCTGCCTGCCACTGGGCGCGAATCTGGGCCAGCGCCGCCAGACCCCGGCGGCGATAGGCATTGCGCCGGTAGTGCCGCAGCGCCAGCCAGGCCAGAACCGCCAGGGCGATGAGCCCCAGGACGACAAGCAGCCACCAGCCCGGCGCCGGCGGCCACCAGCCGATGGCCGCGGGCTCGCGCAGCGGGTGGAGCTGTGCCAGGGGATCAGTCGGGTTCACCGGCGGCTGTTCCCGAAGTAGGTTTGCAACAGGGCAAAAGGCGGTTCCGTGGTGGATGCCTGCAGCAGCGGAATCCCGAGGCGGCCGAGATTCTGTTGCAGCCGCAGCTGCCGCTGGCTGAAGGCCTGCTGGTACTCGCGGCGCAGCCGTCGGTCGCCGGTGTTCAACTCGCTGCGTGCCTCGCCGTCGGTTACCGCGTAACGGCCGCTCTGGGGTAATTGGCGCTCCAGCGGGTCGCTGCAACAAATCGCAGTGAGCTGGGTATGCTGGGCCAGCTGGAACAGGTGCTTGCGGCTGTTGTCGTCGCTGGCGCCCTGGAAGTCGCTGACCAGGTAGATACTGCTGCCGGGTCTGGCTATCCGGCGCAGGTTGGTCAGCATGTCGGTAAAACTTTCCGCTGGCGCAGTCCCGGCCAGGGGCAGGGCGGCGTTGAAGGCGCAGAGCTCGGACAGCAGGCCCAGTACCGTGCGCCGGGAGCGACGCGGCCGCACCTCGCGATGGCGCTGGCCGTTGAACACCAGGCCGCCGATGCGGTCACCGCCGTCCAGGGCGCTCCAGCAGAGCAGGCTGGCCAGGTGTGCCGCCAGCACCGATTTGAAGCAGTGGCTGGAACCGAAAAACATCGCTGGCCGCTGGTCGACCACCAACAGCACCGGGCGCTCCCGTTCCTCACGGAACAGCTTGGTATGGGCGTCGCCGGTGCGCGCTGTCACCCGCCAGTCGATACTGCGGATGTCGTCACCGGGCTGGTAGCTGCGCACCTCCTCGAAATCGATACCCCGGCCGCGAAAATTGGACTTGTTGGGTCCGGTGAGGGCGGACAGGGCCCGGTTGCGGCGCGCAAGCTGCAGCTGCCGTGCCGGGAAGCGCAGGGCGATCAGGTCTTCCAGGGAGGCGTAAGCACCCCTGGCCGGGGCTGCGATATCCGCTGCCTGCATCAGCCCACGGGTACCAGCGCCAGCAGCTCGCTGGTGACCTGGTCGGGAGTGATGCCGCTGGCCTCGGCCTCGAAACTGAGCAGCAGGCGATGGCGCAACACATCGGCGGCCACCGCCTGCACATTGTCCGGGCTGACGAAGTCCTGGCCGTTGAGCCAGGCGTGGACGCGGGCGCAGCGGTCCAGGGCAATGGTGGCCCGGGGGCTGCCGCCGTACTCGATCCAGTGTTGCAGTTGCTCGCTGTAGCGGCCGGGTGTGCGGGTGGCGACCACAAGCTGCACCACGTAATCCTCCACCGCCGGCGACATGTGCAGCCCGAGGACTTCCTCACGGGCGGCGAATATCGCCTCCTGGGCCAGGGGCTGCGGCGCGGCTGTGGCAGGTGAACTGGCCTCGGCGCGGGTCAGGCGCAGTATATCCGCCTCGGCGGCGGCATCGGGGTAGTCGACGTTCACATGCAGCAGGAAACGGTCCAGCTGGGCTTCCGGCAGGGGATAGGTGCCCTCCTGCTCAATCGGGTTCTGGGTGGCCATGACCAGGAACAGGCGCGGCAGGTTGTAAGTTTCCGAGCCGATGCTGACCTGGCGCTCGGCCATGGCTTCCAGCAGGGCCGACTGAACCTTGGCGGGCGCCCGGTTGATCTCGTCGGCGAGCACCAGGTTGTGGAAGATCGGACCGCGCTGGAAGTGGAAAGAACCCTCCTGCGGGCGATAAATCTCGGTGCCGGTGACGTCGCCGGGCAACAGGTCAGGGGTAAACTGGATGCGCTGGAAATCGCCCTCCAGGCCGTCGGCGAGGCTCTTCACCGCCCGCGTCTTGGCCAGGCCGGGGGCGCCCTCAACCAGCAGGTGGCCGTCCGCCAGCAGGGCGATGATGAGTCTTTCCACCAGATGTGACTGGCCAATGATCTGGCCGCTGAGCCACTGTTGCAGGGCCCTGATTTCTGCGCTTGCCACGCGATCTCCTGTTGTTTGTGTTAGCGGGTTACTACCGGGAAAGGCAGCCGCATTGTATCGCAACGGTAAACAGCGTCCAGCCCGACCGCAGCGAGGACGATAATGTGACTTTTCACCACAGGAAAAGTTCCTCGGGCTGGTCTCCCTGGCGCCGGCTTTGGTCTAGACTAGCAGCAGGGCCTGGCGCATGGAGCGGGCAATAAGAACACTGGAATCGGGATACCTGAATGATCTGGGAAAGCCTCAAGAAAAACCTGATCAGCGAACTGAAGAAGCGCATCGACAAACACACCGAGGGTGACGAGCGCGCCTCGCTGAATAACCTGGCTGATGATTTTTACCGCCGTTTCGCCGCCGAGGACCTGCGCGGCCGCTCGGTGGAGAATCTCTACGGTTGCCTGCACTACCTGCTGCGCTTCATGCGTGAAGGGCTTGGAGAGCAGCCGCACATCGAGTTTTTTAACCCGGAACTGCAAACTCACGGCTGGGAAAGCACCAACACCGTGCTGGCCATCCACTGCCGCGGTATTCCATTCGTCACCGCCTCTGTGCGCGGTGAAATCAACCGCCGCGGCCTGCCTATCCACATCATCGCCAGTTCCAACCTGGAAGTGGCGCGGGACGAGCAGGGAGTGCTGCGCAGGATCCTGTCCGACAGCGAACAGGAACCGATGGAGAACTCGCAAGAGGCGGTCGTGTATTTTGAGCTGGCCCGGCACTCGCAGCCGGCGGAACTGGACGGGCTGCGCGATACCCTGCTGGATATCCTCGCCGAGGTCGACATGGTGGTGGCGGACTTCCCGGCCATGAACGAGCAGCTGGAACGCGTGGTGGAGGTGGTAAAGGCCAGCAGCTGCGTCGACCCGGAGTTGCGCGAGGAGGCCACGGCATTCCTGCTGTGGCTGCGCGAGCAGCACATGACCATGCTGGGCTACGAATACCTGGAGGTTGATTACAGCGGTACACACCCCACGGTGACGGCCTCCCGCGAGGGCCGGCTGGGTTTGCTGCGCAACCGGGATACCCGCGGCGTGGCCGACCTGGAAGCTGACCTGGCAAACATGGGGCGGGACGAGTTGCTGCGCCGGCAGCTGAGTTTTTCCAAGTCCCGGCAGCGCTCCCGGGTTCACCGCCTGACCTATCCGGACTATGTCGAGGTGCGGGTGTTCGATGAACAGGGCGAGATGGTGGGGCAGCATCGTTTTATCGGTCTCTATACCTCCTCTGTCTACACCATGAATCCCAAGTACATTCCCATCCTGCGGCGCAAGGTCCAGGCGGTGATGGAAATGTCCGACATGGACTGGGCCGAGCACGAGACCCGGGAACTGGCCCGGGTGCTGGAGCTGTACCCCCGGGATGAGCTGTTTCAGTCCAGCAGTGCCGACCTGTACAACACGGTCAACGCCATCAACCGGATTCAGGAGCGTCGCCAGACCCGCCTGTTCGTGCGCCGGGATATCCATGGCAAGTTTGTCAGTTGCATCGTCTATGTGCCGCGTGACCGCTATACCACGGAATTGCGGGAACAGATGGAGTGCATCCTCAGTGAGGCCTTCAAAGCCGAGGAATCCGAATTCACCACCCATTTCTCCGAATCGATCCTGGTGCGGGTGTACTTCGTGTTGCGCGTGGACCCGGCCCGACCCCTGGATTATGACGACACCGAGCTGGAAGACCTGATTGTCCAGGCCACCCTGGCCTGGACCGACCGGTTGCGCAACCGGCTGATCGAAGAGTTTGGCGAGGAGCATGGCAACCAGCATGTAAAGCAACTGGGCAACGGTTTTCCCGCCGGTTACCGCGACGATTTCGACCCCCGCATGGCGGTGGCGGATATCAAGAAGATTCTGCGCCTGGCCCATGGCGAGCGCCTGGCCATGTCCCTGTACCGCACCCTCGAGGACGGCGAGGACATGTTGCGGTTGCGCCTGTACAACGCCGGCACCAGTCTGCCACTGTCAGATGTGCTGCCGATCCTGGAAAACCTCGGACTGCGGGTGATCAGCGAGCGGCCTTACGGCATCAACGCCCAGAGTGGTGACAAGTACTGGGTGCAGGAGTTTTCCATGCTTTACAGCCTTGCGGACAAGGTTGATCTGGAGGATGTGAAGGAAGAGTTCGAGGATGCCTTTGCCCGCATCTGGTTTGGCGAGGCGGAGAGCGACTCGTTCAATCGCCTGCTCATCGGTACCCGCCTGAGCTGGCGCGAAATCGCCCTGCTGCGGGCCTATGCCCGCTACCTGCAGCAGCTCAACTTCCCCTACAGTGTCGAGTACATAGCCGGCACCATGGCCGATCACCTGCATATCACGGCGCTGATCGTGGAATTGTTCCTCACCCGGTTTTCACCGGTGTTCGACGGTGACGAGGCCTGGCGCGGCGAGCGCGAACTGGATGTGGAGCAGCGCATACTGGATTCCCTGGAACAGGTCGAGAACCTGGGCCAGGACCGGATAATTCGCCAGTACGTGAAACTGGTGAAAGCCACCCTGCGCACCAACTTTTTCCAGCAGGCGGAAGGGGGTGGTCTCAAGCCCTACATCTCCTTCAAGCTCAAGCCCTCGGCGATCCCCGACATTCCCAAGCCGGTGCCAATGTTCGAGGTCTATGTGTACTCGCCGCGGGTGGAGGGCGTGCATTTGCGCGGCGGCAAGGTTGCCCGTGGCGGCCTGCGCTGGTCGGACCGCCAGGAAGACTTCCGCACCGAGGTGCTGGGCCTGGTCAAGGCGCAGCAGGTCAAGAATGCGGTCATTGTGCCGGTGGGCGCCAAGGGCGGTTTTGTGGCCCGCCAGCTCAATCCGCAAATGTCCCGCGACGAGGTCCAGCAGGAGGGCATCGAGTGCTACAAGCTGTTTATTCGCGGCCTGCTGGACATCACCGACAATCGCGGCGATGTGTCGATCATTCGTCCGCCCCACGTGGTCG
This sequence comes from Seongchinamella sediminis, assembly GCF_003457605.1. Lineage (GTDB taxonomy): Bacteria > Pseudomonadota > Gammaproteobacteria > Pseudomonadales > Halieaceae > Halioglobus > Halioglobus sediminis. The sequence continues at coordinate 75,169 of NZ_QRAN01000006.1, forward strand.
CCAAGGACGAGGACGATCCCTACCTGGTGGTGGCGGCGGACAAAGGCACCGCCACCTTCTCGGATATTGCCAACAGCCTGTCGGCGGAGTACGACTTCTGGCTCGGAGACGCCTTCGCCTCGGGGGGCAGCGCCGGTTACGACCACAAGAAAATGGGCATCACCGCCAGGGGTGCCTGGGTCTCGGTGCAGCGTCACTTCCGGGAGATGGGCGTTGATATACAGTCCACCGACTTCAGCGTGGTAGGCATTGGCGACATGGCCGGCGATGTGTTCGGTAACGGCATGCTGTTGTCGGAGCATATCCGGCTGCTGGCGGCCTTCAATCACCTGCACATATTCGTGGACCCGGACCCCGATGCCGCCGCCAGCTACGCTGAACGCAAGCGCCTGTTCGAGCTGCCGCGGTCGAGTTGGGCTGATTACGCCAGTGAGCTGATTTCCGCCGGCGGCGGGGTGTTTTCACGGGCGGCCAAGTCGATAGCCATTTCACCGCAAATGCAGCAGCGCTTCGATATCGAGGCCGCCCAGCTGACCCCCAGTGAGCTGATTGCGCACCTGCTTCAGGCGCGAGTGGACCTGCTGTGGAACGGCGGCATTGGTACTTATGTCAAGGCCTCCAGCGAGAGTCACCTCGAGGTCGGCGACAAGGCCAACGATTCCCTGCGGGTAGACGGCCGCGACCTGCGCTGCAAGGTGGTGGGCGAGGGCGGCAACCTGGGCATGACCCAGCTGGCGAGGGTGGAGTATGGGCTCAACGGCGGCCGTTCAAATACCGATTTTATCGACAACGCCGGCGGGGTGGACTGCTCGGACCACGAGGTCAACATCAAGATCCTGCTCAACGCCGTGGTGGCCCGGGGTGACATGACCGAGAAGCAGCGCAACGAGTTGCTGGAGGAAATGACCGATAGCGTCGCGCAGCTGGTGTTGAAGAACAACTACCGGCAGGTACAGGCGATCAGCCTGGTGGAACTGCAGGCCGAGGAGCGCTTTGGCGAATACCGCCGCTTTATCCAGAACATGGAGGAAGCGGGCCGCATTAACCGTGTTCTGGAGTTCCTGCCCAGCGATGAAGAATTGCTGGAGCGCAAGTCCAGGGGACAGCCGCTGACCCGCCCGGAGCTGTCGGTGCTGATCTCCTACAGCAAGGCGGTGCTGAAGGAGTACCTGATCGACTCTGACCTGGGCAAGGATCCCCTCCTGCACCAGGCAGTCACCACGGCGTTTCCGCCGCGGCTGGTGGATGAGTTCGCTGACGAAATACGCAGCCACCGCCTGAACCGGGAAATCATGGCCACCCAGGTGGCCAACGACATCGTCAACCGCATGGGGCTCAACTACGTGGTGCGCCAGTCAAAAGCGACCGGCGCCTCGGCGGCGGACGTGGCCCGGGCCTACACCACGGTGATGGAGGTGTTCCGGCTGCGCGAGCTGTGGGAGTGGATCGAACTGCTCGACCACCGGGTTTCCTCGGCAGTGCAGATGGACATGATGCTCAAACTGGTGCGGCTGGTGAAGCGGGCGACCCGCTGGTTACTGCGCAACCGCCGGCACGAGTTGATGCCGACGCCGCTGGTCGGGGAGTTCAGCGCGGGCCTGGAGCAAATGCGGGCCAACTTTCCCTCCATGCTGCGCGGCAGTTCGGCGGACCAGTACGAATCTCTCTATGACCATTATCTGCAGGAGGGGGTTGGTGAAGAACTGGCCGACCGGGTTGCCGGTACGCAGCTGGCCTATACGGCGCTGGGTATCATCCAGGCGGCCGCTGAAACCGAGGCGTCCCTGGAGCACGTCGCCAAACTGTACTTCTTCATGGGTGAACGGCTGGAGCTGGACTGGTTCAGCGGCCAGATCATGGCCAGCAAGGTGGAAAACGAATGGCAGGCCATGGCCCGCGACACCTACATGGAGGACCTGGAGTGGCAGCAGCGCACCCTGGCAATGGGCGCGCTCAAGCACCTGGACGCCGAGGGTAACGTGCTGGCCTGCATGCAGCACTGGGAGAAGGAGCAGGAGCCCATGCTGGCCCGCTGGCAGGCGATGCTGGCGGAACTGCATGCCACGGACGCGCCCGACTTCTCCATGTTTGCGGTGGCCAACCGCGAACTGCTGGACCTGGCCCAGAGCAGCAGGCGGCAGGTAGATCAGGGCCCGGATGCGGGCCCGGGTAGTTGAGGAATCAGAGCGCCCGCATCTTGTGAACGCCAGAGACCCCGGTCAGGCCGTCCCACTGGTCGGAGCGGCCCTCCCGCCAGCCGGAAATCCAGTTCTGGCGGTGGGCGTCGTTCTCGTGGGGACAGTAGTCCAGGCTGCGGCCTGAAACGCCCGCCTGGTAGCCTTTGTCAAATGCCCTGGTGTTCATGTCGCGCTTCTGTCTTCTCATAAAGAATGCCTCCAGTTCAGGCTGTTGCCATGGTCCGGGGCCGCGAGAATGACCTCTCGCTCACCGCGGACGGTGGTCGATTCGGTATGTTTTTTGCGTGTATTCGGCTTGTTAAAGCGAAGCAATACAACGAAGAGTGTCCGGGGACACCAACTCCATGAAACCAGAGCCCCACACACTTGGCCAACAACGATTCGTTCTGAAAGCCGGTTTCCATATAACAAAACTGTCAGGTAACGGAATCTGCCAAAATCTCCAGCTTTTCTCTGGTCGATCCCGGGGGGCGCTGGTAGGATGATTTGCCCGGAATGAGCATGGGACATACCGATGTTTGAACGCAATAAGAACAAACAGCCGCCAGCGCCCCCGGCGGAGCCGCCGCGCCCCGGCCCCGGCACGACCGCTGCCAGCACTCCGGCCCCCCAGGCCAGCCCCAGTCCGGCAACCTCAAGGAGCACAGCAATGATTGGACCCAGTATCGAGATCAAAGGCACCGTTACCGGCGACGAAGACCTGCTCATCCAGGGCAGGGTGGAAGGATCCATCGACCTCGGCGCGCATGAGGTCACCGTGGGCGAATCCGGCAAGGTGAATGCCGACATCAGCGCGCGCACCGTGCGTATCGATGGCGAGGTCGCCGGGGATGTTCGCGGCAATGAGAAAGTGCTGATTTCCAAGACCGGCAACGTCCGCGGCAATATCATTGCCCCGCGCATGACCCTGGAGGACGGCGCCATCTTCAAGGGCTCTATCGATATGGACCCGGGTGATGCCGCCGCAAAGGTCAGCCTGGCCGCCAAGCCCGGCGCCGGCAAGCCAGCAGCGGATGCGGACGCTCCCACCCCGGAACTGGACCTCAAGAGCGGTTGACCCACGCAGCATGAGCGAGCAACAGAGCAGTCAGCTGTTGCCCGGCCTGTTCGAGGGGATCACGGAGGAGCAGCGGATCACGGTGCTGCACCTCGGGCCGGTAATGCCCGAGACGGTGGCGTTTTTTTCCGCTTACCGGTGCAAGCTTTACATCAACGACCTGTTCGCCGAGCTGCCCCTGGTATTCCAGCCCGGGGACGAGCAGACCGTGGCCCAGCGGGTCGCCGGGCTACTGGATATTCCCGCCGGGGTGACATTCGACCTGTGCCTGTTCTGGGACCTGTTCAACTACCTGGACGAAGCGGGGGTCAGGGCAGTGATGGACTGCCTGCGTGACCGCCTGGCGCCGGGTGCCAGGGCCCACGCGTTCGGGGTCCACAATACCCGCGCCGCCCGCCGCGATGGCCGCTATGCCCTGGTTTCCGCGGGGCAGATCTGCGTGCGCCCGCGGGCGCCGGCGCTGCCCTGTTATTCTCCCCATCCGCAGGCGCGCCTGCAGGAATGCCTCGACGGCTTCGCGGTCAAGCGCTCGGTGTTGCTGGCGGAAAGTCGGCTGGAACTGCTGCTGGCGGCCAGGAGCTAGCCGGCTTCCTGTTCAGTGCGGTACAAGGTCATGCCCCGCGCCTGGTAGTTGGCCAGCGCCCCGGGATGGTCCAGCGAGCAGGTATGTACCCACACCCGTTGCACCTCGCCCCAGGCCCAGGCCTGTTCGATGGCGGCGGTCAGCAGTGTGCCGCCCAGGCCCTGGCCGATAAACGCCGGTGTCAGGCCGAAGTACTTGATTTCCACTTCATTGCCAGCCTGTTTCTGCAGCTCGAAATAGCCCGCCGGGGAGCCCTCGCTGTAGCCCACCCAGGTGCGCAGGTCGGCTGCCTCGGCGTAGTCCTGCCACTGCTGCGCTGACCAGCCGAGCTTGTCGTTCCAGTCCCAGGGCCCGCCGACGAACTGGTAGAGGAAACGGTTGAACGGCCACTGTTTGACCCTGGCCTCGGTAATGGTCAGCCCCGGGGCGTCGCTGCCGGGGAGCAACTGCCCCGGCGCTCGCATCTCCAGGTAGTAAACCGTGGTGGCGGTCATCTCAGTCCTGCCAGATCACCTTCTTGCGTGAGTCGTACCAGGCATCGAGAAAAGGCTCGTAGGCGGCCTCGATGTTGTTGCGCTTGATTTTCAGCGTCGGGGTGAGGAAATTGTTCTCCACCTGCCAGGGGTCGCGAACAACAGCCAGGAACTGCAGCCTCTCATAATTCTCCACCTGGCTGTTGACCTCGGCCAGCAGCTTCTCGAAGTGCGCCTCGGCCTTCTCCCGGAACGCGGGATTATCGAACTCGTGGCGCAGGCCCTCTGCCAGCTGCAGGCTGGCATAGCAGGCCGGGCGGCCGGACCCGGACACGCAGCACTGTTCCACCATGCTGTCGGCGCTGAGCAGGTTTTCCAGCGGCACCGGCGCCACGTACTTGCCCTTGCTGGTCTTGAACAACTCCTTCACCCGGCCGGTAATGCGCAGCAGGCCGTCCTCGTAAACGCCCCGGTCGCCGGTCTTGAAGAACCCGTCCTCGGTCATTACCTCGGCAGTCAGCTCCGGCGCCTTGTAATAACCCATCATGAGTCCCGGGGATTTGATCTCGATTTCACCGACCTCCGAAATCCGGCACTCGACGCCCTCGGCGGGCGCACCCACCGTGCCCGGGGCGCGCTGCCCTTCAGTCGACATATGCGAGTAGGCGAAGTCCTCGGTCATGCCGTAGCCTTCCATGATGTGCAGGCCGAGCTTGTCATACCAGCGGATCAGGTCGGCGGGAATCGGTGCCGAGCCGCTGGCGGCGATACGCACGCTGCCCAGCCCGAGGCCGTCCAGTACTTTTTTGCGGATGACGTTGTTGACGAAGGGGATTTTCAGCAGCAGGTTGAGTTTCTCTTCCGGGAATTTCTGGAACACCCCGGACTGGAACTTCAGCCACAGTCGCGGCACGCTGACAAACAGCGTTGGCCTGGCCCGGCGCAGGTCCTCGAGGAAGGTATCGAGCTCCTCGGCGAAATACACGTGAATGCCCTGGTAAATGGCCCCGGCTTCCAGCAGCGCCCGCTCCATGACGTGAGCCAGCGGCAGGTAGGACAGGGCGCGGTCAGATTCGTTGATATTCAGCACTCGACCCTGCAGGTAGGCCGGTGTGGAAACAGAGCCGAAGGAGTGGGCAACCCCCTTGGGTTTGCCGGTGCTGCCGGAGGTATAGCAGATCAGTGCCCGCTGGCCGGCGGGCCAGACCGGCTCCTCGCTGATCGGCTCATGGCGGGCGATGACGTCGTCCCATTGGTCGAAGTCGTTGGGCGGCGCCAGCGGCAGGGCGATCCCGGGCATGTCCTGGGGCACGCCTTCCTGCATGTGCTCCCAGTCATCCAGCTTGCCGACAAACAGCAGTTTGGCCTCGGAGTGGTCCAGGATGTAGGCCACGGTCTCGGCGTTGAGCGTGGGGTAGAGCGCCACGGTACAGTGGCCCGCCATCCAGATCGCCAACTCGGCAATCACGAAGTGGGCGCAGTTCTTGGAGATCATGGCAATGTTGCTGTTGGCCGGTAATCCCAGGGAATTTATGTGCGCGGCCATGCGTCGCGCCTGGTCCATGGTCTTGCCCCAGCTGTAATCTATGGCTTCGCCGTTGACCGGCTGGGTCAGGAAGATCTTTTCCGGGTGGGCTTTTTCGCGTGCGAATGCCGCCTGCAGTACCAGTTTGTCAGGAACGATGCTCATGTCTCAATCCTTTGTTTTTAGTTAGCACGATGATGACAGTATAGCGGGCCCGGAGGCAACGAATTGGCCATTTCCCCGCTCAATGCCCGCGATCAGGGTCGGGGTCCAGCAGTTCCAGCCAGTGCCGGACCGGGGCCCGGCTCTGTTCCCCCAGGTGCAGCTGGCAGCCCACGTTGGCGGTAACGATGAGCTGCGGCTGCCCGGTCTCCAGCGCCCGCAGCTTGCGTTCGCGCAGGCGCTCGCTGCGCTCCCGCTGCAGAATCGAGTAGGTGCCGGCGGAGCCACAGCACAGGTGATCGTCGCGGGTTGCGCTGAGTTCGAAACCTGCCTCGCTGAGGATTCGCTGCACCAGCCGCGGCTGCTTCAGCCCGTGGTACTGGCTGCAGGGCGTGTGCACCGCGACCGGCCCCTGGCCGCTGTCAACGGCCAGGGCCTGCAGGTCCTCGCCGGCAAGGAGTTCCGCGGCGTCCCGGCTCAGGGAAGCGATACGCCGGGCCCTGTCGGCGTAGGCCGGATCGTGAGCCAGCAGTTGGCCGTAATCCGCCAGCAGGCTGCCGCAACCGGTGGCGCTGCTGACAATCGCCTCGGCACCGGCGTCGACGGCAGGCCACCAGGCGTCAATGTTGCGGCGCATGTTGTCCAGGCCGTCGGCGTGGGCCCCCAGGTGATAGTTGACCGCGCCGCAGCAGCCGGCGCCAGCGACGGTTTCCAGGGAGATACCCAGGCGGTCGAGAATCCGTGCCAGGGCGGCGTTGGTCGTCGGGGTGGCGGCAGCCTGCACGCAACCTTCCAGCAACAGCACGCGCCGACTGTGTACCGCCCGGGGCCGCTGTCCTGGCTGCTGCCGCGGCGGAATCTTGCCGGCCAGCGGCGCGGGTAACAGCGGCGCCAGCAGCCGGCCCAGTTGCAGCAGCCGGGAGAACAGGGCCGGGCGGGTCAGGGTGTAGCGCAACAGGGCACGAAAGCCCCGCTCTGGCAGGGGCCTGGGTACCTGCTGCTCCAGCATGCCGCGGCCGATATCGACCAGGCTGCCGTATTGCATGCCGGAAGGACAGGTGGTTTCACAGCTGCGACAGGTGAGGCAGCGATCCAGGTGGGTGCGGGTGGCACTGCTGGCCGTGCCTTCCTCCAGCAGCTGCTTGACCAGGTAGATGCGGCCGCGGGGACTGTCCCGCTCATCGGCCGTGTCCAGGTAAGTCGGGCAGGTGGCGAGGCAGAAGCCGCAGTGCACGCAGGCACTGATCAGCTCGCTGGCGCGGGTGGCCTCGGGCTTGTCACGGTAGCTCGGGTGCAGTTCTACATGCATGGCTTACATCCAGCTGTACAGGCGGCCGGGGTTGAGTATGCCACCGGGGTCCATGGCCTGCTTGAGCCGCCGCTGCAGTTGCCGTTGCACCGGGTCGAGCTCAGCCCGTACATCCGCCTGGCGGTCGCCGCCAGCATACAGGCACAGGTGTGAACCCGGGGGCACCCGTGCCGGCCTGGCCCGCAGCCAGCGCTGGCTGCCGGCCCAGTCGATGCACTGCGCCGGCCCGTTTTCCGCCGCCGTGTGCACATTGGTCGCCAGCCGCCAGAGGGCTTGTTCGCCGGCGAAGAAGGGGTGACTGAAGTCGCGCAGCTGCTGCCACAGGTTGTCGTCCACCCGCTCGCCGCCCCAGCTGCTGGCGGTGTGCTCCACCGCGCGCCGGGCCCCCGCCAGGCGCAGGTACAGGCGGCCATCCAGCCAGCAGGCACCGGTCAGCGGTTTGGGCTGTCGGGCTTTCTCCGCCATCTGCCGCAGTGCCTCGTCGGCGCTGGTCTCAATCGCCAGGGTCAGCGTGCACTCGGGCAGTGGCAGCACCTTCAGGTGGACCTCGGTAATTGCCCCCAGGGTGCCCAGCGCGCCTGCCTGCAGGCGGGACACGTCGTAGCCCGCGACGTTTTTCATGACCTTGCCGCCAAATTCCAGCAACTCGCCCTTGCCGTTGATCAGCTGCACACCCAGCACCGCGTCGCGGACCGAGCCCAGCCAGGGGCGGGCCGGGCCGTTGATGTTGCAGGCCAGGGTGCCGCCCAGGGTGGCCCTGCCGGCAAATGGCGGCGGGTCGAAGGGCAGGGTCTGGCCCTGCTCGGCCAGCAGCGCCTGCAGCTCGCTGACAGGGGTGCCGGCGCGGGCGCTGAGCACAAGCTCGCCGGGCTGGTAGTCGCTGACCCCCCGATAGCTGCCAAGATCCAGTTCCGCGTCGGCCCGGCATTCACGGCCGATGATCCGCGCCTTGCTGTCGCCACCGCGCAGGCGCAGGGTCTGCCCGCTGCGGTATGACTCGGCCACCTGTTGCGCCAGTTTCTGCAGTGCCTCAGCCATGACGGTGCCTCGCCGGCAGTGCGCGGTATTCCTGGCAGCGCTTGAGTAGGGGAATGCCCTTGCCCGGATTGAGGGTCAGCACCGGGTCGAAGGCGTGCTTGATGTCCTCGAACTGGTGCAGCTCGGCCTCGCCGAACTGGCTGGGCATCTGCGCCAGCTTTTCCAGCCCGACCCCGTGCTCGCCGGTAATGCAGCCGCCGACGGCCACCGACAGCTCGAGGATATCGGCACCAAAGCGTTCGGCGCGGGCGATCTCTTCCGGCTTGCCGCCGTCGAACATGATCAGCGGGTGCAGGTTGCCATCGCCGGCGTGAAATACGTTGGCGCAGCGCAGCCGGTAGTGTTGTGACAGGCGGGCGATTTCCTCCAGCACCCCGGACACCTGGCCGCGCGGGATAGTGCCGTCCATGCAATAGTAATCGGGACTCATCCGGCCGACCGCCGGGAAGGCCGACTTGCGGCCCTGCCACAGCAGTTGTCGCTGCGCCTCGTCGGCGGATACTGTCATCGAGGTAGCGCCGTGACCAGTGAATAGCGACTGCACCGCGGCGATGTGTTGCTCGACCTCCTGCTCGGTGCCGTCCAGTTCACAGAGCAGCAGCGCCTGCGCGTCCCGGGGATAGCCGGCGGCGACGAAATCCTCCGCGGCCTGGATGGCCAGGGCATCCATCATTTCCAGGCCCGCGGGGACTATGCCCGCGGCGATAACCGCGCCGACGGCGTCACCCGCCGCGCGCACACTGTCGAAGCCGGCCATGATAACGCGGGCCAGCTCGGGCGTGGGCAGCAGCTTCACCGTCACTTCGGTGACCACGCCCAGCAGGCCCTCGGAGCCGGTGAGCAGGGCCATCAGGTCGTAGCCCGGGCTGTCCAGGCCGCTGCTGCCGAGGGTGGTCCTGTCGCCGGCTACCGTTAACAATTCCAGGGACAGCAGGTTGTGCACCGTCAGCCCGTACTTGAGGCAGTGCACGCCGCCGGAGTTTTCCGCCACGTTGCCGCCGATGCTGCAGGCAATCTGGGAGGAGGGGTCGGGGCCATAATACAGTCCGTGGCCGGCGGCGGCCTGGGAAATGGCCAGGTTGCTGACCCCCGGCTGGACCCGCGCGGTGCGCGCCACCGGGTCGACGTCGAGTATGCGGTTGAGTTTGGACAGCCCCAGCAGCACGCCCTCGGGATGGGGCATGGCGCCGGCGCACAGGCCGGTGCCGGCGCCGCGGGCTACCACCGGCACCTGGAGCCGGTGACAGCAGCGCAATACTGCCTGCGCCTGGTCGACCGTTGCCGGCAGGGCCACCAGCTGCGGCAGCTCCCGGTACAGGGAAAGCGCGTCACATTCGAAGGGGCGCTGCGATTCGCGATCCTCGATCAGGCAGTCGGCGGGCAGGATAGCTCGCAACTGTGTCCGCAATTGTTCGCTGTCTATGGCCTTCACAGGTGCATAACCACTTGCCGGGTGCCACTGAAGTGGCGGTGCTCCCAGAGGTAAATGCCCTGCCAGGTGCCCAGCATCAGTTCTCCGTGCTGGAAGGGAATGCTCAGCTGGGTCGCGGTGAGGGCTGACTTGATGTGCGCGGGCATATCGTCGGCGCCTTCCAGGGTGTGGGTGTACAGCGGATCGTTTTCCGGCACCAGCCGGTTCATCCATTGCTCCAGGTCGATGCGCGCGCTGTCGTCGTAGTTCTCCTGGATTAACAGACTCGCCGAGGTGTGGCGGATGAACAGCGTGCACAGACCCTCGTCCCTGCCACTGTGGCTGAGCGCTTGCCGCACCGCGGGCGTAAACGCGTGCAGGCCCTGTCCAGGGACCTTGATGTCCAGTTGAGTTATCAAAATGTCACTATGAGTTCGATCGATGACCCAGTTTACCCGATTCTCCGGTTTCAGCATAAAATGTTGCCCTGGTACGCGAAGGAAAGACACATGGCGATAACAATCTGGGTGGACGCGGATGCCTGCCCGAAAGTGATCCGGGAGATCCTGTTCCGGGCGGCGAAGCGGGTGGAGCGCCCGCTGGTGCTGGTGGCGAACCATGTGATCCCGGTGCCGAATTCCCCCTGGATCAGCTGCCGGCAGGTGCCGCAGGGATTTGACGTGGCCGACAACTACATCGTGCTGCAGGTCAGCGCGGGGGACCTGGTCATTACCTCGGACATACCGCTGGCGGCGGAAGTGATCGAGAAGGGCGCCGCGGCGATTTCTCCCCGGGGTGAGCAGTTCACCGCCAACAATATCCGTCCCCGGCTCAATATGCGCGATTTCATGGAGACCATGCGCTCCAGCGGCGAGCAGGTGGGGGGCGGGCCGCAGGCTCTGGGCGACCGCGACAAAATGACCTTTGCCAATGCCCTGGACCGCTACCTGGCCAGGCATGCCTGAGCATTGCGGCAGCGGCTGTGCTACTCTGCGCGCCCCTCACCACGGTTGATTAAGCCATGAAACAGTCATTGGCCCGCACACTGCTGGGCTGGCTTGGCTGGACGCTGGAAGGCGCGAAGCCGGATTGCCCGCAATATGTGCTGATAGCCGCGCCCCACACCTCCAACTGGGACTTCCCCCTCATGCTGCTGTTCGCCGCCGCCTTCGACATGAAAGTAACCTGGATGGCCAAGCACTCGCTGTTCTGGCCGCCCCTGGGCTGGTTCATGCGCGCGCTGGGCGGCATGCCGGTCAGGCGCCACCGGAATATGCGCACGGTAGACGCGATGATCGATGCTTTTTCCCAGCGGGCGGAGCTGGTGCTGGTGGTGCCCGCAGAGGGCACCCGCGCCAGGGCCGAGTACTGGAAGTCCGGTTTTTACCACATTGCCAGGCAGGCGGGGGTGCCGGTGGTGCCCTCTTTTCTAGATTTTGGCCGCAAACGCGGGGGCTTCGGTCCGCCCCTGGAGACCACCGGCGACGTGGTCGCCGACATGGATTACCTGCGCGGGTTTTACCGCGGCATGGAGGGCAAGTTCCCGCAGCAGTTCGGCCCGATCAGGCTCAGGGAAGAGGACACCTGAATCTGGCCCTAGAAGCGGAAAGAGGCCTGCCAGCGCTGGAAAATAGTCTCCCAGACCTTGCCGTCCTTGTTCGCCACCTCGGTCTCGAAGTAGTGGTTCATGCGTTTGAGGTCGGCGACATTGTCCTTGATCGCCGCCCCCACCAGGAAGTCGGTGAAGTCCTCGGCGAGCATTTTCCCTTCCCGGTAGTAGTAGGAGTACACGCCCATGGCGTGCGCCACGGATACCGCCTCCGCGGTGGACATGACCGCCGAGGCCAGCCGGTCGGTGCTGCGCCCGTCCAGTGACTGGCCGTTGCGCAGTTCGTGAAAAATGATCACCAGCGCCTCGATGATCTCGGCATCGGGCTTCACCTTCACGCCGGAGGCGGTCAGTGCCTTTTCCGCCTCGCGCATGACCACGCCGATCTCGTCCTCCACATTCCTGATCGGGCGGATGGTCTCGAAGTTCATCCGCCGCTTGAGCGCCGAACTCATCTCATTGACCCCGACATCCGTGGTATTGGACGTAGCCACAAGGTTGAAACCGTCACGGGCGTAGAGAATGGCGTCGTCGCCGGCCAATTCGGGGATGGTGATGGAACGCTCGGACATGATAGACAGCAGCGCATCCTGCAGCGCCGGGGAGGAGCGGGCGATCTCCTCGTAGCGGACCAGCAGGCCCTGCTCCATGCCGCGGTAGATCGGCCCGGGGATGAGCGCCTCCATGCAGGGACCTTTCGACTCCAGGATAGCGCCGTTCCAGGTGTACAGCAGCTGTTGCACGGTTGCTATCGCCCCGCCCTGGATGATCAGGGTGGAATCGTCACAGATCGCCGCGCAAATGAGTTCCGACAGCCAGGATTTGGCGGTGCCGGGGGCGCCGACCAGCATCGCCCCGCGCTGGGTGGCGAGCGAGACAATGACCCGGGTGACAATCTCGCGGGGGGCAACAAACTTGGGTGCGATGCCGGCGTCCGCGTCGCCCAGCACGAAGGTTTCCACCCCTTTTGGCGACAGCAGCCAGCCGGGCGGTTTCGGCCACTTGTCCTGCGCCCGCAGCATGGCCAGTTCCCCGGCGTAATAGGATTCGGCCGGCAGCCGCTGAATTGCCTTGTCCGTCACTTAGCTGGCTCCCCGTTTTTCCGGCGCCATGCGATCCGAGGGCAGCACCCGCGGCAGTTCCGACAGGGGAATGGTGCCGTCGATAACGTGATTCAGGGCACTGTCGCGCATGGTAATCAATCCCGAGTCGAGCGCCAGCGCCCGCAGCTGGGCGATGGGGTAGCGCAGGGATATCCCGGTGCGGATCTCGCTGTTGACCTGCATGTACTCCACCACCCCAATGCGGCCTTTGGTGCCGCGGCCGCCGCAGTTCTCGCAGCCGGCCCCCTGGTAACAGCGGAAGCTGTCCGGTGTGCCCTCGGGGAACAGCTCGGCGATAATTTGCGGGTCCGGTTCGGCTTCCTGGCGGCAGTCCGGGCACACCCGCTTGGCCAGTTTCTGGGCAATCACCGCCATCAGTTCACTGGCGACTGAATTGGCCTGCACATCCAGGTCGTAAATCCGCTGCAGTGCATCCACGGCATCGTTGGCATGCAGGGTCGAGAGCACCACGTGCCCGGTCTGGGAGGCGCGGATGGCTTCTACCGCGGTTTCGGTGTCGCGAATCTCCCCCACCAGGATGACGTCCGGATCCAGGCGCACGAAGGAACGCATGCCGTCGGCGAAGTTGAAGCCAATGTCGGGCCGGGTGTAGGTTTGCTGGATGCCGTCGATGGAGTACTCCACCGGGTCCTCGATGGTCAGCACCTTGCGCCGGCCGTCCTTGGCCAGTTCCGTCAGGCCGGCATACAGGGTGGTGGACTTACCGGAGCCGGTGGGCCCCACGACCAGTACCAGCCCGGATGGGTTTTGCAGCATGCGCCGGTAGGAGCGCATCAGGCGGGCGCTCATGCCCAGGTCCTCGATGGCCACGATATTACCGGACTGGGGCAGCAGGCGGATAACCACCGCTTCCCCGTGCAGCGAAGGCTGGACCTGGATCCGCAGGTCGTAGCTGATGCCGCCCGCGGTCAGCTGGGAGCGGCCACCCTGGGGCAGGCGTTTCTCGGCGATATCCATGTCGCCCCTGATCTTGATCACGTTGACCAGGCCGCGCGCCTCCTGGGGTGACAGGTGATAGTGGTTCAGGTCGTGCAGGTCACCATCCACCCGCAGGCGGATGCGCACGTGGGACTTGTACTGCTCGATATGCAGGTCACTGGCGCCGTCACTGACCGCGTCCAGCAACAGGGCATCACAAAGCGTGATCAGATGGGCCTCGATCCGGGTTTTTTCCCGGTCCAGCAGGTCGTCATTGTCCTCTTCCGGTTCCGGCTTGGCGGCCCACAGCTGGTGGGCGTTACCCTGCAGCGAGAGCTCCACGGTCGTCCACAGGCGTTTGAAGTCATTGGGTGTGACCAGAATCTTGTTGACCTGGTCGTAGGGATACATGTGGTAGATATCGTCGACCTTGCTGTCGGGGTCATCGGTGACCACTTCCAGGGTATGGCCTGCCACCCGCAAGGGGATCAGGTGATGGCTGTCGAGAAAACTGCGGGAAAAGCCTTCCATCAGCTCCGGTTGCACCTGTGGCAGCAGGTCGTCGATGGCGGCGAAGGGCATGCCGTTTTCCTCTGCCAGCCGGCGGTACAGCGGCAGGTCCTCCATATTCAGCTTGTCCCGCAGCACCTTGATGACCGGGAGCTTCTTGTCCCGGGCCAGTCGCCTGGCCTCGGAGAGCATGACCTGGTCCACCATGCCCATATCCAGCAGGGTCAGCCCGGTGTCGCGGGAGAAGTCCATCATCGCCAGTTCCTTGCGCAGCGGGGTGCCCAGTTCACTGACGGTGTAGCGGGTGAGGATGAGGGTGTCGTTCTCCCCCTGTTCAATCGCCAGCAGGCGCCCCCGATCAGCGAGCTGGGCGATCAGCGGCCCCTTGTCGATGACTTTGGGTGTGGCAACGAAAATGCGGTCGTAGGGCCCCAGCTCCGGCGCACCCTCGCTGCCGTCGGTGGTGCGCTGGATCAGGTTGCACAGCCCCAGGTCGTTGAAGCGCCGCTGGGCCTGGCGGGCCATGGCCGGGCAGATTTCCAGGGCGACTACCCGGTCGGCCAGCTTGCTGGCCAAAGCGGCCAGGTAACCAGCGCCGGTGCCGACCAGCAGTACGTTGTGCTCCGGCCCGATGGCGGCGTGATGCAGTATTTCCGATACCGCATTGGTAGGCGGGATGCTGCGCCCGTGGACCAGCGAGGCGTCGCTCATTTCGATGAAGTGATCTCGTGGCAGGTCGCGCATGGCGGCGGTGACCTGCGCGGCAATCGCTGGATCCTGTCGGTACATTGATTTCCTGCAGCCGTCCCTGTTGATGTCAATTATGTGCTATTGGCAGATCGGGTGGTTGAGCGAAATCAACGGACACTGCGCACAGACGGACTCAACTGTACCGTCACGCTGCCGCCCCGGGCAAGGCGGCAGTGGGGCCCCGCGGCATTTTGCCGCAGGAGGGGTGCGCCGGAGTCAGCGGCGGAGAAATTCTGCCCGCTGCTGCGGGTCCGTCTTGAAGCGGCCGCCCAGGGCCAGGGTGCTGGTGCTGGAGTTACCGTCCATGACCCCCCGGGACTTGACGCAGAAGTGAGTCGCCTCAATGCTGACCGCCACGTCATCAGTGTCCAGCAGGGTCTGCAGGGCCACCAGAATCTGCCGGTTCAGGCGTTCCTGTACCTGCGGGCGTTGGGCGAAAAAGCGCACGATGCGGTTGATTTTGGACAGGCCGATAACCCTGGCGCCGGGGATGTAGGCAACCCGGGCGAAGCCATCAATAGTGATGAAGTGGTGCTCGCAGGTGCTCACCAGTTCGATGTCGTCGATGAGCACCATCTCATCCACCCGCATCTTGTTATCGATGGCGGAAATACGGGGAAACTGCTGGTAATCGAGCCCGGAGAATATTTCGTTGAGGTACATGCTGGCGATACGGTGGGGTGTTTCGCTGAGGCTGTCGTCACGCAAATCCAGTCCCAGCGTGCTCAGCACATCGGTGAATGACTGGTGCAGGCGCTGGTACTTCTCCTCGGCGGAGAGGCCGGTGGGGGACATCGGCGTCTCCAGTCCCGCCTCGATCAGCGCCCGGCGGACCCTGTCGGCTTCAGGTGACAGCGCCTCGGCAAGTAGCGCTTTCTCGGGGACGATTGCATTCATTGGTAGTCCTCATTGATTCAGGTTGAATTAGGTACGAGCAGGGCCGGGCATCGGATGCCTCGGCGGGCAGAAAAAAGGCCGCGAATGCGGCCTTGGGCGGGTTGCGGTCCTGGTCAGCTGGGCTGGATCCTCAGGAACGGGTTGACCACCCGGTATTTCCAGTCAGTGAACTTTATCGGCGCATCAAGCACGCCGATGCAGATGCAGTCGCGATCCCGGGTGGCGGTGGGCGAGTGCTGCTGCTGCGCATCCCGGATGATGAAGTCGCCCACCTCGTAGTGCCCCTCCTCGTCGGAAAAGCCGCCTTCCAGCACCAGGGTCAACTCGGTGCCCTTGTGGGTATGTTTGGGAATGCTGGCGCCAGCCTTGATGTGATACAGGGCAAACTCGTTGTCGACATCGCCGGTGCGCAGGCGGCTGATCCGCACATCGGAGGTCACTTTGTCCCAGCCCAGGTCATCGTAATCGCCACGCATCAGGCGCTGGATCAGGGGCGGGGGCGCATCGCTCGCCGGCATGTTCTGGTAGCTGAGCGGCTGAGCTTCGTCGTCCAGTCGCGACAGGACGGTGCGCAGCAGGGAGTCGTCTACCTGCTGTGGCGCCATTTCCTCGAACAGCGCCGAGCCCAGCTGCTGCAGCCGCTGGTGGTTGCGGCGGCACTGTTCACAGTAATTCAGGTGTAGTGACACGCATACTGACTGGGCCAGGGGCAGGGTGCCCGAGGCGTACTCGTTCAGTAATCGTGTGTCGGGGTGGTAGTTAGCCATAACTCTATCTTTCAACCATCAATTGGAGTTTCTTCATTGCCAGACGCACCCGGGATTTGACGGTACCCAGGGGCAGGTCCAGCTCCTCAGCAACCTCGCTGTGAGATTTTCCTTCCATGTAAACTTTCATCAGGATCTGGCATTGCTCGTGGGGCAATTCCTGCAGCATCTCGCGGATGCGCGCCGCTTCCCGCTTTTGCTGCACCGCGGCGAACAGTTCGTCGGACTCCGCCTCGGGCCAGATATCGTCGGCGCTGATCGGGGTGTCAAACTTCTGCAGGCGCCGGTACATGTCTGTTCTGCAATTTCTTGCAATGGTGTAAATCCAGGTGCTGGCGGCGGCCTTGTGGGGGTTGAAGGCCGCGGCCTTCTGCCATACCTTGATCATGACTTCCTGCACCAGTTCCTCGGCGTGTGCCGCCGCCAGTGCTGAACCGTTGAGGGCGAAGGCCTTGATCAGCGGGGCAAAATGCCCAAACAGCCTGGCGAAGGCCTCTCGGTCCCGCTCCTCCGCGACACGCTGCAGGCAGAGGCTCCATTCATCGTCCCGTCTGCCGGTGGAATCCATGCCTGCGGTGTTGGACATCGTTGCGCTCGCTCTTGCTTGGGTCACTGCATTTTCCCGGATTCTATCATTGTCAGGGGCTTGTACGCGCCTGCGCTCTTTACGGATCACCTGATATAAGAAAGACTTTACGGTGTTGATCCGGCGTCTCGGTCGACCCGTAACTAGGCCAGAAAGCAGCTTACACGGGAATTTGCAGCACCATGAAAATCGCGATTATCGGCTCTGGCATTTCAGGGCTTTCCTGCGCCTATTACCTGCACCGGCAGCATGAGGTTCATGTCTTCGAGCGGGCGGAGCGCATCGGTGGCCATACCGCCACGGTAGATGTGGCCATGGGCGGGCGGCGTTTTGCCATCGATACCGGGTTCATCGTGTTCAACGACTGGACCTACCCCAATTTTATCGCCCTGATGGACGAACTGGGGGTGTCCAGCAAGGCCACCGAAATGAGTTTCAGCCTGGCGGACCGCGAGTCCGGGCTGGAGTATGCCGGTTCCAGCCTGAACACGCTGTTCGCCCAGCGGGCCAACCTGGTCTCGCCCCGCTTCCTGGGCATGTTGCGGGATATTATGCGTTTCAACCGCCAGGCGGTGGATGACCTGGAAGCGGGCAGGCTGAGTCCCGATATGAGCCTCCGGGAATATCTGCAGCGCGGCAACTACGGCCGGGCCTTCGTCGACTATTACCTGGTGCCCATGGGCGCGGCGATCTGGTCCGCCGATGTGCCGGTCATGCTCGACTTTCCGCTACAGTTTTTTGTCCGCTTTTTCCGCAATCACGGGCTGCTCAGCATTCGCAACAGGCCTCAGTGGCGGGTGATAGAGGGAGGCTCGCGGGAGTACCTCAAGCCCTTGAGCGACCCCTTTGCCAGGAACATTCACACCGGCGCGGCCATCAGCAGCGTGCGGCGAGTGGAGCAGGGCGCCCGGCTATGCTTCGAGGGCGGCCGGGAAGAGGATTTTGACGCGGTGGTGTTTGCCTGCCACAGCGACCAGGCGCTCGCCCTGCTGGCGGACGCCGGGGCGCTGGAGCGGGAAATTCTCGGCGCCATTCCCTACCAGAACAACGAAGTGACGCTGCATACCGACACCCGGCTGCTGCCGAAACTGGAGCGGGCCTGGTCCAGCTGGAACTACCAGCGCCGGCCGGACACCCAGCGTCCCACCCTGACTTACAACATGAATATTCTCCAGGGGCTCAATGCCCCGGAAACCTTCTGTGTCACGCTCAATGATCGGGCCGCTATCAATCCCAACAAGATTCTCGGCCAGTTTGACTATGCGCACCCGGTGTTTACGCTGCCCGGCATCGCGGCCCAGGAACGCTGGGCTGAGATCAACGGTGGCAGCACCTGGTTCTGCGGCGCCTATTGGCGCAATGGCTTCCACGAGGACGGGGTGTTCTCGGCGCTGCGGGTGGCCGAGGGTATCGGGGTGGACGCCCGTGCGGCGGGCACCCCCCTGGCGCGGGTGGGCACGGCCGCATGAAAAGTGCCGTTTACAGCGGCTGGGTCGCGCACCGGAGGCTGGCCCCCCGGGGGCACAGTTTCCGTTATCGCGTGTTCATGCCGTTGCTCAACCTGGACGAGCTGCCGGCGCTGCTGGAGCGCAGCTGCGGCTGGTCTGCCAGGCGCTGGGCTTTGGCCCGCTTCCGCCGGGAGGACTTTTTCGGCGACCCGCGGGTCGCCCTGAAGACGGCGGTGCTCGATGAAGTGCAGGCGCGGACCGGGGAGCGACCCACCGGGCCGGTGATGATGCTGGCCAATCTGCGTTACTTCGGCTACCTGATCAACCCCATCAGCTGTTATTACTGTTTTGCCGATGACGGCTCACTGCACAGCGTACTGGCGGAAGTGACCAATACCCCCTGGAGCGAGCGCTGCGCCTATGTGCTGCCGGCGGCAGGGCGCGAGGGCTGGCTGGAAGCCGAGTTCGACAAGGCCATGCACGTGTCGCCCTTTATGCCGATGGACATGCGCTATCACTGGCGCAACAACCTGCCGGGCGAAAAACTGGTGCTGCACCTGGCCAACTCCCGGGGCGGCATCAAGCAGTTCGATGCCACCCTGCATCTCGAGCGCAGGGGCGAGTCGCCGGCCTACTTCAGCCGCTACCTGGCGCTGTACCCGCTGATGACCCTGCGGGTCGCCACCGGGATTTACTGGCAGGCCCTGCGCCTGTGGCTGAAGCGCATCCCCTTTATTCCCCATCCAGATACAGTCAACAGCGAGAACTGAACATGAGCGATGTAAGTGCCATCCGCCTTCCCGGGATACGCAGTCACTGGCGCGGCCAGGGCTTTGCCCGACGGATGCTGACCGGCGTACTGTCCCGCCTGCAGGGCGGCTCCCTGACCCTGCACGAGGGGGAGCGCAGCCTGCACTTTGGCGACGACGCGGCGAATGGTATTCACGCGGTTATCAATGTCCACGACGCCGCGGTGTACCAGCAGGTGCTGACCGGCGGGGTGATCGGGTCCGGCGAGGCCTACATGGCCGGTCACTGGTCGTCTCCCAACCTGGTGGATGTGATCCGGCTGTTCTCTGCCAACATGGCCACCATGGAGGCCATGGACTCCGGTTCCTCACGGCTGCGTCAGCTGCTCCTCAAGGGGCTGCACTGGGTAAACAACAACAGCCTGAGCGGGTCCCGCCGCAATATCAGCGCCCACTACGACCTGGGTAACGAGTTTTTCAGCCTGTTTCTCGACCCCACCATGATGTACTCCTCCGCGGTGTATCCTCATGCCGGGGCCAGCCTGGAACAGGCCTCGCTGCACAAGCTGGACTTGCTGTGCCAGCAGCTGGAGCTGCAGCCGGAGGATCATTTGCTGGAAATCGGCACGGGCTGGGGCGGCATGGCGATTTTTGCCGCCCGGCACTACGGCTGCCGGGTGACCACGACCACCATTTCCCGCGAACAGTACAAGTACGCCAGGGAGCAGGTCGCCGCGCTCGGGCTCGAAGATCAGGTGACGGTGCTCTGTGAAGACTACCGCAAGCTCCAGGGCAGCTACGACAAGATCGTCTCCATTGAGATGATCGAGGCGGTCGGCCACGAATACTACGCCGAGTATTTCCGCCGCTGCAGCGACCTGCTGGCGCCGGGGGGCAAGTTTGCCATCCAGGCCATCACCGTACAGGACCAGCGTTACGTCCAGGCCCGGGATTCCGTCGACTTTATCAAACGCTATATCTTCCCGGGGGGCTGCCTGCCGTCCGTGGAGGTCATTTCCCGGCATATCGCCAGGGACACTGATATGCAGGTGGTCAACCTGCGCGATATCACCGCGGATTACGCCCGCACCCTGGCCGAGTGGCGCAGCCGCTTCATGGCGGCCAGGGATGAGGTCAGGGCCCAGGGCTTTGACGACATCTTCGAACGCATGTGGGAATTCTACCTGTGCTATTGCGAGGGCGGCTTCCGCGAGCGGATTATCAGTACCGTGCAGCTGACTTTTGCCAAGCCGGGATACCGCTTCGACGCCCGGGCATGAAACTGAAACTCCTCAATGGCGCCCTGTTCAACATCAGCTGGCTGCTGATTGTCAGCGCCCAGTCTGCCCTGGTGGCCTGGTGCGTGGCGGCGCTGCATGTGGGCCTGCACATGCTGCTCATGGGCAAGGGCAGGGGTGAGTGGACATTCATCCTGCTGATGGGCGCTGTGGGGCTGCTTATTGACCAGTTGCTGTTTGTCGCCGCTGTCCTGCGGCAGGATTCGGGCGGGATCGCGCCGCTGTGGCTGTCGGCCCTGTGGCCGGTGCTGGCCACCACCTCGCTGCACGTGTTTTCCGGTCTTCGCGACCGGGTGGTGCTGGCGGCATCGCTGGGCGCGGTCGGTGGTTTCCTCAGTTATCGCCTCGGGGTGTCGCTGTCGGATATCGCATTCGGGGCCATGCCGGCCAGCGGGATTGTGCTGGCGCTGCTCTGGGCACTGTTGTTCCCCACCATGCTGTTTCTAGCCCGGCAACTCGAACTGCAGTTCGCGCGAGGACAGGCCCATGCGTCCTGTTAGCCTGGTACTGCTGGCCGCAGTGCTGGCGGCGGACGCGGCGGCGATGAATGTGATCGGCAGCGCCTATGGTGTTGATGATGGCGAACTGCGGTACCGCGAAATCCACCAGTGTTCCAGTGATGGCGACCGCTGCACCGTGGAGTATAAAAACCCCGCCGGGGAGGTGTTCGCCCGCAAGGTGGTCAACTACCAGGACTCACTGCAGGCGCCGTCACTGGAGATGCAGGACCTGCGTCATGGCGAGACCGTGCGGATCAAGGGTGACGACGGGGGTGAACTGGTGATCGACGCGGGTTTCGACCACTACGTGCGCCGGCGCTGGCAGCAACTGGTTGACGGCGACACCGTGCGTTTCCCCTTCCTGGTTGCTGGCCGCGACAAGCCGCTGGACATGACGGCGAGGAAGGCAGTGGGCGACGACTGCCCGCAGGGGCGCATGTGTTTTACCGTGGCGCTGGATAACTGGCTGTTGTCCAGGCTGGTGTCCCCCATTTGGCTGGAGTATGACGCGCGGGACAGGCGCCTGCTGCAGTTCAGGGGCGTGAGCAATATTCGCGACGCCGAGGGCCGGTCGCAGCAGGTGCGGATTGATTATCGCTATCCAGAGGCGTCCCCGGAAGGGAGTACGTCGTAGGCATCCAGGGCGGCGGCCCTGGCCTCCTTGTGATCGACCATGGGCTGCGGATAGTGATCGCCAAGCGAGATGCCTGCCGCTTCCATGGCAGCGTCCGGCGCTTCCCAGGGGGCATGCAGGTGTTTGTCTGGCAGATCGGCAAGCTCGGGGACCCAGCGTCGGATGTAGGCGCCGTCGGCGTCAAAGCGCTGACCCTGCAGCACCGGGTTGAAAATCCGGAAGTAGGGCGCGGCATCGGCGCCGCAGCCCGCCACCCACTGCCAGCCGCAGCTGTTGTTGGCGAGGTCGGCATCCACCAGCGTATCCCAGAACCAGCGCGCGCCCCACTGCCAGGGCAGCAGCAGGTGCTTGGTCAGGAACGACGCGCAGACCATTCTTACCCGGTTGTGCATAAAACCCGTGTGCCACAGCTCGCGCATGCCCGCATCGACGATCGGGTAACCGGTCTGGCCCTGTTGCCAGCGCCGTAGCCGGCTGCGGGAATCGCCCCAGGGTAGCTGCTCGAAACGCGGTTTAAAGGGGCGTTCAGGGATGTGGGGATAGTGGAACAACAGGTGGTGGTTGAACTCGCGCCAGCCGATTTCGGCGATGAACTTCTGGCGGTCGCTGTCGCCAGCGGCAGCGGCGGCGAGGATGGCAGCGCAGGCCTGGCGGGGGGACAGTTCGCCCCAGTGGAGGTGGGGTGACAGCCGGGAGCTGCCGCGCAGGGCGGGAAAGTCCCGCGCCTTGCCGTAACCCTCCAGTCCATTGCCCGTGAAGCGGCGCAGGGCGGCTGTGGCGCCGTCGGTGCCCGGTGTCCAGTGATCCAGCCAGCCTTCTGCCCAGTTTGGGGATACCGGCAGCAGGCCCCAGTCCTCGGCTTTGACGCCTTTGAGGCGGTGGTTCTTGAAGCGGCCCCGGGCCAGCTGCTGGCGACTGCCCGGCGCGGGTATGCCCAGCTGGCGACAGTGCCGCCAGTAGGGTGTAAACACCTTGAATGGTTGCCCTGACTTGTTGCGGATGGCATCGGGGTGGAACAGCAGGCTGCCCTCGTGGCGGTGCAGCGGCACCTCGAGTTGCTCCAGGTCTGCCGCCAGCTCACGTTCCAGCTGGCGATTCCACGGCTCGTAGGCCTCACTGCAGTAAACAGCCCTGGCCCCTGTCTCCTGCACCAGCTCGGTGAGCAGTTCGCGGCTGGCGCCCTTGCGAACCAGCAGGCGGCCGCCCTTATCCCTGATTTGTGCGGCCAGGGAGACCAGGCTGTGGTGCAGCCACCAGCGGCTGGCGCCGCCCGGCGCCCAGTCACCGGCGGTGTCATCGTCGAGGACATAACAGGGAATGACGGGATGGCCGCTGGCGGCGGCAGCTTTCAGTGCCGGCAGGTCGCTCAGTCGCAGGTCCTGCCGGAACCAGTAGATGACCGGGTCGGTTGAACTCAACTTGCTTTTGCCTGGGGCAGGGGAGACGCAGTAGCGTTCGCCGCCGGAGCGTATGCCTCGAGGAAGCGGAACAGCTTCTTGCGCTCGGCAGCGGTCTCCTCGGTGCCCTTGAGCAGGTACTGGGTCTGCGGTTCCCGATCCAGCAGCAGCTGGCCGCTGAGTTTGCCCGCTTCGGTGGCTGCCGCCAGCCAGACGATGGTGTCGGCGCCCTCTTCGGGGCTGCGCAGGGCAAAGCGGGTGAGGGTGTGGAAAGTTGGCAGCGACGTCTGTACGCCGGGAGTATCGGCCCAACCCGGATGCATGGCGTTGACCGCAATGCCCTCCTTGCGCCAGGTCCGGGCCCAGTGGCGAGTGACCACCATGAGCGCGCGTTTGGCCCGGGCATAGGCGGTGGCACCGGCAAACTCCTCATCCTCCCGGGAGACCAGCCGCTTGACCGAGAGTTTCTGGGAGTACATGCCGCCGGACACCACATTGATGACCCGGGCCCCGTCCGCTGCTGCCAGCAGCGGTTTCAGGCCCAGGGTCAGGCGGTAGGGGCTTAACAGCAGCAGCGCCACACTGCGCTCGATACCTTCGCTGGTGGCCTGCCACTCGTTGTACAGGGCGCCGGCGTTATTGATCAGCACGTCGATGGGGCGCCCCTGGTCGCTCAGCCGCGCCACCAGTGCGTCCACGTCTGCCAGCAGGGACAGATCGGCCAGCTCCAGGGCGATATTGTCGTTCCCGGTTTCCGCCTGGATTTCCCGCCTGACCGCCTCGGCCTTGCCCTTGTTGCGCATGACCAGGGTCAGGTCGGCGCCCCGACGCGCCAGCTCCATGGCGCTGGCGAAGCCAAGGCCGGTGGAACTGCCGGTGATGACCACGTGCTTGCCCCGCAAATCGGCGGAGACCGGGTGCCAGTGCTTGCGCCCCCGGCGATAGCCAACACGGGTGAAGCGGGCCAGTTTCGGCAGTACCAGCCTGTCGGCAAGGGCGTCGTCGGGCTCACGGGGTGCGGGGAAGCGATCATCCAGCGCTTCCTTGAGTCCTCGCAGGGAGGCCTTGCCCATGCGTTGCAAGCCGGGCTCCATGGCGCCGGTGAGGGGCTTTATCAATGGCCGGAAGTGAAACTGCGCCTGGTAGTCGATGCGCGTGCTGTTGCCGGACCCGGTGAAAGTAATGGTGTCCTCGATGTCGAAAAAGCGGCTGCTGCCGCGCAACAGAATCTTGCGCGGCGGATCCAGCTCCGCGACTTCGTATTCGATGTCGATGGTACCCAGCGGCATGGCGCAGTTGACCAGGAAGCGGGTGCCGACGGCGACCGGACCGGCGGTCAGTTTAGTGGCCTCCCGGGCGGTGGAGTCCCACTCGGCGGTGGTGGTGAAGTCGGCGACATAGGCGAAGGCCTCTGCGGCGGGTCGTTTCACGCGAATGGTTTCGTGGAGCAGTGTCATGTTGGTTACCAGCAATGGTCAGAGTGAATGTCGCCCTTGTTACGCAAAATCGACCCCGCTGGCTCACCCGAAACTGACCTGAAATGACCGCTGTGCATGCGTAATATGTCAAGTTTATCCGGTGGCAACAGGCGTACACTGTGTGCTTACCCTTTGTAAGCCCGAACAGTGAGGCCACCCAATGACTGCTGCCCAACAAGCCGCCGCCAACGATACCGCCGCCATGCTCCGCGACCAGTTTGAACTGCAGCGCCGGGAGTACCTTGCGGCACCCAACCCGGATTACCAGCAGCGCAAGCAGGATCTGCTTAACCTGAAGGCGCTGGTTGCCGATAACATGGAGGCCATCCTCGAGGCGATCAGCGCTGACTATGGTAATCGTTCCCGCCACGAGAGTCAGTTTGCCGAGATTATCTCGGTTACCGATGGCATCAACGACACCATCAAGCACCTGAAGAAATGGATGAAGGTGCAGAAGCGGCACGTGGATATCACCATGTTTCCCGGCGGCAAGAACCGGGTCATTCCCCAGCCACTGGGTGTGGTGGGCATGATTGTGCCCTGGAACTTCCCGGTCAACCTGTCGTTCATGCCGCTGGCGGCGGCCTTTGCCGCGGGCAACCGGGCCATGGTCAAGATGTCGGAGAACTCGATTAATTTGACCCGGCTGTTGATGGAGCTGTCGCCGAAGTATTTTGCCGCCGACAAACTGCGCTTTTTCGAGGAGACCGGTGGCGTCGGTATTGAGTTCTCCCGGATTCCCTTCGACCTGCTGGTGTTTACCGGTTCCGGCCAGACCGGCAGGGCGGTGATGGCCTCTGCCGCCCAGAATCTCACTCCTGTGGTGCTGGAACTCGGCGGCAAGGCGCCGGCGGTGATCGACCCGAATTACAACCTGAAAAAGGCGGTGGAGCGGATTCTGTTTGTAAAGCAGTTCAACGCTGGCCAGATCTGCACCAACGTGGACTACGTCTTTGTGCATGAGAGCCAGCGCGAGGAATTCATTTCGCTGGCCAGGGCCTACGTGGCAAAGCACTGCCCCGATATCGAACACGTCGACTACACCTCGATCATCGACGATCGCTCCATGCAGCGCATGGCGGATACGCTTGCCGACGCGCAGGAGAAGGGCGCCACCATCGTCAATCTCTGTGGTGAGCAGCAGCCGAATTTCGAGACCCGCAAGTTCCCGCTGCACCTGGTGCTCGACACCACCGAGGACATGACCATCCGCAACCGCGAAACCTTCGGTCCGCTGTTGATGGTGATGACCTACCAGGATCACCAGGAAGTGATCGACTACATCAACAGCAAGGATCGGCCGCTGGCCCTGTACCCCTTCACCAACGACCACATACTGTCCGACAGGTATATCGAGCGGGTGATGTCGGGCGGCGTTACGGTCAACGACGCCCTGTTCCATGTGGCCCAGCACGACATTCCCTTTGGCGGGGTAGGTCCCAGTGGCATGGGTCACTACCACGGCCGTGAGGGTTTTGTGACCTTCTCCAAGATGCGTCCAGTCTACTACCAGCCGGGCTTCACCTCGATGCAGTTCCTGCGTCCGCCCTATGGCAGGTTCGCGACCCGGGTATTCGATACCCTGGCCAAAATGAAGAGCTGATTGCCCGTTCTGGAGAGATGGGTTGAGGGCACCACCGGGTGCCCTCGTCAGGGCCAGCCCAGGTAGTGTGAACAGGCCCTGGTTCTATTCCTCCTCCACCGTATCCCGGTAGGCGTACCAGGTCGCATGTCCCAGCAGGGGCACTACCAGCACCATCCCCCACAGGCGGGTCCCGAAACCAAAGGCCACCAGGCTGATGATCAACGCCGCCCAGATGACCATCGCCGGGAGGTCACGCGCCGCGACCCTCAGGCTCATGCGCACGGCGATACCGGGTTCGACGTGGCGATCGATCATCATCGGTACACTGACCACCGACAGCAGGAAAACTACCGTGGAAACTGCGGCAAAGGCCAGTCCGTAAGCCAGCAGGTGGGCGCTGCTCAACTCCGCGACCACATTGCCCCACACCGTGGCTTCGATGGCCGGGGCGATGGAGCCCACGGTGGTGTACAGCGCCAGTGCCGCCACGCTAAAGCCCGCCAGGGCGACAAAGAGCAGCACCTCGGCCAGGCCCAGCAGGTGGCGGCGATTGCGGCGGATGGCCTCCAGCGAGTCCTGGAAGTTGCTGCTTTCGCCGTGGTCCCGGCGCCGGGCGAGTTCGCAAACGCCAGCAGTTATGACCGGGCCCACCACCAGGAACGCGCAGACCGCGGCGGCGATATACAGGGGGTGCTCCTGGTAGTTGAGTATCATCGCCCCCAGTAGCGCCACCAGCGCGCCGTAGGCCAGGCTGGGACCGAGGCTGTGCATCATGCTGTCCCAGCCGGCGGCGAGCCAGATAAAGGGGCGCGATGGGGGTACGCGGTGAACGGGGTAAAGATCGAGAGGGTGATGTGACGCAGCCATAATAGTACCTCCTGTGCGGAATAGGTCCCGCAACGTTGCTGCTCCAGGGTCGAGGCATGGCGCAGGTTAACTCAGGCCACTATGGGGACGAGCCACACCTGCGCCGATGTCCCGGCCTGCAGGTTCTCTGTCTGTTAGGCAGTATAGACCGGCATAAGTTTCCCGCCTCTTGTATCCGCTTCAGGCAGCTACCACCATGGTCGTATTGCCACAGCCATGGCCTAGCGGTTATTTTCATCACAGTGATCACAGAACTGGGTACCCCTATGAGCAATCTCTCTCTCTGGCAGCAAGCGGCGCAGGACATCCACTGGTACCGGGCGCCCGAATGCGTGCTGGACGACAGTAACCCGCCGTTTTACCGCTGGTATGCCGACGGCGTCACCAACGCCTGTTACAACGCCCTGGACCTGCACGTTGAGCAGGGCCGGGGTGAGCAGGACGCGCTGATTTACGACAGCCCGGTGACCGCTACCAAGCGCCGCTATACCTATGCGCAATTGCTGGACGAGGTAGCCCGGTTTGCGGGGGTGCTGGCGGCCCGGGCCGTCAGCAAAGGCGACCGGGTGATTATTTATATGCCCATGGTGCCGGAGGCGCTCATCGCCATGCTGGCCTGCGCCAGGCTGGGCGCGATTCACTCGGTGGTGTTTGGCGGCTTTGCCAGCAATGAGCTCGCCGTCCGTATTGATGATGCCACCCCGAAAGTGATCGTCTCCGCCAGCTGTGGCGTCGAGCCCACGCGCATCGTGCCCTACAAGCCATTGCTGGATGCGGCCATCGATCTCGCTGACCACAAGCCCGGCAGCTGCATTATCCTGCAGCGTCCCATGCAGCAGGCGGAGCTGCAGGAAGGGCGCGACCTGGACTGGGACACAGCGATGGCGTCCGCCGAGCCGGCGGACTGCGTGCCGGTGGCGGCCAACGACCCGCTGTATATCCTGTATACCTCCGGTACTACCGGCCAGCCCAAGGGCGTGGTGCGCGATACCGGCGGCAGCATAGTTGCCCTCAAGTGGAGCATGAAAAACGTTTACGATACCAGGCCCGGCGACGTCTACTGGGCGGCCTCCGACGTGGGTTGGGTGGTGGGCCATTCCTACATTGTTTACGGCCCCCTGTTCAATGGCAGCACCACGGTGATTTATGAGGGCAAACCGGTGGGTACGCCGGACCCGGGGGCGTTCTGGCGGGTGATCGCCGAGTACCAGGTGAAGGTCATGTTCACCGCCCCCACCGCCTTCCGCGCGATCAAGAAAGAGGATCCGGAAGGCAAGTACCTGCAGCAATACGACCTCAGCGGCCTGCAGTCCCTGTTCCTGGCGGGTGAGCGCTGCGACCCCAATACCCTGGCCTGGGCCCAGGACAAGCTGGGCGTACCGGTGATAGACCACTGGTGGCAAACAGAGACCGGCTGGCCCATTTGCTCCAACTGCCTGGGCATCGAGCTGCTGCCGATAGTCCCCGGCTCACCGGCCAGGGCGGTACCCGGCTACGATGTCCAGGTGCTGGATGAAGACGGCGCGCAGATGGCCGCTGGCGACATTGGCGCGCTGGTGGTCAAGCAGCCATTGCCTCCGGGCACCTTTACCACCCTGTGGAATGCCGAGGACCGCTATATCAGCGCCTACTTCAGTCGTTACCCGGGGTATTACGAAACCGGTGACGCCGGTTACATCGACGATAACGGCTACATCTTTGTGATGGCCCGCACCGACGATGTCATCAATGTCGCGGGGCACCGGCTGTCGACTGGCGCCATGGAGGAAGTACTGGCAGACCACCCGGACGTGGCGGAGTGTGCGGTGGTTGGTGTGGCCGACTCCATGAAGGGCCAGCTGCCGCTGGGCCTGCTGGTGCTCAACGCCGGCGTCGATCGCCCCGCCGAGGAGATCATCAACGAGAGCATCCAGCATATGCGGGACCGCATCGGCCCGGTGGCGGCATTCAAGCTGTGCGCGGTGGTGGACCGGCTACCCAAGACCCGCTCCGGCAAGATCCTGCGCGGCACCATGCGCAGTATCGCCGATGGTGAACCCTGGAACATGCCGGCCACGATTGATGACCCGGTCATCCTCGAGGAGATTACCGCGACCCTGCGCGAGCTGGGCTACGCGGCCCCGTCAGCGGAGGCTCACTGAAGTTGCAGCTGGTATAGCGACTGCAGGCCAGTTCGTCGGACCAGTAGTCCGCCGGCAGCCCGGCCTTGGCCAGCAGCTGGGACAGGAACTGCGAGCGGTCTGGCAGCTGTTCCCAGACAGAGGGCAGGAAGGTGGCCCGGCGCTCGCCCTCGGCGATCACCAGGCCGTCTATCCCCGGCTGCAACTGGGCCAGCAGCGAGGACCTGTCGCTTGCTGCCAGCGGCAGGGGGGGACTCAGCACCGCAATTGAAATGGTGACCAGCTCCACCTCGCCCGCCTGCAGCGCAGGGAAGCGGGGGTCGCGGAACGCCGCGCCCGCGGCGCAATCGGCAACGGTGATCGGCAGTGGCTGGCGGGCTTCCAGCTGGCCAATGCAGCCGCGCAGTTCACCGTGCTTTTTCAGGGTGACAAATACGCCGCAACATTGCCCGAGCCCCGCCTCAGCCGTTATCTCCGGCGGTGGCTGATGTCCGGAAATTGCCTGCCGGGCAAGGGCCAGCAGCCGCTGCCTTGCTGCTAGGCCCAGTTCAGTGGAGACTGAATGCGCCATAACCTACCACCCGCTGGCGATCGCCGCCGGCATCTGCGGAGTTGCGGTAATCCAGCAACTGGCGCTGCAGTGTGCCGCCCCTGGCACTGGCCAGCAGGCCGTTGATGGGCCTGGCACCGCAGGCATCGCTGCCCCTGAGCTCACAGTCGCCCGCGAGAATGCGCCGGCAGGAATCCAGGTCGTGGCGCCTGGCGCTGTCAGAGGGCTGGAAGTGGGAGAGGTCGGAACTCACTACCAGCAGTGTCCCGGGATCGCGCCACAGGCTGTCTACCAGGGTAGCCACCGTGGCTGCCGGGCAATCCCCGACCACGACCGGTAACAGCGTAAAATCGCCCAGGACGCATTGCAGAAAGGGCAGCTGAACTTCCAGGGCATGCTCCTGCCGGTGGGCCTCGTCGTTACGGCATACCCCGGGCAGGGCCAGCGCCTGTGCAATGCCCCCCAGGTCAAGCGGCACATCGCCGAGGGGGGTGGCGAAAGCGCTTGTCGACGGGACCGCCATCCCCTGCAGGTAAACCCGATGCGCCGGTCCCAGCAGGATGACCCGATGCACGCTGTCGGCACGGCTTTCCAGCTGCCGGTAGGCCGCGGCGGCGGTGGCGCCGGAATAGATATACCCGGCGTGGGGCACGATGAGCGCCCGCGGTGGCGGCGGGGCAGGGGGCGGCGCCTGGGCCAGCAGGGTTGCCACATCGTGCTGCAGTTGCGCCGCATCCGCGGGGTAGAAACTGCCCGCCACCGCCGGCGGCCGTACATCGGGCCGGAGGTTCATGGGGAACTGAATCGCGTTAAAGCTGCCATACTTGAATAATGGCTCTTCCGGTTCAATTTACAAGTGATGAACGCGACCATTGTTAGCACGGAGTACTGGCACCCGCTGGCAGACGGGCAACTGCAGTGCGACCTGTGCCCGCGCCACTGCAAATTGCAGGAGGGACAGCGCGGCCTGTGCTATGTGCGCCAGCGCCTGGATGGTGAAATCAAGCTGGTCAGTTACGGCCGCTCCAGCGGTTTCTGCATTGACCCCATCGAGAAAAAACCGCTAAACCACTTTTACCCGGGCAGCCGGGTGCTGTCCTTCGGTACAGCCGGCTGCAACCTGGCCTGCAAGTTCTGTCAGAACTGGGACATGAGCAAGTCGCGGCACATGGATACCCTGGCGGATGCCGCCTCGCCGCAACAGCTCGCGCGCACCGCGCTGGCAAGCGGCTGCAGCAGTGTCGCCTTCACCTACAACGACCCGGTGATATTTTTCGAGTACGCGGTGGATGTGGCCGCCGCCTGCCGCGAGGTCGGGGTCAAAACCGTTGCGGTGACCGCCGGCTACATCGACCCGGCGCCGCGCGCAGTGTTTTTCCGCGCGATGGACGCCGCTAATGTCGACCTCAAGGCATTCAGCGATGGGTTCTATTACCGGATCTGCGGCGGCCGCCTGGCGCCGGTGCTGGATACCCTGCGGTTCATCCGCCATGAAACCGATACCTGGCTGGAGCTGACCACCCTGCTGATTCCCGGAGAAAACGACAGCGACGCGGAAATCGACGCCATGAGCCGCTGGGTCGTCGCCGAGCTGGGGCCGGACGTGCCCATGCACTTCACCGCCTTTCACCCGGACTGGAAAATGCCTGACCACGCCCCCACTCCGGCTGCCACCCTGCTGCGGGCGCGGGATATCGCCCGGGCCAATGGCGTCCACTATGCCTATACCGGCAATGTGCGCGACCGGCGCGGCGGCAGCAGCTGGTGCCACCGCTGCGGCCAGTTGTTGATAGAACGCAATGGCTACCAGCTGGGGGCCTGGGGGCTTGATGCCAAGGCCTGCTGCAGTGGCTGCGGCGAAGCGCTGGCGGGGCACTTCAGTGCGCAAGCGGGCAATAGCCTTGAGCGGTCCACCCGGGTGCGGATCCTGGACGCATCTGATCTGTAATGAGCGGTAATTGAGGGTTTACGGGCCCTTTGATACAACTGACGCTGGGTGTTGAGTCAATGGAGCCGGTCATGTCCTGGTTCAAAAACAGAAACTTTGAAGTCGATGAGATCGCCGTGGCCAAGGCATTTTGTGCGGTATGCCTGGCTATCGCCCTCTTTAGCTACCTGTAGCCGCGAGGCCGACACGGGCGGCGCCCGGGCCTTGCATCCCGCCGTCACTGGGCTACAGTGATCACGTGTCCCCTGGCAGGATGAGAGCCAGACTCCAGCGAATGTGAAGATCGACCCCAGACCCTTAGGGCGAAACCTGCGGCAGCTGCTCCCCGGTTTTTGTGCCCTGTTCCTGCTCGTTGCCTGCGCCAGCCCGGTGCAGCGGGTCGAGCTTCCTGTCGAGCAATCCTATGCTCCCTCGGCGGACCGCTTCTGGCAGCACCTTGCCGGGCACAGCCCGCGGGAATGGTTTCATCTCCTCAATACCCATGAAGAGGCCTACGACTGGCGCATTACCCTGATTGACAGCGCCCATGAATCCATCGAGCTGGAAACCTTCCTGTGGAAGCCGGATTTCAGCGGGGCCGCCTTCGTCAGTCACCTGTTGGCGGCGGCCGACCGCGGCGTGCGTGTCCGCCTGCTGCTGGACGATTCCTTTACCGCCCGGGAGGACCAGATTCTGCGTCACCTCGATGCCCACCCCGGCATCAGCCTGCGCCTGTACAACCCCTATGCCTACCGGGTGCCGGACATGGCCGGCAGGGCCCTGATCAATGCGGGCGACTTTAACCGGGTCAATCACCGCATGCACAACAAAACCCTGATTATTGATGGCTGGGCGGTGATTGTCGGCGGGCGCAACCTCGCGGACGAATATTTCGGCCTCCACCGGGACTACAACTTCCGCGACATGGAGGTGCTGGCCATGGGTGCCAGCGTCGCCCAGGTAAGCGCGCATTTCGACCGCTTCTGGAACAGCGGCTGGTCGATACCCATTGCGCAACTGCTGGGGGCGGCGTCCAGCGAGGCGGACCTGCGACAGCTGCGGGCCGAACTGGCGGCGCTTGCCGGCCCCGTTACCTCGGCCGGCGAGGATGAACTGGCCGCTCGCTGGGAGCAGGTGGCGAAACACGCCGTCTCCGGGGCTGCGTTGTTTATGTCCGACGACCCGGCCGCCGATAATCCCGCGGCGCAAGCGGACCGCCCCGACCAGCTGGCGGCTGAAATCCGCCAGGCCATCGACGGCACCGACAGCGAGTTGATTGCCATCAGCGCCTATCTGGTGCCCACCGAGGCGCTGGAATCCACGCTGGAGGCGGCGGTAGACCGTGGGGTGCGGGTTCGCCTGCTCACCAACTCCATGCGCTCCAACAACCACTTGTCGGCGCACGCGGCTTACGGCAAGCACATTCGTGATTTGCTGGAGGCGGGTGTGGAACTGTACGAAGTGCGCGCCGATGCCCACGACCGCGAGCGCTATATGCAGGGACCGGTCGCCGACAAGAAACTGGGGCTGCATGCCAAATTCCTGCTGCTGGACCAGGACCGGGTGTTTATCGGCAGCAGCAATCTCGACCCGCGCTCCCTGCAGCTCAACACCGAGGTCGGGCTGATGATTCACAGCGCCGCGCTCAACGGCAAGTTACGCGCGGCGATCGCCGACGACTTCCTGCCCCAGAACAGCTGGTCGGTTGCCCTGGAGGAGGGGCGACTCAGCTGGCGCAACGACAGCGAGGTCCGCTATCACTCACCCTCGGACTCGGTGTTCCAGCAGCTGGAAAGCTGGTTCTTCGGCCTGCTGCCGATTGACTCGCAGATGTAGCCGCTGCGATTAAAGTGTTTCTCCCCACCCTGGCCATTCGCTGGTCAGGCCTTTATCCGCGCCATCGCCGGATCATAGAGAGGTTTGAGCGAGCAGCGGCAGGGGTAGCGCAGCCCGGCGATATCGATCTCCCAGTGTCCGCTTTGCAGGTACTGCAGGTCGACGGTCTCCCCGGGCTCTATCATCGCCAGGCCGACCGCCCCGCCCAGGGTGTGGCCATAGCTGCCGGCGCGCACATAGCCCACCGCGATATCGTCGCGGTAGATCACCTCCGCCTGCCACAGCAGCGGTTCCGGGTCCTCCACCAGGACCTGCACCAGGCGTCGCTGGCTTGGCCCCGCCGCCTGTTGCCGGGCGGCAGCCTGCTGGCCGATAAAGCCGCCGGGTTTGTCCAGGGCCACGGCGAAACCCAGGCCGACGGCAAAGGCGTCGTCGGTGTTGTCGATGTCGTGACCGTAGTCGCGATAGCCCTTCTCCAGCCGCAGGCTGCCCAGGGCCCGGAGGCCGGCGTGTACCAGGCCATGATTGGCGCCCTCCGCCACCAGCCGGTCGTAGACGTTAACGGCCTGGTCGCTGGCGATGTACAGCTCGTAGCCCAGCTCACCGGCGTAGGTGATGCGGATGCACAGCGCCCGGCCGTAGCCGATATCGATGTCCCGGGCGCAGCGAAAGGGGAAGGCCTCATTGCCGAGGTCGGCGGAAGTGACCGCCTGCAGCAGCGCCCGGCTGCGGGGGCCCTGGATATTTATCTGGGTCATGCCGGCGGTGATATCGGTGATCACCGCGAACTCCCCGTCGCCGATGTGGCGCCGCATCCAGGTCTCGGCGTGGCGATGCATGGTATCGGTCACCACCACCAGGAACTTGTCCTCGGCCAGCTTGGTCACGGTGAGATCCGCTTCCAGCAGGCCGGCGTCATTGAGCCACTGGGTGTAGGTGATAACGCCGGTCGCGCCGTTAACCCGGTTGGCGCTGATGCGCTCCAGCACAGTGCCGGCATCGCGGCCCTGGACCAGGAACTTGGACATGATGCTCATGTCCATAAGGACCACATTCTCGCGGCAGGCGCGGTGTTCCCGTTCCCAGTAGGGCCACCAGTGCATACGGCCGAAGGAAAGCTCGCCCGGTGCCGCTTCC
Organism: Seongchinamella sediminis; assembly: GCF_003457605.1. Taxonomy (GTDB): domain Bacteria; phylum Pseudomonadota; class Gammaproteobacteria; order Pseudomonadales; family Halieaceae; genus Halioglobus; species Halioglobus sediminis. The sequence continues at coordinate 109,612 of NZ_QRAN01000006.1, forward strand.
ACACCCGGAGGCGCATACCAGCTGGGCGCTTCCCAGCCGCTGGCCTCGCTGAAGCAGGCGCCGGCGGCCACCAGCCGCTCATGCAGGGCCGAGCGCCTGGCGTTGCGGGCGGTTGCGGGTGCTTTGGTGGGATAGTGGCACTTGTATACCGTGCCCAGTGCTTCCACCGCCCGATCGCGGCGATAATCGGGATTGCCCTGGTAGGGGTGGAAGCGGTCGATGTTAAAGCCGGTGACGTCAACATCCGGGCGGCCGTTGAGTATCCAGTGGGCCATGATCCTGCCCAGGCCGCCGGCAGACAGGATGCCGATGGAATTGAGGCCGGCGGCGACAAAGTAGTTGTCCAGTTCCGGCGCCTCGCCGACGATGGGAGCCAGGTCGGGGGTGAAGCTCTCGGGGCCGCAAAAAAACTTTTTGATGCCGCTCTTCAGGCTGATGGGCACCCGGCTCATGGCGCTTTCGAGAAACGGCGTCATCCGCCCCCAGTCCGGCGCCAGTTCACCGAAAGAAAAGTTGTCGGGAATTCCCTCAACCCGCCACGGCGCGGCAACCGGCTCGAACAGGCCCACCATCAGGCCGCCGACTTCTTCCCGGTAATAGCCGTAATTGGCGGGGTCCTCCAGCACTGGCCACTGCCTGCTGATGCCTGCCACTGGTTCGGTAATCAGGTAGTAATGCTCCGCTGCCTGGTTGGGTATAAGCACGCCGTGTTGTTCGCCCAGCTGTCGCGCCCACATCCCGGCACAGTTCACCACGTACTCACAGGCAATGTCTCCCCGGTCGGTGGTCACCCCGGTGACGCGGCCCCGGTGGCGATTTATGCCGGTAACCGCGACTCCGGTGATCAGGGTCGCGCCCTGCATCCTGGCGCCTCTGGCCAGGGCCATGGTGACATCCACCGGGTTCACCCTGCCATCGTCCTCGACGTAAAAGCCCGCCAGCACATCGTCTACCCGGGCCAGGGGAAACAGCTCCTGTACTTCCCGTGCGGAGAGCTCGTGCACATCCACCCCGCAGTAGCGATTGAAGGCCGACACCCGGCGGTATTCCTCCAGCCGGCCTCTGTCGGTGGCCAGTTCGATGAAACCGCAGTGATTGATGCCGGTGGCCTGGCCGGTCTCCGCCTCCAGCCTGGCGTACAGCGCCTTGGAATACTTGCGCATCTCGGTGGCGGTCTCCGACAGGCTGCCGTAGGTGACCATCAGGCCCGCCGCATGCCAGGTGGTGCCCGAGGTAATCTCGTCCCGCTCCAGCAGGACCACATCGTCGCAGCCCATGTGGGCCAGGTGATAGGCGATGGAGGTGCCGATAATGCCGCCGCCAATGACGACCACGCGGGCGCTGGACGGCAGGTTGTTGCTGCTGGTGGTGCGCGCGTCGCTCATGGCGGCAAGGGCCCCTTATTGTTCTATAACCGGTGTCGGCGATGCCCCATGTTAACGGCGGTGTGCGATGCTGCCTAGCTGCAACTGCTCGTGTCTATCCGCATTGTCAGCAGTGCCTTGTGAACAGGTCCTAATATCCCTGCTCGCTCAGGGTGGTTAGCATCAGCAAGAACTAGTATGGTTGGGCGGCCCGGGAAGCGCATCGCACCGACAGGCGGTGCCGATGAAAGCCCTGTGCCACATTTACCTAACAGCCTTACAGGATTAACCGATGAAGAAAGTTTTAGCCCTGGTCTCCGCCCTGGTACTCCCCTCCATGGTGCAGGCCGATGTCGCGTCACTGGAAGCGGCGGTCGCCGGCAAGCACCGCACCGAAGCCTATGTGGCCAGGGATGAGTACCGCAACCCGGTCAAGACCCTGTCATTGTTTGACGTGGAGCCCGATCACACCGTGGTCGAGGTGTGGCCAGGCGGTGGTTGGTACACTGAAATCCTGGCGCCTTACCTGAAGGACCGGGGGCAACTGATTGCCGCCCACTACGACAGCAGCGATGAGCAGGCGAGCTATCGTCCCGGCTCGCGGGAGCGCTTTGAGAAAAAGCTGGCCGCTAACCCCGATGTCTACGGCCAGGTCAAGGTGACCTCACTGATGTTCGACGAAACCAGCGATGAGCTGGTCATGGCTGCCGCGGCCAGTAACTCGGTGGACCGGGTGCTGACCTTCCGTAACGCCCACGGCTGGTTCGCCCTGGGCACCATGGACGCCGCCCTGGCCCACTTCTTCGATATTCTCAAGCCCGGGGGCAAGTTGGGGCTGGTCCAGCACCAGGCGGACCCGGAGCAGGACTGGATGTCGCGCAATATCGGCTATGTCGGTCGCGATTATGTCGTCGGGGCCGCCGTGAAGGCGGGCTTCGAGCTGGAGGCCGAGGGTTTCTTCAACCGCAACCCGCTGGATAACAAACGCTACGAAGTGGGTGTCTGGAAGTTGCCCCCGACCCTGCATAAGCTCGAAACCGATGCGGAAAAAGCACCTTACCTGGCCATCGGGGAAAGCGATCGCATGACCCTGGTATTCAGCAAGCCCGTGGAGTGATATGAACAAATCCTTCGGTGCAGCCCTGCTGCTGCTGGCGGTGACGGTGCTGGCCAGTGGCTGCGCCCAGTACGAGAACAAGCGCGGCGTACTGGCCAGGTGGCAGGATGTATCCGGGCATAAGCTGGTCGCCGGCGAGACCACGCGCCAGCAAGTGCTGGACACCCTGGGTCCACCCTCGCAGCTCATCGCGCTGGGGGATGAAACGGTGCTCTACTACCTGTTTGAGCGCTCCCGGGGCGAGGGCCTGGTGTTGATTGTCTACAATCAGTTCAAGGTCGATACCCGCTACGACCGGGCGATCTTTTTCTTCGACGCCAACGACCGGCTCACTAATCACGCCACCGACTTTGCCGCCGCGGAAGCGCCCTGATGCAGTTACAGCGGCCGCTGCTGTTGCTGTGTTGCCTGTTGGCCGGCTGCAGCCGGCTGCACTACCAGCTGGGCCCGCCGCTGGATGATGCCAGTGCCGGCACTGCGGCCGGGATCAGCGATGTCGCCGGGGCCCTGGCCCGCTTCGGTCCGCCCCAGCGGGTGGCAGCCATCGCCGATGGCTATGTGCTGGCCTGGGAACACTGGCGGATTTCGGAAACCGCGCTGGGAGTGAGCCTTGGCCCGCTGGGCGTCGACGCCTTGTCGGTGGACTGGGGCCGGGCGCGGCTGGCCGGCGATTTCCTGGTCATGCGCTTCGACCGCCAGCATCGGGCCAGCAACCACAGCTTTTCCCGCTGGGACGAGCACGCCGGTGGCGGCTCCGCGCTGCAGCCCTCTGTCGGGGTGGTGGATATCGTTGATGTCAACGACCTGCTGAGCCCGATGCCCCAGCATCGCTGGGGTGCCACCTGGCTGCAGGAACTGCCGCAACTGCTCAACAGCGCCAACAGCCCGGACTCCGGCGCCAGCGCCCTGGAGCAGCGGGGCACCCCGGTTGCCGCCGGCCAGCGCAGCCTGGGACAGTAAGCGGCAACCCCGTTAGCGGCTGTTGTCGCCCCTGGAGAGGCTGTAGACTACTGACCCGCAGCGGTTAAGCAACTACAGCGAGGCAGAGATGAGCAAGGCAACACGGGACTACGAGATCGTTCTCTGGGGCGCCACCGGTTTTACCGGGGCACTGGTGGCCCGTCACCTCGCCGACAACTACGGCGACGACCTGGACTGGGCCCTGGCCGGGCGCAATATGAACAAGCTGCGGGCGCTGCGTGATTCACTGGGTATGCCCGACCTGCCGGTGATCCAGGCCGATAGCGCTGACCGGGAATCCCTGGGCGCGATGTCGGCCAGCACCCGGGTCATCTGCACCACGGTCGGGCCCTATGCCCTTTACGGTGACGAACTGCTGGCCGCCTGCGCCGCGACCGGCACCCACTACTGCGACCTGACCGGCGAAGTACAGTGGATGGCCCGCACCATCGCCCGCTACCTGGCACCGGCCCGCGACAGCGGTGCCCGTATCGTGCACACCTGCGGCTTTGATTCCATTCCTACCGATCTCGGCACCTGGTACCTGCAGGAGCAGATGTTCGAGCGCTACGGCGAGTACGCCGATGTGGTGAAGTCACGGGTGGGGGATTTCAGCGGCGGCGCGAGTGGCGGCACCATCGCCAGCATGTTGCAGATGCTGGAGGAGGCCGGTAACGACCCGGCTGTGCGCGAGGCCCTGGCCAATCCCTACTCGCTCAACCCGGACGGCGAGCAGTGGGGCCCCGATGAGGTCGACAGCAACCTGCCGCAGTACGATCGCGACCTGGGCCAGTGGACGGCGCCGTTTGTGATGGCGGCGATCAATACCCGGGTGGTGCGCCGCAGTAATGCCCTGGCTGGCTACCCCTGGGGCGTCGACTTCCGCGTCGATGAGCGCCTGCTGACCGGTCATGGGTTAATAGGTAAAGCCCGGGCCGCCGCGATCGGTATCGGCAGTGGCCTGACCCCGCTGGCTATGGGCCTGAAACCCCTGCGCAGGATGGCCGGCCGGGTACTGCCAGCGCCGGGGGAGGGGCCCAGCCCGGAGGAGCAGCGCCGCGGGCACTTCGAGTTGTTCCTGCACGGCCGTAATCTCGCCAGTGACAAGGCCCTCACGGTGCGGGTCAGGGGTGATCGCGATCCCGGCTATGGCGCTACCTCGCGCATGCTGGGGGAGGCCGCGGTCTGCCTGGCGCGCGATGAGCTGGACTGCCCCGGCGGTCTGTGGACCCCGGCGACCGCCATGGCGGGCCTGCTGGTGGAACGGCTGCAGGCCAAGGCCGGCGTCAGTTTCGAGGTGGTGGACGGCTGAGAAAACCGGTCGAGCGCCGGGTTTTGCCCGGCGCCGCGCGATCTCAGGCCAGGCCGCAGGGCGCCGGAGCACTCCAGCGCTTCTATGGTGTTGGCGAAATCAGGAGCGCTCTCGTTGCCGGCAATCGTCTCGATTTCTGCCTCGTGGTCGGCAATGCCCCGGGCGATGGCCTGGCGAAAATGCTCCCCGCCCAGGGCGGAGAAATCGGGGAGGCCGTGGTCCGGTAAATCCTGGAGCAGGGGGCTGTCCATTTTATCTCCCAGTCTCTGGTGCTTGCGGGTCGGGTGCCGCAGAATGGCGGTCGCAGGACAGCAATAATACCCAAGGGGGCAGCAATGCGCATCGAAGACTGGCAGGCTCGCGGCACCACCCGCTCACTGCTGGGGCATGAGATATTCTTTATCGATGAACCGGCTACAGGGGAACACCGGGGAACCGTGCTGCTGATCCACGGCTTTCCCAGCGCCAGCTGGGACTGGTGGAAAATCTGGCCGGCGCTCAACCGCCACTATCGTCTGGTGGCGATGGACATGCTGGGCTTTGGCTTCAGCGCCAAACCCCGTCCCCACGACTACCGGATTATGGAACAGGCGGACATTTGTGAAGCCCTGGTGCGGGAACTGGCGCTGGAATCGTTCCATGTACTGGCCCACGATTACGGTGATACGGTCGCCCAGGAGCTGCTGGCCCGGCAGACTGAGGGGGCAGGCGCAGGCCAGTGCTTATCCTGCCTGTTCCTCAATGGCGGCCTGTTCCCGGAAACCCACCAGGCGCTGCTGGTGCAGCGGCTGTTACAGGGCCCGCTGGGCTTCCTGGTGCGCCATGCGTTCAGCCGCCGGAGTATGCGTCGCTCGTTCGACCGGATTTTCGGGCCGGAGACCCGGGCAAGCGACGAGGAGATGGAGGCCCTGTGGCAACTGTTCACCCGCGACAACGGCCAGCGCAACCTGCACCGGCTGATCCAGTACATGGCCGACCGCCGGCGACATCGGGAGCGCTGGCTGCAGGCGCTGCAGCAGGCCTGTTGCCCCATCGGCCTGGTCAACGGCAGCGTTGACCCAGTGTCCGGGGAGCATATGGTGCAGCGTTTTGTAAAGCTGGTGGGCGGTGACTACTTCATCCGCCGCCTGCCCGCCATTGGCCACTATCCCCAATTAGAGGCGCCGGACGCGGTGTCGGCCGCCTACCTGGAGTTCCTGCAGCAGCTGTGAGCCTTCTTCGCTCGTCCTATGGCGGCCACTCAGTTAGTGTTGAACAGGCCCTGGTGCAGTTCTGCGGATCGCAGCACAAAGTGATTGTTTGGCGCCCCCCGTTGCGCATACAGCGCCGGCAGGAAGTACGGCAAGGTGCCCACTTCCTCCACCTGGTGGCGCATCCACTGGGGAATCATGTCGCGGGTGAATACCCGGTTCCTGAGGTAGCTGTTGAGCAGCGTGCCCAGCAGGGGCAGATCGGAACCGATGGTCGCGGTCACCACATAGCGGGTCTGGCCGTCGACCACACGGTAGCGGTGTTCAACCACGCCAATTTGCAGTCCGGCGGCACGGGCGATGGCGGTCATGCCCTGGTCGGAAAACTCACTGATCAGGGCCCTGCCCTGGCTGTCGAATCTGCTGAACCACTCGTGGCGCTCGATCACTGCACCCCTGGCCATGCCCGGTGTGCCGTCGGGCGCCGCTTCAACCACCCACAGCTGGCCGTGCTCGGTGGGATGAAACAGGTGGTAAAGGGGATGGGTGGTGCCATCAATATCCACTGTCGAGATCGGCAGTTGCCGGTAAAACCAGGCCAGCATGGCCGGCGTCACACCGGGCAGGGGCAGGTGATGGGTTATAACCCGGATACGGCCGTCGGGGAGATAGTCGAAATTCTTCTGCGCCTGGCGGTGATCGGGCAGCGGCCAGGGCAGCTCGCGGGGCGGGTCGCGGTGAACCCGCGGTTGCGGCAGGTGCCAGGCTATGGCGAACAGCGCGGTGACAATCAGGCAGCAAGCCAGCAGGGCAGCAGGAAGTACTTTCAGCATAGGCAGAGTATATTAACCCGGGACCTGGCCCGGGTAGGCATTCACCGCTGATTTTCCAGTTGCAGCGTGCGCAGGTCGTTGATCACCGTATCCACATGCAGAAAGTCGGCGCTGTAGATGTTGCGGATCTGCCGCTGCTTGTCGATCAGGAACACCCGTAAAATGTGTGACATGGTGCCAGTATATTCGCCATCCGCCGAGTAAATGGGTCGGCGGAACTGATTGAAGCCGGTCAATAGCGGTTGTAAATCTGCTTCCGAGGCTGTGGTCAGGAACTGCCAGTCAAAGTTCTGACGACGAAAGTGTCGGGCGTAGTCAGACATTGCCCCGGGCGAGTCGTTCACGGGGTCGAAGCTCAGACTGATCAGCCTGACCCTGCTTCCCAACGCAGCGTCCTGTTGCAGTGCCTGCTGAACCTGGCGCATGACGTAACTGGCCAATGGGCAGCCGTTGACGTCCGGGCAATTGGTATAGATGAAGCCCAGTAATACGAATTTGTCGCCGAGCAAGCTCCCCAGTTGCATTGCTTTGCCGGTTTCGTCCAGTACCTGACCGTCTCCGGCCGGGCCAAGCGGGGGCAGGCGATAGCTACCCGCCGCGGGTGGGGTGAACTGCAGTTCGGCGTACCCGGGGGCCAGTATCTGGTTTTCGGCCCGGGGCATGGCTGCAAACAGCAGCAACAGCGCGGTTGCAAGCCACCTCATCTGGCGGCGACACCCCCTTTGTAGAGCGAGTGGGCGCCGAAGCGCATCTGGTGAGGGGCACCGAGTTTTTCCGCGACGAAATCGATGCTGAAGCGGGGCGCCAGGTTTTCACCATCGTAGCTGTACAGCTTCAGGTACTGCAGGTCGGGCCCCCTGGGCTCCTGTTTGTCCCAGTTGGCCAGTAGTGAGGAGGTGTAATAAACCCGCTTGCCGTCCCAGCTCTGGGAAACCATATTGACCTGCTCGCCAATCTTTTTGCTGTACACCTGGCGCGCGTTGAAAGGATCGCTGATGTCGTACAGGCGAGTGAGCCCGTCGTTCCAGGTGTTTACCCAGAGCTCCTGGTCGTCATTGGAAATCGATATATCGACCGGCAGTGGTATTTTGCTGGCATCGCCTATGTCACCCACGTCCCGCGCCTGCCACTCGCCGTCATCATCCTCGTAGATGAGCCAGATCTTGGAGGTCAGGGCAGTGGTTGTGAAGCAGTAGTTATTCTCCTTGCCCCAGGCGCAGCGGATCTCCAGCGGTGAACCCGGCACGTCGAGGATCTTCTTCGGTTGGCGAGCATGAAGGTCCCAGATCACCACCGTGTTGCCAAATGCTTTCATGGCCTCGGCGTCGCCCATCAGCGTGCCCAGGTTCATCATGTAGTTGTTCCAGCCGGTGAAGGATGAAGTCACCATGACATTGCGCCGCGGCAGTGCCCGTACATCGTATCCAAAACCATCGGCAAATTTTCCGGACTGCACCGCCCCCTGGAGTGCGTCGGCAGTGGGCATCCAGTGAGTGGCGACATAATCGCCAGCATTGGTATATTCCACCATGGCTGTTCTGCCGCCGTGGTCACGATTGTTGGACAGCCCGGTGACCAGCATGCGCCCGGGAAGGGCATAGTTGGTGTGGGGGCCGACAACACCACCGCTCTTCGCCACGAAATCCGCAATGGTACGGGTAAGGGCGGGCTTCCCCGGGTCGGTGTGGACATCAAAGATAAAGATCTTGCTGGTATCCAGACCGGAAGCCCACAGGTAGCGCCGGTCATCGGTGAGACCGGTATGGTGGGCCTCGTTGCGCCCGCCGACCGACAGGCTGTTGACGACCTTGCCAAAGCTCTCCGAGGCCGGATTGACATCCACGGTGACCAGCTTGTCCTGCTCGTCACCCACGCCCGGCATCCCCAGCGTCCACACGTAAACGAAGTCTTCCTGACCCTCGATTTTCGCCATGTAGGGCGACATACAGGTTTCGTCGGCGAAAGTGATACTGGACAAAAAGAAAAGTAGTGCGAGTATTAGTCTCATGGCTCTCTCCGTAAACGGCTGAACCCAATAGCATGAGACTAGTCCATAAGCCGGTTTTTTCAAGTCGAGCCTGCTGCCTGCCAGCAGTAGTGCCGATCCTGCTTCTGCTCCTCTGGACGTGGTCGGCGACAGCGGCCGCGCCCCTGTCGACGCTTGATGCTGCCGTCCCGCTGGGTCTGCCGGCGCTGACAGCGCCGGCGGACAATCTTCCTACCGCGGCTCGAGTTGCCCTGGGGCGCAAACTTTTCTTCGATCGCCGGCTGTCCTTCAACGGCACCCTGTCCTGCGGCATGTGTCACGTGCCGGAGCAGGCTTTCACCCAGAATGAGTTGCGCACCCCAGTAGGCATAGAGGGGCGGTTTGTGAAGCGTAATGCCCCCTCGTTGTTGAACGTGGCGTACCGCTCAAGGCTGTTCCATGATGGACGCGAATCGAGCCTGGAACACCAGGTGTGGCAGCCACTGCTGAAATCCAACGAGATGGCCAACCCTTCCATCGGCCACGTACTGGAAACAATCCGCACCGCCGACGATTATGACGGACTGTTCGAATCCGCCTATGGATCGGCGGTGAGCATGGAGGCTGTTGGCCTGGCCCTGGCCAGCTACCAGCGCAGCCTGCTGTTGGCTGATTCGGCATTTGATCGCTGGCGCTATGGGGGCGATGACAAGGCGCTTGATCCTGCTGCCCGGCGCGGTTGGAGCCTGTTCCAGGAGTCCGGCTGCGGCTCCTGTCACCGGATAGGTGAGCGTTCAGCTCTCTTCGCCGATGGTCAGTTTCACGACACGGGCATTGGTTATGCCCGCAGTATGGGACTTGACATTGGCAAGCAGAAGATCGAGCTGGTGCCCGGGCTTGAAATCGCCGCTGGCCTTGCCTTTGGCACCCCCGCGTTCAATGACCTGGGTCGTTACGAGGCCACCGGGCGCAGCGAAGATCGCTGGCGCTACCTGACGCCTTCCCTGCGCAATGTCGCCCTCACCAGCCCCTACATGCACGATGGCTCCCTGCCTGATCTGCGGGCGGTGATCGATTACTACCGTATGGGAGGAGCCGGCTCGCCCAACCAGGACAGGCGTATACGGCCCCTCTCGTTGAGCGACGAAAATGTGGCTGAACTCGAAGCCTTTCTGCGCTCACTGACGGGTAGCGGGCTGGAAAACCTGCAGCGTGATGCGCGCTCAGTGCCGATCGGTGATGTGCAGTGATCCCCCAATGATCCACAGGATCACCTGAACGAACACAGGCCAGGCTGTTACCCGGCGGGTCCGGCGAGCAATACCAGTCATGGAGCGGACCCTCTTAGCCCGCGCTGTTTCCACAGCAGGTAAACTGCTGGCAGTACCAGCAGGGTCAGCACGACCGCGCTGATCATGCCCCCTACCATGGGCGCCGCCAGGCGACTCATTATCTCTGCCCCGGTACCGTCAGCGAACAGGATGGGCAGCAGGCCGGCGATGGTGGCACTGGCGGTCATCAGCACGGGGCGAACCCGCTGGCTGGCGCCCTCCAGAATGGCACTGCGCAACTCGCCCGGGTCTATGCGGGCTGGGTCTCCCGCGTGTTTGTCCAGCAGGCGACCCCAGGCCTGGTCGAGGTAGACCAGCATGATAACGCCGGTTTCCACCGCCACTCCCGCCAGGGCGATCAGCCCGACGCCAACGGCAATGGAGAAGTTGAAGCCCAGCAGGTACAGCAGCCAGGCGCTGCCGACCAGTGCCAGCGGCAGCGACAGCATGAGGATCAATACCGGAGTGGCGGCGCGGAAGTTGAGGTACAGCAGTACCACGATGATGGCCAGCGTCAGCGGCACCACGTAGGCCAGGCGCTGTTTGGCCCGCTCCATGTACTCGTATTGCCCGGACCAGGTCAGGGAATACCCGGCCGGCAGCTGTAATTGCTCGCTAACAAGCTGTCGCGCCCGCTCCACATAGCTGCCCACATCCCCTGTGCTGATGTCGACAAAGGTCCAGCCGTTAAGCCGCGCATTTTCACTCTTGATACCGGGAGGACCGTCCTCGATGTAGATGCGGGCTACATCTCCCAGGGCAATACGCTGGCCCGCCGGAGTCACTACCGGCAGCAGGGCCATGTCCTCTGGCGATTGCCGGTAATCCTGGGGATAGCGCACGTTAACCGGGTAGCGTTCGAGGCCTTCAACCGTATTGGTGATATTGACCCCGCCGATGGCGGTCGCGACGACCTGCTGGATATCGGTGATGCTCATTCCATAGCGGGCCGCGCGACTGCGGTCTATGTCGACCTTGATGTAGCGGCCCCCGGCGACCCGCTCCGAGTAGACGGAAGCGGTATCGGGGACAGCGGCGAGGATATCTTCCAGCTGCTTGCCGATGTCCTCGATAACCGTCAGGTCAGGGCCGGCAACCTTTATCCCCACCGGGGTCTTTATCCCGGTGGCGAGCATGTCGATGCGGGTCTTGATCGGCATTACCCAGGCATTGGTCAGGCCCGGTACCTGGATCAGAGCATCCAGTTCCCGGCGGATATCCTGGCTGCTGATGCCCTGGCGCCACTGGCTCTCGGGTTTGAGCTGGATAAAAGTTTCTATCATGGTCAGCGGCGCCGGGTCGGTTGCGGTTTCCGCGCGACCGATTTTGCCGAATACGGTATCCACCTCGGGAACGGTGCGAATGAGCTTGTCGGTCTGTTGCAGGATTTCCCGGGCTTTGCCGATGGATATCCCCGGGTAGGTGGTGGGCATGTACATGATATCGCCCTCATCCAGCGGCGGCATGAACTCACTGCCAATTTTTTGCATCGGCCACAAACCACTTGCCAGCAGGAGCAGGGCGACTGCCAGCAGTGTCCTGGGGTGCGCAAGCACCGGCGTGAGCAGCGGCTTGTAGGCCGCCACCAGCACCCGATTCACCGGGTTTTTGTTTTCTGGCATGATCCGGCCGCGAATGAAATAACCCATGAGCACCGGTACCAGGGTCACTGACAGTGCGGCAGCGGCGGCCATGGCGTAGGTCTTGGTAAAAGCCAGTGGCGAAAACATGCGCCCTTCCTGGGCCTCAAGCGTAAACACCGGCACAAAGCTAACGGTGATAATAAGCAAGCTGAAGAACAGGGCAGGTCCGACCTCCGCCGCCGAATCGGCAACCACCTGCCAGCGGTTTTTGTTGGTCAGGGGCGTGCGTTCAACGTGTTTGTGCATGTTCTCGATAAGCACGATTGCGCCATCCACCATGGCACCGATGGCAATCGCGATGCCACCCAGCGACATGATGTTGGCGTTCAAACCCTGCAGGTACATAACGATGAAGGCTGCCAGTATGCCAATGGGCAGGCTGATTACCGCTACCAGCGATGAGCGCAGGTGAAACAGGAAAACCAGGCAGACCAGGGCCACCATCAACAGTTCCTGCCCCAGTTTTTGCCACAGGTTGTCCACCGCGCGTTGAATCAGGCCGGAGCGATCGTAAACGGGAACAATCTCCACGCCCGGGGGAAGGCTGCTTTTGAGTGCTTCCAGCCTGGACTTGACCCGCTCGATCGTGGCCCGGGCGTTTTCACCATAACGCATGACGATGATGCCGCCGACGACTTCACCCCGGCCATCAAGTTCGGCGATGCCCCGGCGCATTTGCGGGCCGGTGCGGATGTCGGCAATATCACCCAATAGCAGGGGCGTGCCCTTGTCGTTGACCGCCAGCGGGATGTTCCTCAGGTCGTCGATGCTACTGAGGTAACCGGAGGCGCGGACCATATATTCCGCTTCCGCCATTTCCACCACGGAGGCGCCCACTTCCTGGTTGGCCTGCTTGATCGCGTTCTGGATACGCGCCAGTGGGATGTCGTAGGCACGCAGGCGGTCGGGGTCGACCGTTACCTGGTACTGTTTGACCATGCCGCCCACGGTGGCGACTTCGGAAACGCCCGGCACTCCCTGGAGCTCGTACTTGAGAAACCAGTCCTGGATGCTGCGCAGTTCGCTGATGTCGTGCCGACCGCTAGGGTCGGTCAAGGCGTACAGGTATACCCAGCCAACGCCGGTGGCGTCTGGTCCCAGTTGCGCCCTGGCGGCCTCCGGCAGGGAGGGGGCAACCTGGCTGAGGTATTCCATGACCCGGCTGCGGGCCCAGTACAGATCGGTGTCCTCGTCGAAAATCACATAGACATAGGAGTCACCGAAAAAGGAAAAGCCCCTGACATTGACCGCCCCCGGTACTGCCAGCATGGCCGTGGTCAGGGGATAGGTGACCTGGTCCTCTACCACTTGCGGGGCCTGTCCCGGGTAACTGGTCTTGATGATGACCTGTACATCAGAGAGGTCGGGAATGGCGTCGATGGGGGTGTTGCGCAGGGCGAACAGGCCACTGCCGACAAGAATCGCCGTTGCCAGCAGCACCAGCACCCGATGCTGCACCGACCAGCGAATGGTAGCTTCAATCATGGACATGTCCCTCACCGTGTTCCATGCCGGGTTCCATGTTGTGGTCCATGTCGTGATCCATGTCGTGATCCATGTCGTGCTCCATGCCGGGTTCCATGTCGTGCCCCATGTCGTGCTCCATGGCTTGTGTGCGCGCCGGTTCCATGCGCTTGAAGTCCGAGCTTTTGCTGGACTCGGAATCGAGCAGGAACTGGGCCGAGGCGACAATTTCCTCGCCGGCCTCCAGACCGGCCAGAATCTCCACACTGTCGCCGGCGATACGACCGGCGGTCACGGCGATTGACTTGAACTGTCCATCTCCCAGTGCCAGCACTACCCGGTCCTGCTTGCCCGTGCGTATCAGGGCTTCCCGCGGGATAATGATCCGTTCCGAATTGTCGCCGGTCTCGATCCGGATGCGGGCGAACATGTTGGGCCGGAGCTGGCCATCCGCGTTGTCGAAGCGCAGCCTTACCCGCAGGGTGCGGGTGCTGGCCTCCAGCGAGGGGTAGATATAGTCCACCTGTCCCCGCCACAGGCGACCGGGCAGGTAGTCCAGCTGCATCTCCACCGGCTGGCCAATGGCCACCATTGCCGCCTGGCTTTCAAAGATCTCCGCTTCTACCCAGACGTCGTCCAGCGCGCCAATGGACATCAAGGTGGTATCAGGGCCGACGAAGAAGCCCTCGCGAATGTTGAGGTTGTCCACCACGCCCTGCTGCGGCGACCTGAAGGTGACGGTTTGCTGGACAGTTTTCTGGCGTTTAAGCGCGGCAATAAAGTCATCGTCCAGCTGCAGTGCCCGCAGCCGGTCCTCGGCGGCCTGCAGCAGGCGTTCATTGTCACGGCGCAGGGCCAGTACGAATTCCTCCTGGGCGTTCACCAGCTCCGGCGAGTACAGCGCGTAAATAGCCTGGCCCCTGGCCACCGGGTCGCCAGACGCTTTGACATGCAGTTTCTCGACCCAGCCCTCGACCCGGGGGTGGATGTGAATAAGCCGGTCCTCGTTGTACTTCACGTAACCGACCGTGCGGATCAGCTGCTTCAGGGAATCGCGCCGGGCCCGCGTGGTCCGGACCCCGAGGTTGTTGACCACTTGCGGCGCGATCTCGACCACGCCCGCTTGCCGCTGGCTGGCATATACGGGTACCAGGTCCATGCCCATGGGGGACTTGCCCGGCCCGTCACGGCGATAGTTGCTGTCCATCGGGGCAACCCAGTACAGCGGCTTTTCTTCCGCCGGCTGTTGCCTGGCTTCGGGGCCGGTTTGGCCGGAGAGGAACAGGCCCCCGAGTATGCCGGCGGCGCCGATCAATACGCCGGCAACCAGCGCCATCCTGTTGTTATTCATTGCGCCCGCTCCTCGCTGCTGTCAGCCACGGTTAAAAAGTAATTGAGTCTGGCCAGGGTGATCTGCCGGTCGACGCGGATATTCTGGGCGTCGATGCGGGCGTTGAGCTCGGCGATTTTCGCCCGGACCACTTCCGCAAAGTCGCCATCGTCGTTGGTATAGGCGCTAAGCGAGGCCTCGGCCTGGTAACGCATTTCTTCCAGCAGGCGTGAGCGGTACAGTGCATCGCGCTGCTCCAGTCGCGTGAGCCTTGCCAGCTGGCTCTGTAACCCGGCTACCAGCTTGCGCAGCAGCAGGGCGCGCTCGGTGCGCACCGCTTCGGTCCTGGCGACGGCGGACTTTCGCTGGTTATCCTGTGCTGTCGAGTTGAACAAGGGCATGTCAATGGAGACCCCCAGGGAGAAAAAGTCAGGGCGCTCCGGCCCCCGCGGATCGTCATCCCGGTAGCCGTAACTGGCGTTCACCCGCCATTGTGGTTTGTATTGCTGTTCCGCCAGGGCTATACCCGTGCGCCTTGCTTCCAGTTCCCTGTCCACGCTCAGTACGGCGGGGTGTCGGCTGAGCCGGCGCGCGAGATCCTGCTCAGAGGGTGGTGACGGGCCCAGGAGCCCGTCCGTGTCTGCGAGCTCAATCGCCGGCAGGGTGGCGCTGACGGGCGTCAGGGCGCTGGCGGTTTGCAGCCATTGTGATAGCTGTGACAGCGCCACTGCCATCGCTTCATCCAGCTGTACCAGGCGGTCGTCCAGACGGGTCAGTTCCAGTTGCGCCCGGATCAGGTCCTGTTGCCGGGTCTGGCCGAGGGCACTGGCATAGTTTGAGCGGGCGACATCGACCAGCTGCTCGAACAGGTCCCGGTCGGCTTCGATAAGGCGGATGGTTTCCCGCGCCCGCCAGGCCTCCAGCCAGGCCACGGCTACCTCTGTCGCCACCCGGGCACGGCGCTCGGCGCGACGCAGGGGATGTTGCGCCTCCAGCGAGCTCAGTTCCTGCTGGCGCAGTTGCCTGCTGTCCCCGCGCGGGATCAGCTGGCTGACGCCTACCTTGAACTGGGTCATCGCCTCCTGGTCGAAATCAAAACTATCGGTGGGCAGGTTGGCGAAACCGGCGCTGATCATCGGGTCCGGCAGGGCTCCCGCGGCGATGCGCTCGGCCGCCAGCGCGGACTGGCGCTGTTGGCTGCCGGCTATCCACGGGTCACTGTCCTGGGCGAGCGCTATGGCCTGCTCCAGGCTCAAGCCCCTTGCCAGGCTGGCGACCGCCAGCCCGGCGCATAACAAAACGAGGGTCGCCAGGCGCCGGGCGAGCAGCCCGGGGCCGGGAACCAGAGGTACAACAGCTTCTGTTGCAGATTTCATGGCCAATCCAGTCAATAGCAGTGCCACAGCCGGCGGCCGGCCACAGCGTGATTGTCGTTTCTCCCGTCGAGGGAGCAGGTCAATAATCGGTCATCGCCAGATTACGGGCGAACCGCTGCTGCGGAATCAGGCGGAGGGGGGACGAAACAGCCTGTTGGGGGAGTGCAGAGGGGAACTGGCCGCCATAGCCGCGGGCGCCTCAGTAGACAGCTGATCTGCGTGGAGGAGTGCGGCGCCGGCTGCCGCCGCGATAGAAACACAGCCACCCTGGGAGCAATAACCGGCATCACAGCAGTCGTTAGTCGCAGCGCCCGCTGCATTATCTGCAACGGCCATGCCGTGGTGGGCGTGGTGGCTGGAATCATCCATGGCAGTGGCCATGGCGCCGCCGTCATCCACCGCGGGAGAGCAGGGGGCTGCCACTGTCGCCAGCGCCTGCAGTGAAATCAGCGCGGAGAGCAGCACTGCCAGAGTGTAACGAAAACTGTGCAATGGCTTATCCATTCGGGGATAGTCGACTGTTAACAGGGGCAAGTGTAGACCTTCCCCCCGGGGGAAGGTCAAGCGTGACTGCTGCCGGGTTTTGCCCATGGCCCATGACCGTTATCCGCCCGCCTGGTCGAAAAAACGTTCGCAGGCGGCAATCAGCTGGCCAATACCGTCGGCGTCAATGTCCAGGTGGGTGACCAGCCGCATGACCCGGCCGCCGAGTATTGCAATGCCTTCCCGGGCGAGGAAGCTCTCCAGCGCTCTGCCCGTGTCGGCACTGGCAACGCCTATGAACACCATATTGCTCTGTACTGAACCCGGTTGACACTGAATGCCCGGGATGGTGCTCAGGCCCTCGGCCAGCAAGCGCGCGTTGGCGTGATCCTCCGCCAGCCGCTGGACATTGTTTTCCAGCGCGAACTGGCAGGCGGCGGCGATATAGCCCGCCTGGCGCAGACCGCCGCCGAGCATTTTGCGCCACTTGCGGGCCTCCCTGACCAGCGCCGCGCTGCCGACCAGAATCGAGCCGGCCGGCGCCCCCAGTCCCTTGGAAATGCACAGGGATACCGTGTCGTAATGCTGGCTGATTGCGGTCACGTCGACATTCTGGGCGACACAGGCGTTGAACAGCCGCGCTCCGTCCAGGTGCAGGGCGAGGCCTGTTTCCCTGCAGAATGCGGCGGCCCGGGAGTGGTAGTCCAGCGGCAGGACGTCGCCGGAACGGGTGTTCTCGATACACAGCAGGCGCGACCTGGCGAAATGGTCGTCATCCGCCTTGATCTTGCCGCGCACCCTGTCCAGGTCCAGGGTGGAATCGGGCTCGAACTCGATGGGCTGGGGCTGGATACCCCCCAGCACCGCGGCACCTCCGCCCTCGTACTTGTAGGTATGGGCTTCCTGGCCGACGATGTACTCGTCACCGCGCTGGCAGTGGGCGAGCAGGGCCACCAGGTTGCTCTGGGTGCCGGATGTGCACAGCAGCGCGGCCTCCTTGCCAGTCAGGCGGGCGGCGTGTGCCTCCAGGGCGTTTACGGTGGGGTCATCGCCGAATACGTCATCGCCCACCTCGGCCGCCATCATGGCATCCAGCATTGCCGGGGAGGGGCGGGTTACGGTATCACTGCGGAAATCGATGCTGATCTGTTGATTCATGGCAAGTATTTGTCAGGTGTGTGCGGTATTCTACTTTTATATGAGTACCTTGAGGAGGTGCATGGTGAGACTGGCTCTGTTTTTTGTCCTTCAGGCCCTGCTGGCGACCTGGGCCCACGCCGACCGGCAGGCAGAGCTGCGGCAGGAGGCCACTGCCCTGGCCGCTGAGTTTGTCGGTCAGCTCAAGCCGCAGTTGCAGCAGGCAATGACAGAGGGCGGCCCGGTGCGGGCGATCGAGGTCTGTGCCGACATTGCCCCCGACATCGCCGATAGCCTGAGCGCCAGCTCCGGCTGGCAGGTCAGGCGGGTCAGCCTGCGCCAGCGCAACGCGAGCCGCGCCGTCCCCGATGCCTGGGAGCGGCAGATTCTCGAGCAGTTTGACCAGCGCCAGGCCGCAGGTGAGCCAGCGGCCGAATTGTTCAGTGACGCATTGCAGCCGGCCCACTATCGCTACATGCGGGCCCAGGTAACAGCACCCCTGTGCCTGGCCTGCCATGGCGAAAGCCTGTCCGGCGAGGTGACCGCAGCGCTGGAGCAGTACTACCCTGACGATAGCGCTCGCGGTTACCAACTCGGCCAGGTGCGCGGGGCTATCAGCCTGACCAGGCCGTTGCAGGACGACTGCGGCCCGGAGATCGAATGTTGAACAGCACCGTTTACGCCGCCGGCAGGATTGCGGCCGTCACTCTGATGCTTGCCTGCCTGCAGCTGCTGACCGGCTGTACCGGCTTACCCGATGGCATTGCGCCGGTCAGCGACTTCGAAGCGGATGCCTATATGGGGCGCTGGTACGAGATCGCCAGGCTGGACCATTCCTTCGAACGGGGCCAGTCTAATATCACCGCGGACTACGCCCTGCAGGACGACGGCACGGTGAGCGTACTCAATCGTGGCTTTGATGACGCCGAGGACGAGTGGCGGCAGGCCAGTGCGGTGGCCCGTTTCGCCGGCGCTGCCGATGTGGGCCATCTCGAGGTGTCTTTTTTCCAGCCGATTTATGCGTCCTATGTGATCTTTGCGCTGGCCGGTGACGGCAGCTACGCCTATGTCACCGGACACAAGCGCGACTATCTCTGGTTGCTGGCCAGATCCCCGCGGGTCGGCGAGGACGTCAAGCGGGACTTTGTGCAGCGTGTCAGCGACCTCGGCTTTGACACCAGGGAGCTAATCTGGGTCGACCAGGATAAAAACTGATCCGCAGCTGCAGGCTGGACGTAAGCTGTACAGACTCCCCCAGTGGTAATGCCCATGACTCGATTCTATTCCCTGTTTTGCCTGCTGGCGCTGTTCGCTGTGCAGGCCGGGGCCAGTGATGCCGGCAACCCAGCGCGGGGGCCCTGGGTCTGGAGCGTGGCCGGCGGCGCCTTGCACCAGGTTGACACTGACTTCGAGGACGCTGAGGGTGGGTTCAGCGTAAATCGCGCGTTTCTGCAGGCCAGTAGCGGCTACGCCTGGGACCGCCGCAACAGCGTGTCCCTGTCGCTCGGCTGGGGCAGCTCCAATTATGTGTTCGCTGACGACGCCCGTATCGAGGGCCTGCGTCCCTGGCAGCGTATCGAGGATTACCGGCTGTCGCTGCCAATCCGCTTCAGTGTCGGTGAAAAGTCGGATTACATTGTCATTCCCAGTGTTCGCAGCTACGCCGAGCGCGGCGCAAGTCTCAGCGACGGACGCAGCGAAGGCCTGATCGCGGGCATGGGATGGCGGTTTTCCGACCGCCTGACCCTGGGGCCGGGATTCGGCTGGTACAGCGAACTGGGCGGCGGCAGTAACGCCTTTCCGATCCTGGTGGTGGACTGGCAGATTACCGACCGCCTCGCCCTGCAAACGGGGCGGGGGCTGGCCGCCTCCCAGGGCCCGGGGTTCACCCTGGCCTATCGGCTGAACGAGCGCTGGCGGCTGTCCGCGCTGGCGCGCTATGAAAAGATTCGCTTTGCGCTGGACGATGGCCAGGCGCAGTCCGCCATTGGTGAGGACCGGAGTGCCCCGCTGTTGATCTCGGTGGATTATTCGCCCTGGCCAATGACCAGCGCCAGCCTGTTCCTCGGCGCCGAGCTCAACGGTGAACTGAGCCTGGAAACGGGGCGGGGAAAGCAGGTCGCGAGCACAAATTACGAGACCGCCCCGGTGTTCGGCTTCTCCTTTCGCAGTCGATTCTAGATTCCTTCCCCGAGGCCAGCCAGGCGCGGCAGGCCTTGAATACAGACCGCCAAACCCGTACCTTAGCGCGCTCGCGATGCTGCCGGCGCCCGCAGTGCGGCTGCGCCACGCTGTAATCTATTGACGCATTGAATCCACGACCCGGAACTATTCAAATATGGGTGTAATACCGTTAGTCCCCCTGTGCCTGGGAATCGCCATCTCACTTGTATCCCCCGCCACGATCGCAGGCCCCGCAGAAGAAACCGCGCGCCTGCACCAGTGGCTGGACCTGCGCTACGAGGAGGAGTTGAGCAGGAGCCCGGTAGCGCTTACCCAGCTTGGTCGCAAGCAACAATACGGCCGGGTGGACGACTTCAGCCGCGAGGCGGAAGCGGACTTTCTGCGCTGGATCGCGGAAACCGGTCGGGAACTGGCAACCAGCTTTGACTACCAGGCCCTCTCCACCGAGGGCAGGGTCAGTTACGATTTCTGGATGTACCGGGTCAGGGATTTCGCCGCCTGGGCGCCCTTCAGGGACCACGACTATGTGATGACCACCTGGAGTGGGGCGCATACCGAGCCACTGAACTTCATGATCAATATGCATACCGTGGACTCCCATGCCGATATGGTCGCCTATGTTTCCCGGCTTGAAGGCTGGGGCAGGGCGCTGGGCCAATTGCAGGACCGGGTCGAATTCGCGGCCAGCAAGGGGATTCGTCCACCGCGGTTTGCCTACCAGGATGTCATCCAGCAGAGCCGGCTGATTGTCGAGGGCATTGTTTTCGGCACCGCGGGCGACAAATCCGGGATCTGGGGTGATGCCCGCAGCAAACTTGCCCGCTTGCAGGAACGGGGCGACATCGACGATGCCCAGGCCGGGCAATTGCTGACGCAAACGAAGAAAGCGCTGATGAACTCACTGGTGCCGGCATACCAGCGGATCATAAGCTGGCATGAGAAGGACCTGGAAAACAGCGATGAGCAGGCCCGCGGAGTCTATGCCCTGCCCAATGGCGATGCCTACTTCCAGTATCGCCTGGGGCACTACACCCAGTCATCGATGTCGCCGCAGGAAGTGCATGAACTGGGGCTGCGCGAGGTAGCCAGGATTCTTGCCGAGATGGACGCCATCAGGGAGCAGCTGGACTTTGACGGCAATCTGGATGAGTTTTTTGGCTTTGTCCGCGAGAACGACCGTTTTTACTACCCCGGGACCGAGCAGGGGCGCGCGCAGTATATCGAGCAAACCCGGGGCTATCTCGAGTTTATTGACAGTCGTCTGGCGGATTACTTTGGGCGCCTGCCGCGGGCGCCACTGGTGGTAAAACGGGTCGAGCCCTACCGTGAGGTGGACGGTGCCGCGGCCTTTTATTCGGAAAGCACGCCGGATGGCAGTCGCCCGGGTGTTTACTACCTGCATATGTCGGATATGCGGGCCATGAATATCACTGATATGGAGACCACCGCCTACCATGAGGGCAGTCCCGGACATCATATGCAGGTTGCCATTGCCCTGGAGAACGAGGAAATGCCGATGTTCAGGCGGGACGTGTGGTATTCCGCCTACGGTGAGGGCTGGGCGCTCTACTCCGAGGCCCTGGCGAAAGAAATGGGGGCATTCACCGACCCGTTCATGGACTTTGGCCGGCTGGTCAATGAGCAGTGGCGGGCCATGCGCCTGGTGGTGGACAGTGGCCTGCACGCCATGCAGTGGAGTGAACAGCAGGCTGTGGATTACTTTCTCGACAATGCCCCCATTCCGCTAGCCACCGCGCGGGCCGAGATTCGCCGCTACCTGCTGTCCCCCGGCCAGGCCTCGTCCTACAAGGCGGGTATGCTGCGGATCCAGGCCATGCGGGCGAAGGCGCAACAGGCCCTGGGAGAGGGCTTCGATATTCGCGCCTTTCACGACCTGGTACTGGCCGGCGGCGCCGTGCCCCTGCCGGTGCTGGAAACGCGCCTGGACGCCTGGATTGTCGCGCAGGGAGAGCTTGAGGCGCGGGCGGCAGGACGGGTGGCGGAGTAACAGCTGGCATTTGGTGTAGACTGCCGTTGTGGCCCGGCGTTTCCATTCGGGCTCGCACCTATATTCGGGCTGACAGGGAGTGAGACATGCCGGAAACGAAACGGATCGCATTACTGATCGACTGCGACAATGTGACCCACAACGCGATTGAGGGTGTGCTGGAAGAGTTGGCCAAGCACGGTACGGTGAATGTGCGCCACGCCCACGGCGACTGGAACAATCCCGGCCTGTCCGGATGGGCGGAAAAACTGCATCCGCATGCCATCAGGCCAATGCAGCAGTTCGCCTACACCAAAGGCAAGAACGCCACCGACTCGGCCATGATTATCGATGCCATGGACCTGCTCTACAGCGACAACGTCAACGCCTTTGCGCTGATGACCAGCGACAGCGACTTTACCCCGCTGGTACTGCGCATCCTGGAAAGCGGATTCCCGGTGTATGGCTTCGGCCAGAAAAAAACGCCACGGGCCTTTGTTGATGCCTGCTCGCCGTTTATCTATATCGAAAACCTGGCCAGTCATGGTGACAACGAGTCAGACAGTGGTACGGCGCCGCCGCGCAAGAGCAAGGCCAAACTGAGGCAGGACAGCGCCCTCGTGCGGCTGCTGCGCACCGCCGTCGACCAGGCTGCCGACGACGACGGTTGGGCCAATATGGGGCAGGTGGCCAGCTATATCGCCAACAACAACAGTTCCTTTTCCTCAATCAACTATGGCTACCGGCGAATCAGCGACCTGATCAAGGCCTCGGAATTGTTCAAGATAGAGCTGCGCAACGGCACCGCCATGTATGTCCGCGATCCCAGGGCCTGACGCCCGCTAGGGTGCGAGAATCATCTCGGAATCGGTGTTGTCAGCGATGGCCCGGTCGCTGAACCACCAGTAGCGTTTGCCGCTGTTCAGCCAGTCATCGACAAAGTTGCTGTTCCACTGGTCGAACCAGCGCTCACTGACGCCACCGGGGAAATGTGCCAGCACCTTGTCGTTGTCCGCCAGGTCCACAATCATCCGCACCGAGTCCACGATGCGAGCCTGGTAGGGATTGCTGAACATATACATGCCGCGATTGAGGGTTTCCGATGACCCGCCCATGGGCCTGATACCTTCACCCAGCCAGCGGGCGGCCGTCTCACCCGGTATGAAGGGATGGAAGAAAGTGATCGTGTGTTCGTCGCCCCAGCGCCAGTTGGCGGGAGTATCGCCCCAGGCGGCGCCCAGTTCCGCCAGTGCCAGCTGCCCGGCCCGCAGCGCCAGGTCGTCACTGGATTCACGCTGCGGTGTGCGGCTGTCGTCCACCCAGCGACTGTCGTTCGTCTCCAGCAGGTAAAGGAAACGCTCTACCCAGTAGTATTGCTGGTCCAGGTATTCGGTCAACAGCGTCGCGTCCATATCATCGGCGAACATTTCATTCGCCAGGTGGCGGAACACGGACTGGAAAATCAGCGGCCCGGCCTGGTCGATACTGTCTTCAAGGTTCCAGTCTGCGAGTACCGCCGCCATGGGTGCCAGCGCGGGTTCGTCGGCGTAGAGCCTTACCAGCCACGGACGCAACCGCTGCGCCAGGGTGTTGAATACATCCTGGTTGGCAGCCCAGTGATCGTCGGCGCTCAACACTGGTTTTTCCATCAACTGCTGCAGCCTGAGGTAGCGCCAGCGCGGTGAAAAGTGAGTGGAATATTCATAGGGGTAATCCGCCGGGGTAACGCGATGATTGGTGGAGCCCACCCACTGGCGCTGCGGGTTGCGCTGAATCGGCATTTGCGCATGGGGGATACGCTTCACCCAGTTATCCTCTCCGGTCACCGGCAGCGGCAGCAGGCCGTTGCCGCGGGAGCGCAGGGGCACCAGCCCCGATGGCACCATGGCAATGTTGCCGTGCACATCCGCTACCACGTGGTTGAGCGGTGTCGCCATCTTACTGATGGCGGCGGTCGCCTCGGTAACCGACTGCGCCACTAACAACTCCCGGTTGCCCGCGTCGGGGCCGGCGTACAGGGGTACCGACCAGCGCAGCGACAAGACCCTGCCTTCAACCATGCTCATGCCATGGTCGGAAATCACCGGACCGCGATGGGTCTCGCGTATGGTCATGGTCTCGCTGCGGTAGCCGCCTGCTGCGTCCTCATCCTTGATCCGCAGGGTCTCCTCGCGCACGGTGAAGGGAACAGATGCTTCCCCCTCCAGGTAGTGGGCGGGATTGTCCGGGTCCACCTGCTCCAGGTAGAGGTCGACGACGTCGGCGTAGCCATTGGTACCCGTCCAGGCAATGTGTTCGTTGCGGCCAATGCCCCAACCGGGGTTGCCCGGCGTAGAGCCACCCACCACGCGCAGCTCCGGCGTTACCGCACCCATGGGATACCAGAAGCCGGGAAGATGACGGGCATCGAGGTGGGGATCACCGGAAATGATCGGGGCCTTGCCCGCGGATTTTGCCGGGCCGGTTGCCCAGCCATCGCTGCCGATAGCGTAGCGGGGTTCGAACTCGCTGAACAGGCTGTCGTCGTAGCGCAGGTCCAGGTCGATATCAAGTGCAGCCTGCGCGCCTGAAAGCGCGGCTTCCGGCAGGGTACGCGGGTCGTCGGGGTTGACGGTGATGGGCGCAAGTTGCGCGGCCCGTTCCGGTCCCAGTTCGTCGTAGAGCCTGAGGGTCAGCAATTCCTGGCGCCAGTTGATGCTGCTGCTCCAGATGCGAAACTGGGTAATCGCCAGCGCATCTGTAACGGTCCAGGGGCTGACCTCGTGGCCCATGACCCCGAGCATCAGCGGGAAATCGTCCTGATGGCTGTTGATGTAACTGTTGATGCCATCGACATAGCGCTGCAGGTAGTCTCGCTCCGCCGCGCTGATTCGCTTCAGGTAGCGCCGGGTAAAGCCGGGAATATCGACCAGGCGCACGATGCGGTCGTTACGGAGACCCTTTTCGCCAACGAATTCCGCCAGCCGGCCGTGGGCCAGGTGACGGTGCAATTCCAGCTGGAACAAGCGGTCCTGGGCGTGCAGGAAGCCCTGGGCGGTCAGTGCGTCGGCGAGGGAGTCGGCATACAGGTAGGGTATGCCGTCGTCCCCCCGCAGTACCCTGACCGGGGCGGCCAGGGCAGCGACGTTCATTGTACCTTCGCGCTGGGGCGCATCCACCCGTGGCAGGTACCAGTAGATGGCGGCCCCGATTAGCAGAACCAGCAGCAGTAATTTCTTCATCGTAATTGCTCTCAGTATTCGTAGGTGATGCCGATGCCGCAGGTGTGTGCCGCCGGTCTGAGGATATTACCGCTGATAATCGTACGATCAACGGACCGAGCCCACTAGCGGGCCCCGGTCCAACTTGTTATGCCCTGCGTTACCGTCTCGCCAGACCGCAGGACCAGTGGCGGCAGGGGTCGCCCGCTGAGAGCGAACAGGCGCTAGTGGCTGTTTTCCACCGCATTGTGGACCGCTTCATGCAACAGGTGCTCCTCCTCGGCGGAACGCACCGCTTTGGCCACGGCTTTTTCCACGTAGATTTCTTCCGCCATGCCCACGTATAGCGAGTAAATGCCCACCATCAGAATAAGTGCGAAGGGTAGCCCGGTAGTAATTGACGCGGTCTGCAGGGTGGTCAGGCCGCCGCCAATCAGCAGTACGGCCGCGATGGCGCCCTCCATCAGGGCCCAGAATACCCGCTGCCTGGTGGGTGAATCCAGTTTGCCGCCGGAGGTGAGATGATCGACCACCAGGGACCCGGAGTCGGAGGAGGTGACGAAGAACACCGTGACCAGTACCACGGCGATGAGCGACAGTACCGCCTCCAGGGGGAAGTGGTGCAGCATGACAAACATTGCCGTGGCCACGTCTTCATTGACTGCCGCGACGATATCCGCCACCCCCGTTCCCTGCAGGAACAGGGCCGCGCCGCCGAAGGTCGACATCCAGATAAAGCTCAGCAGGGTAGGCACCACGATCACGCCAACAATGAATTCCCTGACCGTGCGGCCCTTGGAGATTCGCGCAATGAACATGCCGACGAAGGGCGACCATGAAATCCACCAGGCCCAGTAGAATATGGTCCAGCTGCCCTGCCAGTTGGTCTCCCTGAAGGTTTCGGTCCACAGGCTCAGCTCCGGGAATATCCTCAGGTAGAAGCCCAGGTTCTGGACCATGCCGTTGAGCAGGAATACGGTCGGTCCGGCAACCAGTAGAAACAGCAGGAAGACGCCGGCAAGCATCATGTTTGCCTGGCTTAAGAGCTTCACGCCCCGGTCCAGGCCCGCCATGACGGACAGGGTGGCGATGCCGGTAATAATAGCGATCAGGGTGACCTCGGTAGCAACGGACACCTGGACATCGAACAGGTAATTCAGGCCGGCGTTGATCTGCTTGACGCCCAGCCCCAGTGAGGTCGCCAGGCCCACCAGGGTCGCCAGTACCGACATGATATCGATCACGTTGCCCCAGAAGCCATAGATGCGGTCGCCCAGCAGGGGATAGAACATGGAGCGAATGGTAAGCGGGAGGCCGCGGTTGTAGGCGAAGAATGCCAGCCCCAGACCCACGATGGCATACACCGCCCAGGGATGTACGCCCCAGTGGAAATAGGTCACGCCCATTGCCGCCTGCGCCGCTGCCGGGGTGCCGGGCTCGATCTCGCCGAACATGGGTGAGGGCGATGCGTAGTGGAAAATGGGTTCGCCGACGCTCCAGAACATCAGGCCAATGCCCATGCCGGCGCTCAATAACATGGCGTACCAGGACAGGGTGCTGAATTCGGGCCTGGCGTCATCTCCGCCGATGGTGATATTGCCAAACTTGCCGAAGGCGAAGTACGCCGCGGCGATGATGAACACATTGCTGGCCAGCACCAGGAACCAGCCGCCGTTGTTGGTGATAAATGCGAGCAGGGTCTGGAAAAACTGGTTGGCGTTCTCCTTGAACATCAGGGTGAGCAGTATGAACACTACCAGGATGGCAGAAGATGCGAGGGTGACCTGGGGATGCACGTCAAAGCCGAAACTGGTCCAGTTATCATCCCCCGGAGACCTGCCCTCGGCATCGTCTTCAACGGAGGCGGTGGGGCGGATTTGCAGGCCGAAAAATTCTTCCCGGTCGCGAATGGCCCGTTTGCGCGCGGCTTCCTCTACCCGCTTCAGCTTGCGGGCGAGGGTCTGGCGTTCACTGGCTCCCTGCGCGTCGGTTAAGTGTGTTTTGCTCATGTGTGCGTTGCCCCCGGTTGGGTTCAGAAGTAATAGCCGAAGTTGATGTTCAGCCGGTAGTTCCAGGCGTCGTTACCGTTGGCGCCAAAATCACCGACCCCGTTATAAATATTGGTGTAGTCGTCTCCCTCGTTGCCGATAAACAGGTTGCCGTTGGACCAGACATAATCGGTGTAGATGTACCAGCCTCCGCTGGCCCAGGCGGCCCCGAGGGTGATCATTTCGCTGTCGTTGAGGAGGTCCGAATCCTTGAGAATGCCGCTGTATTCGGCGTAGGGCAGGACATAGTCCAGCCAGGGGAGGGCGTCGGTGTTGTAGCGATAGCTGAGGGAGACGGCCGGCAGCCAGGCCTCGGTCGCCACGGGCCAGGCGAAATCATAAGCGCCCATGGGCACCAGCTCATCGGTTCCCAGGCGGTTGTCGGCATCGATGTCGATCTCATAGCGGCTCAGCTGTGACGCCAGGGTTAAATTGCCGATGCTGTTTTTCATGTGCACCGCGGCGGCAATATGGTCGCCATCATCAGTGCGCTTGCCACGCAGTTCCCCGGCCTGCAGCGACAGACCCAGTTCGGTGGGCACCGCGTCTGACTGCCAGCGATAGATCGCCCGCAGGTTGAGCTGGTTGCGTTCATCGTAGCCGTTGCCCGGCGCGCTGGTTACCGTGCCATCGTCCTCGATGGCTGACTCCCATTGCACGATGTCATAGCTGTAACGTGCGCTGTCCCTGCTGGCGCCATTCCAGTTGCGCTCGCTGCTGTTGAAATAGGCCAGGGCCAGGTCCCAGTTGCCCCGCTGGAACAGGTACTTGACGCCGACATCCATATCGTCCGCGAGGCCGACGTAGTAGTGCAGGTCGAAAAACCAGCTTTGCGAGACCCCGTAGGGCCCCGGGCCGAATGGCACCCGGGTAAGCCCGGCCTGGACCTGGCTGCCATCGTCGAACTCGTAGCCCAGCCAGCCGGTATGGAGGAAGTTGTAGCCGTTGTACCAGCGATACTCCAGTTTACCGATCACCTGCTCGTGGCGCAGGCCCATGTTGATGCGGAAGGTGTCCAGCTCCATATTGCCGCCGTTACCGCCCCGCTGTGGCGCGTCGCCGTTCAGGGTGTAGTCGCCGTGGACGTAGTTCACCCGCACCGCGCCGCCGACGGTGAGTGGGCCGATGGTGATGTCGCTGTGCTGCTGTTCCAGGGTGGCCAGTCGCTGCTCTGCATCTGTCGCACTGTTGCGGGCTTCCGCCAGCGCGGCATTGGCTGCCGCAAGCTCAGCGGTCAGCCGGGCGACCCTGGCCTCCAATTCCTCGACGTTGTGGTTTGCCGCGATGGCAGGCGCTGCCAGCAGCGGGAACAACAGCAGCAGAGACAGTGATGCTGGCGCCATGAGCGATAGTCTCCTGAGGGGGGAAGCGGTTTTGTTCCAGCAGTGATGGCGCTGGAGTGACGACTGGCAGCGAGTAGTCGCTACCAGGGAGAAGCCGGTAGAGGAAAAGCGAAATGAAGTGTTTATATCCCGCCCCGGGGCGGTGATTAAACGCAAGCTAAAATCTGTTCCGGTTCAATGAGTTACCAGTACCCTAGCAACGGCACGGTAACTCTGCAAGTCGCCCGCCCAAATACGCCCCCCCAAATACTCGACCACCCGGACGGTGCAAAGCTGCGCCGCCGTAAGTTTTCGTTAAGAAACGGCTGCTACCTTGGGCGCCAGTATCGGGATTGGCTTTCATCCCGCAATTTGCCCAGGAGAACATGAGATGAGAACAGCACTGCTTGGCTGTGCGCTGGCGACTTGCATCGCCTCCCTTTACAGTCTCGCCGCAGCGGCGGACATGAGTCCGCAGGCCAGCCGCGTCCAGGCGACCTGGGACCAGCTCAATTTCGCTGCCAGCGGCGATGCGCAAAAGGAGGGCATGCGGGACCTGGTGGCAGAATGTGAAACGCTGACCGCGGCCAGGGCGGACGATGCGGAGCTGCTGACCTGGTGCGGCATCGCCAACTCCACTTATGCCGGCATGGCCAGCGCGCTGGCGGCCATGAAGTATGCCAAAGTCGCCCGAAAAGACCTGGAACATGCCATCGCCCTGGACCCGCAGGTGCTCGCCGGCTCTGCCCTCACCAGCCTCGGTACGCTCTACGCCAAAGTCCCCGGCTGGCCGATCGGTTTCGGCGACGATGAAAAAGCGGAGCAACTGCTGCTGCAGGGCCTGGAGGCCAATCCTGATGGCATGGCGGCCAATTTCTTCTACGCCGATTTCCTGATGGAAAAGGATCAGATCGCCGCGGCCAGGGAGCACCTCGAGAAAGCCCTGGCGGCGCCCCCGCGCACCGACCGTCCGCTGGCTGACAGGGGCCGTAGCCTGGAAATCCGGGCGCTGATGACCAGTCTTGATCAGGTTGCCGGGGAGTAGCTGCGCATGGATAGGGTTGCCGATTGTATCCACCGCTATCCGTCCCCGGCGCTGGATGCCGCGACTCGTTGTGTCGCGCCCCTGACGGTGGACAGCCTGTTGCTCGGTGATCCCGGACGGGAGAGGCTGGAACAGTTTATAGCCGGCGTTTTTCACGCCGCCTATGGCGCCACTGTCCTGGAGTACCTGCCGCTGCTCTTCTCGCTGGAACAGGAGGGGATCATCCAGGCCGCACTGGGACTGCGCAGCGCACGGGGACAATCGCTGTTTTGTGAACAGTACCTGGACACGCCGCTGGACTATCACGTCCAGCGGGAATTCGGCCGCCCGGTAAACCGGGGGCAATTGATGGAACTCGGCAATTTGGCCGGTTCAATCCCGGGTATGTCGGTAACTCTGTACCTGCTGGCGGTGGCGGCGCTGGATCAGGCGGGTATCAGTTACCTGGTATTCGCCGCCAACCGGACCGTGAGGCGCTCGATCCGGCGTTGTGGTTTCCAGACCCGGGTGCTGGGAGAGGCGCAGGCCCGGTGCCTGGGGGAACGGGCCAGTGAGTGGGGGTCCTATTACCAGGGTTGTCCGCAAGTGATCCTGGCGGATATCGGCGACGGGGTTGAGCACGGGATGAAACATCCCCTGATCGGCGAACTGTGGCGCAGGGAGCAGCCGCTGATTGCGACCCTGGCTGACGCTATCCGGTGCCAGCGGTGTTGAACGCATTGCGTGCCCAGCTTGAGCGCGGCCCGGGCGAGCGCATCGTGCTGGAGAGTGAGGCCGGGTCGACCAGCGCCGGGCAACTGCTGGAACGGGTGGAGGCGCTGTCGAAGCTGCTGCAGACCCGGGGTGCCGCCACCATCGGCCTGCTTTGCGATAATTCCGTGGAGTGGGTCGTCGCCGACCTGGCCTGCCAGTTCCAGGGGCTGCGACTGGTGCCGCTGCCGACGTTTTTCAGTGACGGACAGCTGCAGTATGTGCTGGCGGCGGCGGGGGTGGATACCCTGGTTTACGACCGGACCTCGGCGCCGCGCATCGCCAGCCTGCCCGCGGTGACACACGCTGACACCGCGGCCTGTGAGGGCCTGGAGTTACGCCCCCTTACCGTCGCTGGCGAAGCCGCCATGCCGCCAGCAACCGCGAAACTCACCTTCACCTCAGGCTCTACCGGGCAACCCAAGGGGGTTTGCCTGGCAACCGCCCAGTGCCTGCGCGTGGCCCGCTCTCTGGGCCAGGTGATTGATATCCGGTCACCGCGACACCTCTGTGCGTTACCGCTGAGCACGCTGCTGGAAAATATCGCCGGTATCTACCTGCCGCTGCTCATGGGCGGCTGCTCCCTGGTTTATTCCGCCGCCAGCATGGGGATGGCGGGCAGTTCTGGTGTCCAGCCGGCGGAATTCCTGCGGGCAATCGAGCAGCGTCAGCCGGAGACCATGATCCTGGTTCCCCAGTTGTTATCCCTGATCGATAGCGCCATAAGCGGTGGCTGGCAAGCACCGCAATCGCTGAGATTTGTCGCTGTCGGTGGCGGCCGGGTGGCCCCCGCGGTGGTGGAGCGCTGTCGCGCGGCGGGTTTTCCGGTCTACGAGGGCTACGGTCTTTCCGAATGCGCCTCGGTGGTCAGCCTCAACACGCCGCGGGCAGAGCAGGCGGCGACCAGCGGCCGGGTACTGCCGCATGTGCAGGTCGAGGTCGACAGGGGCGAGCTACTGGTAAGCGGCAATACCTTTCTCGGCTACCTCAACCAGCCCGAGTCCTGGGGGGCAAGTCAGGTCCGGACCGGTGATCTTGGCAGACTCGATGACCAGGGTTACCTCAGGGTTGAGGGTCGCTGCAAAAATGTGCTGGTCAGTAGCTACGGTCGCAATATCAGCCCCGAGTGGGTCGAAAGCGAACTGCAGGCGAGCGGGCCGATCCAGCAGGCCGTGGTACTCGGCGACGGCATGCCCTACTGCAGCGCCCTGATCTGGGCTGCCCCCACTGCCGGCGAACAGCTGATCCAGCAGCAGATTGACGAGGTCAACCGCGGCCTTCCCGATTATGCCCGGGTAAGGCGCTGGCAGCGGCTGCAGGAGCCGATGACGGTGCGCAATGGCCTGTTGACCGATAACGGCAGACCGCGACGCAATGCCATCGCCAGCACCTGCAGCGAGCTGATTGAACAACTTTATGGCGAACCACAGGAGTGCAAGCTGATATGAATTTTTTTAACACCCTGCAGGAGCAAACCGCTGGCGAGCGACAGCAACTGCTCAACAATCCGCTGCTGCTGAAAGCGCTGGGCGGCGAGATCGATCGTGATCTCTATGTGGCGTTTCTCAGCCAGGCCTATCATCACGTCAAGCACACCACACCACTGCTGATGGCCGCCGGTTCGCGTATCCCGGGCGACCGGGAGTGGCTGCGCAATGCGCTGGCGGAGTACGTGGAAGAGGAACTGGGTCACCAGGAGTGGGTGCTCAATGATATTCGCGCCTGTGGCTACGATGCCGAACGGGTGCGTAACAGCAGGCCAAACCCGGAGACCGAACTGATGGTGGCTTATGCCTACCATGTCATCGACCGGGTCAATCCGCTGGGCTTTTTCGGTATGGTCCATGTGCTCGAAGGCACCAGCGTTGCCATGGCCGATGAAGCGGCCAGATGTATCGGCCGGTCTGCCGGCCTCGGCAAAGAGGCGTTCACTTACCTGAGCTCCCATGGCGCGCTGGATATCGAGCACGTGCAGTTTTTTGAGAACCTGATGAACCGGATCACCGATCCCGTCGACCATGAACAGATCATTCACTGCGCCAGAATGTTTTACCGCCTGTACGCCGATGTTTATAACAGCGTCGACCCGCGCGACGCCAGGTCGCTGGCGGCTTAGGAGTAGCGTATGGATCTCAATGGCAAGTTGATCGTATTGACCGGCGCCAGCGGCGGTATTGGCAGGGCGATGGCCGCCAGCCTCGCCGGCGCCGGCGCGCGCCTGGTGCTGGTGGGTCGGGACGACGCGCGACTGGAGCAGCTGCGCGCCACGCTTCCCGGGGCCGGTCACAGCAGCGTGGCAGCCGACCTCACGACCGCGGCCGGGCGCGACAGTGTGGTGGCTGCCTGTCACGGCCAACTTGATTTGCTGGTAAACAATGCCGGCGTCAATCACTTCGGCCTGCTGGAGCAGCAGAGCGACCAACAGCTGCAGCAAATGATTGAGGTTAACCTGCTGGCGCCGATGCTGCTGACCCGGGCACTGTTGCCGCAGCTGCAGGCCCGCCAGGGCTGCGTGGTTAACATCGGTTCCGGATTCGGCAGTATCGGTTTCGCCGGCTACTGCGCTTACAGCGCCAGCAAGTTTGCCCTGCGCGGTTTCACCGAGGCCCTCAGGCGCGAGCTTGCCGACAGCGGCGTGCGCGTGCAGTACCTGGCACCGCGGGCGGTCGCCACGGACATGAATCCGCCGGAGGTTGTGGCGCTGAATGACGAGCTGGGTAACCGCACGGATTCACCCGAGACGGTTGCCAGCGAGTTGCTGGCCTTGCTGGCCTCGGGCAAGGCCGCTCGCCATATTGGCGGTCGCGAGCGCTTTTTCGCCAGGCTGAACAGCGTATTCCCCGGCCTGGTGGATGCAGCCCTGGGCAAGAACCTGGCGCTCATCAAGCGCCGGGCGATGGCCGTAAGCAGCCACGCGGGCTAGAATCCGGTCATGCGCATTCTGCTGGTGGAAGATGATGACTCTCTCGCGGTCGGCCTGGTAAAGGGGCTCGGCAAGGAGGGCTTTGCCGTCGACCATGTCGGCAGCGGGAAGATGGCCCTGGCGGCGGTCAGGGCGGAGCCGCCGGACATGGTGGTGCTGGACCTGGGTTTGCCCGACATGGACGGGCTGGAGGTGCTCTCTCGCCTGCGCCAGGATGGACAGCGCACGCCGGTACTGGTGCTGACGGCAAGAGGCCAGCTGAATGACCGCATCGTGGGACTGGACAGCGGTGCCGATGACTACCTGGCCAAACCCTTCGAGATGCAGGAACTGGCTGCCCGGCTGCGGGTATTCGAGCGCCGCTTGTCGACGGCGGCAAATACCAGTCTTATCAGTATTGGCGATGTCGAACTGGACACGGCGGCCCATGCCGTCAAGGTGGCCGGCGAGACAGTGGAAATGCCGCGGCGGGAGTACATGCTGCTGAAAACCCTGATGGAGAACGCCGGCAAAGTGCTGACCCGGGAGGCCCTGGAGACACGCCTGTACAGCTGGGGCGAGGAGGTTGCCAGTAACGCGCTGGAAGTCC
This sequence comes from Seongchinamella sediminis, assembly GCF_003457605.1. Taxonomy (GTDB): domain Bacteria; phylum Pseudomonadota; class Gammaproteobacteria; order Pseudomonadales; family Halieaceae; genus Halioglobus; species Halioglobus sediminis. Next base: position 143,166 of record NZ_QRAN01000006.1, read on the forward strand.
ATATTCATCACCTGCGCAAAAAGCTGCCAGAGAGGATGATCAAGACAGTGAGGGGAATTGGCTACACTGTGCCGCCGGCATGAGTTCAATACGCAGTTACCTGGCCATCATGCTGATGGCCGCCTTTTCCCTGGTGTCCTTTCTCGCGGCGCTGAACGGCTATCTTTCCAGCATGGCCGAGGCCGAAAAGATGCTGGACACCCAGTTGGCGGAAGCCAGCGACCTGCTCATGCTCAGCTGGTCCGGCGAAGGGCTGGCCTCCCCACCTGACCCCTCTTCCCGCCTGCTGGTATTCCAGGTGTGGCGCGATGGTGAGCTACTGGCGGCCTCGCCGGGGGCGCCGGCCGCGCCGATCGCGGAGTTCAGCGAGGGTTACCGCTATGGCAACTTTTCCGGCTATCGCTGGCTCAGCTATACCCAGTTCGCCCCGGACGGCACGGCCTACATCGTTGCGGAGCGGGCAGACCTGCGCCACACAGTGGCCGAGAACGTGGTGCTGGAGTCGGTGTTACCGCTGTTGCTGTGGTTGCCGGTTTCGGCCGTACTGGTGTGGTTGCTGGTCGGCTGGGGGCTGCGGCCGCTCTACGATCTGAGCCGGCAGATCAATGCCCGGCGCAGTGATGACCTGGCGCCAGTAGCCCTGCACAACCCACCCGCGGAGCTGCGCCAGTTGATCGAGTCCACCAATTCACTGCTGGCGCGCCTGGCCGCCGCGTTCGAGCGGGAAAAACACTTCGCGGCCCACGCCGCCCATGAACTGCGTACGCCGCTGAGCGTGCTCAAGGTCCACCTGCACAACCTGGCCGAGGAGTTGCCGGCGGATGAGCCGGCACTGGCGCATGCCAACGCCGGGGTCGAGCGCATGCATCACCTTGTCGAGCAGATTCTGGACCTGAGCCGCACCAATCCTGAACTCATTGTGGGTAACTTCCAGGATATTGACCTGCACTCCCTGGCCCAGCGCGTTACCGCTGACGCCTGGCCCCAGTTCGCCGCGCGCAACCAGGTGCTGTCCCTGGAGGGCGACGAGGCCCGGCTCAGGGGGGACCCCGCGCTGCTGGAGACGCTGCTCTGTAACCTGCTGGACAACGCGGGCAAATACACACCCGGTGGCGGCGAGGTGAAGGTGGTGGTGCAGCCGCTCGCTGATGCTGTGCGCCTGCTGGTGGAGGATTCCGGACCGGGAATACCCGCTGCCGACCGGGAGCAGGTATTCGAGCGCTTCTACCGCTCTGCCAGTACCGAGGGCGCTGGCGCCAGGGGAGCGGGCCTGGGCCTGGCGATCGTTCGCCATATTGTCGAGGTACACCGGGCCCGCATCGAGCTGGGGGAGAGTTCACTGGGCGGCCTGGCAGTGCAGATAGACCTGCCGCTAACGGCGGAGAACCGGGAATGACAGGGGGGCGCTACACGCTGTTTGGCCTGTCCCTGGTGTCCAGCCTGGCGCTGGCCAAGACCCCGGTTGTTGAACTGGAAATACGCGACCATCTTTTCCACCCGGAGGAAGTGCGGATCCCGGCCAATACCAAGGTCAAGCTGGTGGTCTACAACCGGGATCCTACCCCCGAGGAATTCGAGAGCTACGAACTCAACCGGGAAAAGGTCATCATGGGGGGGCGCAGGGCGAATATCTTTATCGGCCCCCTGCAGCCGGGAGTGTATCCCTTCTTTGGCGAATTCAACCCGAAAACCGCCCAGGGCCGGGTGGTAGCAGAGTGAGGTCTGGCGGTGCTGATTAATTCTGTGGTCCTGGTGCTGCGGGAAGTGCTGGAAGCGGCAATGGTGGTCAGTGTGCTGCTGGCGCTGTCACGCAACCTGCGCCTGCCGGCCAGCTGGCTGTTCTGGTCCCTGCCGGTCATCGCCATTGCGGTGGTGGCATTCGCCTCCACCCTCGATACGATCACCGATGCCTTCGACGGTGCCGGCCAGGAGCTTGTCAGCGCGGCGCTGCAGATTGCCGTGTTTGTCGGCATTGTGGCCGTGGTATTTTGGGTCGCCAGCGAGGATTCCAGACGTGACGGGGACCAGCGCCTGCTGCAGTGGCTGCTGGCGCTTACCGTGGTCTGCGCGCTGGTCCGGGAATGCTCCGAGATCGTGATTTATATCACCGCATTTGCCGCCGCCAGCGAAACCCGGGCGGCAGTCTTTGCCGGCAGTGCCATTGGCGCCGGCATCGGAATCAGCCTGGGCGTATTGTTGTTTGCCTCGTTGCGTGCCGTTCCGCTTGTCCTGTCCACCAGCCTGTGCATCGCGCTGATGGCGCTGATTGGTGCCGGCATGGTGATGCAATCGACCATGCTGCTGGAACAGGTGGACTGGCTGCAGCCGGGGATGCAATTGTGGGACAGCTCGGCACTGGTCAGCGAACAGTCCATTTCAGGTCAGTTACTGTATGCCGTGTTTGGCTATGAGGCCACGCCGGGACGGGTGCAGGTGCTGTTGTACCTCGCCAGTGTCATCCTGGTGGCTGGAGCCTGGTGGCTGCCGCGGCACTATGGAGGAAAGCACTATGGCGACTGACTGGTCTCGACTGTTGTTGGCCGTGGGCCTGCTGCCAGCGCTAGCGCGCGCGGACGGCTCAGTTATCGACAAGGTATACCACCCCTATGTGGAGCAGCTTGAGTGGGAGCTCGAATGGCGCTTGACCCACGCCGATGAAAATCCGCAGGCCGGGACCAGGGGTGAACAGCTGCATCGTCTCGGGCTGGGCCGCGCGGTGTCCGAATTCGTGTTTGTGGAGGCTTACCTGATCGGCAGCGATAGGGCCGGCGACGACCTGGATCTCGCCGCCTACGAACTGGAAGTGCTGTGGCAGTTAAGCGAGCAGGGCGAGTACGCCCTGGATTACGGCTTGCTGTTTGAGCTGGAAAAAGAGCACCAGGAGGACGTCTGGGAATATGCCACCGTGTTGCTGCTGGAGCGCGAATTTGGCCGCTTCAGCGGCACTGCCAACCTGGGGGTGATTTACGAGTGGGGAGAGGATATCGCGGACGAACTGGAGACTTCGCTCGCGCTGCAGGCCCGCTATCGCTACTCGCCGCGGCTGGAGCCGGCCCTGGAGCTTTACAGTGGCGAAGACACCCTGGGCATGGGCCCGGTGCTGATGGGAATGGAAAAGCTGGGCCCGATGAGGGCCCTGCGCTGGGAGGCGGGCGTGGTATTGGGGCTGGACAGTGACAGCGCTGACTACACGCTGCGTGCCGTGCTTGAGTACGAGTTCTAGTTGTTAAGCTTCCCGTAAGCTAACCCGATTATAGTCCGCTTGTATATCGGGCTAGTCGAGGTCGCCACGTGTCTGTCACAGTGAACCCACTCATCCGGGCCCACAGGCCCTGTATCCTGTTCTTCCTGGCGGTGCTGGCGGTTGGGACACTGAGCCGTCTGGCTCTGGCCGGCCTCTACTGGGACCGCGTGGCAGCCAGCGGCATGGCCTGGCCGGTGCTCATCCAGGGCTTGCGCTTCGATATCATTCTCGCCTGCGCGCTAACACTGGTCCCCGCTGCCCTCTTGCCCTGGCTGGCGGGCAGCGCGCGGGCGATGCGCGTCACCAGGCTGTATTTTGTGCTGAGTTTCGCAGTGATCGTGTTCCTGGAGGTGGCTTCACCGACCTTTATCGCCGAGTACGATGGGCGGCCCAATCTGTTGTTTGTTGAATACCTGCGCTACCCGCGTGAAGTGTTCAGCATGCTCTGGACCGCTTATCGCCTGCAACTTGTGCTCGGCTTGGTTGTGGTGGCCCTGGCCACGGCTTATTTTCGCCGGCTGCTGCTGGCGGTGACCCCTGTCGCGGTGAGCTCCGGTGTCGCCGCGAGACTGGGCCTGTCGGTGCTGCTTGTGTTTGCCTGTGCGCTGGGGATCAGGTCGAGCTTTGGCCACCGGCCCGCCAACCCCAGCGTGGTAGCCTTCTCAAGTGACCTGCTGGTCAATGACCTGGCACTGAACTCCAGCTACAGCCTGGCCTACGCCATCTACAGCAACCAGCGCCATGAGCGCGGGATAAAGGCCTATGGCAGCAAGCCCTGGGACAGTGTGGTCGGCGACGTGCGCGACGCAATGCAGCTGGATGAGCAGGCGTTTATTTCCCCGGCGCTGCCCACCCTGCACCGCAACGACTGGGTCGAACCCGGGCAGGATCATCCCAATATCGTCATCATTCTCGAGGAGAGCCTGGGGGCCGAGTATGTGGGCGCGCTGGGTGGGATCGGTGTGACCCCGCGCCTGGATGAACTGGCGCGGGAGGGAATCTGGTTTGCGCAGCTTTACGCCACCGGCACCCGCTCGGTGCGGGGCATCGAGGCGGTTGTCACCGGTTTTACTCCCACGCCGGCCAGGAGTGTGGTCAAGCTGCCAAAGTCACAGACCGGCTTTTTCACCCTGGCGCAGTTGCTCAATGACTACCACTACGACACCAGTTTTATCTATGGGGGTGAGGCTCACTTCGACAATATGCGCCAGTTCTTCATGGGCAACGGCTTCGATCGGGTGATAGAGCAGAAAGACTACCCGGCCCCCGACTTCGTTGCCTCCTGGGGCGTAAGTGACGAGGACCTGCTTGCCAGGGCGCACCACGAGTTTGCTGCCATGGCCAGTCGCGGCCAGCGGTTTTTCAGCCTCGTGTTTACCTCCTCCAATCATTCCCCCTTTGAGTTTCCGGACGGGCGGATCGAGCTCCATGAGCAGCCCAGGGCAACGGTCAACAATGCGGTCAAGTACGCAGACTTCGCCCTGGGCCAGTTCTTCGACCAGGCGAAAAACTCCAGCTACTGGGACCATACGATCTTTGTCGTCGTCGCGGACCACAACTCGCGGGTACGCGGCGCTGACCGGGTGCCGGTCGAGTATTTCCGCATTCCCGGACTGATCCTGGGCGGCCCGGTAGAGCCGCGGGTAATTGCCCGCCAGGCCAGCCAGATCGACCTGCTGCCCACCGTGCTGCATCTGGCGGGCATCGACGCGGCCCATCCCGCCATCGGCCAGGATCTGTTGCGTCCGGATATTGACCAGGTTTCCGGCAGGGCGATCATGCAATACGGCGCCCTCCAGGCCTACATGGAGGGCGACAGGATCGTCATTCTCTCCCCGGGACAGGAGCCGCAGATGTACGGATACCACAGTGCCGATGGCTATACCGCTCCACGGGCTGTCGACGAGGCCCTTATCGAGCGGGCCCTGTCGCATTCCATCTGGAGTATCGAGGCCTACCAGCAGTCCCTGTACCGGCTGCCGAAGGGCTAGTCCTGACGGACGTGCACAGCATCCGCCATTAATGGCACAAAATTCTCGAATGCGGCGGCGGTCGCGGTAGAATTGGCGGATGATAGCCCTCGTTCCCATCGGCGTCGCCATCGCCGCTTTTTTTCTCTACCTCGGGTACAATCGCTGGCGGGACTGGTCCGTATACCGGCGGCCGTTTCCGGCCAGCTGGCTGGCGACGCTGGAGTCCGGGCTGCCTGTCTATGCCGCCCTGTCGCCGCAGCAGCAGTCCCGTCTCCGGGACATGATCAAGTTCTTTATCGACCGCAAGCGCTTCTATGGCTGCGCCGGTTTGACTGTAACGGATGACATGCGGGTCATCATCGCTGCCGAGGCCTGCCTGCTGGTGCTCAACCGGGGAGGGGCGCTATACCCGAAACTCCGGTCGATCCTGGTTTACCCGACAGCCTTCCGGGTTGAACGGGAACAACACCAGGCCGACGGCACGGTGGTCGCCGGTGGTCACAATCTGCTCGGCGAGTCCTGGGACAATGGCCGGGTGATCCTGTCCTGGGATGACGTCACCCGCGGGGTGGCGGACTTCAGCGATGGCCACAACGTGGTCCTGCATGAATTTGCCCACCAGCTGGATGCCGAATCAGGCTCCACCAATGGCGCGCCGCCCCTGCGCGGTAACAGCTATCGCGCCTGGGCGAGCATTTTCGGTGACAACTATGCGGACCTGGAGCTGCGCAGCCTGCGGGGCCTGGAGACGGTGATGGACGAATACGGAGCGACCAACCCCGCCGAGTTTTTTGCGGTGGCGACCGAGACCTTTTTCGAGAAGCCCCATCAGCTGTACAAAAAACGACCAGAACTGTACGCTCAGCTGCAGCAGTATTACCAGCTGGACCCGCGGGAGTGGCGCCTCTAGCCGGTCTTCTCGCCGAGACCTGCCTGCCAGTCTATTCACGGACATGGAACCTGTTTACAATGCTTGCCCCCGTCCCGGGGCTGCAGCCGGCTACCCGGGCCCCGGGTCGGTCCGATGCCGAATAACGTAAAGATTGTCAGAATCAACGGGAATTTCACCATGAGTCAAGTCAGTACCAGCGCCAGCAATTCGATCGTCCTCCGCCTGAGCATCCAGAACCTGCCGGGTATCCTGGCGCGGGTCGTCGCCGAGATAGGCAACGTTGGCGGCAATATTGGCGCTATCGATATCGTGCAGTACGAGCAGGACCGGATTATTCGTGATGTAACCGTGGAAACCACGGGCGCCGAGCATGCTGAGCAGATCTCCCGGAGCCTGGAGAACCTGGAGGGCATCGAGGTGATGCATGTCTCTGACCGGGTATTCGTCATGCACCTGGGGGGCAAGATCGAGGTCAACAGTAAAACGCCGCTGAAATCCCGCGACGACCTGTCCATGGCCTACACCCCCGGGGTGGCACGGGTCTGCCAGGCAATCCACGATGACGTATCCAAAGCCCACAACCTGACGATCAAGAAAAACACGGTGGCTATCGTCAGTGACGGTACCGCGGTACTGGGCATGGGAAACATCGGTCCGGAAGCGGCAATGCCGGTGATGGAAGGCAAGGCCATGCTGTTCAAGGAGTTCGGCGAGGTAGACGGTTTCCCCATCTGCCTGGACACCACTGACCCGGAAGAGATTATTCGCACCGTAAAGGCAATTGCCCCCGGCTTTGGCGGCATCAACCTGGAAGACATTTCCGCGCCGCGCTGCTTCGAGATTGAACAGCGACTGATCAAGGAACTGGATATCCCGGTATTCCACGATGACCAGCACGGCACTGCCGTGGTAATGATTGCCGGGCTGATCAACGCCCTGAAGGTGGTCAACAAGGCGCCAGAGGACATCAAGGCGGTGGTGGCCGGGGTTGGCGCCGCGGGTACTGCCTGTACCCGGATGATGCTGGACCTGGGTATACGCAATATCATCGGCCTTGACCGGGCGGGCATCATTCACAGCGGCCGCAGCGACCTGAATTCCGCCAAGCAGGAATATTGCCAGCTGACCAACCCGGACAATATTACCGGTGGTATGGACGAGGCGGTCGCCGGCGCCGACCTGTTCGTCGGTCTGTCCGGCCCGGGAATTCTGTCCGTGGAGCAGGTGCAGACCATGGCGGACGATGCCATCGTATTCGCGATGAGCAACCCGGTGCCTGAAATCCTGCCGGAACTGGCCTGGCCGCACGTTGCGGTAATGGCCACGGGCAGGAGTGACTACCCTAACCAGCTCAACAATGTGCTGTGCTTCCCCGGCCTGTTCCGCGGCGCGCTGGATGCGCGGGCGACCGACATCACCGAGGAAATGAAAATGGCCGCGGCCCGGGCGATCGCCGAGACCATCCCCGAGGACCAGGTGTCGGCGGATTTCATTATCCCCAGCGTCTTCGACAAAAACGTGGCCCCCAACGTGGCCGAGGCGGTAAAAAAGGCTTTCTACGACGCCCAATAGCCGCACCCGGGGCAGCACAGGAATTGCTATCCTGCCCCCGGTATGTGAACAGGCCCTGGGAGTCCTCATTCGTCCTTAACAGTAAGGGTAAGGTATGACCGCAGCCTTTACAGAACAAGCCGGCAGGGCCCTGACCCTGTTGTTACCCGCTTCCCGGGTCCCGGGTGGCACTTGAACAGTCTTGAGAAGCTGCTCTACCTGCGGGGAGTGGCCGCGGAATACCTGAATTATTCCGGCGACCGCATCACCGTGCCCACTGACGTCCGGCTGCAGCTGCTGGCAGCGATGGGCCACGACGTGAACGATCCCGAAGGTGTAGAGCGCGCGATTTACCAGCTCGACGCCCTGCCGTGGAAGTGCTGGTTGCAGCCGTTCACCGTGGTCAGTGCGGGGGCGGGCGGCTTCGTCGATATCCGCGTGCATCCCCGGGACTATGCCATGCCGATCGACTGGCGGCTGCAGACGGAGCAGGGCGAGGAAATGGCCGGCCAGTGTGTTCCCGCCGGGATGACGGAAGTGGGCGACTATCACCTTGAGGGTGTTCGCTACAGCGCCCGCCGGCTGGAATTACCGCCCCTGCCGCCGGGGTATCACCAGCTTGCGTTGTGGAACCAGGACACGCGCGTTGAGGCTGTGCTCGCGGCCTGCCCACCGCGGTGTTACCAGGCTGGTGGCCGACAACGCGGGCCGGTGGCGGGTATCAGTTGCCAGTTATATACCCTGCGCTCCGCCCGTAACTGGGGTATTGGCGACTTTAGCGACCTGGAAGAACTGATTGAGTATAGCGCTGCCGCCGGACTGGATATTATCGGGCTCAACCCCCTGCACGCACCGGATATGTCCGCTGCCGACTTCGCCAGCCCTTACAGCCCCTCCGACAGGCGTTTCCTCAACCCCCTGTATGTCGATCCCACCCGGGTGCCGGACTATGGCAACAGCGCCGAGGTAGCCAGCCTGCTGGCCGACCCTGCCACCCGGCGAAGACTGGCGGAACTGCAAACCAGCCCGCTGGTGGATTACAGCGGCGTTGCGGCGCTCAAGTTCGCCGTGTTCGACGCCATGTATCGTCATTTTTGCGCCGGGGAAGGGGATGAGCCGCTGGGCCGGACGCAGGCGTTCGATGATTTTGTCAGCCGCGGCGGCGCGCCCCTGCGGGCCTTTTCCGTCCATGAGTCGCAGCGCAGCCGACTGCCCCTGGACAGTGCGGCGGAGCCGCGTTTTCACCAGTACCTGCAGTGGCTGGCAGAGGAGCAACTGGCGAGGTGCCAGGCCCTGGCCCGGGTCAGGGGCATGAAAATAGGCCTGCTCCGCGACCTGGCGGTGGGTGCGGTGGAGGAAGGCGCGGAGGTGACGACCAACCGCGCCCTGTTCTGTTCCCGCGCCAGTATTGGCGCTCCCCCGGACCCCCTTGCCCCTCGCGGGCAGGACTGGAATCTGCCGCCACCGGACCCCGTTGCCCTGCGGGCCGATAACTTCCGCCACTTCATCGATTTGTTGCGTGCCAATATGGCGCACTGCGGCGCGCTGCGGATAGACCATGTAATGGGCCTGTGGCGCCTCTGGTGGTGCCTGCCCGGCATGGACGCTGGCGCTTACGTGTTCTATCCTTTTGAGGAACTACTGGCGATTCTGCGCCTTGAAAGCCATCGTAATGAATGTGCCGTTATCGGCGAAGACCTGGGAGTCGTGCCCGATGAGCTGCGTGTGCGGATGTCCGCCACGGCGGTATACGGAAACAGGCTGCTTTACTTCCAACGTGATCCCGACCAACAGTTCAGTGCACCGCAGCAGCACCAGGCAGACGCCCTGTTGATGGTGACCAATCACGACGTTGCCACGCTGGCCGGCTGGTGGAATACCACTGACCTGCAATTGCGCAGTGACTGTGGTGCCCTCGGCGATGCCCAGCCGCTGCAGGCATCGCTGGCGCAGCGACAGGAGGACAAGCACCGCCTGCTGCACTGGCTGCAAAGGCTGCAGCTGCTGCCGTTGGCGTGGGAGGATCCCGATGCGGCGATAAGCCGGCAACAGCCTTTCGACCTCGGCCTGTGCGCCGCCATATTGCGAGCCAGCGCCCGCAGCAGCGCCGAGTTGCTGTTGTTCCAGCTCGATGACCTGCAGCTGCTGGAAGCGCCGGTGAATATTCCCGGAACCTGCCGGGAGTACCCCAACTGGCGCCGCAAGCAGCGGCGTGAAACGGCGAGCCTGTTTGCGGATCCCGACATCCAGGCGCTGTTGACTGCGCTGGTGCGGGAAAGGGCCCAGGGCAGGGCGAAGCCATGAGTACGCTGACTCCCGAACAGCTCACAGCCCTGCAGTCGGGACAATACGAGGATGTGTTCTCTGTTCTCGGTATGCACGAGCACCCCGCGGGCAAGGGGCTTGTTGTCAGGGTGTTGTTGCCTGGCGCGACTGCGGTCGATGTCATCGACCACAGGGACGGGCGCAAGGTTGCCGCCCTGGATCCGGTAGGCGAGGAAGGCTTGTTTGAGGGCGCGCTCGGGCGGCGGCGTAAGCGCTTCGACTATTATCTCAGGGCCCGCTTCGGTGAGCATGTGTCCCAGCTGGAGGATCCCTACCGGTTTGGGCCACAACTCGACGACCACGATCTTTACCTGTTCGGGGAGGGCACCCAGGAGCAGGCCTATCGCTGGATGGGGGCTCATCCGCGTCGGGTGGCCGGCGTTGACGGCATGCTGTTCGTGGTCTGGGCGCCCGCGGCGCGGCGCGTCTCGGTGGTCGGTCCTTTTAATGAATGGGACGGTCGCCGCCATGTGATGCGCAGGCATCCCGCCTCCGGAGTATGGGAGCTGTTTATTCCCGCCGTTGCCGCCGGTGAATACTACAAATACGAGATTGTCGGCAGTAGTGGCCGGCTGTTACCGCTGAAAGCAGACCCCTATGCCTTTGCCATGCAGCACCCGCCCCGGACCGCAGCAATAACCCCCGCGTGTGACTCCTACCACTGGCGGGACGAGGGCTGGATGCGCGCGCGCGACGGCTCACCGCAGCACTACCGGGCTCCGGTATCCATTTACGAGGTGCATGCCGGTTCCTGGCGACGGGATGCGGACAACGGCTACCTGAGTTACCGCGAACTGGCGGAGCAGTTGCTACCCTACATCGGCGATCTCGGTTTTACCCACATCCAGCTGATGCCCGTGTCGGAGTACCCTTTCGATGGCTCCTGGGGTTACCAGCCTATCGGCCTGTATGCACCCACCCGCCGGTTCGGCACGCCGGACGATTTCCGCTATTTCATCGACTGCTGCCACCAGCAGGGTATCGGGGTGCTGCTGGACTGGGTGCCGGGGCATTTCCCCACCGATGAGCACGGGATAGGACGCTTTGATGGCAGCTGCCTGTACGAGCATGAAGATCCGCGCAAGGGCTTTCATCCGGACTGGAATACGCTGATATACAACTACGGCCGTGGCGAGGTAATCAGTTACCTGCTCAGCAATGCCCTGTACTGGTTGCGGCAGTTCCACATCGATGGCCTGCGAGTCGATGCGGTAGCATCCATGCTGTACCTTGACTACAGCCGGGAGAATAGCCAGTGGCTGCCGAATGTGCACGGCGGGAGGGAAAATCTGGAGGCCATGGCCTTGCTGCAGCAGGTCAATTCCCGGGTCTATTTCAACCATCCCGGGGCGATGATGGTTGCCGAGGAGTCAACCGCCTGGGCCGGCGTCTCCCGGCCGGTGTCCGAGGGCGGCCTGGGCTTTGGCTTCAAGTGGAATATGGGATGGATGAATGACACCCTGCGTTATATGGCGCGCGACCCGATTCACCGCCAGTTCCATCACCATGAAATGACCTTCAGCCTGATGTACAGCTTCAGCGAGAACTTTGTGCTGCCACTGAGTCACGATGAGGTGGTCCACGGAAAACGTTCCCTGTTGCACAAGATGCCGGGGGACCGCTGGCAGCAGTTCGCCAACCTGCGGGCCTACCTGGGGTTTATGTGGACCCACCCGGGCAAGAAGCTGCTGTTCATGGGCGGTGAATTCGCCCAGGAACGGGAGTGGAATCACGACCACAGCCTGGACTGGCACTTGCTGGACGGGGCGGATCACCGGGGGGTGCAGAACCTGGTGCGCGACCTGAACCGTCTGTACCGGGAAATACCCGCGCTGCACCAGCTGGACTGCGATGAAAGCGGTTTTGAGTGGATAGAGGCGGACAACCACAGCCAGTCGATTTTCGTCTACCTGCGCCGCGGCGGCGAGGGGACGGCGCCGGTGGTGGTCGTGGTCAACATGACGCCCGAGACCCACTCCTGCTATACCGTGGGTGTGCCGCTTCCCGGTCTGTACCGCGAGCGACTCAACACCGACAGTGAACATTATGGCGGCAGTAACCAGGGCAACGGCGGGGCGGTGAAGGCGCAGCCGCAGGCCCGCGGCAAGCAGCCCTGCCAGCTTACCCTGCGTGTTCCACCCCTGGCGACGGTGATTCTCGAATGGACGGGGTGAGCAGATTGACGGCGGCCATGCTGCGCGGTGACTTTCACACCCTCGGTGCCCACTGGGACGGGGAGGGGGTCAATTTTGCGCTGTTCTCGGCCAATGCCGAGCGGGTGGATCTGTGTCTTTTCGACCCCGAGGGCAGGGTGGAGATTGCCCGCCATACCCTGCCGGACAAAACCCACGATATCTGGCATGGCTATCTTCCCGGCCTGGCGCCCGGCGCCCTGTACGCTTACCGCGTTCATGGTCCCTACAGTCCCCAGGCGGGGCACCGATTCAACCACCACAAACTGCTGCTCGATCCCTACGCACGGCTGCTGCAGGGTGCGTTCCGCTGGCACGATGCCCATTTTGGCTACCGGCGCGATGATCCCGGCCAGGACCTGTCTTTCGATGAACGAGACAATGCCGGCTATATGCCCAAATGTGTTGTTACCGCGCCGGTGTCGACCCAGGGCCTGGCCGCCGCGCCGGCAAGGCCGTCAATTCCCTGGCACCGGACAGTTCTCTACGAAACCCACGTCCGGGGCTTCACCTACCGCCATCCCGAGCTGCCGGAACTGGCGCGCGGCACCTTTGCCGGGCTCGGGCACGCCGAGATTATCGCCTACCTGAAAGCGCTGGGCGTGACCAGCATCGAGCTTCTCCCGGTGCAGGCCTTCGTTGACGAGCATTTTCTCTACGAGAAGAAACTGCGCAATTACTGGGGTTACAACACGCTGGGCTTTTTCGCGCCCCACAGCGCCTACCTCAGTGACCGCGATGTGCTTGAATTCAGGCGCATGGTGGATGATTTCCATGCAGCCGGACTGGAAGTGATCCTGGATGTGGTTTACAACCACAGTGGTGAGAGCAACCACCTGGGGCCTACCCTCAGCTTCCGCGGTATCGATAACGCATCTTACTATCGCCTGCAGGCGGGCAAAGCGCGCTACTATGTTAACGACACCGGTTGTGGGAATACGCTCAACATAACACACCCCAGGGTGCTGCAGCTGGTCATGGACAGTCTGCGTTACTGGTCCGGGGAAATGGGGGTTGACGGCTTTCGTTTCGATCTGGCCACGGTGCTTGCCCGCGATGAACACGGCTTTGACAGTCAGGCTGCTTTTTTTCATGCGCTTGGCCAGGATCCGCAGCTGGCCCGGGTCAAGCTCATCGCCGAACCCTGGGACATCGGCCCCGGCGGCTACCAGCTCGGTCATTTTCCCGCCCCCTGGAGCGAGTGGAATGATAATTACCGGGACACCGTGCGGCGCTTCTGGCGCCAGGAGCCGGGCCAGTTGCCGACACTCGCCCGCCGCCTGCACGGATCCAGTGACATTTTCGAACATGCGGGGCGCCGGCCCAGTGCCAGCATCAATTATGTGACCAGCCATGACGGTTTCACCCTCAGGGATCTGGTCAGTTACCGGCACCGGCATAATGAAGCCAATGGCGAGAAAAATAACGACGGTCACCGCGAGAACTTCAGTGACAACTTCGGAGTGGAAGGTCCCAGCGATGATCCCGCCGTCGAGACGGCCCGGTCGCGGCAACAGCGCAATATGCTGGCCACGCTGCTGGTATCCCAGGGTGTGCCCATGCTGCTGGCAGGCGATGAACTGGGCAGAAGCCAGCAGGGCAACAACAACGCCTATTGCCAGGACAATGAAATCAACTGGCTGGACTGGGAGCGGTTGGGGCCCGAAGGCGCTGAGCTGCGCGCTTTCGTGAGTCGCCTGTTGTGGATACGGCGGCAGTATCCGGTGTTAAGCCACCGCCACTATATCCACCAACCGGCCGCCGCCGGGGAAGAGAGCATTCGCTGGCTCAACAGCGATGGCCGGGAAATGCGCGACGAACACTGGCAGGAGCACCACAACTTCCTGCTGGGGTACTGGCTGACCGGAAACGACCGGGCGTCGGTGCTGGTGGTATTCAATAACGGCAGCGAGCAAGAGCAATTCCTGTTGCCGTCCCTGACCGGGGCGCACAATGAGTCATGGCAGTGTCTGCTGGACTCCCGTTTTGCCACCGGCGAGCCCGCAAGCCCTCGGGTGGCGGCGGCACAAGCCGTCGCGATTGGCGAACGCTCGGTGGCAATTTTCAGCAACGATGGTGGCAACGGCGAAACCAGGAAACCGTGACAATGAATACACACACGCCCGTCGACGGCAGCGAAGACCTGTTACTGGGTATGGACGAGGCACAGGTGGCGGCGGATCTCAAGCGTCATGCTCGCCTGAGCCTGGGTTGCGACCGCTTGAGCGACTCTCACCGTTACCTGTATAACGCGCTCGCCCTTACGGTGCGCGACCGGCTGGTGGAGCGCTGGCGGCTTACCCGCGAGCAGCGCCGGCACAGCGCTACGCGGCGGGTCAGCTACCTGTCCCTGGAATTCCTGATGGGGCGGGCCCTGACCAACGCGGTGCTCAACCTGGACCTGGAGCAGGCGGTACGTGAGGCGCTGAAAGACTACGGCTGCCAGCTGGAAGAAGTGGCCGAAGCAGAACGCGATGCGGGCCTGGGCAATGGCGGCCTGGGGCGCCTGGCGGCCTGTTTTCTCGATAGCTGTGCCAGCCTGCAGTTGCCGGTCACCGGCTATGGTATCCGCTACGAGTACGGCATGTTTCACCAGCGTATTGCCGACGGCCAGCAGGTCGAGTACCCGGACCACTGGTTGCGGGATGGCAACCCCTGGGAAATGGAGTGTTCGGAGAATGCGGTGCGAGTCAGTTTTTTTGGCCGCAGCGAATATTACCGGGACCGTGACGGCCGGCAGCGTGCCCGCTGGAGTGCCACCCAGGATGTGCTCGCCGTGCCCTACGACGTGCCGATACCGGGCTACCGTAACGATACGGTCAACACCCTGCGCCTGTGGAAGTCCGAGGCCACCGACGAGTTCAACCTGCAGGAATTCAACGCCGGCAGCTACACCGAGGCGGTGGCGGAGAAAAACCTGGCGGAACAGATCACCATGGTGCTGTATCCCAACGACGCCAGCGAAAACGGCAAGGAATTGCGTCTGCGCCAGCAGTATTTCCTTGCCTCGGCGAGTCTGCAGGATGTGTTGCGGGACTGGGTGCGCGAGCACGGTGATGATTTCAGCCAATTTGCCGGGAAAAACGTCTTCCAGCTCAATGACACCCATCCCACCGTCGCCGTGGCCGAGCTGATGCGCCTGCTGATGGACGATTACCTGCTGGGCTGGGATGCGGCCTGGGAAATAACCCGCAGTACCATGGCCTACACCAACCATACGCTGCTGCCCGAAGCGCTGGAGAAGTGGTCGGTAGGCCTGTTTGAGGAACTGTTGCCGCGTCTGCTGGATATTATCTATGAAATCAATGCGCGCTTTCTCGCCCTGGTGGCAGAGCGCTGGCCGGGCGATGTGGCACGGCAACAGCAACTGTCGATTATCGAGGAAGGGGATCATCCGCAGGTGCGTATGGCCCATCTCGCCATCGTTGGCAGCTACTCGGTGAATGGCGTCGCCGCCCTGCATACCCGTCTGCTGCAACAGGGCCTGTTCCGGGACTTCTACCAGCTGTGGCCTGACAAGTTCAACAACAAAACCAACGGCGTTACCCCACGGCGCTGGCTGGCGCACTGCAATCCCGAACTGGGCGAACTGGTTACGGAAGTGATTGGCGACCGCTGGATTACCGACCTCGAGGATATTGCCAGACTGCGGCCCCTTGCCGACGACTACAGCTTCCGCGCGCGCTGGCGCAAGATCAAGCAGAACAACAAGCAGCGCCTGCAGCAACTGGTGCAGCGTGACTGCAACGTCAGCTTCGATGTCGATATGCTGTTCGATGTGCAGGTAAAGCGTATCCATGAGTACAAGCGCCAGCTGCTCAACGTGCTCCACATCATCCACCTGTATGATCGGGTGGTGCGCGGTGATACCGCGGGTATGCAGCCCCGCTGCGTGTTGATAGGCGGCAAGGCGGCGCCGGGCTATGCCATGGCCAAAACCATCATCAAGCTGGTCAATAACGTCGCCCGGGTCGTCAATAAGGATCCCAGGCTGAAGCCCTGGTTGCGGGTGGCCTTCCTGCCCAATTACCGGGTAACGTCCATGGAGGTTATCTGTCCCGGTACCGACCTGTCCGAGCAGATTTCAACGGCGGGTAAGGAGGCCTCCGGTACCGGCAATATGAAGTTCATGATGAACGGTGCCGCTACCATCGGCACCCTCGATGGGGCCAACATTGAAATCCGCGAGGCGGTGGGCGAGGAAAATTTCTTTCTGTTCGGCCTCGATGCCGCTGCCGTGGTGGCAGCCCGGGAAGACTACGATCCGGAGGCCATCATCGCCGCCGATAAGGACCTTTCTGCGGTGATGAAACTACTCGAAAGCGGCCACTTCAACATGTTCGAGACGGGCATTTTCGACGCGGTCTCCGCCTCGATTCGCAGCCCCCACGATATCTGGATGACGGCAGCCGACTTCCGCAGCTATATCACTGCCCAGCGCGCGGCAGGCACTGTTTACCAGGACCGGGATGCCTGGACGCGGATGAGTATATATAACACGGCAGCCAGCGGGCGCTTTTCCAGTGACCGCACTATTATTGATTACAGTGACGACATATGGCGTTTGTAGGCAAGCGCCATTTTTATTCGCCCAGTGCAGGAGGCAATCATGGTCGAAGCCAAAGTACATGAGGACGACAGCAACCCGCGGTATGTCAGCCGTCTGACCAAAGATACCCTGGCGCTGGTGCTTGCCGGAGGACGGGGTTCGCGATTGTATGAGTTGACCGACTGGCGGGCAAAGCCGGCGCTGTATTTCGGCGGCAAGTACCGCATTATCGATTTTCCGCTGTCCAACTGTATCAACTCGGGTATCCGCCGGGTCGGCGTGTTGACCCAGTACAAATCCCATTCGCTGGTCCGGCACCTGGTGCGTGGCTGGAGTCACTTCAAGAAGGAGCTGGGAGAGTCCATCGAGATCCTGCCCGCATCCCAGCGCTATTCGAACGACTGGTACCGGGGAACAGCAGACGCCGTATACCAGAATATCGACATTATCCGCTCGGAGCAGCCCAGGTATGTGATGATTCTCTCGGGCGACCACATCTATCAAATGGACTACGGCTCCATGTTGGCCGAGCATGTGGACAAGGGCGCGGATATGACTGTGGCCTGTCTGGAGGTGCCGATCGGGGAGGCGGCGCGTTCCTTTGGCGTGATGAGTGTTGACGAAAGCGGACGTGTGGTTGGATTCGAGGAGAAGCCGGAAAATCCCACGCCAATCCCCGGTGAGGAGGGACTCACCCTGGCTTCAATGGGTAACTATATATTCAATACGGAATTCCTGTTCGAGCAGCTGAGAATTGACGCCCTCGGTGCCGATTCAAGCCACGATTTCGGCGGCGACATCATCCCTGCCATCATCAAGGAACACCAGGTGTATGCCTTTCCGTTCCGCGACCCGGTCACCCAGCAGAGAGCGTACTGGCGCGATGTCGGTACCCTGGATTCCTTCTGGGAAGCCAACATGGAACTGGTGTCACCAGAGCCCGCCTTCAATCTCTACGACCGCAACTGGCCTATCTGGACCTACCAGGCGCAGTTGCCACCGGCCAAGTTTGTGTTCGACGATGACGATCGCCGGGGTATGGCGGTGGACTCAACCGTATCCGGCGGCTGTATCGTCTCCGGGGCAACCTTGCGCAAGTCCCTGTTGTTCTCCAATGTGCGTGTCCACAGCTACACCCATATCGAGGAGTCGATCATTTTACCCGATGCAGAAATTGGCCGTTCCTGCAAGATTCGCCGGGCGATTATCGACCGTAGCTGCGTGATCCCCGCGGGCATGGAAATCGGCATTGACCACGAGCAGGACCGGGCCAGGGGATTCCGGGTAACAGCCCGGGGTGTGGTGCTCGTTACCAGGGGCATGTTGGGGCAACCGGAAGGGTCCGCATAGGCGTTGGAACCAAGCTATGAACGTAATCGAGAAATCTACCCGCTGTTTTGCGGGCCAGAAGCCGGGGACATCGGGACTGCGCAAGAAAGTCACCGAGTTCCAGCAGCCGGGCTACCTGGAGAACTTTGTCCAGGCGATTTTCAACACGATCGGGCCCTGCGAGGGCAAAACCCTGGTGGTAGGGGGCGATGGCCGGTTCTACAACCGGGAGGCTATCCAGGTGCTTATCCGCATGGCCTCTGCCAACGGCTTTGCCCGCTTGCTGGTGGGGCAGGGGGGCATCCTGTCGACGCCGGCCGCGTCCTGTGTTATCCGCAAGCAGGGCGCCTGTGGCGGCATTATTCTGTCCGCCAGCCATAATCCCGGTGGGCCCGACGGGGATTTTGGCATCAAGTTCAACACCGCCAATGGCGGCCCGGCGGCCCAGAAGCTGACCGATGCGATTTATAGCCAGACCCGGAGCCTGACCAGCTACCGGACTCGCGAGTCCGCGGATATAAACCTGGATCAGCCTGGCAGCCACACGCTGGGCGACACCCGGGTAGATATCATCGACCCCGTTGCAGATTACGCAGAGCTGATGGACTCGCTGTTCGACTTTGGCAAAATGTCCGAACTGCTGTCGGGGGGCAGGTTCCGCATGTGCTTCGACGCCATGCATGCCGTGACCGGACCTTATGCTACAGAGATTCTCGAGCGCCGCTTGGGCGCGCCGGCGGGAACGGTGGTCAACAGTGAACCCTTGCCCGACTTTGGCGGTGGTCACCCCGATCCCAACCAGGTCCACGCCCGGGAACTGGTGGCGCGCCTGAACGGCGATGACCCGCTGGATTTCGGCGCTGCCTCCGATGGCGACGGCGATCGTAACATGCTGCTGGGCAAAGGTTTCTACCTCAACCCGTGCGACAGCCTGGCGGTACTGGCGGCGAATGCCTCCCTGATCCCGGGGTATGCCGCTGGTATCACCGGCATGGCCCGGTCGATGCCGACCAGCCGCGCCGTCGACCGGGTGGCCGGTGCGCTTGGCGTCGACTGTTATGAAACCCCTACCGGCTGGAAATTTTTTGGCAATCTGCTGGATGCGGGCAGGATTACCCTGTGCGGTGAGGAGAGCTTTGGCACCGGGTCGGGGCACGTGCGGGAAAAGGATGGCCTGTGGGCGGTGCTGTTCTGGCTCAACCTGATTGCCGAGCGCAAGCAGCCCCTGGCCGACATTGTCAGGGATCACTGGGCGCGTTTTGGTCGCGACTACTTCACCCGTCACGATTACGAGAACGTGGACGGTGAACGCGCGCAGCATATGATGAACGAACTGCGGGCACAGCTGCCGACCCTGCCGGGCCAGTCCTTTGTGGGTCTCACGGTCGAATCAGCCGACGACTTCAGCTATACCGATCCCGTTGATGGCAGCGAGTCCAGTGCCCAGGGCGTACGCATTTACCTCGATAATGGCGGCCGCATGGTGTTTCGCCTGTCCGGGACAGGAACCCGGGGCGCCACGCTGCGGGTTTACCTCGACTGTTACGAGAACGATCCCACCCGGCTTGGCCAGCAGCCGCAAATGGCCCTGGCGTCGTTGATAGAAGCGGCGGACATGGTCGCGGGGATTGCCCGCCACACCGGGCGTGAACAGCCCGACGTGATTACCTGAGAGGAGGTGGTGTTGGCAGTGCGAGTGCTCGCGGGAAGGGGTCAATGAGAATACTCATGGTAGCGGCGGAGAACGATGCCCTGCCCGGCGGCAAGGTGGGCGGCATTGGCGACGTGGTGCGTGATATTCCCGCGGCCCTGGGCGCAGACGGGCACCAGGTGCAGGTGGTGACGCCGGGCTATGGGGCCTTTTCCCGCTTGTCCGGCGCCACGGCCGTGGGCGAACTGCAGGTGCGATTTCGCGGCCGGCAGGAGCAGGTCAGGCTGCTGCGGGTGCCGGCAAAAGCGCCCCGGAAAAACGTGACCCAGTGGATTCTGGAGCACCCTTTATTCGCGATCGGCGGTGAAGGCAGGATCTACTGCGATGATCCCTGCCACCGGCCATTTGCCACCGATGCCAGCAAGTTCGCCCTGTTTTGCGCCGCGGTAGCCACGGCGGTGGTGGAGGGCGCGTTCAGCCGGCTCGACGTGCTGCACCTGCACGACTGGCACACTGCCCTGGTGGCGGTACTGCGGGCTTTCGATCCCGGGTACCGGCAGCTTCGCTTTATCCATACCGTCTACACCATCCACAACCTGGCGTTGCAGGGTATACGGCCCTTCGACGGCGATGAGTCCTCGCTGCGGGCCTGGTTTCCCGAACTGCATTTCGCCGCGGAACAGATCAGCGATCCGCGGGATCAGCACTGCATCAACCCGATGCGCGCGGGTGTCAATCTCAGTGACACGGTGCACGCGGTGTCGCCCAGTTATGCGCAGGAGATACAGCGCCCCAGCGACCCCCAACACGGCTTTTACGGCGGCGAGGGCTTGCAGGACGATCTCCGCCGAGCGGCCGGCGAGGGGCGCCTTCACGGCATCCTGAACGGCTGCGAATATCCGCGGGACACGGGCGCTAAACTGCCCTTGGCGGATCTGCTGCGGCTGTGTGAAGACGAACTGCTCAATTGGGTCGCGCGCAACCCGGAAGTTGCGAGCGCCCATCTTATTGCCAGCCGGCGCCTGGCGCGCTGGTTCGCCGACCTGGCCGGGCCAGCGCTGGTCATTACTTCGGTCGGGCGCCTCACCGACCAGAAGGTGCTGTTGTTGCGGCAGGTGATGGCAGATGGCCGAACCGCGCTGGAGCACCTGCTGTCGGTTCTCGGTAAGCGGGGTATCTTTATCCTCCTGGGCAGTGGCGATCCCCGCATCGAGCAGATACTGGCCCGGGTCGCGGCGCAGTGCGAGAACTTCCTGTTTCTCAAGGGCTACTCAGAGGCCGTCTCGGCAGGCCTGTACGCCAGCGGTGACCTGTTCCTGATGCCCAGCTCATTCGAGCCATGCGGTATCAGCCAGATGCTGGCGATGCGCGCCGGGCAGCCCTGCCTGGTCCACAGTGTGGGCGGCCTGCGGGATACGGTGGCTGACGAGCGCAGCGGTTTTGCCTTTATGGGTGACAACCCCGGGGAACAGGCGCAGCACATGATCGCCCGTTTTACCCAGGCGCTGGAGACCAGGCTGGATTCCCCCGAGCGCTGGCAGGCCATCGTCCGTGAGGCAGCCGCCGCCCGCTTCCTGTGGAGTGATGTGGCCCGGGAGCTTGTGGCGACTGTTTACCGGCGCTCGTAAAGCGTTCAGGCGCATACCCGCTTGCCATGCTTCCGGGGGGCGGCCCCGGGCGTGGCAACTTCCCGTCATCAGTTCAGCAAGTATTCAGCCAGCCTGTCCTAAGCTCTCTCCCGACCAGACAACGGGAGGACACGGTCATGACCAGGAACTACATTATTGCTGTCGGCATTGCGCTGCTGCTGCCGGGAATTGCGCAGGCGCACGCGGGTGGTCACCGGGACTACGAGAAACGTATCGAGCAGCACGAGCGCAAGGCGGAAAAACACTATCGCAAAGCCCGCCATCACGCCGCCAGGGCGAGGGCCAAGGCTCGCCAGGCCCGGTGGGAATCTGTCAGGGCGTCACGCTACGGCCAGGTATTGTCGGTACAGCCCCTTTATCAACAGGGCAGGGGACACAGCCATTCATGCCGGCACTGGAACGAGGACTACAACCCTCGCCACGGTGCCTGGGTTCCCACGGTTGTCGGCGGGGTCATCGGCAGCGCTATCGGTTATCACATCGGTGAGGACCATGGTGATCCGGAGGTCGCAACCGTCGCCGGGGGCTTGCTCGGCGCGGCCGCGGGTCACACTCTTGGCCGCCATGCCTATGATGCCAGGCATATTCGGGTCAGTGCTGCCTGCCGGCCGGTGGCGAAGGGGCGGTACCGGGCGCGCCCGCTAGAGTATTTGGTGACCTACCGATACAATGGCCGCATCTATCGTCAGCACATGGATTACGATCCAGGTGAATGGGTAAAACTGAATGTCGGGGCATCTCCAGGGTGAACAGGGCAAGGGCGCCAGCAGGCTGCATGTGGCCGTTCTGGCTGCCGCACTGCTGGCGATTGCGCTGTCTTCCCCTGCCCATGCCCAGGGCAATCAGGCCCAGCGTGCCATTGAACGACTGGAGGGTTGCAGCAAACAGGAACGCCGCCAGGATTGCGTCAAAATCCTGAAAAAGAAGAGCGCCAAAGGGGGGGAACAGCGAATAAAGGCCCAGGTCAGGGGCGAGCGGATTATCTGGTATGAGTTCGACCCTGACTCGGGTAACGTCAGGCGCACCAACTGAATGCGCTTCCTTATTGTTGAAGATCACCTGGGCATGGCCGACCAGCTGGCCGCGGGATTCCAGGAGCGGGGCTACAACACCCGGGTGGTGGACAACGGGGAAGAGGGGCTGTACGAAGCCCGGGAAGTGGATTACACCCTGGCGGTGATCGACCTGGGACTGCCGCGGATGTCGGGCCTGGAACTGATTCGCGCCCTGCGCAAGTCGGGTAACAGTATTCCCATCGTCGTGTTAACCGCCAGGGACGATGTGGAAACCATTGTCCAGGCAATGGAGGCAGGGGCCGACGACTACCTGAAGAAACCGGTTTATTTCGCCGAGTTACTGGCCCACATCGAAGCGGTGCTGCGGCGCGTACTGGTGGACCCGCGGCTGGGGGACCCGGTGCTTGAGTTCGGCCCCCTGAGCCTGGATACCCGCAAGCGGATGGTGTCCCGCGCCGGCGAACGGGTGGAACTGACCCGGGCCGAATACGAGATACTCGAGCACCTGTGGCGTAACGCCGGACGGGTGCAGTCGAAGAAACGTATCGCTGACAGTTACCAGCGGGATACGGACAGCATCCCCAGCGCCAACAGTATCGAGGGCCTGGTCGGGCGTATCAAGCGCAAGATCGACCCGGATGGCACCGCGATGCCGATCGAAACGGTTCGCGGCAGGGGTTACCTGTTCCGCGAAACTCCCTGAGCGCCGCAATCGCATGTCGCGCCGCCTGCGCTCCATTCGCCTGCGCCTGCTGGCAGCCAACCTGCTCATCCTGCCCCTGTTCCTGGGCTTCACTGCCTATGGCCTGGATCGCGCCTTCGGCAACTACCAGCTGGATAAACAGCGGGAAAACATGGCCCTGCAACTGCTGTTACTGGCCAGGGCCGCCGAGTGGAGCGAGGGCGTGTGGCAGACCGAGACGGTCGATGAGCCACGCCTGGCGCTGCCGGATTCAGGTCTCTACGGGTTTATCCTGTCCCGGCAGGGCGCGGTAGCCTGGCAGAGCGAGTCGGTGGCGCTGTCGGGGTGGGACGCCGGCTCGCCAGCTGGCATCGCTTCTGTCGCCGCCGACGCCGGTTTCCTCAGCCTGCCGATTGGCGGCAGCAAGTTCAGCGACTGTTACCGGGGCGAGCCCTACTACTGTTACGCCAGGGTTATTGCCTGGGGCAGCCGGGGTCCGGAAGCCCTGTTCCTGGTGCTGGAAAGCAAGGCCGCAATCATCGCCGCCAGGACCGAGTATCGGCAGTTCCTCGGGCTGTTATCCCTGGGGCTGGGCTTACTGCTGCTGGTGGTGCAACTGGCCGTTGTCCGCTGGGGGCTGTTACCGCTGCGGCAGATCACCCGCGATATCGACAGCCTGAAAACCGGCACCCGGGAGAAGCTGGACAGTGATGTGGCGCAGGAACTGGAACCGCTCACCAGCGGTATCAACGTGTTACTGGAAAGCGAGGAACGCCGGCGCAGGCGGGTACGCAACACGGTGGACCGGCTGACCCACACCCTGAAGACGCCGCTGATGCTGGTTCGCAACAGCAGGGAAGAGGGCCCGGCATATCGAGCCCTGGTGGATGAACAGGTTGACCGCATCCTGGGTATTGTCGAGAGTGAACTGGCCGCGGCCCGCCTCGATGGCCGGGTCCCGGATATTCTCGGTAAGGCAGTGCAACTCAAGCCGGTGATCGAGCGCATTGCCCGCGCCTACCGGAAATTGCCCCGGGTCGGCCGCGAGTCGGAAGGTGAGATCGAACTGGATACCGGGGCTGTCGACAGCGGCATTGAGTTTCCCGGCGAGGGGCGCGATCTGCAGGACCTGTTTGGCAGTATCCTGGAAAACTCGGTGAGGTACTGCCGCCGCCGGGTCGAGGTGGGGGCCGCGCTGGAGTCGGCAGCGGACGGTGACTGGCTGCGGCTGACGGTCGGCGACGATGGTGACGGCATACCCCCGGGCTTTGAAGCCCTTATCCTCGAGCGCGGCGCCCGTGCCGATACCGCGAGCGTGGGGCAGGGCCTGGGCTTGTCGATTGCCCTGGCGATTGTCAGCGCCTATGGCGGCAGCCTGCACACCGGGCGGTCGCCCCTGGGCGGCGCCGAGTTCGTTATTCGATTGCCCGCCTCGCAGCGGTAAACGCAGCCCCCACAAAGCACTGAATTTGCCGCAGCTGTTCAGCAAATATTCAGCCAGGCCGTGAGACGCTACAGCCATCAGGATCAATTGCCCCAGGGGGCATGCAGTCATGCGGATGGCCTTGAGCAGAGACAGACGAATTTTTCCCGCGGTGTTGGTCGCGCTGGCCTGGATGATCATTGCGCCGGGTCAGGCAGCGGCGCGCAGCCCGCTGTCCCAGTGGCTCAGCGACACGGCCCTGGTGGAAATAAAGTCGCTGGCAGCAGGCCATCCGCGGCTTGCCTATCGCTCGCTTCATGTTTCTCCGCGCAGCGGGACAGCCCTGGATGAAGCCATCGCCATCACGGTGCAGAAGTCCCTGGGCAAGGTGGCGCAACTGCAGCTGGTCACTCCGGTAACCGGCAAGCTGCAGCCTGCTGTTCCCGCGGCCAGCGTGGACGAGCTGTTGTGCCAGCACCGGCCCCGTTGGGACAACGAGTTGCAGGTAATCGTGCGCGAACTCGAGCGGGGTCGGGCGGCGGTGGAACTGGAACTGGTAGACATGGCCGAGCCCTCGGTGGCGTTCAGGCGCTGGCGCTGGCAGGGCCGGCTCAGTGCCGCTGAGCGTGACTACCAGGCCATGCCCGCCCGGCTGGTGCGCAACGACGGCAGCCCGGGGGCGCCCTGGACCGAGGCAGAGCTGGAGCAGGCCGCTGCCCAGCTGACCGAGCAACTGGCCTGTAGCCTCAGACCGAACATTATTGACCGCGTCAGCCTGCAGTGGCCGCAACCGCAGACAGTGCCCGCGCCACTGGCACTGGCGGTCAGCGAGACCCGCCGCCGACTCGATTATTACCGTGAGATCAACCAGGTGCGGCAGGGGGCGGATTACCGGGTGCAGGTGGACTGGCACCCGGTCGGCGAGGATATCTGGCAGCTGTCGCTCGCTGGAACACCGCAGTCGGCTCAGCTCGCCCGGGTCCAGGTGGCGACCTATATCGCCGTTCAATTGCCCGTCGCCAGTGCGGGCAAGCGGCCCCGGCTACCAGTGCCTGCGGTGGCATTGCTTGAGCCCCGATCAGGCCAGCCTGCAAGCAGCTACCTGCAGGTGGAGATGCTCGATGTCAGCCACAGCGATCGTGGGCTGGCCAGCGCTGAACTGCGGGTGCGCCTGCGCCTGGTCAACCGGGCCAGCCGGCCTCTGGAATACGGCCTCAGCCTGTCCGGCGGCCACTACCTGCACTGCATCCCCGAGCCTCAGTACTACCGGCATCAACGCTATGGTTACGCCGAGGGCAGGCTTGGCCCGGGGGAGAGCAGTGTCCGGGATATCACCGTAGCAGGTGCCCGACACAAGCCCCATCCCCTGTTCGGTACGCCCCGCTGTGCCGGGTTCCAGGGGCTGGAGGGTCTGGAAGATTTTGCCAGTGAGGGCCACAAGGTGACCCAGTTTATTCGCTGGAGTCTGTAGGGAGGATAAGGCGTGATGTCGACCCTGTCAGGAATATTACTGGGCATTGCCGCTGCCGCGGCGGTCACGGTGTTCTACGCCGATACCCTGAACCAGAAACTGGATCTGTGGCGCCAGCCCGCGCGGCAGCTGGTCAGCACAGCCGCTTCGATCATCGAACCTGCCGTGGAAAAGCTGACACAGACAGTCGAGCCGGCCGCCCCCGCCGCGGCCAGCGCCGGGCCCGCCGTGCGGTCAGACAAGCCAGCAAAAGCGCACGCCGACCCGTTGCTGGCCGAAAAGTGGCGTGACTTTGCCGCCCGGGCCCACACCCTGCAAGCAGTCGGTGAATACCAGTGGCGCGACTGCTTTCAGCGCGCCGCGGCGACTTACGGTGTGGCCGAGCCGCTGCTGCTGGCGGTGGCCAGCGGCGAGAGTGGTTTCGATGCGGCGGCACGCTCGGACAAGGACGCCATCGGCCTTATGCAGATACGCTGGCCGGATACCAGCAAACACCTGGGCGTTTATCGCCAGGCCGACCTTTACGATCCCTGTACCAACGTGTCGGCAGGGGCGAAATACCTGGCAGAACTGTCCGCGCGTTACCAGAACGACCTGCATCGTACCGTCGCTGCCTATAACTACGGTCCCGGACGGGTTGACCTCGGGCCCTTACCTGCCGGCGCGCAGTGGTACAGCCAGTACATATACCAGCATCTGCAGGGCGTGCTCGGCCGGCCTCATGTGCCCGGGAGCAAGCTGCTGCCGGCCCCCGGGTCCAGTGCCGGCTACGAAGTGCTGGTGAGCTTTAGCCAGGCCTACAGGGCCCGTGACTTCATCGGCTTCCTGCAGTCACAGCAGCCGGCGCTCAACCTGGCCCAGCGCAGCGGAAACCTGGGCCGCCATGAAGTCGTCCTGCTGTACGAGGACCCAGTGGATCGCCAGCGCGGGCTGGAGGCCATCGCACGCAGCGGCCTGGTGCCGCGTAACTGACAGGAGAACCATGATGAGCAACAACAAGCGATCGCTGAATAAACGAATGCTGGCCCTGACCTGCGGCTGGACGCTGGCCCTGGGCCAGGGCTGGGCCTTCGCGGTCACCCGGGACGGTGACGAGGCCCGACCAAAAATAAACCTGTTTCCGACCTCGGTGGTGGAAAGTCTCAGCCAGACCTCGCGCACCGCGCGGGACATGGAAAGCGACATGTATGACGTGGTCGCCCGGCTGGAGAAGCAGAAGCAGGCCTATGAGAGTACCGGTTGTGACAACAGTGACGACCAGGGCTGTGTGCAATTGCGCAAGGCCATCCGCGGCAGCTACAAGGATATGCTGGAGGTAATGCAGGACAGCATTCCCGATATGCGCAGCAGTCTCGACGCGACCGTGGACTCAATGGGCAGCAGCCTGCGCGGTGAACTGGGCCGCAAGATGACGCCGGCCGATGTGCAGCGCATCCTCGGCGGGCGCACGGGCAGTGTCAGCGGTATGAACGCGGCCGCCAGTACAGTGTCCCGCCAGGGCAAACTCAGCAGGATGTTTTCGCGCTACTACGAACTGGTCAGGCGCGGTGGCAAGCAGGCAGATGCGCTGCCGGTACTGGCCTCGCAGATCTACCTGGATTCGATGCAATCGCTGTACTACCTGGACCTGATAGAAGCAGAAATCGGCTCCCAGAGCACGGAACTGGTGCTGGAACTGGAGTGGGGTGAGCTGACCGACCAGATCACCGCCACCGTCACCGACGTCAAGGTCTTGCTGTGGGGCGAGGAGGACCAGAGCCAGGAAATACTGGAGGTGGGCCTTGGTGAGGCATCACCGGAAGACGAGTACCAGGATTTGCTGGTCAGGTAATTGCTGCAACAGGGAGAGAAGAACCATGAAACTGAACATTTATCACCCCCGCACCGGACTTGCCCTCGTCCTGCTGGCAGCGTTGTCCGCCTGCAGCCAGGCGCCGGCGAAAGTTGCCGCCGACTGCAGTCTCAGTAACAGCAACAACGTCGACAGACTGTTCAGTGAAGCTGCGTCCAGGTTGCAGGACAGAGCCTGTCACTACAGCTATCCACAATACCTTGAGCAGTTGCTGGCGGCGGCAAAAGGGGCACCGGGAGCCGAGAATGAGGCGCGCTTTGCGCAGCTGCTGCGGCAGAGTATCGAGGCCGGCATCATCTCGAAGAAGCAGGGCCAGGCGACCTTCAGCCGCTATTTTGATCCGGAGTTTTACGTGGTCAAATCCGAGGCCAGAAGCAGTTGCTCCTCATTGCGCGGCAAGCAGCAGCTGTATGCGGATATGCGTACCGAGCTGGCCTACAAGCGGGAAGGCATGCTGGAAATTCTCGATGACGAAACACGCTTTCGCCAGGCGCAGAATTACTATCAGGATCTCTATCTCGT
This sequence comes from Seongchinamella sediminis, assembly GCF_003457605.1. Classification (GTDB taxonomy): domain Bacteria; phylum Pseudomonadota; class Gammaproteobacteria; order Pseudomonadales; family Halieaceae; genus Halioglobus; species Halioglobus sediminis. The sequence continues at coordinate 171,487 of NZ_QRAN01000006.1, forward strand.
CTTCGAGGCCGTGGATGCCGCCTGCACCCGGGAGATATGAGCGTGGGCAAGGGTAGCCTGCATTTCGTGCTGGCGAGCCTGCTCGCCTTCGGGCTGACGTTGGCCTGCCTGCTGGCGCTGGCCAGGCTGGAGCCCGGATTGCTGGCGGTGTTTGATGCCCACCGGCAGGCACTGGCTGGGCTGTGGCAGTTCGCGGCGCGCAACCTGCAGGGTTCGATTCCGCTATTTGTGCTGGTATTGCTGGCCTATGTCTGGCAGATGGTCGGGCTGGGCCAACTGTTTCAGCGGCGGCGTCCGCCGGTGGACCAGGTGATGCGCAAGGAACAGCTGCTGGATCTTTGCGCCAGCCTGTTTTTCGGTATCGGCGTGATCTGGACGGCGATAGGGATGCGCGGCGCGCTGTTGTTTGCACTGGGCGACACTGCCCAGGTCGCGCCGGACAGCGGGTCGGCGGTACTGCAGCGCCTGGTGGAAGGGGGGATACTGCTGGCACTGAGCACCACCATTGTTGGCGGCGTCGGCGGCTACCTGATGCGCGCCGGCAAGCAACTGGTGTATGGGCGGGAGCTGGCGCTGTTATATCTCGATACCTCAATGGGGGGCAGTGCTGGGCCGCAAACAACACCCTCGGCAAGGGGGCAGGCCGAGCCTGCTGTCGAGCAGACCGGACCCTGAGACGGAGCTGTGGTGAGAAGCCCCTGGGAGCTGGTCAGCCGTGGCCAGGACGACATGGAAGCGCTGCAGACCGACGTGATGCGCTTCATGGCCATCCTCGGGCTGTGTCTGGCGGCTATTTTTTCCCTGGTGAAAAGCCCTGACTTTCATGCCCCGGCGCAGGCGCCGCCAGCTGCCGCGCCATCACCCGCAGAGCCAGCGTCGGCAGTGCCACCCGAGGAGCCCCGGTCGCCGCCGGATCCAGCGCCGGCGCCAGCGCGGGCGGAAGCTGCAGCCGACCCGCGGCCAGTACCGCCGGAACCGCTGGCGCCGGCCACAGCGGCGGATGCCGGTTTCGGCCTCGAGTTCGAGTCAGCCCGGGCACTGGCCGCGCTGGTAGCTGCTGGCAGCGTAACGCTGGTGGTGACAGACGGGGAGTCATTCTGGCGTTGGTCCGGTGATGCCGGGCTAACAGAGACCAGGGGCTTATCCGCCTACTTCGCCATGGAGGAGCGGACGGTGCCGGCCCGGTTTCGCCTTGCGGCGGACCGGCAGCTGGGCGCGGGCAGCAAGGCCTGGGGCGTGGTACTCCCGGTCGCCATCAGGGCGCAGATCGATGCCCAGGTGGCGCGCGACAGGGGTGGCTTGTTGACGATTTCCGCCGACGGCACGGTCAGCCGGCAAACGATGCCCTGAATACTGGCCACTGTTACCCTTACCGGCGCAGTGGTAATGTAGCAGCCGGTTGAGCTTCCTGGAAGAGAATAATGACACTGACAGTCACCCCGACAGATGCATCCTGCGGCGCAGTAGTCAGCGGCGTGGACATTACCCGGCCCCTGTCTGCTGATCTTGCGGCAGAGTTGCGGGCACACTGGCTGGAACACAAGGTACTGGTGTTCCCGCAACAGAGAATGAGCAACACTGACCTGGAGCGCTTCTCCCTCGCTTTCGGCGAACCGGGGGAAGACCCGTTTTTCGGTCACATCGACGGGCATGAACACATCTGCGCCATCCAGCGGCTCGCCGACGAGAAGGCGCCGGTGTTCGCCGAGATTTTTCACTCCGACTGGAGTTTTATGGACATTCCCCCCGCCGGCACGGTGTTATTCGGCATTAACATTCCCCCGGTGGGCGGCGACACCCTGTTTGCTGACCAGGTTGCAGCCTATGAAAATTTGCCCGATTCGCTGCGCGAGAGGGTAGAGGGTCTCACTGCCATTCATTCGGCAGAACTGGGCTACGCACCCGATGGCGTCTATGGTTTCAGTGAAGAGAACAAAACCCGCAGCATGAAGATACTGCCCAGCGAGAAAGCCCGCGAGAAGCGTGAGCACCCGCTGGTAACCACCCACCGGGAAACGGGAAAGAAAGCCCTGTTTTCCTCTCTCGCTTACATCCAGGGCTTTGTCGGTATGGAGCAGGAGGAAGCCGCGTCGCTGCTGGTTGAGCTGTATGCGCACCAGACCCGGGACGAATTCGTCTACCGCCACCCGTGGCAAAAAGACATGCTCGTGATGTGGGATAACCGCTCGCTGCTGCATTCCGCCACCGGGGGCTACGACGGTTACGACCGGCTTCTGCACCGCACGACTATCGCCGATACGGGGGGACACCAGTACCAGAGCGCTTGATGCGGTGAACTGTGCAGAGCTTGCCGGATCCCGGATGCCAGCTACACTGGATGAGGGACTGTGCCTCTGCCGTGCAGCGCCCGGGAGCGCCAACCCAGCATAATGGAGAATAGAGCCATGGCCAGAGCTACCTTCATCACCAGAACGGGTCCCGGATTCATGCAAATTCTGTTAATGCTGCTGGCAGTGGCGCTCGCCCCACCTGGATTCGCCGCCAAAGGCGGCAATGGCGGTGGCGGCAATGGCGGCGGCGATAGCTACACCGTTGGCGGTAGCGTCAGCGGCCTGCAATCCGCAGATGTAGTAACACTGCAGATGGAAAGTGGGTCCAGCAGTGAAGCCATTACCACGGGCAACGGCCCTTTCACTTTCGCCAACAGCCTACCTCGCAGAAGCAGCTATAGCGTCACGGTGTCGGCGCAACCAGAGGCCGCGACTTGTGTGGTGGAAAATGGCAGTGGCACCATCAACAAGCGCGACATCAGCAACGTAAACGTCCTCTGTAGCTATGAACCGGTGGCTACCACCTACAGTATTGGCGGCACCCTGTCTGGCCTGGCGGAGGGGAGCAGTGTTACCCTCAGTAACCTGGGTGAAGAGCTTGTGCTGGCTGCCAACGGCGATTTCACGTTTCCCTCAGCCCTTGCCGACGGTACCGGCTATAATGTGACGGTTGCTGCCCAGCCCGCCGGGCAGAGCTGTGCGGTGGCTAATGCTGCCGGCACCGTGTCCGGGGCGGACGTTGCCGATGTGACCGTTAGCTGTGAAACCACTGCCGTTACCCTCACCCGACTGGAGGGCGCAGGCGACAGCATCATGCGCGGTTACAACGCGTCCTGCACCGGCAACACCGGTTTCCTTGACCTGTTCTGCTATTCCGGTGGTGACCAGAACCAGAACTCCTTCCTCGATGGCTCCAGCTCCAACGTGGTCAGCCTGCTGGATCGTTACCTCGCCCAGCAGGCTAATTTTAGCGGCAGCAAGGCCGCGTCGGTTTCAGGCGCGGAGATGACGGCTGCGGACAAGAATAACTTTGCCAGCCAGGCAAGCGCTATTGTTGCTGCCACCAGCCAGCCGACCGTGGTCGTGGTGGAACTGGGTGGCAACGACCTCTGCAACCGGTCATCGGATGCAGACCTCTACAGCGATGCGGTGTGGCAGGGCGCGGTACAGGCCGGCCTCGATGTGCTGGTGAACCATCTACCGGATGGCTCTACTGTCTACCTCTCCAGCGTGCCCCGGGTACAGGACCTCAGGGCTGTGGGACTGGCAAAGCAGGCGGCTGAAAGTGGCGTGGATTGCGCCTCGTTCTGGAGCAGCTTTGATGTATGCAGGATTGCCACGGCGAGTGACACCTACTTTGACGCCCTGCAGGAGCGCCAGCGGCGTTACAACGAAATACTGGCTGAACAGGCCGCGGCTTATAACGCCGATGCGCTCACAACCGGGGTAGAGGTGGTCGCCGAGTATCAGGCGGTGATTGCCGACAGCACGGTTTCAGCGGTGGGTAATTTCGCCTTTACGCCCAGCCAGATAAACGGGGGAGATTGCTTCCATCCCAGTATCTCCGGGCAGAATAAAGTAGCGGAGATCCTCTGGAACAATAATCCGTTCAGGTAGGCATCAGTCCCTGAAACGGTAGGTGTAGTGATGTGCCAGGCCGCCCTGGCGGACCACGCGCAGGCGCACCTCATCCTCCGTCTGCAGCGCGTGCCACAGTGGTTTATCGCCCTCGTGCATGGGCTGCTCGTTGACCATCGCAATCACGTCACCCGGCTGCAGGCCGAGCAGTTCATAGAGGCCGCCGGGTTCCACCGTAGCGACCTTCAGCAGCTGAAAACCTCCTGCCTTCAGGGGCACTGTTTCAAGCGAGGCCTCCAGCGCGGCAACGTCCGACATGAGCACCAGCACATCGGTGCGATCGAGAGTCAGCGGCACTGCCCGGTGGGGGTACTGCAGAGACGCCGGCATTTCCGCATCGACGTCCGTCTCGTCGCTAGCGGGTGGTTCCCTCCTGGCCGGGGCTTGCGGCCCATTGAAACCAATCCACTCGGGAACCCCCCGGTTCAGTATTTCGACACGGTCGGCCAGCACCCGGCGTATTGTCAACTGGCTACCCAGGAGTTCACCTTCCCGGTAGAAGCCGGGCGTCTGGGCCTGCGCGACAGGGGCGAGCGCCGCCAGCCCCAGACCGGGGCCGGTGGCCGCTACCACTGCGTCAAGCTTTAGCGCTTCAAGGGATTGTTGCCTGGCCGCGATCATGCGCGGTGAGTCGATGCCCAGTCGCCTGAGCTCGCTATCGATTAACCACAGTAAGTGCCCCGGTTCCGCATTAGCCCCGGCATAGAGACCGTTGACAAATACGGCGGGAACAGCGTCCACGCCCAGGTCGCTGGCCAGCTCAGCGTCGGCCTGCAATCGTTTTGCGGCCTGTTCATTAGCCATGCAGGCCGCGAATTTATCCATCGACAGCCCGGCTGCGCGCCCGCCACTCAATATGCGCTGGCGGTCGGGCGGGCCGGAGCCGGCCACCATGAAGTCGCGGTATTGCCAATAGGCCTCCTGCGCCACGGCGCAGTAACCGGCCAACGCAGCCAGCCTGCCGTGTCGATGAAAAGGCATTACCAGGTTGCGTTCGGCGTGCTGGATGACACCCGGGTACAGTGGTAGCAGGTGGCTCAGCTGCTGCTGCCAGCGGCCGCAATGGGGGGACTCCAGGTTACAGAACACGACGATTTCAATGGGGTAATCGCCCTCGGGCCGCGTACGGCCAGGTGCCCCCCGGACTGGCAGTCGCGGCGCTTGCGGCGGTTGCAGTTTAATGTGTGCGACTTTGTCCTTTGCGGTGCCCGTGTCCAGTTCGGCCAGCAGGCTGGCTTCGAGCACGCTGCGCAGCAGCCGGTAGCGTTGCATGTCGATGTCATGGAGCGCGAGCGAGGCGGCGCGTTCGGTTTCCGCCAGGGTAAAACGGCTGCCCGCGGCAGTGCCGACTACCGGCGAATCCTGCCTGGTCGATTCCGGGGGGGAAGCGGCCCGGCGGGCCTGCTGGGGTTCACAGGCCGTGGCGGACAGGCACAGCAGAAGCAGCGCCAGTAGACGGGCGATGGGGAGTGGCAGCAGTGCAACTGGCATCATGGCCCCATTATTAACGACTGGAAGGCTTGAGGGAATAACGATGGTGAACGGCTGGATTGGCCACGGTGCGCCTATCAGTCAATCGACTCGAAGTAGCCCAGTATGCGCAGGGCGGTGAGCTTGCTGCCCGCAATGTCCATGCTGTCACCGGCCAGCGCGGCCGCCGGATTCTGCAGTCCGGCGGCGATGGCCTTCCAGCTTGCCTCAGTGGTGTCGATAGTGGCGTCCACGTTCGCGTCGATACCGGAAACTACCCTGGCCACGCCACGGCGGATGCGCAGGGTGAACTGTTTGCCACTGTCGCGAAAGTTGAACCCGAGAGCCACCTCCTGGTCCAGTGTTGCTTCCGCTTTCAGCAGGGGCGGCATGGCGTGGAGAAAATTCTCGATCGGCAGGGTGGCGAGAAAGCCCTCGCTGATGCGTGGCCGGAAGGCCGGGTTCAGTCCGTCGGCCACCTCCCGGGCCACGGTAAAGTAGTAGTTGCGCGCGTTGGGATTGGCCTCAAGCTCGCCCAGCTGGCGCAGGGCGCTGGCGCGCAGGTCAAGCGACGCCCTGTCGCCGGGTGCCAGCACCAGCAGGTGATCGCTCAGTTCCAGTGCCCACTGTGCGTCGCCAGAGGCAAGCGCCTCCTGCGCCCTGGCCAGCAGATTGCGGTCGTCGCCCGCCAGTGCCGCCATGCGCTGCGCCTGCTGGCGTTCAGTCATCGGCTGCAGCTCGCTGGGGTTGCCGCTGAACCAGCCCAGGTAACCACTGAAGATCGAACGCACTGACCAGCTGACCTTGCCGTAAAATTCCTGCAGCCAGGGATTGCTGGCCAGGTGAGCCGGCAGCTGCACCTCTGCGACGATCTGGTCCGGGGTGAGCCCCCGGTTCATGTGCCGCAGGGTCTGGTCGTGAACGAAGTTGATGGCATCGCTGTAGTCGCCCAGCAGCGCCCTGATGGTGTCCCGGCCCGCGACGGGTCGGCCGTGACTCGGCACCAGGTACTCGGCGTCAAGCTCGCGAATGCGATCCAGCGAGTGAGCCCACTGTTTGACATCACGGTAGGCGGTGCCGCGGATCGTGTAGAGGTTGGGGAAGGCCTGGTAGATATTGTCGCCCGACAGCACTACCCGTTTGTCGGGTAGCCAGACAAACAGCTGGTCCGGGGTCTCGCCGGGCGCGTGTACCAGCTCGAGGCGCAGTCCGGCAACGTCGACCGACAGCCGATCTGTGAAAGTGCGGGTCGGTGTCAGGGCGAACAGCTCACTGTCCGGGGTGATGCCGAGCGCCGGGCCAATGCCGTCATTAATGAGTTCCCCCGGCGGCAGGTGGTTACCGAACATGCGCATGGAACGCAGGGAAATGATCGGCCGGATCTGGTTGATGACGCGATTGATATGCTCGCTGGTGGTCTCATGGGCGTACACCGGGATATCGGCGCGGGCGGCAAAGACACTGGCGCCGAACACGTGGTCGGTGTGGTTGTGGGTGTAGATAATGGCCCGCACCGGTTTGTCGGTAATTTCCCGGAACGCCGCCAGCACCGCGCGCGCCTCTGCGATGGTTTCCATGGTGTCGACAATGACAATGCCGTCCTTACCTTCCAGCATGATGGCGTTGGCCAGCCCGAAGCCGATGGCAACGTACACACCGTCCGTCACCTTTTCCACGCCCTGGCGGAACAGCTTGCTGTGTTCCGTCAGTGCCTGCGGGGCCAGCCGGGTCGCCGGTTGACCAGCCTGGTCTGCGCCACAGGCAGCCAACAGGGTCAGGAGCAGAATTTGCAGATAACGCATGTTTTATCCTTGTAAGTCGAAGTGGTCGGCAGGGCTGCCCCGCATTGAGCCATATCCAGCCGGAATTTTCATGACTTGCACTGGTAAACGCCAGCCGCTTGGTCTGCGCCCGGGGCAAAGCATGTTGGCTTGTTATACACTAGCGCCTGCAATCATTCGCCGGCGCAGGCTTTGCTGCAAGACCCGGTAAAGTTAATTGATAAAGCGATCGAGGAGAAAGCCATGTCGGATTACCTGGATTCCCTGTTCAGCCTGGCCGGAAAAACAGCCCTGGTTACCGGTGGCGCCAAGGGTATCGGGCGGATGATATCGGAGGGCCTGCTGCAGGCCGGGGCGCGGGTATATATTTCCTCGCGCTCCGCTGAGGACTGTACCGCAGCGGCTGAAGACATGTCTGCCCTGGGGGAGTGCCGGGCGTTTCCCCACGACCTGTCAGGGCTGGATGGTATCCAGGCGCTGGTGGCGGAGGTGCAACAGGCCGGCCACGGCCTGGACATACTGGTCAACAATTCGGGGGCGACCTGGGGGGCGCCGCTGGACGAGTTTCCCGAGTCGGGTTGGGACAAGGTCATGGACCTGAATGTAAAGAGCCCGTTTTTCCTGCTGCAAAAGCTGCTGCCGCTGCTGAAAGCCGCCGCCAGCAGTGAAGACCCTGCCCGGGTGGTCAATATCAGCTCCGTCGCCAGCATGATGACCCAAACCCAGGGTGCCTATTCCTATATGGCCAGCAAGGCCGCTATTTCACATCTGAACAAGGGCCTGGCGCGTGACCTGGCGAAGGACAACATCACCGTTAATGCGATTGCTCCCGGATTCTTTCCCAGCAAAATGACCCGGCATATGAGCACTGACGAAGGCATGAAGATGCTGTGCTCGCTCACGCCCCTGGGCCGCATTGGCAAACCCACCGATATCAGCGGCATGGTGATTTACCTGTGTAGCCAGGCGGGTACCTTCGTTACCGGGAGTGTGCTCCCCCTCAGCGGTGGCCTGGAACTCGTGGGCTGACCCGGGTGCCGGCAAGTTGCCGCCGCCTGCAGGCTGTATAGCGCCAACTGGAGCATAGACATCGATGACGGAGCTACTGTCCCAGGCCCACATTGGCATCACCATTGCGCTATTCCTGCTGGCGGGTGCCACGATTGCTGTTTTTGGTATCCGCATGACCTATCTGGCCCGGGACCTGGCGGTAGCGACGGGGCTGGGCGAAGCGTTTATGGGTGCCGTTTTTATCGGCGCTACCACGTCGCTGTCGGGGATCATCGCCTCGGCCACAGCGGCCTGGGAGGGTCAGGCCGGCCTGGCGGTCAGCAATTCCCTCGGTGGCATCGCCGCCCAGACCCTGTTCCTGGTGCTCGCCGACCTGTTGTACCGCAAGGCAAATCTCGAGTTCGCCGCCGCCTCGGTGGAAAACATGATGATGTCGGTACAGCTGATGCTGCTGCTCTGTATTTTGCTGGTGGCCTTCAATCTGCCCGATGCCAGTTTGCTGGCGGTGCACCCGGCATCGGTGGTCCTGGTAGCCGCCTACCTGTTTACCCTGAAGTTGCTGGTGGACACCCACGAGAAACCGATGTGGATGCCGCGCATGAGTCCCGGGACAGTCAGCGAGTCCCGCAAACACGGCAAGCGCCACTCGCGCCGGCAGCGTTCGCCGCTGGTGCTGCATTTCGCGCTGTGTGCCACCGCCGTGGGACTCGCCGGCTGGGTTATCGCCAATTGCGGCATTGTGATCGTTGAGCAAACCGGGCTGTCCGCCGGCATTACCGGGGGTATATTCATCGCGGTGAGCACCTCGCTGCCAGAACTGGTCGTCGCGGTAACCGCTATCCGCATGGGCGCGCTGACGCTCGCGGTGGGGGATATCGTCGGCGGCAACGCCTTCGATACCCTGTTCGTGGCGGTGTCTGATTTCTTCTATCGCGAAGGTCCCATTTTCAGCGCTATCGATAACACCGAGCGGGTCTGGCTGGGTAGTGCGATGCTGATGAACACCATATTACTGATGGGGCTTATGTACCGGGAACGCCGGGGCATCGCCAATATCGGCATGGAGAGCGCGCTGATCCTGCTTGTCTATGTCGGTACCGTGCTTTTGTTGGGTGCCCAGGCACTGTCCGGCTGAACAGATCAGGGTGACGGCTCCCTGGACTCCCGGGCCTCTGGCGCGCTGAGTCCGGCCAGGGTGAGTAATTTGTCCTTCAGCCGCAGGGAGTAGGTAACGAAATTTGATAACGCACCAGCATCGCGGCGGTCCGGGTCGGCAAGCAGGGGCAGCAGGTTCCGGTTGACCTCGTTCAGCAAGGCCTGCAGTCGCCGCGCATCGGCGCGGACGTCCGGTGTATTGCCCTCTGCCAGCGCGTGACCGATGCCGTCGAACAGGGACAGGGTCTGGCTGGAGATTTCGCGCACCATCAGCATGACATCGCTTTTCAGCTCGATGTAGTTGCGACTCATGGTCTGCCGGGTAGTGAACAGGTCGTCGATAGAGTCGTGAATCTGGAACAGGTAGTCATAGCGGGTCACCAGCGCCAGTAACTCGCCTGAATCGGATTCGTCCTTGACGTTGGCCACCACCCTGGAGAAGTAGTTGACGTATTCCTTTTCAATAAAATTGACGTAGTCGATGCGCTTGCCCGCGGCTTCCCTGACGCTGTGGTAATTGGATTCGATGCTGAGCGTGACCAGGTTATAGTTTTCCTGCAGGAAGGCCAGTAGTCCGGCCAGGTTGCGCTGCAGGTCGCCCCTGACGCTGTCGAATTCGGCTTCCGGGTTGAAGGTGGGTATCGGCAGGCGCTCAAAATCCATTTTGCCCTCGCCGATGAGGCGCTCCACCAGGCGGGTAAACGGATGGAGAAACACCAGGAACAGCAGGCTGGTGCCAAGATTGAATACCAGGTGGATATTGGCCAGCGCGACCGCGGGACTGGTCTCGATATCGGCGAGCCTGTCGCCGAATAGCAGCAGCACCGGAAGAAAAATCAGTACCCCGCCGGTATTGAACAGGAAGTGACTGAGGGCGGTCTTTTTCGCTGCCAGGTCCATGTTGAACATGGCGATCAGCGCCGTTGCCGTGGTGCCGATATTGGCGCCCATAATCAGGGGCACCGCGTTTTCCAGACCCAGCAGCCCCTGCTGGGTGAAAATGATGGCCAGCCCGGTGGTGACCGAACTCGATTGCACCATGGCGGTAAACAGGCAGCCGATGAGAATAGCGAGCAGCGGATTTTGCGGTTGGGTCAGGTACTCGACCAGGACTGGCTCATTCTGCAGAGGCTGCAGGGAACTGGATATCAGGTTCAGGCTGAAAAAGACGAAGCCGAAATAAAAAATGGATTTGCCAAAAATCGAGATCCGCGTTCTCAGCAGGGAAAGCGCAAAGCCGGCAATAATCAGCAGTGGAGCGAAAGCGGTCAGTTTGAAGGCAACCAGTTGGGCGGTTACCGTGGTGCCCACGTTGGACCCGAAAATAATGCCGACACTGTTTTTGAATGACAGTACGCCCGCGTTGACCAGACCGATAGTGATGACCGAGGTGGCGGAACTTGACTGGATTACCGCGGTTACGACGGCGCCTATCAGCACGCCAATGACAGGGAAACGGGTGACCCGGGCGAGCGAGCGCCGAAAGCGGTCACCGGAAATCTGCTGAATCTCGGTGGAGAAATTTTCCAGGCCGAAAATGAAGAGAATGATAGCGGTGACGCCAGCCACCAGAACGTGTAACGTTTCCATCTAGGACAGGCCTGCTGTTATTGCCAATGTTCTGCTGCTATTGGTTGACTCGTCGAAAAACATCATTCGCCAGGCCTCGGGGATTTTTCACATAGTAAAATGAGTCAGGTTGTGGCGCCAGTCTGCGGCAGGCGTCCAGACCGGAACAGACAACAAACAGGTGAGTCCACCCATGGAAATCGGAACCCTTATATCCCTGGCCGCGTACTTTTTGCTGATGCTCGCCATCGGCCTGTTCACCTTCAGGGCCGCGTCGGTGAATACCTCCGGGTATTTACTGGGCGGGCGGCAACTGGGTCCGGCGGTTACCGCGCTCTCTGCCGGCGCCTCGGACATGAGTGGCTGGATGGTGATGGGCCTGCCCGGTGCCCTGTACCTGACCGGCCTGTCGAATGTCTGGATTGCGGTTGGCCTGGTTATTGGCGCCTACTGCAATTACCTTGTGGTCGCCCCTCGACTGCGCGTCTACACGGAACTGGCCGGGGACTCCATTACCCTGCCGGAGTTTTTCGAAAACCGCTTCGAGGATAGAACGAGATTACTCAGGGTCGTCAGTTCGCTGGTGATTATCGTCTTCTTTACGGTATACACCTCCTCCGGTGCCGTCGCTGGCGGCAAGCTGTTTGAGTCGTCCTTTGGGCTCAGCTATGAGTTGGGCCTGTATGTAACCATTGGCGTAGTGGTGCTGTACACCCTGTTTGGGGGCTTCCTCGCGGTGAGCCTGACCGACTTTGTCCAGGGCTGCATCATGTTTACCGCCCTGGTGCTGGTGCCCGCTGTTATCATCTTCGAGTTCGGTGGCTATCAGAACCTGGTAGCGAGTATCGATCAGCTCAGTCCCTCGCACCTGGACTTGTTTGCGGGTACCACGGTCTTGGGTATCGTCTCCTCGCTGGCCTGGGGTTTGGGCTACTTCGGCCAGCCGCACATTATCGTTCGCTTCATGGCCATTCGGTCGATCGGGGATATCAGGCTCGCCCGTCGAATCGGCATGAGCTGGATGATTGTCGCCCTGGCGGGCGCAATGGCAACCGGCTTGTTCGGCTATGCCTATGTTGCCAGAGCAGGTATCGATATGAATGACCCGGAGACCGTTTTTATCGTGCTCTCCCAGGTACTGTTTCATCCGCTGATCGGCGGTTTCATGCTGGCGGCTATTCTGGCGGCGATCATGAGCACCGTGTCCTCGCAGTTGCTGGTTACCTCGAGTTCCCTGACCGAGGATGTATACAGGATTTTTGTCGATGGCGACGCCGACCAGAAGCTGATGGTGCTGGTGAGCCGTGTCTGTGTTCTGGTGGTGGCGCTTATCGCCATCGCCCTGGCCAGTAACACCGACAGCTCAATCCTGAATATTGTTGCCAACGCCTGGGCCGGATTTGGCGCGGCCTTCGGCCCGCTGATCGTGCTGGCACTTCACTGGCGACGAATGACGTTCGCCGGGGCGCTTACCGGTATTGTGGTGGGCGCTGGCACGGTTCTGATCTGGGTCTATTCGCCCCTGACTATCGGTGGTGAGCCCCTTTCCAGTGTGGTCTATGAAATTGTCCCGGGTGTGTTATTGAGCACCCTCGCGATCATTGTCGTGAGCCTGGCGGGAAAAGCGCCCTCGCAATCCGTGCTGGCCACCTTTGACAAGCTGCCTGGCGCCTGTAGACGATCGTGACTGGCGTCAGCCGCACTGGCTTAGCCGACCCCAATGCTTGCCGCGGGTGGTCCCGCGATGCCTGGACTCGCGCAGTATGCCGGCTTGTTGTGAGTGGACAGCGCTGGGCCCTGACAGTACTATCCGCCCCTATCTGCCGGCTTACGGGCGAATAATAAGACTATGAGCAGTGAAGTTCATCTGGTGCGCAGCGAGGTCCTGGCGGGCTTTGACGCGCTTGTGCGGGAACTGGGTGCTGCCCCGGAGCCCTTTTATCGACGGGTGGGCCTGAGCTCAAAGCTGCTGGCCAATCCGGATCACCTGGTACCCTGCGAAAGCGCCTGCGAACTGCTGGATATCGCCGCCAGGCAGCTTCGCCGCCCGGACTTCGGGCTGATGATGGGCGAAAAAAGAAAACTTTATCAAATCGGCGTGCTGTGGCCCCTGGTGGCCCATTCCCCTGACGTGGGAGAGGGGGTAAAGGCGGCGGTAAAACACTTGCACCTGCACAATCGCGGCATGTCCTGGCAGCTGGACGTGGAGGGCGATCGAGCCTGGCTCACCCGCACTGACAGGGTTGCTACTGAAGTGCCCACCTTCCAGTGGGGGGTGTACAGTACCTGCTCCGTGGTCGGTATTTTGAAAGCGCTCTGTGGCAAGCACTGGCGGCCGTCGTCCGTGGGGTTTATCCATCCGACGCCGGAGGGTCAGCACCTCTACAACCGGTTCTTTGGGGTTGAAGTGGCCTTCAATCGGGAATTCAACTCCATCGTATTTCCCGCGTCTGACCTGTCGGGGAAGATATCGGATCACAACAGTAGCCTGTACGAACAGATAAGCAGGCAAGTGCAGGCACTGGAGGACGAGTACGAGCGCCAGGAAGATATCTGTTCGCGCATGAAAGTGCTGATCGAGCAGCGCATGCACACCCCGGCCTGTACCCAAAGCGCAATAGCCGAGGTGTTGTCCATGCACCCGAAGGCTCTGCAACGGGCGCTGAACGCCCACGGCGCTACCTTTCGCGAGTTAAAGGCGGAAGTGCGACTGGATATGGCCGAGCGCTATCTGAAGGATTCTGAAATCCCGCTGACGACGATTGCCGATATCCTGGGATTCAGTGAATTGAGCAGCTTTTCCCATGCCTTCAAGACCCGTCACAAGATGTCGCCGGCCGTGTGGCGGGAGACGGTGAAACCCGGAAGCGCGTAAGAGCAGTCTCTCCGCGTCCCGGGTTGCCGGGTAAGCTGCTGCACTTAGCTGGCGAGCCCGCCCTTTTCCAGGCAGTACAGGGCTTCCATCAGGTAGAAGTCGCCCCAGATCAGCTCGTTTCTGTGCGCTACCTGCTTTCTGCCGTTCATGCAGCCGTCCAGGAGCATGCCCACCGGGCGCTCATCCTGGTCGTCCACGGGGGTCAGGCGCTTGCACAGGCTGTCCAGCATGGGCTCGAGGCGCTCGGTAAAGGGCTTGGCTTCCTCGGGTAAGGGATCCAGTACCGCAAGGCGGGCCAGGGCCGAACAGACGATGGCTGAAGACGATGAATCCAGCGGCGCATCCGGGTCCGGGTCATTGAAATCCCAGGGCGGAATGTCGGCGCCGACCCGGTCCCACCAGTAATCAAACAGCTTGCCTGCCACTTCCAGGTAGTGGGTGTTGCGGGTGTGCTCGTAGCCCCACAGGTTGCCGGCGATGGCCCAGGCCTGACCGCGGGTCCAGCAGGAGTCGTCCGCATAACCGAGCAGGGTGGGAATCTCGGCAATAAGTTCACCGGTTTCCCAGTTGAACATGATGTTCTCGATGGTGGAGCCGTCCTCGCGAATAAAGTGCTCTTCCTGCACCTTGAGCATGCGCTCGGCTCCAATCCGGAAGGTGTCGTCACCGGTTTGCTTCCAGGCCCACCAGTCCAGGATCAGGGGAGGGTGCACGTTATCCACACAAATTGTGTTGCGTGACAGGGCGCCCTTGGCCACTTCATCGGAAAACTCGACGGCTCCCAGTACCTGGCACTGGGTGCCTACCGGCATGGCGCCATTGCCCTTGTTGGCGCTGGAGCGCAGGGCCCAGGCCGCTGCCAGTGCCAGGGTGCGCATGTGCTCGTCGCCGGTTGCCGCGTGCAGTCGCGCGGCGGAATAGGCGAAGCGGTGGCCCCGGAACATGTCATCCAGTTCCAGTTTGTAGCGAATGCTTTCGGTGCGGCTGAAGGCCTCGTCGATCAACTCGGGGCGGTCCAGCAACTCACCGGTCATACGCAGCATGTCAACCCAGTGACCGTCGACCCAGTCACCGGTTTCTACCGTATTCCACTTGCCCGTTTCAGGGTCGGCGTTGTGTGCCCAGGCGTCGCCTATCTGTTCGCGGGTGCTAAGAACGCGCTGGCACAGCAGTTCCAGTGCTTTTTCTCGATTGGCCATAATGCTTCTCCGTTATTAAACTGTCAGGGCATAATCTTACGCCTCTGTGCCGGTTCCGCTTGTTTTGACAGGACAGGAGGATAAAAAGCATCGACCATCGGCAGGGCCACTGATATCAAGCGACGGCCTCGCCATTGGCTGATTATAGGCGGTCAACGATGGTAGCCTTTGCCTAACCCGGGGAGGGTCTGAAAATGCCAGCATTACGTTCTTCAAAAGTTACCCAGGGCAAGTCGGCGGCAGCAGCCAGGTCGTTGTGGCAGGCCGCCGGCGTCAAGCCGACGGATTTCGGCAAACCGGTGATCGCGGTGGCCAACTCGTTCACCGAATTCGTGCCGGGGCATGTCCACCTGCAGGAGGTGGGACGCCTGGTTTGCGAGGCGATCTGGGAAGCCGGTGGCATCCCGCGCGAGTTCAACACCATCGCCGTGGATGACGGCATCGCCATGGGCCACGATGGCATGTTATACAGCCTGCCCAGCCGCGAGATCATTGCCGACAGCATCGAATACATGAGCAACGCCCACTGCGTCGATGCCCTGATCTGTATTTCCAACTGCGACAAGATTACCCCCGGCATGCTGATGGCCGGCCTGCGCCTGAATATTCCGGTGGTGTATGTGTCCGGCGGACCGATGGAAGCGGGGCGGCTGGACAAGCCTGAAGGCACCCGTCGGGTGGACCCCATCGAGACCTATGTCTCGGCATTTGATCCCAACGTGATCGGAACCGACATGGAAGAACTGGAATCCAGCGCCTGCCCAACCTGTGGTTCCTGCTCTGGCATGTTTACCGCCAACTCCATGAACTGCCTGGCGGAAGCGCTCGGCCTTGCCCTGCCGGGCAACGGGTCGCTGCTTGCCACCCACGCAGATCGCCGGGAACTGTTTGTCCGCGCCGCGCGCCAGGTGGTGGAAAATACCCGGCGCTATTACCAAAAGGATGACGCCAGTGTGCTGCCGCGCAACATCGCCACGCGGGAGTCCTTTGTCAATGCGATGAAGGTGGATATCGCCATGGGCGGGTCCACCAATACGATTCTTCACCTGCTGGCCATGGCCCAGGAAGCGGAGGTCGATTTCACCATGGCGGATATCGATGCCCTGTCGCGGCAGATACCGCACCTGTGCAAGGTCTCCCCCGCGACCCAGAACTATTACATGGAGGACGTTCACCGCGCCGGCGGCATCATGGCAATCCTCGGTGAACTGGAGCGCGCGGGGCATATCGACACCCGAGTCGGCTCGGTGACCGGGATGCCGCTGGCGCAGGTGCTGGCAAAATGGGATTACCTGCGCAGCCGCGATCCCGAGGTCCATCATTTTTACTGTGCCGCACCCGGCGGGAAACGGACCGTGCGAGCCTACAGCCAGGATGCGCGCTGGGAGGAGATGGACCTGGACCGGGAGCACGGGTGCATCCGCGATATCGATCACCCCTATAGTGCAGAGGGCGGCCTGGCGGTGCTGTTCGGTAACATCGCAGTAAACGGCTGCATTGTCAAAACCGGTGCGGTCCGGGAAGACATGTATCGCTGGCGCGGCACGGCCCGGGTTTTCGATCAGCAGGAGACTGCCCTGAACGCCATTGATAACGGCGAAATAGCGCCGGGTACGGCGGTAATCATTCGCTACGAGGGTCCTAGGGGCGGGCCCGGCATGCAGGAAATGCTCAAGCCCACCATGAGCCTCAAGGCCCAGGGTGTCGACGACAGCTGCGCCCTGATTACTGACGGGCGCTATTCGGGTGCCACGGCGGGTCTGTCCATCGGCCATGTGTCACCGGAAGCGGCCAATGGCGGTGCGCTCGCGCTGGTGCACGATGGTGACACCATTGAGATCGATATCCCCGGACGTAGCATCAATCTTGCCGTTGACGAGGGGGAACTGGCGGCGAGGCGGGCGGCGATGGAAGCCCTGCCAGCCGCTGAGGCATGGCAGCCCCAGGGTGAGCGCACCCGGGTTGTCACCCGGGCGCTGAAGGCCTACGCCGCATTCGCCGCCAGCGCAGACCGCGGTGGTTTTCGCGACCTGTGAGTCTTGTGGTTAGCTTTCGCACTGTGCTTTCCGGCGCATAGACTGCCTGTACATCGCACGATGCAGTAGTTATCGGGCCAGTTGGGCCGGCGGCAGAATCGCCATAACCGAAAAAGCCTGGCACACCGGAGGTGCGCCAGGCTTCCCGAATCCCGCCTGGGCCCGACACATTAGGGTCGGACCCGTCCGGCGAGCAGAGGTCCTGTCAGAACTTGTACTTCGCTTCGATACCGTAAGTTCTGGGCATGGCATAGCCAGCCAGAATGGTGCCGAAAAAGTCGCGGAAGCTGTAGTCCTGGTAATCGTTGTCAGTCAGGTTACGGCCCCAGACGGAGACTTCCCAGGTTTCAGCATCACTGACCAGGCCGATGCGTGCGCTGACGGTGCCATAGCTGTCGACTTTACCAAAGGCAACCTCGGATCCATCGACAAGCGTGTGCCCGTCGTCGTTGCTTGCGGTGATGTAGTAGCCGTCGGTATAGGCGTAGTCCGCACGTAACAGCAGGCTCGACGCAATCGACGGCAGCGGGTAATAGTACTGTGCTCCCAGGGAAGCGGTCAGTTCCGGCGCGTAGGGCAATTTGTTACCGGAGGCGTCACCACCCTCGGCGCCGCCACCCGGGAAGCTGTCGAACTCGGCGTCCAGCAATCCCAGGGCCGCGGTCAGCTGCAGGTTCACCGTGGGCTGGTAAGTCAGGTCAACTTCTACGCCCTGGGTAATGACCTCGGCCGCGTTGGTGATAGACAGGGCCGTACGGCCGCCGCCCAGATCGACATACTGGTTAACCTGGTAGTCCTCGAACTCGGAGTAGAACAGCGCTACACCCACACGCAGGCTCTGCTCCGGGAACTCGCCCTTGTATCCTACTTCGTAGCTGGTCACGGTCTCTTCGTCAAACTCAATGCCGGCTTCAATCTGGTCGACATTAATGAAGTCCAGGTTATAGCCACCGCTCTTGGAACCGGTGGAAACCCGGGCGTAGATGTAACTGTCCTCGAACACGGCGTAATTGATGCTGGCCGTGGGGTCAAAGCTGGTATCGGAACGGCTGTCCTTAACGCGGGTGGTCGCAATTCTGAAGGCGCCGGAGTTTGAGCCATCAATGCTCCAGTCCACATCCTTGGTTTCTTCGCCGTAGCGGAAGCCGAGTCCGATGGTGATGCGATCGGTCAGGTCGTAAGTACCGTTGGCAAAGACTGCGTAGCTCTCGGTATCGACTGCGCCGTCAATATCTACCACTTTCATGGTCGGGTCTATACCAAAGGCCGCGATGGGAACTTCGATACCCAGCGGAGGATAGAGAATCGTGCCCAGGCCGGCAATGGCATCTCGGTCCGTGGTGCTGTCCTGGGTGTAATAGTAAAGCCCCGCCACATATTTGAAGCTCGAGCCGTCGGGCGAGATTATCTGGAATTCCTGGGTGGTCTGCTCATAGGCGTCGGTGTAGATCACGCCCAGAAACTCTGCACTGTCGTAATCAGGGTCCGCATCGTAGGTAATCTCGCTATCACGGCGCGCGGTGATGGACTTCAACAGGTAACCACTGTCCAGTTCATAGTCGAAAGTCAGCGAGGCACCTTTGAGTTCCTTGTCCTCGAGCAGTGTCTGCTGGGAAATTTCGTACTTGTCCGCGCCCTCTGCCGGTCTGTAGGCGCCGAACGTATCGGTCAGGGGCTCGCCGTTAAAGCCCATTCGATCCTGCTCCAGGTAATCGGCGCTGATATTCATTTCCAGCCCGGAGTCAAAGTCGGTGCGCAGGTGCACCCGGCCAGAGACCACGTCTCTTTCATTAACTTTGTCGCCATTGAATACGTTTTTAATGTAACCATCGCGGGTGGTTTTGTTGCCATAGACCTTTACGGCAGTAGAGTCAGTCAAGGGAATGTTGGCCGAGCCTTTCAGCTCAAGATTGTTGTAGTTGCCGACATTGACGCCTACCGATCCCTCAAATTCATCGCCGGGCTTGACGGATGTCAGGTTGATGGCGCCGGCCACTGTATTTTTCCCGAACAGGGTGCCCTGGGGGCCACGCAGTACTTCTACCTGGGCCAGGTCCACCAGGCCCTGGTTGGCCGCCGGTGATTGTCCCAGGTAAACGCCGTCGAGGTAGACCCCCACACGGCTGTCAAAGCCAATATTACGGCTGTTGGCGCCGACACCACGAATCACGATGTTGGTGCTAAAGTCGGAACTCTGGCTGATCATGAGGTTGGGTGTCAGGTCTCCCAGTTCTTTCAACTCTTTCACGCCGCTCTGTTCAAGCGTCTCGGAACTCAGCGTGGTGATAGAGATGGGGACTTCGATCAGTCGCTCAGAGCGCTTTTGCGCTGTCACCACAACCTCTTCGAGCATTCCCTGCGCAGACGCGGTGGCCGCAGTGCTGAACAAGGCACCGCTGATAGCCGCGCGCAACAGGAAGTTAGTCGTACTACTGCACTTTATTGATTTCATCAGGATTATTTCTCTAGTGTCATTGTCTACTAGCGCCTTGCGGCACAACTATTATGTTTACCTTGATGGGTCAGGCGGCCGGAGCCGATCAGGCCATCAGGTGTTTTCACCCGGTGGAAGTATCGGGAGTAACGGCAGGACATGCTTGTTGTGAGTGGACAGCCTTGTTGCTGCCCTGACCCATTGGATCGGGGTGTGGACGGGGTTGGCCATTACAGACCGTCATTATCGATTCATTGAGCGACAGGTTTCGGTGCCTTTTTCGCATCACCGGTGCCGGGCGTTACTTGCAGTGTCCATTCATAACAAGCGCAAAGGTCTCGCCGGAGCAATACTGTCGGCCAAATTTTCTGCCTGTAACTATGGATTTGCTCAATGTTAATAAGAACGGTCTTTCTTTCCCTGCTGGCGTTTCTTCCCATTACCGCTGTCGCCCTGGATGTGACCCAGTCCCGCGATGGTTTCTCTCTCGAGGAGGACCGGGACTATGCAAGCAAGGCCCATTACTGGGGATTGCTGGGCGGCGGCGAAGTCGCTTCCTGGTGGAGCCAGAATATTTCACGGGTGATGCGCACGGCAGTGATTCCCAACCGCCTGCCCGCCAACACATTCGAACGGAACGAGAGTGAATGGGCCAAAAGGCTCGCTGAAGTCACCGCCGATACCCAGCTGGGGACGATGACGCTGGCTGAAGCCATCAGTGATCCTCGATCTGGGGCGAAGGCGATGATTGTGATTCACCAGGGCAAGGTGGTGTATGAAACCTACCCGGGCTTGCGTCCGGCAGACAGTCACTTGTGGGCATCAGTAGCCAAGCCGACCGCCGCTTTGCTTATCGAGCAACTGATCGACGAAGGCAGGCTGCGCGATAGCGACAAGGTTGAAAAGTACCTGCCGGATTTTGCCGGCACCGCCCTGGGCGATACCAAGATCGTCGAGCTGATGAACATGGTGCCGGGAACGGATACCCACGACAGCCCGAAAACCCGCCAGGACCCCGACTCCGTCGCGACCCGGTATTACCTTGCTGAGTTCGACGAGGCCTACAAAAACGGCGAGGTGGAAACGGTCCGCGACATATTGCGAGGTGCAGCACGAACCGGCCCCGCCGGCGAGGTATTTGAGTACAGTTCAGGGATCACCCAGATGCTGGTGTTCATTGCCGAGGCGGTAACCGGACAGGCCTGGGCGGATGCCTTTGATGACAGGGTATGGTCCCACGTCCGTGCTGAGGGTGCCCTGCAGATGCACCTGGCACCGGATGGCATGGCCCTGGCGCATGGCGTCGTGTCCTCGCGTCTGCGCGATCTTGCCCGCTACGGCCTGCTATATACACCCTACTGGTCACTGGTGGCAGACAGGCAGATTGTCTCTGATGCGGCGATGGCACGCATTGCCACACCGGAGTACGGACAGGACGTGTTCATGAAAGGTGATGGCAAGCGCTTCTCTTCCTATCTTGGCGAGATCCCTGTGGGTAATTCGCGCCAGTGGGATGCGGTTTACGCCGATGGCGGCATGTTCAAAGGCGGCCTGTTTGGTCAGGGGCTGTATGTCTCGCCGGAAGAAGGGATTGTTATTGCGTACTTTTCAACGGTCAATTCCTCGCCACTGACCCGATTTCTCCGGCCTTTGGCAAAAGAACTGTCTCGCTAGGAGACCGGGCGAATGGAATATATCGGTCTGTTGGGCAGCGTCGCGCTGCTGATCTGGCTGGCGCTGCGCGGTGTCGAAATCGTATTTGCCGCCGTGCTGTGCTCGCTACTGGTGATTGTCACCAACGGCCTGCCAATCGCCCAGGGTATTACTGAATACTACTCCTTTGGCCCGCTGGGTGCTTTCACCTTTGCCGGTAAGTTTTTCATGCTGTTTATCGCCGGCGCCATGTTCGGCCGCATCATGGGCGAGAGCCACGCGGCCGCCAGTATCGCGCTGGCACTGGTGGCACGCATGGGGGCGCACCGGGCACTGTGGATTACAACGCTGTCATGCGCGGCGCTGACCTATGGTGGTGTCGTGGTCTTCGTGGTCATCTTTGCCATGTATCCCCTGGGCCTGCGATTGTTGCAGGAGGCCGATATACCCAAACGGCTGTTTTGTGCAGCGCTGGCCCTCGGTGGTGGCACCTTCACGCTATCGGCACTGCCGGGGACCCCGTCTGTACAGAACGTGATTTCGGCGGTGGCGCTGAAGACCGACCTCTTTGCCGGTGGATTGCTGGGCATTCTGGGCGCAGTCATCATGTTTGCTGGTGGCATGTGGTATCTCGAGCGCCAGCGGGTCCTCGCGGCGGAAAACGGCGAGCACTTCGTGCCCGGTCCCAGGGACCAGATGTCGAGTGCGGGCGAGGGTGACCAGGACCATCCCCCCTGGCAGCGGGCGATTCTGCCGCTCGCGCTGGTGTTGCTGACGATTGTCCTGCCCCGCTTGCTCACCCAGACGATTGACGAAACAACCCTGGCCTCCGCTGAATGGCCGTTCCGCTTACTTCGCTTCGCGGTTGACCAGCCCATCGTCTGGCCCAGCTTTGCCCTGCTGATGGGAACTCTCTTGGCCGTGGCCCTGTTCCGCCCGGTGCGCAGGCATGCACTGGTAGTAATGGGACAGGGCGTGAACGACGCCATCTTTCCGTTGATCAATACCGCCGCCGTGATCGGCTTCGGTGGCGTGGTGACGCACACCGCCGGTTTCGAGAGCTTCACCCGGCTGATGCTGGAATCAGGGCTGCCGCCACTGATGTCCATGTTTGCCTCGGTCAGCGTGGTGTCGGCGATTACTGGTTCCTCTTCCGGGGGCTTGCAGATTTTCATGCAGACCATGGCGCCGGCTTACCTGGAAATGGGTATTGCACCGGGAACGATACACCGGATTGCCGCCATGGCCAGCGGTGGTTTCGATTCGCTACCGCACTGCGGCGCTATCGTCGCCATGTTATCCATTACCGGCCTGACCCACAGGGAGGCCTACCGGGACGTGGGGATGGTCACCGTTGTGATTCCGGTGCTCGCCACCCTCTGTGCCATGGCGGCGGCGACAGTGTTGTAGGTTGACAATTAAGGATTGCATCCGTGCCTGGTAAACCGCAACGGATGGTTGATTAAAGCAAGTGTGAACATTCCCAGGGAGATAGAAAAAGATGGCTGGAATTCTGGACGGTATAAAAGTGATTGAAGTCGCCTCCATGGCGGCAGGGCCCAATGCGACTGTCATCCTCGCCGATCTCGGCGCGGAGGTGATCAAGGTTGAGCCGCTCAGCGGAGACCCCTGGCGCTACGGTCACCTGACCCCCGGTCTGCCACCGAGCGACATTCCCTGGACCACATTCATACAGAACCGCAGCAAGAAGTCTGTGGCGCTGAACCTCAGAAAGCCGGAGGCGCAGGCGGTGCTGAACAAGCTGGTCGCTGACGCAGATGTCTTCCTGACCAACTCGCCGCGTCCTGTCCAGCAGGCGTTGAACCACAGCTACGAGGACATCAAGGCCATCAATCCGAAGATTGTTTTTGCGTCAATCAACGGCTTTGGTCTCGATGGCCCCGATAAAGACGATCCCGGCTTCGACGCGACCGCATGGTACGCGCGGACCGGCGTGGCGGAAGAACTGCGGCCCAGGGACGGGGCGCCGGTGGCTCAGCCGGTAGGCCTGGGAGACCTGGGTACCGCCTCGACCCTGGCTGGCGCCGTCATGGGAGCCTTGTTCCATCGGGAGCGTACCGGCAAAGGTTCCGAGGTTTCAACGTCTTTGATGAACAATGGCCTCTGGGCCAACTCCTGCATGATGCAGGCGGCGCTGGTCGGCGTGCCGGCCATGCCGAAGTTCCACCTTGAAGAGTGGCCGAACCCGATTGCCGGCGGCCGCTACAGGACCGCCGACGGCCGTTACATCATGGTGGTGGAAATCAATCCGAACAACGCCGGCACGCTGCTTGAAGCTTTCGGTGGCGACCGGCTCAAGAACGACGAGCGCTTCTCCACCCCCCAACTGCGCCTGAAGAATCACCGTGAGCTGTTTGGCGAGATACAGGAATATGTTGCTGCAAACGACCTTGCCACGGTGAAAGCGCGCCTGAAAAGTTCTGGCGTTAACTTCAGCGTGGTGCAGACCACAGAGGAGTGCACCCGGGACGTGCACATGATTGCCAACGGCTGCTTCCCGGAAGTCGAAGGGGCGGAAGGTATCCGCACGGTCGACAGCCCCATGCAAATCCAGAGCGAAGGTACACAAAAGATTAAACCCCGTAAGCCGCCGGCTGTGGGGGAACACACCCTGACTGAACTGGCCGCGCTGGGTTACAGCGAAGAAGACATCAAGGCGATGGCTGAGGCCGGAGCGGTGGGCCTGTCAGGCTGAACCTGTAACCCGGGACCCACCAGATTTAAATGTGCAAGCAGTGAGAAATGCTATGGAAAATGAACACAAGTTTTTTGAAGACTTCGAGATCGGTGATTGCTACGAGACTGGCGGCAGAACCATTACCGAGACGGACATCGTGTTTCACGCGATGCATTCGGGTGACTTTATGCCCCATCACACCGATGCGGCATGGTGCGCCACGCAGCCGTTCAAGAAGCCATTCGCCCACGGGAACATGACCTTCTCGATCAGTACCGGCCTGTGCCTCCAGTCAGAGGGCCTGAACCCCAACGGAATGTCCTACGGCTATAACAAGATTCGTTATCCCAACCTGGTGTTTGCCGGTGACACGATCAGGGTCAGGGTGACCGTCAAGTCCAGGGAGGATTCCCCCAAGGATCCCAGTCACGGACTGATCATCGAAGCGAAGGAAACGCTCAACCAGAACGACGAAGTGGTCTGTTATGCCGAGCACGTCCTCTACGTGAAAAGGAAGAATTCCTGATTTAGCTACCTTGAGGAGGGTCTGCAGTGACTGATTACGAGTATATGACAGTAGAGCGCAGGGGTGGGGTCGGCATCGTCACCATTAACCGTCCTGAAGCACTGAACGCGCTCAATGAGCAGGTGGCCCGTGAAGTCACCGATGCCTTGCTGGCGTTCGATGCCGATCACAGCATCGGCTGCATGGTCCTCGCAGGCGGGGACAAGGCATTCTGTGCCGGCGCCGACCTCAAGTGGATAGCATCCCAGGAATTCGAAAACGCCTACCTGACTGATCTTGCCGCCTACATGGACCAGCTTGCCGAACTACGTAAACCGGTCATCGCCGCGGTGAGAGGGTTTGCGTTTGGTGGCGGCACCGAGATTTGCCTGATGTGCGATATGGTTATCGCGGACACTACCGCCACTTTCGGGCTGCCGGAAGTGACCCTGGGCGTGATCCCGGGCGCCGGTGGTCCCGCTCGCCTGGCGCGCGCCGTGGGCAAGGCCAAGGCGATGTATTACATCCTTACCGGAGCAACCATAGCTGCAGAGGAAGCCGAGCGAATCGGCATGATCACCAGTGTGGTGGAAGAGGGCGCCCACCTGGACGAAGCGATCAGGATTGCGACGGCGATCAGCAACAACCCGCGACTGGCGGTGATGGCAGGCAAGGAATCCGTCAACCAGCAGGCGGAAACACCGCTGATTCCCGGCTTGAAACTCGAACGCCGGCTGTTCCATGGCCTGTTTGCCACGCCGGACCAGAAAGAAGGGATGGCGGCCTTCGCCGAGAAGCGCAAACCGGACTACAAACAGTACTAGGCGCGCCACGCTCCACCGGCGGAAAGATCCGCACGGGAGGTCGCAATTTTTAGATGGTTAGTT
This sequence comes from Seongchinamella sediminis, assembly GCF_003457605.1. Classification (GTDB taxonomy): domain Bacteria; phylum Pseudomonadota; class Gammaproteobacteria; order Pseudomonadales; family Halieaceae; genus Halioglobus; species Halioglobus sediminis. The sequence continues at coordinate 196,689 of NZ_QRAN01000006.1, forward strand.
TGCACGAGGACAGGACAATTATTCAGGTTATTACGACGGTCGATCTGCGCCCGGAGTGCGTGGACACGTTCCTGGTTCTCCTCGGTGAGAATATTCCCAAAGTAAAAGCGGAAAGCGGGTGCCTGGCTTATGACGCCATGGTCGATGTTTCCTCGGGCTTGCCCACCCAGGGCGACCTGCGTCCCAATACGGTCACGGTGGTTGAGGCGTGGAGCGATATGGCGGCACTGCAGCAGCATCTGGGCGTGCCCCATATGACCACGTTCCGCGAAGCGGCTAGACCCTGCGTGGAGCACATCCGCCACCAGGTATTGCGCCCCGTGTAATCCACCCCACATTCAGCCAACCTCGAAAAAAGGGGTACGGTCAGTCTTTTCCAATATGAAATGAGTCTGTAGGAGGGTCGTGTTTCTAACATGAAATGAGTCTGACATAGGCCCTGCACCCCGTTCATGATGGGAGGATGAAAACCATCATGAATGCCGAAGA
>NZ_QRAN01000060.1 GCF_003457605.1 Seongchinamella sediminis
GGTCCTTCAGACATTTCTGTGGGTCCATACTAAGCTGAGAGGCATATCCTGATGGGAGGATTTGCCATGCACAGCGAAGAAATGTACCGGCAGATGCTGGGTCTGACGGCGCCTTGGGATGTTGAACGGGTTGATTTGAATATGGCCGAACAACGGGTCGATATCTACGTCACGCATCCAGCGCGCCAGCGGTTTGCGTGTCCCACATGTGGGCGTGAACTTGGGGTCTACGACCATCAGCCCGAGCGGACGTGGAGACACCTGGACAGCATGCAGTTCTTGACCTTTTTGCATGCAAGGCCGCCAAGGGTGTCTTGCCCGGATCACGGGGTGCACCAGGTCGAGCTGCCGTGGGCGCAGACGGGAAGCCGGTTTACCCACCTGTTCGAGGCGCTTGCCATTGACGTACTGTTGGCGGCCAATGTCTCCAGGGCAGCGGATATCTTGCGCATCAGTTGGGACGAGGCCTGGCACCTGATGGAACGGGCGGTGAAGCGAGGTCGAGCAGCCAAAGGGAGTGACGCCCCGAGTCAGATTGGTGTCGACGAGAAGGCGATTGCCAAGCGGCATCGCTACATGACGCTGGTCTGCGATCTGGAGGCGTCGACAGTTGAATACATCGGCGAAGGTCGATCTGAAGAGAGCCTGGCCGGTTATTTTGAAGCCTTGACTGAGGAGCAGCGCGAAGCGATCGAGGCTATCAGTCTGGACATGTGGCCGGCCTATATCGGCGCCTGTCGACGCCATGTGCCCGATGCAGACAGCAAGATGGTATTTGACCGGTTTCACATCATGCGCCATGTCCTGGACGGGGTCGACAAGGTACGCAAACAGGAGCACAAAATGCTGCTCAGGGCCGGTGATGAACGACTTAGCCGGAGTAAGTACCTGTGGCTGACCAACCCGCACAACATGACGCATCAGGCGAGATCGCATTTCGCGGACTTGAAAGCAGCAGAGCTGAAAACAGCTCGGGCCTGGGCGATCAAAGAATCGCTGCGGGCACTTTGGGATTACCAGACGGAAGTCTGGGCGATGAAGTTCTGGAAACGCTGGTACTTCTGGGCCACACATAGCCGCCTCAAGCCGATGATAGATGCCGCCAAGCTGATCTTCAGGCATCTGCCGAACGTAATGACGTACTTTACGCACCGCATCACCAATGCCGTTGCCGAGGGCTTGAACTCCAAGATCTCGACTGTTCAGAAAAGGGCCTGCGGCTTCCGAAATCCTGAGCATTTTAAGACTGCCGTGTTCTTTCATTGTGGCGGTTTGAACCTATATCCTGCTGCTGTGACCCACACGAATGCCGGATGAACC
>NZ_QRAN01000061.1 GCF_003457605.1 Seongchinamella sediminis
TGATCCTGCCCACCAACAGTGGACACGCAGTTAAGCGACTTGTTGTGCCTCAAACGCTTCCGGGCTTATGAAGCCGTTGGCGCTGTGTCGGCGGGTTCGATTGTAGTCCACTTCGATGTACTCGAATACTGTTTGTCGCATTTCCTCCCGGGTGGCGAATCTCTCACCGTGAATGACCTCCACCTTGAGCGAGTGGAAAAAGCTCTCGGCACAGGCATTATCGTAACAGTTGCCCTTCGCACTCATACTGCACAGTAAACTGTGATCCTTGATTAGCTGCTGGTAGGCGCCGGAACAGTATTGACTCCCGCGGTCCGAGTGCACAATGACTCCGGTAGGCATGCGACGTAGCCACAGAGCCATCTGTAGCGCGTCACAGACCAGTTGCGCGGTCATTCGCTCCGACATGGCCCAGCCCACTACCAGCCGCGAGTACAGGTCGATTACGACCGCCAGGTACAGCCAGCCCTCCTCGGTCCAAAGGTACGTGATGTCGCCTACATACTTCTGGTTTGGCCTGGTGGCCGTGAAGTCCTGCTGCAACAGGTTGGGGGCCACCGGCAGATTGTGTCTGGAGTTCGTGGTTGCCTTGAACTTCTTCGCCGCCTTGGCCCGCAATCCCTGCCGCCGCATGCTTTCGGCGATGGTCTTGCGGTCATGCTGGTGACCGGCCTCTGCCAGATCCCGCACCAACCGGGGTGATCCCGAACGGCCTTTGTGAGCATTAAAAGCCTCCTTGACGGCCTCATCGAGCTGATTCCGGCGCTGCTTCCGGGGCGAAGGATTGTCCCGCCGCCGGCGCCAGGCATAGAATCCGCTGCGGGAAACCCGCAGTACCCGGCTCATCGCCGAAACCCCGAAAGTGCCTTGATGTTCGTCCATAAACACATACTTCACTTCAGGCTCTTGGCGAAGTATGTGGCCGCCTTTTTTACGATGGCAAGCTCCTCTGCCTGCTCCGCCAACTGGCGCTTCAGGCGGGCAATCTCCGCGGCCTGGCTCTGCTCCAGATCGCTCTGGTCCCGCTTTACCCTGGCCTTTGATCGCCAGCCGTAGAGCTGCGAATCATGGAGCCCAAGCTCCTTGGCAGCTTTGGGTATGCCGATCTTTGCCGCCAGGGCCAGCGCCTCTTCCTTGAACTCAGGCGCATACTGCTTCCGCGTCGTCTTTTTCGATCCTGTCTTGCTGGTCATGGTTCACCTCTGTAGCGTAGTTTACTCGCTTAGCAGGGTGTCCATCATCAGTGGGCAGGATCA
>NZ_QRAN01000062.1 GCF_003457605.1 Seongchinamella sediminis
AAACCCGGTTAATAATGCCATCCCACCCGCAGTGGGTTAAGACGCGTAATCGGTAATTCTCAAAATTCCTGAATCCATAGGCCCTGCGGGTCATCATTTCCATCTTGTTGTGGAAGCCCTCGGTGGGTCCATTGCTCTTGCTGAATCGCCACATGGCAACGATAGGCTCCAGCCAGGATGTGAGCGTTCCTGCCAGTTTTCGCAGTGGGCTGTGGCGTAGCTGCTCTATCAGTTTCAAGAGCTGGGGCAGCTTCCTCTGAGCCGTTTTCTTTCTCAGGTTTTTGAGCAACAACAGCCGATTGAGCCGCTGCTTGGCGCCGTACAGAGCGGCAAGCGCCGGGTACTCACTCAGGTACTGCTGCAGATTCTCGCGCTGCTCAGGTCGCAAACGCCATTCGTGGCGACGCATCAGGCTCAGCAAGCCCCGGTTCCTGCGCCCCTCCGGGTGTACGTCCTGCCAGGCTTTGAGGAAGTGCTGGTTCACAAGGCGGATGACGTGGAAGCGATCCGCGACGATGGTGGCCCGTGGGAAGTACTGTCGGGCGATGTTACGGTACGTCTCGGACAAGTCCATCACGATGAGCCGGACGTTGTGTTTACCCGGCAAACGCCGTAAATAGCCTTGCAGGCTGGCTTCAGAGCGCCCCAGGCGGACATCAAAGACCTTGCTGCGGTGCAGGTCGACCAGAGTGGTGGCAAAGCCCCGCTTGCGCGTGAAGAAGTGCTCGTCGATGCCCAGGACCTTGGGGCAGGGCCGGTTCGACATCTCGGAGATCCGCTGCAGGCAGTGGCCCTGATACCAGCGTTCGGTGGTCGCTGCGCTGACCTGGTGTGTGCGTTCCAGTTTGGCCTGGGTGACACCCCCGTCGTGGTTTTCAAATACCTCGAGCCGGAAGGCTTCAGAGGCTCTGTAACGGGGCCGCACGCCCTTGAATCGGTGGCGGAAGTACCGGCCGCAACGCGGGCAGTGGTACTTAGGCGCCTTGAGGTACAGGGTAACCAGCTGATTGCCCTGGCGGGTGTGTTTCAGGGTGCGCTGATACGTCGCCTTGATGCGAACCCGAGGGTACTGGCAGCGGATGCAGCAGGGCCGCTTCTTTGGTTTGGCAT
>NZ_QRAN01000063.1 GCF_003457605.1 Seongchinamella sediminis
TACATCGAAGTGGACTACAATCGAACCCGCCGACACAGCGCCAACGGCTTCATAAGCCCGGAAGCGTTTGAGGCACAACAAGTCGCTTAACTGCGTGTCCACTGTTGGTGGGCAGGATCAAAGAACCTCGCCCGACTTAGCCTCCAGGTAAAGCGTTCGCTCACGATCAGCAGTGCAAAAACGAACAAAGACTTTCTCGAAATCATCCGTGACAGTTGGGCAACCCTCAACAAGCCAGACTTCCGCTTCAATGTTGACCGCTACGGGGCCGCAGTTGGTACCGTCACCCCTGCCAAAGAACGGGCATTAAAGACCCTTTGCGATTGGGCCCGCGAAAGCCTGACGGCTGACCATTTCCACTCTCGCTTTGTGAAGGGCGGCAGCGCCAGCGCAGACATCAAAACGGTTAAGAACGACGTCGTTACTCTACTGGATGCAGCGAAGGGGGCACCGTGCACGAGTGAAGAAGAGTACCAGTTCCTTGCTCATTTCGTGCTCATTCAATTCGATTTCCTTCGCGAAGGCGCCACTGATCCCTCTGATGCCATTAATCGTATTAAGGATTGCCTTGCGCCAGATGATGCAGCCAAAGCACCGCTTGTCTGGTCACGAGCAGTTCAGCTGGCCCGTTCATCAGCCGGAAAATCAGGTCAGTTTGATCGCATACGACTTGTTCGCTTGATCTCACCTATCGCACGACTCCGCGGAGCGCCCTCACTACGCCTCGACCTCGACAAATTAACGGAGCTAGCGAAGAGCTACGCGAACCTCATTCCGGACGATATTGGTGGGACAAAGCTCGACCGTATCTCGCTCCTTGAGAGCATGGACGCAAAGCTCACAACAGCCCGTGCCGTCCAGGTCCGCGGCCTGCCAGGAAGTGGCAAATCAGTCGTGGTGAGGCGAGCGGTGCAGCGTGCACTAGCAGGTTGCTGAAAAACTCCCTCAAATGAGGGAAAATAGCGTAATCGCAGGTTGGAGGCCAAACAATGCGCGGTGATTACCAGGAAGGCGGTGACTTGTTCAGTTATGTGTCGCTGGA
>NZ_QRAN01000064.1 GCF_003457605.1 Seongchinamella sediminis
GCATCATCCGCCTGATCACTGCTTCTTTACGCTCTGGTGAATATCGTGTCATTGCTCAATCCTGAGCGCCCCCCGAACATTAATGAAAAATCAGACACGACAACTATCCTGCCACGGGGGGACAGCCATACCACCATGATCAATGGACTGGGCGTGCTGGGCTGGGGGGTTGGGGGTATCGAGGCCGAAGCGGCCATGTTGGGGCAGCCTATCTCGATGCTGATACCGGATGTCGTCGGGTTTGAACTAACTGGAAAAATGCACGAGGGTATTACCGCCACCGACCTGGTATTACAGATCGTGCAAATGCTGCGTTCCCATGGCGTGGTCGGCAAGTTTGTGGAGTTCTTCGGCAGTGGACTCGATCATCTTCCGCTGGCGGATCGAGCCACTATCGCCAATATGGCACCGGAATATGGCGCTACCTGCGGCTTCTTCCCGGTGGACAAGCAGACGCTGGCCTACCTTGAGCTGACCGGCCGTGACCCGCACACCATCGCCCGGGTCGAAGCCTACTGCAAGGCTCAGGGCATGTGGCGCGACGAAAAATACACCCCGCCGCAATTTGCCGCCAGGCTGCAGCTTGATATGTCAACGGTCGAGCCCAACCTGGCCGGACCGAAACGCCCACAGGATAGGGTCCCCGTGCGCGAACTGCGCTCCGCGACTGACCAGTTTATTGACCTGGACGGCAAATCTGATCAACGCGACATGGCATTCCCGCTGGCTGGCAGTGAAGAGCCCATGCACCATGGTGATGTGGTGATTGCGGCCATTACCTCTTGCACCAACACATCGAATCCCGCGGTAATGGTGGCAGCGGGACTGGTGGCTCAAAAGGCTTTGGCACTCGGCCTGCAACGCAAGCCATGGGTGAAGTGATCCTGCCCACCAACAGTGGACACGCAGTTAAGCGACTTGTTGTGCCTCAAACGCTTCCGGGCTTATGAAGCCGTTGGCGCTGTGTCGGCGGGTTCGATTGTAGTCCACTTCGATGTAC
>NZ_QRAN01000065.1 GCF_003457605.1 Seongchinamella sediminis
CAGGCTGCTGAAAAAGGCATGATTTTGATGCACTTAACTTTCTCGTCGTTCCAAGGCCCAAGTTTGGTCAACGGCGAGTCGGATTTGTGGCAGCTTCGCCAAATTGGGGATTCGGGACCGATTTCAGGTGTAGCAAGGTCATTCATGGCCTCTATCTTCTCCATAAGCCGCTCATGGGCGCTATCGATTTCCCGCATCCCGTTACCACGCTGCCTCGGGCACCAGATTTCTGATACGTACCAGATTGTAGGCAGCCATCACCCTCAGGAAGTCCTGCCTTACCCGAGTCAGACCTCTGAACTTTGTTTGTCTGAGCCCCCCGATCTGCTTGGCCCAGCCAAATGGTTCCTCCACCCGTTTGCGCACCCGTTGGCTGATTTCGTAGCCCGCATGACGGGTCGTTCTACCGTCAATCGCAGAGCCGCCTGCACGCTTCAGGTTTTGGGCAACGTGCGGGGTAACATCCAGGAATCTCAACACGTCGACAAACTCCCGTGTGTCGTACCCCTTGTCAGCTCCCAGTGTCGCCCCGCTTTTCAGTACTGTCGCCATGTCGATCGCCGCATCGCGCTCGGCAGTACCGGTGGCCAAAGTGAGATCGGCATTGACCAGCAGGCCATTGCGGTTCTCCATCAGGGTATGTCCGGTGTAGCTGGGCCGCGCCCCCATACCCTGGCCCTTGGAGGCGAGCAGGGCCTCGGGATCCGTGCGCGAGGCATGTGTCTTGTTGCTTCGCTTTTCGCCATGGAAGTTGCGGCCCGCGTTGCGTCCGACTCCGTCAGGGCTATCGTCATCCGAGCCGTCCTTGCGGCGAACACTCTTGTGGGACGCCCAGGCTGCGATCAAAGTGCCGTCAACGCTGAAATGGTCGTTCGACGTGAGACTACGCCGGCGGGCCATCTCAACAATTTCTTCGAACAAGCGGCGCCCGATGTCAGCCTGCGCCAGCCGGTCCCGATTCTTGGAAAAGGTCGAGGGG
>NZ_QRAN01000066.1 GCF_003457605.1 Seongchinamella sediminis
AGCCGACGTCATCAGGTCAGCGGCCTGGCGCTCCAGGCGCTGGTTTTTGGCAACCCCCACGATATAGCGCACATCGTGACGATCACACCAGCGCAGCACCTTCCAGCGACAGAAGCCACTGTCGCCCCGGAAGATAATCTTTACTTTAGGCCAGTGCTGTCGCAAGGCCTTGACCAGTAAAGACAGGATCGCCCAGGTATGGCGGGCACCGTCCCCGTCACTGCGACGCAGATAACTGACCAGCAGGTGACGGCCACAGAACACATACAACGGCAAAAAGCAGTAATGGTCGTAGTAGCCATGGAAGAACCGCCCCTCCTGTTCACCGTGCAGCGGTGTATCGGTGGCATCAAAGTCCAGGATCAACCGCTTGGGTGGCCACTTGTGGGTCTTCACAAACTGATCAAACAGCACCTGGTGAATGGCAACAGCCGATTCCCGATCGGAGCGTTGCTCAAAGCGGCACAGGGTGGACGGGCTGGCCAGGGCCTCCACCCGGGAGGTCGCTGTCTGCAGCGCCAGGTCATGGCGCAACTCGTGGTGATCATTCAGGTCTTCATAGCCCAGTGCAAGGGCGTAAATCCGTTGCTTGAAGAGTTCCTGCTGGGAGTGATCGCAACTGGCTCGACGACGGCCATCGGCAATTGCCCTGGTCACTGCCCGGGTCAACCCCATCTGCTCATCGACCTGGGCGAGGAGGGGAATCCCGGCATTACTGGTGATGTCGCCGCCGCTGAAATCAGCTTCAACTTTGCGGCGTTTAACAGATGGAAATTCGAACGAATTCTGGTAGCATTTTGTCACGGCGGAATTTCTTGTTGGTATGGCTTCGACACCCTTATTTTCAAGATCTTTCCGTCGTTTTACTATCCCCTTCGTGAATTTTTCAGGCTA
>NZ_QRAN01000067.1 GCF_003457605.1 Seongchinamella sediminis
ACATCCAGGTTCAGTTCGGCGGTGAAGAAGTCGGTTTCGATGTTCTGCTCACCCACCAGGTCATAGCTGGCGTCGAAGCTGTCGCGATCGGCGTTGAAGGGCGAGCCGGGAATGCCGCTGCCGTTGATGTGGGACTGTGACACCGGGCCGTCGCCCTCGATATCGGTGTATTCATAGCGCAGCACCAGTTCGGCGCGGTCGCTGGGTTGCCAGGCCAGGGTGCCGCGAAGCATCTGCTGCTCCACCGCCTGCACATCGCTGCCGTCGAACTGGTTTTCATGCCAGCCGTCGTCGTCGTTCCAGTAGGCGGTCAGGCGCAGGCCCAGGGTGTCGGTGACCGGGCCGCCGATGGCGCCCATCAGGTACTTGTTGACGCCGCCATCGCCCCCGGTGTCGGCGGCCGCCCTGATGGTCACGTCGAGTTCGTCGCCGGGCTTGCGGGTATTCATCAGGATGGCGCCGCCGGTGACGTTACGGCCGAACAGAATGCCCTGGGGCCCGCGCAGGACCTCGATGCTCTCGAGGTCGAAGACATCGAAAATAATGCCGTTGTTGACCCCCAGGTAAATGCCGTTGACGAACACGCCGACGGTGGGGTCAATGGAGGGGATGGTGCTGTTGATGCCGAGGCCGCGGATGGAGAAGTTGGCGGTACCGCGGGTGGTGCCAACGTCATCGAGGGCGACGTTGGGCATGCCGACCGAGAGGTTGGTCAGGTCGCGTACCTTGAGGGCCTCGATCTGGTTGGCGTTGAAGGCGCTGATGGACATGGGTACGTCCTGCGAACCCTCCTCGCGCTTGCGGGCGGTGACGATGACTTCTTCGAGCAGTG
>NZ_QRAN01000068.1 GCF_003457605.1 Seongchinamella sediminis
AACAACTTAATTTATAGACTCATAATGCAATTTCTGGTGCCCGCGCATCTGCATGATATCGTAGCCGTCGAGAAGCCAGTTGATCTGTTCCCCGGTGAGCATGAGCAGGCTCTCACCCGCTTTCGGCCAGCGGAATTTCTCCTCAGCCAATGCCTTGTAGTAGAGGATGAAGCCATTGTCTTCCCACATCAGGCACTTGATCTTGTTGCGTCGGCGGTTGGTGAAGGCGTAGAGCGCGCCGTCAAAGGGATTATGGCCCAGCTCCTGTTCCACCAGCACCGCGAGGCTGTGCGCCTGCTTGCGGAAGTCGATCGGATCACGGTGCAGATAGATCGCTGGGATCTCCAGTGCCGGGCGTAGATACCGGGGTTTCACAACTGGGCCAGAAGCGAGCTCAGCAATTCTACGTTGCCAGCGTTAATGCCGCCGATCCGCAGGCCATTGGGCAGCGTGATGTGCAAACCCTCCGGAGCGACTGCGCCGCTCCGGGGCACTACGCGGGTAAAACCACTGGCCGGTGGCGTGGCTGCTGACGGTCGCAGCTTCCCAGCCCAATAGAGGAACTGCCCGTAGGGCAGTGCGTTATCTCTGCAGAACCGCTTGGCGGACAGGCCCGACGCCTGGCAGGCCTCGACATGTGGGCGCCAGTAGTCTTCGCGTTGTTCGTTGTCGGCAGACATGGCCATGCTCCTGTGAAAAAAACACGGGGGCATGTTCCGGCGTCATCGCCCTGGGCGGAAGGGGGCCGATGCAGAGGCGCTTAC
>NZ_QRAN01000069.1 GCF_003457605.1 Seongchinamella sediminis
GCAGCGGCATTCCCGGCTCGCCCTTCAACGCCGATCGCGACAGCTTCGACGCCAGCTATGACCTGGTGGGTGAGCAGAACATCGAAACCGACTTCTTCACCGCCGAACTGAACCTGGATGTGGGCTTTGGCGAGGGCACCGTGACCGCCCTCTACGGCTGGCGCGACAACGACTCGACCAGTGCGTCCGACATCGACGCCCAGCCAGCCGCCCTGTTCCACGCACCGGCTTACCTGCTGGCGGAGCAGAACAGTTTCGAGCTGCGCTACAACGGCCAGTTTGGCAACGCCAATGTCACCACCGGGGTGTACTGGTTTGACAACGANTGTCACCACCGGGGTGTACTGGTTTGACAACGACATCGAGTACCATGAGCGCCGCAACCTGCTGGGAGCCCTGACCCCGATCGTCAGCGGCGGGGCGCTGGACAGCGATATCCCCTACCAGATCCAGGATGGCGGCGGCCTCTACGAGGTGGAGACCACCGCCTTTTTCGCCGCGGTGGATTACGCCCTCACCGAGCGCCTGACCCTGACTGCCGGCGCCCGCTGGTCCTCGGAGGAAAAGAGTGCCGAGATCGCCACCCTGGCGCTGAACACCAACGTGCTGCAAA
>NZ_QRAN01000007.1 GCF_003457605.1 Seongchinamella sediminis
CCGAATCGGCGCCGCCGCAGTCTTCCGCCAGCAGGTCAGCCTTGTTCAGGAATACCACGATGTAGGGTACGCCTACCTGGCGAGACAGCAGGATGTGCTCGCGGGTCTGGGGCATGGGGCCATCGGTGGCGCCACACACCAGGATGGCGCCGTCCATCTGCGCCGCACCGGTGATCATGTTCTTCACGTAGTCGGCGTGTCCGGGGCAGTCCACGTGGGCGTAGTGGCGCTCGGGAGAATCGTACTCAACGTGCGAGGTGGCGATGGTGATACCGCGCTCACGCTCTTCCGGTGCGTTGTCGATGCCGTCGAAGGCTACCGCTTCACCACCCCATACTTCAGCACACACCCGGGTCAGGGCCGCTGTCAGGGTAGTCTTACCGTGGTCAACGTGACCAATGGTGCCCACGTTGACGTGGGGCTTAGTACGTTCGAATGTTTCCTTTGCCATTACGACAATCTCCTATGACACCGGCCGTAGCCTTGCATTGAACCGCTTTAGTTAAAAACCACTTACCAAACTTCAGAAGTGGAGCTCATAACCGGACTTGAACCGGTGACCTCTTCCTTACCAAGGAAGTGCTCTACCGACTGAGCTATATGAGCCCTGAACCTCCTAACTCTGGAGCGGGTAGCGGGAATCGAACCCGCATCATCAGCTTGGAAGGCTGAGGTTCTACCATTGAACTATACCCGCGTACCGCTAAACTTTTGTTTGTGTATCAGCATGTTAGATACACTGAGAGGCATAAACCTCTCCACTTCAACCATATTCGGGCTTTGAGCCCTGGGTGGATCGCTCGCGGCTGCGCCGCATTGCCCCACCCATACCCGACCTTTGCTCAATCCAGCCCTGTGCCAAACTGTAGGCTCCGGGGGGTGGATGACTCGCGGCTGCGCCGCTCGCCCTCCGGGTCGCCGCCTCTGGCGGCGCTCGTCGCAGCTGCGCTGCTCCGTCGAACCACGTGGTTCAAATCCACCCCCTGATATCGGGGGCTTCGATAGTAGTCGCCGCCAAACTGGAGCAGCAAACCACCCTTTGTAAATGGTGGAGGGGGGTGGATTCGAACCACCGAAGCTTTCGCGTCAGATTTACAGTCTGATCCCTTTGGCCACTCGGGAACCCCTCCGGAAGGCGGCATATTGTCCGGATGCCCTCCATCAATGTCAACCGCTTCTTCCAATAAAATGATCGACTTACGCACACTTTCTGATCCAGCCCGCCAGCCGCCTGGCGAACAGCCAAAAACCCCGGAGAAGCGCTCTCCGGCCGCAGTAATTATGGAAAAAGCGGGGATGGAATGGAGCTGGCGAGAGGAATCGAACCCCCGACCGGCTGATTACAAATCAGCTGCTCTACCTACTGAGCTACGCCAGCCTGATCCAGACCTGTGAAGACGGTGTATATATAGAAGGAAGAATACCCTGCCTATATGCACCTGTCTCAACGGCCGGCAATTGTAGGGAAAGCCATGGGGGGATGCAATAGGCCACCGCTGCACAGGCACAAAAAAGGGCCTCTAAAAAGGGCCTCTTGAAAGGGCCTCTTGAAAGGGCCTCTTGAAAGGGCCTCTTGCGAGACCCTGGGAAACCTCCCAAAGCTATCAGCCCGCAAATTTGCGCCGCGCTACCGCCAGCAGGCCAAGAACCAGTACCGCGAGACCAGAAAACGGCATGACTGGAACAGGCTTCACAGCGGCGGCATCAACGGGGTCAACGGGGTCAACGGGGTCAACGGGGTCAACGGGGTCAACGGGGTCAACGGGGTCAACGGGGTCAACGGTGTAAGTCAATCTTACCTCGCCATCACCCAGGCGAACCCCGGGAGTCGTGGATCCGTTTACAACAGCGTCGATATAGGACGAACCACCGCCACCCCCGCGGCAGTTACCGCTGGCGGCCCCACCATACCAACCGCCGCCGCCACCATAGCCCTCACAGCCACAGCCCACGCCCGCGGTGGTCCCGCCAATGCCAAAGGCACCGCTGACAATGGGATTATTAAAAGACACACAGGTGCCATTACCGCTGCCGACCTGGGTACCGCCCTCGCCACCCGCGTTGGTGATATCTCGCGAACCGTTGCCCCCGGTCAGGCCACCGCCGACACCGCCGATAACAGGCTGCCCATTCCATTCACCGCCACCGCCGCCGCCGCCGGCAACCAGCACACGGTCATTGAGCGTATTTCCAGCCGTACGGACATCAGAGGCACCGCCACCGCCGGCGCCTGCGCTGTCGCCGGCGCCGCCGCCGTTGAAGCCACCGGCCTCGCCAACAGGCTGGCCGCCAACATAGATGTGCAACACATCCCCGGGCGTCACGGCCAGCTCACCGGTGGCGTAACCGCCCAGATTATCGCTGACCGGATCGCTCATCCCGCCCTGGGCGCCCCAGGCTTCAATCGTGATGGTGGTCACCCCACTGGGTACGACAAACGACTCGGCGGCGCCGGTATAGGTATAAGTGTCCGTCACCCCGAAGGCTGAACCGGCAACCAGTGCCAGGCCAGCGAGAAATCCCTGTGTACAGCGCATCGCGCAACTCCCTTTGCAGTTATTGGTAGAATTTTATCGGTACCTTACCTCAGTAGGTCGCGGGCTCAAACCTGCAACAGTTACAAATTCATACTCCGTGAGAAAAATTGGGGGATTATCACTTAAATAACACAACGGCAGGCTCATCCGGACGTCGGACAACCCGGTTGTTGTAGCATCCCGGGAGGCCGACTGGAGCGGCTCGGCGCTGAGACAGTGGCCTTTAACGACTCCGACACGCTGATCTGGATGACCGTGGCAATCAGGAGACAAAAAGCCCCGCATCCAGCGGGGCTTCAGTGGACTGCAACAGCTGGCTAATCGCCTTCGGGCTCATCCTCATCCTCGTCTTCGTCTTCGTCTTCGTCTTCGTCATCGTCCTTGCCCTTACCCTGGGAATTGCCGGGACCTTCATCGTCATCGTCCGCCGACTCTTCCCTGCGGATATTGACCTGGCTGGCGGCGTCGCCCACGACCAGCTCCGGCTCCAGGCTGGTGCCGAGATGGTTATTGAGGAACTCGGCCGCTTCTGGCGCCAGAGTCAGGCCGTAGCCCTTGAGTTTCAGCTTGCCTCCATCGCCGGCCACTTCTATGCCCGCCTCGCCCGGCAGCAGGAAATCGATACGATCGAAGAGGTTGTTATCCACCGAGGCCAGGGCGGTAATCACCGGCACATCGTTGGGGTCATCGGCATTGTTGGGGTCAATGTCATCGCTACCGTTGGGATCAAGGTCATCGGTACTGGTGGGATCAAGGGCCTCGATCCGCAGGTTCTCCAGGGTCACGACATTGATATCATTGGGATCGACCATATCCGGGCAGCTGATGGTAATGCCGCCCTTGTGCTCCACCTCGCCCAGCAGGGCACCGAGATCCAGGGCGCCACCGCCCACGGGGAAGCGGATACGCTCAGCGCCGGGCTTGACCACCGCCGGCTTTACCCGCTGCAGCTCGCAGCCTGCCGCTGCCAGCGCGTCCCGGGCCTCATCAGCCAGGACCAGCGATGTGCGCCCGCCCTTGATCTGTAAGGTCGGTGCCGCCATAGCCGCTATGGATACCACGCTGACCAGCACCGCCACACCACTGAGAATCGTTTTCATACTCACCACCAATTAATCCCTTTTCCATTTGCGCGTAGCCCTAGTGTCAGACATCAGCGCCGGCCTGTCCAATAGCATCCAGCTATGCACAGAAATTCCTTCTGGTTATATCTGGCTTGCGCCATTGGGCGCGCCATCACCGCCGGATAATTCCGCTTTTCGTCAGCCATGGCTGGCTATCAACTGGCCGAGCAATTATGGTAATCCGATTAAAAATCAGAGGCCTGGGAATCAATTGAATACTAGCAAAAAGCCCGCCCGGGGGCTGAGCGTCGCGGCCCTCGCCATTGTGGCCTGCGGGGCGCTGTTGCGGCTGGCCTACAACAGCGAGACCTTTTTTATCGACCCGGTGCAGGGGGATGCAGCCTACTACTACCAGTATGCGATCAACCTGGTCGAGCACGGTACCTTTTCAAAAGAGCGTAGCGACAATCCAACACCGGACAACTACTGGGCCCCCGGCTATCCGGCGTTTCTGGCGGCCAACCTGCAACTTGCGGGCTCCTTCAATGTGGAAGCCTATGACTGGATACTCCATAGCCAGGTCGCCGTGGCGGCCGGTGCCATATGGTTGCTGTTTTTACTGGGCCGGATGTTCATGCCGGGTTACTGGCCATTGCTGCCGGCAACCCTGCTGGCGTTTTCACCGCACCATGTCAGCCTGGGCTCCTACGCGCTGACAGAAACCCTGTTCGGCTTCACCCTCCTCGCCGCCATTTACTTTCTGGCCAGAGCACTGCTTTTGCAGAAAGCTGCTGACTACCTCATGTGCGGAGTCGCTCTCGCCACCTCCTACATGGTTAATCCGGTCTGCCTGGTGGTGGCACCGGCAGTCGCCCTGGGGCTGTGGCTGTTCCGCGCGCAAAGCAACGACGAGAGCGACCACCGCCTGAACCTCGGAAAGGCGAGCCTGTTACTGTTGCCGCTGGTAGTCACCGCGTCCCTGTGGTCACTGCGCTCAGCCATTGTGGTCCCGGAGGGCAGTTCCAGCAGCGGAGACCGTCTGCTGGCCAACCTGACCGTGGGCCTTTACCCCCACTACCATGAAAAGTGGAAGGCTTCAGTCCTCGACCCGGAGGCCGGCGTGGTAGTACCCGGCGCCGGCGTCTCCGACAGCTACGCCACGTTTTTTGCCGAGCTTGGCCAGAGATTCTCGGAAGCGCCAGTAGAGATGCTCACCTGGTATGCGACAGGCAAGCCTAATCAGTTGTGGCAGTGGAACTTGCTTACCGACCAGGGCGACATCTACTTCAATACGGTTTTATATTCCCTCTACCATATATCCACCCCGGCACTGGTCTCCTATTCGATCATGCACACCCTGCACCCCTGGCTGCTGATATGCAGCCTGCTGGGCGCGCTACTGGTCATCTGTGACAGATCAACACTGCCCAGCGTCACGCTACCCGTCATCACCTATGCCGCTGTGCTTGCCATAAGCGCGGTGTATGTCCTGACCCAGGCCGAGCCCCGTTATTCCGTGCCGCTGCGTCCGGAGCTGTACCTCACTGCCGTGTTCTTTATCTGGCAGGCCTGCGAGTACCTGAAAACGCTGCGCACACGGTCCCTGGCGCGACACCATGCCACAAAAACAGCAACGACAACGCCCGCCGCTGACTAGCAGGGCCAACTCAGGTAGTGTGAACAGGCCCTAGCCATGCCCAGCAGGTTTTTCATTCTCAGCGCACCGCGCACCGGCAGCACCCTGCTGGTCCGGACGCTCAACAGCATCGACGGTATCTGCTGTCACGGCGAGCTGTTCCTGCCGGGGCAGGTGCGCGGGCTGAGGGATGATTTCGACCCGCTCACCGCCAGCCCGGCCCAGCGCCAGGCCAGGTCAGAGCACTTGCTGCAGGCCCGCAACGCCGACCCGGCCGCCTTTCTGCGGGACGCCCTCGCGCGGCCGCAAGCGGCGGTGGGGCTGAAAATCATTTACCAGGATTTTCTCAACAGCCGCTGGCAGGCGGCACTGCGGGCGGCAATCGCCCGCCCCGATATTCGCTTTATCCACCTGCGCCGCCGCAATGCCCTGCGCCGCTATGTGTCGGAGCAGGTCATGCACGCCGGCGGCGCCATTCACTCGGACATGGGCGGCGGCAAAAACCGCCGGGTGGCAGTGGATATTTCACCGCAGGCCTTTGCCAGCCGCCAGCGGCAGCTCGAGCAGGAAGCGGAGCAGGTGCTGGCCATGCTCGGCGCCAGGCCGGTACTGGACATTGACTACGAGGACCTGGCCGATAATCTGCAGCCCACCATGGCCGGTATCTGCGACTTCCTCGGGATAGCAACACCGGCACAGGACGTCGAACCGGGGCTGCACAAGGTTGGCCAGCAGGACCTGTCCGTCGCAGTGCTGAACTACCAGGATCTGGTTGACAGTCCCCTGACCCGGCCCTTCACCCGGATGGACTGATGACGCAACCATGACCGGCTACCGCCCCGATATCGACGGCCTGCGCGCTTTTTCAATTATCGCGGTGGTGATTTACCACGCCTTCCCCGCCCTGCTGCCCGGCGGCTTTGTCGGTGTCGATGTGTTCTTTGTGATTTCCGGCTACCTGATCACCGGGATTATTGTCGACGGCCAGGCCCGGGGGGAGTTCTCCGCGCTGGAATTCTACCGCCGTCGCATCCAGCGCATTATTCCCGCGCTGCTGCTGGTCGTGACTTTCTGTCTGGTGGCGGGCTGGTGGCTGCTGTTGCCTGCCGAGTACACCGCCCTGGGCCGGCAGACGGCGGCCTCGGCGGTGTTCGCCCCCAACATTCTGTTCTGGACCGAGGCCGGTTACTTCGACACCGACAGCCGCCTCAAACCCCTGCTGCACCTCTGGTCCCTGGGGGTGGAGGAGCAGTTCTACCTGCTGTGGCCACTGCTCCTGTTGGTTGGGGCCCGACTGCAGCTACCAATCCTGTTGCTGGTATTGGGCCTGCTGGGCACGTCTTTCTGCCTCAACATCCTGGTGACCGGCGACCGGGCGGCGAGCTTCTTCCTGCCCCAGTTCCGGGCCTGGGAATTACTGCTGGGGGCGCTGCTGGCGATACCGGGAGCACGGGCCGGCTCCCGCCCGCCCGGCAATGGGCTGGCGCTGGCCGGACTGGTGCTGCTGCTTGCCGCCGTGCTGCTGATCAACCGGCAGGCGATCTTTCCCGGCTGGTGGGCGCTGCTGCCGACCCTGGGGGCGGCGCTGCTGATACTGTCCGCCCCTGGAACCGCGATCAACCGGCTGCTCGCCAGCCGCCCCCTGGTGTTCATCGGCAAGATCAGCTTCCCCCTCTACCTCTGGCACTGGCCGCTGCTGACCTTCTGCCGGATCATGGAGCAGGGCGAACCTGCAGCGGTGATTCGCCTGGGGGCGGTCCTGGTCAGCGCACTGCTGGCCTGGCTCAGCTACCGGCTGGTGGAACAGCGGCTGCGCTACCACCCGGGTCGTTTTACTCCGCTTTACTTACTGGCCGGCCTGTTTTCCCTCGGCCTCGCCGGCCTGGCGATCACCAGGCTGGAGGGGCTTCCCCAGCGCACTGCGGAATTCAATCAAGCCGCTGCGGTGTTCCAGTGGCCGGAACCCGGGCCGGGGCACCCCAGGCACTGCGACCTGGGCACGGCGGCCCCCGGCAAATGCCTGCACGACGGCAAGCCCGCTGGCATTGCCGTACTGGGAGACAGCCACAGCACCAATACCTTTTTCGCCCTGGCCCATCACTACCGGCACAGCAGTACCGGCGTCATCCGCCTCGGTGAAGGCGGCTGCCCGCCTTTATACGGCATAGAGATCATGGATTCCGGCAACCGCGACCACTGCCGCGAGGTCACCGCGGGCAATCTGGACTGGGCCAGCAACAATGCGGACATCACCACGGTGTTCCTGTCCTCCATGGGCCCCCCCTACCTGAACCAGCGCCTGGGCCGCTACCGCCTGCGCGACCCGGCGAAGCCGCAACGGCTGAGCAACAGTGAGAATTTCGCGGCGGGTCTGGATGCCGCCGTCAAACGGCTGACCGCGACGGGCAAGCAAGTGGTGCTGGTCATCGACTGGCCCGGCCTGGGCTTTCACCCCCAGGCCTGCGTTGATACCCGCCCCCTGCGGCTGACGCACTTCGAGCCCCGGCCCTGCGCCACCCCCGAAAAGCGCTACCGCGCACGCAGCCGCGCGTACCGCGAGATCGTTGAAACGGTATGGCGGAACAACCCGGGCACCTGGCTATGGGACACCGCGGCGGCATTCTGTGATCGAGGGAAGTGCCACGGCATGCAAAACGGCGAGATCCTCTATCGCGACCCGGGCCACCTGAGTATGGCCGGCTCCCGCTATCTCGGTGAGCGCCTGCAGCTGAAGCAAAGCGGCGACGGTAGCGCGCGCCTGATCAGCCCCTAGCCGACTCCGCCGCCAGCACCGCCAGGCCCTCGAATACCAGGTCGGGGACGTGAGTGCCGCCACGATCCAGCAGCTGCATCAGAGTCTCGCCGGCGCCGCCGCAAAAAAACAGCACCGGCGCGTCCCCGTCACCCTGGGCGAGGGCGGTGGCGATCGCCCCCACCTGGGCCAGGGCGATACCGTGGCGTACCGCTTCCGCGGTGGAGGTCCCGGGGGCCAGGCCATAGCTCACCTCCTCGTCAAAGCGCACCCGGTCCGTATCCAGCAGCAGGGCCCGCTCCATCAGCGCGGGCCCGGGGATGATATAGCCGCCCTCGTGCTGCCCGGCGGCGCTGACCAGGTCGATGGTCAGGGCCGAGCCGGCGTCGACCACACACAGCCGGTCCCGCGTATGCTGGCGCGCCCCCAGCATGGCCAGCCAGCGGTCCACCCCCATGCGCGCGGGCTCGGCATAGCTGTTGGCAACACCCCCGGCGCTATGGCCGCTGCGGGCAAACCAGGGGCTAATTCCGGTCCGTTGCTCGACCAGGGTGGCGAACTCGCGCTCAAACTGCGGGCCGGCCACGCTGGACACCCAGACGCTGGCCCCGACGTCGATCTTCTCCAGCAGCCGGGCTTTCGCCGCGTCATCATCGCGAACGAAGCGACCGCGGTCGCAGAGCTCGCCCCCCGCCAGCAGGCGCCACTTGACGCTGCTGTTGCCCACATCCAGTTGCAGGCACAGGCTCACGGGGCCGGCCTCAGGGAAATCTCGCCGCCGAAGATGGACTGGAAGCCGGTGGTAGTCTGCAGCTGCAGCGCGCCGCGCTCGTCCACGCCGCAGGCCTTGCCCGCCATCTTGTGGCTGCCGCTATGCAGCACCACGTCGACACCGGCAAAGGCGTCCAGGCCCTGCCATTCATCCCGCCAGGCCACAAACCCGGTTTTTTCGAAACTGGCCAGCATGGGCAGCAGCTCATCCAGCAGCGCCGCCAGCAGCGCATTGCGCGGGGGCGCCTGGCCGCCGCAGATGCGCGCCACGTCGGTCCAGGCCTGGTCGATTCCGGTGGCGGTAGCGCCGGGCATGTCCACGTTGAGGCCGATGCCCACCACCACCTGGCAGGCCCCGGCGGGGTCGCCGGTCATCTCCAGCAGGATGCCGCCGAACTTGGCGCCCCGGTACAAGAGGTCATTGGGCCACTTGAGCTGCACCGGCGGTACACCGCAGCTCGCCAGGGCCCGGGCCACCACCACGCCCACCGCCAGGCTCATCCCCTCGAGTACCGCCGCGCCCTGCTCATATTCCCAGACCGCCGACAGATACAGGTTGCGCCCGTAGGGGCTTACCCAGGTGCGCCCCCGGCGCCCGCGGCCGGCGCTCTGTTGCTCAGCGCTGCAGACATAGCCCGAGCCGCTGCCCGCGGCTATCTGCGCCATGGCCTCGGCGTTGGTGGAGCCAACAATGTCGCGCAGGTCCAGTGCCGACAGCAGTTGCCGGGACAGGGGCGACAGGCCGGGCAACACCCTGTCCGCAGCGAGCAGTTCGACCCCCCCGGGAATGCGGTAGCCCTGGCCCTTGACCGACTCGATCTGCAGCCCCAGTTCGTCCAGGTTCTTCAGCTGCTTCCACACCGCGGTGCGGCTGACACCGAGGGCGTCGGCCAGCGCCTGGCCCGACACGATGTCGCCGTTGGCAAGCAGGGGTAACAGGGAGGTATTGGCCATGGAAAACCTTGTATTTCAGGATTGGCTGCATCATAGCAGAAGCAAGGGACGGGGCAGCACCCTGACCGGCGCCAGTTAATGCTACATTGACCGATAAAAGTGGTACATTCCTCCCCATGCCAGATCACCTCATCGCCACCCTGCGCCTGCTCGCCGCCAGCCTGGTTACCCTGTCGGGTGCCGGTCGCGCGGCATCGCTGTGGTTTCGCGAGCTCGACGAGCAGGCCGTTACCGCGCTCATCCTGGGCGCGGTTTACCTGATCACCGGGCTGGGGCTGTTCGGGCAGTCGCGTTTTACCCTGTTCGTGGCCATTGCCCTGTGTACGACGGTCGCGTTTTATTCCCTTGGCAGTGGCGTAGCGCTGATGCCCTTACAGCAGGCGGGGCTGGCGCTGGATATCATCACCGTGCTGCTGTGCTCGCTGGTGCTCTGGCAGCTGCGCAGCAGGCCCGGTAACTGAATATGCTCGACCCTCTCATCATCCTCATTGCCCTCGCCTGCGGACTGGCCAGCCGCGCACTGGGCCTGCCCGCCCTGATCGGCTACCTGGCGGCGGGCTTCATCCTTCACGAAACCGATATCCAGGCCGGCAACCTGCTGCACTCACTGGCCGACCTGGGGGTTACCCTGCTGCTGTTTACCATCGGTCTCAAGCTCAACCCGGCGGAGCTGCTCAAGGTCAGGGTCTGGGGCACCACCATTATCCACATGGCGGCCATGCAGCTGTTTTTCATGGGCCTGCTGTGGCTCGCCGGGCTACTGCTGCCGGGGCTGGGGCTGTCGCTGAACGAGTGGCTGGTGATCGCCTTCGCCCTGACCTTCTCCAGCACCGTGTTCGTTATCCAGGTCCTGCAGGAACGCGGCGAGATGTCCTCGCGGCACGCCAACCTGGCCATCGGCATCCTGGTGATACAGGACCTGGCGGCGGTGCTGTTCCTCTCCGCCACCAAGGGCACCGTACCGCCACCGGAGGCCCTGGCGCTGCTGCTGCTCTGGCCCCTGCGCCAGCCCATTACCCGGTTGATGGAGAAAGCCGGCCACGGCGAGTTGTTCACCCTGTTCGGCCTGGCCCTGGCCCTGGGCGGCGCGGCCCTGTTTGAAGCGGTGGACATCAAGGGCGACCTGGGTGCGCTGGTCATCGGCGGCCTGCTCGCCGGCACCCAGAAATCCAAGGAGCTGTACCGCAACCTGATGAACTTCAAAGACCTGTTCCTGGTGGGCTTTTTCCTCACCATCGGCCTGGACGGCTGGCCGCGGCAGGAGGTACTGATACTCGCCCTGGCGCTGGGCGCGCTGGCCTCGGTGAAGGTGTTGTTGTATTTCCCGCTGATGACCCTGTTCCACACCGCGCCGCGGACCGCCCTGCTCAGTGCCAGCATGATGGGTAATTTCAGCGAGTTCGGCCTGGTGGTGGTTGCCGTCGCCGCCGGGGCCGGCTGGATTGGCAGCGAGTGGGCCGGGGCCATCTCGCTGGCCATTGCCACCAGTTTTGTCCTTTCCTCGCCGCTGAGTAAACGCGCCCACCAGCTGTACCGCCGCTATCACGACTTCTGGCTGCGCTTTGAATCCCGCACGGTGCAGGCCAGTCGGCCCGACACCCGCGGCGCGCGGATTATCGTGCTGGGCCTGGGTAATATCGGTACCGGCGCTTACGATGCCATCGCCGAGGCCCACGGCTATGAAGTGCTGGGCGTGGACCTCAACGAACGCAAGCTGGGGGAGCATACCCGCAAACACCGGCGGGTGGTGACTGCCGACGCCTCCGACCCGGACTTCTGGCACCAGGTCAAACTCGGGGAAGTGGAACTGGTGCTGCTGGCCCTGACCCACCACCAGGAGAACATGCTGGTGGGCGCCCTGCTCCGGGACCTGGGTTACAGCGGGCGCATTGCCGCCGTGGTGCGTTTCGCCGAGGAGGCGCGGGAGCTGGAAAAGCACGGTTTCTCCACCTTCAACCTCTACGCCCAGGCCGGCGCCGGTTTCGCCGAACACGCGGTGGCGCAATTGCCCCACCGGGAACTTTAAATGGCGCTGAAACCCTGGAGCGCTTGGCCGCCCGCTTGCTGGCCTATTGCCGGGATGATGCTGGACTAAGGGACAGCGGCAGGCGCCACTGCTTCCCCGGGCACCTGGACACTCGCGGACAGCTGTCGCAGGAAGCCGATATTGAATACCACATACAGCACGCCAACAGCGACCAGGCCTGGGGCCGCCCCGCCCTGCAGGGCCAACGCCAGCAACACCCCCAGCCCCCCCAGCCGCAGCCACTCCCAGCGGACGACCGCATCCGCAGTCCGCGCTTCCAGCCAGAACGTCGTGGTCATGGTAGTGGCGAGCAGCAGGGCCCAGCAGGCCACGCCGGACCAGTAGCCGAGCCCGGTCGCCTGCATCCAGCCGAGGAAAGCCACTGCAACCACCAGCTGGAAGAAGCTGTACCAGGCCACCAGCGCCGGCACCGCAGGGTTGTACTTTGCAAAGGTCGACAGGTCGTTCTTGTGCCGGGGCGCCACATCCGCCGGCTGCCAGCCAGTGCGTGCCACCCAGACCCGCAGCTTGTCGCGCCAGCGCCGGGTGTGCCAGCTGTCGCTGATCATGTCCGCGTAGACATGGGTCAGGGCGTGCCAGGGATTGAAGCTGCGCAGGGGGCCGCGAATGCCAAAAATCACCGGCTCCTCGTCCAGTTCCTCCTGGAAGGTGCCAAACAGCCGGTCCCAGAGAATAAACACACCGCCGTAATTGCGATCCATGTAGATGTCGTTCTGGGCGTGGTGCACCCGGTGGTTGGAGGGGGTGATGAATAGCCACTCGTACCAGCCGAGCTTGGGCAGGTGCTCGGTATGCACCCAGAACTGGTACAGCAGGTTCAGCGAGCCCACCGTCACCACCACTTCCGCCGGAATGCCGAGCACAAACAGGGGAATGTAGAAAATCCAGCTGAGCAGGAAGCCAGTGCTGGTCTGGCGCAGGGCGGTGGTGAGGTTGTATTCCTCGCTCTGGTGGTGGGCCACGTGGGCCGCCCACAGAATGCTGCGCTCGTGGCCCAGGCGGTGCAGCCAGTAGTAGCAGAAGTCATAGAGCACAAAGGCCAGCAGCCAGGTCCACCAGGCGGTGCTGTCCAGTTGCGGCATGGACCAATACTCGCTGACCAGGTGATAGACATAGCCGCCCACCCCGAGGGTAATGAAGCGCCGGGCCTGGCTGAGCACGCCCAGGAACAGGCTGCTCACCGAGTCATTGAGACGGTAGGTATTGCGCCCCCGATACACACCGTAGACCAGCTCCACCAGCATGGCGAGGAGGAAAAACGGCACGGCGTAAACCACTAAGTCCATAACACTCCAGCTACTGCGGCCAGTCGAGCATCGGGGGCAGGCTGGCACTTGTTCGCATAAGCGGAATATTCTAATACCAGCGGCGGATAATTACAGCTGCACAATCCAGGGCCGATTGTGGCTAGTGCGAGGCGGCGGCCAGGGCTATAGTGCGCCCATGAGCAGCCATCACAACAGCGCCAAACAACTCGACCCGGAGCTCTGCCGCCGGGCCAGGCTGGCCCGCGACCGGCGCTTTGACGGTGAATTTTTCCTGGCGGTGAAAACCACGGGCATATATTGCCGGCCGATCTGCCCCGCCCGCCTGCCAGCGGAGAAGAACGTCCGTTACTTCCGCCTCGCCTCCCAGGCGGCGGCGGCCGGTTACCGGCCCTGCCTGCGCTGCCGCCCCGAGTCCGCCCCCGGCAGCCCCGCCTGGCGGGGCACCTCCACCACGGTGGCGAGAGCCCTCAGGCTTATCGAGGAAGGGGCGCTGGCCGACGGCAATCTGGCCGACCTGGCCGCACGGCTGGGCATCGGCGAGCGCTACCTGCGCAAGCTGTTCCAGCAGGAACTGGGCGTATCGCCGCAGGCGGTGGCCCTCAACCAGCGGCTGCTGTTTGCCAACAAGCTCCTCGCCGAGACCGCCCTGCCCCTGACCGAAGTGGCCTTTGCCGCGGGCTTCGGCAGCGTGCGCCGCTTCAACAGTGCGGTAAAAGCCCACTTCGGACTGACCCCCGGCGACCTGCGCGGCAGGAAGAAACAGCCACCGGAGGCCGGCATCCGCCTGCAGCTGCAGTACCGTCCCCCCTACGACTGGCCGGGGGTGGTCGACTTTCTCGCCCACCACGCGGTGGCGGGCGTGGAGGAAGTGACGGAGAACCACTATCGCCGACAGTTTCGCACCGCGGCGGGCCCGGGCTGGCTGCAGGTGAGCCCCCTGCCCGGCAAAAATGCCCTGGAATTGCAGCTGCAAGTGGCCGACAACAGCCAGTTGCTGGGCCTGGTGGTGCAGCTGCGGCGCATGTTCGACCTGGACGCCAACCCCGCGCAAATTACCGCCCGCCTGCAGGGCGACCCGGCGCTGGCACCGCTGGCTGAGAAATCGCCGGGGGCGCGCTCACCGGGCCACTGGAGCCTGTACGAAGCCGCGGTGCGGGCCATTGTCGGCCAGCAGGTGAGCACCGCGGCGGCCCGCACCGTGCTCTCGCGGCTGGCCGCGGCCTGCGCCGGGGACGGTGTGACTGGCTTTCCCGCGGCGGCCGATATCGCCGCCCTGCCAGACCAGCATTTCCCCATGCCCGCACGCCGGCGGGAGACCCTGCGCAGCCTGTGCCGGCACTTTGCCGGCCGCGAGGAGCAGCTGGACCTGGAAGCGCTGGCGGCACTGAAGGGCGTTGGCCCCTGGACCGTGGCCATGGTCGCGGTGCGCGGCGCCGGCGACCCGGACGTATTTCCCGCCGGTGACCTGGGGCTGGAACGCAGCTGGGCCGCCCTGGCCGGCAGCGCGGGCACACTCAAGGACGCGGCGCAACACTGGCGCCCCTGGCGCTCCTACGCCGCCAATCTGCTCTGGAGGAATTACAGCCCATGAATTACCAGTACCTGGACAGCCCCGTGGGCCGCTTGCGGCTGGTCTCCGACGGCCAGCACCTGACTGCCATCGAATGGCAAAACCTGCAACCCGCCGAACCCGCGGGCGAGGAGCGGCGCGACCCGGTGCTCGCAGCCTGTGCCCGCCAGCTCGGGGAGTACTTCGCCGGCGAGCGGCGCAACTTCGACCTGCCGCTGTCAGCGGCGGGTACCGCGTTCCAGCGCAGCGTGTGGGCGGCCCTGGCCACCATCCCCTACGGCGAGCTGCGCAGCTACCGGGATATAGCCTGTGCGCTGGACAAGCCCAAAGCCGTGCGCGCCGTGGGCGCCGCCAACGGACGCAACCCGCTGCCGATTGTGGTGCCCTGTCACCGGGTGATTGGCAGCGATGGTTCGCTGACCGGCTTTGCCGGGGGGCTGGAGGCGAAGAAAATATTGCTGCGGCTGGAAGGGGCGATTTAGCTCCACTCGTTATCTTCGCGACTTTAACTCCCCCTCGTTATTCCGCAGCGCTTTGTCATTCCGCAGCGCTTTGTCATTCCGCAGCTCTTTGTCATTCCGGCGAACGCCGGAATCCATAATAACTATCAGTCAGTGCGATTCTCTGCCAGGTGGATCCCGGCGTTCGCCGGGATGACTGAGTAGGGCCGGGATGACCCTGGTTCAGCTCACAGCCCCGCCGTCACCGTGCGTATCCAGAACGCTTCCTTGATAAAGCCCTGGCCGTAGGGCGCGAAGTCCGCCCCCAGGCCCTTGGCTATCACTTCGTCCACTGTCTTGCCGGCCTCCAGCCGGGCGCTGATCTCGCTCACCGAGGCCTTGATGGCATTGATCCAGGCCTGGTATTCCTGTTTATTTTTCACCGTCCTGGCATGCCCGGGCACGATGATGGTGTCGTCGTCGATCATCGCCAGCACCTGCTCCACGTTGCCGATGTAGCCCTGCACATCACCGCCGGAGTCCAGGTCGACAAAGGGGAAGGCGCCGGCGAAGTACAGGTCGCCCACGTGGACCACGTTCTGTGCGGTGAAGAACATCACCGAGTCGCCGTCGGTGTGGCCGTGGGGGAAGTGCTGCACCTGGATGACATCGCCGTTGAAACGCAGCGCGATGGAGTCGGCGTAGGTGACCACCGGCAGGGCAATGGCGGGGCTGGGCTCAACCACCGAGCCCAGGGCCGGCATGTCCTGGCGGGTGCTCATGCGCTGGTAGATATTCTCGTGGGCCATGACCAGCGCCCCCTGCTCCGCCCAGAAGCCGTTGTTGCCGGTGTGGTCATTGTGCCAGTGGGTGTTGAGCATAAACCGGGGAGCGCCTGCCGCGGCGTCGATTTTCTTCAGGGCGGCGGCGTAGGCCGCGGACCAGGCCGGGTAGTCGTTGTCCACCAGCAATACGCCGTCCTCACCCACCGAGGCGACCACCCGTCCGCCCTGTCCGGCCAGCATGTACAGCGGACCCTTGATCGGGGTGATTGTAACCGTCCTGGCCTGTTCATCCGCCGCCAGGCACACACTGGCTGCCAGCGTCATGGCGAGGCCGGCTACTAGGGAGAGAGTCTTGTTCATGCTTGCTTCCTGGTTCAGGCGTTGAGGTCGGGGATCATCTCGTCTTTCAGGTGCTCGATGGCGTCCTTGAGGCGCAGCTTCTCCTTTTTCAGGCGCTGCAGCAGAATCTGGTTCTGGTAGGGGTGCTGGTGCATCTCGTGGATACGGCTGTCCAGGGCCCGGTGCTGGGTCTGCAAGTCCAGCAGGCGCATGGCCGGGGTCATCACCTCGTTGGCGGCCTCCTGGCCGTTGTCCCCGGTATCGCCTGTGTTGCTGGTGTCGGTCATGCAGTCATTAATCTACAGCGAGCTGGATTAGATCAGAATGCAACACTATACCCAGTTGCAGTAGCGGCACAAGCATTCTTCTGCTGCCGCCGACCTCAGTCCGCTTCCCGCGCCAGCAATTGCTGCCAGATCGCATGACCCGGGTCGGCGATGGCGAGAAAATGGGGGCTTAACAGGGTATCGCGCTGGTTGTAGCGCAGGGGCTCACCATCGAGCCCCAGCAGGGCGCCGCCGGCGGCCTCCAGCAGGGCCTGCCCCGCCGCCGTGTCCCACTCGCAGCAGGGCGAGTAGCGGGGATAGAAGTCGCCCTCCCCCGCCGCCAGCTGGCAGAACTTGAGCGCGCTGCCGCTGTTGTCCCGCTCCAGGTCGCCCCACTCCTGCTCCAGCCAGTCCAGGGAGGACTGCAGCCGCGGACCGCGGTGGCGGCGGCTGGCGAGAATGGTCATCGCGTTTCCATCTTCCAGGGGCCGGGCGGCCAGCTCGACAGCGTGCCAGTCCGGGGCGACATATTTGCGCGCGAACTGGCCGGGAATACCGACATAGGCCTCGCCGGCGAGCGGCAGGTAGATAACTCCCAGTACCGGCGCATGGTCATCGACCAGGGCAATGTTGATAGTGAATTCACCGGTGCGGGCGAGGAACTCCCTGGTGCCGTCCAGCGGGTCCACCAGCCAGAATACCGGCCAGTCGCTGCGCCGGGCCTTGTCCGCCTCGCTGGATTCCTCCGACAGCACCGGCAGCTCGGGAGTCATTGCCGCCAGGCCATCGACCAGAATGTGGTGGGACTCGATATCCGCCCGGGTAAGCGGCGACTCGTCGCCCTTGGCCTGGTACTCGTCCGCCCCCGGGGCGTGGTAGTGATCGCAGATAGCCTGCCCCGCCTGGCGGCAGAGCGCCAGCAGCGGCTGGACCAGACCCGGTAAATCGCGCACGTCAGCTCCTCTGAAAAGCCGCGCATTATACGCCCTGTGGTGACAGGATGCGCGCCGCCGCCGGACAGGGCATAATCTGCCTTCCCCGTGAACCCGGCCACCGCATGATTGACTGGAACAGCATCGACACTGTACTGCTGGACATGGACGGCACCCTGCTGGACCTGCATTTCGATAATTATTTCTGGATGCAGCACATCCCTGAGGTCTACGCCAGCACCCACGGCCTCAGCCCGGAGGAGTCCAGCGAGCGCCTGCACACGGCCTTCAGCATCGACCAGGGCAGCCTCGAGTGGTACTCCCTGGACTACTGGTCAGAGCGCCTGCAGCTGGATATTCCCGCCATCAAGCGGGAACTGCGGCACATGGTGAACGTGCGCCCCCACGCGGTGGAATTCCTCAGCCGGCTGCACGCCTCGCACCGGGACGTGGTGATGGTGACCAATGCCCACCGCAAGACCCTGGACATCAAGATGGATTACATCGACATTACCGGCTGGTTCGACCGGGTGGTGGTGTCGCACGAGTTGAACGCACCCAAGGAAGCCCAGGCCTTCTGGCACAGCCTGCAGCAGCTGCACCCCTTCGCCCCGGAAAAGACCCTGCTGATTGACGATACCGAGCGGGTGCTGGAGTCGGCCCGGGAGTATGGCATCGCCCATCTGCTGACCCTGCTGCAGCCCGACAGCCAGCGGCAAAAGCGCATCGACACCCTGTTTCCGGGCATCCACCACTTCGATGAGATCATGCCGGAGGAACAGCCTTGAGCGAGGAACAGCCATGAGCGAGGAACAGCCATGAGCCGGAGTAAGCCATGAGCCAGAGTAAGCCATGAGCCAGAGTAAGCCATGAGCCGGAGTAAGCCATGAGCCGGAGCAAGCCGTGAGCGAATTTCAGGGCGACAAACTGCGCCTGGACAAGTGGCTGTGGGCGGCCCGCTTCTTCAAGACCCGCAGCCTGGCCAAGGCCGCCATCGAGGGCGGCAAGGTCCACCTCGGAGGGCAGCGGGTGAAAGTCTCCAGGGAGATTGCCGTCGGCGACACCCTGCAGATCCGCCAGGGCTGGGACGAAAAAGTGATTGAAATCAAGGCCCTGTCCGACCAACGCCGGGGCGCGCCCGAGGCCCGGCTGCTGTACGAGGAGAGCGCGGCCAGTATCCAGAAACGGGAGTCAGAGGCCGCCGCGCGCAAGGCCGCCGGCGGCATGATCGACCGCCCGGAGCGCCGGCCGACCAAGAAGCAGCGACGGCAGATTCACCGCTTCAAGCAGGGGCAGTGAGGGGCCGCGCCACCACAATCCGGTTCCTGCCCGCCTTCTTGGCTTCATACAGCGCATTGTCCGCCCGGGAAATCACTTCCGAGGGCAGCACATCGCCTTCCGGCTGGACCGTCACCACGCCCTGACTGACGGTAATGTGGGGCGCCGCCGAGGAGGTCTCGTGGGTGATCTTTTCCTGCTCCACCAGTTCTTTCAGGCGGTGGGCGGTGCGCAGCGCCGACTCCTGGGACGCACCGGGCAGCACCAGGATAAATTCCTCGCCGCCATAGCGGGCCACCACTTCACCGGCCCGGGCGGTGGCGCGCTGCATCACATCCGCCAGCCGCTGCAGTACCTTGTCCCCCGCCGGGTGACCGTAGGTGTCGTTGTAGTTCTTGAAGTAGTCCACATCCAGCAGGATCACCGACAGGCAGGCACCGCTGCGCCGGGCCCGGTTGATCTCGTCCTTGAGGGCGCTGTTCACCAGCCGGCGATTACCCAGGCCGGTAAGTTCGTCCACGTTGGCCAGGTCAGTGAGCTGGCGCCGGGCATCGCGCAACTGGCGGTTCCGGTCGCGCAGGGAGTTGGTCAAGTCGCCCAGCTCCTGGGCCATGGTTTCCCGCTCCCAGTTCAGCGCGATCATGTTGCGGAAAGAGCGGTACACCCGGTCCGACACCACCACCAGCACGGCGCAAAAGGCCAGCAGCGACAGCCCGATAACCAGGTTGTATGGCTGCTCCCAGTAATGGGCCAGGCTCCACCAGGCGATCGGCCAGATGGCACAGAACAGGTAGGCGATAAAGTACTCGCGGATAATCACCGAGAAACCCAGCGAGATCGCGGTAATCATCAGGATCAGCAGCAGGAAGGTGTACTGCATGGTAATGGGCACGTAATGGGCGGCAAAGATATACACCGCCGACCACACCGCCCCGGTGGCGGCCGCCCCCAGCACCAGCTTGAAGTACACCGCGCCCGGGCGGGTGAGGTAGCTGCGGTTGACCAGCGCATTGCTCATTTGCAGGGAGCGCAGCAGCAGCAGGATAAGGAATGCCGCCGCCCACAGCAGGATGGTGGTGATCTCCAGGAAGGGCCAGAAAATGGCCATGGTGGCCGCCACGCCGATCAGGTGCGAGGTCACCGTCGCCAGCTGCCCATTCTGCATGAGCATCTCAAGCTGGGCGGCGAACAGCTCCTCCCGGGGAATGTGGCGCTGGTAAATCATCCACTTATCCTACATCTCACCCCGCAAAATCATACACTTACCAACAGAAGCTGCGACCTGGGTCACACCCTGAATGGGTCATTTATTGCTCAATGTGACTGTTTCAGCGACACTGGGGCAAAACAAAAGGGGACAGGACCTTCCTGTGATTTCCTGGCGAACACTGCGCATCACCTGCCTGGTGCTGCTGCTGATACCGGTTGTGCACCTGGTCTACCTGGTGTCACGGGATACTGTGGCCACCCTCAACAGTTCGCCCGATGCCTGGGCGGCAGAGGTCGACGCCTACGCCCGCAAGGACCGGGCCAGCAAGCTGCCGGACCAGCCCGTGGTGGTGGTGGGCGGACGCCGGGTAAAGCTGTGGCGCGGCCTGGAAGACCTGCTGGCTCCCCAGCCGGTACTGATGCGCGGACTCGGCGATGCCACTGTGGATGACCTTATACACAACTACGAACGGCTGATCGGCTTTTACCGCCCGGGGGCGGTGGTCCTGCTGCCCAGCAGCAGCGAATTCCGCATTCGCGCTAACAAAACGGCCGAGAACCTGGCCCAGGGCATCGAGGAACTGGTGGAATTGAATCGCTATCACGCGGCGGACAGCACCTTCTATGTAATCACTCCGCTGAAAACCCCCCTGTACGCAGCCGACGACCGAACCGTGGAGGAAACCACCCGCCTGCTGCATGACTGGGCCGCCTCCCTGGAGCAGGTGAAAATCCTGGACGCCAACCGCCTGCTGGTGAAGCCAGACGGCCGCCCCAACCCGGCCTACTACCGGGCCGACGGCATCAACCTCAACGAACACGGCTATCTGCGCCTCTCGGTGCTGCTGCAGACCGCCCTGGACGGCGCGGCAGAAACCCTCAATATGTCCAAAAGCTGAGGCCACATGCGCCCGGATATGGGATAGAATTGGCCCATGTTTTCGGAAATCCCCACCTCACAGCCAGTTACGCCGCTGCTGACCGCCATTGACCAGGGCCGCAGCCTGCACGCGCTGGACAGCGACGAGCTGCTGCAGCTGGCGGACGAGCTGCGGGCCTACCTGCTGTACAGCGTGGGCCAGTCCGGCGGGCACTTTGGCGCCGGCCTCGGCGTGGTGGAGCTCACCATCGCCCTGCACCACGTGTTCAACACCCCGGAAGACCGCATCGTGTGGGACGTGGGCCACCAGACCTACCCGCACAAGATCCTCACCGGCCGCATGCAGCAGATGCACAGCATGCGCCAGGCGGGCGGGCTTTCCGGCTTTCCCAAGCGCTCCGAAAGCGACTACGACACCTTTGGCGTCGGCCACTCCTCCACCAGCATTTCCGCCGCCATGGGCATGGCCCTGGCCGCCCGCCAGCAGGGCAGCGAGCGCAAGACCGTGGCGGTCATCGGCGACGGCGCCATCACCGGCGGCATGGCCTTCGAGGCCCTGGCCCACGCCGGCCACGAACGCCCCAACATGCTGGTCATCCTCAACGACAACCAGATGTCCATCGGCCACAACACCGGCGGTATGGCCAACTACTTCGCCAAAATCTGGGCCACCAAGACCTACCTGGGCATGCGCGAGCGCTCCAAGAGCCTGCTGCAGAAGTTCAGCTTTCTCTGGGAATGGGCCAAGCGCACCGAAGAGCACATGAAAGGCATGGTGGCCCCCAGCACCCTCTTCGAGGAGCTGGGTTTTCACTACATCGGCCCGCTGGATGGCCACGACCTGCCGCAGCTGGTTAAAACCCTGGAAAACATGAAGGACCTGGAGGGCCCCCAGTTCCTCCACATCCGCACCGTGAAGGGCAAGGGCTTTGCCCCCGCCGAGGAAGACCCGGTGGGCTATCACGCCCTGAACAAGGTGGAACCCAAGCCCAAAGGCCCGCAGGCCCCCGAGCCCGCCCAACCGAAAGCGCCCAAGTACCAGGACGTATTCGGCCAGTGGCTGTGCGACATGGCGGAGCAGGATGAGCGCCTGGTGGGCATCACCCCCGCCATGTGCGAAGGCTCCGGCATGGTCGACTTCGCCCGCCGCTTCCCCGACCGCTACTACGATGTGGCGATCGCCGAACAACACGCCGTCACCCTGGCCGCCGGCATGGCCTGCGACGGCCTCAAGCCGGTGGTGGCCATCTACTCCACCTTCCTGCAGCGCGGCTATGACCAGCTGATTCACGACGTAGCCCTGCAAAACCTGGACGTGACCTTCGGCATCGACCGTGCAGGCCTGGTCGGCCAGGACGGCCCCACCCACCACGGCGCCTTCGACTTAAGCTACCTGCGCTGCGTCCCCAACATGGTGATTGGCGCGCCGAGCGACGAGAGCGAGTGCCGGCAGATGCTGTATACGGCGTTTCAGCACCCGGGGCCGGCCGCGGTGAGGTACCCCCGGGGAACCGGCACCGGCGCACACATTTCCGCGGAAATGGCTTCGATGGAAATAGGCAAGTCCGTCACCCTCCGCGAGGGCACCCGGGTCGCCATTCTCAACTTCGGCACCCTGCTGCCCGCGGCAACAGAGGCCGCGGAAACGCTGGGCGCCACCCTGGTGGATATGCGCTGGGTCAAGCCGCTGGATGAAGCCCGCGTGGCCGAGCTGGCGCAGTCCCACGACTTACTGGTTACAGTAGAGGAAAACGCGATTGCCGGCGGTGCCGGTGCAGCGGTAAGCGAGCTTCTCTCACGGGAGAACCTGCACACCCATGTACTGCACCTGGGTATACCCGATGAGTACATTGAGCACGGGGAGCATAAAGCCCAGCTGGCGGCCCTGGGGCTGGATGGCCAGGGAATAACCGCGGCGGTTAACGCCCGCCTGGCGCAACTTCCGCTGGCTCCAGCCCCCACCCAGGCATCAGCCAAGTCACAGACTTCTGCCCAACAAACGACCGCAGATGCGCCACCGCCCCACCCCACCGTCATTCCGGCGAAAGCCGGAATCCAGCGGCCCTGAAGCACACTCCGGCCACCCCAACCCCAAATGATCCACATCTTCCTAGGCACCAAAGCCCAGCTGATCAAAATGGCCCCGGTAATGGTGGAGCTCCAGAACCGCAACATCCCCTACAACTTCATTTTCAGCGGCCAACACCAGGCCACAGTGAACAACATCCGTGAAGAGTTCGGCATTAAAGAGCCCGACATCACCCTATATAAGGGCCGGGATATTACCGGCATCGTGCAGATGCTGTTCTGGTCCATCCGCATCGTGTTTTTCACGCTCTGGAACCGCGATAAAGTCTGGCAGGGAGACAAGGGCGGCGTGGTACTGAATCATGGGGATACCTTCTCAACGCTACTTGGAGCGCTACTGGCCCGACTGTCTGGGCAGAAATCCGCCCATGTGGAGTCGGGGTTGCGCTCTTTCAGGCTGTTTCATCCCTTTCCCGAGGAAATTACCCGCTTGCTCACGTTCCGCCTGTCGAACATCTACTTCGCGCCGGGGGATTGGGCGCTGGCGAACCTGGAGCAATATTCCGGCGACAAGGTGAACACCGCCCACAACACCCTGCTGGACGCACTGCGGATCAGCCAGAGGGCAGTCAACGCCGCCGAAATCGAGATCCCAGATGGCGATTACGGCGTCGTTTCACTACACCGCTTCGAGAATATTTTCTCCGAGAAGAAGCTACGCGAGATACTGGCTTTGCTCGCCGAAGTCAGCAAACGCGGCAAGTTGCTGTTTATTCTCCACAAACCCACCGAGAACAAACTCAAAGAATACGGGCTACTGGCCAACCTGGAAACCATTGACAATATAGAGCTACGACCGCGCTACAGCTACTTCCAGTTCATAAAACTGGTCAAACAGGCACTGTTTGTAATCACCGACGGCGGCAGTAACCAGGAAGAGTGCTTTTACCTCGGTAAACCGTGCATCATCATGCGGGCGGCCAGTGAGCGGCAGGAGGGTATTGGCGCCAACTCGGTAATCTGCAACTATGACCGAGAAATAATCAACGATACGCTGGACCGTCTGCCCGATTTCACCACCGGCCAAATGATCTTCGATCACCACTCGCCCAGCGCTGTCATCGTCTCCGCCCTGGCGCAGTACCACGGGCGCGAAGCGGGAACCCCGGCTTGAATATTCTCCTGCTCTGCAAGCGCCACTATACCTCGCACGACCTGGTGCTCGAGCGCTTCGGCCGCCTCTACCATTTCCCGAGGCAATGGGCGAACCACGGGCACCGGGTTTCGGTGCTGGCAATGGACTACGGGGTGGGCCAACCCGCAGTGGTCGCGGAGGATAACCTCACACTCGAATCCTACCCGCTGTTTACGCTGCGTAATAATTTTGTCACCGCGCTGCGCCGCCAGCTCGACACCTTCCGACCTGACACTATAGTAGCCAGCGGCGACAGCCACATCGGCTACCTCGGAGCGAGAGTCGCTCGACGGCTCGGCATCCCGTTCGTATTTGACCTCTATCACAACTACGAAGATTTCGGCAGCAATCGCATTCTCGGCATGAAATGGATGTACAATCGAGCCCTTGAGTCAGCAGCGCTGGTCGTGTGTGACAGCGAAAAACTGGCTGGCTTGGTCGCAAGCCGCTGTGCCCGCACACTGGTCGCCGAACAGGCAGTGGATAGCGGCATTTTTTACCCGCGGGACAAAGCCGAATGCCAGCGGGAGTTGGGCTTGCCTGACGGGTCGCGATATCTCGTATACATCGGCAGCATCAATGATCGTTTCGACCGCGACGCAGTGCTAGCCGCGATGGATAGCTTGTCCGGGCAGGGAGTGGAAACAACGCTCCTGGTTGCCGGCCCCGGGCTGGACAGCGTCACGTCAGCCCACCCGCGGGTCAAATACCTCGGACGCCTGCCACATGAAAAAATGCCCGTGGTTATTGGCGCCGGCGACGTATGCTTAATTCCCTATGCTGCCACAGCGCTGGCGGAGACCTGTCATCCGTGCAAGCTTTCGGAGTATATTGCCTGTGAGCGGCCCATTGTCGCCTCTAGAGTGTCGAACATTTTGGACTACCTCTCACTCAGTAGCGGCCTGACTTACGTGCCAGGCGACGGAGATGGGTTGGCATACAGCCTTGAGCAGCAACTACGGGACCCGATCATTGAACATAACGAGTCCGCACTAAAATGGGAAAACATTGCCGCCCGGTACCTAGCCCACTTGCTTAACCTATTCAGTACACTTGGCAGAGAACGAAGTGCGTAGCATGTGGAATCGAAGGCACAATAATCGGCACCGGTCCAAGCGCGTACACGAACTTATGTTGGAAGAATTCGACATAATTGGCTATAAAATTGTTTCTCCGCTTCACCTAGCCGCCCTGATGGCATACGCCTCAATAGTTCCGACCTCTGAAGCGCCCTTGAAAGTACTAGTAATAGTTTCAAATGGACCATGGAATCGCGAAATCTTGCATCGAGCCCAATATCAACAGGGAAATTTTGAACTTACCTATGTTGAAGATGGTCAGTTCGAGTTAAAGCCTTCCATCAGTTGGCCGATCACACTGCTTACACTACCAATATTTTCCGCTCTCAGGGGTCTGACCAAGCGCAAGCAAATACCCGTATGCTCACCGACCATGGCAAGCTTATTTTTTAGCTCAGCATCCTTAAGGCATGCTCGGAGATTTTATCCGGTGGTTTTGGACGAGGGCATAGGATCTTACAACGCTTCAAAAGTTCTCCAGGAAGAAGCCTCTCGAGTCACGACTAACGCTATCGCCAGAAACATACTATTCACAGCCTATTGGTTCTTATGGCGACATCTCCCTGTTTTTGGTGGTGTACGCGCAGGGTTATTTAACTTCAAACAGGGAAAACCTGTGTTGGACCTGAAAGTCGCAGAGACATACAAGCAAATGTTTACCGAGGGGTTCCGCTTAAAAAATACAAAATTCCACATTGATCCGAACACAGCCCTGATTCTCACCCAGCCGTTCACCGAATATAATACGTATACAATTGAGCAGGAAATAAGTGGCGTTGAACGCATTGCAAAAGAAGTGCGGCAAGCCGGGAAGAATCCAGTATTAAAACTGCATCCCGCGGAAGAGCCTGGAAAATACGAAAAACTAGGACTAAGAACTATAGAATACCCTGGACCTGTGGAAGAGCTATTAGCTGGATCTGCAGGAGAATTCTGCGAAGTTTGGAGCTTTTACTCGTCCAGCCTGATTTTCGGAAGCGCTCTATTCGACATTCGATCGATCGCAGTACGCACAGACTGGAATTCAAGCACCTTAGACGATCTGGATGAGGAATGCAGAGCCTTATTTAACAAGTATGCCGAGCACCGGGATTACTCCAATGGCAGGTAATTATATGATGCTCAGCCCGATCGCGTCCCTCTAATCAGAAAGCGTTTAAGTTCTAGATATGCTCACCACCATTAAAAGAATTACCTACTATTTTCAAGTGTTAGGGCTAAATGGGACGTTATTGGCTCTTGCGGGGTTTCTGACCAAAAGGACCTATTACTTAAAAAAGACTGTGAAGGGCGTAGCCCATCCAATTGAATTGAGAGTAAATAGCTCTGACATTCCAACCTTTCGCCAGATGTTTATTTATCGAGACTATGACTTCTATGCAAAACAGCCGGTCCGTACAATAATTGACGCAGGAGCGAATATCGGTCTAGCTGCCATTTTTTTCGCCAACGAGTACCCCGATGCGAAAATTATAGCTGTTGAACCCGAAGCAAAAAACTTTGAGCTCTTATTATCGAACATCAAATACTATCCGCAAATTATCGCAATTAGAGCCGCCCTATGGCATTGCCTTGAACCAATTGAAATCTTTGATCCCGGCGCCGGAAGTTGGGCCTTCGTTACCAAGCATTCTGATGATCCACAGGCCTTGGATCAAACATCATTAGGATCAGTTCCCGGTATAACGGTAGACGCAATCATCAAAGAGCACGACATCAGTCATGTTGATATTCTTAAAATCGACATAGAAGGCGCAGAAAAAGAAGTATTATCCGCCACGGAGGCTTGGCTACCTATGGTGGACACCATGATCGTCGAACTGCACGAAGACATTAATCCTGGATGTACTCGCAGCTTTTATAACGGCTCGAACGGATTCCCCCATGAATGGTTTCAGGGAGAAAATATCTACCTCTCGAGAACCTGCTCAGCCAAGGCAAACAATCAACGACGATCTTGACAGCCATTTGCGTAAACTCTAGGCAGAAATTACAGTTCACAAAAGCTTCCAAATACAATTAATTGGCATCAGGTCTTAACGTAACTGCCTCAGCAAAATGAATGCTTCTGCGGCGGGCACTCCAATCGAGTGGCCTCTATGCTTGGACAACGCTTCAAGATGCTCGATACTGCGGCTGTGTGGCGGGTCTCGCATCTCCAACTCATAGGCCAACAACGCGTCCAGCTTTCTTTCTATATAGCCTGTTATATCAACATAATAATTGGGGTGAAACGGAGACTGCTCCGCGGCATTCCACTCACTACTCGACATAACTTCAAAAGCAAGTATTTCCTTCACTCTGGCTCCTGGAAGTGGCCGAAATGCAGTAAGAACAGCCTGCTGAGTTATCCTATGATCAATATTCAAATCTCCAATATGATGGGTGTATATGATTTGCGGGTCTACTTGAGCCGCAACAGATTCCAGCCTTTTTACAATATCAAGAAAAGGTATGGTGTCCATGCTGTTGTCCGGGAAACCCAAATTGAAAGACTGGCTTATCCCCAGTATATCTTTGGCCGCTTTCTCTGCCGAAAGCCTATTTTCAATGCCCGTTGTAACTAATCGAGAACTGACTCCATCCGCCATAAATACGGTAAAAACTGAATCGCCCTCATCTACGTGGCGGGCTATAGTGCCCCCACAACCCAAAACTTCATCATCTGGATGTGCCGCCACTACCAGTACAAGCTTATTCATGGAAGCACTCCCAACTTACTGGAGTACCTCGTTTAACTCTCTTTTTCAGAGTCTTACCTAGCAGCGTATCGAAATATTTGGGTGGCAGTCCTAATCCAGGTCGAATTCGACGAATGTCCGTTTCCGTAACCATATCTCCCACGCCCATATCACGCACGAAGTATATTGAACGGCGGAAAATCCTATTTTTTTCCTCCGATTGTTGGCGGGTGTAGGAAACAGAACCTACTGCGGACCATGCAGCCCGAGTCTCAACGCACAATTTTTCAAGTTCTTCAGGTTCGATGGAGAAACCGCTATCAGCCCCCCCTAAAGACCGGTCCAATGTAAAATGCTTTTCGATTAGACAAGCCCCCCGTGCCACTGCGGCAACAGAAACCGTTGTGCCTAGTGTATGGTCGGAGAGGCCCGGAACCACTCCAAACGTTTCACCTAGCTCTCTTATTTGAGCCAAGTTCGCTTGCTCTATCGGGGCTGGATAGCTACTGATACAATGGAGTAGTACTATTTGCTGACAACCCGCTGACCTCGCCGTATTGACAGCCTCTTCTATTTCTTCTCGGCTTGCCATACCTGTAGACATAATTAAAGGCTTACCTGTAAGTGCGACATACTCTATTAAGGGTAGATCAGTAATTTCGAAGGAGGCAATTTTGTATGCCGGCACATTTAAATCTTCCAGAAGATCCACTGCAGACTCATCAAAAGCGGTTGAAAACGCAGTAATACCGACCTCCCTTGCGCACTCTATCATCGCCCGATGCCATTCAAAGGGCGTTTGCGCCTCGACGTATAGATCATAAAGCTTGTAACCTTTCCATGGGCCAACCTTTATCAAAAATTCTGGATTATCACAGTCAATCGTCATTGTATCCGCGGTATAACTCTGCAGCTTTATCGCTGACGCCCCCCTTCGCTTCGCTTCAGCAATCGTTTTCAGTGCAAGCTCTAGCGAGCCGTTGTGATTTGCTGATAACTCGGCGATAACAAAAGGAGGACGATTAGGACCTATTTCTACACCGTCAATATTAACTATCATCGCCAATCACTCTCTAACCGGTTTTATTAGAACTGATGCAGATATCATTTCTCCATCAAACTCTGCCGAACGAAATTCTATTCGAAACTTACCATGCTGAAGAAACGCGTTTGGATATCCTTCAGCATCTAGCATCCGAATATAGTCATACAGTGATTCCAGGTCACTGCCATTGGGCAGCGCACTTTGATCTGGCTTTCTTCGCTCAAAAGTTACTACCTCCCCTGATTGTTCTGTAGGCAGGGGATTTCGCTCCACCATCCACCTGATAATCTCAAAGCTTATAAGGCTGGCTCGAAGATAGATTTCCTCAGCACTTCCAGAAAGGACCATGTCCCTTTTGGTGTAAACAGGTCCAGCGTCCAATTCTGCTACCATCCGCAATGCACTTAGCTTTGTGGACTTAAAACCTCTTACAATCAAATTCTGAAGCGGTGAGCCACCGCGCCCGAAGGGAACGTCGGTCATATGAAAACAAACGCACTCATATTGTCCCCATATTTCCTCCGGAACAATCCAACTCCAATGGAGAAAAAAAATATAGCGAGGCTTGGCAGCCACAAGTTGACCTTTCAGTTCCTCCGGAGTTTCTGCCATAAGCCAATTCCCGGGAACAACAGAAGCCAAATCATCGAATCCCTGGCTATGCCATTTCTTGCAACTAGCCACTATGTAGACCTCTACGCTCATGTGCAATGTTCCTCGCTAAGATCGACTAATCCAGCCCGATTGGAGAAGGCCAAAACAAACTACATCATGATAGATTTTACCGTCATAAAACTGCTCAAACAGAATCCCTTCTTTCTTGAAACCAAGGCGAATATGGTAGTCCAAAGATCGTTGATTATAGCTAATCACTTGTCCGCAAACTTTGTGAAAACCAGCCCGCTCAAAAGCAAATCCTATGGCGACCTCTCCCATTTTTGACCCCACGCCTTTCCGTGCATCAGGAGCGGTATGAAAACTCCACTCCACGATCCCTCCATCACTAATCTCACTGAAGTGAACAAATCCCAGAGGTTGTTCGCGTTCGACATAGATAAGCAAGTGTTTTCTAGGATCATTAGAGGATCTTTCAAACCAGGCGAGATGCTCTTCAAACGAAATTATTCTCTGAGAAAACATAAAACTCCTAACGCGGTCAGAGTTCCGCCAACGCCAGACCAACTCAAGGTCATTAGCTTCCATTTTTCGGATTTCGCCAATTGAGAAATTCATCTATTCTCCAAAGGGAATGCTGGCTGGACTGCAATATTAGAAACTTCCAACTAACCTCTGCTTGCCACGCTCAAGTGTTATAAGATTAAGCTACAGCCTGCCTCAATCGATATTATTACTAAGTTCTTCAGTTCATTTCACTTTCAGAATAACCAGTTGTAGATACGTGACCTCTAGAACTGACGGCTTCAAATTACTACTTTTACAATGAAAAACTGGCTATCTCAGTGGCGACCAATCGTTAGTGCTCCCACGAGCCTATCAACCCCTTTACCATCGGTAATACTTAGCGCCATGTTACTCATTGCAGTAAGGCTATTTGGCTTTTCTAAATCCATAATCGTGTCGCTAAGCTGGGAAGATAAGGTTTCGTCAATCTTGATCAGGCGCGCTGCCTTGATAGAACATAGAGCCTTCGCTCCCGCAATCTGATTATCCGCCAGAACAGTTATCAGAGTTGGTAACCCCAAACAACATCGCTCCCAGGCACTCGTACCGGCCGCCCCTATAGCCAAATCGCTGTTCGCCATCAAAAGGGCCATATCTCCCACATCGCCGAGAACATCTACTTGAAGGGACGAGCGAGCGGCTAACGATTGTAAACGATCTAGCCAAGGCGAACTTCGTCCCATGACAATAGTTATGTGAAAACCACCTGCCAAAGAACTACTTTCGAGAGCCTCTAACAATGTACCTGAAACATTTTTATAGTCGACACCTCCCATGCTGATAAGTAGTCGACTCAGTCTTCCACTTTGACGATTTGAGAGACTCTCCTGCCTCCTCATTGCAAACTCAGGTCGCAGTAACGCGAATTTTGGCCCAACAAGGACTGAAGCCCGCGAAGGTATTAGTGACTCGTACTCTTGAGCACTACGACCAAGATTCTGATCTAGCAAAAGATCACAACTGTGAGGACGGTCTGCTAGATCGTCAATAACCATTAACTGTTGAACGAACGGCGCCACAGCCTGCTCCCAGCAAGCATCTAATGCATAATGGTCAACAATTAGCCAATCCGGATGCAAATTGGAGAGAATGCGGAGGCAGGCTGTTGCATCATCCTCCTGGGCGCAACCCAGCCAGTGACCGTAGGCTGTGCTGTTATAATTATTTAACTCATTCTTCCAACCAACACCAGATTTTTCAGCAGGTGCGTTCTGCAGTGTATGGACTGCATGACCCTTTCTGCGGATATAGTCGATGAGGTTTCCTTCGAGAGCGCGACAGAGAAAATGACAATCTGCACCAAGCGCCGCCAGCGAATCCGCCAATGCTAGGCAACGCATAACGTGCCCGGTGCCGATTAGCCGCGAAGCGTCAACTCGAATGGCGAATTTCATTCCAATACTGCTGCGGACTTCTCTAACAGAAACCAAGTTAAATCATCCTGCGGAAAGTTAGGGTCGCGGCGATAAACGAACCCGTAGTCCACCAATTCCATCTGCGGATAGTTCTCGAGAATTTCACCCGCAAAGTCTCGCTTGAATAGGCGTTCATTGTGGCCACGATAGGAAATGGAGACTGGCACAGGGTTGTAATACTCTGCCACCAGCAAAAAGCGACCACAGGAGGCAACAAGCTTTTCATAAACTTGAGGCAACATGCTTGGTTCGATATGAATGAGCACACCCTTTACCAAAACCAAATCCCACATTCGCGTAGGGACAAAGTCTAGTATTGAGCATTCGTAGACATTAGCGGACTCGATCACTTCACGTAGTTGGATAGCAGCGTTCTTGTTTATCTCAATCGCGTGTGCATCTAGCTCTGGGTAAAGTAGTTTTAGCGCGTTAATATTCATTCCGATATTGGCGCCAAACTCTATGCAACTTTGGAGTCCACGCGTGTTACTCAAAGCCTTAGCAAAAAAATCGATGTTAGCAGCCTTCAGGATATCACCCTTATTCCGCTCGATGTATTTCGTTCCGAATTCGCCAGCCCAAAAAGCCTCTTGTTCTGTCTTGAAGCTCATGTTCCCTCCACTTCACGTGCACTAAGACTTTGGAACATCAGCTCCGCCCTTAGCCAATCTTCATCAGTATCAATATCCTGGACCTGGTAACGAGGAAGAATCACTGGTGCGGCATTAGCCGAAAAAATTGTTTCTTCTGCCAACCATGCATCGGCGCGACCCCAATAGAACTGAGCTGCATCATGGAACGCTTCCTCCATATCCTGCGAACGGAAACTAAAGTTCTCTGGGTTGAACATTTCCACACGGTTTTTACTATTAATACGAACAGCCCGCTGAATTGGAGAAGCGTAGCTGGTGACAGTAAATGCGAAATTGGCGCCGCTATTCACCAAAACACCAAGTCCGCGATTCAAATCCTCCGCTCGAACAAATGGTGCAGTAGCGTAAATACAACAAGCGTAGTCAACAGAGCCATAATTATGCTTTATCCACTCGATTGCATGTGCAATCACTGGAATAGTAGGTGCGTGGTCATTTGATAGGTCGGCAGGTCGCTCGAACGGCACCTCTGCCCCGACGGATCGCGCGACCGCAGCAATCTCATTGTTGTCAGTAGAAACAACAACACGGTCGAAGCATCCGCTAAGAAGTGCTGCCTCTATTGACCAGGTAATAATGGGCTTTCCGCAAAATGGTTTGATATTTTTCCGCGGAATTCGTTTGCTCCCTCCTCGCGCGGGAATGATAGCGACGTTCATGTTCGCACCACCTCGCGTACCGCTGCGATCACCGCATCTTGCTCATCTTCACCCAGTGCCGGGAAAAGCGGCAGGCTGATAGCCTCGCTATAGTATTTTTCGGCTTCCGGAAAATCGCCCGGCGCAAAGCCCAGGCGCCGGTAGTAGGGCTGCAGGTGAACCGGGATGTAGTGGACGTTGACGCCGATGCCTGCTTGCCTGAGCTGCTGGAATACCTCCTTGCGGCCACACCCTTCGCGCCCGGGAATACGCACCGGATACAGGTGGTAGGCGGTGACGCTGTCGGGATGCTGCCACGGGCAGGTCAACGGCAGGTCCGCAAAAGCCTGGTCATAGCGGCTGGCGAGTTGGTGGCGGCGCGACAGGTACTGATCCAGCCTGCCCAACTGGCTGAGGCCCAGCGCGGCCTGGATATCGGTCATCCGGTAGTTGAAGCCGAGTTCGATTTGCTGGTAATACCAGGGCCCGTGCGCAGCCTCGGTCATCAGCGCCTCATCCCGGGTCACGCCCTGGGAGCGCAGCAAGGCCATGGTTTGCGCAAGT
Organism: Seongchinamella sediminis; assembly: GCF_003457605.1. Classification (GTDB taxonomy): domain Bacteria; phylum Pseudomonadota; class Gammaproteobacteria; order Pseudomonadales; family Halieaceae; genus Halioglobus; species Halioglobus sediminis. Next base: position 33,209 of record NZ_QRAN01000007.1, read on the forward strand.
TTTTCACTATTGGTCACCGTCAGCCCACCCTCGGCGGTAGTGATGATCTTGACCGGATGGAAACTGAATACCGTGATATCGCTGAATCGGCCACAGCCGACCGGCTCCCCGCGATAGCTCGCGCCAATGGCGTGTGAAGCGTCTTCAATGATTGAGAACCCGTACTGCGCGGACAGTGCGTGTATTTCCGCCATGTCACAGGACTGGCCAGCAAAGTGTACCGGGATCACGACCTTGGGCAGGCAGCCTTCGGCCTGCGCCCGCTGCAGTTGCTCGGCCAGTGTTTCCGCACACATATTGTAGGTCCACGGGTCGATATCGACGAAATCTACAGTCGCGCCACAATAGAGCGCGCAGTTCGCAGAGGCAACGAAGGTATTCGGTGAAGTCCAGACGCGATCACCCGGCCCCACCCCAAGGGCCAGACAGGCGAGGTGGAGCGCGGAAGTCGCACTGTTGACGGCGAAGCCATAACGGGCATTCACCCTGTCGGCAACCGCGCCTTCGAAGGCCGGTACTTTCGGCCCCTGGGTCAGGAAGTCGGAGTGCAATACTTCGACTACAGCGTCGATGTCCGATTGCTCGATACACTGCCTGCCGTAAGGGATCATTCAGATATTACCTATGTCGGCATAGTTGGCTTCTATCCAGGCCATGAGTTCAGCTTCGCTCATCCAGGCAGGATTGCTGTCGCTGGCATAGACAAAACCCTCCTCAACCTTGATCCCGTCCTTAATCCGCTCCTTGCTACCACCCCAGCCGTTGAGATTCGGCAGAATTTTGAAATGCTCGGGGTATTCGAAAGTAAAGTGGGAGTCCTCAGAACTGATCATCTGCTCGTGTAATTTTTCACCGGGGCGAATACCGATAAGTTCATGCCGGGCCTGCGGGGCGACCACCCTGGCCAGTTCCGCGAGCTTCATCGAAGGGATTTTCTTGACGTAGATTTCGCCGCCAACCATATCTGCAAATGCATGCCAAACCAGTTCCACCCCCTGTTCGAGGGTAATCATGAAACGGGTCATTCGCGGGTCGGTTATCGGCAATACGCCGGAATCCTTGAGCGACATGAAGTAGGGTATTACCGAGCCGCGGGAGCCCATGACATTCCCGTACCGCACCACCGAGAAGAGGGTTTCGTGAGCGCCCGAGTAGGAATTCGCAGCGACAAAGAGCTTATCGGATGCCAGCTTGGTCGCCCCGTAAAGGTTGACCGGGCTGCTGGCCTTGTCGGTCGAGAGCGCGACCACCCCCTTTACCTGTTTGTCGATGGCGGCGTCGATCAGGTTCATGGCGCCGTTCACATTGGTTTTCACGCACTCGAAGGGATTGTATTCTGCGGTGGGTACAATCTTGGTCGCCGCGGCATGCACAACGTAGTCGACACCATCCAGGGCGCGGTAGAGCCGCTCTCGGTCGCGGACATCGCCAATGAAAAAACGCAGCCTGTCATCGGCAGCAAATAACTTGGCCATCTCCCACTGTTTCATTTCATCGCGGGAGAACACAATCACTTTCTTGGGATTGTATCGCTCCAGTGTCATGGGTATAAACTTGTGGCCGAAGGACCCCGTGCCACCGGTTACCAGAATTGTTGCGTCTTTGAACATGCCTAGCCTGCCTTTACCAATTGAAACCAGGGCATCGGATGGCGGAGCTGCGCGACCCACCACGTGAGGCCAAAGCGCAATGCCATCGCCAGCGCGAACGCTATCGCCGCACCAATTATGCCATGGGAGGGGACCAGCACGACCAGTAATAGAATATTTACCGCTCCTGTTACCAGTGTTGCGAGAGCTAATGCCCCGGTTTTCTTCGAGTAAAAAATATAATTAGTCACCATCAGGTACATCCCGCCGAAAGCCTGCCCGAGCACCAGAATACCGATGACGTCACCGGCTGCGGCGTACTCGTCGCCGGCAATCCACCGCAGCAGAGGCGGACCGACCACAAAACTCAGGCCGGCACCACAGAGTATCACGACAAACCAGAGATAGGTGTTGCGCACGATCCGTCCCTTCTCGGTCGCGTCGTCCCGCTTCAATCGCTCGTAGAGCCAGGGCACGTAAGCATTGTTCAGCGCCGTGAATACCAGCATTACCGCCATCGAGAACTGGAAGGCCACCATATAAAGCCCCGCTGCGGACATCCCGATCACACTGTTAATGATAAACCGGTCGAAGTACATAAGCAGGATATTTCCTACTACATGTGGCATTAATGGCACGCCAAACCTGAGCACCTCCTCAAGATAATCACGCCGCAGGCGCCAGCGCACCAGTAAACCGTCACGCCACAATGACCAGAGCGCGAGTAACGCGAATGCCAAGGCGCTGAATATCTGCGCCCCGATCCTGCCCTCCGCACCTAGGAGCAGCCCGACCACCAACAGCAGTGACAAGCCGAAATTGAGTGCACTCTGGCCCACCTGGAAAGCACCGAATTGGCACGGCAACTTGCGCACCTGCCACTGGCTCAGGCGCAACTGGGCCACACCGGTGGCAGCCGCAACGATGATTGCCCAGATAACCCAGTGCAGTCCCAACCCCAGCCACTGGGCCAACGGTGCCGCGAAGGCCAGCGCCACGAGCAGGCTGATTCCAGCGCTCACCATCAATATTTGCAAACAGGAGGCGATAAATTGCGCGAGTTCCGCTTCATCGTGCTCGCTATCGTAAAATTTGCGGCCTGCGGCGCCAGAAACACTCAACCCCACGATGCCGATCAGTGCCGATAGCAGCACCTGGAAAATCGCGACTTCACCGTACTCTGCGGGGAGCAGGTAGCGAGTCAGGACAGGCAGTAGAATGAAAGGGATCAGTGCATTGAGTATGTTGGCCCCGAGATACACCAACGTACCCGAAACCAACGATGATCGCCCTGCTGATTGTTGCCCCTGCACCGATAACATCCAACTTTCTGCCCGCTTGTACCAAAGGCCTGAAAGACCACCGGCACTACTCGCCCTTGATGGAGCCACCGGCGGCTTAGTGTTCTCAATTATGACGTTTCCAATGCCCCCTAAGCTACTGATTTATAGACGGGTTGGCCAGTACTATCAGAGGAATACACACGATAGCCATCCCCTAACGCCTGCTCGCTGGTATACTGGCAACTAATCCCTTTTTCTCCGTCCTCAACAGGTCTTATGGCATCGAAAACCACACCGAAAAACTTCGCTTCCAAGCTGCAGCGCCTCGAGTCGCTCGTCGCAGGGTTGGAGTCCACCGATCAATCGCTGGAAAGTGCTTTGCAGAACTTTGAGCAAGGGATAAAACTCGTCCGCGACGCCCAGCAAGAACTGGCGATCGCCGAGCAAAAAGTGAACGAACTGCTGCAGGAACCCCCGGGCCAGCAGGCTGAGCAAGACTAGCCCCGTGACTAACACCCTGGACGGATTAATGGGCAGCTTTCGCGCCAGGCTGAATGACGACCTGGCGTCGCTCTGGGAGCCAACTGACTCCGCCGCATCTGGAATGGGTGAACCGGGCCGCTACGCCACCAGCAATGGCGGCAAGCAGGTACGCCCCACGCTCTTTTTTGCCGCCTGGAAGGCAGTGGCGGGCTCTACCACTGCCGACACAGCACCGGCGCTCGCCCTCGAACTCATCCACACCTACTCCCTCATCCACGACGACCTCCCCGCCATGGACGACGACGACATGCGTCGTGGCAGACCCAGCCTGCACAAGGCCTTCGATGAGGCTACCGCGATCCTGGTGGGGGACGGGCTCCAGGCCCGCGCCTTTGAGTTGCTGGCCGATGCGCCGGGGCTCTCGGCGGAGCAAAAAGTTCGAATGATCAAGGTGTTAGCGAAGGCCTCGGGCTTTGAGGGCATGGTCGGCGGGCAGTATGTGGACATTCAGGCGGTGGATTCTGACATGAGCCTGGAGGAGCTGCGGGCCATGCACGAGATGAAGACCGGGGCGCTGATTCGTGCCTCACTGGCGCTGGGGGGTATTGCGGCCAATGCCACGGAGGTGCAGCTTGCTGCGCTGGACGCTTATGGGCGCAATATCGGCCTGGCGTTTCAGGTGGTGGATGACATTCTGGACGTGGAAGGGGATTCTGCGGCATTGGGGAAGACGGCTGGTAAGGATGCGGATGCCAATAAGCCTACTTATGTGAAATTGTTGGGCTTGGAGGGGGCGAAGGCGGAGGCGCAGCGGTTGCTGGATGAGGCGCTTGGGGCGCTGGAGGCGTTTGGGGAGTCGGCGGATATGTTGCGGGAGTTGGGGAGGTATATTGTGGGGAGGGATCGGTAGAGATCCATTACTTGCTCTCTCTTGCTTGAGGTCGCTGGACTCCGGTGTGCCGGGACCACCGCCTGCGCGGGAATGACAAAAAGATGTGGATCCCGGCTTTCGCCGGGATGACGGAATAAAGGCGGGGATGACGGAATAAAGGCGGGGATGACGGTTGGGTCTAGCCCTGGGCTTCGAACATATGGCCCAGTTTGCCGGCCTTGGTGCTGAGGTACTTTTCGTTGTGGGGGTTGCTGCCGGTGTGGAGGGCGATGCGTTCGACGACTTCCACGCCCTGCTCTTCCATGGCTGCCACTTTGCGCGGGTTGTTGGTCATTAAACGTACAGATTTGATCTTCAGGTGCTCCAGCATGGGGCGGAGCAGGCTGTAGTCGCGCATGTCGGCGCCGAAGCCCAATTGTTCGTTGGCTTCCACGGTGTCGGCACCGGCGTCCTGCAGTTTGTAGGCCTTGATCTTGTTCAGCAGGCCGATGCCGCGGCCTTCCTGGCGGAGGTAGAAGATGGCGCCCCTGCCCTCTTCCGCAATCGCCTTCATCGCCGCGTGCAGCTGCAGGCCGCAGTCGCAGCGCAGGCTGAACAGGGCGTCGCCGGTGAGGCATTCGGAGTGGATTCTGGCCAGTACCGGCTCGCCATTGCTGACGTCGCCCATGGTCAGCACCACGTGCTCCTTGTTGCTTTGCGCGTCTTCAAAGCCGTGCATGACCCAGTCGCCCCAGGCGGTGGGGAGACGGGAAGATTCTACGTAGCGTGCGGTCAAGGGGCTTATCCGTACCAAAGGGGCGCGTATTCTAACAGGTTTGCCGGGGAATGGGACTACCCGCCAGCGGTGGCCTGGGAGCGTACTCTAATGGAATTTATCCTTCGATTGCGTTACCGGCCATCATCCAGATAATCGCAGTTGGATGATAGCGCATGGATATCCACGAGATTACCTAGTGGGTCCGGCTCAAGGTCAGAATCCCCTGATTTTCCTCAAGTTTTACATGGCGCAGGTAGGTCATGCCTAAGAGCACCATGGCCGGGAATTCACCCTCGACCACGGTGGCCGGCACGTTGTTGACCTTGATGCCGCCCACACTGACCGATCGTAAATTCACCGACCAGGCCCGGGCGACCCCGGAGGCGGTTTCCACCCGGGCCGGCTGGGCCTTGTCGAGGTCGATGCCCAGGCGAGCCGCCTCGGACTGGTTGATGGCAACCACGTTGGCGCCGGTGTCCACCAGCACCCGGACCTGGCGGCCATTGATGTGCGCGTTGGCCTGGTACTGCAGCATGGCGTCGCGGCGGATGGTCACTGTCTGCGCCGGCGGCGGCTGGTAGTTAGTGCCCACTTTTCGGGAGAGCCCGAGGACCATCTGGCTGCCGTTGACCTCGAGGGTGGCGGTATTGGAGTAGGCCGAAATCAGGGTGACGCCGTTGTGGGTCTGGCCCTTTTTCAACAGCTTGCGCTCGCCGTCGATGAGGAGGATGGCGGCGCTGGGCATCAGGCCTTCGAGGTCGATCCGGGGGGTGGCTTGGGCGTTGGCTTGTAGGGTGAGACATAGGGCCAGGATAAGGGTGAGGGTGAGAGCCCAAGGGGCGGTGGATTCCGATACGTCGGACCGCGGCGTACGCCGGGATGACAGCTTAGGGGGCCGGAATGACGCATTGGGGGGCCGGAATGACGCATTGGGGGACCGGAATGACGCATTGGGGGACCGGAATGAAGATGGTCGTATTTGTGCCGCTGGATCGATCATTAGAGTAACCATAGTGCGAGGTGCAGGCAGGCGCAGGCCATGATGCCGGCGACCACGTCGTCGATCATGATGCCCAGGCCGCCGTGGACTTTCTTGTCCAGCGGGCCGATGGGCCAGGGTTTGGCGATATCGAAGACGCGGAAGGCGACGAAGCCGGCGAGGATCCAGGGCCAGCTATTGGGCAGCGCCCACATGGTGACGAAAAAGCCGGCGAACTCATCCCAGACGATGCCGCCGTGGTCGTGCACGCCCAGCTGCCGGCTGGCCTCGCCGCAGATCCAGATGCCCACGGCGCAGGTGATCAGGATGGCCAGGCTGTAGTAGCCCAGGCTCAGCTGGCTGAGCAACCAGTAAAGGGGCACGGCGGCCAGGGTGCCGACGGTGCCCGGGGCTTTGGGGGAGAGGCCGGAGCCAAATCCAAAGGCCAGGAATTGCACGGGCGAGCGGAACGGCGTGGGCTGGGCGGTTGATGTCATGGGGGGAGTATACACGGGCTTGGTGGCTGTCAGCCTCTTGCCTTGGAACATGAGCCTGAGGGATTACCTGCCCGGCTCCCTCAGGCTCATCTGCGGATTGGGAAACACTCCCTCAGCCCGGTGTGGTCACATTTGATGGATTGCGGCGCTGGTGGTGTGGTGGGTGCAGCGCTAGGATACTGGATATATATACAGTTTTACTGAGGTGCGCTTATGAGCCTGCCAGCTGTTGTGGAATCCGTGCGCGATGGCGCGAACCTGGGGCAGGCGATTACCCTGCTGGCGGCACAGATCAATGTGGCCAACCATCGCCTGCTGCGGATGATTGCCGAGTTCGACCGCTGCGGCGGCTGGAAGGAAGGCGGCGCCATGCGCAGCTGTGCCCACTGGCTGGCGGCGCGCTGCGGCATGGATATCGGCGCGGCACGGGAGAAGGTGCGGGTGGCGCGGTGCCTGGCGGGCCTGTGTGAGGTGGACAAGGCCTTCTCCTCGGGCGAGCTCAGTTACTCCAAGGTACGCGCCATTACCCGCGCCGCCACGCCGGAGAACCAGGGCTTTCTGGTGATGCTGGCCCAGGGCAACAGCGCCAGTCATCTGGAGAAGCTGGTGGCGCGCTATGAGCCGGTGGCGGAGCCCGGACTGCAGGGTTTGCTGGAGGATTCAGCGGATTCTGCTGCTGACGAGGGCGCTGCGCCTGACGAGGCGCCGGGGAATGAGGAGCGCCAGCGGGAACAGCAGCGTGAATTGTACTGGTTCCAGGATGAAGACGGCATGTGGGTGATTCACGCCCGGCTGCCGCCGGAAGAGGGACAACTGGTGGCAAAAACCCTGCAGGCGGTGGCGCGCCCCCTGGAAGAGGAGCGGCAGGCGGACTGGCAGGCAGCGCAGAAGGCGCGCATGCAGGCAGTGGCGAGGAAGATTCTGGCGCGCAGTGGCTCGGGGCGCGACGAAGCCGGGACTGAAGATGAGGATGATGCCTCGGTTGCGAGTGCTGCTGCAGTTAGCGATGCAGGCGCTGATGTGGCGGCGGATACGGGCACGGGATCAAGCGCCAGTGAACTGCCGGCGAACCTCGCCTTTGAGCGGGCAGAGGAAAAAATTTCCGCGGAAACGTTTTCCCAGCACATGAACCAGATTCGGGCCGATGCGCTGGTCAACATGGTGGAACATTTTCTGGCCTCCGGGCCGGATTACCGCGACCTGCAGGGGCTCACAGGCGCGGAGCGCTGCCAGGTGGTGCTGCATGTGGATGTGAATACCCTGCGCGAGCAGCGATCGGGGCTGTGTTGCACTCACGGCAAGGCGCATTTCGAGGACAAACCCTGGCTGTCGCCGGCCACGGCGCGGCGAATCGGTTGCGATGCCTCGCTGTTGACCGTGCTGGAGGACGAACAGGGCCAGGTGCTCAACGTGGGCCGGCGCTCACGGGTGGTGCCAGCGCCAATTCGGCGGGCGCTGCAGGAGCGCGATGGGGTGTGCCAGTACCCGGGGTGTCATGAATCGGTGTATGTGGAAGCGCACCATATTCAACACTGGGCCGAGGGTGGGGAAACCAGCCTGGAAAACCTGACCACGCTGTGTCGGTTCCACCACCGGCAGCTGCATCGCGGGTGTTTTGATGTGAAGGTGCGGCAGGACGTTTCCGCGGAAACGGGGCGGCCCGGTGTGGAACTGCAGTTTGTCGAGGCGGGTGAGGGCCCCGGTGAAGAGGTCAGCGCGGGTGGGCGCAGAAGCCGGGGTGGCGGTTAGCTAAAGTGCTGGAATCCCGTCGGCAGGTCCCCGCCGAGGCCGGTGTGCACGCCCTGCCCGGCTTGCACCTGGCCAATGCGGGAGCAGCCCGTGGGTGCCGGCTCGCCCGGCGGCAGGGTGAAGCAGAGTTCGTAGTCGTCACCGCCGGCCAGGGCCCAGTGCAGGATAGTGTCACGCTCAGCGTGAGATTGCAGCGCGGTTGAAAGCGGGATGGCGTCTGGATCAATATGCAGCGCCACGCCACTGGCGGCGGCGATGTGGCCGGCGTCCGCCAGCAGGCCGTCAGAGATGTCGATGGCCGAGGTGGCCTTGCCCAGCAGCTGCTGGCCCAGGTCGATACGGGCCTGCGGGCGGTGGTAGCGCTGCAGCAGGTACTCGGCGGCCTCGGGTTCGGGCTGCCACTGGTCCTGCAGAAACGCCAGGGCGGCGGCGGCATCGCCCAGGGTGCCGGACACATAAACCGCATCGCCGGGCCGGGCGCCCTCGCGGCGCAGGGCCAGGCCGGCGGGCAGCGCGCCGAGTACCTGCACGGTGATGGTCAGCGGGCCGCGGGTGGTATCGCCGCCGACCAGGGGCAGCCGGTACCCGGAAACAGCCTGGGCCAGGCCCTGGCTGAAGGCGTTAATCCAGAATTCGTCGGCCTCAGGCAGGGTCAGGGCCACCGTCATGCCGATGGGGCGGGCGCCCATGGCAGCCAGGTCCGATGCCGCCACCGAGACGGCGCGAAAGCCGGTGTCCTCCGGGAACATGTCCCCGGTGAAGTGCACGCCCTCGACCATGGTGTCCACCGAGGTCGCCAGGCGTTCGCCGGGCTGCAGGCGGAGGATGGCGCAGTCATCGCCCACCGAAAGGTCGACGGCGGGGCCGGCACCCAGGGAGGAGAAATAGCGGTAAATCAGGTCGAATTCAGAGGTGGGCATTAGGGCTGGTTTTCAGAGTCACTGGGGTTGGGGTTGCCGCTTCGCTGCCTTCGTGGTGGACGGATATTTCAGAGCGACGGCGACTGATAGATTCCGGCATCCAAGGTGAATTGCGCCACAGGCGCAAGAGAGGGTGCCCTGGGGTACAAGGTGAATTGCGCCACAGGCGCAAGAGAGGGTGCCCTGGGGTACAAGGTGAATTGCGCCACAGGCGCAAGAGAGGGTGCCCTGGGGTACAAGGTGAATTGCGCCACAGGCGCAAGAGAGGGTGCCCTGGGGTACGCCGGAATGACGACGGTGGCTCAGGCTTCGGTTTCCGCTTTGCGCAGTTCGCGGGCGGCCTTGTCCAGCACGCCGTTGATGTACTTGTGGCTCTCGCTGGCGCCGAACTTCTTGGCCAGGGCGACTTCCTCGTTGATCACCACCTTGTAGGGCACGTCGATGCGCTCTTTCAGCTCAAAGGTGCCCATACGCAGCAAGGTGCGCTCAATCGGGTCCAGGTCATCGATGTCGCGGTCCAGCAGGGGCTGGAAAATGGCCTCCAGTTCGTCCACGCAGCTCGGCACGCCGTGCAGCAGGGCCTGGAAATACTCGAGGTCGACGTGGGCGAAGTCGTATTCGGTGCGGAACTCCGCCTCGATGTCATTCAGCGGCGAGTCGGCCATCAGCCACTGATACAGCGCCTGCATGCCGTAGTGACGCGCCTTGCGGCGCTCCGCCGCCAGCGTGTTATGGGGCTTGTTGGGGGCCTGTTTGCTCATTTATTGCGTCCTGATCAGTCCAGCTTGTTCATCAGGCTGACCATCTCCAGGGCCGACATGGCGGCTTCCTCGCCCTTGTTGCCGGCCTTGGTGCCCGAGCGCTCCACCGCCTGCTCGATGGTATCCACGGTCAGCACGCCAAAGGCGGTGGGCACGCCGTACTCCATGCTCACCATGGCCAGGCCCTTGGTGCACTCGCCCGCCACGTACTCAAAGTGAGGCGTGCCACCGCGAATCACCGCGCCCAGGGCGATGATGGCGTCGACATCGCCTTTGGCAGCGACTTTCTTGCACACCAGCGGGATCTCAAACGCACCCGGTGCGCGCACAATCGTGATCTGGCTTTTGCTGACGCCGTGCCGGCGCAGGCAATCGATGGCGCCCTCCAGCAGGTGCTCAACGACGAAGCTGTTCCAGCGGCCGACCACGATGGTGTAGTTGCCCTTGCCGCCAGTGAAGTCGCCTTCGATGGTTTTGATGTCAGTCATGTTCTTGTTTCCTTACATTCTCGTCACCACCGCGCTGGCGGTATTCTGCCATTGCGGGGGCCCGTTACTGATTCTGTGTCGCTGGATTCCGGAACGCCGGACCTCCACTTGCGCGGGAATGACGACTGCGGGCTCAATCCTCTGGATTTACGAAATCCAGCACTTCGAGGTCAAAGCCGGAAATCGCATTGTACTTGATCGGCGCGCCCATCAAATGAATTTTTCCCACCCCCAGGTCGCGCAATATCTGCGAGCCCAGGCCCACCGTGGTGTAGGTGTCGGGCGCGGCATGCGCCTCCGCCGGGGCTGCGCCCAGCGCCAGGTCGATGCTGGCCAGTATCTGCTCCGGGCCCTCATCCCGCGCCAGCAGTACAATCACCCCCCGCTCGGCCTCCGCGAGCTTGCGCAGGCAACGGCTCATGCTCCAGCTGGGCAGGCCGTCCACTTCACTGTTCACCATATCCCGCAGAGCGGACTGCACATGCACCCGCACCAGAGTGGGCTGGTCGGCGGTGATGGTGCCGCGCGACAGGGCAATGTGCACATCGCCCTCGTTCTGGTCGCGATAGGCGGTCAGCTGGAATTCGCCGTAGGCGGTGTCGATGCTGCCCTCGCGCACCCGGCGAATGGTCCGCTCGTTGACCAGCCGGAAGTGGATCAGGTCGGCGATGGTGCCGATTTTCAGGCCGTTGCCAGCGGCAAACTCGGCCAGCGCGGGGCCATCGGCGAGGGTACCCTCCGGGGTCAGGATATCGGCAATTACCGCCGCCGGCAGCAGGCCGGCGAGGCGCGCGTAATCACTGGCCGCCTCGGTGTGGCCGGCACGGGTCAACACGCCCCCGGGCATCGCCGTCAGCGGGAATATGTGGCCCGGCTGGACAATATCCGCCGGCACCGCGTGCGGCGCCACCGCCGCCTGCACGGTATGGGCGCGGTCGGCGGCAGAGATGCCGGTATCAATACCCACCGCCGCCTCAATCGACAGGGTGAAGTTGGATTTCTCCCCCATGGCGCCGTCTACCATCGGCGGCAGGTCCAGCTGGCGGCAGCGCTCCTCGGTGAGGGTCAGGCAGACCAGCCCCCGCGCCTGGCGGGCCATAAAGTTGACGTGCTTGGCGTCGCAGTGCTCGGCGGCGACCATGACCACGCCCTCGTTATGGCTGTCGGCATCGTCGTCCACCAGCACCACCATGCGGCCCTGGCGGAGGTCTGAGATTAATTCGTCTACTGTGTTTACTTGCATTCTGTATGGTCCAGGGCTTTCGTCAGCCCGCCGTAGTCTCCTCGGCGCAGGCCGGGGTCTTCATCTATCCGGCATCGTCATCCTGGCGCAGGCCGGGATCCATCACTCGTTTGAGTTCATTCCACTCCTACAGTGGATCCCGATACGTCGGACCGCGGCGTTCGCCGGGATGACGGAATCACCGTGAGTCAGGTATAGCCGTTCTCAGTCAATGTCTGCAGGGAAAGTGACCCTGCACCGGGTTTGGCCGCCGCGTCACCCTGCATCAGGCGCTCCAGGTAGCGGGCAATGACGTCCACTTCCAGGTTCACCCTGGTACCGGGCTTGTAGTCAGCAAACACGGTTTCGGCCATGGTCTGGGGAATAATGTTCAGCTCAAACTCGGCGCCGTTCACCGCGTTTACCGTCAGGCTGGTGCCGTCCACGGTAATACTGCCCTTGTGGGCGATATACTTTGCCAGCTCGTCCGGCGCCCGCAGTACGAAACGCCAGGAGCGAGCGTCCTCGTGCAGGCTGACCACTTCGCCCACGCCGTCAACATGGCCGGACACGATGTGCCCGCCGAGGCGGCTGGCCGGCGTCAGGGCTTTTTCCAGGTTGACCCGGGCGCCGGTTTTCAGCCCGCCCAGGGTGGTGAAATTCAAGGTTTCCACCGATACGTCAGCCCAGTAGCCGTCGCCGGGCAGCTCGATGACCGTCAGGCAGGCGCCGTTGGCGGCAATACTGTCGCCCAGCGCCACGTCGCCCAGGTCCAGCTTGCCGGTATTGATGCGCAGGCGCAGGTCACCCCCGGAGGGTTCCATGGCGGCGATCTCGCCGACTGCCTGAATAATGCCTGTAAACATAAGCTGCCTTTGTTGCTAATCCGACGCTGCCGGATTTCCGGATGCGTTCTACTCAGCCGCGGTACCGCGGGATGGCGGTAATCCGCCAGTCCTCGCCGACCCTGCGCATGTCCGCAATCGCCAGCGGCACCTTGTCGGCCATGCGCTCCAGCGGCAGCTCCAGTAGCGGCCGCGCGGCGCTGCCCATCAGCACCGGCGCCATGTAGACGATTATCTCGTCCAGCAGGCCGGCCTGCAGGAACGCCCCTGCCAGACGGGGGCCGCATTCTACCAGAATTTCGTTGCTTTGCCGCGCGCCCAGTTCAGCCAGCAACGCGGCCAGGTCAAGGCCCGCCGCGCCCCGCTGCAGGGCCAGCTGCTCCGCGCCAGCGGCGGCGATGTCGGTGGAAGCCGGCAGTGCCGCATCGCGGCACAGCAGGGTGGGCGCCGAGCGGTCCAGCACCTTCGCCCCCGGCGGGGTCTGCAGGCGGGAATCCAGCACCACTCGCAGCGGCTGCTTCTGGCTGGCCAGTGCCGCTTCTGCCGGCGGCAGGTCAAGCTCACCAGCACGCACTGTCAGCGAGCAGTCGTCGGCCAGTATGGTGCCGATGCCGGTAACCAGCGCGCAACTCATCGCCCGCAGGCGCTGCACGTCGGCCCGGGCCGCGGGGCCGGTTATCCACTGGCTCTCGCCGGATGCCATGGCGGTGCGGCCATCCAGCGACATGGCCAGCTTGGCCCGCACCCGGCCCCGGCCACGGCTCATCCGGGCGATAAACCCGGGAATCACCCTGCCCGCGTCGGCGGCCAGCAAACCCACCTCGACCTGCAGCCCGGCGGCGCGCAGTTTTGCCAGCCCGGCGCCCGCCACCTGTGGATTGGGGTCCTCCATCGCCACCACCACCCGGCTCACCCCGGCGGCCACCAGGGCATCGGCGCAGGGGCCGGTTTTGCCGGTATGGGAGCAGGGCTCCAGGGTGACGTAGGCCGTCGCACCCTGCGCATCACCCGCCGCCTGCAGCGCCTCGATCTCGGCATGGTTGCCCCCGGCGGGCCGGGTGAAGCCCTCGCCGATCACCTGGCCGTCGCGCACCAGCACGCAGCCCACATGGGGATTGGGCATGGCGGAATACTGGCCCCGGCGCGCCAGTTGCAGAGCGCGGGCCATCATCCGGGTATCGAGCTCGGTAGGCATGGACAGGGCTCAGTCTGACCGGGGTTCGGATTCCAGCAGTTCGATGGCGTCCCGGAACTCGGAGATATCCTCGAAGCTGCGATACACCGAGGCAAAGCGCACGTAGGCCACCTTGTCCAGCTTCTTCAGGTTGTCGATCACCAGCTCGCCGAGAAACGCGGACTGCAGCTCGCGCTCGCCGGTAGCCCGCAGGGCGTTCTTGATCTTGTTGATCACCGCCTCGATGTCCTCGGTGGAGACCGGGCGCTTCTCCAGGGCGCGGGTAAAGCCGGCGCGCAGCTTTTCCTCGTTGAACGGCTCCCGGGTACCGTCCTGCTTGATAATGCGCGGCATCACCAGTTCCGCCACCTCGTAGGTGGTAAAGCGCTCGCTGCAACTCAGGCACTGACGGCGGCGGCGCACCTGGTCCCCCTCGGCAACGAGCCGCGAATCGATCACCTTGGTATCCTCGGCGGCGCAGAATGGGCAGTGCATGGTCAGTTCTCTTTGGCTAAGTTGCTGAACTTTAACATGATTTGGGGGTGGCTACGCCAGTGGCAGGAAAGCGTAGATGCCAGATTGGTAATGGGCGGAAGTCTGGTGGATGGATCCCGGCGTGCCCTGGGGCACGCCGGGATGACTATAAAAACCGAGAGAGCCCATGGTGCTTCCAGCATGTCAAACCCTCATGGAACGTCACCCCGGCGAAAGCCGGGGTCCATAGACTGAAAGAGGCCGCTCGCGCGACCTTTTATGGATTCCGGCTTACCCCAGGGCACCTTCTCTTGCGCTTGCAGCGCAATTCACCTTGTACCCCAGGGCACCTTCTCTTGCGCTTGCAGCGCAATTCACCTTGTCCGCGGAATAACGAAGCTGGGTGAGCTATTTATAAACCGGGAAACGGGCGCAGATCTCCAGCACCTTGCCCTTCACCTCGGCAATCACCTCCGCGGAATTACCCTGCTCCAGCGACTCCAGCACGTCGCACATCCAGTGGGTCAGCTGCACGGTTTCTTGCTCGCCAAAGCCGCGGGTGGTGATGGCCGGGGTGCCGACCCGCAGTCCCGAGGTAATAAAGGGAGAGCGCGGGTCATTGGGTACGGCGTTCTTGTTCACCGTGATGTTGGCCTCGCCCAGGGCGGCGTCGGCGTCCTTGCCGGTGTAGGGCTTGCCGATCAGGTCCACCAGCATCAGGTGGTTCTCGGTGCCGCCAGAGACGATGTTGATGCCGCGTTCGATAAAGGTGGCGGCCATGGCCTTGGCGTTCTTCACGACCTGCTTCTGGTACTCGGCGAACTCGGGGCTGGCGGCTTCCTTGAAGGATACCGCCTTGGCGGCGATCACGTGCATCAGCGGGCCGCCCTGGCCGCCCGGGAACACGGCGGAGTTGAACTTCTTCTCCAGTTCCTCGTTGGCCCGGGCCAGGATGATGCCGCCGCGGGGGCCGCGCAGGGTCTTGTGGGTGGTGGAGGTCACCACGTCGGCGTAGGGCACCGGGTTGGGGTAGACGCCCGCGGCCACCAGGCCGGCCACGTGGGCCATGTCCACCATCAGGTAGGCGTCGACCTTGTCGGCGATCTCGCGGAAGCGGGCCCAGTCCATGACCTGGGAGTAGGCGGAAAAACCGGCGATGATCATCTTCGGCTTGTGCTCCAGGGCCAGGGCTTCCACCTGGTCGTAGTCCACCACACCGGTGTCCGGGTTCAGGCCGTACTGCACGGCGTGGTAGGTCTTGCCGGAGAAGTTGGGCTTGGCGCCGTGGGTGAGGTGGCCGCCGTCGGCCAGGCTCATACCGAGAATGGTGTCGTGGGGCTGCAGCAGGGCCAGGAACACGGCGGCGTTGGCCTGGGAGCCGGAGTGGGGCTGGACGTTGGCGTAGTCGGCGCCGAACAGGGCCTTGACCCGCTCGATGGCCAGGTCCTCGGCCTTGTCCACGTACTCGCAGCCGCCGTAGTAGCGCTTGCCGGGGTAGCCCTCGGCGTATTTATTGGTCAGCACGGTACCCTGTGCCTGCATCACCCGGGGGCTGGTGTAGTTCTCGGAGGCAATCAGCTCGATGTGCTCCTCCTGGCGGCGCTCTTCCTCGGCAATGGCGGAGAATATCTCGTCGTCGAATCCCTTGATGGTCATGTTGTTGTCAAACATGCGGTGCTCCCGGCGTGCGTGGGCCCTTTCCTGTGACGGGCCCCGGTTGGAAAGCCGGGCATTTTACAGAAAAAGGGGCAGGGGCAGAAGAGCGCATTGCAGGCCTGACGCTTATCGGCTATACCCTTAACCAGGGCACAATGTTTGCAAGGCCAACAGGGCAATGGGATATCGCCGCGGACTACCCAGGGGGCACATGAATAACAGCTGGCAGGCCTACGACACCGGGCCATTCTACGATGAACTGATCACCGCGGCGGGCAAGCCGCGGGTCGTGGCGCGGCGGGCGGTCAACCTGCTGCAGTCGCTGTCGGAAGAGGAGATGTCCGCCCGGCGCACCGCCGCGGAACTCGCCATCAACGACATGGGCGTCTCGTTCACGGTGTATTCCGAGGGAGAAAATATCGACCGCGCCTGGCCCTTCGACATCATCCCGCGGATCATCAAAAGCAGCGACTGGGCCAAGGTCAGCAGGGGCCTGGCCCAGCGCACCCGCGCCCTCAACTGCTTTATCGACGATGTCTACAACAAGCAGAGGATCCTCAAGGACGGCATCGTACCCGCGGAAACGGTGCTTGAATCCGGCAACTATAAAGCCCAGTGCGCCGGCATGTCGCCGCTCTATGGTGCCTGGGCCCACATTTGCGGCACCGACCTGGTGCGCGACAAGGACGGCAAGTTCTACGTGCTGGAAGACAACCTGCGGGTCCCCTCCGGGGTGTCCTACATGCTGGAGAACCGGGAAATCACCAAGCGGGTGCTGCCGGAACTGTTCGAAAATTACAGCATCCAGCCGGTGGACGACTACCCTTCACGCCTGCACGCGACCCTGGCGGCCCTGTCCCCGCGCAAAACGCGCCGCCCCTGCATCGTGGTCCTCACCCCCGGCATCTACAACGCCGCCTACTTCGAGCACTCGTTCCTGGCCCGGGGGATGGGCGCGGAGCTGGTGGAGGGTCCGGACCTGTTCGTCGACGACGACGAATGCCTGTATATGCGCACCGTGGACGGCGCCGAGCGGGTGGACGTGGTGTACCGGCGCATCGACGACGACTTCCTCGACCCGGAAGTATTCAACCCGGATTCCATGCTCGGCGTACCCGGCATCATGCGCGCCTGGAAAGCGGGCAACGTGGCCATCGCCAATGCCCCGGGCTCGGGGGTGGCGGACGACAAGGTGGTCTACGCCTTCGTCCCCGACATGATTCGCTATTACCTGAACGAGAAGCCGGCCATCGCCAGCGTCAAGACCTACCTGTGTATGCACGACCAGGACCGCGAGTACGTGCTCAACAACCTGGACAAACTGGTGGTCAAGCCGGCCAACGAGTCCGGCGGCTACGGCCTGCTGGTCGGCCCCCACGCCAGCAAAGCCAAACGCCAGCAATTTGCCCGGCTGATCGAGGCCAACCCGCGCAATTACATCGCCCAGCCCACCCTGTCCCTGTCCACGGCGCCCACCTACGCCAACGACCGGGTCGAGCCCCGGCACCTGGACCTGCGGCCCTTTATCCTCTCCGCCAGGGACACCTGGGTCACCCCCGGCGGCCTGACCCGGGTGGCCCTGGTGAAGGGCTCGCTGGTGGTGAATTCCTCCCAGGGTGGCGGCAGCAAGGATACCTGGATCGTGGAGGCGTCGACATGAGGCTGCTCTCCCGCGTCGCTGAACGCCTGTACTGGATGGCCCGCTACATGGAACGGGCCGAGGATACCGCCCGCCTCACCCAGTCCTACAGTCACCTGTATATGGATACCCCCGAGGGGGCCGGCCTGGGCTGGGACCTGCTGGTCGACATCCTCGACGGCCAGCAGGTCTTCGAGAACCGCTTCCGGGTCTACAACGAGCAGAATGTGCTCAAGTTTCTGATCGCCGACGAGGACAACGTCGGCAGTATCCGCCAGTCGGTCAAGGCGGCCCGGGAGAACGTGCGCACCACCCGCGACGTATTGCCGGAGGAAGTGTGGGAACACGTCAACGAGCTGTACCTGTACACCCGGGAAAATGCCGACACCTCCATCGGGCGGCGCAACCGGCACCGCTTCCTGGACCAGGTTCAGGCCCGCTGCCAGATTGTCGCCGGCCTGGTGCTCACCACCATGTGCCGCGACAACGCCTTTCGTTTCATGGCCCTGGGCCACCTGCTGGAGCGGGCAGACATGACGACCCGCGTCATCGATGTCGGCGCCGGCGCCCTGCTGGGCAGTGAGCGCAGCAACCACGCCATCGACCCGCTGATCTGGGGCAGCCTGCTGCAGAGCCTGTCGGCGATGAGCACCTACCGGCGCAATATCGGGCCGCTGCCGGAGGCGGGGCACGCGGTGGAGTTCATTTTCAAGGACCCGACCCTGCCCCGCTCCCTGCAGTTCTGCCTCAACAGTATTCGCGGCGAGCTCAAGCAACTGAAAAACAATGACCAGGCACTCAAGAGCCTGGAGCGGGCCCGGCGCCGCCTCAAGCGCTTTAACCCCCAGCGGGCCAGCTGGGAGGAACTGCACCAGTTTATCGACGATATCCAGCTGGACCTGTACCACCTGGGCGAGAACATCAACCAGAGCTGGTTTCTGGCGGAAACCGCCTAGCCCCAATCACCCCACACGCGTTAGCGCGGGAGCCGGAACCAGCAATGACCATTCGGGTAGCCATTAACCACCGGACGAGCTATCGCTTCGACCGGCCAGTACACCTGTCGCCGCACACCGTGCGGCTGCGCCCCGCGCCCCATTCACGCACCGCTATTCACAGCTACAGCCTGAAGATCAGGCCCGGGGAGCATTTTATCAACTGGCAGCAGGACGCCTTCGGCAACTACCTGGCGCGACTGGTGTTCCCGGAAACGTGCAGCGCCCTCGAGGTGGACGTGGAGGTGATCGCCGACATGACGGTGATCAACCCCTTCGATTTTTTCGTCGAGGACTACGCCGGGACATTCCCCTTCGAGTACCCGGAGCAGCTGAAGAAAGAGCTGCAGCCGTACCTGGAAAAGGAGCACCACGGTCCCCTGTTCGATGAACTGCTGCGCGGCATTGACCGCAGGGAAGTCCCGGTCAACGACTTCCTGGTCGCCATCAACCAGCAAATCGAGCAGAGAATCGAGTACCTGGTGCGCATGGAACCCGGGGTCCAGCCCCCGGAGGAGACCCTGGCACTGGCGAGAGGCTCCTGCCGGGATTCCGCCTGGCTGCTGGCCCAGATTCTGCGCCATATGGGCCTGGCCTCCCGCTTCGCCTCGGGCTACCTGGTGCAGCTGAAGGCCGACGAGAAATCCCTGGACGGCCCCTCGGGCACCGAAGAGGACTTTACCGACCTCCACGCCTGGTGCGAGGTGTTCCTGCCGGGGGCTGGCTGGGTCGGGCTGGACCCCACCTCCGGGCTGTTCGCCAGCGAGGGGCATATCCCCCTGGCCTGCACCCCGCACCCGGTATCCGCCGCCCCCATTGTCGGCGCGACCGAGCCCTGCGAGGTGGTATTCGACTTCAGTAACAATGTCACCCGCATCCTCGAGGACCCGCGGGTCACCCGGCCCTACAGCGACGGCCAGTGGGCCCATATTCTCGCCCTGGGCTGCGCGGTGGACCGCGTGCTGGAGAGCAACGATGTGGGCCTGACCATGGGCGGCGAACCGACCTTTGTCTCCATCGACGATATGGAGTCGGCGCAGTGGAATACCGAGGCCCTGGGGGCAGAAAAATTGAGCCTGGCCAAGACCCTGCTGCTGCGCCTGCGCGACCGCTTTGCGCCCCGGGGCCTGCTGCACTATGGCCAGGGCAAGTGGTATCCCGGCGAGGAGGTTCCCCGCTGGGCGCTGGGCGTGTTCTGGCGCAAGGACGGTGAACCCCTGTGGCAGGACCACAGGCTGCTGGCCCGGGTGGACCGGGACTACGGCCGTGACATCGGGGACTGCACACGCTTTGGCGAAAAACTCTGCGACCTGCTGGGCCTGCCCCGGGCCTGCAGCCAGCCGGCATTCGAGGACGCCCTGCACTACCTGGTGCAGGAACAGAACCTGCCGAAAAACATCGACATCCTGGCGCACAAGGTCAGCAGCAGCCGGGACCGGCGCCGCCTGGCCCGGCTGATCGAACGCGGTTTTGCGGTCCCCTCGGGCATGGTGCTGCCGCTGGCGCGCACCACCGGCTGGCCCGTCGCCGGGCAAAACTGGCACTCCAGCCTGTGGCCGATGAAACGCGGGCGCATCACCCTGATCCCCGGTGATTCGCCCATGGGCCTGCGCCTGCCGCTGTCCGACCTGCCGGAACGGGCGGAGAAAGCCGACCATTTCCAGCCCCAGCGCGACCCCTTTGAAAAGCGCGGGGCGCTGGCCAGACGCGAGGACATCCACTTCCCCGACAGCGCCGGCGACAGGGCCGACGCCCCGCTGCCGGAGCCCGAATACGAGGCGGTGGTGCGCACTGCCATGTGCATCGAGGCCCGGGAGGGCAGGCTGTACGTATTCATGCCGCCGCTGGAGTACCTGGAGGACTACGTGGAACTGGTGGCGGCGGTGGAGGCAGCCGCCGCCAACCTCGAGCTGCCGGTGATTATCGAGGGCTACGAGCCGCCCCGGGACCCGCGCCTGCAGAAGCTGCTGGTCACCCCCGATCCCGGCGTCATCGAGGTCAATGTCCACCCCGCCAACAACTGGGAGGAGCTGGTGGCGAACACCACCGCGCTGTACGAGGAGGCCCGGCTGGCGCGACTGTCCACCGAGAAGTTCATGCTCGACGGCCGCCACACCGGCACCGGCGGAGGCAACCATATCACCCTCGGCGGCGCCACCCCGGCGGACAGCCCGCTGCTGCGGCGCCCGGACCTGCTGCGCAGCCTGATCACCTTCTGGCAGCACCACCCCAGCCTGTCCTACCTGTTTTCCGGCATGTTTGTCGGCCCCACCTCCCAGGCCCCGCGGGTGGACGAGGGCCGGGACGAGATGCTCTACGAGCTGGAGGTCGCCTTCTCCCAGATGAGCGAGGGCGAGGTGCCCCAGCCCTGGCTGGTGGACCGCCTGTTGCGCAACCTGCTGATCGACGTCACCGGCAACACCCACCGGGCCGAATTCTGTATCGACAAGCTGTATTCACCCGCCGGCCCCGCCGGCCGGCTGGGGATTCTCGAGTTCCGCGGCTTCGAGATGCCGCCCCACCCGCGCATGGCGCTGTTGCAGGCCCTGCTGCTGCGCTGCCTGGTGGCGCGCTTCTGGCAACAGCCCTACCACCAGCGCCTGGTGCGCTGGGGCACCGAGTTGCACGACCGCTTCATGCTGCCCCACTACATCTGGGAGGACATGAAGCAGGTGGTCAATGACCTGCGCGAGCACGGTTTCGCCTTCGAGCTGGAGTGGCTGCTGCCCTTCGAGGAATTCCGCTTCCCCCACTACGGCCGGGTGATGCTGGACGGCATCGAGCTGGAATTGCGCTGGGCGGTGGAACCCTGGCACGTGCTGGGGGAGGAAACCACCCGCTTCGGCACCTCGCGCTACGTGGATTCCTCGGTGGAGCGGCTGCAGATACGCTGCACCAACATGAGCGATGGCCGCTATGTGGTGGCCTGCAACGGCCGCCGGGTGCCGCTGCGTGCCACCGGCAACCACGGCGAGTACGTGGGCGGGGTGCGCTACCGGGCCTGGCAGCCTCCCTCGGCCCTGCACCCGCTGATCGGGGTGCACGTGCCGCTGACCTTCGACCTGATCGACACCTGGAATGGCCGCTCCCTGGGCGGCTGCAGCTACCATGTGTCCCACCCCGGCGGGCGCAGCTACGACACCTTCCCGGTCAATGTTTTCGAAGCGGAATCCCGCCGCAGCAACCGCTTCGACACGGTGAGCCACAGCCAGGGGCCGTTTATCCCCAGGCCGGAGGTTTCGGCGCTGCGCGAGTTTTTCCCCAACCGCACGGTACCCCGGCCGATGGCGCCGCCGCCGGAGGAACCCGCCGGTGAGTACCCCTATATCCTGGACATGCGCAGCCCCGGGCCACGCTAGCCTCGCCGGCCGGTATTGCGTATATTGGCCGGCCGCCTGCCAGCCCCGGTGCCAGAAACGAGGCCTATGAACCAGTCACAGTCGATGAATCAAAGCCCGGTGGCGACGCCCGCAGAACCGCTGGAGTACCAGCCTGGCCCCGGGGTACTGGACGACGTCCGGGACGCCAGCGGCGCCCTCAAGCCCGGCTGGGACTACCTGCTGGGCAGCATCGGCAACCTGGGCGCGGCGGCCATGCGCCAGCGGGAGCAGAAGGCCCGCCGCATCCTCCGCGACGATGGCGCCAGCTACAACATTTACGGCAAACCGGGCAGCGCCAGCAACAGCTGGGCGCTGGATCCGGTGCCCTACGTGATCGACAGCGAGGACTGGGCCCGCATTGAAGCCGGGCTGGTGGAACGGTCGGAACTGTTCAACCTGATCCTGCGCGACCTGTACGGCCCCCGCGACCTGATTCGCCACGGCGCCCTGCCGCCGGAAGCCCTGTTCAGCCACGGCGGTTTCCTGCGCGCCTGCCAGGGTATGCAGATTCCCGGCGAGCATGAGCTGATCCTGCACGCGGTGGACATGGTGCGCCAGGCCGACGGCAGCATGTGCGTGCTCTCTGACCGCACCCAGGCGCCCTCCGGCGCCGGCTACGTGCTGGAAAACCGCACGGTGATGTCGCGGGTCTTTCCCAGCCTCTACCGCGACAGCCATGTGCACCGGATCGCCAGCTTCTACCAGCGGCTGCGCCTGAAGCTGAGCTCCCTGTCACCCTCTGGCGACATTCCCCGCATCGCCCTGCTGACCCCCGGGGCCCACAACGAGACCTACTTCGAGCACGCCTACCTCGCCAACTACATGGGCCTGTCACTGGTGCAGAGCGGCGACCTGGTAGTGCGCAACGGCTGCCTGTGGATGAAGTCCCTGGATGGCCTCAAACGGGTGGAGGTGCTGCTGCGCCGGGTGGATGACGAGTTCTGCGACCCGGTGGAACTGCGCCCGGACTCCCGGCTGGGGGTACCCGGATTGCTGGAGATCGTGCGCAACGGCCGCCTGGTGATTGCCAACCCCCTGGGCAGCGGCGTGCTGGAAAACGCCATCCTGCTGAAGTACCTGCCCAACATCGCCACCCAGCTGCTGGGCCGGGAACTGCGCCTGGCCTCGGTGCAGACCTACTGGGCCGGTGACGACAGGGACCTGGCCCACATTGTGCAGAACATCGACCAGCTGATCATCAAGCGCGCCTGGCGGGCGGGGGGCCACGCCAGCGTCTACGGCGGTGACCTGGACGCCAGCCGCAGGCAGGCCCTGCTGGCGGACATCCATCGCCACCGCTATCACTACGTGGCCCAGCCGCGGCTGGCCAAGCCCTGCATCCCCGCCTTCAGCGGCACTGCCCTGGAACCCAGGCCCAAACTGCTGCGCACCTTCGCCGTGGCCACCGACAGTTCCTACATGGTATTGCCCGGCGGGCTCACCCGCATCGCCACCGCCACCGACGGCCAGTTCATCAGTATGCAGGAGGGCAGCCCGTCCAAGGATACCTGGATTACCGCCTCCGAGCCGGAGCGCATACTGCAGGCAGACCTCGCCGAGGACAGCCCGCGCAGCGTGCCGGAGACCCAGGCCAACAGCCTGCCCAGCCGGGTGGTGGAAAACCTCTACTGGATGGGGCGCTACGCCGAGCGCGCCGAGGCCTCCATGCGCCTGCTGCGCACCGTATTCGTGCTGCTCAACGGCGAGGATCCCATCAGCCCCGAGGCCCAGCGCATCCTGCTGCAGACGGTGTCCGAGACCACCTACACCCTGCCCGGCTTCACCACCGCCAGCCCGGAACAGCTCGCCGACCCGGAACAGGAGCTGCTGCAAATCGTCCGCGACGGCAACCGCAGCGGCAGCGTGCGCTCCACCCTGGAATCCATGCTGCGGGCCGCGGAAGAATCCAAGGAATCCCTGTCCACTGATACCATCCGGGTGATCAACGACCTGCGGGATGCCCTCGACGACCTTGACGCCGACCTGGTGGGCGGCCTGGCTTCGGCGCCGGAAGAGGCCCTGGACCCCCTGGTCACCGCCCTGGCCGGTCTCTCCGGCCTGACCCAGGAGTCCATGATTCGCGGCGTGGGCTGGCGCTTCATGGACATGGGCAAACGCATCGAGCGCGCCCTGCAGACCATTACCACCATCAAGGGACTGATGACCCCGGTGGGCGGCGAAGCGGACCAGGGCACTCTGCTCACCGCCATGCTCACCGCCATGGAGGCGCTGATGACCTACCGCCGCCGCGGGCGGGAGCGGCGCGGTATGGAGCTCGGCATGGAGCTGGTGCTGCTGGACCCCAGCAACCCGCGCTCGCTGATATTCCAGCTGGCGCGGCTGGAGGAGCACCTGCAGGAGCTGCCCCGGTCCGACCCCGCCGCCGGCGAGCTGGACGAGGAGGCCCGCGCCCTGCTGGAAGCGACCTCCACCCTCAAGCTGAGCCGCCTGCCGCACCTGCTGCAGATCAGCGGTCATACCCGACCGGAAATGAACACCCTGATGACCCAGCTCGGCGCTCTGCTGCGGGAATTCAGCCGCTGCATCAGCGACAAGCACTTCGATCACCGCTCCGGGCCGCAGCAGCTGTTCGGCACCATACGGGGGGTTGGCTGATGCGCTACCGGGTCCGCCACAGCACCCGCTATCGCTATGCCGCCAGGGTCACCTCCTGCTATAACCTGGCCTACGTACTGCCCCGGGACACCCGGCGCCAGAAGTGCCTGAGCAGCCGGGTGACCGTGTCGCCGCAGCCGGCGGTGACCCGCATCCGCAGTGATTACTTCGGCAACCAGGCCTACCACTTTGAAATCCAGCGAGCGCACAAGGAGCTGGTGATCTCGGTGGAGAGCGAGATCCAGGTATCCCACCCGGACCAGGTGCTCAACCTGGACCTGGGGATCTCCTACGGGCAGGCGTTGCAGCAAATCCACAACGACCGCAGCCCGCAGGCGCTGGACGCGCGCGAGTACCTGCTGGACTCGCCCATGGTCGAGGCCGGCGCGGAACTGGCGCAGTACGCCGGGAAGTCCTTTGTCCCGGAGACGTCGCTCAAGTCCTGCGTGGCCCACCTGACCAGCCGGATTTTCCGCGACTTCACCTACGACCCGGATTTCACTACCATCGCCACGCCCCTGGCCGAGGTGCTGGCGCACCGCCGCGGCGTATGCCAGGACTTCGCCCACCTGCAGGTCGGCTGCCTGCGGGCCATGGGCATCCCCGCCAAGTACGTGTCCGGCTACATCGAAACCCTGCCGGCGCCGGGGGAAGAAAAGCTGGTCGGGGCCGACGCCACCCACGCCTGGGTCGCCTACTACTGCCCGGACGAGGGCTGGGTGGAGTTCGACCCCACCAACGACACCGCCGCCCACAACCAGCATATCGTCACCGCCTTCGGCCGGGATTATCTCGATGTCACGCCGGTGAAGGGGGTGATTTTTGGCGGTGGGGATAACCCGCAGCTGAGCGTGTCGGTGGACGTGGCGCGGCTCGGGGAACCCGTTTCCTGACCCCGTCATTCCGGCGCAAGCCGTGGTCCGGCACACCGAAATCCAGCGGCCTTCTTTGGGAAGGACCTGGTCTTGGCGCGTACCCCAGCCCACGTGCCGCCGCCGAGCGCGTTTGAGGCGGAATCCATCCCCTCCGCCCACATGACGCCAACCCACTGCGCTGCTAGAATCCGCCCCTGCTAACTCACAGCCCGGAAATCCCAACACAATGGCCCAATACGTTTACACCATGAACCGGGTCGGCAAGATCGTGCCGCCCAGGAAAGAAATCCTCAAAGACATCTCCCTGTCCTTTTTCCCCGGCGCCAAGATCGGCGTGCTGGGCCTCAACGGGGCCGGCAAGTCCACCCTGCTGCGCATCATGGCGGGAATTGATACCGACATTGTTGGCGAGGCCCGCCCCCAGCCCGGCATCAAGATCGGCTACCTGCCCCAGGAGCCGCAGCTGGATCCGGCCAAGGACGTGCGCGGCAACGTCGAGGAGGGCGTGCAGGAGGCGATAGACGCGCTGGCGGGCCTGGAGAAGGTCTACGCCGACTACGCCGAGCCGGATGCCGATTTCGACGCCCTGGCCAAAGAGCAGGCGCGGCTGGAGGACATCATCCAGGCCACCGATGCCCACAACCTGGAGCACAAGCTGGAGGTGGCCGCCGACGCCCTGCGCCTGCCGCCCTGGGACGCCGACGTGACCACCCTGTCAGGCGGTGAACGCCGGCGGGTGGCCCTGTGCCGCCTGCTGCTGTCCAGCCCCGACATGATCCTGCTGGACGAGCCCACCAACCACCTGGACGCCGAATCCGTGGCCTGGCTGGAGCGCTTCCTGGAGGACTTCCCGGGCACCGTGGTGGCCATTACCCACGACCGCTACTTCCTCGACAATGCCGCCGGCTGGATCCTGGAACTGGACCGGGGCTATGGCATTCCCTATGAGGGTAACTACTCCGACTGGCTGGACGCCAAGGAAAAGCGCCTGGAGCAGGAAAAGCGCCAGGAAGCCTCCCACCAGAAAGCCATCAAGGCGGAGCTGGAGTGGGTGCGCTCCAATCCCAAGGGTCGCCAGGCCAAAAGCAAGGCCCGCCTGGCCCGCTTTGACGAGCTGCAGTCACAGGAATTCCAGAGCCGCAACGAGACCAACGAGATCTACATTCCACCCGGCCCCCGCCTGGGCGACAACGTCATCGAGGTGAGCAAGCTGAAGAAAACCTTCGGTGACCGACTGCTGTTCGATGACGTCAGCTTTGTAGTGCCCCCCGGTTCCATCGTCGGCATCATCGGTGCCAACGGCATGGGTAAGTCGACCCTGTTCAAGATCATGGTCGGCCAGGAGCAGCCCGATGGCGGCGAGGTAAAAGTCGGCGAAACCGTGAAGCTGGGCTACGTCGACCAGTCCCGCGACGACCTGGACGGCAGCAAGACCGTGTGGGAGGAGATCTCCGACGGCAACGACATCATCCGTATCGGCAACTACGAGGTGCCTTCACGCTCCTACTGCGGACGCTTCAACTTCAAGGGCTCGGACCAGCAGAAATACGTGAAAGACCTCTCTGGTGGTGAGCGCAACCGCCTGCACCTGGCCAAGCTGCTCAAGCAGGGCGCCAACGTGCTGCTGCTGGACGAGCCCACCAACGACCTGGACGTGGAAACCCTGCGCGCCCTGGAAGAGGCCCTGCTGGCCTTCCCCGGCTCGGCCATGGTCATCTCCCACGACCGCTGGTTCCTGGACCGCATCGCCACCCACATCCTGGCCTACGAGGACGACGGCGGCGTGGTGTTCCACGAGGGCAATTTCAGTGACTACGAGGAGGACCGTAAAAAGCGCCTGGGTGCGGCGGCGGACCAGCCCCACCGGGTGAAGTACCGCAAATTGAAATAAGCGGCGCGGGGCCCGCGGGCCCCGCGATCTAGTTCCTGTTAATGAAATTCGGGTCCAGGGTAAAGGTGGTGCCGCCGCTAACGACGAACAGGTTGTAGGGATGGGTGACACCCGCTGAGGTGCCGTCGGAGGCATCGTCCTCCAGTTCCAGTTCGGTATCGTTGTTGCCCGGCTGGTCGGCGGCGATGGTAAAGGTCTCGAACGTGTCCCCCGGGCTGACATCATGCCAGGTCCCGGCATTGTCCTTGAGGCGGATCACCGCCGCGCCATTGGCCGGGAAGGTAAAACCTGCCGTCTCCAGCTCGAAGGTCACGTTGGTGTCTTCAAAGACAGTGACATCGCCATTGGCCAGCACGCTCGGGGGGCTTTTACCGCCGCCGGAACTCTCGGCCCTGGTAGCGGTATAAGTGGCGCTGGCATCACTGCCGTCCGTGGTGATGGAACTAATCTTCACGTTGAGAACTGCTTTTTTAGGCATTGTTGTTGCCCTCCCTGTTCAACTCCAGTTTCCCGTCGGCCGCCAACGCGGCGCTGCAGTCAGTCAGCGCCGGATTCAAGCCCGGGGTAGCGATACTCGACCTTGCGCAGGTAGGCGGCCAGCGCCGCGGCCCGCTGGCGCAGGCCGAGACGACTCGCCACCGCTGCCAGCGTGGCAATACGCCGCGGCTCCAGGGCCTCTACATCCCCGCTGAGCACCGCGTCCGCCCGGGACCAGAGCTCCCGGGCGTCGCTCTCGCGCCCCTGAGTATAGACAATATCTCCCCGTAACAAGCTGCTCTGCCCCAACAGCAGTGGCGCCTCCTTTTGGGCCGACAGTTGTGCGTAGTCAGCTGCGAGCTGCGGGTAGTAGGAATCGAGCAGGCGCTGTGCCACTTCCACCTCGCCCTGTAAATAAGCCGTCCGCGCCGCGAGGTAGCGGCACTTCCAGTCCAGCTCCACCTGCCAGACCAGGATGGAGTCATCGCGCTGCACCAGGTTTTGCGCCTGCTGCAGACAGTTCTGCGCCAGTTCAGCCGCCAGCGCCAGCTCACCACGGGCCAGCCTGACCTCCGCCAGATCCTGCAGCAACAATACTGCCTGCTCCACGGTCTGGGTCTGATCCGGCTCAAAGGCTGCCAGCGCTTCGAGTTCCCTGGCCAGCGGTTCCAGCAGCGTCAGCGCGGCCCCCGGGTCGCCGCCGATCATCGCCAGCTGCGCCCCGCCGCGCCGGGCGATCACCAGTTGCAGGCGGGCCGTGTAATCGGAGGGGTCAGCCGCCAGTATCTGTCCGAAGGCCTTGACCTCCTCCTGGTTGTGCTGCCGGGCGCGATCGAAGTGTTTCTGGTGCAGGTAGACACTGAACAGCCAGGAGTGGATACCCGCCCACTCCAGCAGGTGCGGCTCGCCCTGGCGGCGCAACTCGCGCAGGGTATCGACCGCACTCACCAGGCTGGTCTCGGCCGCGGCCCAGTTCTGCACTTCCACCGCCAGCCCCCCCAGGGCCTGGTGGCCGTAAAACACCTCCAGCAGCCATTCAGGTTCATCCGGCGCCATGCCCAGCAGCTGCTCTGCGTAGTGCAGGTATTGTTCAAAGGAAACCCGGGCCTCGGCAAAGCGCCCCTGCTGGTAGTCCACCATACCCACCCAGAACACGCTCTGGGCGTGATTGAAAATGTGCCGCGGATCCTGCGGGTTTGCCTCCATCAGCAGGCGGGTGGATTCCGCCGCCAGGCTGAAACGATCCTCGGCAGCCTCCGTGTCGCCCTTCATATCGCTGATCTCGCCCAGCAAATGCAGGGCCCGGGCGCGGCGGCCCAGGGAATCGGCGGACAACGTTTGCTGTTCCTGGCCGGCATAGTATTCCAGCGCCTTGGCGCCGACCGAGTCGAGCACGTCGAGACGGCCAACCGGCTGCAATTTTTGCCGCAGGTCGCCGAGCATAAACTCGATCAGGCCCTCGGCGTCCTCGCGCCGCTGTTCCGCCAATAGCCGGGACTGGTCCGCCAGCAGCCGCGCCGCATCCGCTGCCCGCCGCTGGTCGACCGCCGTGTAGGTGAGCCAGCCCATCGCCACCATGCCCACCGTGGTCGCCGCAGCGACCAGGGCCAGGAAGCGGTAGCGCCGCTGGGCCTCGCGCTGCACCAGGCGGTCCAGGTCGACCCCCAGCAGGGTGGCTGCCACCTTGTGCAGGGCGAGGCGGCGGCTGCTCCTGCCACCCTGTATATCCGCCGCCAGCGGCTCCAGCACCGCCGCGCCGATCTCCCCGCTGGGCAGTACCTGCTGGCGCAGGGGCGCCGGGAAGCTCTGCCCGGGGTCGCCCTCGGCGATGACCGCAATGATGTTGTCGGCGCCGTGGATTTTCTTGAACTCGATGATTTCCTGGCCGGTCCAGTGGGAGCGGGCAGCGCTGGGCGAGCAGATGACGATCAGGTACTCGGACTGCCGCAGGGCCTCGACCAGGCTGTTGCTGAGGTTGGCGGCGGCCACCAGTTCCTCCTGGTCGCGGAATATCGGCCGCAGGGGGTAGTTGCTACTGTGGGGGCTCGCGGCGGCTGGCGCCTGCGCGCCGCGTGGCGGGCGATAGCTTTCCAGCGCCCGGTGCAGCCAGCGCGCGATCGCCTCATCCTCATGGCTGTAGCTGATAAACGCTTTGTACTTGAAAGCTGGCAACGCCCGCTCCCCGGGGTGCTAAACCGGTATTAGACACCGTCCCGTCGGCGGCTGTCTATATAGCGTCCGGCTATCGCCAAACCACCGTGCCGGCGCTATAGTAATCCCACGCATGACAATAAGGTTCGAGCATGACTGAAATTCGCAACGAGCGGCGCCGCTTTACCCGCGTTGCCCTGGACTTGCCGGTGGAAGTCCACCAGGGGGGCAGCATGTGGCCGCAGCGGCTGATCGATGTATCCCTGTCAGGAGTGGCCACCGACCAGCCCGATCTGTGGGATGCCCAGTACAACGAGCCCTTCACCCTGGTGATCAAGCTGGAGGACGGCAAGGAGCTGGAACTGTATGCCTACCTGCAGCACGTGGAAGCGGGCCGGCTGGGTTTCTCGGTGCAGCACGTGGACCGGGAGAACATCGAGCCGCTGATGGCGCTGCTCGGCCAGCACATGGATATCGCCAGCCTGGAAGAGGAACTGGCGCGACTGGAAGCCGGCCCGGACTAGAGGCTGCGCCGGGCAGCCGCCCGGCCAGGGGCTGGATCGGCGCGGCGCTTACTCCACCGCGGCCAGCGCCTCACTCAATTTGCTCACCCCGATGACTTTCATCCCGGCAATGTCTGCCCTGGGGGCATTGGCCCGCGGCACGATGGCGCGCTTGAAGCCGTGCTTGGCGGCCTCGGCCAGGCGCTCCTGGCCCGAGGGCACCGGGCGAATCTCACCGGACAGGCCGACCTCGCCGAAAATCACCATGTCGCGGGGCAGCTGCCGGTCGCGAAAGCTGGAGACGATGGCCAGCAACAGGGCCAGGTCGGCGCTGGTTTCCAGCACTTTCACCCCGCCCACCACGTTGGCGAACACGTCCTGGTCGCCCACCTGCAAGCCGCCGTGGCGGTGCAGCACCGCCAGCAGCATGGCCAGCCGGTTCTGTTCCAGGCCCACGGCCACGCGGCGCGGGTTACCCAGCTGGCTGTCGTCCACCAGCGCCTGGATTTCCACCAGCAACGGCCGGGTGCCCTCCCACACCACCATCACCGCCGATCCCGAGGCCGGTTCGCTGCTGCGATCGAGGAATATGGCGGAGGGGTTCCTGACCTCGCGCAGGCCCTGCCCGGTCATGGCGAATACGCCCAGCTCGTTGACCGCGCCAAAGCGGTTTTTCTGCCCGCGCAGGGTACGGAAACGGGAATCGTGGGTGCCCTCCAGCAGGATCGAGCAGTCGATCATATGCTCCAGCACCTTGGGCCCGGCGAGGGAACCGTCCTTGGTCACATGGCCCACCAGGAACAGTACCGTGCCGCTGTGTTTGGCAAAGCGGGTGAGGTAGGCGGCGCATTCACGCACCTGGGACACGCTGCCCGGGGCCGAGGCGATCTCGTCGCTATGCACCACCTGGATGGAGTCCACCACCAGCACTTTCGGCTTGAACTCCCCGGCGGCGGCGGCAATGGTTTCCACGTTGGTCTCGGACATCAGCCTGAGCCGGTCGACGGGCAACTGCAGGCGCTGGGCGCGCATGGCGACCTGCTGCAGGGACTCCTCGCCGGTGATGTACAGGGCCTCCATGGACTGCGCCAGGTGGCACATGGTCTGCAGCAGCAGGGTACTCTTGCCGGCGCCGGGGTTGCCCCCCACCAGCACCGCGGAACCGGGCACCAGGCCGCCGCCCAGCACCCGGTCAAACTCCCCCGTGCCGGAGGAAAAGCGCGGCAGGTCCGCAAGATCGATATCCTTGAGCACCTGGGCACTGGCCAGGGCGCCGGCAAAACCCGCCCGGCTGGCGGTAACGCCGCTGCCGGCGCGGCCGGCGCCCTTCGCCCCCCCTGCCCGGGCGGGACCCAGCCTGATCTCGCTGATGGTGTTCCACTGCCCGCAGTCCGAACACTGGCCCTGCCACTTGGCGTAGTCAGAGCCGCAGTCGTTGCAGACGAATGCTGTTTTTTGTTTGGCCAATGTTTACCTCTTCATTACCCGCCACCCCGGCAAACGCGGTGCATTGCGCCGCAGGCGCCATAGAGGGTGCCCTGGGCCACGCCGGAATCCATCAGGCCGGCGGTCATCCCGATGTCAGCTGTCATCCCGGTGTCAACTGTCATCCCGGTGTCAGCTGTCATCCCGGCGCACGCCGGGATCCATTCTTGAACCCGGGGGAAACCCCAGCCCGGTGGACCCCGGCGTTCGCCGGGGTGACATTGTGAACGATAAGGCGTAGTCGCCTGGGGCGCACTTGGCGCGCCCGCGTGTTTTTACTGTAAGTCCCGAATCAACCCCGGTATCCTATCAGACCATCCATCACGCCTGTTACCACCATGTCCAATTCCTCCCTGGTCCCCGAACGACAGCTGGTTTTTTCCCCCGGCCTGGCGGCGACTATCGGCCTGGAGGAGGCCATTTTGCTGCAACACCTGCAGCAGCTGTTCGAGCACCGGGAGCACCAGCTGCGCGGCAGCTATGCCTGGCTGAGCATCGGCCGTGAGTACCTGCTGACCTCACTGCCCTTCTGGAACGCGGTGGACCTGCACCGCATCAGCCGCAGCCTGGTGGACAAGGGCGTGATCCTGATGGACTCTCCGCCCCTGCACAGCTGCGAAAAACTGGTATTCGCCCTCAACGAACCGGTGCTCCACAGCCAGCCGCCGCCAGCGCCGGAGCCACCGCCGCCCCCCGCCCGGCGCAGCGCCGGGCTGCTGCCGGTGCACTGGTCCCCCAGCGAGGACCTGCTGCAGCTGCTTGCCCTGAACCACAACATACCCCGGCAGTTTGCCCTGGACCAACTGGAAGATTTCATCTTTTACTGGCGCGAACGCGGCGAGACCTCCCACGCCTGGGAGAACAAGTTCCGCCAGCACGTCACCAACAACTGGCGCCGGCGGCAGCAGAGCCGGGCGTCCAGCTTCGAGGTCAGCCAGCCCAGGGCTCTGGACAACCACTGGCGCCCGAGCGCGGACGCGCTGGAGATTATGCAGCGCGGCGGCATTTCCGCCGACTTTATCGAGCAGGCCATCCCCGAGTTCATCCTCTACTGGCGGGAACGCGGGGCCGCGCCGAAGGAGCTCAACTCGAAGTTCATCCAGCACATTCGCATCCAGTGGGCCCGCTACACCTCCAGCCTGGAGCACAGCACCGAGCCGAAACGCATCGTCGACCACTGGCAGCCCAGCGCCGATGTTTACGATATCCTGCGCATGTCGCACATCGACCTGGACTTTGCCCGCGAGCTGCTGCCGGAATTCATCGTTTACTGGAAGGACTCCAACCAGGCGCACACCTCCTGGAACAGCAAGTTCCTGCAACATGTAAAATACCACTGGGCCAAGCGCCACCAACTGCAACAATCGGATACCAGCCATGGCGGACAGCAGGGAACTCATTCAACAGGTCGCACAAGGGATAGAAGCCTCGAAGACGACCTCACCGACACCAGCTGGGCGAGCTGAGCAGAAACGCCCGGCCAGTGAAGGCCACGTCGAGGCCATCAACCAGGTCTTTGCCCTGTTTCGCCTCAACTACCACAACCAGTACTACGCCGCCTACCCGGACGCCAGCCAGCTCAAGCAGATCAAGAAACTTTGGCTGGAATCGCTGGCGGATTTCCCGGTGGAACAGATCCTCAAGGGCGCCAAACACGCTATCGAGAACAGCGAGTACCTGCCCACCCTGCACCGCATGATCGAGTGCTGCCAGGCGGGCCTGGTGGAGCTAGGCCTGCCCGCCCCCCACGACGCCTACGTCGAGGCCTGCCAGGCGCCCTCACCCAAATCAGCCCAGCCCTGGAGCCACCCGGCGGTCTATCTGGCGGGCCGGGACAGCGACTGGTTTTTTCTCGCCAACAACGAGGAGCGACGGACCTGGCCAGTGTACCGCGGGCACTACCAGAAATACTGCGCGGCGGTGCTGCGGGGCGAGAAACTCGAGGTGCCGGCGCCCGAGGCGCTGGAAAAGGATACCGGGGAACCCCTGACCCGGGAGGAGCAACTGGCTGAGCTCAGGAAGTTGCGGGAGAGTTCGGGCTTGTAGCAGGCCGTGGATCCCGGCGTGCCCCAGGGCACCCTCTCTTGCGCTTGCAGCGCAATTC
This sequence comes from Seongchinamella sediminis, assembly GCF_003457605.1. Taxonomy (GTDB): domain Bacteria; phylum Pseudomonadota; class Gammaproteobacteria; order Pseudomonadales; family Halieaceae; genus Halioglobus; species Halioglobus sediminis. The sequence goes on from NZ_QRAN01000007.1 coordinate 67,094, forward strand.
ACCTTGTGCGCCGGGATGACGAATGGCGGAGGACGTGTGGGATAATGGGAGAAATCACCGGTCACGGAAAAAATATCTCGTTCCGTCATTCCGGCGAAAGCCGGAATCCACATCTCACAGAAGCGCTATCTCAGCCCGTCATGCCGGCGCACGCCGGGATCCAGGCCTGATGGAACTGCAATCTCTACTCGTCATTCCGGCGAAAGCCGGAATCCATACCTCACATAAATGCTATCTCAGCCCGTCATCCCGGCGCACGCCAGGATCCACACACCCTCAACCTGAGCTAACCTCTCCCCAAAGATCCAGCCATGCAGGATTTCTCTCTTCAATCAACTCGATCTTCCATTCGCGTTTCCAGTTCTTTAAACGCTTTTCATACTGAATCGCATCGTACATCGATGAACAGAGCTCAAACCAGACCAGCCGATTGACGCAATACCTGGCCGTAAAACCCGCAGTCACATGATTTCGGTGTTGCCATATCCGGCGGACTAAATTACTTGTTACACCGATGTATATTGTGCCGTGTCGCTTGCTGGCGAGCATGTAGACTGCTGGCTGGAAGTCCATTTTTGGGAATCCACATGGAGGATTCTTGCAAACTAGTAGATTCCGGCATACGCCGGAATGACCTGGACGAATTAGATGTGAAATTTGCCTGGAAGGATAGATTCCGGCTTACGCTGGAATGGCGGCTAATCAGTACTCATCCCCGCCATAGCCCCTGGCCAGGTTCTCGAAGCGGGTGAACTGGCCGATAAAGGCCAGCCGGCAGGTACCGATGGGGCCGTTACGTTGCTTGCCGATAATGATCTCGGCCACGCCTTTGTCCGGGGAGTCCTCGTTGTAGACCTCGTCCCGGTAGATGAACATGATCACGTCGGCGTCCTGCTCGATGGCGCCGGATTCCCGCAGGTCGGAGTTGACCGGGCGCTTGTTGGGACGCTGTTCCAGGGAGCGGTTGAGCTGGGACAGGGCCACCATGGGCACCCCGAATTCCTTGGCGATGGCTTTCAGCGAGCGGGAGATCTCGGAGATCTCCGCGGTGCGACCTTCCGAGGAGCCAGCCACCTGCATCAGTTGCAGGTAGTCGATCATCACCATGCCCAGTTCGCCGTTGTTCTCGCGCACCACCTTGCGCACCCGGCTGCGCACTTCAGTGGGGGTCAGGGCCGGGGTGTCGTCGATGTACAGTTTCACGTCGCGCAGCTTGTTGACCGCGGTAGTGAGCTTGGGCCAGTCCTCCTGTTCCAGCTTGCCGTTGCGGATACGGGTCTGGTCGATGCGGCCGATGGAGGACAGCATGCGGACAATCAGCTGGTCGGCCGGCATCTCCATGGAGAACACCAGGATGGGCTTGTCCTGGGCCAGCACCGCGTTTTCCACCAGGTTCATGGCGAAACTGGTTTTACCCATGGAGGGGCGGCCGGCGACGATCACCAGGTCCGATGGCTGCAGGCCGGAGGTCATGCCGTCCAGGTCCTGGAAGCCGGTGGTCAGGCCGGTAATGTCGCCGCCGGAATTGAACAGTTCGTCGATGCGGTCCAGGGCTTTTTTCAGCAGCGGGTTCACATCCTGGGGGCCGCCGGACTTGGGTCCCTGCTCGCTGATCTGCATGATCAGGCGCTCGGCCTCGTCGATCAGGTCCATGGACGTGCGGCCTTCCGGGTTGAAGCCGGAATCGGCGATTTCCTGGGCCGCCTCGATCAGCTTGCGCAGGCTGGCGCGCTCGCGCACCACCTGGGCGTAGGCGCGAATATTGGAGGCGCTGGGGGTATTCTGGGCCAGTTCGGCGAGGTATGGCAGACCGCCGGCGCCGTCCAGCTGGCCCCGGGCTTCCAGCTTGTCGGCCACGGTAATGACGTCGATTGGCTCAGCGGCCTCCGCCAGCTGGGCGATTTCGCGAAAAATCACCCGGTGTGAGGGCCGGTAGAAGTCGCTGGCGGCGACCTCCTCCGCGACCGAGTCCCAGCCATCGGCAGACAGCAGCAGGCCACCCAGCACGGATTGCTCCGCTTCCAGGGAATGGGGCTGCATCTTGATCCGCGCCACCTCGCCATCGGGGGCGCCGGGGAGCTCGGAGATGTTGCCGGGGTAGTCGAGGTCTGCCATGGGTGGTTATTTGTAATCGGGCCGGACAGATTAACGAATTACTCGGCCTCCGTCATTCCGAAATGTCGGACTACCGCGAAGGCGGGAATCCAGATTCTTTTGCCGTCGTGGCGGGGACCCGGGACGCTGGGCCCCGCTTGCGCGATGCTCTGGCATATCGGGATGACGCTGGTTGCGCCGCCTGGCCCAGGGATAACGCTGGCCGGGCCTTGTCGCCGGGCACAAAAAATGCACCGGCCACGCAGTGATCGGTGCATTTCCAACTGTCCGGGTCCCGGCTCTCGCCGGAACAACAGCGTGTCTTACTCGGGCACAACCGCCAGGGCGATGGTGGCGGTAACCTCGCCGTGCACCTGGATGTCGATTTCGTATTCGCCCACTTCGCGCAGGGCGCCTTCGGGCAGGCGAATTTCCGCCTTGTCAACTTCCACGCCGGCGGCGGTTACCGCATCGGCGATGTCGCGAGTACCGATAGAACCGAACAGCTTGCCCTCTTCACCGGCATTGGCGGTGATAGTGATCAGCTGCATGGCATTGAGTTCGGCGCCACGGGCTTCGGCAGCGGCCAGCGCTTCCGCGGCTGCGGCTTCCAGCTCGGCACGACGGGCTTCGAACTGGGCGACCGCATCTGCGGTGGCAGGCACTGCCTTGCCCTGGGGGATCAGGTAGTTACGGCCGAAACCGGCTTTTACATCAACCTTGTCACCCAGGTTCCCCAGGTTGCCGATGTTTTCCAGCAAAATGACTTCCATCTTACTTTCCTCGTTATGGGGAGCGTGCTCCCGCTACTTCAAAATTCGTTAACTGTCTTCGCCGGGGCCGATGTCGGTACCGGACTTGCCGGCCCAGCGCTGGCGAAAATCAAACCAGCTGTCGGCGATGGCGGCGAACACGACCATCAATTTCACCGGATCCAGCAACAACCAGGCCAGGTAGAAGGCGATCAGCCATCCTGTGCCCTGGCCCTTGTGCCGGACCCTCGCATGAACCAGTGCCAGTCCGGCAAAGTTCAGCGGCAACAACGCAATCACTGCCCAGGTGCGGTATTCCAGGCCCAGCGCAGACAGCGCAACCGCCGCCAGCGCCAGGCCCGCGGCCACTGCCGGTGTGTAACGCAGCTGCCCGAACTCGCTGGCAAAGCCACCGGGGTTGTACAGGGCCGCCTGCCAGTAGCGGGCCAGCATCAGGCACAGTACCGCCATCAGTCCGGTACCCGCCCCCAGCATGCCGGCGATTTGCGCCGTGGTGGGCCGGGCCAGCTGCACCATCTCGCCGCCCTGGGACAGCTGCTGCTCCAGGTTGGCGAGAAAATCGCCGAACACGGAGACCATCTGCGCCAGGTACTGGCCGCCAAACGCCAGCAGCGCCAGGGCGCTGGCCGCGCCAACCACGACACTGGCCAGCACGGCCATGGGCAGGCTGACCGTGATGCGCAGAACCGCCGCCAGCAGCCAGGTTCCCACCAGCAGTGACAGCGGGCCGCCATCGCCGACCGCATACAACAACACCCCGGAGGGCAGCAGGGCCCAGAACAACAACTGGGCCCCGTTCCCCACGCCCTTGCGCAGGGTGACCAGCGCCAGTACCGCGGCGCTGATCCAGCAAAACAAAATACTCCCGGCACCGGCTACAGTCAGCACCAGCGCCTGGAAGCGGCCACGCATGGCAAATTCAGCTATCGCCTTCATCCAGGCCTCGCTGTGTCAATGCGCGGGTACAGGATTCTTACTTGTGGGAATCCGTGTAGGGCAGCAGGGCCAGGAAGCGCGCGCGCTTCACGGCAGTCGCCAGCTGGCGCTGGTACTTGGCCTTGGTGCCGGTAATACGGCTGGGTACGATCTTGCCGGTTTCGGACACATAGGCCTTGAGGGTCTCGAGATCCTTGTAATCGATCTCCTTGACACCTTCGGCGGTGAACTTGCAGAACTTGCGGCGACGGAAAAAACGGGCCATGACAATACTCCTCTCTATTACGCTTCGGAGCTGGCTTCAGAAGCCGGCTCTGCTGTTTTCTCGGCGGGCTTGTCGGCGCTGCTCGCCTCCGCGGCCTTGCGCTCCTCGTAACGGCTCTTGCGCTCGCGCGACTCTTTCTCCGCCTTCATGATGAAAGACTCATCGGTGACAGGCTCATCGCGGCGGATAACCAGGTTGCGGATAACAGCATCGTTGTAACGGAAGGTGGTCGTCAGCTCTTCCATGGCGTCGTTGGTCGCTTCCACGTTCATCAGCACGTAGTGTGCCTTGTGGATCTTGTTGATGGGGAATGCCAGCTGGCGACGGCCCCAGTCTTCCAGACGGTGCACGCTGCCGCCGTCCTTCTGGATGGTGTTGGAGTAGCGCTCGATCATGCCGGGCACTTGCTCAGACTGGTCCGGATGGACCATGAATACGATTTCGTAATGACGCATTGAGTAGCTCCTTACGGGTTAATGCTGCCCATCAGGTGGTGCAGCAAGGAGGATCGGCAGCGCGGGGCCACCGGGCAAATTTTGAGGCGCGGATTGTATAGAGTTTGAGCAGGGGGTGCAACACCCGGCATTGTCGTCCCCGCGATAGCGGGAACGACGTGATGAGAGGCCCGGGGAACGACGCTGAATTACCAGAGCCCCCGCTGCCTGACCGCCTCGAACAGGCAGATGCCCGTGGCCACGGACACGTTGAGGCTGCTCACCGAGCCGGCCATCGGCAGTTTCACCAGGAAATCGCAGTGCTCCCGGGTCAGGCGCCGCAAGCCGCCGCCCTCGGCTCCCATGACCAGCGCCATGGCCCCGGTCAAGTCACTGTCGTATATGGTTTTTTCCGCCTCGCCGGCGGTGCCGAACAGCCACACATTGCGCGCTTTCAGGGCCTCCAGGGTGCGGGCGATATTGGTCACCCGGGCAAAAGGCACGACCTCGGCCGCGCCACAGGCCACCTTGCGGGCGATCGGCGTGAGATCGGCAGATTTGTCCCGCGGCACGACCACGGCGTCGACCCCGGCGGCATCGGCACTGCGCATGCAGGCGCCCAGGTTGTGGGGGTCCGTCACCCCGTCCAGCACCAGGATCAGCACCGGGCCGTCCTTCTCGTCGACCATGCGCAGCAGGTCGGCCTCCTGCCAGAGGTTGGCATGCCGTATCTCGCCGTGGTGGGGCGCATCCAGGGTCTCCGCCACCACCCCCTGGTGCCGCCCCTTGACCATCTGGTCAAGGTCCTGGCGCGGCTCCCGGGCCACCGGCACGCCCTGGTTCTGGGCCAGTTCCAGCAGCGAATTGATCCGCTTGTCGTCGCGGCCCTGCTGCACCCACAGGCGCTGCACAGAGCGGGGGTTTTTGCGCAGCAGACTGTCGACTGCGTGGATACCGTAAATGTATTGCATTTCTAACACCGTCATCCCGGCGCAGGCCGGGATCTAATCGCTCCTTGTGCCTGAATTGGCAAACACATGGATCCCGGCTTGCCCCAGGGCACCCTCTCTTGCGCTTTCAGCGCAATTCACCTTGTACCCCAGGGCACCCTCTCTTGCGCTTTCAGCGCAATTCACCTTGTTCGCCGGGATCACTGGTCAGGCTAGTACCGGCGCCGCATCCCGGTCTTGCCCTGGGGCTTTTTCTTGCCGCTGTTGCCCGGCTTTTTGCCCTTTTTCGCCTGTTTGGCGCCGGTTTTCTTGCCGGCGCCGCCGCCCCGGGCCTTCTTCGGCGGTTTGGCATCCAGCAACTCCAGGTCGATCTTGCGATCATCCAGGTCGACCCGCGCCACCTGCACCCGCACCTTGCCGCCGAGCTGGAAGCTGCGCCCGCTGCGCTCACCTGTCAGCCGCTGTTTGGCGGCATCGAAATTGTAGTAATCCCCCGGCAGCGCGGTAATGTGCACCAGGCCTTCTATATAGATGTCCACCAGCTCCACGAACAGGCCGAAACTGGTCACCGCGGCGATCACCCCGTCAAACTCATCGCCCACGTGCTCCTGCAGGTACTCGCACTTGAGCCAGGCATTGACCTCGCGGGTGGCGTCATCGGCCCGGCGCTCGGCCATGGAGCTGTGCTCGCCGAATACCACCATGGCCGCGTGGTCGTAGGGGAAAATGCGCTTGCCGGGAATGGGCTCGGCGCCCTTCACCCGCAGGATATGCTGGGTCTTGCTCCTGGAGCGAAGCCGGTGGCGAATACCGCGATGCACCAACAGGTCCGGGTAGCGACGGATCGGCGAGGTAAAGTGGGCGTAGGCATCGTAGTGCAGCCCGAAGTGACCGTTGTTGTCTGGCTGGTACACCGCCTGACTCAATGAGCGCAGTAACATGGTCTGAATGACGTGGGCGTCGTCCCGGTCCTTCACCTGTTCCAGCAGCTGCTGGTAATCCAGCGGCGTGGGCCGGGCTCCACCGCGGAGGTCCAGCCCCAGTTCGCCGAGAAACTTGCGCAGATTTTCCAGCTTCTCCTCGCTCGGCCCCTCGTGCACCCGGTACAGCATCGGGATGTTGTTGGCCTCGAAGAAACCGGCTGCGGCCACGTTGGCGCAGAGCATGCACTCCTCGATGAGCTTGTGGGCGTCATTGCGCACCACCGGGACGATGGACTCGATCTTTTTCTGCTCATCGAAAATGATGCGGGTTTCCACCGTGTCGAAATCGATCGCCCCGCGCACATCGCGGGCCCCGCGCAGCGCCTTGTACAGGTCGTGCAAACGGCGGATGTCTGGCTCGCGAGCCTTGTCCACATCCGGGTGATCCCCGTTTTCCAGCACCTCGCCCACCTGGGTATAGGTCAGGCGCGCATGGGAGTGAATCACCGCCTCGTAAAAGCGGTATTTGCCCAGTTTGCCGGCCTTGCCAATCTCCATTTCACAGACCATGGCCAGCCGGTCCACCGCCGGTTTCAGCGAACAGAGGCCGTTGGACAGCGCCTCCGGCAGCATCGGCACCACGCGCTCGGGAAAATACACGGAGGTTGCCCGGGTGCTGGCTTCCTCGTCCAGCGCGGAGCCGGGGCGCACGTAGTGGGACACGTCGGCAATCGCCACCCACAGGCGCCAGCCGCCAAAGCGGCGTTTCTCGCAGTAGACGGCGTCGTCGAAATCCCGGGCATCCTCACCGTCGATAGTGACGAAGGCCAGGTCGCGCAGGTCGACGCGGTGCAGCTTGTCCTCCTCTGCGGGCTCCTCCTCCAGCGCGGCGGCCTCGGCCAGCACCTCCTCCGGCCACTCCCAGGGGATGTCGTGGGAGCGAATGGCCACGTCGATTTCCAGGCCGGGGTCCAGGTGGTCCCCCAGAATTTCGGTAATCCGCGCCTTGGCACCCAGCTTGCGGGTGGGATAGTCGGTAATCTCGGCGGTCACTATTTGCCCATTGCGGGCCCCGTTTTTCTCTTTCGGTGGAATCAGGAACTGGTTGGTGAGGCGGCCATTGTCGGGGATCACGAAGCCGATACCGCTCTCCTCCTGATAACGCCCCACCACGCTGGTCACGCCGCGCTTGAGCACCTCGATGATCTTGCCTTCCGGACGGCCGCGGCGGTCCTCGCCGGTGATCAGGATGAGCACCTCGTCACCGTCGAACACAAGATTCATCTGCCGGGAACTGAGGTAAATGTCATCGCCCTCCCGCACCGGCATGGCAAAACCGTAGCCGTCCCGGTGACCCTGCACCTTGCAGTGCACCAGGTTCATCTTGTCCACCAGGCCATAGGCGCCCTTGCGATCGGACATGATCTGGCCGTCGCGCTCCATGGCTCGCAGGCGATTGCGCAGGGCGTCCATCTGCTCCTGCTCGGCCAGGTCCAGCCGCTTGCACAGCTTGCCGTGGTTCAGGGGTTTGTTTGCGTCCCGCAGGACCTCGAGAATGACCTCCCGACTGGGAATGGGGTTGTCGTATTTGGCGGCCTCGCGCTTGGCGTGAGGGTCGGCAATTTTGCCTTTTCTGGCCATATAAATGGGGCCTTTTTGGTGGTGTGTGTGGGCCGCTGCCCGACGCTGATCAGAACGCAGCGCATGCTGACAGGGCACTGGATCCCCGCCTGCGCGGGGATGACGGGCCGCGCGCTTGGCGGCCATAAAAAACATTATACGCGAGGATTGACAAAGCCGTGTGCGAAATATAAAGTGCGCGCCCTCAGGTATTGCTGTCGCGGTACCTAACTGCCCAGGTGGTGAAATTGGTAGACACGCTAGCTTCAGGTGCTAGTGCTCGCAAGGGCGTGGAGGTTCAAGTCCTCTCCTGGGCACCAATTTGAAGGAGGCCGAGCTATCCAGCTCGGCTTTTTTGTTTCCAGGGTCGGACTCCCGGCCGGCTGATAAAGCGCCGGCGCGAACCCTCACTCGAAGCAGTGCTTCGAAAGCGTGAGGAACCGCCCTCTCCTGGGCACCAATTTGAAGGAGGCCGAGCTATCCAGCTCGGCTTTTTTGTTTCCAGGGTCGGACTCCCGGCCGGCTGATAAAGCGCCGGCGCGAACCCTCACTCGAAGCAGTGCTTCGAAAGCGTGAGGAACCGCCCTCTCCTGGGCACCAATTTAAAGGAGGCCGAGCTATCCAGCTCGGCTTTTTTGTCTGCTCAATCGCATTGAATCGCTGTCGAATAGACAGCGATGTCCGCCGCACTCATGCCCAGTTGGCGCGCCGTGCTCTGCCACCCTTTCAACGCGTTGGAAACCTCGTCGATGACGGCTTCGGCCTGGTCCTCTTTCAAAGCAAAAAATGGCGCTGCTCTGCGCGCAATATCCAGATCCGCGTCAGGTGCTTCTTCTGAAATCCAGGTGGTGAGCTCGCGAACTTTCTCCTCCGACGGCACAGGATTCAAATCATAGACCGGCGATAGACGCCACTTGTCTTCCCTGTCATAGAGAAATCCATGATTGCGCAGATGGTCATCAAGATTGCCGATCAACACGCCGAAGACGATTCGCCGCCACAGTTCATGCAGATCTTTGGTCGGCTCACTTGAATACATGCGGATACATTCTGCAATGTCGGTGTAGGTCGCCTCGTCGCCATCATTGAGGCCCAGCAAACTCATCGCCGACAAAAAAGGGAGACGTCTCCCATCGTGCCGATCAAAACGCGTGATCAAGGCCACCGGTCGACCGGCCACGTCCTGCAGCCGGGCCCGGGCGGCATTGATACCTGCGTTGGCTGCCAGCCTCATCGCCAGCACTTCACCATGGGTGATACTGCGAACATCATCAGGTTTCGGAAACTTGGCAATGGCCAGCGTGCCGTCATTGTCCATGACGGCTGACTTGGGTCGAGCACCACCGAGCGGTGATCCTTCGTTCAATAGCAGCTTCAAGTCTTCTGCCGTGTCCGTATTGGTTTGAACTGCATCGGCAGCATTAATGAGCGCCGGCAGCTGGATCAGCGGTGGCACGCGGTAGCGCCCGATATTGTGACCGAAACTGTCCTCGCCTTCGCGCTTGAATCGCAATGCCCCAATCCGGGTTTGATCGGTAATCGCCAGCAAATAATCAATTTCTGACAGGGTTCGTTTTTCGCCGGATTTTCGCAAGGCACGACGGATCAGTTGCTGCCCCCAACGATCAGGGGCGGCATCCCGCAGCGCTCCAGGCAGTGCTGACTTATCCGAGGTGGTGTAGATCTGTCCGCCGTCCAGCGGCAGATTGGCAGGATCGAGAGCAAAGGCATCCGGGGTGCCCAGCCACTCCCCGGCATATTCAAAAACAGAGCTCTGACTGTTTCGCTTGGCGACATAGCGGCATCGGCCGACCAAGCGTGTAGCGCCGCCATGGTCAATATGGATTTCGATGGTGTCCGTCATGAGCGGTCTCGTTTGCGACGGCGCGGCTGAATCTTTTTCGGCAGGCGATCTTCGTCGATGTCCAGCCCCAGGATATCGGTACGCCGATCGGCCACATCTCCGAGACCTTCCACCAACCCAAGGATAGAAAGCACCGTTGCGTAGATGCCCATGGAGACCGAGGGGTCACCCTTTTCGACCTTATAGAGCGTGCCCCGGCTGATGAATGCACGCTCCGCCATGGACACCGTCGATATCCGGCGCTTTTTGCGCGCAACAGCAATGTCCTCACCCAGCTTGACGAGGGCTTGGCGGGCTGCTCTTGGTAGCGTGCTGGTTGCCTGCGTTTTCATAAACTGTCTTATTTAATGAACCATAAAATCTTATTTGTTCATTATATAGGACATTATTATTTATAAAGTCGACAAAGTCCAGATCCCAGCTCAACAGAGTAAGGCTGGATAAATTATATTCATCACTACTGTCCGGTTAATTTTCGAATAGGTTCACATCAATGCTTAATCGCTGTGAAGTCCGGGTCATCAAAATAGGTAGCGTAATTTTCCATCGCCCCAACAACCTTCACCGCGCCAGCCCGGGCGTTAGCGTTGTTTTCCATCGCGGCTGAACCTTCCATCAGTTGGGAAATGATCAGATGCAGCTGGGCATCGGCCTCCGGTTCAAGCTTGCAATTCTCAACCATGTAAGTGACCTCTTGGTTGATCTTTTTGGCCAATGCCAGGTACTTTTCCTGTGTCAGCTCACCTGAATGGATAGCATCAATTTCATTGTGCATGGCGCTTCGAATGTTGTTCATGGCGCGGCTTAGTGGCGCATCGACAGCCCACTTGCTGCCGTCATCAAGCCTGAGTTCCATCGCACCATGACCGTGGTCATGATCGTTATTTGCCGGAGCCGCCGTCACCTGGCCTGCTGCAAGGCTGAGTACCATGCCAGTGACCGTTACCAGCTTTGCAATTCCGGATTTGATATTCATGAGATTCTCCTTTGCTTAGGGCCTGTTCACGACACCACCATGACCTGGCCGCCGGCGGCCTCCAGGGCAGAATCGAGGACTTCAGCCGGGATATTGGCCAGCCGCTGGCGGCCGATAATCAGCAGGTCGTAGGGCGAGCGGCGGATCAGGCTGGTGAGGCCGGCGGCATCCGCCGGCGCGCCGGACTGCACGTGGCAGCGCGCCCGTCCCAGCAGCAGGGGCGCGCAGGTCTCCATATCCGGCTTGCCGGTATACAGCGCGTACACGCTGCCCACCAGGCCCGCCTCCTCCAGCGCCAGCGCCGTGGTCACCAGGCGGCAGTCGAGCTCATCCTTGCCCATCAACAATCCCAGCCTGGGGATCGCCCGGCGATCCGGCAGGCTGCGCCCGGCGAGGCTCTGCCAGCGCCGATGGGGCAGCATGAAGATGTCCAGGCCATCGGCCCGGGTCAGCGCCGAGTGCCAGCGTTCGCCCCGATCCTCCTCGAAACTCAGCTCGATGCGCGCCTGCCGGGCCAGGGCCAGCAGGCGGCGGCGGGTGTCTGCCGTCACCTGGCTGTGATGACGGCTCAGGTGGTCGCGCTCCAGGCTGCGCTCGACGCCGCTGCCGAGCAGGATTTCCGTGGTGAACGGCAGCTCCGCCACCCGCGCAAGGCGCGGGTTTTCCAGGATCAGGCCCAGCAGGCGCCGGTCCAGGTGCTGGGCAATACGCACCAGCAGCTCCAGCGTGGCGGGATTCACCCCCTGGTTGTCGATGGGGACCAGCAGCGTGGTCCGGGCGGTGTCGTCAGCCATCGTTCTTGTCCGCATCCCTGGCGTGCAGCTCGCGCGCGATCGCCTGCAGCGCCTCAACCCGGGCCGCGACGCGGGTATCGATGGAGGCGGTGGTGAACCCGGTCAATACCTGCAGGGCCTGGTCGATGTCATCCACCGCGTAAATATGGAAACTGCCCGCCGCCACGGCGTCGATGACATCCTGGCGCAGCATCAGGTGGACCCGGTTGGCCGCGGGCATGACCACCCCCTGGCTGCCGCTTAGCCCGCGGGCCCGGCAGATGTCGAAGAAGCCCTCGATCTTGTCATTGATGCCGCCGATGGCCTGCACCTGACCGTGCTGGTTCAGGGAGCCGGTCACGGCGAGTTCCTGGCGCACCGGGATATCCGCAATGGCCGACACCAGGGCGACAAATTCCGCCACCGAGGCGCTGTCGCCCTCGATACCCCCATAGGACTGCTCGAAGGCCAGGGTCGCCGCCAGCGGCAGGGGGCGCTCGCGGGCGTAACGATTGGCCAGCAGGGCGGAGATGATCATCACCGCCTTGGAGTGAATGCGTCCGCCCAGGTCCACCTCGCGCTCGATATCCAGCACCTTGCCGCTGCCCAGGCGGGCGGTGGCGGTAATCCGGGCCGGGCGGCCAAAGGAATAGTCCCCCAGCAGGTACACGGTCAGGCCGTTGACCTGGCCCACCGCGGTACCGTCGGTGGAGACCAGCATGATCTCCCGCAGAATACCCTCGTGGGACTTCTCGCGGAGCTGGTCCATGCGGTGCCGGGCCGCGGCCACGCTGGCGTCGACCACCGCGGCGGTAATGACATCGGCCTTGTTGCGCCGCGCCTGGTAGTCCGCCTCCGCCAGCAGGTTGGCCAGGCGCTGGCGGTGCAGGCTCAGGCGCTCGCCGTCCTCCAGCCGCCGGGCGGCCTGCTCGATGACCCGCGCCACGCCGCCGCGGTCCAGGGGCAGCAGGCCGTTGCTCTGCTGCAGGCTGCGGATCATGCGGGCGAACAGCGCGGTGTTCCGGGCCGAGCGCGGAATATCCTCGGACATGTCCGCGGCCACCTTGAACAGACTGGCGAATTCCGGATCGTATTGCTGCAGCAGGTAGTACAGGTAGCGGTCCCCGGTCAGCACCACCTTGAGATCCAGGGGGATGGGTTCCGGCTCCAGCTGCACGGTGCTGACAAAGCTGAAGAACTGGTCCAGGGACTGGATGCGCAGCTCACCGGACTTCAGCGCCCGCTTCAGGGCCAGCCAGGCGTAGGGGCTGGTGAGCACCTTGTCCGCCTCCAGCACCAGGTAACCGCCGTTGGCCCGGTGCAGGGCGCCCGGCTTCACCAGGGTGAAATCCGTAACCAGGGTACCCATTTGCGACACGTGCTCCGCCCTTCCCACCAGGTTGGCAAAGGTGGGACTGTCCTCGTAGATGACCGGCGCGGCATCGAGTTCGCGGTTATCCACCAGCACATTGACGCTGTACTGTGGATACTCCCGTACCCGCTGTTTCACGTTTTCCGGAATAGCCGATTCCTGCCGCAACTCGGTAAAGGACTCGGCCTCCTCGATAACATTGGCGTGCACCGCTTCCAGGTAGGTCAGTACCGCGGCAAACTCCCGGTACTTGTCCTTCAGCTGGCCGAAGACCGGGTCGATGGCGCGCTGGCTGAACTCCTGGTTGAGGGCCTTGAAGCGCTCCCGGCTCTCCATCTTCCAGCCCGGCAGCTGGCGGACGACGATTTTGAGCTCCTCCTTGAGCTCCTCGATATAGGCCAGGGTCGCTTTTTTCTGTTCCTCCGGCAGCGCCTCGAAATCCTGGGGCGACATGATCTCACCCTCGCTGGTGGGCGCCAGGGTGTAGCCGCCAGGTGTCTGCACCATGGCCACGTTGTGCTCCCCGGCTTTCTCCGCCAGCGACTGGAACGCGGCTTTCTCCCGCTCCTGGTACTCCTCGCCCAGGGCCTGCACCTGGGCCTGGTACTCGTCGCTCTGGAAGGTGGCCGGCATGATGGCGAGCAGGGTTTCCACCGCCTCAGCCATGTCCCGGCGCAACTGGCTGCCGCCCCCCGGGGGCAGGCTCAGGGCGACAGGCTGGTCCGGGCGCTCGAAATTATTGACGTAGCACCAGTCCCGGAGTTCGCCGCGCCGGCTGCGCTCGGCGCTGCTGAGCACGGTTTCCAGCAGTTCGCGCTTGCCCACGCCGGTACTGCCCAGCAGGAATACGTTGAAGCCCTCATGGCCTATCTCCAGCCCGAACTCCAGCGCCTCCACTGCCCGGTCCTGGCCGAAGTGATCGGCCAGGGGTTCCAGTTCATCCAGTGACTCAAAAGGCAGCTGGGCCGGGTCGCAGGCGTGGTAGAGCGCCACTGCGGGCAGAGGCCGGGCCGCAGGGGCGCGGGCCAGGGCTGGCAACTCGTCAGTCATCGGTGCTCCTCGATCATTAACAGAGGGTAGGTTAGTCCAATTTCAGGGTTTACACCCTTAAGCTGGATCAAGTTTAGGCGCGTCCGCAGCGCCTGCCATGGCGAGCCGGCACGCCACCGCGCCGCCAATAACCTGATATTCTGCCCGGTTTTGAATCGCGGAGTGGCTTGTTTCATTCAGCTCACTTTCCTCTATACTACGCCTCTCGATCCCCGAGGTACGGAGCTGACACTAATAATTATGTTGAGACCGTTGCGTAATCACGTGACCGCCTGCGCGCTGCTGCTGGCGGTGCACTGGGCGCCCCACAGCCAGGCGCTGGAGGTGCTGACGATTCACGAACTCGTCTCCCATTGCGTACATCTCGACAGCGACCCGGAGGGCGCCGACGGACAGTACTGCAGCAGCTACATCCGGGGCTTTATCGACGGCGCGGTTGTAACCGACGACCGTATCCTGCGGGATCTGGCGCAGGATGAGGACAACCTGGATGCGCTGACTGAACGCGCCCTGCGCACGCGCATGCCCGGCAGGAGCAGCCACTACCCGCCCGGGAGCCTGACCGGTTTCTGCCTGTATGATCGGGTGCCGCTGCGCGAGGTGGTGACTACCGTGGTCGCCGACCTCATTGCCCGCGATATCGATGATTTTGCCCACTCTCCCGCCCGGGTCACTGTGGAAGACTCATTGCGCGACCACTACCCCTGCGACGAGTAAGACTGTGAGCACACCCTATATCGCGAAACCGCTGCAGCTGGTGGCACTGTTCCTGATCCTGATGGCCAGCTGGCTGCTCTGGTCCGGCCTGTTCAAGCCGCTGCTGATCGGCCTGGGGGTATTTTCCTGCCTGCTCAGCCTGTGGCTGGCCAAGCGCATGGGAGCCTTCCGTCACGCCATGCCCCTGCGCGCGCTACTGCGGCTGCCGGCGCTGTGGTGGTGGGTGCTCAAGGAAGTAGTCCAGTCCAGCCTCGAGGTCACCCGGGTGGTGCTGTCTCCCTCGCTGCCAATCCAGCCCAGCGTGATCGAACTCAGCAGCAGTGAAAAAACCGACTCGGGCAAAGTCATCCTCGGCAACTCGATCACCCTGTCTCCCGGCACGGTCACTATCGACGTGCATGAAAACCGGCTCCTGGTTCACTGTCTCACCGCCAACAGCGCCCGAGGCCTGCGCAGTGGAGAAGCAGAGCGGCGGGTGGCAAAGCTGGGGCTGGACTGACCATGTACATTGCTGTCTCGCTCGCCATCCTGGTGACCATGATCCTCGCCCTGGTCCGCGCCCTGCGCGGCCCCAGCGTGTATGACCGGGTACTGGCGGTCAATATGTTCGGCACCAAGACCGCCCTGCTGCTGGCGGTCCTCGCCTTCCTGTTCAATCGCCCGGACTTTCTCGACCTGGCGCTGGCCTACGCGCTGATCAACCTGGTTGGCGTGCTGGCGGTGCTGGAATTCATCCAGACCAAACCGCGCAAGACGGAGGCCACCGGGAATGATTGACACGCTGCTCGATGTGCTCAGCTGGGCGCTGCTCTGCACGGGAGGCCTGTTTGTGCTGGCCGGCGGCATCGGCGCCCTGCGCCTGCCCGAATTCTACAGCCGGCTGCACGCCGCCAGTCTCACGGAAACCATGGCCACTATCCTGATTTTTGCCGGCCTGGTGCTGCAGGCGGGCCTGACCCTGGCCTCGGCCAAGCTGGTGGCCATCATGCTGTTCCTGCTGCTCACCGCGCCGACCGCGAGCTACGCGCTGGCCAACGCGGCCCTGCAATCAGGAATGCGGCCGGTGGCCCAGGGTGAGGACGAAACCACATGATTATCGTGTTCGCCCTGTTCCTGCTGTCCCTGCTGGTGATCACCGCGCTGGCCATCGTGAAAACCGAGAACCTGTTCGTGGCGGTCATGCTGACCTCGATTTTCAGCCTGCTGATGGCCGCCAACTTCTTTATCCTCGACGCCGCCGATGTGGCCCTGACCGAGGCCGCGGTGGGCGCGGGCATTACCACGGTGATCTTTCTCTCCGCCCTGGCGCTGACTACCGAGGAGGAGAAGGCCGCGCGCGTCGGCAGGCGACTGGCCTTTGTGGTCGTGGCGGTGCTGGCCACGCTGCTCATCTACGCCTCCTTCGACAAACCCCCGCTCGGCGACCCGGATGCGCCTGTGCACCAGCACCTGGCCCCCTGGTACCTGGAGAACACCCCGCTGCTGATGGACTTCCCCAACGTGGTGACCGCCGTGCTGGGCAGCTTCCGCGGCTACGACACCCTGGGCGAGGTATTCGTGGTCTTCGCCGCCTGCATCGGGGTGCAGTTTATTCTCGGCATCCGCCCTCCCGAGGGCAGCCGCTACGACCCCTGGGCCTCGGGGCTGCGCCACCACCTGATTCCCCAGGTCGTCGGCCGCCTGCTCATTCCCTTTATCGTGCTGTTCGGGCTGTACGTGCAGTTCCACGGCGAGTACGGGCCGGGCGGCGGCTTCCAGGCCGGGGCGCTGATCGCCTCGGGGGTGATTCTCTACGCCCTGCTGGAGGGTGAGGCCGCGGCACTGCGGGCGGTGCCCAAGCCCGTGCTCATGGCCCTGGTCATCGGCGGCGCTACCCTCTACGGCGGCGTCGGCCTGCTGTGCATTCTGCTGGGGGGTAACTTCCTCGAGTACTCGGTATTGTCCGCCGATGCGGTGAGCGGCCAGCAGCTGGGCATCCTGTTGATCGAGGCCGGCGTCGGCATGGCGGTCTGCGGCGCCCTGCTCAGCATCTTCCACGCTTTTGCCGAGAGGCCAATGCGCACATGAACCTGCTGGAACTACTGGGCTACTTCAATTACTGGGTATTCGCCATCCTGCTGATGGTGGGCCTGTACACGGTCATCACCAAAAAAAACCTGGTGAAAAAGCTGATCGGCCTGTCCATCTTCCAGTCGGCGGTATTCCTGATGTACATCACCATGGACAAGGTCGAGGGCGGCACCGCGCCCATTATCCAGAAGGGCATGGAAAACCAGGTCTACTCCAACCCCTTGCCCCAGGTGCTGATTCTCACCGCCATTGTGGTGGGCGTCTCCACCCTGGCCCTGGGCCTGGCAATCGTGGTGCGCACCTTCGAGGCCTACGGCACCATCGAAGAAGACGAAATACTGGACGCGGATTGATTTCATGGACCTGACACCCCACCTGCCGGCCCTGCAGGTTATCGTGCCGATGCTGTCTGCGCCGCTGGTCCTGCTGCTGCGGCCCCGCGGCCTGGCCTGGGCCGGCGCCACCGCCGCTGCCCTGCTGAGTTTCGCCATCGCCCTGAACATGGCCATGGTGGTGGCCGATGGCGGCCACCTGCGTTACGACATGGGCGGCTGGGACGCACCCTACGGGATTGAACTGTCGGTGGGGCCCTTCAGCTCCCTGGTCCTGCTCATCGTTAGCGGCGCCGCGGCCGCCGCCATGATCGCTGCCCGGCCCAGTATAAATCGCCAGATCGAGCATGAGCGCCAGCCGCTGTTTTACGCCGCCTGGCTGCTGGCACTGGCGGGGCTGGCGGGCATCGCGGTGTCTGCCGACGCCTTCAATATTTTCGTATTCATGGAGATTTCCTCCCTCGCCAGCTATGTGCTGATCGCCGGCGGCCCCGACCGGCGCGCCCTGCCGGCGGTGTTCAAGTACCTGATCATGGGCACCATCGGCGCCACCTTTTACCTGATCGGCGTGGGCCTGGTGTACATGATGACCGGCACCCTCAACCTGGCCGACATGGAAACCCGCATCGTCAACGTCACCGAGATCAACCCGATCCTGGTGGCGGCGGGCTTTATCACCATCGGCCTGGCCCTGAAAGCGGCGGTGTTCCCGCTGCATGTGTGGCTGCCCAACGCCTACGCCCACGCCCCGCACATGGTGACGGTGTTTCTCGCCGCCTGCGCCACCAAGGTGGCCATCTACGTGCTGATCCGCTTCGACTTTTTTGTGTTCCAGGCCAACCTGACCAACCACGGCCTGCAGTTCTCCCTGTTCCTGCTGCCGCTGGCCCTGCTGGGAATCCTGGTCGCCTCCGCGGTAGCCATGTTCGAGGGCCATATCAAGCGACTGCTGGCAATGTCGTCGGTGGCGCAAATCGGCTACATCATCCTCGGCGCGAGCTTTATTTCCGTGGCCGGACTGACCGCCTCTGCCGCCCACATGTTCAACCACGCCCTGGCCAAGGGCGGCCTGTTCCTGGCCATTGCCGGGCTGGCCTGCCACTACCGCGACCTGCGCCTGGACCAGCTGGCCGGCGCCGCCCGCAGCATGCCGTGGACGACCGCCGCCCTGGTCATCTGCGGTTTCAGCCTGATCGGGGTGCCCGGCACCGCCGGCTTCATCAGCAAGTGGCTGCTGATAGACGCGGCCATGGACCAGGGCGACTTCGCCTGGCTGCTGGTGGCGATTATCATCATCAGTTCGCTGATGGCCCTGGCCTACGTCTGGCGCATGGTCGAGACCCTGTACTTCAAGCCCCCCGTGGCCGAGGCGGCGCCGACCGAGGCCCCGCTGCAGCTGCTGCTGGTGACCTGGCTGGTGGCGCTGGCCAACATCGGCTTCGGCTTCTTTCCCCAGTTCCCGCTGGCGCTGGCCTCCGCGGCGGCAAACCTGTTGATGAGGCACACCCTGTGAGCGGTGACAAGGTCATACTCCTCGCTATCTGCGTGCCGCTGGTGACCGCGCTGGGCATCCAGCTGGCCGGGCGGATTTCCGACAACCTGCGCGAGGGCGTCACCCTCACCGGCGCCGCCACCCTGGCCTGGGTGGTGTGGGGCATGCTGCCGGCGCTGTTCGCCGGTGCCCGGCCGGCGCTGACCGTCAGCGAAATGCTGCCGGGGGTCGCCATCGCCTTCGAGGTGGAGCCGCTGGGCATGCTGTTTGCCGCCCTGGCTTCCGGCCTGTGGATTGTCAACTCGGTGTACAGCATCGGTTACATGCGCGGCAACAAGGAAAAAAACCAGACCCGCTTCTATACCTGCTTCGCCCTGGCCCTGGCGGCCACCATCGGCATCGCCTTCGCCGGTAACCTGCTGACCCTGTTCCTGTGCTACGAGCTGCTGACCCTGTCCACTTACCCGCTGGTGGCACACAAGGGCGACGAGGCCACCATCCGCTCGGCGCGGGTCTACCTGGGCATCCTGCTGTGCACCTCCATCGGCCTGCTGCTGCCGGCCATCCTGTGGACCTACCACGTGGCCGGGCACGGCGACTTCACCCCCGGCGGCATTCTCGAAGGGAACATCGCCGGGGCCGATGTCGGCCTGCTGCTGGCGCTGTTCGTGTTCGGCATCGGCAAGGCGGCAGTGATGCCGGTGCACCG
The DNA here is from genome assembly GCF_003457605.1 of Seongchinamella sediminis. Lineage (GTDB taxonomy): Bacteria > Pseudomonadota > Gammaproteobacteria > Pseudomonadales > Halieaceae > Halioglobus > Halioglobus sediminis. The sequence goes on from NZ_QRAN01000007.1 coordinate 86,444, forward strand.
CTGGCTGCCGGCCGCCATGGTTGCGCCCACCCCGGTCAGCGCCCTGCTGCACGCGGTGGCGGTGGTGAAGGCCGGGGTATTCACCGTCACCAAGGTGATCGTCTACATCTTCGGCGTCGATTTCCTGTTCGCCACGCCCAGCTCCGGCTGGCTGGTGTATGCCGCCGCCTTCACCATTATTGCCGCCAGCCTGGTAGCCCTGCGCCAGCAGAACCTGAAACGCCTGCTGGCCTACTCCACCATTGCCCAGCTGTCCTACGTGGTGATGGCGGCGGCGGTGCTCAAGCCGCTGGCCGAAATCGGCGCCGCCGTGCACATGGTGGCCCACGCCTTCGGCAAGATCACCCTGTTCTTCGCCGCCGGCGCCATATACACCGCCGCCAAGAAGACCGAACTGGTCCAGCTGCGCGGTATCGGCCGGCGCATGCCCTGGACCATGGCCGCCTTTACCATCGGCGCCCTGAGTATGATCGGCGTACCGCCGACCGCCGGATTCGTGTCCAAGTGGTATATCCTGGCCGGGGCCTTCGAGGCCAATAACCTGCTGGCGATTTTCACCATCATCGGCAGCACCGCCCTCAACGCGATCTACTTTTTACCGATCGTGTTCGCGGCCTGGTTCTACAGCGAGCAGCCGGGGGGCAAGCAACACGGCGAGGCCCCCTTGCTGGTGATTATCGCCCTGTGCACCACGGCCCTGCTGACCCTGGGCTTCTTTTTCTTCAACGGCCCGGTGATCGAACTGGAGCAACAACTGGTGGAGGGCCTGCTGCCATGAGCACGCAAAACGACAACCACTGGCTGACGCGCCCGGCCACCATCCGCAAACTGTGGTGGGGCTTTGCCAGCGTGCTGGCGCTGACCGTGCTGGCCCAGCTGGTGATTTACGTCAAGGGCTACTTCACCGTGGATGGCTGGCTGGGCTTCGGCGCCGTGTTCGGTTTCCTGAGCTGCCTGCTGATGGTGCTGTTCGCCAAGGGCCTGGGCTATTTGCTCAAACGCCCCAACGACTACTACGCGGAGCCTGAAGAGCATGCCTGAGCTGATGTCGCCCGCGCTGATCATGGTGGTGGCCGCCCTGGCCATCGGCCCGGCCCGCGGCCATGTGCGCACCGCGGTGGTGCTGCTGGCGCCGCTGCTCACCCTGTGGGCGGTGTGGCAGGTGCCCGACGGGGTGCAGGACACGGTGCGCTTCCTGTCCTACCAGATCGAACCGGTGGAAGGGGGCCCGCTGCGCCGCCTGTTTGCCACCATCTTTGCCCTGATGGCCTTTGTCGGCGGCCTGTTCGCTTTCCGCCTGGCGCGCTGGCACGAGCTGGCGGCGGCCTATTTCTACGCCGCCGGGGCGATCGGGGTCAGCTTTGCCGGCGACCTGATTTCCCTGTTCATCTACTGGGAGCTGATGGCCCTGTTTTCCACCGTTGTGGTGTGGTGCGGTGGCAACGCCGCCGCCCGCGCCGCCGGCATCCGCTACGCCATCCTCCACCTGGTTGGCGGGGTGATACTGAAGGTCGGGATCGAGGGCGTGGTGGTCAGCACCGGATCCATCCAGATCACTCCCATGCTGGCCCAGGACTTCAACAGCTGGATGATTCTGTGCGGCATCCTGATCAACGCCGCGGCGCCACCGCTGTCGGCCTGGCTGGCGGACGCCTACCCGGAGTCCAGCTTCACCGGTTCGGTGTTTCTCTCCGCGTTTACCACCAAGACCGCGGTACTGGCCCTGATCCTGCTGTTCCCCGGGGAGCCGCTACTGGTCTGGGTCGGCCTGTTCATGATCATGTACGGCATTATTTACGCGCTGCTGGAAAATGACATCCGCCGCATACTCGCCTACTCGGTGGTCAACCAGGTCGGGTTCATGGTCTGCGCCGTGGGTATTGGCACCCAGCTGGCACTGAACGGCGCCGCCGCCCACGCCTTCGCCCACATCATCTACAAGGCGCTGCTGTTCATGAGCGCCGGGGTGGTCATTTATCGCACCGGGCGCAATCGCTGCAGCGAACTCGGCGGGCTGTTCCGGACCATGCCGCTCACCACCGCCTGCTGCATTGTCGGCGCCCTGTCGATCTCCAGTTTCCCGCTGACCTCGGGTTTCACCACCAAGAGCATGATCTCCCAGGCCGCCGCCAGTGAGGAGCTGGTCTGGGTTTACATGCTGCTGACCGCGGCCTCCGCCGGGGTATTCCTGCACGCCGGCATCAAGTTCCCCTGGTTCGTATTCTTCCAGAAGGATTCCGGGCTGCGGCCCAAGGACGCGCCCTGGAACATGGCCGCGGCGATGATTATTTTCTCGGCACTGTGCCTGGTACTGGGCATTTTCCCCGAGTGGCTGTACCAGTTCCTGCCCTACCCGGTTGACTACGTGGCTTACACCCCCGGCAAGGTGCTGTTCTACCTGCAACTGCTGCTGTTCTCGGGGCTGGCCTTCTTCCTGCTGCTGCCGCTGATGAAACGCACCGAGACCATCAGCCTCGATGTGGACTGGCTGTGGCGGCGGGGCCTGCCCCTGCTGGCGGGGCGCCTGGCGCGCTACCTGGATGCCCTGGGCGACCTGCGTACCCGGATGGGGGCGGCCTGGCGGAAAATGCTGCACAATTTCACCGCCCGCTATCTCGGCCAGCCGCACACGGCCGACAGTGAGGAGCAGGCGGTATTCGCCCGTTCCTGGACCATCGGCACCACCGCCATTTGGATCGCCATCCTGCTGTCGGCCTATGTGCTGATTTACTATATCTGAGTCCGTGCTGCCCGGCCGGAGCCGCGGCCAGGGCCACAGGCGGCACCTACCTGCCCCGGCAGGCTTCCCGGATTGTCACCTTGCCGACAAACTTCTGCCCCGACAGGGGCTACACTACTACCCTAGAATACTAATCAAGGGCTGGCCCCCGGCCGCCTGACCAAGGAGTAAACTATGGCGTATATGGGACTGCTGGGCAGTGTGGCCCTGTTGATCTGGCTGGCGCTGCGCGGGGTCAATATCGTTTTTGCGTCCCTGCTCTGCTCCCTGCTGGTGATCCTGACCAACAGCTTGCCGCTGGCCGCGGGCATGACCGACTTCTACGCCTTCGGGCCACTGGGCGCCTTCACCTTCGCCGGCAAGTTTTTCCTGCTGTTTACCGCCGGCGCCATCTTCGGCCGGGTAATGGGCGACAGCCATGCCGCGGCCAGTATCGCCCTGGCGCTGGTGCGCAAGCTGGGGGCCCACCGGGCGCTGTGGATCACCACCCTGGCCTGCGGCCTGCTGACCTACGGCGGGGTGGTGGTGTTCGTGGTGGTGTTCGCCATGTACCCCCTGGGACTCAAGCTGCTGCAGGAAGCCGATATTCCCAAGCGCCTGTTTTGCGCCGCCCTCGCCCTGGGGGCTGGCACCTTCACCCTCACCGCCCTGCCCGGTACGCCGTCCATCCACAACGTGATCGCCGCCTCGGCGCTGGGCACGGACCTGTTCGCGGGATTCTGGCTCGGGCTGCTCGGTGGCGGCCTGATGTTTGCGGGCGGCATCTGGTACCTGGAGCGCCAGCGGGTACTCGCCGCCGCGCGCGGTGAGCACTTCCAGGCCGGCCCCCGGGACCGCATCACCGACATCGAGGACAGCGCCTACCCCCACTGGGCCCTGGCCTGCCTGCCGCTGGCCCTGGTGCTGCTGACCATTATCCTGCCGCGGGTACTCACCCTGGCCCTGCCCGAGGGCGCCATCGACAGCGGGGACGGCATCATGGCGCTGCTGCGCTTTGCCAACAGCCAGCCCATTGTCTGGCCCAGCATTGCCCTGATCGCCGGCTCACTGCTGGCGGCAGCACTGTTTCCCTTTGTCCGCAGACACGCCCTGCACGTGATGGGCGAGGGCACCCAGGACGCCATCATGCCGCTGATCAATACCGCCGCGGTGATCGGCTTTGGCGGCGTGGTCACCCACACCGCCGGGTTTTCCCAGTTCACGTCCATCATGCTGGATTCCGGCTTGCCGCCGCTGCTCTCGATGTTCACCTCGGTCAGCCTGGTCTCCGCCATTACCGGATCGGCTTCCGGCGGCCTGCAGATTTTCATGCAAACCATGGCACCGGCCTACATCGAGATGGGCATCGATCCCCAGGTCCTGCACCGGGTGTCCACCATGGCCAGCGGCGGCTTTGACTCACTGCCCCATTGCGGCGCGATCGTGGCCATGCTGACCATTACCGGGCTGAGCCACCGGGAAGCCTACAAGGACGTCGGCATTATCACCGTGGTGATTCCCGTGCTGGCGACACTGGCGGTCATGGTGGTGGCGGCCATTGGCTGACAACTGTCGCCGGGGCGACAGAGTTGGCGGGCAATCCCTGCCAGACTTGCGGCCATGTAATACCTACTGGAAACCGAAGACAAGAAGAGATGCTGCCATGAGTATTTACGATGTTGTACCCGTCACCGTGGGCGACTACCGCCGTCGCGCGCGTCGCCGCCTGCCGCGCTTCCTGTTCGACTACCTCGATGGTGCGGCCAACGACGAGGTCACGGCGGCGGCCAACGAGAGTGACTTTGGCCGCTATCACCTGCTGCAGCGGGTACTGCGGGACGTGGACGGAGTCAGCACCGCCAGCACCCTGGCCGGGCGGGAGGTCAACATGCCCCTGGCCCTGGCGCCGGTGGGCATGGCCGGCATGTACGCCTGCCGCGGGGAGGCGCAGGGCGCCCGCGCGGCACAGCGCGCCGGTATTCCCTTCACGCTTTCCACCCTGGGCATCTGCACCCTGGAGGAAGTCGCGGCGACCGGCCGGGCGCCCTGGTTCCAGCTGTACATGCTGCGGGACCGGGCCATCGTCGAGAAACTGCTGGCGCGGGCCGCGGCGGCGGGCTGCGACACCCTGCTGTTCACCGTCGACCTGCCGGTGGCCGGCATGCGCCTGCGCGACTACCGCAACGGCATGCTCGGCGGCGGTATTCCGGGCAAGCTGTCCTACCTCGCCCAGCTCGCCACCAGCCCCGCCTGGGCGCTGGACGTGGGCATCCGCGGCAAGCCCCACTGCATCGGCAACCTGCGGGACGTGGTGCCCGATCCCGATGACCTGGACGCCTACAAAGCCTTTATCGACCAGCAGTTCGATCCCACCGTCACCTGGGAGGACATCGCCTGGCTGCGCGGCATCTGGAAGGGCAAGCTGTACATCAAGGGCGTGCTGGAAGTGGATGACGCCCGCGCCGCAGTCGATACCGGCGCCGACGGCCTGGTGGTCTCCAACCACGGTGGTCGCCAGCTCGACGGCGTGGCCTCCAGTATCAGCAAACTCGGCGCCATCGGCGCCGCCCTCGGTGAGCAGACGGAGATCCTGCTGGACGGCGGCATCCGCAGCGGCATCGACCTGGCCAAGGCCCTGGCCCTGGGCGCCGACGGCGTGCTGATGGGCCGGCCCTGGGTGTACGCCCTGGCTGCTGGCGGCGAGGACGCGGTGGCCAGCCTGCTGGATGTGTTGCAGCGCGAATTGCTGGTGGCCATGGCGCTGCTGGGCATTCGCAGCATCGACGAATTCTCTCCGGAACTGATAGAGGAGCTGGCACAATGAGTACAGGCAAGCCCATCATCGTGCTGTCGCGTGAACTGCCACCGATGTTCACCGAGGCACTGGCCGGTTTTGCCGAGGTACGCGTCGGCGGCACCGACCCTGCGGCGGAGGTGCTGGAAGGCGCCGCCGTTTACCTGGCAACCGGCGTCGATCCGGTGCCCGAGCAGCTGATCCAGCGCTTCCCGGACAGCCTGGGACTGATCGCCAACATCGCCACCGGCACCGATAATATCGACCTGGCCGCCGCCACCTCCCGGGGCATCGCGGTCAGCAACACGCCGGTGGTCACCGAGGACACCGCCGACCTCACCTTCGCCCTGCTGCTGGCGACCTGCCGCCGGCTGAGCTACTGCGAGCGCAGGCTGCGCGCCGACGAGTGGGCGCAGGGTGCGGGCCATATGGGCCTGCGGGTTCACGGCAAGACCCTGGGCATCATCGGCCTGGGCGAGATAGGCCAGGCCGTGGCCCGCCGGGCGCAGGGCTTCAACATGAATATTCTCTACCACGGGCCACGCCGCAAGGCCGAAGCCGAGGCAGCGCTGGGCGCCGAATACTGCGCCGAACTCGCCGATTTGCTCGCCCGCGCGGACATCGTCAGCCTCAACTGCCCGCTGACAGAGGACAACCGGCACCTGGTCAACAGCGAGGCCCTGGCGCAGATGAAGCCCGGCGCGGTACTGATCAATACCGGGCGCGGCCCGCTGGTGGATGAGCAGGCGCTGGTTGATGCCCTGGCGGGCGGCCAGCTGGGGGGTGCCGGGCTGGATGTATTCGAGTTCGAGCCGCAGGTCCACCAGGACCTGCTAAGCTTCGATAACGTCACCCTGCTGCCGCACATCGGCAGCGCCACCGGCGAGTGCCGGGCGGACATGGCGCGCCGGGCGCTGGCCAATATCCAGCAATTCCTCAGCGCCGGCCAACCCGGCGACCGCTGCAGCTGAATAACCCGCTGACTGCCAACGAGGACCGCGACAATGAGCGACACAGACAAGCTGCTTGCACAACTGAGAGACATCGTCGGCGACAAGGGCCTGCTGACCGGCGATGATGTCAGCAGCCGGCCCAACCGCAGCTGGGGACAGGGGAGCTGTCCGGCACGAGCCATCGTGCGCCCGGCCTCCACCGAGGAAGTCTCGCAAGTTCTGCGCCTGTGCAACGACGCCGGGCAGAGCCTCGTCCCCTGGGGCGGCCTGACCGGCCTGGTGGATGGTATTACCTGTAATCCCGAGGACCTGGTGATCTCCCTCGAGCGGATGAACGCCATTGAGCACGTCGATGCCGAGGCGGGCGTCATGACGGTCCAGGCCGGCGCCGTCCTGCAAAACGTGCAGGAAGCGGCGCAAGAGGCGGGCTGGCAGTTTGCCGTGGACTTCGGCGCCCGCGGCAGCGCCCAGATCGGTGGCATGATCGGTACCAACGCCGGCGGCAACAGCGTGGTGCGCTACGGCATGATGCGCGAGCAGGTGCTGGGTCTGGAAGCGGTGCTGGCGGACGGCACGGTGATCTCGTCGATGAACGAAATGCTCAAGAACAATACCGGTTACGACCTCAAGCAGCTGTTTATCGGCAGCGAAGGTACCCTGGGTATTGTGACCCGGGCCGTGCTGCGGCTGCGACCCCGGGCGCGCTCGGTGCAAACCGCTTTTGTGGCCCTGGACAGCTTTGCCGACGTGGCCGGCCTGCTGCGCCGGCTGGGCGTCGAACTGGAGGGCAAGCTCAGCTCCTTTGAAGTGATGTGGCGCAATTTCTACCACTTCATGACCGATGAATCCGGCAAGCACCAGGCGGTATTGCCGACCAGCCATCCCTACTATGTGCTGTTGGAATCCGAGGGCGCCGACCCGGAGCGGGAGCAGGAGCAGTTCATGGCGGTGCTGGGTGCGCTGATGGAAGAAGGGCATGTCGCCGATGCGGTGATCTGCCAGTCCAGCCAGCAGGCGGCGCAGTTATGGGAGATGCGCGACGACGTGGAAACCCTGATGCACGCCACGTTCCCGCCGGCAATCTTCGACATCAGCCTGCCGATCCGCGAGATGGAGGCCTATATTGATGACCTGGCTGGCGTGCTCGAAGCGCGCTATCCCGATACCCGCCTGGTCAGCTTCGGTCACCTCGGCGACGGCAATATCCACCTGGGCATTGGCCCGGTGGAGGACAAGCACGCCATCGAGACCCTGGTCTACGAGCGCCTGGGCAAAGCGGGCGGCTCGGTGTCGGCGGAGCACGGCATCGGCCTGGAAAAACGCGAGTTCCTGCCCCACTCGCGCTCGCCGGCGGAAATGGCGCTGATGCGTTCCATCAAGCAGGCGCTGGACCCGGGCAACATTCTCAACCCCGGCAAGATATTCTGACCGCCTCAGCGCCGGCGCAGCCTCCGCTGCGCCGGTAAGGCTGCACTGCACAAGCCCGGTGTGTTCATGCCGGGGGCAGGCGCGGTAGCGGCGGGCCGTGAGCGCCGCTCGTGTTTTACCCTCCGGGCACTGTCAGAGCATCACGCCCATGTCCCAGGGGCAGAACTCCTCCTCACCATAACCCATGGCCTCGCTCAGCGAGCGCTCGCCGGAGGCCACCGCGATGATGCGCTCGAAGATGCGCGCGCCAACCACCTCCACCGATTCACTGCCGTCGAGGATGGTCCCGGCATTGATGTCCATATCGTCCGGCATGCGCTCGAACAGTGAGGTGCTCCCCGCCAGTTTGATGGACGGCGCCGGTTTGCAGCCAAAGGCGGACCCCCGGTCGGTGGTGAACACCATAAGGGTGGCGCCCCCGGCGACCTGGGCGGTGGCGCCCACCGGGTCAAACGCGGGCGCGTCCATGAACACCAGGCCCTTGCCGGCCTCGACCGGTTCGGCGTACTGGTAGACCTCGTTCAGGCTGGTGGTGCCGCCCTTGGCGATGGAGCCGAGCGACTTCTCGATGATGGTGGTCAGACCGCCCGCCTTGTTGCCCGGCGAGGGGTTGTTGTCGATCACCATGCTGTTCCTGGCGGTAAAGTCTTCCCACCACTTGATGCGCTCCACCAGTTTGCGACCGACCTCCTCGCTGGCGGCGCGGGCGGTGAGCAGGTGCTCGGCACCGTAGCACTCGGTGGTCTCGGACAGGATCGCCGTGCCCCCCTGCTGTACCAGCAGGTCGACCGCATGGCCGAGCGCGGGGTTGCAACTGATCCCCGAAATCCCGGACGAACCGCCGCACTGCATGGCCAGGGTGAGCGCGGACAGCGGCACCGGTTCACGCTGCACCGCGTTCACCGCCGGCAGGAGTTCATCGATACGGCTGATCACCCTGTCCACCAGCTTGCGGGTGCCGCCTTCGGCCTGGATGGAGTAGGAGTCCCCGGGGGCCCCGCCGAGCACGTCGCCGAGGTTGGCAATTTCGCAGCCGAGGCCAACGACTATGACGTGGGCGATATTGGGGTGGCGGGCGTAACCCGCGAGCGCGCTTTTCAGGGCGTTGATACCCGGCAGCGGGTGATCGAGGCCACAGCCGCTCTTGTGGGTAAGCGCCAGCACGCCGTCCACATTGGGAAACCCGTCCAGGGCGTTGCGGTAGTGGTCGCCGATCATCTTTGCCGCCGTCGCCGAGCAATTGACGCTGGAGATCACGGCGATGTAGTTACGCGTCGCCACCCGGCCATCGGCGCGGCGGATACCCATGAAGGTACGCTGCGCGGCAGGCGGCGGGGTCGGCCTGGCGTCACGGCAAAACGCGTAGTCCAGCTCGACCCGGCCCATTTCCAGGTTGTGCGAGTGCACATGCTCACCGGCCTGGATGTCCTGCGCCGCAAAGCCGATCACCTGGTTGTAGCGGTGTACCGGGGCCCCGCGGGCAATCGCCCGCCGTGCCACCTTGTGGCTGGCGGGGATGTCCGACGTGGTCCGCAGCGTGTCCGTCAGCGGGGTACCCGCGGGGATATCATCCCGCGCGATAAGCACATCGTCGTTGGGATGAAGTTCGATACAGATATTTTCCATGGTGGCACCCTCGCAGGCCTGGAGACTGTTGACTGGCTAGAATAGAGTAACGGGGCAGCTGAATACTGTCGCCTTGCCGACAGTAGGCGCCTCAGCCCAGGAAACCGGGCCGGGAGAAGGCCGGGTCCGGATAGTCGTAGTAGCCGGAACCGCTCTTGAGCCCCAGTTTGCCCTGGTCGATAAAGTGCGCCTGCACGTAGTCAGCGTCCTTGCGCTGCTGGGCATCGCCGCTGGCATCCGCCAGATTGGACAGCACGGCGTGCACGGTACCGAGCCCGATCATATCCATGAGCCCAAAGGGTCCCATGGCCATGCCGGTGGAAATCATCCAGGTCCTGTCCACGTCTTCCACGCTGGTGACAGCGTTGGTCACCAGTGACTGGGCCGCCAGCGCCCAGGGAATCAGCAGGGAATTGATGACATAGCCTGGCTGCTCCTTGTTGATGCTGATGGGCACCAGGCCGATCGCCCGGGCAAAATCGGTGGTGGTGGCGACGGTGTCCGCTGAGGTGCCCGGGTGGCCCATCAGCTCGGCGATGGGGGCATCCCAGATGCCGACCACGAAGTGCAGGGCCATAAACCGCTCCGGCCGGGTGATGCAGCCGGTCAACTGGCTGGGGAGGAAGGTCGAGGTATTGGTGGTGATGATCGACGACTGCGGCAGGTACTGGCACAGCTGCTCGTAGAAGGGTTGCTTGATCGCCAGGTCCTCGAGGATCGACTCGTTGACCAGGTCTGCATCTTCACAGGCACTGGGCAAATCTGTTGAATAGCTGAGCCGCGTGAGGGCGGCATCGGTGTCCTTTGCGGGCACGCCTCTTGTCTGCTGAAAGTGCGTCGCGAATGACTGATGTGCCTGCCGGCACACCTCCAGCGACGGCGCCCGGTGGTTGTACACGACGGTCTCGAAACCGTGCATCGCGCACTGGAAACTGATTTGCTGGCCCATGGTGCCGGCGCCGACAATCAATACTTTGTTGATCTTCATATCTGTCTATACTCTCCTTGGTTGGTCGCTGCTCAGTCCGCGCCGAGCAGCTGCTCGTGGAATTCATCGTAGACCTCGTCTATGCAGAGCTTCAGGTCGTGCAGGTGCGGCAGGGCGCGGCGCCCCGCCACCAGGCCGAAAAACAGCTCGCCATCGTAACTGTAGACAGTCACGTTGAGCGCGCTCATCGGCGCGATACCGGAAATCGGGTAGGTCTCCAGCAATCTGGCGCCGCCGAAATAACGGGTTTCCCGCGGTCCGGGAACATTGGAAATAATCAGGTTGCAGGGAGGCGGCATGATGCCCTCCAGGTGCAGCGCGGTGCCGATGGCCCCGAGGCCCGCGGCGCCAAGGCTGTAGGCCTGGGAGGCGACGGTGGGAATTTCGGTGTACAGCGCCTTGCCGCTGCGCATGGCGTCGCGGACCGCCGCCAGGCGTTCGGCGTGCCCCTGGTCCCGGTCGCCCAGCTTGACCTGGATACTGGTCACCAGGTTACCTTCCTCCTCACTGCCCGGTTGGCGCAGGTTTACCGGCACCAGCGCGACCAGGGGCTGCTCGGGGACCTGACCCTGCTCCGCCAGAAATCGCCGCAGGGCGGCATCGCAGAGGGCCAGCACCACATCGTTCAGGGTGGCCCCCGAGGGTTTGCCCATGGCCTTCAGGTCGGCGAGGGGGAAGTGGGTGAACGCCAGGTTGCGCGACGCGGTCGGCGGCGCGGACAGGGCCGTGCTCGGGCTGGACAGGGGCAGGGCGATACTCCGGTCGCCCTGCAGGAAACGGCGTTGCAGCAGTTTTCCGCCCAGTTGCCCCAGGCCGAGGCCGAGGTCCCGGGCCGTGGCCAGCATATTGACGGGCGCCTGCAGCGCTTCCAGGCCGGTGCGCGGGGTACGGCTGGCGCGCATCCGGGGGCGCTGCCAGATCGGGCGCATGTCCTTGCTGGCCGCGCTGCGGGTGGTGGCCTGTGACATCCACTTGGAAAAGGTCGCTCCGTCACAGATGGCGTGGTGAATCTTGATGTAGAAGGCAAAGCGACGGTTCTCGAGGCCTTCAATCAGGTGGAATTCCCACAGCGGCCGGTCCCGGTCAATCAGGTGGGCCTGCAGCCGCGCCAGCACGCTGCGCAGCTGCTCATCGGTTCCGGGCCGGGGCAGGACCGTATGGCGCAGGTGGTATTCGGGGTCGTAATCCTCGTCCACCACCAGCTCCGGCAGCCCCCCCAGGCGGCAGTGCAACTTCTCGTTAAACGGCGACCCCGGGGGACGCTGGCGCAGCTCCGCCATCAGGCCGTGGAGCCAGGCGCTGCCCTTGCCCCTGGGCAACTCGTAAATCTGCAACCCGGCGACGTGGGCGGGAATCTCCGGGGACTCCAGCCCCAGGAACATGCTGTCCAGCAGCGTCAGTCGATTCATGTTTTCGCACCGCCGCGGCTTGTTGCCCGCTTGCCGCGTTTCTTCGCGGGGGCGCTTTTCTTTTTCGGCTTGCCCGGCTTGCTGGCAAGCTTGCCCACTGCCGCTTCCCTGAGTTCGGCAAAAGCCGCCTCCAGGCATTCGCGGTAAAACGCGGGGTCGGGCATCATCTTGCGGTCGGACAGCGGCGCGATGACCAGGTCCCCGTCGTAGCTGGTGACCGCGTGACTGATGCCCATATTGTCGCCAATGACCGCCATACCGGTGAACATCACCAGCCGCGCACCGCAGAAGTACAGGGGCTGCTGCGGCCCGGGCACGTTGGTGACCACCATGTTGTGGCTGGCCCGATAGCTGCGGCCGGGTCCCCGGGAGGCGGCCACCGCCCGACCCGCCAGCATCAGGGTGGGGGCCGGTATCTGCTCCTGTATTTCCATCAGTTCGCGGGCACTCACCGCGTTCGCGCGTTTCAACGCCTCCATATTCTTGCGCACCAGCGCCAGGCGCTTGAGCGGGTCGCGCTCCAGGGTGCCGAGACTGGTCCGGCTCAGGTGGATCTTGTTGCCGGCACCCCCACTCTCGTCTTTCGAGCGCACGCTGACCGGGACCATGGCGGTCAGCGGCAGGTCGGGGGTTTCATGCTTGCTGTCGAGATAGCGGATCATGGCGCCACCGCAGACGGTCAGCACCACGTCGTTGATGGTGGCCCCGGGGACCGCCGTCTTTACCGCCCGGAACTCCTCCAGGTCAAAACGCGCTGCATCCCACACCCGGTGGGGCGAAATGGGCTGGTTGAAGCGGGTCACCGGCGCTTTGCCCTGCTCGGCAGATACCGGTTCCTTGCTGGAGGAGGCCATTGCCCGCGCGGCGCCGCCCAGCTTCCCGGTCAACGTCAGGCCGGTACGCAGGCCGCGGCGCAGGTTATTGATACCGGCGCGGCCGAGCAGCTCCGATGAGCGCGGAGGCCGCTCCGCTCGCCAGCGGCGCTGGCGCCGCTCCTTGTCGGGATAGGGCTCGGTGTCGTGGATGGCCATGGTCAGCTCGGCGGCGGCGACACCGTCCAGGGCTACATGGTGGACCTTGGTCATGATGGCGAACGCGCCCCCGGGCAGGAAATCGACGTTGTCCAGGCCCTCGATCACGTACATCTCCCACACCGGCCTGGACATGTCCAGCGGGCGCGAATGCAGCCGGGATACCTGGATGCAGAGCTGGCGCCAGTCCCCGGGCTTGGGCAGCGCTATATGCCGTACGTGAAACTCGAGGTCGAAATCCGGATCGTTGATCCAGTAGGGGTAGTCGAGATTCAGCGGTACCTGCACCAGTTTCTGGCGGAAGATCGGCGATGCCCCCAGGCGTTTCTCCACCTGCTCGAGAATAGTCTTGAAGCGTAATGGACCGCCGCGCACCGAGGACTGGTCGTAGATGTTCAGCATCGAAATATGCTGGTGCCGGCTCTCCCGATCGGTATACAGAAAAAACGCGTCACCGCCTGTGGTCTGTCGCATGCGCCTGTTCTCCCGGACTAATGGTTGCAGTAGCAATATAGTCGTCTATCCAGTGCCCCGCATCTGTCAACTAGCTGACTATCCGGGGGAATTCGTCAACTGTCGCCTGCATGACACTCTTTTTGCGCCGACCCGGTTACATTTGCGGTCATAGCCCCAAACACCGGGACATCAACTTCCAGCACGGGCCACAGTGCCCCAACACGAGGTCAAGGCAATGAACCAGCCGCTCGCAACAGGACAACAACTCATTCCCGATGAATTCCAGGACGTCTTCGACGAACAGCAGGCCTATTACCTGGCCCATCGCAATCCGGACTACCAGGAGCGGGTGGCCGACCTGAAGGCGCTGCACCGGATGCTGGTGGAAAACCGGGAAGCGCTGATCGAGGCGGTCAACGCCGATTACGGCTGCCGCTCGCGCTTCGAGACCATCTTTTCCGAGCTGCTGATCAATCAGGACGGCATCCTCGACGCCATCAAGCAGCTGAAGAAGTGGATGAAGCCGCAGAAGCGCCATCTCGATGCCACCCAGTATCCGCTGGCGAAGGCCAGGGTGATCCCCCAGCCGCTGGGCGTGGTGGGTATCGTGGTGCCCTGGAACTTCCCCATCTCCATGGCCTTCTCGCCCCTGACCGGCATCTTTGCCGCCGGCAATACCGCCATGATCAAGATGTCGGAGAATTCCCAGGCCCTGGCCAAGCTGTTCAAGGAACTGGCGCCGAAGTATTTCCCCCGCGGCAAGCTCGCCTTCTTCGAGGACGGCAACGGCCGCGGACCGGCGTTCACCTCGCTGCCCTTCAACCACCTGTTCTTCACCGGCTCTCCGGCCACCGGCAAGGCGGTCATGGCGAACTGTGCCCAGCACCTGACCCCGGTCACCCTGGAACTGGGCGGCAAGTCCCCCACCGTCATCGCCCCCGATTTCAACTTCACCAAGGCGGTGGAACGGATCATGTGGGTCAAGATGTTCAATGCCGGCCAGATCTGCACCAACGTCGACTACCTGTTCCTGCCCGAGGGCAGGGAGCAGGATTTTGTCGACGAGGCCCGGCGCATCTGCAACGCGCGCTACCCGGATATCAACAACGGCGACTACACCGCCGTCATCGACCAGCGCTCCTACGACCGCCTGCAGGCGACCCTGGAGGATGCCCGCGCCAGGGGCGCGCGTGTCATCAACCTGTTCGAGGGCCAGCAGCCCGACGCCGAACGCCGTATCTTCCCGCCGCACATCGTGCTCGATGTCGACGACCAGATGGAGATCATGCAGCGGGAGGTCTTCGGCCCGCTGCTGCCGGTGATGACCTACCGCGATCGCGAGGCGGTCGTCGACTATATCGACGGCCATCCCCGTCCCCTGGCGTTCTATGTCTATACTAACGACAAGTCACTGGTTGACTGGTATATCGACAACACCATGTCCGGCGGGGTGACCGTCAACGACGGCCTGCTGCACGCCGCCCAGCACGACCTGCCCTTTGGCGGGGTCGGCAACAGCGGCATGGGTCACTATCACGGTTACGAGGGCTTCAGTACGTTTTCCAAAATGCGCCCGGTGTTTTACCAGGGGCCGTTCCGCAGTGTCGATATGCTGATGCCGCCCTACGCCGGCAAGGCCAACAAGATCCTCAACTTCATGCTGAAGATGAAGAGCTAGAGATTCGGCGCCGCCAGCCAGGTGCTCGCCCCTGTGCGCATGCCAGATAAAGAAAGGACAAGTGAATGAGCAACGATAACAACGCCAAGCGCCCGCCCTACCGCTCCAACGTGATGAAGGCCGGCCCGGTAAAAGCCGCCGCCCGCGCCATGCTGCGCGGCCTGGGCCTGGACGACGAGGACATCGCCCAGCCCTTTGTCGGCGTGGTGTCCAGCCACGGCGAAATGAGCGCCTGTAACATGCGCCTGAACGAGGTCTCGGAACAGGCCCGCTGGGGCATCTACCGGGGGGGCGGCACACCGCGCGAATTCAATACCATTTCAGTCTCGGACGCTCTGGTCAACGGCCACACCGGCATGCACTTCTCGTTGATGTCGCGGGAGGTGATCGCCGACAGCATCGAGCTGGTGGTGCGCGCCCACCAGTACGACGGCCTGATGTGTATCGGCGCCTGCGACAAGAATTTCCCCGGGATGATGATGGCGCTGACCCGCCTCAACGTGCCTGGCGCCTTCCTCAACGGGGGCCCCGCCCTGCCCGGCCGCTTCCGCGACCAGCCGGTGGAAATCAAGACCGTGGGGGAGTACACCGGCAAACTGATCGCAAAGCAGTCCGACGAAGAGGAACTGGAGGCGGTATCGCGCGCGGCCTGGCCCGCCTCCGGCTGCTGCGCCGGCCAGTTTACCGCCAATACCATGGGCATGGTGGCCGAGGTGCTGGGCTTCGCCCCCCTGGGTTCGAGCACCATCCCCTCAGTCCACTCCCAGCGCCGGGCCATGGCGCGCAAGGCCGGCCGTCAGCTGATGGTGGCGGTGGAGGCCAACTACCCGCTGCCGCGGGACCTGGTGACCCGGGAGAGCCTGGAGAATGCCTGCGCGGCGGTATCCGCCACCGGCGGCTCCACCAACGCCGTGCTGCATATCCCGGCCATTGCCAACGAGGCCGGTATCGACTTCGACGTCGACGATGTGGCCGCCGTCTTCGCGCGCACGCCGCTGATTACCCACCTGAGTCCGTCGGGGCCCTACCTGTATCCCGACCTCCACGAAGTCGGTGGCGTCCCGGTCGTTCTGAAACAGCTGCTGGCGGGCGGCTATCTGCACGGCGACTGCCTCACCCTGGACGGTCGCACCCTGGCCGAGGCCCTGGCGGATGCGCCGGACGCGGACGGCAGGGTGGTGATGCCGATCGAGCAGCCGCGCACCGAGGGCGGTGGCCTGGCGGTGCTCAAGGGCAACCTGGCGCCCGATGGCGCGGTGATCAAGACCGCCGGGCTCGAGCGCAGCAGCTTCAGCGGGCCAGCCCGGGTATTCGAGTCCGAGGAAGCCTGCCTGCAGAGCGTACTGGCGGACGACATCAATGAAGGCGAAGCGGTGGTTATCCGCAACGAGGGGCCGGTTGGCGGGCCCGGCATGCGCGAGATGGTCACGGTGACCGCACTGCTGTACGGCATGGGCAAGGGCGAGAGCGTGGCGCTGGTTACCGATGGCCGCTTTTCCGGCGCCTCCCGCGGCTTCAGCGTGGGCTATGTCACCCCCGAGGCCGCCCTGGGCGGGCCGCTGGCGCTGGTCGAGGACGGCGATACCATCAACATCGACCTGCACAGCAAATCGCTGACCCTGGAGGTTGACGAACAGACGCTGGCGGCACGGCGGACAGGCACTGAAAGGGGCGACCCCAGCGGCAAGGCCTATATGACCCGCTCCGGCTACGCCCAGAAATACGTCGCCAGCGTGGGGCCCGCCACCCGGGGCGCCGTCACCCACGCCGGCAATGTGCACTGGCCCAACGAGGCCCAACCCGGCAACCAGGACTGAAGCACCGGTTCCGCCCGTAAAACTATAACAGAGAGGGAGAAACGAGCAATGAGCAGCAACAAGGGGCTCTGGTTGGCCACCATCTGCGTGGCCTGTTTATTCGCCGGCGCCGCGACCGCCGCTGAGCCTGTCGTAGCCAAGGCAGCCGATACGGAGTGGCGCCTGCACGGCAACGATGTGGGCGAGCAGCGCAACTCCGCCCTGCGCCAGATCAACACCGACAATGTCGACCAGCTGGGCCTGGCCTGGTACTTCGACATGTACACCCGGCGCGGGGTCGAGGCCACGCCGCTGATGGTCGACGGCACACTGTATGTGTCCGGCAGCTGGTCCATGGTCTACGCCCTGGACGCCAAAACCGGCGCCCTGAAGTGGTTCTACAACCCCGAGGTGGACCGGTCCTTCCTCGCCAAGGGCTGTTGCGACGCGGTCAATCGCGGTGTGGCCTATGCCGACGGCAGCGTGTACGTGGGCACCTACGACGGCCGCCTGGTGGCCCTGGACGCGGACGACGGCAGCGTGCTCTGGGATGTCCAGACCACGGATCGCGAACAGTCCTATACCATTACCGGGGCGCCGCGCATCGCCGGAGACCTGGTGGTCATCGGCAATGGCGGCGCCGAACTGGGCGTGCGCGGTTACGTCACCGCCTATGACCAGAAAACCGGCAAGCAGGCCTGGCGCTTCTATACCGTACCCGGTAATCCCGCCGACGGTTTTGAATCAACCGTAATGAAAAAAGCCGCTGACACCTGGACCGGGGAATGGTGGCAGTGGGGCGGTGGCGGCACCGTCTGGGATGCCATGGCCTACGATCCGGCGCTGGAACTGCTGTATATCGGCGTGGGCAACGGCTCGCCCTGGAACCAGAAGCTGCGCAGCCCCGGGGGCGGAGACAACCTGTTCCTGACCTCGATCGTGGCGCTGAAGGCGGCGACCGGTGAGTACGTCTGGCACTACCAGACCACCCCCGGGGAGACCTGGGACTACACGGCTACCCAGCACATGATCCTGGCGGACCTGGAGATCGACGGCAAGCCGCGCCAGGTGCTGATGCAGGCGCCCAAAAACGGGTTCTTCTACGTGCTCGACCGGGTGACGGGCGAGCTATTGTCGGCGGAGCCCTACGCCGTGACCACCTGGGCCAGCCATGTCGACATGGAGACCGGGCGCCCGGTGGAAACCCCGGACGCACGCCTGTTCGATGGCGAAAACGTCAGCCTGCCGAGCAATGCCGGCGCCCATAACTGGCACCCGATGTCCTACCACCCCGGCACCGGCCTGGTCTACATCCCGGCCATGCAGATTCCCATCAAGTTCCTGGCGCCCAGCAACGAGCGCGATCGCCAGCCCAATCAGGGCTACTGGAACGTGGGCTTTGACCGCATCGCCAACGTGCCGCCGAATATTCCCAACCTCAATGAGGTGCTGGATGAAACCTACAAGGGCCGCCTGCTGGCCTGGGACCCGCTAAAGGGCGAGCTGCGCTGGGCCAGCGACTGGACTCGGGTGGCCGGTGGCGGCGCCCTCAGCACCGCCGGCAACCTGGTGTTCCAGGGCAATAACGCCCAGCTGCGCGCTTTTAACGCCGCTACCGGCGAGGTGCTGTGGAGCGATGACATCCAGACCCTGGCCATGGCCGCGCCCATCACCTATGCCATCGATGGCGAGCAGTATGTCGCCGTGGCGGTCGGCTTTGGCGGCGGCGCCGGAGCCGAGGCAGGGGCCATCGTGCACCACTGGGACATTCCCAACCTGTCCCGGGTACTGGTCTATAAACTGGGGGGCAAGGCTACCCTGCCGCCAGTGCCGGAGCGGGACCGCGAACTGCCGAAACCGGCACCGGTGACCGCCTCGGTGGAGACCCTGGAGCACGGCAAGGTGATCTACCAGCGCCACTGCAGTTACTGCCACGGCGATGGCATGCGCACCGGCGGCCTGACGCCCGACCTGCGTTACTCCGGCGCCGCCGTCCATGAACAGTGGCAGGCCATCGTGCGCGAGGGAATACTGGCTGCCCGGGGCATGGTCAGTTTCGCCCCCTATGTGGACGAGGCCAGCGCCGAAGCCATCCGCCAGTACGTGCTGCTGGAGGCCAATCGCCTTTACCAGCGGCAGCAGGGGGCCTATATTGCGCCTCAGGAACAGAGGGCCCCGGAGGATGGCGACGCCGGCCGCTGACTGACCCCACAATGACACTGGAAAACATAATATGAACTACAGCGCGTTACTGATCACCGGGCTACTGGCCTGCTTCGCTCCTGTCGCACCGGCAGCTCAGGATAGCACGCCGCAAGCGCTGGCAAGCCAGAAAGCAACCGGCAACTGGCCTGGCCACGGGCGCAACAGCGGCGAGGAGCGTTTCTCCCCCCTAGACAGCGTCAATGAGGGTAACGTCGACAAGTTGGGGTTGGCCTGGAGCTTCAAGTACCCCCTCGACCGCGTGGTGGAGGCCACCCCCATCGTGGTGCATGGCGTTCTCTACACCACCGGCGCCTACAGCATGGTCTTTGCCCTGGATGCGAAGTCAGGCGAGCTGTTGTGGGAGTACAACCCCAAGGTCTGGCGCGGCTACCAGGGCCGAGGCTGCTGTGACGCCGCCAATCGCGGGGTCGCTGTCCACAATGGCATGGTCTATGTGGGAGTCTACGACGGCCGCCTGGAGGCGCTGGATGCAAAAACCGGTGAACTGGTCTGGTCGGTCAACACCCTGATCGACGCCGAACGCAACTACACCATCACCGGGGCTCCCCGGGTGGTGAAAGGCAAGGTGATTATCGGCAACGGCGGCGCCGAATTCGGCGTACGCGGTTACATCACCGCCTACGAAGCTGAGACGGGTAAGCAGGCCTGGCGCTTCTTCACCGTACCCGGCGACCCGGCCAGGGGTGACGAAACCGACACCATCAGCATGATCCGCAAGACCTGGCACGGCGACCAGTACTGGAAGCAGGGCGGCGGCGGCACGGTCTGGGACGCCATGGCTTACGACAGCGAGTTGAACCTGCTGTATATCGGTGTCGGCAATGGCTCTTTCTGGAACTACAAGCTGCGCTCGGAGGCAAAAGGCGACAATCTGTTCGTTTCCTCCATCGTGGCTATCAACCCCGATTCGGGCGACTACGTGTGGCACTACCAGACCACCCCGGGAGACGCTTGGGACTACACCGCGACCCAGCACATCATCGTCACCACCCTGCCGATCGCCGGCAAGGATCGCCGGGTGGTGATGCAGGCCCCGAAAAACGGCTTCTTCTACGTGCTGGACGCCGCCACGGGTAAGTTCATTTCCGCGGGCAAGTTCGGCGAGGTCACCTGGGCCAAGGGCATCGACCCGCAAACGGGGCGTCCCATCATCGACCGGGAAGCGGCCGATTACTGGACCGATTCCGAGCCCAAGACGGTATTCCCGGGTTCCCAGGGGGCCCACAACTGGCCGCCCATGAGCTTCAATCCCGAGACCGGCCTGGTCTACATCCCCCAGCAGGTGACGATGGAGCATTTCGTGCCCCTGGAATCACCGAAAGCGGTCAAAACCGGTGTTCCCAACCTGGGCCTTGAGGTGCCGATCGTGCCCGAGACCCTGGCGGGGATCGAGGAGCTGGCGCAGGTCTATCGGGGCAACCTGGTCGCCTGGGATCCGGTACGGCAGGAAGTGCGCTGGAAACAGCCCTATGAGCACATCCATAACAGCGGCACCCTGACTACTGCCGGCAATCTGGTATTCCAGGGCACCGCCGACGGGCGGGTGCTGGCCTATAGCGCGGATGAGGGCGTTAAACTGTGGGAGCAGCCCGTGTCCAGCGGCGTGGTCGCAGGGCCTGTCACCTACGCAGTGGAGGGCGAGCAGTATGTGGCCTTCAATGTGGGCTGGGGCGGTGCTTTCCCCATCACCTTCGGCGCCCTGGCCTATCGCACCGGCGTGGTGCCGGACTCCCGCCTGTATGTGTTCAAGCTGAACGGCAAGGCGGCCATGCCACCTGTCGAGCGGCGCACACTGGAGCCGCCGTCACCACCGCCACTGACCGCGGATGCAGCGACCCTGGCCGAGGGCAAGCGACTCTATGCGGATCACTGCGGGGTATGCCACGGGCTGTCTGCCCTGAGCGCCAATATTATTCCCGATTTGCGCTACCTGACGCCGGAGAAACACGCCGAGTTTCTGCCTATCGTGTACGGCCTGAGGTCCCACCAGGGCATGCCGCCCTTCGGTGGCATCCTGGAACAGCAGGAGGCCGAGAGTATTCGCCAGTACATCATCCAGCGCAGCCATGACTGGCGCGAGGAACTGCAAAACCGCAATAGCGGCTCAGAGTAAGGAGATCGCCATGTGGATTGGGCGCGGGCGCCGACAGGCACGACTGCCCGCGCGGCTATGACGGCAGCCAGGCGCCGTCAGTAGCCACCCCGGGCGGCGGCCGCGTCCGGGTCCTCGCCCCGGGCAATCGCCAGCCCGCGGTTGACGCCGGCGCGGAAGAAGCTGATGTCGGTGCCGGCGGAGGCGAAATGGAAGCCGCTGGCCAGGGAGTCGTGGGCCATCTCCGCCGAGTAGCCGAACATGCCCACGGCGCGCTCATGCTTCTGGCACGCGGCAACAATGGCCGCGATGGCATCCTTGAAGCGCGGGTTGGCGAAATCCCCGGGGGCTATACCCAGGCCGTAACACAGGTCCATGGGGCCGACGAACAGGCCATCGACGCCCTCCACAGCAGCAATTTCCTCGACATTCGCCAGCCCTTCCTCGGTCTCTATCATTGGCAGGCAGGCGATCTGCGCGTTGGCGTGGGCCAGGTACTCGATCCCGGATTCCATCGCCGGCCGCATGGGCCCACAGGAGCGCTGGCCCTGGGGCGGGTAGTAACAGGCGGCCGCGGCCCGCCGGGCCTCCTCGGCCGAATTCACCATGGGCACGATGACTCCCTCGGCACCCACATCCAGCACCTTGCCGATCTGGTCCGGGGTATTGGCGGCCACCCGCACCAGCGGCGTCACCGGCTGGCCGCAGATAGCCGGCAGCAGGCGGTTGAGGTCGCTGTAGTCCATCAGGCCGTGCTGCAGGTCGAAGCACAGCCAGTCCACCCCCGTGCGGGCCAGGGTTTCGGCCACATGAATATCCGGCAGGTTGATCCAGATGCCCAGCGAGGGCTTGCCCTCGCGCCAGTGTTGCAGTGCGGTGTTGATCATTTTGAGTCTCCAGTATGCGTCGCTGCCGTTATCAGCTGAAGGTGAAGCTGACGTCGCCGAAACCGCTGTCGAAGCGGGCCACGATTTCGTCACCGGCCGCCACCGGTACCGCCCGCAGGAACGAACCCGACAGGATGACATCGCCGGGCTCGAAGGCAACGCCGAATTCAGCCAGCTTGTTGGCCAGCCAGGCAACCGCGTTGAGCGGGTTGCCTAGCACCGCAGCGGAGTTGCCCTGCTCCCTCACCTCGCCATTGATTTCCAGGCTGCCCTGGATATTGCGAATGTCGATATCGCGCAGGTCCAGGGGATTGCCGCCGAGGATCACCCCGCCCACGGCGGCCAGGTCGGCAATGGTATCGCGCACGTCCATGCCCGGCCCGTAGGCCACCCGGAAGTCGACGACTTCAATCGCCGGCAGGACGAAGTCGGTGGCACGGATCACATCGGCCACGTTGACCCCGGGACCCGCCAGGCGCTCCTTCATGACAAAGGCCATCTCGATTTCCACCAGGGGCTGCTGCCAGTCCGCGCGGGGGCTCTCACCCGCCTCAGGATAGAACATGAAATCCAGCATGGCACTGTAATCGGGTTCGGTGGAATTGGCCATTTCCTGCATCGGCTTGGAGGTGAGGCCGATCTTGTAGCCGCGGACCTTGTGGCCCTTGTCGCGAAACTGCTGCACGACCTTCTCCTGGATGCGGTAGGCATCTTCCATTTCGATATCGGGGAAGCGCGGGTTCAGCAGCGGGACCTGGGATTTCTCCTGGAAGCAGCGGAAGATGTCGGCGGCAATGTCCTGGCGCAGGTGTTCGGTCAGCATGGCGTTAACTCTCTGGTTGACTATCGGGATTGGATAACGCCAATCGTGGCGCAAGCGCGCAACAATAACTGTCAAGCCGCCGACACTTGCCCGTCGGCCCGAACTGTCCCCTAGTTGACATTCTCGGGCCCGGCTCGCTGCTAAAGTCCCGCTCCGATTACTGCAACAACGCCGCTAATCGGCCCCTGATTATTTTAATAACTGCCCCTGAAACGGCAATCCGGAGGGAACACCCAATGCACAAGCGCCCCGCCCTGAAAACACTCACCGCCGCCATCATCGGCCTCGGCCTGGCCCAGCCGGTGCTGGCGCAACAGCTGGAAGAGGTCGTGGTGACGGCCACCAAGCGTGCCGAGAGCATGCAGGACGTATCGATATCCATGATCGCCATGAGTGGTGATTCAATCAAGGATATGGGCATTACCCGCGGCGAGGATTTTGCCGTCGATATTCCCGCCGTTGCCATCACCCAGAGCCCGATCGGCAACTTCGTGTTCATTCGCGGCGTCGGTACCCCCGGCGTCAACCAGGGTATCGAACAGTCCGTGTCGATTTTCCACGATGGTATCTACATGGGCCGCAGCCAGCTGGCCCGGGCACCGTTTATGGACCTCGACCGGGTCGAAGTCCTGCGCGGCCCGCAAAGTGTGCTGTTCGGCAAGAACACCATCGGTGGCGCCATTCACGTGATCAGCGCCAAACCCACCCAGGAAGTGGAGGGCATGATCAGCGGCCTGTACGGCTGGGAAGACGGCGAGAAGGAGATCACCGGCGTTATCTCCGGGCCAATTACCGATACCCTGTCCGGCCGCATTGCCTACCGCGGCTACGAACTGGATGGTTATCTGGAAAATGTCCTGACCGGCGAGGACGGCCCCGAGCGCGACGACGAGACCCTGCGCGTGCAACTGGCCTGGGACGCCACTGACACCTTGCTCATCACCGGCAAGTGGGAGCAGAGCGAATTCGAAAACCAGCAGGTGTCCACCCAGCTGGCTACCTTTGATCCCGCCCCCGGGGGGGTCGGTTTCAACAACCTCAACCAGGCCCTGGTGGCCAGCATAACTGGTGGCAATGGTAACGAGAAGTATGACGACGAACGCGCTGTCATCAACGATGGCGGCGCGGCCCTCGGCGAATTGCTTCCTGAATATGCCGGGCTCCCCGGTTTCCCGGATCTGCCGGAAGTGAGTAAAAACTCCATGGAGCTTGGCACGCTCACCATTGACTGGCTACTTGGAGAGCACTCCCTCACCGCCATTACCGGCTACGCGCACTACGACTACCGCGATATCTGCGACTGTGACTTCTCGGCCCTGCCCTTCATCCAGGTTGACGCCCGCGAGGACTACGACCAGTTCAGCCAGGAGATCCGCCTGACCTCTCCGGGCGGGGAAAAACTGGACTACATCGTCGGTTTTTACTATCACCAGAGCGATCTCGAGTACCGCGCCAGTGACAGTCTCGGCACCTCGCTCGCGGCTCCCCTGCTGGGCGCGCCGGCGGCCCTGACGCCCAACCTCAGCCGGGACTACAGTCTCGAACAGGAGCAGGACATGTGGTCGGTATTCGGCTCCGCCACCTGGAGTTTCACCGATGCGACGCGCCTCACCGTTGGCCTGCGCTACTTCGAGGAGAGCAAGGAAGCTGATCACCCCCTGAGCAAACGCTTTACCGATGGCTGGGACTACAGCGCCGCCGTGGGAGCCCCGGCGGGGACCGTCACCTATGGCGATACCGCGGCCGAGTATGACCGCTTCCTGAATGATTTCGCCGGCACCCCGATGACGACCATTTCCGAGGGCATCTATACCGCCCTCCTGGGTACCTTCGAGCACGACATCCGCAAGCGCAAGCGCGATGAAGAAGATGTCATGGGATCCATTACCCTGGAACACGACATCGGTGGCGATTCCATGGTCTTTGCCACCATCGCCAACGGCACCAAAGGTGGCGGATTTGACGCCCGGTTCCTCAAGACCACCGACGACCCGAGGTTCGAGTACGACGAAGAGACAGCGATCAGTTACGAGCTGGGTCTTAAAAGCTATCTGCTGGATGGCCTGATGACATTCAACGCCACCGCGTTCTACACCGAAGTTGACGACTTCCAGGTCAGCATCTTTGACGGGCAAACCGGTTTCGTCGTGCAGAACGCCGCAGAACTGGAGTCCAAGGGTGTGGAAGTTGATGTCAAGTGGGCGGCAACCGAATACCTGACCGTCGGCTTTGCCGGCAGCTACCTGGATGCGACCTACGCCGACTACGCCAATGGCCCCTGCTGGACCCTGTCCGGCAGTGAACCGGTCAATCGTGGCGGCTGCATCGACCGCGGCCAGTCGACAGAGCGCCGGGACGCTTCCGGTGACACCATCAACTATGCACCGGAGTGGGCCTACAACCTCAACTTCGATTACCGACAGCCGGTAGGCGACAGCCTGGAGGCGCGGGCGGTGCTGAACATCAATTACTCGGACGGTTACGCCACAGCCGGTGACCTCGATGAGATCTACACCTGGCAGGACGACTACACCAAGGTCGACCTGCGCCTGAGCCTCGGCGGAGTAAATGGCATGTGGGACGTGGCGCTGATTGGCAAGAACCTCACCGATGAGTACATCAGTGGCAACAGCGATGACCAGCCGCTGGTGCCCGGTAACGGCTTCGCCTCTACCGACCGCCTGCGCTCCTACGCCGTGCAGGCAACCTACAGATTCTGACTGCGAACCCCGTCAGGGGTGTTGGGGGAGCCCGACGGGCTCCCCCTTTTTTTCATTCGTGGCCAGGGCCACTGGACTATGGTTATACCGGGCACGACAAAACGGATCATCCTGGCGAGGACATGACATGATGCTATTTCGCGGCAATCTCTTATTCACCCTGTGCCTGCTGCTGTGCGGGCTGGCGCCACTGACAGCCCGGGCAGACAGCGACAAACCCAACATCCTCATCATCTGGGGCGACGATATCGGCATGTGGAATATCAGCGCCTATCACCGCGGCATGATGGGCGGCACCACACCCAATATCGACCGCATCGCCGAGGAAGGCATGATCTTCATGGATCATTACGCCCACCCCTCCTGTACCGCCGGACGCTCGGCCTTTATTACCGGCCAGTACCCCATCCGCACCGGGCTCAGCAGCGTCGGCCTGCCCGGGGCGGCCCAGGGCCTCTCGGCTGAGGACCCGACCCTGGCGGAAATGCTCAAGCCGCTGGGTTACGCCACCGGCCAGTTCGGCAAGAATCACCTGGGTGACCGCGACGAGCACCTGCCCACCGCCCACGGCTTCGACGAGTTTTTCGGCATTCTCTACCACCTCAACGCCGGCGAGTATGTGGAGCAGTACGATTTCCCCAAGGGTGAGGATGCCCGCGCCTTTGCCCAGAGGGGCGTTATCCACGCCTGGTCGGACCGCAAGCCCGAGGACCTCGGCGGCTTCGGCCGCAGGCGGCAGGAGGTGCTGGACGAGGAAGTGCTGGGCAAATCCACCGCCTTTATCCGCAAAGCCGTGGCCGCGGACAAGCCCTTCTTCGTCTGGCACAACATGACCCGCATGCACTACCGCACCAACCTCTCCGCCGAGTACCAGGACAGGAGCGGCTATGGCCTCTACGCCGACGGCATGATGGAGATAGACGACGATGTCGGTGTGCTGCTCGACCTGCTGGAGGAACTGGGGGTTGCCGACAACACCCTGGTGATGTTCTCCACCGACAATGGCGCCGCCTCCAACAGCTGGCCGGACGGCGGCAACCACCCTTTCCGCGGTGAAAAGGGCGTGGGCGGCTACGAGGGCGGATTCCGGGTACCCATGCTGGTCAAATGGCCGGGCAAGGTACCCGCAGACACGGCGACCGGTGAATTCATGACCATGGAGGACTGGGTGCCGACCATCATGTCGATGCTGGGACAGCCGGCGCTCAAGCAGCAGTTGCTCGATGGCCATCGCATCGGCAACCGCAGCTATCGCGTCCACCTGGACGGCGTCGACCAGAGCGCCATACTCACCGACACCGGCCCCACCGCCCGCGAGGAGTTTTTCTACTTCACCGAGACCACCCTGCACGGGATGCGCTGGGGCGACTACAAGTTCCTGTTCAAGTCACAGGACAAGTGGTTCAACGGTGTGCAGCAGCCGCTGGTGACGCCGGTGATTACCAATCTCAAGCTGGACCCTTTCGAGCGCTTCCAGCACGCCCGCGGTTTCGACGAGTGGCAGGAGAATCGCTCCTGGCTGCTGGGCGCGGTCATGCCGCGCTTCCAGGGATTCGTCAAGTCGCTGCAGGACTATCCGCCGCGCCAGCGCAGCTTCGACCTGGACATCGATGCGGTGATGGATTCATTGCATGCACCGGCAGCTCAATAGTTGCTGCTGGCGAGGGCCGAATCAGGGTGTATACCAGATTGGGGAGGTCCAGGCACGCTCCTGGATACTGACCGGCAAACCATCAGGCAGCTTCATACCGGTACGCACCGCATCGTAAGTCGACCAGCGCGGAGTCGGTATCTGCAACACCCGCGCGTAGTAGACAGCAGACGCGGAGGGGTCGAAATCAGGGTCGGTCCATTTGGCCTGTAACTGTACCTCGCCGATTGAGTTGCTATAGCTGGCGTCCTCGGGATTCACGGTATTGCCCACCGGCGGCACCCTGCCATCGGGGCCTGGTTCACGGTCATCTGACAGGGCGATGTCGTAGATTGCGTGTTGCTGCTCTCCGGCATCGTCTATCCAGCCCTTGATCACCTGTATCCGATCCAGATTGGCGCCTTCGGTTTCCCTGATCGCCTGGACCAGGAAGGTTGGCGCCGCGTTCTCCGGGGCTCCCTTCAGATCACCACCCATGGGGACCCCGGCAGCATAGGCCCTGTTCACGCCATCGGGGGCAGCCAGATCAATAGCCGACAGACCAAAACCGCCAAAAAAGCGCACTTTGAGACGGGGTCCGGAGGTGGCGAAGGTTTCCTTGCGCTGCAGTGCAGCAAACAGGGCGTCACGGGTATTGGCCTCAGCCCACACGCCGGCCAGGCCGCCGGAACTGAATTGCCTGACCTGTCTGGCACCGGCCTCACTCACCCCGGGCGGTCCCTGCAGCCGGTGCTCGGGATTGTTTTCGAAGCCGAATTTACCCGTGTAATTGTCTTCTTCAACCGCTGAGGCCGAATTGTGGGTATCGCTATCGCCGATGAAGCCGTACTTGAACGGATTACCCTTGCCGGCGGCGTCCAGTTTCAGGCCCCGGATCAGTGCCTCTCTCATGTATCCCCCCAACTTCTTTTCCGGTGGCGTGGCCGTGGACGCCAGGGTGTAGTCCCAGAGTTCAAATGCGGCAAACTCATCATTGGGTGTCAGCATGGGGTGGGTTTCCGAGGTGCCCTTGATCTGGGTCAGCTCATAGAGCGGCTCGTTACGCATCCGCGCCTGGGCGTAGCTACGGTTCAGCTCGCTGCCGCCAAAGGACTCTTCGACAGGAAACATCACCCCGTTGCTGGCATTGCCATTGTGGGGTACCGCCAACAACCTGGAGCCGGCGGCCCGTTGCGCGTCCATCCACTGCCACAGCTCCTCGGGCTTGTCGGTGTCGATGGCGGACAGCGGCTTGTCGGGAACCCTGTCTGTGTCGGCAAACAGCACCACCCGGTGCAGGTTGCGGTAGTCCGGCGCCGAGGTCCATTCAAAGGCAGCGAAGGTGGTGAACTCACCGGGAGAATTGTGGGCGTCGGCAATGTCCACCATGTCACGCCATACCGAGCGCGCTATCGCCGGGTCGCCCAGTACCGGGTCCGGATCGTCATAGTAAATACCATTCTGAACCTCGGTATAGGCATTGAACGAGGCTTCGGCGTCATCACCGGTGATCGCAGCGGCCAGCGGATGCTTGCTCAGCGGGCTGTCCGAATCTGCCATCAGCGGCAGGGCACCGAGGTACTCGGCGTGATCCGACACCGCGTACCAGTCCAGGGGGGCCTTGATTTTGAGTGGCGTACCATCGCCGCCGCCGGCTATCTGTTCGCCCCGGGCCCAGCGGTAGGCCTCGTCCGGCCCCGTCGCGGCGCCGTTGGCGAAGGCGTCGAAAGACCAGCTGGTGTGCACATGGAGATTGCCAAAATACACCTCACGCAGTGGCTTGACGTCAATTTGCGGCGCAGGGGACGCATGCAAAGCTGCCGGCGCGACCGCCTCCCCAGCCCCCCCGTCATCACTCACCAGTTTGGCAGCCTGATCGTTACAGGCTGCGAGAAGAAGGCTCAGGGTTATGGCTGTAACAGGCCTGTGCATGGTCAATACCTCAAATTCATCCAATTGTTATCCGCCCCCACCGGAGTGACACGCCGGTCCGGCAGTTTGATCTCTCGCCGACGGTGCTCGCTCGGCTGGACTCCCCGTAACAGCTTAGTCCACCCCCCGGCTCTCGCCACCCTGGCCGGCATGGCCGCGTGGCGACTGTCGTATAAGTGACACATTTTCCCGCTTGTTGTCTGCTATGGTGGCCATTGCATAGCAATGAGCGAGGCTGCCCCGGTCATCGTGCCGGGGAACTGGCCGGGCACGTCGTCTCAAAACAACTGCGCAGGAGCAGGTTCTGCTATCCTGAGCCGAATCGGGTTATTGACAGAGGATTTACCACCATGAACGGAGCACAGGCACTTTTCAACGCGTTAACGGCTGCGGGGCTCGATACCTGCTTTGCCAATCCGGGTACATCGGAGATGCAGCTGGTGTACGAGATGGGCAAGTCCGATGCGGTGCGGCCGGTGCTCTGCCTGCAGGAAAACGTGGTCACCGGGGCCGCCGACGGCTACGCCCGGATGGCGGGCAAGCCCGCCTTCACCCTGCTGCATGTGGGCTCGGGTTTCGCCAACGGCATTGCCAACCTGCACAATGCCGGGCGCGGCAACGTGCCGATAGTCAACATCGTCGGCGCCAACGCCACCTACCACCAGCCCAACTTCCCCGAGCATGAATTCATCGGCGGCAAGATTACCGAGGTCGCCCGCGCCGTGTCCCACTGGACCCGCGAGGCCCGGTCGGCCGCTGAAATGGGCCTGCTCGGCGCCGAGGCCGTCAGCCAGGCCATGACCGGCTGTGGCCGCATCAGCACCCTGATCGCGCCCACCGACTGCCACTGGGACCCGGCGCCGGACGCGCCGCAGCCTGCCGCGCCCGCGCCCAGCCCGCGGGTGTCCGCCGCGACCATCGACCAGGCGGCGCAGCTGCTGGGCAATGGCCGCAAAACCGGCATTCTGCTGGGCACCCATGCTCTGCGCGAGGAGGGGCTGGAAATCGCCGGCCGCATCGCCGCCACCACCGGGGCGCAACTGCTGGCCGAGACCTTCCCCGCGCGCCTGGCCCGTGGCGAAGGACGGGTCGAGGTACAGCTGGTGCCCTACTTCCTGGAGATGGCCCAGTTTTTCTTCGCCGAGTACGAGCAGATCCTGCTGCTGGGCGCCCTGCCGCCGGTGTCCACCTTCGCCTACGAGGGCTCGCCCGGCCACAAGGCGCCGCCGGGCTGTGAGCTTACCAGCGTTGCCACCCCCGACTTCGATGTCATGGCTGCCCTGGCGGACCTTGCCAGCGCGGTCAACGCCACCGCTGAGACCTCCGCCCGCTGCCAGCGGCTGGCGGCGGAGCAGCCCGAGGGCATACTCACTGCCGCCGGCGTGGGCCAGAGCGTCAACCTGCTGATGCCCGAGGACGCGGTGCTGGTGGACGAGAGCGCCACCGCCGGCCTGGACCTGTTCCAGCAGACCGTGGGCGCCCGCCGCCACGAGTACCTGTATGCGGTGCCGGGCGCGGCCATCGGCAGTGGCCTGCCGGTGGCGCTGGGGGCCGCTATTGCCGCTCCCGAACGCAAGGTGGTAGCACTGCAGGCCGATGGCAGCGGCATGTACACCAACCAGGCCCTGTGGAGCATTGCCCGGGAAGAGTGCGACATCACCATCGTGATCATCAAGAACGATGCCTACGCGATACTCAATGTGGAACTGGCGCGGGTCCGCGAGGGCGAGCCGACGGCGAAGATGCAGTCGATGCTGGAGCTGGACCGACCGACCATCGACTGGGTGAGCATCGCCAAGGGCATGGGCGTGCCCGCGGTGTCAGTGAATACCGGGGAGGAATTCCACCGGGAATTCCAGCGGGCGGTGGAGCAGCGGGGGCCGCGGCTGATCGAGGCCAATATCGCCCAGGACCTGCAGCCGGTGGTCGACCTGATACTGCAGCAGAAAGCAGCTCGCGAACAGCAGGGATAATGCCGCACCCCGGGACCGCGCCAGCGGCGGCTACTGGTAGCCCGGGGTAATCGGTTCCATCCCCAGCAGGTACTCGTACTGCTCCTTCAGCTGCTCCAGGTCCTGTATGTAAATACGCCCGTAACGCAACTCGATGCTGCCCTCACACACGAGGGCCTTGAGTTCCTTGTTGATGCTCTGCCGTGATGCCCCCAGCATTTGCCCCAGTTCCTCCTGGGAGATGGCGATATACAGCTCGCGCTCGGGATTGTTCGATTCGCGGCTGTAAGCCATGCGCAACACGCAGCGGGCCACCCGCTGGTGCAGGGTGAGCTCGCTCGCTTCCTCGTTGAGCGAATACAGGTAGCGCACCCGGTGGCACAGCATCACCGCGATCTTGCGATCCACCTCCGGAAATTTTGCGGTGAGCGTATCGAATCCGGCCCGGCTCAGCACGCGGACGACACAGTCGCAGGAGGCAATGGCGTGACTGACCCGGGTCAGGCCGTCGATCATACCCATTTCGCCGAAGCAGTCCCCGGGCTGGAACTCCCCGCTCACCACCTCTTTTCCCTCCAGCGAATAGTTGCACAGTCTGACCCGGCCCTCCACCAGCTGGTACAGCTCGTTGGGTTCGTCGCCCTGGCGGTACACGGCTTCGCCCTTGCCCAGCCGGCGCAGGCTGCTGAGCGCCTCAAAGGCACCCCGCGCCTCCGGGGACAGCTCGCTGACGAATGCATGCATGTGGGGAATGACTCGCAACGGCTAACCTCCTGGCCAATTGTCAAATGGTTTACAGATTTACCACCCCAAGGCCCGCATCATACCACCACAAACCAGATTCGCATCTCCCAGACCAGCGCAGGATTCCGCTATGAGCAAGCAAAAACGCAGCGACATTATTTCCCACAGCCCCAGCCCGATCATGAACATGTTCCGCAGCGGGCTCCTGCACGGTGCCGGCTACAGCACCCAGCGCCTGGCCAAACGGCCGCTGATTGCCATCGCCAACTCCCATAACGACCTCACCACCGGCCACTCGCACCTGGCGCTGCTGGCGACCCGGGTCAGGGAAGGCATTATCGCCGCCGGCGGCGAGGCGGCGGAATTCAACGTGCCGGCGCCCTGCGACGGGGTGGCCATGGCCCACGACGGCATGCGCTACGTGCTCGCCCAGCGCGACCTGATTGCCGATATCGTCGAGACTCACGTACGCTCCCAGCCCTTCGACGGGGTGGTGATGATCGCCAGCTGCGACAAGATCAATCCCGGCATGATGATGGCGATGGCGAGACTGGACCTGCCGGCCATTTACCTGTCCGGCGGCCCCGGGCAGATGAACATCCGCAATCACAGCGAGCCGCAGGCGTCGATCAATCACAGCGATTATGCCAACGACCCGGAGCTGACCACCAAAACCTTCACTTGCTCCACCTGTGGCGCCTGCGAGATCATGGGCACCGCCAACACCTTCCAGTGCCTGGCCGAGGTCCTGGGCATCTGCATCCCGGGCAGCGCCAACATTCCCGGCTGGCATACCGACAAACTGGAGGCGGCGCGCCTCACCGGCGAACGCATCGTCGGCCTGGTCAGCGAGGGGCTCAACGCCGGACAGATGTTCACCGAGACGTCAATGCGCAATGCGGTGATCACCAACATGGCCATCGGCGGCTCCACCAACGCCACCCTGCACCTGCCGGCGATTGCCCACGCCGCGGGCCTGCAGCTCAACCTTGACGATTTCGCGGCCGCCAAAGACGTGCCGACCCTGCTGGCGGTCAGCCCCAACGGGCCCTGGGGCATCCAGGACGTGTGGAGCGCCGGCGGCATGCCGGCGGTGCTCAAGCAGCTGGCGCCCCTGCTGGATACCTCCACCATGACCGTGACCGGCGAAAGCCTGCAGGCCACACTGGACGAGGCCACGGTGCGCAATGCAACGATCATCCCGCCGCTGGACAAGGCCTTTCGCTCGAGCGCCGGCATCGCCGTGCTCAAGGGCAACCTGGCTGCGGACGGCAGCGTGATCAAGGCGGCGGGGGTGCACGAGTCCATGCAGCAGTGCAGCGGCCCCGCGCGCTGCTTCGATTCCGAGGAGGATGCGCTGATTGCCATCAACAACGACGAGGTCAAGCAGGGCGAGGTGGTGGTGCTGCGCTACCAGGGGCCCAAGGGCTCGCCGGGCATGCCGGAGATGCTGGGCGCCACCATGGCCCTGAAAACCAAGGGCCTGAACCAGGCCGCCCTGGTCACCGACGGGCGCTTCTCCGGCGCCACCTCCGGCCCCTGCGTCGGTCACATCTGCCCGGAGGCCTCCGACGGCGGCGTGATCGCGCTGGTGGAGGACGGCGATATCATCGAGATCGACATTCCCAACTGCCGCCTTCACCTGCAGGTAAGCGATGAGGAACTGGCCCGGCGGCGGGAACAGTGGCAGCCGCTGGAGAAGCCCGTTCCCGCCGGCTTCATGCAGCGCTACCGCAAGCACGTGCGGCCCGCCTGCGAGGGCGCGGTGCTGGACTAGCCGCAGGCGTTCAGGCCCTGAGCTGAATATCCGGGAAGCGCTTTGCCAGGGCTGCCCGGATACCCGCTTTCCAGCCGTAGCGGCAGGGCCCGGCCAGGGCCCTGCGTTTTTCATTGTCGAGGATTTTCATCTGCCACAGGGCGTGATCGCCCTCGGTGACGGTCAGCGACAGCCCGGTAATATCCTCGATATAGGCCGCCATCTGTTCCACCGACACCGGCTCATCGCCGCCGAGGTTGACCACCGGCGCCGGTACCGCCGCGTGTGCCAGCAGGCCCTGGACCTGGTCGATGATGTCGTCCTGGTAAATGGGTGAGCAGTAACTCTCGCTACCGGCCTTGCGCTGGTAGGGCCAGCCATTCTTCATGAAGTCCACCAGCACCATGGGCACCCCGCCGTGGCCGTGCTCGCCATAGGCCACGTCCAGGCGGGCAATGATCGTCGGCAGGTTCAGGGACAGGGCCTGGAAGCGCACCACCGCCTCGGTGGCCAGCTTGCTCATGGCGTAATGCCGGGAGTAGTGGGAAAAACCGCCGAGCACCGCGTCCTCGGCAATCACCGCCTGGGGGTCGGGGTTGTCCCGGTAGATAGACGATGACGACATGTGGAAAAAGGCCTTTACCTCCCGGTAGCGCTGCATCAGAAAACCCGTGCCCTCGGCGTTGCGCATGCCCGCGTCGGCGGTTTTGGGGTCGGTATTGCAGCCACAGTGAATCACGTAGTCCACCGCCGGCAGGTGGGCCAGGTCGGCATCACCCATGGCAAACGCGGCGGTTTTTATTCCCCGGGCTTCCAGTTCCACTTTTGCCTGCGGGTCACTGAAGCGGGCGGCAGCCCAGACCTCATTGTTGCCCACCAGGGCCTCGGCGATGGGCCGGGCCACCTGGCCGGTGGCGCCGGTGACGAGAATCTTCTGGTTGTGCAGCATGGCGTTTGCCCTCTGTTAGCCGTCAGTTAAAAATAACCGAAACACCAGCGGGGAACCACGCCGGCCGACATCGCGCGGCATGGCATGGTAAACCCCCGGCCGCCAAATTGGCGGCGCGCCGCGGCAGTTGATGTGCGCCGACGGCCCGACAGACCCGCTTATTGCGGGCAACAGTTGCGTGGTACCATCAGGCTAACAACAATACTACAGCTGTGGGGAGAGACTCATGTCCGGCATCGTTTTCTGGTTGGTCCTGTTAGCGCTGGTTATCTACATCATCAGCATCTACAACCGGCTGGTGACCCTCAAGAACCGCTTCAAGAACGCCTTCGCCCAGATCGAGGTGCAGCTCAAGCGCCGCTATGACCTGATCCCCAACCTTGTGGAAACCGCCAAGGGCTATATGCAGCACGAGCGCGAGACCCTGGACGCGGTGGTCACCGCCCGTAACGACGCCGCGGCGGTGCTCAAGGCGCTGCAGGGCAGCGACCTGGGCGGCGCTGATATCGGCAAACTGGCCAGCGCCGAGAATGCCCTGCAGGGGGCACTGGGCAAGCTCAACGTGACCATGGAAGCCTACCCCGACCTCAAGGCCAGCGACAACATGCAGCAGCTGAGCGAGGAATTGACCACCACCGAAAACCGCGTGGCCTTCGCCCGCCAGGGCTACAACGACGCGGTGATGGACTACAACACCTACCGCCAGAGCTTCCCGCCGGTGTTCTTCGCCGCCAGGTTCGGCCACCCGGACGACGCCACCCTGCTCGAGTTCGACGATTCGGCGCAGATCCAGGCGGCACCGAAGGTGGAATTTTAGCGGCAGCCTCGCCGATGCTCACCCAAGCCGTCATCCCGGCGACAGCGGTGGTCCGCCATTGCGGGGACCTGGTGCCCTGAGAATTCGGGACCTAAGGTCCCACGGCGCTGGATCCCCGCTTTCGCGGGGATGACGGAAATGCGGAAATGCGGAAATGCGGAAATGCGGAAATGCGGAAATGCGGAAATGCGGAAATGCGGAAATGCGGAAATGCGGGGATGACGGAAATGCGGAAATGACGCAACATAAAACGTGAACTTCTTCCAGCAACAGGACATCGCCCGCCGCAACGCCCGCGTACTGGTGTTGCTGTTTTCCCTGTCGGTATTCGCCCTGATCCTGCTCACCAACGCGGCGGTCGCCGGTTTCCTGTTCTTCAGCGATGACTACAACGTCTACAACGGCGGCAGCGGCAACTTCGGCGCCTACTTCAGCTGGGAGCGGTTTGGCCTGATCGGCATCGGCATTACCGCCACGGTGGCGCTGGTGGTACTGGTCAAGTGGATACAGCTGTCCACCGGCGGCAAGACGGTGGCCGAGAGCATGGGCGGCGAGCGCATCCTGCCGCAAACCACCGACCGCGCCGAGCGTCGCTGCCTCAATGTGGTGGAGGAAATGGCGCTGGCGGCCAACATGCCGGTACCCCCGGTTTACGTCATGAACCATGAGCGGGGCATCAACGCCTTCGCCGCCGGCATCGTGCCCGCGGACGCGGTGGTCGCGGTCACCCGCGGCTGCATCGACCATCTCAAGCGCCACGAGCTGCAGGGGGTGATCGCCCACGAGTTCAGCCATATCCTCAACGGCGACATGCGCCTCAATATCCGCCTGGCGGCCATGCTCAAGGGCATCACCTTTATCGGCGATGTGGGCCATATACTGCTGCGCAGCACCAACCGGGTGCGCAGCGGGCGCAGTGACAAGGAAGGGGCCGCCCTGCCGGTACTGGGCCTGGCCCTGTGGATGCTGGGCTGGGTGGGCGGACTGGCGGCGGGCTTTATCAAGGCCGCCATCAGCCGGCAGAAGGAGTACCTGGCCGATGCCAGTGCGGTGCAGTTTACCCGCGACGCCGGCAGTATCGCCGACGCCCTCAAGGTGA
The DNA here is from genome assembly GCF_003457605.1 of Seongchinamella sediminis. Taxonomy (GTDB): domain Bacteria; phylum Pseudomonadota; class Gammaproteobacteria; order Pseudomonadales; family Halieaceae; genus Halioglobus; species Halioglobus sediminis. The sequence goes on from NZ_QRAN01000007.1 coordinate 122,949, forward strand.
TTGGCGGCTACATACCCGGCACCCTGGTGCATGCGGCGCGGGCAGCTGAAATGTCGCATATTTTTTTCGGCCAGATCGAGCACCACCTGTGGCAGGTCTTCGCCACCCACCCGCCCCTGCAGGCGCGGATCAGGCGCCTGGATAAAAACTGGGACGGCAACTACATCCAGCGCAAGCCCCGGCATTATCCCAATCCGCCGGTGGATGCAGACGGCCTCGAGGGCATGGAGCGGGCCTCCATTGTCGCCGCCGCCATGGCCTCGGTGGCAACGGCGGCGGCCATGGAGCAGCCCCGGGCCGACGCCAGCTTCAGCGATGAGGCGCCGGACTTTGAGGAAGACACCGCCCGCCAGGAGGACATTCCCGTGGCCCTGGTTCGCCACAGCCATGAGCCCCTGGGCGCCCACGCCATTACCTGCGCCCTGCTGATCAACCCCCGGCCGGAAATTTACCAGCGGCAAATGGCGGTGCTGGAGGAGTGCGAAACCCGGGGCCTGCAGGCCCTGGCCCACACCCTGTACCCGGCGGTGGCGGAACTGGGGGCGCCCAGGCGCCTGCCGCTGCTGGAACTGTGCCTGCCGGCACTGAAATCGATCTCCCTACAGCAGTACCGCCGGCTGAAGACTACCCTGCTGAAACTGATCCAGGCGGATGCCCGCACCGAGCTGCACGAATGGTGCCTGTACCAGCTGCTGCGTCACTACCTCGACCCGGAATTCATCCAGGTCAAACCCAGCAGGGCGCGGTATCGGCGGCTGGCCAGGGTGGCGCAGCAGCTGCAGCTCGCCCTGTCGGTGCTGGCCCACGAGGGCGGCGGCGACAGCGAGACCGTGTTTGCACTGGGTGCCGGGGAGCTCGGCCTGGACAGCCTGACATTGCTGCCACCCGAACAATGCAGCGTGGCCGCCTTCAGCAAGGCAGTCCACGAACTGGCGGACTGCTACCCGCTGCTCAAGCCCCGGGTGCTCAAGGCGCTGGCACTGGCGGCGGGCGAGGACGGCCAGCTGACGCCGGAGGAGCGGGAAATCATCGCCGCCATGGCCGCGGTGATGGACTGCCCCTCACCGGAACTGCTGTAGCAAGTTCACCAATTTCAACCAGCCACTGGCCGCTGCCGGCCCCTGTGCTAACCTGCTTGATACGCCGCCGGATCGCGGCTCAAATATCCAGCTTCTGTAAACCACAACAAGGATGTTATGGCTATGGAACACGCACTACCCCTGGGCACGGGGAACGCACCCTGCCGCCCGCGCCCGCAACACCCGGGCCTGCAACAGCGCTACCGCACCACCGACCGCGTGCTGCAAATACTGCTCAATGGCGACCTGGCCAGGCTGCGGGCAGAATCCGTGGCCCACAGCATGGGCATCAGCCCCACCACGCTGCGGCGACGCCTGCGCGCGGACCACACCCACTACCAGTTCCTGCTGGACCGGGCGCGCCAGTACCGCTGCGAGCAGCAGCTGCGCGACGTCTGGCTGCCCGGCAAGTGCCTGGCGGACCAGCTCGGCTACCTGGAAGTGAACAGCTTCTACCGCGCCTTCCGGCGCTGGACGGGGCTGAACTACAGCGAGTACAAGGAACGCTACTGTAATTGACGGGCAGCAACGGCGCCCTCAATTCACCAGGCTCAGGCCCTTGTAGTTGCCGATCATCACCTTGTTGCGGCCGCCTTCCTTGCCGTGGTAGAGGGCGGTATCGGCCCTGGCAATACAGCTGTCCAGCGACTCTCCCTTGCGGAAGGCGGCAACCCCGAAGGTCATGGTGATGCTCAGGCGCAGTTCCTCAAAGGCGAACAGGTTGCTGGCCACCGCATCGCGCAGCTTCTCGGCGAGAACCGCCGCCCCCTCGGCATCGGTTTCCGGCAGCAGCATGATGAACTCCTCGCCGCCCCAGCGGGCCACGCGGTCAACATCGCGGGTACGCTCTTCGAGGATTACCGCCATCCGCTTGAGCACCCGGTCGCCGCAGACATGGCCGTACTGATCATTGAACTGCTTGAAGTGGTCCACATCCGCCAGCACCAGGGCGAACCCCTTGCCGGAACGGAACATACGCCGGATCTCGGCCTCCGCCTCCTCGGTAAACCCGCGCCGATTGAGCAGCCCGGTGAGATGATCCACCCGGGCCGCCTCCGCCAGCTGGCGATTGGCCTCGCTGAGTTCGGCGGTGCGCTCCGCCACCTCCGACTCCAGCGCCGTGTACATGCTGGTGAAGCGATTGGCCAGGGAAACCGCCATGGAGATGAGGATCGCCAGAAAGCCCAGCGGAGCCAGCCTGCTGGTCTCGATGTGCGCCAGGTCGATCAGCAGGTCATTGACCCCGGTGGCCAGGAAGATGATCGTGCCCAACAATATGGTTTTGGCTTCCGAATTACCGGCCCGCGACTCGCGGAAAATCACCCAGGGCGTCAGGGCGAAAACCGGCAGCGTCCACAGCTCCCACCAGATCAGGGTGTGGAAGTGAATCGTATGCCCCGGAATCAGTACCACCAGCAGGCCCGCCAGCAGGAAACTGCACTGGTAGGCCCGCAGCCAGCGGCCGACGGGAAGCTGCAGCAGCGACCAGATCAATTGCACCCCCAGGGCCGGGAGCACATAAATTGCGCCGAACTCGATTTTTTTCATTGCCAGGAAAGACAATGGCGCCAGGTACTTCCACTGGGTGAGCATGACGCCATAAACAGCGATGTTGATCGCCATCAGTCCAAACCAGAGGTAGGTGTCCAGGTTGCGGTTGCGGGCGAAGAGGTAGAGGTGATAAATCCCGAAGGCGAAAATCAGGGCACAGAACAACAGGCCCGGCACCTCACTGACCATGCCCTGCAGCATCAGTTCGCGGTAATCGCCGAGCATGAACACCCCGGACACGGCGCCCGCCCCCCAGGTATTCACCGACGCCGTTGGGCCACCCCACACCCGCAATGCCAGCACCAGGGTGCCGTCGGCGGCAAGCGCAGAGTGCGGAATGGTGAGGACCCGATGCCGGTCATAGTCCACTTCGCCCAGTGGCGGCAGGCTGCCAGCGCCGCCGACGAGTTCGCCGCCGGCATATAACTCGTAGGCGCTCATCACCTGCCCCAGGCGCATGGCCAGGATGGGGGCTTCGCCGGTGGCGGCAAGCGGCGGTTCCAGTTTCAGCGTTAGCCGGTACCAGGCCAGCTGCCGGTGCTCCGGGTATCCACCCCGCGGCCAGTGCCGGGGCAGATCAAAACTGCTCCAGTTGCTGTCCTCCAGTCCCGGCGCGGCCCAATCGAGATTATCCCCCGGGCGGAATCGCCACTGGCCGCGCAGGGATACCCCCTCGCGAAGCGCCTCGGCGCTGACACGAGGCAGTTCATTGAGTGCGGTCCGCGCCTGGGCCGGGACCGCGGCAACCAGCAGGCAGGCGAACGCTACCCCCGCGAGGGCGGTGATCAAACTGCGGCCTGTTGGCTTCCACGCGGACATGCAATGCTTATAACCCCTGAAATCAGCAAAGATTATAAGTCGCTGCGCAGGGAATGCCCCCTCCGCGCGGTCAAAGCTTGAAGCCGGTCACATAAAAGAGGGGATTACAGCCAGCCGCGCGCCCGATAATAGATGAACCCCACGTACTCCTTGATCGCCGCGGTACTGCGGCCAAGATCGTCGACCGTGGGCAGCCAGCGCGGTACCGCGGGCCGGCCCACCAGGCGCTGGTAATCCGTGGGCGCGGGAATCACCTCGAAGCCGGCGCGCTGAAACAGGGGCACCGCCCGGCGCATGTGGTAGGCCGAGGTCACCAGCAGCACGCTGCGCACCCCACGGCCCTCGAGCACCACCCGGGAGTAGCTGGCGTTCTGCCGGGTATCGAGACTCTGCCGTTCCAGCAGCAGGGCGGAGGCCGGCAGCCCCATCAGGGCCAGGTAATCGCCGAGCTGTTCCGCCTCCGGCCGGGAACCGGTGGTGGACCCGCCGCTGACCAGCAGCAGCGGTGCCTTGCCTGCTTTATACAGGGCGAGGCCGTGGGTGATGCGGTCGGCGGCGGTATTGAGGTCCGCCATGCTGCTCCAGTGGGTATCGCCGCGCGTGGCCCCGCCCAGCACCACGATGGCGTCCGCCGCGGGCATTACCGACATGGCCTTCGGGCGGTAGTCATCTTCCAGGCTGGCCATCAGGACATCGGCAAACAGGGCGGTGGAGCAGGCATAGAGCCAGCCGAAGGCGAGCAACAACAACGCCCGCGCCAGGCCTTGCCAGCGCAGCAGCAGAATCGCCAGCAGCACCAGCAGCAGCGACAGGCTCAGCGGGTAGGCCAGCAGCGACAGCAGCTTGGTCAGGGGAAAGGAGATGGCAGGCTTCCTGTATACTCGCCGGGAACCGGCACCATACCAAGCCACGGGGAAGTGAATCCATGCACTATGTCGCAATTGTCACCTTGCTGCTGCTCGTCCAGTACACGGCTTACACCGTGATGTGCGGACTTGCCCGGGGCAGAGACACCGTCGTCGCCCCCGCCACCAGCGGCGATGAGCGCTTTGAGCGCGCCTTCCGCGTGCAGATGAATACCCTGGAGCAGCTGGCGGTGACCATTCCCGCCCTGTGGATTTGCGCCTGGTTCTTCAGCCCGCTGTGGGCGGCGGGCCTGGGCGTGGTCTTCATGCTGGGGCGGCTGCTGTACCGCCAGGCCTATATGCGCGAACCGGCCAGCCGCGGGCCCGGCATGGTCATCGGCTTCCTGGCCAATATGGCGCTGGTGATTCTGGGCCTGTGGGGCGCCATCGGGCAGCTCTAATCCCCGTAACCTTTTGGATTCTGTTCCTGCCAGCGCCAGGTGTCGGCGCACATGTCCTCCAGGCTGCGGCGGGCCCTCCAGCCCAGCAGGGATGCCGCCAGCGCCGGATCCGCCCAGCACTCGGCAATATCGCCGGCACGGCGCGCCACCACCTGGTAGGGCACCGGGCGGCCACTGACCTGCTCGAAGGCCCTGACCATATCCAGCACCGATACCCCCCTGCCGGTGCCCAGGTTAACGGTCATGACGCCCGGGTTCTCCTGCACATACTCCAGTGCCGCGACGTGGCCCTCGGCCAGGTCCACCACGTGAATATAGTCACGCACCCCGGTGCCGTCCGGCGTCGGGTAATCATCGCCAAACACCGAGAGCCGCTCCCGGCGACCCACTGCCACCTGGGCGACGAAGGGCATCAGGTTATTGGGCCAGCCCTGGGGATCCTCGCCGATACGGCCGCTGCTGTGCGCCCCCACCGGGTTGAAGTAGCGCAGGCGACCGATGCTCCACCCGGGATGCGCCACAGCCCAGTCAGCGAGAATTTCCTCCACCATCAACTTGGAGCGACCGTAGGGATTGGTCGCCGCGGTGGGAAAGTCCTCGCGGATGGGTACCGACGCCGGGTCACCGTACACGGTGGCGGAGGAGGAGAAGATCAAGCGGTGAACCCCCGCCCGCGCCATCGCCGCCAGCAGCACCAGGGTGCCGTTGACGTTGTTGTCGTAGTACTCGAGCGGTTTTTCCACCGACTCACCCACCGCCTTCAGCCCGGCAAAGTGCATGACCGCATCGATCGCGTAGTCACGAAACACCGCGTTCATGGCCTCGCGGTCGCGGATATCCGCCGCCACCAGCGGCACCGGCTGGCCGCTGATGTCCGCCACCCGTGACACCGCCTCGCGGCTGGCATTGCACAGGTTGTCCAGCACCACCACGGCGTAGCCGGCCTCCAGCAGTGCGACACAGGCATGGGTGCCGATGTAACCGGCGCCGCCGGTAACCAGAATCGTGGTGGCCATGGTAAACCCCTGAAATATGAAGCTGGGCCGATTGTAACTTGCAGCGTGGAACCACGGCCACCGGGTGCTCGAGCGGAGTGAAGTTAGCAGTGTCCGGAACTACACCACAACAGCCGGGCTCTGGCAGACTCTATTTTTTTAGCGAGCCATCTGCCCAAGGCATACGCTGCGGTCATTTCAAGCCTGCGCAGCGGAGCGACGCCGGCTATTGCTACCGAAGTGATCGCAAAAAATCCTCGCCAGGCCGGCGCCAGGTCCGCCGATGCCCGGCACTCTGACCCCGCCGCGGCGGTCTCAGGCCTCGAAGGGGTGCCGCAGGACGATGGTCTCCACCCGGTCGGGGCCGGTGGAGATGATATCGATGGGCGCGCCCACCACTTCCTCGATCTTGCTGATGTAATCCCGCGCCGCCTGGGGCAGGTCCTCCAGCTGCTGGGCGCCGAGGGTGGATTCACTCCAGCCGGGCACTTCCTCGTACACCGGGTGCAGGCCCTCGTAGTCGTCTGAATCCACCGGGTTGGGTACCGGCTTGCCGTTTGCACAGGCGTAACCGACGCAGATGCGGATGGATTCCAGGCCGTCGAGCACGTCCAGCTTGGTCAGGCACAGGCCGCTGACCGAGTTGATATTGACCGCGTTGCGCAGCGCCACCGCGTCGAACCAGCCGCAGCGGCGGGGCCGGCCGGTGGTGGCGCCGAACTCGTGGCCCTTGCTGGCCAGGTGGGCGCCGGTTTCGTCGAACAGTTCGGTGGGGAAGGGTCCGGAGCCGACGCGGGTGGTGTAGGCCTTGGTAATACCCAGCACGTAGTCCAGGTACAGCGGGCCAAAGCCGGAGCCGGTGGCGGTGCCGCCGGCGGTGGTGTTGGAGCTGGTGACAAAGGGGTAGGTGCCGTGGTCGATGTCCAGCAGCGAGCCCTGGGCCCCCTCGAACATGATCCTGGCGTTGGTCTTGCGGAACTCGTGGAGGATGGCGGTAACGTCGGCGATCATCGGCTTGAGTTGCTCGCCCATGGCCAGGGTGTCCTCCAGCACCTTGTCGTAGCTCACCGGCTCGGTGTGGTAGTAATGCTCCAGGGCGAAATTGTGGTACTCCATCACCTCCGCCAGCTTGCGGGCGAAGCGCTCCCTGTCCTGCAGGTCGCCCAGGCGCAGGCCGCGCCGGGCGACCTTGTCCTCGTAGGCCGGGCCGATGCCGCGGCCGGTGGTGCCGATCTTGTCCGCGCCGCGCTTGGCCTCCCGGGCCAGGTCCAGGGCTACGTGGTAGGGCAGGATCAGGGGGCAGGACGGGGAGATTTTCAGTCGCTCGCGCACCGGCACGCCTTTCTCTTCCAGCTCGGCCATTTCCTTGAGCAGGGCGTCCGGCGCCAGCACCACGCCGTTACCGATCAGGCACTGCACATGCGCCCGCAGGATGCCCGAGGGAATCAGGTGGAGCACGGTTTTCTCGCCGTCGATGACCAGGGTGTGGCCGGCATTGTGCCCGCCCTGGAAGCGCACCACGGCGCTGGCCTGGTCGGTGAGAAGGTCGACGATCTTGCCTTTGCCCTCGTCACCCCACTGGGTGCCGAGTACCACTACGTTTTTGCTCATGTTTGCTGCTCTGATTGCTTAAATGCCGCGTCTACGCGGGTCCATAACTCTTGTCATCCCTGAGTAGGCGGGAATCCAGGCATATGATTCTGTCGACATTGACCGAAACATCCCTGGATTCCCGCCTTCGCGGGAATGACGATATTTGTTAATCCCCCGGCAAGGGACTAACTACCCAGCTTCCATCTTCCTCAACCAACTCCCGGTCACAGCGAGCGTCTCGCTCACCACCGAGGCTATTGATCACGATTTCACCCGCCCGGCGCAGCTCTTCAGCCTTCTCCAGCAGGGCCGGATCATCAATATCCGGCAGGCTGATCGCTCCCTGTTCGGCAGAATCCGCCGACAACAGGCCCATCAGTGCCTTGAGGTCGGTGGCGAAACCGGTGGCCGGCCGGGAGCGGCCGAAGACTTCGCCGACGCCATTGTAGCGGCCGCCGTTGGCCAGGGCCTGGCCGTGGCCGGGCACATAGGCGGCAAACACGATGCCGGTGTGGTAGTGGTAGCCGCGCAGCTCGGCGAGGTCGAAATAGATCGCCAGGTCGGGGCGCTGGCGGCGGATGTCGGTGGCCACGTCCTGCAGTGCGTCCACCGCGGCCAGGGCCTCGGGCGCGCGGTCGGCGAACAGCTCGCGGGCGGCGGCCAGCACCTCGTCGTCGCCGTGCAGGTCTACCAGGCCGATAATCAGGGTGGCGATGTCTTCCGGCACCCCGTCCAGGGCCAGGATCAGGTCGGGCACGGACTTGCGCTGCAGGCAGTCGAAGATCACTGCCTCCTGCTCATCATCCAGGCCGGCGCTGGCGAGCACCGCCTCGTAGATGCCGACATGGCCCAGGTCCAGGGTATAGCGCTGCGGCAGACTGGCCGCATCGAGGGTGGCCAGCATCAGACGGATAACCTCCACGTCGGCGGCCAGGCTGTCGTCGCCATAGAGTTCGGCGCCCAGCTGGATCGGCGAGCGGGAGGCCATCAGGGTCTTGGGGCGGGTGTGCAGGGTGGAGCCGGCGTAGCACAGCCGGGAAACCCCCTCCGGGGCCAGGCTGTGGGCGTCGATGCGCGCCACCTGCGGGGTGATGTCGGCGCGCACGCCCATGCTGCGTCCGGACAGCTGGTCGGTGAGCTTGAAGGTGAGCAGGTCCAGGTCCTGGCCGAGGCCACTGAGCAGGGAATCGGTAAATTCCACCAGCGGCGGTATGACCAGTTCATAGCCCCAGCCGCGGAACATGTCCAGCAGGCGGCGGCGCAGCTGTTCCACGGTAGCGGCCTGGGCGGGCAGAACCTCTTCTATCCCGTCGGGCAATTGCCAGCGATCAACCGATGTCATTGCATACCTTCAGTTCACCAGGTAAAGCAGCCCGACCCCGAACAGCATGCTGCCAAGGCCAATCCTGCGAATCACGCGGTCGTCCATCTCCGCCACCAGGGCGAGCATCGTGCGCCAGCGGTCTGGGCTGATGAACGGCATGGCGCCTTCAATGATAAACACCAGTGCCAGGGCCACCGGGAGCACTTGCCAGAAGTCCAAACTTTCTCCCCAGAATGCGCCAGACACAAAAAACCGCGGGCCCGGCGTTTGTGCTCAAACGGCGAATCCCACGGTTGCGGGATGCTACCACATTAGTGCTGTGGAGTATCGGTGTTTTTTTGCTGCGGCCTCAGCTGCCCCCTTTCGGATCCTTCAGGTAGCGGAAGAACTCGCTGTCCGGTTTCAGCAGCAGCACATCACCCTGGCCCTGGAACGATTCCTGGTAGGCCTTGAGGCTGCGGGTGAAGGAGTAGAACTCCGGGTCCTGGTTGAACGCGTTGGCATAAATGCTGGTGGCCAGGGCGTCGCCCTCACCGCGGATCTGCTCCGATTCCTTGTAGGCGTTGGCGATAATCACGGTGACTTCCCGGTCCGCCGCGGCGCGGATACCCTCTGCCAGCTCCTGGCCCTGGGAGCGCAGCTCACGCGCTTCCTTCTCCCGCTCGGCATTCATCCGCCGGTACACCGACTCGGACACGTCCGGCGGCAGGTCGATTTTCTTCACCCGCACGTCCACCACGCGCACCCCCAGCTCCGCCAGGGCCACCTCGTTGAGTTCGCGGGTGATGTCCTCCATCAGCTGGTCACGCTCGCCGGATACCACTTCCTGCACGCTGCGCGCGGCCACCTGGTTACGCAGGCCGTCGTTGATGCGCTGGGACAGCAGTCCCGCCGCGCGGGCCTCCTCGCCGTTGGTGGCGGTGTAGAACTTGGCGGTGTCCGACACCTGGAACTTGGCGTAGGAATCCACAATCAGCGCCTTCTGTTCCAGGGTGAAGAAACGCTCGGGCTGGGAGTCCACCGTCAGCACGCGGCCCTCGAACTTGCGCACGTTGTTGACGAAGGGAATCTTCCAGTGCAGGCCGGGCTCGATGTCCGGGTTCACCACCTCACCAAAGCGCAACAGCACGCCGCGCTCGGTTTCCTTGATCACGTACAGGGAATTGCTGGCGATAAAGACACCTACCGCCACCAGGATGAGGATTGTCATACTACGGCTGGACATGATTAACGACCTCCCCGGCGAGTAGTGGAACCGGAAGAGGCGGCGTCACGGCGCAGCTGTTCGGTTACCATGTTGGTGATCTCCCGCAGCGTGTTGCTGTCGAGAGTGGGCGAGCGCATGGCGCGGCTCTGGCTCTGCTCGGCCAGCTTGTCCAGGGGCAGGTACATCATGTTGTTGCCTCCTTCCACGTCGACCATGACCTTGCTGGTGTTGCCGTACACGCCCTGGATGGCATCCAGGTACAGGCGCTCGCGGGTCACTTCCGGCGCCTTGCGGTACTCCGCCAGCAGTTTGCTGAAGCGGTCCGCCTCACCCTGGGCGTTGGCGATCACCTGCTCCTTGTAGGCGTTGGCCTCCTCGATCTGGCGCTGAGCCGCACCGCGGGCCTCGGGCACGATACCGTTGGCGTAGGCCTGGGCCTCGTTCTTCACCCGTTCCTCGTCCTCGCGGGCCTTGATCACGTCATCGAAGGCCGCCTGCACCTGAGCGGGAGGCTTGGAGTCGTCGACGTTGACCTTACTCACCCGGATGCCGGTCTCGTACAGATTCAGGTAGTCCTGCAAGCGGCTCTGTACGTCTGCAGCAATTTTCGCCCGCCCTTCGGTCAACACCAGGTCCATGCCGGTGTCGCCCACCACGTGGCGCAGGGCGCTCTGCGCGGCGTGCTGCAGAGAGACCTCCGGATCCCGCACCTTGAGCACGAACTTGTCCGGATCGTCGATCACGTACTGCACCGACATGTTCACCTCGACGATGTTCTCGTCCTGGGTGAGCATGATCTCGCGGAAGCTGACCGCCCGCACCTTGGTGGTGTTGACCTTGATCACCTCGTCGATCAGCGGCGGGTTCCACTGCAGGCCGGGGCGCACGGTTTCATGGTACTTGCCGAAGCGCAGCACCACCGCCCGCTCCTGCTCGTCGATCTGGTAGAAGCCCATCAGGCCCCATACCACCAGCGCGACCAGCGCCAGCACCCCCAGCAGGGGCGCGGAGAACGCGGGTCCGCCGCTGCCGCCACCGCCGGAGCCGGACTTGCCGCCAAAAATGCCGCCAAGCTTCTCCTGCAGTTTTTTCAGGGCCTCGTCGAGGTCCGGCGGCCCCTGGTCGCCACCGCCCCAGGGGTCGTTGGGCCCCTTGTTGTTACCGCCACCCGGTTCATTCCAGGCCATAATTAACTCCTGTGTCCAAAGTCGAAAGAGTCTAACAAATTTTTTGCCGCCCCGGTCATCCGGGCAGCACTGCAATCGGGGTCACCACAGCGGCTCCGGTCCCTTTTTCAGCAGGCGGTTCCAGTCGGCCCGCGGCAGCTTCACCTGCAGGTGGGCGGTGCCGTCGTCGCCATAGCTCTCTGATTCCACCGCCCCCAGGCGGTAGAGGGCGGCGCGCAAGCCGCCCTGCTCGGGGCCCAGCTCCAGCTCCTCGCTGACCATATCCTGCCCCACCAGCTCGCTCACCGCCTGTAACAGCAGCTCAACGCCCGCGCCGGTGGTGGCGCTGAGCCAGACCCGCTCGGGCTGGCCCTCGGCGTTACGATCTATACGCGGCGCCTGCTCCAGCAGATCCAGCTTGTTGTAAATTTCCAGCCGCGGAATCTGCTCGGCGCCGATTTCCTGCAATACTTCCTGCACCTGGTAGATGTTGTCCTCGCGCTCCTCGCTGGCGGCGTCGATCACGTGCAGCAGCAGGTCCGCATTCAGGGTCTCTTCCAGGGTGGCCTTGAAGGCCTCCACCAGCTTGTGCGGCAGGTGGGCGATGAAGCCCACCGTGTCGGCGAGCACCACCGGGCCCACATTCTCCAGCTCAAGCCGGCGCAGGGTCGGGTCCAGGGTAGCGAACAGCTGGTCGGCGGCGTAGACACCGGACTCGGTGAGGTAATTGAACAGGGTCGACTTGCCGGCGTTGGTATAGCCGACCAGCGATACGGTGGGGATTTCCTGGCGGCGCCGGGAGCGGCGCCCCTGGTCGCGCTGTTTGCGGACCTTCTCCAGCCGGGCGGTGATGGACTTGATCCGCGCCCGCAGCAGGCGGCGGTCGGTTTCAAGCTGGGTTTCACCCGGGCCGCGCAGGCCGATACCGCCTTTCTGCCGCTCCAGGTGGGTCCAGCCGCGCACCAGGCGGGTGCTCACGTGCTGCAGCTGGGCCAGTTCGACCTGCAGCTTGCCCTCGTGGGTGCGCGCCCGCTGGGCAAAAATATCCAGAATCAGGCCGGTGCGGTCCAGCACCCGGCACTGCAGCTCTTTTTCCAGGTTGCGCTCCTGGCTGGGGCTGAGGACGTGGTTGAACATCACCACTTCCGCCTCGTGCAGCCGGACCTCGTCGCGAATTTCCTCGAGTTTGCCCGAGCCGACAAAGGTCCGCGGGTGCGGGGCGGAACGCTGGCCCATCACGTAGGCAGCCGGGTCCCCTCCTGCGGAAAGCACGAGTTCCTCAAATTCACGGGGATCCTCCCGCTCCGCTTCGCTGTCGAGATTCAGGTGAACGAGCACCGCCCGCTCCCCGGAATCAGGTCGCTCAAAAAACAAGACTACCTCTGGTGGGGGCTCCGGGGCGGCCGCAGCCGCCGCTCACTCGCCTAGCTGTCACCGCCCTCTTCCGGGGGATGCTGCATCGGCAGCCGCACAACCCGGCTGGGTACGACGGTGGAAATGGCGTGCTTGTACACCATCTGGCTGACGGTGTTCTTCAACAGCACGACGAACTGGTCGAAGGACTCGATCTGGCCCTGCAGCTTGATGCCGTTGACCAGGTAAATGGATACTGGAACGCGTTCCTTACGCAGAATATTGAGGTAAGGGTCTTGTAGCGTGTGCCCCTTTGACATGGCTATTTCTCCTGACAGGCTCAACTCGAGCCGAAAAAAATTAAAAACTGGCCTTCTTCCCGACACCAACCAGCAAGCGCTCCCCTGGGGGCGAGGTGGTGTGGGCTGCGGGCCCTCGTTACCACTGCACGCAGTATAGTGCATCCAGTGCGATCTATATGGGGGCATGACCCAAATAGTTCAAGGCGGCATGAAGCGGCTTTTGGCCAATCAGCCGACTACCCAGGTCACCGGATTCCCGCCGGCCCGGGAGTGACGCTGATGAAGCCCCCTCATCGCCCTCGTAGGACAGCATAAATTCCTTAACGTTCCCCGCCTGATCGGTGTATATCCACCCAAGATCCGGCCATTTACGCAGCCAGGTCAGCTGCCGTTTGGCCAGCTGGCGGGTCGCCGCCACCCCCCGCTCCAGCGCCTGCGCCAGCGAGCACTTGCCCTCCAGGTACTGCCACAGCTGGCGATAGCCCACCGCCCGCAGCGCCGGCAGGTCCGCGCCCAGGTCACCGTGCTGGTACAGGGCCCGCACTTCCTCGAGGAAGCCCTGCTGCATCATCTGCTCGAAGCGCAGGGCGATGCGCTGGTGCAGCACGCTGCGCTCGGCGGGGCAGATGGCCAGCTGGGCGATGTCATAACGCTCATGCGGGCCTGATCCGCTGGCCGCCTGCTCATGCCACGCAGTCAGGGTACGGCCGCTGCTGCGGTAGACCTCCAGCGCCCGCGCCAGGCGCTGGGAATGGTGGGGGTGGATCCTGGCCGCCGAGGCGGGGTCAACCGCCGCCAGTTGCTCATGGATATACGGCCAGCCCCGCTGCGCCGCCTCCGCCTCGATGGCGGCCCGCAGCGCCGGGTCGGCGGCGGGCATCTCGGCCATGGGCTGCAGGAAGGCCTTGAAGTAGAGCATGGTGCCCCCCACCAGCAGCGGCACCCGGCCGCGGGCGGTAATGTCATCCGCCAGGCGATTGGCGTCGGCGGCAAAGTCCGCCGCTGAATAGGGCTCGGCCGGGTCGCGAATGTCCACCAGGTGATGGGGGTAGTCGGGCTTGGCGCTGCCAATATCCAGGCCGCGGTAGACCAGGGCCGAATCGACGCTGATCAGCTCGCCATTGAGCTGGCCGGCGAGCTCGATAGCCAGGTCGGTCTTGCCCGAGGCGGTGGGGCCCATCAGGCAGATCAGTGGCGGCTTGGTAACAGACACGGCATGATCCCCGGGGTCAACGCCCCCGCAGGAACAGCTTGTCCAGTTCGTCCAGGCCCAGCTGGGTCCAGGTGGGGCGGCCGTGATTACACTGGCCGGCGCGCTCGGTGGCCTCCATATCCCGCAGCAGGGCATTCATTTCCGGCACCGTCAGCCGGCGGTTGGCGCGCACCGAACCGTGGCAGGCCATGGTCGACAGGATCTCGTCCATGTGCGCCGCGATGCGTTCGGAGCTGCCGAACTCGATCAGGTCGGCCAGCACATCGCGCAACAGCTGCTCGACGTTGGAATCGCGCAGGGCCACGGGAATCTCGCGAATCACCAGCGCCTCCTCGCCGCCCGGGTCCACCGCCATGCCGATGGCCTGGAACAGCGCGCTGTTGTCGCTGGCCACCTGCACCTCGCGCTGGCTCACCGCCACCGGCTGCGGCACCAGCAGCGGCTGGCTGCGAATGCCCTCGGCAGCGCGGGCGGTTTTCAGTCGCTCGTAGGTGATGCGCTCGTGGGCGGCGTGCATGTCCACCAGCACCAGCCCGGCACTGTTCTCCGCCAGGATATAAATACCCTTGAGCTGGGCCAGGGCGTAACCCAGCGGCGGCACATCCTCCGCCGCGCCCTGCTCCGGCAGGGCCGGATGCAACTGGCGGTAGGCCGCCATCTGCGCCGCCCCCTGGGAGCCAGCGGCCGGGCTGCGATTGAAACCGGGACTGAAGCCGCCCCCCAGCTGCCCCTGGCTGGGCGCCGGCGCCTCGGCCACCGCACTGCCCTGCCCGGCTCCCCAGGCGAGGCCGGCCTGGGCACTGATCTCACCGGTTTCGGTATTAACGGCCATGCCGTCACCGGTGCGCACGGTGTTGGCCGGCAGCTGGTCACCGGGACGCACATCGGCCAGGGCGCGATGCAGGCTGGAAAAAATGAAATTGTGCACGCTGCGCCCATCGCGAAAACGCACCTCGTGCTTGGTGGGGTGGACGTTCACATCCACCTGGGCCGGGTCGACCTCCAGGTACAGGACAAAGGCCGGATGGCGGCCGTGGTAAAGCACGTCCCGGTAGGCCTGCTTGATGGCGTGGGCAATCAGCTTGTCGCGTATGACCCGGCCATTGACGAAGAAGTACTGCAGGTCGGCCTGGCTGCGGGAAAACGTGGGCAGGCCCACCCAGCCCCACAGCCTGAGCCGACCCGCGGGCAGGCCGCCGCCTTCATTCTCTACATATATGGCCTGCTCCATGAACGCCGGGCCACAGACCGTGGCCACCCGCCGCTGCTGCTCCACCTGGCCGGTGCCGGCCTTGAGCTGGTGGATGCCGCGACCGTTGTGGCGCAGGCTGAAGGCGACGTCAAAACGCGACAGGGCCAGCCGCTTGACCACCTCCTCCAGGTTGTTGAACTCGGTTTTCTCGGTGCGCAGGAACTTGCGCCGGGCCGGGGTGTTGAAAAACAGGTCGCGCACTTCCACCGTGGTGCCCCGGGGGTGGGGAGCGGGCTTGATCACCACCTCCATCTCCCGTCCCTCGCAGGCGGCGGAACTGCCCTCGCTGCCGGCTTCAGCGGCGTTGCTGGTCAGGGTCAGCCGGGAGACCGAGCCGATACTGGCCAGGGCCTCACCGCGAAAGCCGAGACTGCCCACCGCCTCCAGGTCTTGCAGCGAGCTGATCTTGCTGGTGGCGTGGCGGGCCATCGCCAGCGGCAGGTCCTCCGGGGCGATGCCCGAGCCGTTATCGCGGATGCGGATCAGCTTGACGCCGCCGGCTTCGACCTCGATATCCACCCGGGTGGCACCGGCATCCAGGCTGTTCTCCAGCACCTCCTTGGCGACCGATGCGGGGCGCTCGACCACCTCGCCGGCGGCAATCTGGTTGGCCAGGCGAGTGGAGAGGCGATGTATTCTGGACATAGATGAAACGCTCAAGTCGCGGGAATGGTCAGCTTCTGTCCCACCATGATCTTCGACCCGCTGATGCCGTTGGTGCTTTTCAGCGTGGCCAGCGAGACGTTGAAGCGCTGGGCAATCGCCGACAGGGTATCACCACTGGCAATGGTGTACTCGGTGCCGCCCCGGGCCTTGTTCCAGGCGATGAGGGTACCCGAGGGCGGGTGCGCCAGCATGTGGTTCCTGATGCCGGCGTGAATGGCGCGGGCCATTTTCTTCTGGTAGCTGCTGGTGGCCAGGCGCTGGGCCTCGGCGGGATTGGAGATAAACCCGGTTTCCACCAGGATAGAGGGAATATCGGGGGACTTCAGCACCGCGAACCCCGCCTGCTCCACGTTTTTCTTGTGCAGCCGGGCCACGCCATCGACGTTGCGCAGCACCTGGGCCCCCACCTGCAGGCTGGCGTCCAGGGTGGAGGTCATGGACAGGTCCGCCAGCACCCCGGCCAGCACGTCGTCCTTGTCGGACAGGCGCACCCCGCCGACCAGGTCCGCCGCGTTCTCGCGCTGGGCCAGGTAGCGGGCGGCGGTACTGGTGGCCCCGCTGGTGGACAGGGCGTAGACTGAGGCGCCGTTGGCCTCCCTGCGCTGGAAGGCGTCGGCGTGAATGGACACGAACAGGTCCGCCTGGCGCTTGCGGGCCAGGTCCCGGCGCCCCTTGAGGCTGATGTAGTAGTCGCCGGTGCGGATCAGGGTGGGGGCAAACCCCGGGTCGGCGTCAAACAGGCGGTGCAGTTCCCGGGCGATGGCCAGCACCACATCCTTTTCCCGGCGCTTGCCCGGGCCCAGGGCGCCCGGGTCCTCACCGCCGTGGCCGGCATCGATGGCGATGATGATGTCGCGCTTGCTGCCCTGCTGGGCTGTTTTCTTCACCGCCGGCTGGGTGCTGGCCGTGGTCTTGTCGTACAGGTCAACCACCAGCCGGTCGCCGGCCTTCTCATTGGCCTTGAGGGAGAAGCTGCGCGGGTCGACGCTGGCGTTCATGTCCATGACGATGCGCAGGTCATCGCCCTCGCGCACGGCGGAGCGCAGCTGGCGAATCGGGGTATTGTCCAGCTCGAGGCTGGCCAGGCTGGTCCTGAGCCGGGTGTCGTCGACATCCAGCACGATGCGGGTCGGGTTTTCCAGCACAAAAAGATTGTGTTGCGAGGGTCCGGTGAGGTCGAACACCACCCGCGTGTGATCCGGCGCGCGCCACAGGCGCACGTCGTGCACATCCGCCGCCATCGCGGTGGCCGCCATTGTGGTGGCCGCCATCGCGGTGGCCGCCGCCAGCACACCCAGGATCGCCCCGATCCACGCCCTGCCCATGTCACTCCCGCGCGTTATGCGTTTGTTGTTGCCGCTACCCTCAGGCGGCTGCCTGTAAACGCTGCACTGCCGCTTGTCCCCTTGCGGTACTGGCGTCCAGCTGCAGCCGGCGTCCCGAACCCTTGCGCTCTATGGTAATCACTAAATCCGCCGGGGGCAAAATCCCCAGCCCCCTGGCGGGCCACTCCACCAGGCAAAGCGAGTCACCTGTGAAATAATCACGAATTCCCATGAATTCCAGCTCCTCCGGATCGCCCAGCCGGTAGAGATCAAAGTGGTACAGGTGTAGTTCCCCCAGCTCGTAGGGTTCCACCAGGGTATAGGTGGGGCTCTTAACCGCGCCGCTGTGGCCCAGGGCCTGGACAATGCCGCGGCTGAGGGTGGTCTTGCCCATGCCGAGATCGCCCTCGAGATAGACCACGGTGCCGGGCTCAAGGGCCGCCGCCAGCCGCTTGCCGCAGGCCACCATGGCCGCTTCATCGATGGCTTCCAGTACAATCTGGCGGTCGCTCACCCCAACAGCTCCCGCAGCCAGGGCATCAGGTCCGAGGCCAGCAGGCCGCACATCCCCTCCTCGGCGGCCATATCGGCGGCGGCGCCATGCAGGCAGACGCCGAGGGCCGCCGCCGCCAGCGGCTCGAGTCCCTGGGCCAGCAGGGAGCCGATGACCCCGCTGAGCACGTCGCCCATGCCGCCACTGGCCATGCCGGGATTGCCGTAGTCGCTGAGCAACAGCTGCCCTGCATCTGCTATCAGTGTGCCGTTGCCCTTGAGCACGGCCACGGCGCCGGTCGCGTCCTGCAGGGCGCGACAGGCGGCAAAGCGGTCCGCCTGGATGGCAGCGGTGCTGCACGACAGCAGGCGCGCCGCCTCACCGGGATGCGGGGTGATGACCGTGCCGGGGCGCACTCCCAGGTTGCCCGCGGCCAGCAGGTTCAGTCCGTCTGCGTCCAGCACCAGGGGCCTGGCACTGTCCATCGCCGCCTGGAACAGGTACTGCGCCCAGGCCGACTGGCCCAGCCCCGGCCCCACCACCAGGACATCGGCCGTTGCCAGCAGCGGTTCCAGGTCGGCGCCGGATTCCACCCCCCGGGCCATGACTTCCGGCGCCCGCGCCACCAGTGCGGCAACGTGCTCGGGCCGGGTCGCCACCTTGACCAGGCCGGCGCCGCAGCGCAGGGCGGCCTCGGCGGCCAGGGCCGCCGCCCCGGCCATGCCGTAATCACCGCCGATCACCAGTACCGTGCCGTACAGGCCCTTGTGGGCGGTGGCGGGCCGCGGCGGCTGCATCTCCAGCAGCGACGCCAGTTCCAGCCGGTAGCTATCACAGGGGACCTGCTGGTACACCGGCGGGGGCACCCCCAGGTCGGCAAACTGCAGCTCGCCGGTGTGATCCATGGCGTCGAGGGTGAACAGGCCGCGCTTGAGGCCGATAAAACTCACCGTGAGGTCGGCGCGCACCGCCCGGCCCAGCACCCGGCCGCTGTCCGAACACAGGCCGGAGGGGATATCCACCGCCAGCACCGCGGCGCCCGCCCCATTGATGGCCGCGATCGCCTCGACGTAAGCGCCGCGCACTTCACCCCCCAGGCCAGTGCCCAGCATGGCGTCCACCAGCACCCCCCGGGGCATGACGGCAGCGGCCTCGAAGGCCAGCATCTCCACCCCGTTGGCCAGGGCCTGGTTGCGGGCGAGCAGGGCGTCACCGCCGATTTTTGCCGGGTCCCCCAGCTGCAGCACCCGGGTGGGAATGCCGCGCTTGTGGGCCAGGTCGGCGATGAGGAAGCCGTCGCCGCCGTTGTTGCCGGTGCCGCAGAACACCTGTACGCATTCGGGGTCAGCCCAGGTGCTGACCAGGCAGTCAAAGGCGGCGTTGGCCGCCCGCGACATCAGGGTAATGCCCGGTATGCCGTGCTCGTCGATGGCACAACGATCCAGCGCGCGGCTTTGCTGGGCGGTGTACAATGGCTCAAAACTGGCTTTATCCACTTAACTCTCCGTCATTGTCGCCGGGTTTCGCAAAGGCGCTTGTCACCTTCGCGGGAATGACCGCTTGAATTATACGCAGATGTCCGACTCCGGTGACCCCAAAATTAGTGTCCCACAGGCCAGCGAGCTGCTGCAGGACGTCCGGCGCTGGGCGGCGGAACTCGGCTTCCAGCAGGTGGGCGTGAGCAGCGTGGACCTCGGCGACCATGAGGCCTACCTGCAGAAGTGGCTGGATGCCGGCTACCACGGCAGCATGGATTACATGGCCCGCCACGGCAGCAAACGCTCGCGCCCGGCAGAGCTGGTGCCCGAGACCTGCCGGGTGATTTCGCTGCGCATGGACTACCTCACCGATGACAGTGCCAACGCTGTGCTGGCCTCCTCGGAAAAAGCCTACATCTCCCGCTATGCCCTGGGCCGCGACTACCACAAGCTGGTCCGCAAACGGCTGGCGCAGCTGGCGGCGCGCATCGAGGCCGAGGCTGGCGGCGGCCGTTTCCGGGCCTTTGTCGACAGCGCCCCGGTGCTGGAACGGGCGCTCGCCGAACAGGCCGGGCTGGGCTGGATCGCCAAGAACACCATGCTGATCAATCCCGAGGCCGGCTCCTGGTTCTTCCTCGGCGAGATTTACACCGACCTGCCCCTGCCGGAGACCGCGGCCCAGGAGAGCAAGCACTGCGGCACCTGCACCGCCTGCCTGACGGCCTGCCCCACGGATGCCTTCGTCGCGCCCTTCCAGCTGGATGCCCGCCGCTGCATTTCCTACCTGACCATCGAGCACCACGGCAGCATCGACCCCCAGCTGCGCCCGCTCATGGGCAACCGGGTATTTGGCTGCGATGACTGTCAGCTGGTCTGCCCCTGGACCAAGTTTGCCGGCGCCAGCGGCGAAGACGATTTCCAGCCCCGCCACGGGCTGGCGGACGCAGAGCTGGTGGCGCTGTTCCTGTGGGATGAGGACACCTTCCTGGCGCGCACCGCGGGCTCGCCCATTCGCCGCATCGGCTACGAGCGCTGGCTGCGCAACCTGGCGGTGGGGCTGGGCAATGGCCCGGCAACCGCGGCCGCAATCGCCGCCCTGCGCCAGCGGCAGGCGCACCCCTCGGCGCTGGTACGGGAGCATGTGGCCTGGGCGCTGGCCAGGCTTAACCCCAAGGGGTCAGGCCTATAATTGAGAACGCCACGCGCCACCCCCAGGTTTTTTATCAGGGGGCGGTGTGGGTAGGATCCATTCTCAGGAAGTGGTCGCGGTAGTAGCGCAGTTCCTCGATGGACTCGCGAATATCGTCGAGCGCGAGGTGGGTGCCGCTTTTGCTGAAGCCGTCTTCCAGTTCCGGGCGCCAGCGCTGCATCAGTATTTTCAGGGTGCTCACGTCCAGGTTGCGGTAGTGAAAAAAGGCCTCCAGCTCGGGCAGGTGGCGGGCCATGAAGCGGCGATCCTGGCAAATGGTGTTGCCGCACATGGGCGAGGCGTTCGCCGGCACATACTGCTCGAGAAAGGCCAGGGTCTCCGCCGCCGCCCGGGACGCGTCATAGTCGCTGGCGCGCACCCGCTCCACCAGGCCGGACTGGTTGTGCTGGGTGGTATTCCACTCATCCATGGCGGCCAGGCGCTTGTCCGCCGCGTGAATGGCGATTACCGGCCCCTCGGCGAGGGTATTGAGGTCGCTGTCGGTGACGATAGTGGCAATTTCAATGACCACATCCCGGTCAGGATCCAGTCCGGTCATTTCCAAATCTACCCAGACCAGGTTGGTCGCGCTTGGCATAGGGGCTCGCTTTTTGCTGAGGCTGTGCCGGCAGTGTAACAAATTGCCTCGACAGGCCCAGAGCCTGCCCCAATAATGGCCCCATGTCGAAACGTAAACTCAGCCGGCAACAGGCCTGGCGGGTGGAAAAAATCCAGGAAGAGCGGGCCAAACGGGCCGCCCGCCGGGATGCCGCCGCGGAGCAGGCGGTGAGCGGTGGCGAACTCGGCCCGGAACAGGAGGGGCTGGTCATCGCCCACTACGGCACCCAGGTGGCGGTGGAATCGGCCCCCGGTGTCAGCCAGCGCTGCCACATCCGGGCCAACATCGAGGGCCTGGTGACCGGCGACCGGGTGGTCTGGTGTGAGGGCGACCCCACCGGCGTGGTGGTCGCCCAACTGGCGCGCCACAGCGTGCTCTCACGCCCCGACCCCCACGGCAGGCTGAAAGCGGTGGCGGCGAATATCGACCAGATTTTCGTGGTCATCGCCCCCCATCCCGAGCCCCACGCCAACCTGGTGGACCGCTACCTGGTGGCAGCGGAAGCGGTGGCCATCGAGCCGGTCATCCTGGTGAACAAAAGCGACCTGCTGGACGGGGACCCGGCCCTACGGGCGCAGATGGAAGCGCTGGTCACCATCTACCCCCGGCTCGGGTACCGGGTGCTGTATACCGCCAGCAGGCAGGGCGGGCTCAGAGCGTTGCAGGAGGCGCTGCGCGCGCGGATCAGCGTCTTTGTCGGCCAGTCCGGAGTCGGCAAGTCGTCGCTGGTGAACGCCCTGCTACCGGAGGCCGGACTGCGGGTCGGCGCGCTGTCGGCCAACACCCGCAAGGGCACCCACACCACCACCACCGCCCAGCTGTTTCACCTCGCATGCGGCGGCAGCCTGATCGACTCCCCCGGCATCCGCGAGTTTGGCCTCTGGCACATGGAACGGCTGGAGGTGGCACAGGGCTTCCGGGAATTCCGCCCGCACCTGGGCCACTGCAAGTTTCGCGACTGTCGCCACGAACAGGAACCGGGCTGCGCCATCCTGGCCGCCCTGGAGAGCGGCGCGATCAGCCAGTCACGGCTGGACAGCTACCGCCATATCGTCGCCTCGCTGGAAGTGGCCTAGGCCAGCGGCTCGCCCAGGCGGGTCGGCGTGCCGGCGGCGTACTGCTCCTGCCAGCGGACCGCCCCCTGCGGAAACAGCAGGATCACCGTCGAGCCGAGCTTGAAGCGCCCCATTTCCTCGCCCTGGGCCAGGCTCACCTGCTCCGGCAGCTGGCCGTAGTCAACATTGACCGGCAGTTTCGGCGGCGGCGCCACCTGGCCGCTCCACACGGTCTCGATACCGGCGACCACCATCGCCCCCACCAGGATCATCGCCATGGGGCCGAATTCGGTGTCGAAGTAACAGACCAGCCGCTCGTTGCGGGCAAACAGGCGCTCGACGTTGGCCGCGGTTACCCCGTTGACGGAAAACAGCTCGCCGGGCACGTAGCTGGTAGCCAGCAGCCTGCCCGCCACCGGCATGTGCACCCGGTGGTAGTCCCGCGGCGAGAGATAGATGGTGGCAAAACTGCCGTCGGCAAATTTTTCCGCCCACTCGGGGTCACCCGCCAGCAGTTCGACACAGCTGTAATCCTGGCCCTTGGCCTGGAAGATGCGACCGTCGACGATGTCGCCCAGCTGGCTGATGGCGCCGTCCGCCGGGCACACCACAGGGGCCTCGGCAATGGGCCTGGCGCCGTCCTGCAGGGCCCGGGTGAAGAAGGCGTTGAAGCTGGGGTAGCGCTGGTAATCGGGCTCCAGCGCCTCGCTCATGTCGACATTGAAGTGGCGCACAAACAGGCCGATGACCCGGTTTTTCAACCACAGGGGATGCTCCAGTTCCGCCAGCCAGCCGGTGAGGCGGGAGAGCAGGTGCTGGGGCACGATGTACTGTAAAAAGATGAAAATTCTGTCCATGAGGCGTAGTGTATCCGCTATCACGGGAAACGAAATCATAAACTGACGTGAAGATTTGGCTTGCGCCACTGCTGCTGGCGCCTGTACTGGGAATGGCCCAGGAGCAACTCGACGAGGTGCCGGTGCCCGCAGAGTCCGGCGCCGGCCGGGTTAGCACCGGGGAGCCGCCTGTCAACTGGGTGGATACCAGCCACACCGCGGTCGCCGACCAGGCCCAGGCGATGGTTGAGTGGATGGACAACTTTTTCGGCGACCCCGCCTACGACCTGGAAAAAGCCGAGTCCTACCTGCGCCTGGAACTGGAGAACGACTGGGAACAGGACGAGGGCAGCGACCTCGGCCTGCGCCTGCGCGGCAAGGTGCAGCTGCCCAAGATCAGCCAGCGGGTCGACCTGCTGTTCAGCGACGAAGACGATGATATCGACGACAACGAGGAACGGGAGGACAGCGACAACATCTCGCTGCAATACAACGTCCGCGAGGGCACCCGCTCGCGCTTCGATGCCACCATGGGCTTTTCATCGGGCAACCTGAAACCCGGCGTCCGCTATCGCAACGAGGGCGACCTGGATTTTGGCCGCCGCTACCGCTTTATCCAGCGACTGCAGTACGAGGACGGGGAAAAGTTCTTCACCATCGGCCAGGCGGACCTGTACCAGAGCTTCAACACCCGGGACGTCCTGCGCTGGAGTAACCGCGTCAAGTGGGGGGAAACCACGGAGGGCGTGGAGTGGCGCACGCGCCTGTCGCTGTTCCAGCGCTTCAACCCCGACAGCGAGCGGCCCCTGGCCCTGAATCACTTCGTCTCGGTGCGCGGGGAAACCCGGCCCACCTCCTTCATCAAGAACTACCGCCTGGGCACCATCTGGCGCCGCCAGGTCTACCGGGATTTTCTGTTCCTGGAGGTAGAACCGGCGATGAACTACCGCCGTCGCGACTACCAGGACACCCGCGAGCTCAGCTGGAGTTTCATGGTCCGGCTGGAAATCGCCCTGTCGCGGGATTTCTCGCGCATTTCCCGCGACGACAAGGCGGACGAGGACAGGCCGGCGGAACAGGCCCTTAGCCAGCCGGCTGGCCGCGACTACGCTCCGCTGGCGCTGGATTCCGGGATGCCGGACCACCGCTTGCGCCGGCATGAGGAGGCAGGGCTAGCAGACCCTGCCGGTAGCGAGGTCACTGGATTCCGGCGTGCGCCGGAATGACAGAAAGCCGCAGAATGACGGGGTCACAGGTCCCTACAGGTTTTCCTCGGCGAAGGCCGCCAGCCGGGAACGGACGATGCCATTCACGTGCATGATGCCCGCGTGGGGGTACTGCTTGCTCTTCTCGACCAGGTAGGTCAGGCCCGAGGTCAGCGGGCTGATGTACTTGTTGTCGATCTGGGCGAGATTGCCCAGCACCACGATCTTGGAGTCCGCCCCCACCCGGCTGATCACCGACTTGAGCTGGAACTGGGTCAGGCCCTGGCTCTCGTCGATGATGATATAGGCGTTGTTGAAGGAGCGCCCGCGCATGAAGTTGAGTGACTTGAACTGGATATTGGCCCGCTCTTTCACGTAATCGATACTGCCGTGGCAGGACTCGTCCGTGCCGTGAAGTATTTCCAGGTTGTCGTCAAAGGCCGCCAGCCAGGGCGCCATCTTCTCTTCCTCGGTGCCGGGGAGGAAGCCGATCTCCTCGGCGATGGGCGGGGTAGACCGGGCCACGATCAGCTTGGAGTAGCGCTTCTGCTCGAGAATGGCATGCAGGCCGTAGGACAGGGCCAGCAGGGTCTTGCCGGAGCCGGCGGGCCCGGTGAGCACGGTCATGTCCACCCCGTCGTCATCGAGCAGCGACATGGCCATGGCCTGCTCCAGGTTGCGCGGCGCCAGGCCCCAGAAGCGCTTGTGCATCAGGTTGTCACGGCTGTCGCAGCGCAGGTAGACGAATTCCTTGTCGACCCGCTTGACGAAGGCCATGAAGTCCTGGTCGTCGTAGAGGAACTGGTTGGGGTAAGCGCCGGGGACTGACTTGCGCGGCACCCGGTGCAGGGTGCAGTCACCCTCGCGCAGGGTGTCCACCTCACTGATCCGCGACCAGAAATCCCCCTCGATATGCTCGTAGCCCCGGGCCAGCAGGTCGATATCGTCCAACACCCGGTCGCGCCGGTAGTCCTCCACATGCACCAGGCCGGAACCCTTGGCCTTGATGCGCATATTGATGTCCTTGGTCACCAGGCAGACAAACTCGTCGGGATTTTCCGCCTGCAGGCGCAGGGCGACATTGATAATTCGGTTATCGTTGGCCTGGGCTGGCGTGCCGTCCAGGTAGGGAACGTCGCTGTTTTCGGCCAGCGACTGGTCGGGGAAAATGGCCAGGGTGCCGGGGGGCATGCCCTCAAGCCCCGAGCCGGGAACCTCAACCCCCTCCTGGATCTCCTGCGGCGAGGCGGCATCCACCACCTTGTCGATCATCTGGATGGCGATGCGGGCCTCGCGGCTGACGGTCTTGTCGCGGCGGTCCTTGATGTGGTCCAGTTCTTCCAGCACCGTCATCGGAATCACCACCCGGTGCTGCTTGAAGGCGGCGACGGCGGTGGGGTCGTGGAGCAGGACATTGGTGTCCAGGACGTAGGTCTTTTTGACGACGGGCTTCAGGGTGGCAGATTTTTCTACGCGCAGGGCGGAGCCTGAATCCATAACGCATTCCTCACAGGTAGTTCACTAATGGTTTGATTTTGATCTTGGGGAATGGGGCCGGGGGCACGGCACAAGCGCCAGGCCTGGCCCGGTAATGCTGGTTGTGGGTGTTCCTTGCTGAGCGTCGACTTCTGCGTTCGGCGCGGGGTTTTCCAGGAGGGGTAATGGGGACTTGCTGTGGTGGAGAGCGCAGGGCGCCTGAGCGTGTCGGGCTCGGGGGCAGCGCCGGGGCGCTGGTTGGATGACGCGTCAGGGCCAACAATCACTGACTGGCCTGCGTCCGGAAATGTCTCAAATGGGGTTTCCCGACGGTTGCGTAACAGCAGCGTTGACCTCATTACAAACGCTTCCGCGGAGCCTGTCAACGGTAAATCGGCATGCCGAGCAAGCTTGTCCGCATGGCAGCGATAACGCACTGACAGCGGTGGCGATTTCCGCTAGGATAGCGTGCTTGTCTGTTCGCAATTGTAAGAAATCCCCTCCATGCTCAATCAGGACTCTCTCGCCCAGCTCAAAGGCCTCAAAACACAAATGGAGGCGGAAAAAGAGCGCGCCGAGGCGGTGGTCAAAGGCACCCAGGCCCGCTATGGATTTGCCGTCCTGGACGACGGCAGGGAAATCTTTATCCCCCCGGACGAAATGCTCAAGGCCTTCCCGGAGGACCGGGTACGGGTATGTATCCGCCCGACCAGGGACAACAAGACCATTGCCGACATCGAAAAGCTGATCGACTGTCCGCTGGGCGACTTCACCGGCCGCTGCGTGCGCAAGGGCAAGGCGGTGTTCGTGGAGCCGGACCTGCCCCAGCTCAGCCGCTGGCTGTTTATCCCCCCCCACGCGCGCAACGGGGTCAAGGAAGGCGACTACGTGCGCTGCGCAATCCTGCGCCACCCGATACGCGACGGTAAGCCCCAGGCCAAGATACTCAGCGTGATCGGCGACGAGGACACCCCGGGCATCGAGAACCTCTACTCCATGGCCAAGTACCGTCTCTCGGCCGACTGGGGCGCGACCAGCCGCAAGGAGCTGGAGCAACAGCTGGCCCAGTGCCGGCCGCTGGAAACCGAACGCCGCCGCGACCTGACCGACCTCGAGTTCATCTCCATCGACGCCGCCAAGACCCAGGATATCGACGACGCCCTCTATGCCCAGATCGCCGACGATGGCTGGACCCTGTTCGTCGGCATCGCCGACCCGACATCCTATATCCCCACCGACTCCGAGCTGCACCGGGACGTGGCCGCCCGCGGCACCTCGGTGTACTTCCACGGCGATGTACTGCCCATGCTGCCGGAGGAGCTGTCGCAGGATACCTGCGCCCTGTCCGAGGGGGTCGACCGCCCTGCCCTGGTCTGCAAACTGTCCGTGCACGACAACGGTGAGGTGGGCGACTTCGAATTCATGGAGGCCACGGTGCGCTCCCGGGCCAAGCTGTCGTACTACGCGGTAGACAAGTATCTCAGCGGCCAGGACGATGAGCTGATGAGCCACGCCTCGCCGCTGGAGGCCCTGTACCAGGTGTATCGCGCCCTGCGCGCCCACCGCGAGGA
Source organism: Seongchinamella sediminis (assembly GCF_003457605.1). Taxonomy (GTDB): domain Bacteria; phylum Pseudomonadota; class Gammaproteobacteria; order Pseudomonadales; family Halieaceae; genus Halioglobus; species Halioglobus sediminis. The sequence goes on from NZ_QRAN01000007.1 coordinate 150,022, forward strand.
ACATCACCTGGTGATGGAAGAGCGCCAGGAGTACCGCTGGATCATGGACGACAACAAGCAGATCGACCATATCGAGCCCTTCGAGAAAATGCTGTCCCAGAAGCTGGTGGAAGAGTGCATGATTGCCGCCAACCGCTGCGCCGCGCGCTTCCTCAGCGAACAGGGCGCCACCGGGCCCTATGTGACCCACCCGGGCTTTCGCGGCGACCGGCTGGACGAGACCCGCAAGTTCCTGGAAATGCATGCCCCTGAAGCCGCGGCGCAGGACCCGAAAACGGTGGCCGGCTACCGGGCCATCATCAGCGCCCTGTCGGCGCCCGGGCAGAAACTGCCGCTGCGGGCCATGATCAACCGCCTGTTGACCCGGGCCGAACTGGCCGTGGCGCCGGCCCCGCACATGGGCATGGCGCTGGAGCACTACACCAATTGCACCTCGCCGCTGCGCAAGTATGTGGACTTCCTGGTTCACCTGCAGATCAAGGCGGCGCTGCACGGCGATGAGGCCCGCCTGGTCGACGAGACGCTGCTGCAGCAGCTGTCCGACCGGATCAGCACCGTCCGCGCCGCCACCCTGGAAGCGGAACGCTGGCTGGCGGGCAAGCACCTGGCCCGGATGAGCAGCCAGCGGGCGGGAATGAGCTTCAGCGCCAAGGTGATTCACGTCAACAGCAGCGGCTTCAACGTGCGCCTGGATGACAACGGGCTGGAGGGCTTTGTCGACCTGCGCAAGGACCCGGAGAAATTCAGCTACGACAAATGGACCGCCAGCCTCACCAGCACGACGCGCCGCTTCCAGCTGGAACAGGCGGTGGAACTGAGGTTTACCGGGGTGGATAAAGCCAACCGGCACCAGGCCGGTTTTGAGCTGGTGGAAGGCTGTGGCCTCAAGCCCCCCAGGGAAGAGAACAAGCCCGCCGCCGGGTAGGGGCGGTTAATGCACCCGGCGGTTGAGGGCGTTGGGCTGCTCTGCCGGGATCACCGCAGGGCCGGCCAGCACGGGCTCGCCTTCCGCCAGCTGCACCTGCACCTTGCCCACCAGCTTGATCATTTCGTCAACGCCAAGGGCGCGCAGATACGCCCCCATGTCGCGGTGGGAATCAAACACGACGTTGTAATCGACGGCGCGGAACGCCTGGATAATCAGTTGCTCGGACTCACTGTACTGGCTATCGGCACCGAAAATCAGCTTGGTGAAGGTATCCACGATTGCCATTTCGCTGACCTCGCCCTCTTCGGGGCCGGTTTGTGCGCGTTTCATTTTCCTACCTCGGTACGCCGGCTTGCTTGTCAGTGACCGACGCGTTTGTTATGGGCTTTCTTGTTCAGTATGGGCCACTTTGGGTGACGACCTGATTAAATATTAGGCAATATTTTACAATCCTGCTCAACTTTTGAGCGGAATTACCCGGATTGGGTATCTCTCAGCTGATGCCAGTGGCGTGCGACCGGCGCGCCCGGGGGGTATGTCTCTCCGGGTAGGCCTGAAAACGTGGGGGCCTGGCCACCGGCGCGGGCGGGAGGATATACCTCTCAGGGTACGCCAAAAAGCGCACGCCGGAACGCCGGAACGCCATGTACAGGCTCGGCTGCGGCCATACCCGATGAAGCGGGGCAGGCTCTCCATGGCCGCAGACGCCCCGTCGAGGTATATCCTCCCACCCACGCCTCACTCCCTGCCTCTGGACGGAATCAATCCGAGACTTGCTCGATGCCTGCAAGCTACGGAGCCTGAGTTCGGGCTCAATGCATGAAGCCCGGCGGCGGAGCCCCTGTGGTCAGAAGTGCGCGCTACCCGGGGTGCGCGGGAAGGGTATGGCGTCGCGGACGTTGTCCATGCCGGTGACGTAGTTGAGCAGGCGCTCGAAGCCGAGGCCGAAACCGGCGTGGGGCACGGTGCCGTAGCGGCGCAGGTCGCGGTACCACCAGAGCTCCTCGCGCAGGTGGGCATCCATTCTCGCGTCGAGCACGTCCAGCCGCTCCTCGCGCTGGCTGCCGCCGATGATTTCGCCGATGCCCGGGGCCAGTACGTCCATGGCCGCCACGGTTTTTTCATCGTCGTTGAGGCGCATGTAAAAGGCCTTGATGTCTTTCGGGTAGTTCATCAGTACCACCGGGCGGCCCACGTGTTCCTCGGCGAGGAAACGCTCATGTTCCGAGGCCAGGTCCACGCCCCACTCCACCGGGAACTCGAACTTCCTGCCGGCCTTGTTGAGGATGTCGATGGCGTCGGCGTAGTCCATGCGCTCGAAGCTGTTGTCGATGACCCCGCGCAGGCGGTCGATAACGGTCTTGTCGATGCGCTGGGCGAAGAAGGCCATGTCGTCCTCGCACTCCTCCAGCACCCGGGTGAACACGTGCTTGAGCAGGTCCTCCGCCAGGTCGGCATTGTCGTCCAGGTTGGCAAAGGCGATCTCCGGCTCCACCATCCAGAACTCGGCCAGGTGGCGGCTGGTGTTGGAGTTTTCGGCGCGGAAGGTGGGGCCGAAGGTATATACCTTGCTCATGGCCAGGCAGTAGGACTCCACTTCCAGCTGGCCGGATACGGTCAGGAAGGCCTCGCCGGCGAAAAAGTCCTCGCCGTAATCCACCGCGCCCTGGTCGGTGAGCGGCAGGTTGGCCATGTCCAGGGTACTGACCCTGAACAGCTCGCCGGCGCCCTCGCAGTCGCTGCCGGTGATAATGGGGGTATTGATCCAGTTGAAGCCCTTGCCGTGAAAGTAGTTGTGAATGGCGTTGGCCAGGGTGGTGCGCACCCGGGTGATCGCGCCGAAGGTATTGGTGCGCGGGCGCAGGTGGGCCTGGGTGCGCAGGTACTCGAAGCTGTGGCGCTTCTTGGCGATGGGATAGGACTCGGCGTCGTCGACCCAGCCCACGACGGCCACCGCGGTGGCCTGGATTTCGACGCTCTGGCCCTTGCCCTGGGACTCCACCAGTTCACCGCTGACCTCCACGGCACAGCCGGTGGACAGCTTCAGCACCTGTGACTCGTAGTTGTCGAGCTCGCTGGGCACCACCGCCTGAATCGGGTCGAATGCGGTGCCGTCGTGCACCGCGAGAAAGGAAATACCGGCCTTGGAGTCGCGTTTACTGCGCAACCAGCCGCGCACGGTGACCTGCGAACCCACTGCAACCTGGCCCTTGAGGGCGGCAACGACACTGACGACTTCAGACATGGTGATTTCTCCGCTGTAGATGGCGCGGAGGATACCGGATTGGCCGGTTGCCGTCATGCCCGGCAGGCGTTTGAGCCGGGTGCATCCGCGCTCTAGCGCGCCAGGCGGGTGATGGTCGCGCCGGCGAGGCTGAGGTTGGCCATCAGGCCCTCGTTGGTCAGCACGAAAGCGACGATTTCCTCTCCCGTCGCGCCGCTCGCCAGCTCCCCCAGGGACCCGGGGGTGATAATCGACACATTGGCGTCGACCCCGACCTTGAACCCGCGCTGGCGGCGGAAGGCCTGCAGCGACCGTTCGCTCAGGAACACGATGATCTCGGACTTGAACTCGACCCCGAGCTGGAGGCCGAAAGAGGCGCCGGCGGTGGCATAGTAACCGTCGGGTTGGCCGTCGATCAGCAGCACCCCCTCGCCGTACTGGCCGCCGGCGCCGAAGCCCACCTTGACGATATCCGGAAATACCAGCACCCCGGCGGCATCAGTCAGCAGCTGCCGGCTGACCCCGGCCTGCTGCTGCAGGTGGGCAAGGGCCTGCTGGCTTTTGGCCTGAATCTCTGCCACCGTCTCCGCAGGCGCGGCCGGCGACAGCAGGGCCAGGGCAATACCCAGCAGGCGGGCAATCAGCAGCATACGGCGCCTCTCCTGCTACAACTTGAACTGTTCGCCCAGCAGCGACTCTGACAGCTGCCACAGCTGCTCGGCCTGGGCCGGATCCAGGGCATAGTCCTCGACGCCACTGTCGCTGCCCGGGGTAGCGGCCTCGGCGATATGGCAGTCCTCCAGGTACAGGCCGCCCTGGCCTTCCAGCGCCGCGGCGGTGGCGGCCCAGACACTGGTGGCGGATCCCTGCGCCACGGTCTTGAAACCGATATCGGCGATGTCCCTGCCCCTCAGTATCGCCTCCATGTCAGCGGGCTCCATGTGCCGGCTGAGCTCGGTCATGATCATCCCCGGATGCACCGCGAAGGCGCGCACCCCCCGGTCCCGCAGGCGCTGGTCGAGGCCCACGGTAAACAGGGCATTGGCGGTTTTGGACTGGCCGTAAGCGGACCATTTGTCGTAGTCGCGCTGGCGGTAATTGGGGTCATCCAGGTCCAGCGCGGCGAACTTGTGGCCGGCGGAGCTGAGGTTGATCACCCGGGCGGGCGCGCCGGCCACCAGCGCCGGCGCCAGCAGGCAGGTGAGCAGGAAGTGGCCCAGGTGGTTGCTGCCGAACTGCATCTCAAAACCCTGGGCGGTGCGCATCAGCGGGCAGGCCATGACCCCGGCGTTGTTAATCAGCAGATTGATCCGCGGGAATTTTTCGCCGATCTCCCGGGCGCCGGCGCGCACGCTGTCCAGGTCTGCCAGGTCCAGCAGGGCCGTCTCTATGCGCGCCGCGGGCACCGCTTTGCGCACGCTGGCGACTGCCGTATCCAGCTTCGCCGGATTGCGGGCCACCATCATTACCGCGGCTCCGGCGGCGGCGAGTGTGCGCGCGGTTTCCACCCCCAGGCCGGAGGAGGCGCCAGTGACAACCGCCCGTTTGCCGCTGAGGTCTATGCCCTGGATAACCTCGTCTGTGGTGGTATCGGCACCGAAGGCAGTCATGGTGGATCTCCTTTTGGGTGGCCCGCTGTTGTGAGCCCGGGGCTAAGCCGCTTTAATGGCCGTAGCGGCACAATCATTACGGAGCACAGCATCAACCATGAAGGCACATCAAATCAAGGAGTTCGAGGCCGGCGACTACATGAGCCTTGCCACCCGCAAGAAGTCGGGGCAGTGGGTTGAGACCCCCGTCTGGTTCGCGCCACTGGCCGGCAGTTACTATGTGTTCTCCGCCGGCAATGCGGGCAAGGTAAAGCGCCTGCGCAACTTCAGCGCGGCCAGGATCGCCCCTTGCACCGCCACCGGCAGGATCACCGGCGAGGCATTCGAGGCCGATGCCTTCCTGCTGACCGGGGATGATGAGGCCACGGCGCTCAAGGCCCTGCACCGCAAATACGGCCTGAAGATGAAGATCGCCGATTTCTTTTCCACCCTGACAGGTAAAAAGCACCGGCGCAGCTATATCCGGGTGGATCCGCGCTGAGCCCCTGGCTCACGGCGCCGCTGCCATGGTCCGGCTGATGGCCTCGTACTCGGCGCGGTAGAGCGCCTGCTCCCGGTACAGGCCGGCCTTGTTGATAGCCTTGTCGATATAGCGCAGGGCCGCCCGCGGCTGGCCCAGCTGGCGATAAATCAGCCCCGTGGAGTACAGCAGCCTGGCGTCGCCGGGCTCCAGGTCCAGGGCATCCTGGTAGTGCGCCCTGGCAGTCCGCCAGTCCCCCTCCTCCGCCGCCTGGTCACCCAGCCAGGCGTGGTAGTAGGGGTTGCTGTCCCGGTAGCTGTCTACCCGGGCCAGCCAGTAGGCATGCTCCTCCTCGCGTCCCAGTAGCTGGTACAGGACCATCAGGTTATTCATCGCCGAACGTTCCCAGGGGTCTAGGTCCAGGGCCTGCAGGTAGGCGGTTTCCGCGGCCTCGTACTGCTCCGTGCGCCGGTACACCACCCCCAGGTTGACCCACAGGTGGGCCATGTGCGGGCTCAACTGCAGGGCGCGAACCTGGTGCAGCCAGGCCTGGTCCAGCTGCTCCCGGGCGAGCGCATTCATGGCGATATTGTTGTGGTGCAGGGCCTGGGCGTCGCCTTCGCCCAATTGCCGGGAGCCGGCGATATCCCGGGCGGGCAATGGGTCCAGGTCGACCATGAACTGCTCCCGGGGACTCAGGTGCACCACCGCGTTGACATGCAGGCGAACCGCCACCCGCTCGCCCATGCGGGTCCAGCTGGGCCTGACATCGACCCACTGGTAATGGGCGTCGAGACCGGCCTCCCGGGCCAGGGCCACGAACAGGTTGGCATAGGAGAGGCAGTTGGCCGACTGGCGGTGAAACACCTCCCGGGCCGTGCCCCCGGCGAAGGGATCGTATTCGACCCCCAGGGTGGCCGCACCGCTGATCGCGCGGTGCAGGGAGTGCAGGCGCTGGCGGCGGGAGTCTATGCCTCCGGCATAGGTAGCGACAAACCGGCGCATGTCAGCGTCCAGGGCCAGCAGGTCCGGCGTTGGCACGCGACGGGCTATATCGGCCGCCGTGAGCTCTTCGCCCTGGTAGGAAAAGGCCGGCATGGTGGCGAGGGTTGCAAGCGCGGGACTGTTACTGGCGCAGCCAGCGCACAGCAGGGACAGCAGCAGGCAAAGGCCGCTCCACAGGCCCCGCCCGGGGGCCGCGGCATGTGTACACGCAGCTGTAAGTTGCTGGGCCATGGCCTGCCTCCGGGGTCAGTATAACCCGGAATGGGCCCGGCCATGGCATGCCGCCCCGGCTCAGCTCAGGCGGCGGTATGCAGGCCGCATTCGCGGCCGTCGTGAACCTTGGTGGGGTCGAAGTAGTGCCGGCAGGTGGGCAGCTCATACTGCTCCATGTAGTCCTCAACCTCATCCTCTGACCAGTTGAAGATGGGGGCCACCTTGATGATGCCCCGCTGGTCCATGGAGACGATATCCAGCGACTGGCGATGCTCGGTCTCTTCCTTGCGAATGCCGGTCAGCCAGATCTCGGGCTTGAAGTCCGCCAGCGCCCGGGCAAAGGGCTCCAGCTTCACCTGGCGGGTAAACTCCTGGTGGCGTTCTTCCTCGTCCACGGTGGGCACACCGCCCATGATCGCGTTGCGCCGTTCAGAGGTCATCAGCGGGGAGTACACGTGGATGTTGAGTTCCAGGTCGCGGATCAGGCGCTCGGCGACGACATAGGTATCGCGCAGGTTGTAGCCGGTATCCACCCAGATAGTGGGCAGGTTCCTGTCCACCTGGCTCACCAGGTGCAGCATCACCGCCGCATTCCTGCCCATGCTGGTAGTGGCAATGGTTTGCGCCTGCAACGACAGGGCCCAGCGCACGATCTCTGCCGCGCTGGCGTCGCGCAGGGACTCGTTCACACTGTCCAGATCCAGATCCAGCACTGACACGGTTCTCATCATGTTCATCGGAACCGAACTTTAATGAATCAAAACCCGGTTTACAAATAACTGAAGCTTATATGGATATTCCCCTGAATGGATATTCCGCTGAACCCCCACTGCCACCGGTTCAGGCGGCTTTCGACAGGGTCTTCTCCAGCTCCGCGTGCAGGTCCAGGAACTGCTGGGTGAGCTTGTGGCTCGGGGCGAGGTCGATCAGCGGCCGGTGTTCGCGATGGGATTCCTTCATTTTCACCGAGGTGTTCAGGTAGGTATCGAACACCGGGTAGCCTTCTTCCTCCAGTTCGGCCACCAGTTCCCCGGGCAGGCGCGCCTGGGAATTGAACTGGTTGATGACAATACCCTCGACTTCCAGCTCGGGGTTGTGGTCTTCCTGCAGTTCCCCCAGGTTGTCCATCAGCGAGTACAGGCTCTGGCGGGCGAAGCTGTCACAATCGAAGGGAACCAGCACGGAATCGGCGGCGATCAGCGCCGATTTGGAGTAAAAATTGAAGTTTGGCGGCGTGTCGATGTAGATCCGGTCGTACTCGCCATCGAGCTTTGCCAGGGCATCGCGCAGCTTGTAGATCTTGTAGCGGGATTCCAGCTCTTTTTCCATGGTAGCCAGCACCGGGCTGGACGGCATCAGGTAGAGATTCTCGTAGGGGGTCTCCCAGACGAAGGAATCCGGGTTTTTCTGCATCCGCCGGGAGCCGACGGTCTGCTTGAACAGCCCCGCCACGCCCTGGGCCTCGGCGGGAAAGGCCTCGGCATCGATTTCACCCACCAGGTAATGGGTGGTGTTGCCCTGTACATCCAGGTCGATGACCAGCGTTCGATAGCCCATCGTGGCGCCGATGGCCGCAAGGTTACAGGTAATGCTGGTCTTGCCGACCCCGCCTTTCTGGTTGAATACAACACGTTTCATAGCTTCAGGAACCGCCCGGATGGTGACTGGAAGGGGAACTGCCAGTGTAATCAATCACCCATTTCAATGTAAGCGCCCGGGGCGAAATTTCTGCCCGGATTGGGCGCCGCGCCTAGCCGGCAAAGACCCGCCGGTACAGGCCGACGATATCCGCCGCCTCCGGTATGCGCGGGTTATTGGCCGGCGACCCCGAGGCCAGGGCCTGTTCCGCCATCAGCGGCAATGCCTCCTCCCACTGGGCCGGATCGATGCCGTAATCACCGGGCGAGGGCACAGCCAGGTCGGCACTGAGCTGGCGCAGCCCTGCCAGCAGTTTGTCGACGGCCACAGTGTCGGCATCCCGGTCATCGGCCAGGCCCATCGCGCGGGCGGCATGGGCGTAGCGCCCGGGCGCGGCAGAAGCCGACCAGGCCGTGACCTCTGGCAGCAACATCGCATTACTGAGCCCGTGGGGGACGTGAAACAGCCCGCCAATGGGGCGGCTCATGCCATGGATCAGCGTCACCGAGGCGTTGGAGAAGGCGATGCCGCCCTGGGTCGCCGCCAGCATCATCGCCTCGCGGGCGCCGCGATGCTCGGGCTCGGCACAGGCGGTGCGGATATTGCGAAATATGGTGGCCATGGCATCCAGTGCGATGCCATCGGTGAAGGCATTGGCCCGGCGGCTGACATAGGCCTCCAGGGCGTGGCACAGGCTGTCGATGCCGGTATCGGCGGTGAGCCGGTAGGGCATGGTCAGGGTCAGCTCATAATCCACCAGCGCCGCCATCGGCATGAAACCCAGGCCCATGCAGAGCATTTTCTCGCTGGTTTCCGAGTCGGTAATGACCGCCGCCCGGGTGGCTTCGGAGCCGGTGCCGGCGGTGGTGGGGATGGCAATGACCGGCAGGCCGGTATCGATCTGCTGCGGCACCTTGTACTGGCGCATGGGGCCGTCACGGCCGGCCATCACCGCCATGGCCTTGGCGGTGTCGATGGAACTGCCGCCGCCGAGGGCAACCAGGCAATCAAAGGGCTCCCGGGCCAGCGCCGCCAGCCCCTGGGCAACGCTGTCCGTGGTCGGGTCGGGGACACAGTCGGCAAACAGGCCGCAGGAATAGCCGCCCTCGGCCAGGCACCCGATTACCCGGTCGGCATAACCGCACTGCTGCATGAACGGATCGGTCACCAGCAGCGGGCGCGACAGCCCCAGCTGCGCCAGGATCGCCGGCAACTCGTCGCTGGCGCCGCCGCCCACCCGCAGGATACGCGGCAAATTGATATTCGCTGTCATCACGGCCCCGCCTGGTCTTTAATCGCTATGAGGTGGATATCGAACACCAGCGCCGTGTTGGGCGGGATGGCGTCACCGGCGCCCTGCTCACCATAGGCGAGTTGCGGCGGGCAGGCGATGCGCCATTTGTCCCCCACGGACATCATCTGCAGGGCTTCCGTCCAGCCGGGAATAACCTGGTTGACGCCGAATTCGGCGGGTTCGCCGCGATCCACCGAACTGTCGAACACCCTGCCGTCGACAAAGGTGCCATGGTAGTGGGTAAGCACCGTCGAGGCCGGCCCCGGAGACTCGCCGCTGCCGCGCGCCAGCACCTCGTACTGGAGCCCGCTGTCGGTGACGGTGACCTCCTCGCGCTGGGCATTGGCCTGCATGAACTGCCCGGCCAGCGCCTGGCGCTTGCTGGCCAGTTCCGCGGCGAGCGCCTGCTGCCGCTCCTGGACCACCTGGTAACTGGGGTTGAGCTCGGCGTCGCTGAGCTGCGCCCGCCGGTGCTCAAACCAGTGGCGCATGCCGGCGATCACCGCATCCAGGTCCAGTCCATCAAAGGCATTACGACGCAGCTGGTCGCCAAATTGCAGGCCAAAGCCGTAACTGACCTTCTGCTCGTCGGTGGCCAATTCCACTTCCGGAAGTCGTGTCATGGGAAATATCCACTATGCTGGTGAGAAATGCCGCAAACCTTAGCACACTCCATAGCAACAGGAGGAGCCCGCCATGCACCCCGGTATTGAGGAGATACACCAGTTCTGGTTTGGCCCCCTGGATGAGCAGGGCATGTGCGCGGCCGACCGGCATGCCCTGTGGTTCAAGGCCAGTGCCAGCAACGACCGGCGCTGCCGCGAGTGCTTCGGGCCCCTGGTGGACGCGGCCCTGGACGGCGATTTTGCGGACTGGCCCGGCAGCGACGCGGGCCTGATCGCCCTGGTCCTGCTGCTGGACCAGTTCCCCCGCAATATCTACCGCGGCACACCCCGGGCCTTCGCCGGCGATGATCGTGCCCTGGGCCTGGCCCAGCACTGTATCGCCCACGGCCATCACCAGCGCCTCCCCGCCATCCACCAGGTCTTCCTGTTCATGCCGCTTGAGCACTGTGAAGACCTGGATACGCAAAACGAGTGCGTGGAACTGTTTACCCAGCTGCTCGAAATTACCGGGCTAAAGCAGGTAGCCAACTTCCGCCGCTATGCGCTTGCCCACCGCGAGGTGATCGAACGCTTCGGCCGCTTCCCCCACCGCAACCGCATCCTCGGCCGGGAATCCACCGCCGCGGAGCTGGATCACCTGAAAAAACACGGAGGATTCTGATGCGTTCATTCGTACTTTGGTTTTGTCTGCTGCCGCTTGCGGCCTTTGGCCAGCAGCAAGGCTTCGACTGCAACAATTCAGCCCCCCACCGGCAGTTCGATTTCTGGCTGGGTGAGTGGGCAGTTCACAACGGCGCTGGTGAGCTCGGCGGCCACAACCGCATTACCGCGGTGCAACAGGGCTGCGTGCTGGAAGAGCAATGGCGCAGCGTGCGCGGCGGCACCGGCCAGAGCCTTAACTACTACGATCCGGGTGGCGGCCAGTGGCGCCAGCTGTGGCTGGATGCCGGCGCCAGCATTATCGACATTCGCGGCGGCCTGGAAGATGGCAGCATGGTGCTGGAGGGCAGCATCTACTATCTGGCCTCAGGCAGCCAGAAACCCTTCCGCGGCACCTGGACGCCACTGGCGGACGGCCGGGTGCGGCAGTTTTTCCAGGAGCAGGATGACGACGGCAACTGGCAGACCTGGTTTGAGGGCTTTTACACCCGCCGCGGGCAGGATGACGACGGCAACTAGCAGACCTGGTTTGAGGGTTTTTACAGCCGCCGCGAGCAGGCTGAGTAGGGCCGCTTTTCAGTCCTTGCCCTGGGACACTGACCAGAAGTCGTAACGGCCCTCGGTCATTTCCGCCTGCCAGACATCGAAGCGGCCACTGGCCAGGTCGGCATAGGCCTGCTCGATGGAGTCATTGACCTGGGGATACGCCAGTTTGTCCCAGGGGCACTCGGCCCGGGAGAAGAAACCGCAGTCCATGGATTCCGGCCCGGGCAGGTAGAAGTCGGTATCCACGCGGGCGCGAAACGCCACGTACACCTGGTTGATAAAGGTGATGGTGCCGGTCATGTACAGCTGCAACTGCTCGGGGGGCAGCAGGACGCCGGACTCCTCATGCAGTTCCCGGGCAGCCGCTTCGGCCAGGGTCTCGCCGCGCTCCATAAAACCACCGGGAATGGCCCAGGCGCCGCGCTGTGGCTCAATGCCGCGCTGCACCCAGAGCAGCCGGTCCTCGTGGGCGACGAAGGCGGTTACCACGACCATGGGATAATCGTAATCGAGCTGGCCACAGCCGGTGCAGCGCCAGTGATTGCGCGGCTCCCCGGCCACCACGTGCCACTCCAGCGCCGCGCCGCATTGCGGACAAAATTTGTGCTCTGTCAAAGCTGGGCCCTCGCCTTGGTGAAAAAACCATAGCACTTTGCCCTGACAAAAGCATTGACGCTATGCTGTTGTACCGACAACAGCGCCAGAGATACCAGCATGACAGACCAGAATCCACAGGTGCAGCTACTGCTTACCGGCAGCGAAATCATGAGCGGCGACACGGTGGACTCCAACTCGGCAATGATCGCCAAACGGCTGGATGAGCTGGGCATCAGCATCTACCGGAAAGTCACCGTGGGCGACGATCCCTCGCTGCTCAAACGCGAGTTGGCGGTAATGGCCGCGGAGTCCGACCTGGTGATCGTCAACGGCGGCCTGGGCCCGACCGTGGACGACCTCACTGCCGAGATCCTGGCCTCGGTAGCCGGCGTCGGTCTGGAGCAGCATCCCCGGGCGGTGGCGCACCTGGAACAGTGGTGTGCCGGCCGCAACCTGACGCTGAATGCCGCCAACCTCAAGCAGGCCATGCTGCCGGCGGGTTGCGCCGTGGTCGACAACCCCATCGGCAGCGCCGTCGGTTTCGAGATGGCGGTGGGCAGCTGCCGGGTGATCTGTACTCCCGGAGTCCCCGGTGAACTGGCGCGCATGCTGGATATCATCGTCGCCAGCCTGGCCGCGGAACGCGACAGCCCGGTAGAGCGACGCATCCTGCGCCTGCAGACCTTCGGCCTGGGAGAGTCCACCGCCCAGCAACTGATCGCCGACCATATCCCCGACTGGCCCGCTGAAGTAGAGCTGGGTTTTCGCGCCGGGGCACCGCAAATGGAGATCAAGCTGACGGTGGACAGCAGCGCCGCCCTGCCCGCCAGGGATCGCTGCCGGGCCCGGCTGGAGCAGCTGTTCGGCGACCATATTATCGGTGAGGGCGACACCCTGCTGGCCGAACGGGTGCTGCAGCTGCTAGGTGAGCGCGGGGAGACCCTGACCACGGCCGAATCCTGTACCGGCGGCCTGATAGCCTCGATGCTCACCCGCATACCCGGCTCATCCGCTGGCTTCCACGCCGGTTTTGTCACCTATGCCAACCACATCAAGCACGCGGTGCTGGACGTCCCTGTCGCCGACCTGGACACCCACGGCGCGGTCAGCGAGGAAGTGGTGCGGGCCATGGCCCTGGGGGCCCTGGCCAAATCCGGGGCCGACCACGTCATCGCCGTCTCCGGCATCGCCGGCCCCGGGGGCGGCAGCGAGGACAAGCCCGTGGGCACGGTCTGGCTGGCCTGGGGCGGGCGCGACCAGCTGCGCACCCGCTGCCTGTGCTGGCCAGTGGAGCGCAGCCTGTTCCAGACCATGATCGCCGCCGCCGGGCTGGACATGATCCGCCGCAGCCTGCTGGGCATCGACCAGGAACCGCGCTACTTCCACCAGCGGCGGGCAGGCTAGGGCCGGCTATACCTCCAGCGGCGGCTCGTCCTCGGTGGCTGCCGCCCGGTGCCACACCAGGGAGTGGAAGCGCGTGACCTGGCCCGCCTTGTCCTTGCCGCTGAGCACCAGGGTCTGGCCGTCAAGTTCGGCGTGGCGCAATTGCTCGGTGCCGGGGAAATTGGGATTGAGGCTCTGGGTGACATAGTGAATGACGTCACCACCCACCACGCGATAGCGCCCGGCGTAATGAAAATAGGAACTGAAGGCCTCGGCCTTGGTGGCGTCGGGCAGCTTGCGGTAATTGGTATCTTCCGGGAACAGCGCGCGCTCACGGTGGGCGATACAGGCGCTCATCCAGCCATCGTCGGAGTACACCAGCAAGCCCCGGGGCTCTTCGCCATAGGGGTAGCTGAAGTCCTCCCGGTCCGAGTAACCAATCGTCCAGGACTCCAGTTGCCAGGCACCCACCAGGTCTGCTTTGCTAATCATGGCTCTCCTCTCGCTCAGGGTTGCAGTTGTGAAATTTCCCAGTCACCGGCATCGGTCCGGGTGTAGAGAAAACGGTCGTGGATGCGGTGTTCGCCGCCCTGCCAGAACTCGATCCGCTGGGGCAGCACCCGGTAGCCGCCCCAGAAGTCCGGGACCGGCACGTCGCCCTTGCCAAACTTTTCCTTCAACACCATTACCTGTTTTTCCAGCATCGCGCGTGCGGATACCGGGCGGCTCTGGCGTGAGGCCCAGGCGGCAATCTGGCTTTCCCGCGGCCGGGTAACAAAATAGCTGGCGGATTCCGCCACGCTCATTTTTTCTACCCGCCCGCCAATAATGACCTGCCGGTCCAGTTCGTTCCAGGGAAACAGCAGGGATACCGTGGGGTTGGCGGCTATTGCCCGGGCCTTGTCACTGCCGTAGTTGGTGTAGAACACAAAGCCCCCTCTGGACAGCCCTTTCAGCAGGACGATTCGCTGCCAGGGCAGGCCGGCCTGGTCAATGGTTGCCAGCACCATGGCGGTAGGGTCTTCCAGGCCGGCCCGTACCGACTGCTCCAGCCAGTGCTCGAACTGTTTCAGCGGGTCTGGATCGAGCAAGCTGCGATCCAGACCGCCGGCGGTATACTCCCGCCTGAATTCCTCGTAGTGCAATTGTCTGACCTGCTACCATATGTAAGCGAATGTACGGCTGCCTATGGTAGCCGTCCGGTCCAGCACAGGCAAAATATAGGCGATACATGCAGGTACCTGAAATTGTTGATGCCGGCAGCGGGCAACAGGGAACGCTGGCGGACATTCTCGCCGATGCCTTCCGCGAAGACCCGGTGATGAACTGGGTGATTCCCGCGCCCCAGCTGTACCCCGGTTTTTTCCGCCTGCTGGCGGCCGACCTGTTCCTGCCCAGGGGGGTCGCCCACCTGGACAGCGACGAACGGGCCGCGGCACTATGGCTGCCCCCTGGAGTCGGCTTTGATGTCAGGCCGAGCCTGTCGCTGCTTGGCCTGGTAGTGCAGTTATTGCTGCGTCGGGGGCCGAAGCCGCTGCTGCGCATTCCCCAGCAGGATCGATTGTTCGCACGCCATACCCCCGCCGAACCGCATTACCACCTGGTATTCGTAGGCTGCCGCAAATCGGCCCAGGGCCAGGGCCTGGGCTCCGCCATGCTCAAGCAGGGCACCCGCATTTGCGACGAGCAGACCATGCCCGCCTACCTGGAGAGCTCCAACGCACTGAACATTCCCCTGTACCAGCGTCATGGGTTCGAAATCATTGCCGAGGAGACCTTCACCGGAGGCGGCCCCAGGGTGTGGTTTATGTGGCGGGAAGCACGCTAGGGCCTGTTCACACTGACTGAGCTGGCCCTAGCGGGGAGGAAATTCCGCCAGCGCCGCGGCCGCCGCCTGCCGGCGCCGTGCCTCACCTGCGTCCGGGTCGGGCTGGTGGCTCAGGCGTGACTCGATAATCGAACGCCACACCGAGCGGTTGCGCAGCGGATCGATCATGTCGACGATAAACGTCCCCTGGGTGTACTGGCGCACGCTGACGTCGGCGACCGCCGGGCCGCAGCCCCAGCAGTTGTAGTAACTCATGCTGTTGTAGGCCCGCACATCGGTGCGCTCCTCGGTCACCAGGTGCCACACCAGGAACATATCCGCCTCGGTGTTATCACTCACCACTTCAAAGCCCTTGAGCCGGAGTTGCTCGGCCAGCGCCGCGTCGATACGCGATTCCTGCATGTCGCTGATGTTGATCGCCGACAGGGTCTCGCGCTCAATGGGCTGGATGGCAACGGTGCGGACCTTGCCGAAGTCGAAGCCGGCATCGTAATCCGTGGTTGCCTCCAGCGGTGTGGTACAGGCGGAGGTGAAAGCCACCAGGGTGGCGGCAACAAGAATCTGGCAGACGCGTGACAACATGGAAGAGAGCTCCTGGGGTTTCATCGCATTATGAGATTGATTGCCGGCACATTCAATCGGCGGTACTGGGATATACCGGCGCCCGCCGGGCCATCGCCGGGTTTTCCGGGAACGGGCCAAGGCTCCGCCAGTCGGCGCCGAAATCCTCGGCCAGGCTGCGGCCAAAGGCGGCTTGATAGCACTTGTCCATTTGCTCATCGAGCGCGGCGCTGCTGGCCCCCAGTAACACGGCGGCCTCCGCCAGGCCCTCGGCCCGCAGCCGCTGCCCCGGCGGCAGGTCCTCTCCCCGGGCCAGGGCGGCAAACATGTTCCGCCACCGGCGCTGTAATTCTTCCTCTAGTGTTTCCATCCAGGCCTCAGCTGATTTCTGCGGCGATTCACACCCCGGCGCGACGGGCCGCGGGTCGCCGGTTCACCCTCTTTTACCAGAATGCCAGAGAGTGTATATACTTTCTCCGTGGACAGAACGCATAAAACTGACTGACAGGTGGCGACAGTACCACCGGGACGAGATACCCAATGAGCGGAGCGCAAAAAATCCTTCAGTTCGGCTGCGCGCTGCTGATTGCCTCCCTGGGCTCCCACGGGGCCCGCGCCGCCCAGGCCGGGGCGGAAGCCGACCCCGCAGCGCCGGCGGCTCAGGAGGCGCTGCTGAAGGACGATGGCAGCGACGCCTATCGCCGGGAAATCACCCGGCTGGAATCTGCCCTGGGGGCCTATTCGGGCCAGCTGCCGGAGTACCTGTTGAGCCTGGGCCTCAGCCTGCAGCAGAGCGGTCAGCACCAGGCCGCCATCGACGCCTTCAAGCGCGGCATCCACCTGGCGCGGATCAACGACGGCCTCTACAGCGCCCAGCAGATTCCCATGCTGCAGCGCGAGATCGCCAGCCACATGGCGCTGGGGCAATACGTGGAAGCGGACCAGCGGCAACTGTACCTCTACCGGGTGCAGATGCGCAGCATGGATGGGGGCATGAACCGGGCCCGGGCCTTCATGCAGCAGGCAGGCTGGCAGCACAACGCTTTCCGGCTGGCGCTGGACGGCCAGGGTTTCGCCCGCCTGATGAGCATGTGGGATTTGTACCGCCTGGCGCTCAACGACATCATCGACCGCCAGGGGGAAACCTCGAGCCTGCTGGTGGAGCCCCTGCAGGGCATGCTGCTCGCCCAGTACCTGATCGCCGGCTACGACATGGAAGGTATCAACGCCAGCCTGGGCAGCGATAACTTCTCCTTGCAGCAGCAGCTGAACCGTTTTCATGCCTACCGCGCCCAGAGTTACCAGAAGGGGCGGGCGGTCATCCAGGCCATTTATGATATCGAGCACGCCAACAGCAACGGCACTAGCCGGCAAACGGCCAGCTCCAGGGTCATGCTCGGTGACTGGCTGCTCTGGCACGGCCAGCGTGAGGCGGCGATGAAAGCCTACCGCCAGGCCGTTGCGGAACTTGTAGACGCCGGTGAGGCCCAACAGGATATAGACGCCCGCTTTGCCGAGCCGGTCGCCTTGCCCGATATTGCTGGCGCCCGCCGTCTGCCAGAGACAGTGGCGCCGGAACAGGCTAACCTGCAGGTGCAATTTGACGTCAACAAACAGGGCAAGGTGCTGAATCTGGAGCGGGTGGACAGCAGCGACCTGGCCAGCGGCCGGGCCAACCGGGTCCTGCGCACCCTGCGCAAAACCCGCTTCCGCCCACAGCTGGCGATGGGTGAACCGCTGGACACCGAGGGAGTTACCAGGGCTTATGAAATCGAGCAAGCGGAGTAAGCTGTTGATGCGACTGACCCTGCCGGGCACGGTGGCCGGCCTGTGTCTGCTGCTGGCCGGCTGCCCGAGCGCCAGTAACCCGACAACACCGCAGCCGCCTTCGACCCCCAGCAGTTCGCCCTCCAGCAGTTCGTCGTCTTCGAGCAGTTCGTCCTCGAGCAGCTCCTCGTCCTCAAGCAGCTCATCGTCCAGCAGCGCTTCCAGCAGCAGTTCGCCGTCAAGCAGTTCCCCGGCCAGCACGGCCTCCAGCAGCGGCGGCAGCCAGGGAGCGAGCAGCAGTACCGCCTCGCGCCAGGGCCAGGCCGGCAGTGCAGGCGCCAGCGGGCAGTCCAGCCCCCCCGCCGGCGCTGACGGCAGTCCCGGGGAGTTTCCCCAGGGGGAATTCCCCGCGGACCGGGGCGGCGAGGGCCAGGGCGAGCAGGTGGCAGGCCAGGATGGCGGCGGCCCTGCGGATAGCACCGGCGCTGCCGGCGAACCCGGTTTCGAGGACGGGTCTGGCCCGGGGGCTGAACCCGGTTTTGAGACCGGCGGCGCAGGAGGGCTGCCGGATATGAGTGACGAACCCTCGTTTGAAGATGTGCTTGCCGGCATGGAAGACACCATGGGCGACCGAAGCGGCAACAGCCCTGCCGGGGGCGACCCGGCCGGAGGCCAACAGGATAGCGCCAGCGGCCCGCAGGGCAGCGCCGGGGGCGGCTATCCCGGCGAGGACAGCGGCAACATGGGCGACAGCGGCAGCAGCGGCGGCCCGCTGACCCCGGCGGAACAGGTCGCCATTCTCGATGCCCGGCTGGAGCAGGGTACCGGGGAGTTTGACAGCATGATTCTCGAGGAGCAGGCGGCGCAGCGCCAGGCGGCCCGCAACAGCAGCGCCCAGCAGGCGCCGGAAACCGAGGCCACTGGCGCCGGCGGTGGCGGCGAGTACGGCGGCGCTGTGGCCAGCACCAGCGGCGGCTACGGCGGCGGTATTGGCGGGACGAGCGCCGGTGGCGGCGAGATGCCCAACAACACCGCCAAGTACCCGCCCCCGGCCGACATCCCCGCCGGCGATGACGATGACGTGGTCGCCCGCCAGTTGCGGGAAGCGGCCATGCGCGAACCCGACCCGGCGGTACGGGAAAAGCTCTGGGATGAGTACCGCAAGTACAAGGGCATCGAGAAGTAATGCGGCTTGCGGCGTCCCTGTCGAGAATCCTGGGCACAGTGGCCCTGGTGGGACTGTTGGCCGGCTGTGTCAACCAGACCGTGAACAGCAACTCGTTGCCGCCCATTGACCGGGCCGCGGCGAACGTGCCCGAGAACCAGCTGCTGGACGTGGCCATTGCGATCTTCGATCCGGGCCTGGATGAATACGATGGTGACGAGCAGATCTATCCCGAGGTTCGCAAGGCCGAGTCCCGCTATATGCCCAACCTGCTGTCCCAGGCGATGCAGGAGAGCGGCGCCTGGGGCGCGGTCCGGGTAGTGCCGGACCCGCAGCGTATTTCAGACCTGATTGTCACTGGCGAAATTCTGCACTCCGACGGTGAAACCCTGGAACTCAGCATTGAGGCTGTGGATTCGCGCGGCTACCAGTGGCTGGACAAGACCTACCAGGGCCAGGCCAGCGCCTACGCCTACAAGGCCACCACCCGCAGCACCTACGACCCTTTCCAGGCGGTTTACAACAATATTGCCAACGACCTGCTCAAGGCGATGGGCAGGCTGCGACCCAAAGACCGTGAAAACGTGCGCTTGACCACTGACCTGCTGTTTGCCCGGAGCTTCTCACCGGACGCCTTTGCCGGTTACCTGGCGAAAAATCCCAACGGCGTCTACCTGGTCATGCGCCTGCCGGCGGAAAACGACCCCATGCTGGAGCGCATTGGCACCATTCGCGAGCGCGATAACATGTACGTGGATACCATGCAGGAATACTACAACGCCTTCGGGGTGGAAATGATCGGCCCCTACCAGGAGTGGCGCAAGCTCAGCTACGAGGAGGCCATCGCCCTGCAGGAACTGCAGGCCGATGCCCGGCGGCGCCTCATCGCCGGCGCGGTAGCGGTTGCCGCCGGTATTGCCGGCATGACCAGCAGCGACAGCTACAGCCGCTCGGCGGGCAATGTTGCGGTCATCGGCGGCGGTTACCTGCTGAAGAGCGGCCTGGAAAAACGCAATGAGGCGCAAATACATGTCCAGGCCCTGGAAGAGCTGGGCATGTCGCTGGAAGCGGAAATCACCCCCCAGGTCATCGACCTCGAGGATCGCTCGGTGACCCTGAGTGGTAACGTCGAGGAACAGTACAGCCAGTGGCGGGAACTGCTGGCCGACATCTACGCCGCCGAAATTGGCGCCCTGGAGACGCCCGGGAGTGCCGCCCCTGATACACTGCCAGACCAGCAGTAATATTCCCCACAGGACCAGGCCCGCGCAGTAGATGTCTTCCCCCAACGAGAAACTGGAACCCACGCCCTTTGAGCCCGCTACCCCGGCAGAGCCCGCGCCGGCAGCGTCGGCTTCCTCGCCCAACTGGGTGCTGCCGGCGCTGGCGGCACTGGCCGCGCTGGCGGTGCTGGTGGTGTTCTGGCTGCCGCAGCAGGTCGCAGAGACAGGCCCCGCCGCGGAGGCCCCGGCAGCCGCTACACCGCCCCCCGGCTCTCCGGTCGCCAGCAAGCCTGCCAGTGAGCCAGCCGGTCCCGAGGTTTCTCCCTGGTCCGACGCGCAGGCGGCAAAACTGCGCCAGGAAGCCCAGGCGGTGCTGCAGGAACTGCTGGACCTGCAGTTCAGCCTGGAGGAACGCGGCGCCCCGGAGTGGGCGGGCGAGGCCTACCCGGCGGCCCTCGCCACGGCCCAGGCCGGCGATGAACTTTACCGGCAACGGCAGTATGTGGATGCCAAAACCCGCTACCAGCAGGCCCTGGCGCAGCTACAGGCCATCAATGACAGCATTCCGGCGGTGGTGGAGGCGCAACTGGCGCTGGTGCGCAGCGGACTGGAAGAGAGCGCTGTCGAACAGGTACAGAGCGCGCTGCAGCGGGTCGCGCTGATCGAGCCGGACAATCCGGCACTGGCGGAACTGGAACCGCGCGCTGCCGTCATGCAGCCGCTGCTGGAGCACCTGAACCAGGCGGCAGAGAGCGAGGCTGCCGGTGACCTGGAGGCGGCCGTGGGGCACCTGGAACAGGCGGTGGCCCTGGACAGCGAACACCAGCGGGCGGCGGCGGCGCTGGCGCGGGTAAGCCAGGCCAGCCTGGAGAGGCAGTTCAACGACGCCATGAGCAAAGGCTACAGCGCCCTGGATGAGGGCCGTTACAGCGATGCCAGCAAGGCCTTTGAGCGGGCGGCCGACTTGCGCCCGGGGTCGGCAGAGGCCAGCAGCGCCTTGCAGGAAGTCGCCGTGGCGCAGCAGGCCAGCCGCCTGACCACGCTCAAGCGCCGGGGCCGGGAGCTGGAACAGTCCGAGCAGTGGCAACAGGCGGTGGACACCTACCAGAGCGCCCTGGACACGGACAGCAGCCTGCTGTTCGCGGTGGAGGGCCTCGAGCGCAGCGAGTTCCGGGCCCGGCTGGACAAGCAGTTCCGGGCCGCCATCCTGCAACCGGAGCGGCTGTCTGACGTGGCGGTTGCCGAGGCGACCGGGAAACTGCTGCAGCAGGCGAAAACCATCAGTCCCCGGGGGCCGGTCCTGGAGGAGCAGATCAGCACCCTGGACCTCCTGCTGCAACAGGCCAATACCACGGTGCCGGTCACCCTGCGTTCCGATGGCGAGACCGAGGTTATCATTTACAAGGTGGCCAGGCTGGGCAAGTTCGAGCAACAGCAGCTGACCCTCCGCCCCGGCACCTACCGGGTGCGCGGCAGCCGGGTCGGCTACCGCGATGTGTTACACGAATTCACCGTCAGCCACCGCGGCGACGTGCCCCCGATTGATGTTCGCTGCACGGAGCAGATCCTTTGAGCCAACACAAATCGCCAGACCCAGGCGGCCCGATCGAACCGAGCGCGTTCCAGCCGCTGGACACCGCCGCTGCCGATGCAGCGCGCCCCTTCCAGCCCCTGCGCTGGGCCATCGCCGGGCTCGGCCTGCTGTTCCTGCTGATCATGGGCTTTCTGCTCAGCGCCCGTTCGCTGCAGGTCATCGTGGTGGCCGAGTCGCCGGCCAGCGTCAGCATCAGCGGGCTGGCCCTGCCCTTTGGCGAACGCTACCTGCTGCGCCCCGGCGACTACCGCATCGAGGCAGGCGCCGCAGGCTACCACCCCCTGACCACCGAGGTCACGGTCACCGACAGCGACAGCCAGAGTGTCGAACTGCAGCTGCGGCCCCTGCCCGGGCTGGTCAGTATCGAGTCCCAGCCCGCGGGCGCCCGGGTCATCGTCGACGACCAGCACCTGGGCGATACGCCCCTGGCCGACCTGGCGCTGGTGGCCGGTGAGCGCGGCATTGTCATCGAGGCGGAACGCTACCTGCCGCTGCACCGGCAGTTTGAGGTCAGCGGCCGCCAGCTGCCCCAGCAGCTGAGCGTGGCCCTGGAACCGGCCTGGGCCGAAGTCAGCATCAACAGCGCGCCCGCGGGGGCACAAATCCTCATTGACGGCGAGGTCGCCGGCACCACGCCGGCGGTACTGGAGGTGCTGCAGGGCGAACACCAGCTCATGCTGCAGCAGGCAGCATTTGCCAACTGGCAGCAGGACCTGGAGATCGTCGCCGGCCAGGACCAGGACCTGGGCACGGTCACCCTGCAGCCCGCCGCGGGTATGCTGCAGCTGAGCAGCCGGCCCAGTGGCGCCAATGTGACCCTCAACGGCGAGTTCCAGGGCCAGACGCCCCTGGAGCTGGAAATCACCCCCGGTCGCAGCCACCGCCTGGCGGTGTTCAAGCCGGGCTATCGGCGCCACAGTGAAACCGTGCAGCTGGAGGCCGCCAGCCGTGACAGCCGCAGCATCAGCCTGCGCGCGCAGCTGGGCGAAGTGCGCTTCACTATCTCCCCCGCCGACGCCGAAGTCCGGGTCAACGGCCAGCCCCGGGGCAGGGGCAGCCAGGTACTGGCGCTGCCCGCCGTCGCCCACCGGGTCGAAATCTCACTGCCCGGATACGCCACGGTCAAGCGCAGCATCACCCCGCGGCCGGGGCTGGAACAGCTGGTGGAGGTCACCCTGCAGACCGAGGCCGAGGCCCGCGCGGCGCGGATCAAGCCCGAGCTTACTACCGCCCTGGGGCAGACCCTGCTGCTGTTCAATCCCGCGGATTCGGCCACCGCCGATTTCACCATGGGCGCATCGCGCCGCGAACCCGGGCGCCGCGCCAACGAGGTACTGCACCCGGTTTCCCTGCGCCGCAGCTTTTACCTGCAGACCACCGAGGTCACCAATGCCCAGTTCCGCCTGTTCACCGCCGACCATGACTCCGGCCAGATCGAGGGCAAGAGCCTCAATCGCGACCACCAGCCCGTGGTACAGGTGAGCTGGCAGCAGGCGGCCTCGTTCTGCAACTGGCTCAGCCGGCGCGAGGGGCTGCCGCCCTTTTACCGCGAGACCAATGGCATCGTTACCGGCTACAACCCCTCGGCGACCGGCTACCGCCTGCCCAGCGAGGCGGAGTGGGCCTGGGCCGCCCGCTCCCGTGGCGAGCAACTGCTGAAGTTTCCCTGGGGCGACGACTTCCCCCCCACCAGCCCGGTGGAAAACTATGCCGACAGCAGTTCCGCCTTTGTCACCGGACGAGTACTCACCAGTTATAAAGACGGTCACGTGGTCAGCGCCCCGGTAGGGTCCTTCCCCGCCAGTAACAGGGGCCTGTACGACCTCGGCGGCAACGTTGCCGAGTGGGTCCACGATGTCTACAGCATCCCCTCCGCCAACGGCAGCGGACAGACCGACCCCCTGGGCAGCCAGTCCGGCGACAACTATGTGATTCGCGGCGCCAGCTGGTCGCACAGCCGGGTCTCCGAACTGCGCCTGTCCTACCGGGATTATGGGCAAGCGGGGCGCGATGACGTAGGATTCAGGATTGCGCGGTACGCGGAGTAAACCCATGAACAGGCTACTGGCACTAACCCTGGCCCTGTGGCTGACACCGCTGTGGGCCCAGCCAGAAACAGAGCAGGAACCGCTTGCGGAAGAGGAAAGCCAGGCTGAGCAGCCGGCAGCGGAGCAGCAACCGGCGCCGGACCCCTTCGACTACGAATCCTCCGAGCAGATCTCCGAGGACCTCTCGGTCTCCTTCCCGGTGGACATATAGGACCAGCCCATGAAGCAGCGGATGTCATCCGAATTTATTTACCAGTTGTTCGCCCTGCTGATCGCGGTGATCGTGGTGCATGCGGTTTACGTGGGGGCCATCCGGCCCGCCGCGGATGCCCAGATTCGCCAGGAAATGGAACGCCAGGCCGCCGGTGAGGACTTCGTGCCGGAGCGCAGTTTTGTGGTGGTGATCCGCGACTTCGAACAGGAGGCCTGTTTCATCCTGCTGATCTGGGCGCTGGCCATCATGGGCTACAAGGGCAAGCGCACCCTGAAAGAACAGGGGCTGCTGGAGCGCCGCCTGCTCGACATTCCCGACGGCACCAGCGTGCTGCCGGAGGACGCCCGGGAGTACAGCCGCTCGCTGGAAGCCCTGCCGGACAGGGAGCAGGACTACCTGCTGCCCCGGACCCTGCTCGGCGCCCTGCAGCGCTTCGCCACCACCGGCAGCATCCAGGCGGTGTCCGACACCATCAAGGAGAGCTGCGAGATCGAGGCCGACCGCCTGGACTCGGAACTGTCCATGGTGCGCTACATCGCCTGGGCCATTCCGTCGATCGGCTTTATCGGCACCGTGCGCGGTATCGGCGAGGCGCTGGGGCAGGCCTACAAGGCCGTGGAGGGCGATATATCCGGGGTCACCGTCAGCCTCGGGGTGGCCTTCAACAGCACCTTCGTGGCCCTGGTGTTGTCCATTATCATCATGTTCTGCCTGCACCAGTTGCAGCTGTCCCAGGAGCGCCTGGTACTCGACTGCCAGCGCTACGCCGACAAGCGCCTGATGCGCCAACTGGTCGCCCCATGACCGTACCGCTGCTGGACATCAACGACTGCCTGCTGCAGCTGTGGGGCAGCGGTCCGCTGCAGCAGAGCCCCGGTTACGCCCTGCTGGAAGGGCGGGATTACCGCTTTGGCAACAGCGCCCGGGGCAGCGCCCGCCTGCGCCCCCGGGACATCAACAATCGCTTCTGGTGGCAGCTGAGCGTGGAGCCGCTGCAGCCGGCCCTGGGGCCCGCCCGGCACACGGCAGACCTGGTCCACGCCCACCTCAAGCAGATTCACCGCGATGGCGGCGAGCCGCCGGAGCTGCTGCTGGCCTGCTCCGGCAGCATGCAGCGCGAACAGCTGAGCCTGCTGCTGGGCATCGTCCAGCAGTGCCCCTTCGAGGTGGTGGGGCTGGTCAATCGCAGCGCCCTGCTCGCCAGCCTGCACGGCGGCCCCGGACGCCTGTTCCACCTGGAACTGCAGCTGCACCAGGCCCTGCTCACCGAGCTTGCCCAGAACGGTGAGGATATGCTGGTGCAGCGCAGCGTGCCGTTGCCGGGTTGCGGCCTGCTGCAACTGCAGGAGCGGCTGGTCGAGGTCATTGCCAGCGCCTTTATCCGCCAGACCCGATTCGACCCCCGGCGCAAGGCGGACACTGAACAACAGCTGTACGATGTGCTGCCGGGGGCGCTGCAAACCCTGGCGGACAGCGGCGAGTGCAGTGTCGAGGTCAACGGCTACCGCACCCGGGTAGTGGCCGCCGATATGGCCAACGCCGGCCAGCGGCTGTTCACCGCCAGCGCCGAGACCATGGGCAGCCTGTCACCCGCCGACCGGCTGATCGTCGACCCGCTGGTGGCGCTGTTGCCAGACCTGGCCCGGCAACTGCCCCAGGCCAGGGTCGCTGCCGCCGATGCCCTGTGGCAGGCCACCCGGCAGCACGGCGAACACCTGCTCAACCGCGGCGGCGCGCTGAGTTTTGTCAACGCCCTGCCCTGCCTGGCGGCCGACAATAACGGCCCCATCAAGCCCCGGGCGCTGGCGCCGACACCCATGGCGGTCAACCCGCCCACCCACCTGCTTTGCGGTGCCACGGCACGCCCCCTGGCCGCGGGCATGAGCATCGCCGGCGGCCTGCAGATCAGCCGCGAGGGCGACCAGTGGCTGGTCGCCGGTGCGGGCACTCTCAATGGCCAGGGCATCAAAGGCACACAGAGCCTGGCGGCCGGTGATCGCCTGACAGGCGCCGACGGCAGCGAGTTCCAGCTGATAGACGTCGTTGCCGACGGGAGCTAGCCATGGCCAGGCGGCAACGCAGCTTCACCACCTTCAACCTCAGTTTTCTCGACATCATGTCATGCGGTTTTGGCGCGGTGGTGCTGGTGTTCCTGATCATAGACCACTCCATGGCGGTCCACTTCGAGGACCTCAACAAGGACCTGGTGTCGGAAGTAAACCTGCTGGAAGGGGAGGTGCTGGAAGGCAAGGCCGGCCTGGTACGGCTGCGCAATACCCTGTCCGATGTGGACCAGCAAACGGCCGAAGCCCGGGGGCGCGCGACCCGCATCAGCGAAGAGCTGGACGAATATGAGGCACTGATTGCCTCCCTGCGCGCCGAGGGCTATACCGAGGATGAAGCCATCGAGAAACTGCAGGCGGAAATCCAGTCACTGGAAGAAGAGGTCAGGAAACTGCGCGAGGCCGCCCCGGAAGACGGTGGCCGGAGCGCGCGCACCTTTGTCGGCGAGGGCAATCGCCAGTACCTCACCGGGCTCAACCTGGGGGGGCGCAATATCGCCATCCTGCTGGACGTGTCCGCCAGCATGCTGGCGGACCGGCTGGTCAATATCATCCGCCTGCGCAACATGGATGAATCAGTGCAGCGCCGAGCCGACAAGTGGACCCGGGCGATCAACACCGTGGACTGGCTGACCGCCCAGCTGCCGGTCAATGCCGAGTACCAGGTCATTACCTTCAACACCGACGCCACCACCCTGCTCGGCGGCACCGGGGGCGAGTGGCTGGAAGTGGCGGACCAGGCCCAGCTGGAGCAGGTCTCCAGCGCCCTGCGCAAGATCGTCCCCGCCGGCGGCACCAGCCTGGAAAACGCGTTTATCGCCCTGCAGCGCCTGTCGCCCTCTCCCGACAACATCTTCCTGATTACCGACGGCCTGCCCACCCAGGGCACCAGCCCGCCGCGCGGCAGCAAAGTCAGCGGCCGCGACCGGCAGCGACTGTATCGCCAGGCTATTCGCCAGCTGCCCGCTGAGGTACCGGTCAATGTGATCCTCGCGCCGATGGAGGGGGACCCCATGGCCGCCTCGGAATTCTGGCAGCTGGCCCAGGTCAGCAAGGGCTCCTTCCTCAGCCCCTCCCGGGACTGGCCCTGATGGCTCGCCGGCGGACCACAGAAGAGTTTTCCCTGTCCTTCCTGGACGTGATCTGCTGTGGCTTCGGCGCGGTAATCCTGCTGCTGATGATTACCAAGACCGTGCAGCCGCAAATCATCGAGGCCTCCACCGTCAACCTGGAGGGCAAGCTGGCCGACCTGCAGGCGCAGATCTACGAAATTCGCGGGGAAACGGTCATCCTCAACCGGGACCTGAATGCCAGGAAGGAACAGCTGTCCGAGTACCGGGAACGCATCGCCATCCTCCAGGCCCGGCTGGCCAGCACCCGCTCCCGCCACGACAGCATCCAGGTGGAGACCAACAGCAATGAGGTGATCACCGAGCAGCTGGCCATCGCCCGCCAACAGCTTACCGAGGAAATGGAGCGCCTGCTGGGCCGGGAATACCAGTCCCGGAACAACCTGATCGGCGGCATCCCGGTAGACAGTGAGTACATCATTTTCATCATCGATACCTCGGGATCGATGTTTTCCTACGCCTGGGACCGGATGATCCAGGAGATAGAGTCGACCCTGGCCATTTACCCGGAGGTCAAGGGCATCCAGGTCATGAACGATATGGGCCAGTACATGTTCAGCCGCTACCGCGGCCAGTGGATCCCCGATACCCCGGGGCGGCGCAAGGTCATCATGCAGAACCTGCGCAACTGGAACGTTTTCAGTAATTCCAGCCCGGTTGAGGGCATTACCGCCGCCATTCGCACCTTTTACGATCCCGGCAAGAAAATCAGCCTGTACGTGTTCGGCGATGAGTTCACCGGTGAATCCATCGCCCAGGTGGTGGAGACCGTGGACCGGATCAATCGCGAGGACGCCAGCGGCAATCGCCTGGTGCGCATCCACGGGGTCGGGTTTCCGGTCCAGTTTATTCGCGCACCACATTTGCAGACGACTGGCATTCGCTTCGCTACACTTATGCGTGAGCTGGCTTACCGGAATGGAGGGACATTTGTTGCGCTCAATGACTTCCGCCCCTGAAATGCGGCTGCTGGGCATCGCCCTGCTGGCGGCGCTGCTGGCCGGCTGCGGCCCCACCAGGGTCAAGGTTGAAGGCAGCTTCCCGGAGCCACTGATGGAGCCCCTGCCCCTGACCATGGGGGTCTGGTACTCGGAAGAGTTTGCCAGTCACGAATTTTTCGACGAGGCCAAGTCGCGGTCGGAATCGGGCTGGGTGGTCAACACCGGCGAGGCCCAGGTGGCCATGTGGGACAAGCTGCTGGGGGGCATGTTCTACCAACTGGTGCACATGAAAGGCAAGCCCGGCCCCGGGCAGATGAACCCGGTGGTCAACGCGGTGCTCATTCCCCACGTGGACGAGTTGCAGTACGCCATTCCCCAGCACACCAACGTCAAGGTCTATGAGATCTGGATGCGCTACCGCTTCGAGCTGCTGACCACCGGCGGCAAACCCATCGCCGAATGGACCATGCCCGCCTACGGCAAAACGCCCACCGCGTTCCTGCGCAGCGATGAGGCGGCGGTCAACCTGGCGGCGGTCATGGCCCTGCGCGACGCCGGCGCCAATTTTGCCACCAGCTTTACCCGGGTGCCCGCGGTGGTGGAATGGCTCAACGGCCGCAAGGCCGGGCAGCTGCCTGACGTGGGGCACACAATGCCCGCCACCGTCGGCACCGACAGCGATACAGTACCAGTGCCGGTTGTTGATAGCGGTGACCCGGGCGCGGCGCAGGCCGCCGGGGAAACCGAGGAGGTTGAGCAATGAAAACCGCCCTCAGCAGGCCTCTGGCCAGCGGCCGACATCACCGCGACGCAGGCGGTGGTCCTGCACGGCAGCGGCCAGCGCTTACCGGCAGGTTGTGGCCTGAGGCTGGCGCCGGACGGACGAAGTTGTTGCTGAGCCTGCTGCTCATGACGCTGCTGACCACCGGCTGTGTCACCTCCACGGTAGACGAGATGGTGTTTAACGCACCCACTGCCGGTATTGGCGATGCCACGGTGGTGATTCTTGGCCGGCGCCACGCCAGCGACTATGAAACAGAGCCGGACTTCATCGAATGCGTGGGCGACCACATCTCCGCCCGCGACAAGAGCATCGGCGTTATCGACGAAGTCGAGTTCATTAACGCCCTGTACCCCTGGTTCGAGCCGCGCACCGCGCCGCTGCACCCGGGGGATATCGACCGTCTGCTGGACCAGGAGCCCGTGGCCCAGCGCCTGCGCGAACTGAAAACCGAATACATGATCTGGATCGATGGCGTCACCGTGCGTTCGGACTCCGCCGGCTCCATGACCTGCGGCATCGGCCCCGGCGGCGCCGGCTGCTTCGGCTTCGGCACCTGGAGCAACGACTCCAACTACGAGGCGGTGATCTGGGACTTCACCGACCGGGCGGAGGTAGGCCGGGTCAATACCTCCGCTACCGGCCAGTCCTACATGCCCGCGGTGGTGGTGCCTATTCCCATCATCGCCCCGGTGCAGGGCACCGCCTGCGACGGGATTGGCGACCAGCTCCTGGAATTCCTGTCCAGCGAGTACTGAGCATGCGCCTGGTCACCACTGTTGCCGCCCTTGTCCTGCTGCTGCCGCTGGGCGGCGCCCTGGCCGGCAAGGGAGAGGAGGAGCACCAGAAAATCGTCGACTCCGGCCAGGTTTACGATGACCCGGAATTGCAGGCCTACGTCAATCGCATCGGCCAGAGCCTGGTGGCGAATTCCGACAAGCCCGACCAGAAATTCACCTTTACCGTGCTGGACACGGAAATGATCAACGCCTTCGCCGCCCCTGGCGGCTATATTTACATCAGCCGGGGCCTGCTGCCGTTTCTCGACTCCGAGGAGGAACTGGCCGGGGTCATCGGCCATGAGATAGCCCATGTGACCGCCAATCACCACGGGCGCCGGGGCCGTCAGGACATCACCAATAAAATTGTCGCCACCACCGCCTACATCCTGACCGGCAGCGGTGATATCGCCGAGGCGTCGACCATGTACGGCGCCGAGCTGATCAGCGGTTTCGGCCGCGACATGGAACTGGAGGCCGATGGGCTGGGCGCCGAATACATGTACAAGACCGGCTACGATCCCCAGGCCCTGCTTGAGGTCATCGGCGTGCTCAAGGACCAGGAACAGTTCCAGCGGGTCAAGGCCAGGGCCAGCGGTAAACCCGCCGGCACTTATCACGGCCTCTACGCCACCCACCCGCGCAATGACAAGCGGCTGCAAACGGTGATCAGCAAGGCCAGTGAGCTGGATCTCGACCACTACGTGGAAAGCCCCGAGCAACCCGGCGAGTTCCGCAGCCACATCCAGGGCCTGGTCTGGGGCCCCAGTATCCAGGGGCAGCGGGACGACAACCGCTACTACCACAACAAGCTCGCCTTTACCTTCGAGCACCCCGAGGACTGGACGGTGGAGTCCGGCAGCAGGGCGGTGGTCGCCAGCGCACCCGACGGCAGCGCATCCCTGACCATCACCCTGCGCCGCAAGGATGGCAGCACGCCGGAGTCCGTGCTCAGGGGCAGCGCCAGGGGCGAGCTGAGTGGCGGCACCGAACTGGAACAGGCGGGCCTGAAGGGTTATTCGGCGGTCGCCAGCAGTGGCGGTATTTCCAGGCGGCTGGCGGTCATCGACTACAACTACAGCTATCTGTTCCAGGGCCAGTCAGACAACTTCGCTGCCGACGATGCGACCCTGCTGCAGATGATAGAAAGCTTCCGGCCTGTCCACCCGCAAGAGAAGCAGGCGGGCACACCGCGCTATGTGCAATATATCCAGGTGCCCCGGGGAGCGACCTTTGCCAGTATCGCTACCAGTATCCGCATTCCCCATGCGGAGGAACAGCTGCGCCTGTTGAACGGCATGTATCCGCGGGGGGAACCCCGCACCGGCGACTGGATCAAGGTGATTCGCTAAAGGCGGCGTCAGTTAGCCCAGGGGCTTCTGCTGCACCAGCACCCAGGGCGGTGCCACCACGGCCCACAGTTCCTGCCGGGCCTCATACCAGGCCAGGGCCTGCGCATCCTGTACCGGGGCGATCTGTTGATCGGCAATCCACTGCTGGAACTGGGCTGTGTTGTCCAGCCCCAGCTGCACGGCGACCTCCACCAGATCCAGTTCCGCCGCCACGGAAATCACATTGCCGTGGGCGTAGTAGGTCTGCAGGTCGTGCCAGTTAATGCGCGCGGTCTGGCTGAGATACTCCTGGCGCAGCAGCGCCTCGCGCTCGTCGGGGGCCTCAGCCATAGCGCGCATCGGCGACAAAGGGGTTGCTGCGCCGCTCCTGGCCGAAGGTCGAGGTGGGACCGTGGCCGGGAATGAAGGTGATGTCATCGCCCAGCGGGAACAGTTTGTCGCGAATACTGGCGACCAGCTCTTCGTGATTGCCCATGGGGAAGTCGGTACGACCGATTGAGCCCTGGAACAGCACGTCCCCGACCCAGGCGACTTTTTGCGGTTCATACAGGAACACCACATGGCCGGGCGTATGGCCCGGGCAATGCAGGACCTTCAGCGTCTGCTCGCCAACGGTCACTGTGTCGCCATCCTCCAGCCAGCGGTCCGGCTCGAAGGTGTCAGCGTGAGGAAAACCGGCCATCTGGCACCACTCGGGAAGCTTGTCCAGCCAGAACCTGTCGCCTTTTTCCGGCCCCTCGATTTTCACCCCAAGCCGCTGGCGCAGCACATCGGCGGCGGCGCAGTGGTCCAGGTGGGCGTGGGTGAGGATGATTTTTTCTACCGTGGCGTCCATTTTCCCTGCCGCCTCCAGGATGCGGTCAGCGTCACCACCGGGGTCGACAATAGCGGCCAGGCCGCTGGCCTGGCACTTGATAATGGAACAGTTTTGCTGGTACGGCGTCACCGGCACTATGGTGCACTGAATAGACATGACTGGGCTCGTTTCGATAGGAAAGGGGGATTTTACCACAGCCCGCAGCGGGCTGTGGCCGGCTGCATCAGCTCACTGCCGGGGTGTCGCGCCGATCATCGCCCAGCTGGTCTGCCCTGGGGTCATCAAACACCTCCTGGTCGAACTGGTTTTCGCTCTTGCCGACAATCACCGATACCGTGGCGTCGCCGGTGACGTTCACCGCGGTGCGCACCATATCCAGCAGCCGGTCCACGCCAATGATCAGCGCTATCCCTTCCACCGGCAGCCCGGCCTGTTCCAGCACCAGGGCCAGGGTTATCAGGCCAACGCCGGGAACGGCAGCGGTGCCGATGGAGGCCAGGGTGGCAGTGAGAATTACCGTGATGAAGTCGCCCATGGACAGGTCCACACCATAGACCTGGGCGATAAATACAGTGGCAACGCCCTGCATGATGGCGGTGCCGTCCATGTTGATGGTCGCTCCCAGCGGCACGGTGAAACCGGCTACCGAATTGTGCACCCCCATGCGTTTCTCCACCGTGCGCAAGGTAATGGGCAGGGTCGCCCCTGAAGATGCGGTGCTGAAAGCGAAGGCCCAGACGGGGCGCATCTTGCGCAGCAGGATTGCGGGAGAGAGCCCGGCGAGAACGCGCAGTAACAGGCTGTAGATCCCCAGGGCGTGTACCAGCAAAACCCCCAGGACGGTGAAAAAGTAGGCCGCCAGGTCCATGATGGCGCCAATACCCATGCTGGAAAACAGCTGGGAGAGCAGGGCAAATACCCCGTAGGGTGCCAGCGCCATCAGCACTTCCACCATTTTCATGATTACCGCATCAACATCGCGGAAAAAGCCCGCCAGCCGTCGGCCCGGCTCCCCAGCGTGGGAAATAGCGTAGCCGAATAACAGGGCGAAGACGATAATTTGCAGCATCTTGCCCTCGGCCATGGCGCGTACCGGGTTGGAGGGGAAGATATCCACCAGCACATCGGTTAACGGGGGGGCAGGCCCGGCGTCGAATTCGGCGACACCTTCCAGCACGACCCCCGAGCCGGGGCTGATGAGCACGGCGAAAAACAGCGCCAGGCTGATGGCAATAGCCGTGGTGGCGAGATAGAAAGTCAGGGTCTTGGCCGCTATCGGGCCCATGCGGGCACTATCGCCCAGGGATGACGAACCGCAAATCAGCGATACCAGTACCAGCGGCACCACCAGTAATTTCAGCGAGGCGATGAAGATACGCCCGACCACGTCGAACAGGCCATTCACCAAGTACACGTCAAGCATGGACTTGAGCTCAGCCGAGACCCCGGTGGCGTGCATCAGCATATTGATGATCGATCCCATGGCAATACCAGCCACCATGGCGATCAGGATGCGGTTGGTGAGGCTCACTCGGGGCACTCCCCGCTCAGGTAACCACTGACCGCGTCATCCGCACAGGCATTGCAGGCCGATGAATACTGTTTGCTGCCCCCGGCTACAAGGGCGGCGCACACGGGCGCGTACTCCATGGTGCAGACCTGGGGCCTGGGGTCGGTGCACTGGGTAACCAGCGTCGGCGCCGGCCGGGTCTGGCAACCGGTTATCAGTAGCAGCAATAGCGCACCCAGGGTAATACGCATGGGAAAACTCCGGATATGATGAAATCGGGCAAAGCCTACCATTTGTCGCAGCGTAGCGCAGCATTGGCCGGTCACCAGCCCGGCCGTGCCGCCGCCTCAACCGGCTAACTGGCGGGGGGGCAGCAGTCGCTCCAGCTGGCCACAGCCCGCCTGCAACTGGACCCAGCTGTCGAGCGCCAACCCCAGGCGGGCGTAAGCAGCGGTGGGCAGGTTATCCAGCTGCCTCTGTCCCAGCAGTTCATTGACCAGTTCGGTCAGCGCCGGGTTGTGGCCGATGAGAAACAGGCCTGGCTTCCGGTCGTCCGCCGCCATCAGCCAGCGCCACAGGTCGGCGGCATCGAAGGTATACAGGGCTTCCTCGCTTGTGTGCTGGCAGGCCGCCAGCGCGGGCCAGCCCTCGCAGAGGCCGTCGAGGGTCAGGCGGGCACGCCGGGCGGGGCTGACAAAAATACCCTGGGGAGCAATCTCCGCGGCCAGTGCCGCTCCCATGCGCGGGGCGTCACGCCGGCCCCGCTTGTTCAGTCCACGCTCGCGGTCGGGGAGCCCCGGCTCATTCCAGGCGGATTTGGCATGGCGCAACAGGTGTAAGGTTTTCATTGCTCGTCACCTCCGGGGCGGGTCTGCGGTGCATGTTCCAGCGCGGTTACCCATATTGGTGCCGGCAGGGACCTGGGCGCTGCCTGTTATGCCCTGACCCGGCCGCCCGACTGGCATCGGTGCTATTGCAGCGGACAACTGTAGCAGCTCGGCCTGCACCGCGCGAAGCAGGCAATCGACACAGCCCTCCCGCGCGCCCTGGCCCCGATGGTATATTTACCGTCTATACTTTATTGTGCGACCGAAGTCAGGCCATCCCAGGGAGTTTTGTATGCTTCAATCCGTCAGTCTCCGCGACTATATGTTGGCGAATCCGGTGAAGGTCAGGGCCGACGCCAATCTGCTCGATGCCATGCAGGTCATTATCGACAACAAGGTATCCGGGGTGTGCGTGGTGGACGGAGCCGACAACCTGGTCGGCATACTGTCGGAGCTGGACTGCCTGCGGGCGGTGCTCGGTGCTACCTACAACAAAACCGGGGTCGGCGAGGTGCGGGAGTACATGGCGTCTGACAACCTGGTCGTTGCCCATCCGGATGAAGACATCGTCGATGTGGCCCAGGACATGCTGGCCAACAACAAGCGGCGCAGGCCGGTGGTCGAAAATGGCAAGCTCATCGGCCAGATTACCTGCCGCCAGCTGCTCACCGCAGTCAAGAAATTCCGCCAGTAGGGCAGTCTATCCGGTCATCGCGCCCCCGCAGCCACGGCGGCCGGGCAGGCACAAAATCCGATAAATTTCCAGATCGTAATCCGCTGGCGGCTACCGCATAATGCCGTCTCCACGCAGTAAGCCATCAGCAGATCACGAAAGACAGCCATAACATGACCAAGTCCATTTCCCAGCGTATCGCGGAAGAACTCGCAGTGCGCGAAGCACAGGTAAACGCAGCCATCGGCCTCCTGGACGAGGGGGCGACCGTGCCCTTCATCGCCCGCTACCGCAAGGAGGTCACGGGGGAGCTGGATGACAGCCAGATGCGCCTGCTGGAAGAGCGGCTGCACTACCTGCGCGAGATGGAAGAGCGCCGGGCGAGCATCCTCGCCAGTATCGAGGAACAGGGCAAGCTGACCCCGGCACTGAAGCAGTCGCTGCTGGAGGCGGAGACCAAGAACCGCCTGGAAGACCTCTACCTGCCCTACAAACCCAAACGCCGCACCAAGGCGCAAATTGCCCGCGAGGCCGGCCTGGAGCCGCTGGCTGACAGCTTGCTCGCCGATCCGGAGCAGGACCCGGAAACACTGGCTCGGCAGTACCTCAATCCCGATGCCGGCATCAATGACAGCAAGGCGGCCCTGGACGGCGCCCGCCAGATCCTGATGGAGCGCTTTGCCGAAGATGCCGATCTGCTGGCCACCCTGCGCCAGTTCCTCACCGACAACGCCCAGCTGGCATCGCGCCTGGTAGCAGGCAAGGAGCAGGAGGGCGCCAAGTTCCGCGACTACTTCGAGCACACCGAAGCGCTGGCCGGCGTACCTTCGCACCGGGCCCTGGCCATGTTCCGCGGCCGCAACGAGGGGATTCTCAATATAAGCCTGGTCATGCACGCCGATGAACAGCCCACCGATACCCATCCCTGCGAGGCCATGGTCGCCGCGCACTGGAACATCGTCGACCGGGAACGGCCGGCAGACCGCTGGCTGCGGGAGGCCGTGCGCTGGACCTGGCGGGTCAAACTGCTGACCCACCTGCAAACCGACCTGCTCGGCCAGCTGCGCGAGCGGGCCGAGGCGGAAGCGATAGAGGTATTCGCCAACAACCTGAAAGACCTGCTGCTGGCGGCACCCGCCGGCCAGAAAGCGACCATTGGCCTGGACCCGGGCCTGCGCACGGGGGTAAAGCTGGCGGTCATAGACGCCAACGGCAAGGTGCTGGACCACGGGGCGATTTTCCCCAACCCGCCGCAGAAGCGGGTCCAGGAAGCGGAAGCGACCCTGCTGCACATGATTCGGCAGTACCAGGTCGAGCTGATCGCCATTGGCAACGGTACCGCGGGCAGGGAAACCGACCGCTTTGTCGGCGAGATCCTCAAGGCCAACCCGGAGCTCAACTGCCGCAAGGTGATGGTCAACGAGGCCGGCGCCTCAATCTATTCCGCCTCTGAATTCGCCGCCCGGGAATTCCCCGATCTGGACGTCACCATCCGCGGGGCCATCTCGATTGCCCGCCGTCTGCAGGACCCGCTGGCGGAACTGGTGAAAATCGAGCCGAAGTCGATCGGCGTCGGCCAGTACCAGCACGACGTCAGCCAGGTCCAGCTGGCCAGGCAGCTGGACGCAGTGGTCGAGGATTGTGTCAACGCGGTCGGCGTGGACGTGAACACCGCCTCGGTACCGTTGCTGACCCGGGTATCCGGGCTCAACCAGAGCATCGCCACCAATATCGTCCAGTTGCGGGACGCCCAGGGCAGCTTCGCCAATCGCCAGGCACTGTTAAAGGTCAGCAGGTTTGGCGACAAGACCTTTGAGCAGGCCGCGGGCTTTCTGCGGGTGAGCGGCGGCGACAATCCGCTGGACGCCTCGGCGGTGCACCCCGAGTCCTACGGCGTGGTCGAGCGGATTGCCGCCAACTGCCACAAGGAAGTGCGCAGCCTCATCGGCGACAGCAGCTTCCTGCGCGCACTCAATGCGGCGGATTACACCAGCGATAGCGTCGGCCTGCCGACGGTGCAGGACATTATCGCCGAACTCGACAAGCCGGGGCGGGACCCGCGCCCGGAGTTCAAGATGGCGGCCTTCCAGGACGGGGTGGAAAAAATTTCCGACCTGCGCCCGGACATGGTGCTGGAGGGGACGGTGACCAACGTGACCAATTTCGGTGCGTTTGTCGATATCGGTGTCCACCAGGACGGGCTGGTGCACATTTCCGCGCTGGCGGAAAAATTCGTCAAGGACCCACGTGACGTGGTCAAGGCCGGCGACATCGTGAAGGTCAAGGTGATGGAGGTGGACGAGCCGCGCAAACGTATCGGCCTATCCATGCGGCTCAGTGACAAGGCCGGTGAGCAGAGCGACAGGCGCGGTGGGCAGAAACGCCGGAGTGACCAGGGGCACCGCGGGAAAAAGCCGCGCCAGGAAAAGCCGGCGGCCAACAGCGCCTTCGCCGCGGCCTTCGCCAACGCCAGGCAGCGCAAATAGCAAGCCGCTGCGCTTACTGGCACTCCCGCCGGTAATGGTCCAGTAATATCGTGGCCGCATGGTCGGCGTCATCCAC
The DNA here is from genome assembly GCF_003457605.1 of Seongchinamella sediminis. Classification (GTDB taxonomy): domain Bacteria; phylum Pseudomonadota; class Gammaproteobacteria; order Pseudomonadales; family Halieaceae; genus Halioglobus; species Halioglobus sediminis. The sequence continues at coordinate 187,041 of NZ_QRAN01000007.1, forward strand.
GATCTGGAGGAATTCCAGGTCCTCTGCGCTGATAAAGGACCCGGCCAGCACCCGCTCCTCCAGCCATTGGTACAGGTCCTGCCAGTAATCCCGCCCCACCAGTATAATGGGCCGGCGGCTCAGCTTGCCGGTTTGCACCAGGGTGAGCAGTTCGAACAGCTCGTCCACCGTGCCAAACCCCCCCGGAAAGATGGCAAAACCCACGGCGTAGCGAATCAGCAGGAATTTGCGGATAAAGAAATAGCGGAAGTTGAGATCAATATCCAGGTAGGGGTTGGCCAGTTGCTCATGGGGCAGCTCGATGTTCAGCCCAACCGAGGAACCCCGTTCGCCATCGGCACCCAGATTCCCGGCCTCCATCACCCCGGGGCCGCCGCCGGTAATCACCGCCAGGCCCTCCCGCGACATCTGCCGGGCCAGTTTCCGGGCGGCCTGGTATTCCCAGGCATCCGGCAGGGAACGGGCACTGCCAAAAATACTGACCGCGGGGCCGATATCGGCAAGCCTGGAGATACCGGCGCGCAACTCCTTCTCGATGCGGTCTATGCGCTCCTGTTCCTGTTCGCTCAGGCCAAGTTCCAGCGGGGGATTGGGGTTCATTATCGGGCTTCCATATACGAGGGCCTGCTCATACTACCTGAGCTGACCGGGATGCAAATAATCGACTATTCTACTCCATTAGTGCCCACGGTTCGGGTAAACGCACCCGTGCCGCTATAATCGGCTTGTGTCCGGAATGTGAAAACGGCACAGTCTCCGGAAGCCCGACGAAAGAGGAGCCTCTGCATGGAACAGCTTACCGAACTGGACAATACCTTCATCCAGATGGAGAGCAATCGCACACCCATGCACATTTCCCCGGTGCTGTTTTACGACCAGTCGGAAGTCGCGGGCGGGCAGGTGCGATTCAAGGACATTCTCCAGGCCTTCGAACGCAACCTGCATAAATCGAAGATCTTCCGCCGCAAGCTGGCCGGCGGCGCCTTTGGCTTTGACACGCCTTACTGGATCGAGGACCCGAACTTTGACCTGGAGTTCCACGTTCGCCATATCGCCCTGCCCAAACCCGGTGACTGGCGGCAGCTGTGCATCCTGCTGGCCCGACTCCACGCCAGGGGCCTGGATATGAAGCGTCCCCTGTGGGAAGCCTACGTAATCGAAGGTCTCAATGAAGTCGAGGGGCTTCCCGCCAACAGCTTCGCCATCATGCTGAAGATCCATCACGCGGCTATCGACGGTGTATCCGGGGCCGAGATCATCGCCGCGATTCATACCCTCGCAGCTGATGCACCCCTGCCGGAGGTAGCGGACGACTGGCATGGCGAATCCGGCCCCTCGGCGAGAAAAGTATTGACCCAGGCCTATATCAACAACCTGAAACGCCCCGTTCACCTCGCCAGGACGGTTGGCCGGCTTGTTCCCGCCGTTATCGAAGCCAACAAGCTCAGCAGCGCACGGGAAGGAGAACCGGAGGAGCTGCGCCTGGAACGCACGCGTTTCAATGCCAGGGTGAGCTCCCACCGGGTGACGGATACCCTGGTGATGGAACTCGCCCGGATCAAGAAGATTCGCCAGTGCGTTGACGGCGCTACCATCAACGATGTCATTGTCGCCACCGTCAGTGGCGCCATGCGCAAGTACCTGGCGGCGCACGATGAGTTGCCCGAGCACAGCCTCACCTGCGCCGCCCCTATCAATGTCCGCCAGGAACGTAACAGCGAATCCAAGGGCAACCAGGTAGGCGTGATGACTATCGACATGGCGACCGACGTTGCCGACCCGCTGGCGCGGCTGAAGGCAGTCATGTCCCATGCCCGCAACTCGAAGGAAACCTCGCAGGTGGTTGGCACCGGCGTCATGATGGACGTATCCCGCGGCCTCTGGCCCCAGTTCACCAACCTGACCATGCGCGCCGCGACCCTGGCGGCAACCCGAAACGCGGTGCCGATGCCGGTACACACGGTGATATCCAACGTGCCTGGCCCGCAGTTCCCCATGTACCTCGCCGGCGCCCGGGTGCACATGCTGCTGGGACTGGGGCCACTGGTGGATATGGCCGGCCTGTTCCACGCGGTGATCAGCGGCATGGGCCTGATCACCATCAACTTCCTCAGTTGCCGGGAAATGCTCCCCGACCCCGATTTTTACAAGCAGTGCCTGGAAGAATCCTATGCAGAACTGGAAGCGGCGACCTTTCTCAACAAGAAAAGCTCCAGACGCAAACCCAGGCGCAAGGCCGGCTGATTACTCCCAGCCCAGGACTGAGGCCTGCAGAATGACCGGGGCCGGCGCCTGTTCGCCGCTGAAGCGCTGCCGCAGCCACGGCACCAACTGCTGCAACAGCCCCGCGCTACCGTGCACCAGCGGCAGGGTTGCCAGCAGGGAGTCACCCGCGCTGTTGAGCAGCACCAGGTGCTCCGGGCGCCGGGGCACGGCCCTGACCGCCAGCGCCTGCCAGTCAATGGCGACCCCGTGGCGCTGTTGCCAGGCGAGCTCGGTGGCGAGCAGTTCCGCCTCCGCCATCAATTGCTGGCACAGCGCCCGCTGTCGCCCGAGGTCAACAGCGGCGGAGAACGCCAGCTGCAGGGCCTGGTGAGAGCACCGGGGGCCGGCGGCGGTGAATTCCCATGTCGGTGCCACCCGCCCCGCTGACATGGGTATGGCCGCTTGCTGGTCGCCCGGGGCAAGCAGCTCGCGACACCGGCCCTGGCCGCAGAAGTGAGCCAGCACGGATTGTTCATACACAGCCTGCTGCTGGCGGCGAGGGTGGGCCAGCATGATCGTCCGGCCCGCCACGCTGACCGAGGCGACTTCGCGCGGATAACGGCGCAAGGCCACCGGATAACCAAAGGCTATGTCGTCCAGTACCAGGGCCAATTGTGCCGCATAGCGCTCCACCGCCCGCGACCATGACATTAGCCGGTTGGCCTCGGCGGAGTCGCGGGCCTCGGCGCGGGCAAGATCCGCTTCCGCCAGGTAAACCTCGGTCAATTCCAGCAGCGCGCTGCGAGCAAAGCTGGCGCGCAACTCCGGCCCGGCCGATTCCAGGGCCTGCACGATCCGCTCGTAGCGTGATGATTCAGCCAGTGCAGTGGCAGCGACCAGCAGCACAACTGCCGTACACATAGCCCGGCCAAACCGGCCGGTTGCGGAAACGACAGGCATCACGGATCAAGGCAGAAGAATATGGCCGGACAGCGAGTGTCCGGCGTGGCAGGTCTTAGCCGAATACGTAGAAGGCCAGCTTGTTGCCGTCCGGGTCACGGACATAGGCCCCATAGAACATGTCGGGAATGCGCTGGCCGGGCTCGCCCTCGCAGCTGCCACCCAGTGACAGGGCCCTGGCGTAAAGCTCATCGACCTTATCCTTGCTGGGCGCTGTAATCGCCACCATGTTGCCGTTACCCGGCTGCGGGTCGTCTTCGTTGTAGGGAATACAGATGGACAACATGGGCGCGTCCATGCCGGTGCCGATGAAGGCAATACGGTCCATATCCATTAACAGCGAGGCGCCCAGGTCAGCCAACAGCCCGGTGTAAAATGCCTTGGCCTGTTCCATGTCCCTGACGCCAATCGTGGTGTATCCAATCATTGCTTTGTACCTCAGTTGTATTATGGGCGGCCTAGGCTAACCCAACGCCGGCCGCTTAGGAAGAGTGGGGCAGGCCATCCTGGGGCGGGCCATCCCGGGGCAGGCCATCCTGGGGCGGGCCATCCCGGGGCGGGATCAGCGCTGCCGTTGTACGGTCTGCCCGTCCTGCAGGCGTTCCACCCCACGAATGGCAACCCAGTCGCCGGCCTTGAGTGCACCGCTGACGCTGACCCAGTCATCGGCGCCCTCGCCCACCTCAACCCAGACCTGGCCGGCCCGGTCGTCCTCATCGATCCGGAACACATAGCCGCCCTCGGAGCGCAGTACAATCGCATCCCGGGGGATCTGCAGAACCGGTGTATTGCCGGAAATTTCCACGCTGACATTGACCAGCTGTCCGGCAACCATGCTGGCGGCAGCCTGCTCCGACAAATCGGCCCGCACTTCGAAAGTCTGGGAATTGATATCCGCCGCCGGGATGATCGCTCTCACCAGCGCCTCGTACTGCGGTGGTTTTTCACCCAGCAATTGCCCGCCCTGGGGCATAAAACGGACGCTATCACCCTCCTCTATCCGGCTGAGGTAGACCACCGGCACCTGGAAACGAAGTTCCAGATTGTTGAGGTCCACCAGCCGGGCGATAACGTCACCGATGCGGGCGTACTCGCCACCGCGCTTGTGCCGCTCGGCTATTACGCCGGCATAGGGAGCCACCAGCTGCGAGCGCCTGAGCTCGTCGTCGAGTTGCTCGATCCTGGCCTGCAGGGACTGGGTTTGCAGCAACGATACATCGCGGTTGGTCTCGCTCTCGTCCACCAGCCGCTGCGAGGCATTGTTATCCGCCTGCAGGCGGCGCAGCCGGGCGAGTTCCTTGTTGAGATATTCAGTGGTGACCTTTTCCCGTTCTACCTGGTGCACCAGTTCCTGCCGGCGCAGCACAATGGGGCGCTGGTCCAGTTGGGCGATGACCTGGCCGGTAACCACCCGCGTTCCCGGTTCCAGCACCCAGTCCAGCTCGCCGGGCACGGTCAGGCCCAGTGCCGCATCATGGCGACTGTAGATTCGCCCGGTCAGCGGCAGGCTGCGCTGGATGGCCTGCTCGCGAACCTGCTCAACCCGCACCGGCACGGGACCCGGCGCTGGCTGCGCCAGGCTGCCGGGGCCCAGCAGAACGGTGATCAGCGCCAGGTAACGCACCATCAGCCTGACTCCCCCTCGATTGAAACCCTGCCCAAGCGTAACAGGCTGGGCAGCAGCAACAAGGTAAACATGGCACATACCGTCATGCCGCCGACAATGACCGTCGCCAGGCCGCGATAAATTTCCGAGCCAACCCCCGGAATCAGCATCAGCGGCAGCATCCCGAAGATGCTGGTGAGGGTGCTCATGAAAATCGGCCGGGCCCTGAACAGTACCGCCTGATGAACCGCATCGGCTTCGGACATCCCGGCACGCTGGGCGCTGCGGGTCTGGTCGACCAGCAATATCGCGTTGTTGACCACCAGGCCGAGAAGAATGATAAACCCAATCATGGTCAGCAGGTCCAGGGACTGGTAGGTGACCAGGTTCAGGAGTTTCAGGCCAATGAGGCCACCGGCGATGGCCATGGGCATGACCAGCAATACCAGCATTGCATCGCGCCCGGACCTGAACAGCGCCGCCATGATCAAATAGAGTATGAGCACCGCCAGCAGGAAGTTGATACCCACCGTCCGCAGCGCCTCGGCGAGGCGGTCGGCACTGCCACGGTAGCCCAGCCGGGCGCCCTGGGGCAGCAGCGGCTTGACCTGCGGCTCTACCTCGGTGCGCAGCCGGTGCAGGGCTTCCTCCATGGTCACGGTATCCGGGGGAATCAGGAAAATGGTAATGGTGCGCAGGCCATCTACCCGCTGCAGTTGCGCCGGGCCGACCCCACGGCGTATTTCAGCCAGGTCACCAATGGTCTGGATGCCGGCCAGCGGCGTCGCCAGGGGCATGGCCACCAGTTCCTCCGGCGAATTCCATTTTTCCGTTTGCAGAATAATGTCGTAGCGCTCGTTGCCGTCAAAATACTCGCCGGCCCAGAGGCCGTCGGTATAGGTTCTCACCACGTCGCCTACCGCCCGCCGATCCAGGCCGGAGAGGCTGATACGTTGCTCGCGCGGGTAGATCCGCAATTCCGCCTCACCGGCGCTGAGATCGGGCGCGGAAAATACCACCGCTCCCTCCCACAGCCCGCGCGCGAGTTCCATGGTCTTCGCGGCGACCGCCTTGAGCTGGTCCAGGTCCGCCCCCTGGATGTCTATATTGATTGCATCGGGGCCATCATCCGAGAGATTGAGCATGGAGGACTGGCTGACAAAGGCCTGGGTATCGGTAATGCCCTGGAACAGTTCGGTACGCAGCAGTTCAAGTAATTCCGGAACCCGTTCGGAGTCTTCCGGATAGATAAACGTGATCGTATCCCTGGCCCCGAAAGACGCAAAGTTATAGCCGCGGATCCCGGGCTGGGCCTCTCCATCGTAATAGGGTTTCAACCTGCCGATCACCTCGCTGGCGATTTCTTTCTCCAGGGTATCCAGGTTGATCCCGGGCGGGGTGGCGAAGTAGGTCTGGATCGCGTCGATGCGCGCCTTGGGCAGGAAATCGATCTGCGGCAAAAACACCCAGGACAGCACCAGCGAGCCCCCCAGTATGGCCCCGGACCAGGCAATACGCCGGGTGCGGGTTTTGGTCGCGGTGAGGACCGCGTCAGCCAGCTGCCGCCAACGGGACTCGAAACGGTCTTCACGCACGTTATTTGCTGACAAGCGGTGGGCCGCAGCCGGCAATATTGTCAGGGCGGTCAACAGGGAAACACTGACCGCGGCGGTCAGGGTAATGGCCAGGTCCTTGAACAGCTGACCCTCGACCCCCACCATAAAGAGAATGGGCAGGAAAATCGCGACACTTGTCAGGGTGGAGGAAAACAGCGCCCCTGAAACCTGCCGGCAGCCCTGGAGGGTGGCATCGACGCTTGATAGACCCGTGGCCCGCAGGCGGACAATGTTTTCCTGGACGATAATCGCCGCGTCCATGACCAGGCCGACGGCAAAGGCCAGCCCGGCCAGGGAAATGACATTGAGCGTTTTACCGGTCAACCGCAGGACCACAAATGCCACCAGCAGGGAGACGGGAATAGTGGCGGCGATGATCAGGGTGGCGCGCACGTTGCGCAGGAAGAACCACAGCACCAGGCTGGCCAGCCCCAGCCCCAGCAGCAGGTTCTGGTTGACCAGGGCAATCGCCCGGCGAATGTGCAGCGAGGCATCGAAGCTAAGTTCGATATTCAGGCCCCGGGCGTGCAAAACCTCCTCGTTGATTTCATCAATGGTGGCATTGAGCGCATCCAGCAGTTCCACGGTGTTGGCGTCATAGGCCGGGATCATACTGATGTAATAGGCAGGAAAACCGTTGCGGAACGACAGGTTTACCCGCTTGCGGAGCCCTAGCTCGATAGTCGCGACATCCAGCAGCCTTATCGGCTCGCCGTTCTGCCAGGTGATGACCAGGTCGCCCAGTTCATCGAGATTGCGCTGCCCCAGGTAGCGCACGGTGTAGCGGCGGCGGCCGACATCGGCAAAGCCACCAGAGACATCCACCGCCCGGCGCAGGGTATCCGCCACCTGGGGAATTCCTATGCCACGGGCGGCCAGGCGATGAGGATCGAGGGTGATGTGAATCTCCGGCTCCCGTTCACTGGCCAGCACCACCCGGGCCACACCGGGGATGCGTGACAGCCTGGGTTCAACCTCCTGGTCAATCAGCGCCTGGTAACTGGCGACGTCGCGATTTTCATTGCCGGGTAGCGTGTAAATCATCAGGGACGCTGCCTGGCCGCGGCCGCTGCCGCCGCCGGAGCGGATCTCCGGCTCATCCGCATCCGCCGGCAGGTCAGTGGTCTGGTTGAGCTGGGTAATGACATCGATCAACGCCCGCTGCATATCCCAGCCGATGCGGAAATCAAGCCGGATGCGACCAGAACCACGGTTGATATTGCTAACCATGCTCTCCAGGCCCTCGATATTGCGCAGGACCTTTTCCTGGGGCTGGATGATCGACTCCTCTACTTCCTCCGGTGCCGCGGCGCGCCAGTTTGTTTCAATGGAGATGGCGGGCCGCTCGACGTCAGGCAGCAACTGGATGGGCAGCGAGCGCACACTGATGAGCCCGAACACCACGATCAGGGCAACGATGACGGCAATAGCCGCCGGATTATTGAGGGAAAGCCGGGTCATGGCGCGCGAGGGCCTTTCTTGTTATTAACGGCTAAGTCTAGTGGATATTTGTCCGCAGGGTAACGGGTTTGTGGGCTTGACGGTAGCTGCGGTACAGGCGCGGTGGGCCTGCCCCATGAGCGCAGCGAGTGCTTTGGGCACACGGGAACCCGTCGCAGCGCCACAGATAAAAAGCGGGCTTGCCCATGTGAGAGTAATGCGGAGGCCACATGGTAAAACACCCTGACCGTAGAACGATCAGGGTGTTTTGGTCGATGATTACGTGCCGGCTGGTGGAGTGACCTACTTTGGGTTGCGAGCAGTGCTCGCAATTCCTGCGGAACGCCTGCGGCGCCCAAACCCCGTACCTGCGGTACAGGGGTTTTCACATGGGGTGGTCCGGCACACCGGAGCCCCATATAAAAAGCGGGCTTCCCCATGTGGGAGCAGCGAACACTA
>NZ_QRAN01000070.1 GCF_003457605.1 Seongchinamella sediminis
ACGGCAGCGTAACCACTGTAGCCATCCGCCTGCAGGATACCGGTAAAGCCATCAAATAATCGCTCAGCGACCTCCCCAGCCCGACTGGGATCATAGGCAAACAGGACAGACGGTCGGTCCGGGGGGCCGCCACGGGTCACCCACATCCATTTCTGCGCTTGGGCCGTCTTGCCGTCTTCCTTCAGGACCTGGATCCGCGTTTCATCGGCCTGCAGGTAGCGGTAGCTGTTCTGCTCTTCCCTGAGCAGGTTCATCAATGGCCGGAAGACGTCTTCCAGGCGGATGATCCAGTTCGCCATCACGCTGCGGCTGACGCCGTGCCCTTCACGCTTGAGGATGCCTTCAAGCCGATACAGCGGCAGCCCATCGGCGTACTTGGCGGTGATGAGATAGGCCAGCAGCGAGGAATGGGCGAAGCACTTGCCCAGCGGGTGTGCCGGGCGCGGTGCAGCGACGATGTGCTCCTCGACGCCTGCATCCGCCTCAGTAGCGGCAAAGACCGCCTTCTCCTGCCAGTATTCAATAACCTTGAGCTGCGGCGGGATGTAGCTCAGCTCTTCCTTGACCTTGCTGAAGAAGGTCTTCAGCGCGCCTTCCTTGTCAGCATCCG
>NZ_QRAN01000071.1 GCF_003457605.1 Seongchinamella sediminis
GCAGCGGCATTCCCGGCTCGCCCTTCAACGCCGATCGCGACAGCTTCGACGCCAGCTATGACCTGGTGGGTGAGCAGAACATCGAAACCGACTTCTTCACCGCCGAACTGAACCTGGATGTAGGCTTTGGCGAGGGCACCATTACCGCCCTCTACGGCTGGCGCGACAACGACTCGACCAGTGCGTCCGACATCGACGCCCAGCCAGCCGCCCTGTTCCACGCACCGGCTTACCTGCTGGCGGAGCAGAACAGTTTCGAGCTGCGCTACAACGGCCAGTTTGGCAACGCCAACGTCACCACCGGGGTGTACTGGTTTGACAATGACATCGAGTACCACGAGCGCCGCAACCTGCTGGGGGCGCTGACCCCGATCGTCAGCGGCGGGGCGCTGGGCAGTGACATCGCCTACCAGATACAGGACGGTGGTGGCCTCTACGATGTGGAGACCCTGGCCTTCTTCGCCGCGGTGGATTACGCCCTCACCGAGCGCCTGACCCTGACTGCCGGCGCCCGCTGGTCCTCGGAGGAAAAGAGTGCCGAGATCGCCACCCTGGCGCTGAACACCAACGTGCTGCAAA
>NZ_QRAN01000072.1 GCF_003457605.1 Seongchinamella sediminis
CCCCAGATGGTGGCGTCGGCGGTGTTGTCGATGATCTGCACCACACCGGAGGTGGGGTCGGCGAGGTTGACCTCACGCTGCATGTCGGCGATGTCACTGTAGAACAGGGCGGCATTGAGCCGGCCCCAGCCCTGCTGCGACTTGTAGCCGATCTCGTAGTTGTCCACCTGCTCCTCGTCGAAGGGGCCCGGGGCGGCGGTGGGGCTGGTGTTGCGCAGGTTGTAACCGCCGGAGCGGAAGCCGCGGCTCCAGTGGGCGTAGAGCTGGGCCTCATCGCTCAGGGCATAGCCCAGCCCCAGCTTGGGGGCGAAGGTGTCCCACTGGTCATCGTCCTTGAAGTCCAGGATGCAGTTGCCGCTTTGTACAATATTGCAGCGGGTGTCGGCGCCATAGACCGGGTTCAGGTAGGTGGGCTGGCCGCTGACAATGGTCTCCGGGATTTGCAGCACGTTGGTGTTCAGCGCCAGGGTGGCGATCTCGGCACTCTTTTCCTCCGAGGACCAGCGGGCGCCGGCAGTCAGGGTCAGGCGCTCGGTGAGGGCGTAATCCACCGCGGCGAA
>NZ_QRAN01000008.1 GCF_003457605.1 Seongchinamella sediminis
ACTCAATTTATTTGATCGTCGCGCCCTGCTGCCGTTGTTGAGAGGCGACCCACCTGAACCTCCGGATGGAACTAAACAGATGCGGCTCAGGCTTCTATGAAAATTTGTGGGACAGCAGTGGGTTGAGGTATAAAAGTCGTCCTCACACTCCCAATCTGTTAGTTGTTCACAGTGAACTCCGTGACTCCGTAATATCAGTTCAGTAAGAGTTCTCTCCTTGAACTGTCCGATCTGGATTCTTTGATTAAGTTCTGACCATATACCCTGATCGAACATACCCCCTGAAACGTTTAGTTTTACCTTGTTCATAATTGATTCCTCATCGATTTATATTAGAAAGAGAGTCTATTCCTCACTTTCGACCACCATTTTCTCAACAAAAATAACCAGTTATTAGGACAATGGTGGTTTGTAGATTTGTCCGAATTGTTTTTGATTTCAGGTCTTCACGATCTGAGTTCTTTTGGAGGTGTGCCGAATTTCAATACGTCATCAATGATATGAAGTTGATATTCATAATCTGTTTCCGAAGATTTCGATAATTGGTAGTCCTTGTACCGACAGTTTTTTAGATCACTGTTCGTAATATCAACAAATGTCCGTTCGATGCTAGAAACGGAATGAAGGAACTTATCGGTGTTCAATTCCTTCTTGAGTCTTGCAACTAGGTCGGGTCGGTTTTTGTCTATCCACCATGTGGCATCTGGACCCGAGTAACCGAGCTTCATGTATCCATCAAAAATTAGTTCCCGATCTGATACATCACCAAAAATGTCTTCCGTGAGAAAAATTTGGTCAATCTGGTTCAAAACTTTTTTCGATGTTGTCTCTATGAAAACTGAGTATTTGTCGTCTTCATAAGTCCAATCCGATAACCGACTTGTTTGGATATCATTTCTATCCAGTATGGATTCAAATAGTGATTGGTGATTCTCATCATCCCGATACATCGATGAATTCAAAATCTCACATGTGACCTCATCAAATTCCTCACCAGTTATCCTCAACACAATCCTAGCCATCTCAATATTCCTCATATTAATTTCGAATGATGAGATTTGGGGTTTAACCTCAACTCTCAACACGTATTTTCTCAATAATATCAATAGGTTATTAGGACGAAGGTGGTTTCAAGTCTTGTCCCTTCCGAATCTTGAGACAAGATTTGTCCCTTCACGGTTTACCCCCTGGATATTGTTGTCCTTGGATTCAAATGGGGGGGACCCTTACAAGGTAAACCAACATTTATCTTGTCCAGAGGTATTCCAGAGATGGTTGATTATGTCGTGTATTACCGGGTTTCCACTCAGAAGCAGGAGAGGTCAGGTCTCGGGCTGGAGAGTCAAAGATCAATGATTGAGAGATTTCTTCAGTCAGATGACGTGGTCTTGGGTGAATTTACGGAGGTCCAGTCAGGCAAGAAGGACAATAGGGAAGAGTTGTGGAAGTGTATCAACCTGGTCAAGAAAACTAAGTCCAAACTGCTGATTCCTCGTCTGGACCGTTTTTCTAGAAAGGTCAGCTTTATCTCAGGAATACTTGATACGGGAATCGAGATCGTTGTGAGTGACAACCCGAATGTGTCTCGGTTTCATCTTCATCTTCTTTCATGCTTTTGTGAAGAAGAAAGACGTCTTATCTCGGAGAGAACCCGACTTTCATTACAGGAGGCTAAAGCAAAGGGTACTATCCTCGGCAAGAATGGATTTGTACTCGGCCGTACTAACAGAGAACAAAAACTTAAGTTCGTGAAGTCTATTGAGGCAGTACTATCAAAAACACGAGAAGAGCAAAATAGTTTATCAGCTATCTCTAGACGACTTAACCAGTTAGGTACTCCCACTTTTAGAGGTGGCAAATGGTATCCGTCTACCGTCAGGAATTACTTGTTAGAACTGGACCACGGTGAGGCCAACTGAACTTAAATTGGAGCCCAAATTAAATAATTCATTCCTAGACAGAGTTTAATATGTTTCAATTTCTGCTTTCTTACACAAGGGAAGTGGGAATTGACTCAGCTGACACAGGAACTAGCAATTTCTTCATTGGATTTATCCAATGGCACTAAAAAGAAATTGGAAGCTTTAGGATACAGAAAGCTAAGTGACCTAGAAGATGTCTTCTTTCCCTCACTATATGAAGATGTTTCATTTGAACAGGCAAAGAAGGTACTGAAGTATTGCCTTGAGACAGGCATTCAAGTGAATTTTTCAAAACCTGACTGGTCGGACGAACAATGGCATCAGTTTGTCGACCAGATTGTCGAAAAGGAAATAGTTACTTGGTCCGAAATTGCTGTAGCGGTTTGTGGTGAACTAAACCCACCGCAGGTTGGGACCGCAATTGCTTCAAATGCTTCGTTTCAAGCGAAATTTCCACCACGAGAGACAATGAAAAACGTGATGGCCTGGTTCTACGAGCAAGACGGCCAGTGTTCACTTTGCGGGACACATTTGTTTCTCGAAGCGGACCACGTTATATCCAAGCAGGAGTTTGCTGAAGCTGGGTTGGACCCTAAGGATGCAGATACACTCGACAACTTGCAGTTACTCTGTAAGCGATGCAATGTGATCAAAAGACCATCACATGCTCTGGGTGGAATTTCGTTTGCCCCTGCACAAAGTGTATTGATCTGGATTCTTCTTGAACTACGTCCCAAGAAAAAGTCAGAGTTTTATACTCTTTGTCGAAATCATGGTTTGACGATGGCTAACATTAGATTCGACGAGGCTTGGGCTTTTGCTGAATGGCTGAACAAAAGAGGTAAGTACGAAATTGTCGAGGAAGATGCCGAATAGAAGTTGTTGTCTGTTTTGCTAATTATTGGATCAGACCACCTCATATCCAAAAAGATCTGGCTCTAAAGATTCCTCATCAAAGTAATCGTGCTTGAGAACCGCATTTTTGAGCTTCGATATTCCCAGCTTAAAATAGTTCTCATCCAATTCGATACAAGTAGATGACAATCCAGAACCGAATGCTGAGATCCCGGTAGTCATGCTACCCCCAAATGGATCAAGCACTTTAGCATCTTCAGAGAGATAAGTAGTCAATAAGTCTGGTATGGCTTTTGGAAATGGGGCTGTATGTCCATGACGGTTTTCCCCTTTTACCATTTTCATCACCGGCTTTAGCCTGATGTAGTTAGGAAAAGATTCAGTCGGCACTACAGATTTGCCAGGCTTTCTGAAGACGAATATATGCTCCCAACAATTGAATGGAGACTGATAATACGGTGAGAAGTTGCCGTTATTAAAACCCCTTTTTCCTTCTATCTCTCCTTTATCCCAGATGATATTTGATACACACTCAAAACCAATCCTTGCGAACATGTCTACTATATAGGCCCCTAGAATCATCCTCTTTTCACCCATAGCAGAAAGAGCTACGTTATTTTCATTGTCAAAGTAATCAAAAATATTAAATAGGTATATTCCTCCACTCTTTAGTGTCCTGAAGACTGCCTTATTGATGTTGTACATGTCATACAGGAAGGTATAGATGTTGGCCCATTGAGAGTACTCCCTTGCGTTATAGTATGGTGGGGAAGTTACAGCACCTTCATAGGTATCTGCCTTGATACTATTCAGTACCTCATAGGAATCACCCAACACTGCTTCAGCTCCGTGTACGTTTTCCTTCTTGAAGTTTTTCTGGTGGGTGGTAGGCAATTTATCTACTAAGTATCTTTTAAAGTACTCACTCGAAAAAAATTCTTGGGGGCCAAGTGCTCCTTTCATTTCTGCTGAGGATTTCGTCGATGGAATTCGCTTCTTAACTATCGTCCTTCCTAGTCCTGTCGATGATCCGCTGTTCCATCCATAGAGATATACCTTGTCACCATACAAAGAGTAGTGCCTGATCAACATCTCCAAAAGGTCATCTTCAGTGTGTTCCAGGTCAACATCTCGAGACCATTCTCTAACACTGCTAGTCGGTATTTTATTTCTTTCGTCTTCTATGGCCGTCTGTTTGAGAATCTGCAGGAATGAATATCTTTTACCCCTATTAAACTTGCTCCTGTCTGGACAGAACTGATTACTACACTCCCAGCTTCTTACACCAAAGGTCGAGTATGAGTTGCCTTGGACATGTTTTGTTCGACATGCAGGACACGGAATGATCGTTTCGTCTGGTTCATTCTTCTGAAAGAGTATTGCTAATTTCTGCTTCTTACCTTTTCCAAATACAAAGGTATCTCGATAGTGAAACCCACGATTTAAAATTTGAAAGTTAGACCCTTCGGCATCTAGACCGTGTATGTAATCTTCCGTGGCTTTTTGAATCTGAGCGGACTTGAAGTAATACTGACGGTGTTCTTGGGCTATATGCTTTTCACCATAGAGAATTGAATCAGCCCAAAGTCTCCATTGGAAAGAAATGTCACCGACTGACAGCTGGTCTATCACTACAACGAGGTGACCATGATTGGTTAGCTGTGCGTAATTGCTTTTAATGAATTGGAGAATTCGGTCTCTTAGTGACTCGTAAGTCTCTGCTGAAAACTTTTGGGGCTTCTTTATTTTGATGACTGAAAGAGTGTTGTCCCTGCTGAAGAGCTCGGGATGATTCGAGTGCAGGTGTTCCCAATAATTTGAATAGTAGTCATGCTTCCGCTTTATCGGATCATTTATCTCATGAAGATTATTTTCTGGATAAGACGAGTAAACATAACTGCTAAACAATGCAGCCAAGATTTCATCAGACCTATCTCTAGGCTTACTATCTTTTCGAGTTAGTGTTGGTGATCTTAGTTCAGAGTGTAACTTTGCAAGCGACGACTCATTAGATATTGGTAGAAACGTCGTCTTTATTAATTCACACAACTGAGTGTCATTAGCCAATCTTGCATGCCCATTAAAGACTTCTACGAGGCATGTGGCATCACTCTCATCGAATGCTTTGTTGATCTGAATTTTTTCGTGATAGTTAAAAGTGACTCCGTGCTGAGCCGAGAACCCTAAGAAGGCTGCTATACCGTCGGAGTTAAATTTAAATTTATTGTTAATGTGGAAAAACAGCTTCGACACTCTCACTTTCTTAGAGTGTGGATTCACTGCTTTGAGTTTTTCTAATAGGTCATCCAGGCCTTGAAGGATTTCCTTCTTTGGTTCATATGACCACCTAATAGTTCTGTTGAACTCACTTATTAAATCTTCTGTCTTCATCAGGAAAGAAAGGCCTATTACAGAATTCTAAATGTACATTCGAAATGACTCTATTGGGTTTTCTTTCCAAAAGCTTCATTCTGTTTCGATCGTTTTTCATCATACTCCACACCAGAACCGGAGAGAACTTCCTGCCTCTTATCGAAAGAAATCCATTGATATTTAGGTAAGAACTTATCTGACGATTCGAGTACCCAATCGAACTCAATAGCCTGATTTTAGTGGTCAGAAATTTTTGATAATTGGACTGCTCTCTGACCACCAGAGATTTAGTTGCTGCAGTTATGGTGAATCGTAGGTACGTTTCTCTAGGGCAATATATACCCCCTAGCCAACTTATTCCACCGTGACCGATTTCGCCAGATTACGCGGCTTGTCGACATCGGTGCCCTTTTGCACCGCCACGTGGTAGGACAGCAGCTGCAGGGCCACGGTGTAGACCATCGGCTTCACCACCTCGGGGCAGTGGGGCATATTGAGCACCCGCACCCGCGGCTCGCTGACCAGACCTGCCTGGCGGTCAGCAAATACAAACAGTTCACCACCGCGGGAGCGCACCTCTTCCAGGTTGGACTTGAGCTTTTCCAGCAGTTCGTCGCCGGGAGCCACGGCAACCACCGGCATGTCGTTGTCCACCAGCGCCAGCGGACCGTGCTTGAGCTCCCCCGCTGGATAGGCCTCGGCGTGGATGTAGGAAATTTCCTTCAGCTTCAGCGCCCCCTCCCTGGCGATCGGGTACTGAATGCCGCGCCCCAGGAACAGGGCATGGTGCTTGACGATAAATGCCGCGGACAGATCCTCGATGTCACGGTCCAGTTCCAGGGTCTGCTGGACATATTCCGGCAAGCGCTGCAGCGCATTGACCAGTTCCGCCGCCCGTTCCGCAGAGAGATTACGGCGCCGGCCCAGGGCAATGGTGAGCATCAGCAGCGCCACCAACTGGGTGGTAAAGGCCTTGGTCGAGGCCACGCCGATCTCGACCCCGGCTTTGGTCAGGAACACCAGATCGCTTTCCCGGACCAGGGAGCTGTTGTTGACGTTGGCAATAACCAGCGAGGCAAGGAAGTCGCCGGGGGCAGCATCGCGCAGGGCGGCCAGCGTGTCGGCTGTCTCACCGGACTGGGAAATGGTCACCAGCAGGGTGTTGTCGTGCTGCGCCCGCTTGCGGTAGCGAAACTCGGAAGCGACCTCCACCTGGCAGGGGATGCCCGCCAGCTCCTCCAGCCAGTAACGGGCGACCATGCCGGCGTGATAGCTGGTACCACAGGCAACGATTTGCACCGCCTGTACCTGGTCGAATATGGTCGCCGCCTCCGCACCAAAAACCTCATCAGCCACCTGTTGCCGGGCGCCGATGTTCAGGGTGGCGGCGAGCGCGCGGGGCTGCTCGTAAATTTCCTTGAGCATGTAGTGGGCGAAGGCGCCCTTGTCAGCAGATTCGACGGCCTCATCGATGCGGGTCTGCTGGCGGCGGACCGGCTCACCCGCCTCATTCCAGATGCGGATATCGGTCGGGCTTATCAGCGCCAGGTCACCCTCGTCCAGATAGATAAAGCGGTCTGTGACTTGGCGCAGGGCCATCTGGTCCGAGGCCAGGAAATTCTCCCCGATGCCGACGCCGATGACCAGCGGGCTGCCCTGGCGGGCGCCGACCACTTCATCCGGGTGCGCCACATCAATCGCCGCCAGGGCATAGGCGCCCTCCAGTTGCAACACCGTTGCCCGGAGCGCCTCCACCAGCGTATACCCCTGTACAAGCTGTGAGTGCAGTAAGTGAACAATCACTTCGGTATCGGTAGCGGAGCTGAATTCATACCCCTGCTCCTGCAAACTGGCGCGCAGCTGCTGGTGGTTCTCGATAATGCCGTTGTGCACCAGGGCAACCCGCTGGCCGGACATGTGCGGGTGCGCGTTGACCGCCGAGGGTTCACCGTGGGTCGCCCAGCGGGTGTGGGCGATGCCGGTACAGCCGTAAAAGGGCTGCAGCTGCTGCGCCCGTTCCAGCTCGGCCACCTTGCCCAGCTGCTTGTGCAGTAGCAGGTTGCGCTCGTTGTCCAGCAGGGCCATGCCGGCGGAGTCGTAACCGCGGTACTCCAGCCGGCGCAAACCCTCCAGCAGGATTTCCGAAACTTCCCGGCGCGCTGCCGCCGCGACGATACCACACATAATCAGCCCTCCCTGTCTTTGTTGCCGGGACGTTGCCAGCCGGCGATATTGCGCTGCCGGGCACGGCTGACCGCGAGCTCGTTGGCATTAACCGCCCGGGTCACCGTGGAGCCAGCGCCGACAAAGCCGCCATCGGCCACCTCCAGCGGCGCCACCAGGGTGCTGTTGGAGCCAATAAAGACCCCATTGCCGAGGCGGGTCTGGTGCTTGTTGACCCCATCGTAGTTACAGGTGATGGTGCCGGCGCCGATGTTCACCCCGTCGCCCATCTCGCAGTCACCGATATAGGTCAGGTGATTGACCTTGCTGCCCACACCGATGCTGGCTTTCTTGGTTTCCACGAAGTTACCGACCCGGGACTCCTCGGCCAGCACCGTACCCGGGCGCAGGCGCGCGTAGGGCCCGACACTGGCCCTGGCACCCACCGTCGCTTCTTCCAGGTGGCTCATGGCATGAATAGTGGCACCCGCCGCCACCTCGGTATTGCGCAGCACACAGTTGGGGCCCACGGTAGCGCCGTCACCGAGGCTCACCTCGCCCTCTATCACCACATTCACATCGATGCTGACATCACGGCCACAGCGGAGGCTGCCGCGAATATCCAGCCGCGACGGGTCGGCCAGGTTAACCCCCTCCGCCAGCAGGGCATGGGCCTGGCGCAACTGGAACTCCCGTTCCACCTGGCTCAACTGCAGGCGATCATTGACGCCAAGAATCTCCAGTTCCGAGTCCGCGAGCTGGGTTTGCACCCCGCGGCCCTCCGCGACCGCCATGGCGAGCACGTCGGGCAGGTAGTATTCACCCTGGCTATTGGCATTGCCCACCGCCGGCAGGTAACGGTTGAGATCGCTGGCGGGCGCAGCCAGCACCCCGCTGTTGATTTCGTCGATCAGCAGCTGCTCGGCGCTGGCATCCTTGTGCTCGACAACGCCCACCAGGGCGCCATCGGCGTCGCGCAGGATGCGGCCATAGCCGCCCGGGTCTTTCACTCTAGCGGTCAACAGCGCCGGGGCGTCCTGGGCCTGGGCGACCAGCGCGCGCAGGGTGGCCACGCTGACCAGGGGGACATCGCCATAAAGCACCAGCACGGTACTGGCCGGGTCTACCGCCGGCATGGCCTGCAATACGGCGTGGCCGGTGCCCAGCTGCTGGCTCTGCTGCACCCAGTTCAGCTCCTGGCCGGCCATGGCCGCTGCGACGGCATCGGCGCCGTGGCCGACGACCACGTGAATGGCGGTCGGCGCCAGTTCCCGGGCGATGGCCACCACGTGCTGCAGCATGGGTTGGCCGGCAACCGGGTGCAAAACCTTGGGAAGAGAGGACTTCATGCGGGTGCCCTGACCCGCTGCAAGGATGATAACTTCGAGATTCATTGGCCTGTTCCGGGCTGGCCCGGGGACCAGCTGTCAGCATTTTTTTGACATTGTTTTACAGATAAGCGCATATTAATACTGGAGATATTCAATACAACGCTATTTGTCACAAATATTTTGACAACAAATGAAATACGACAGCCTGCACCAGCTGGGTCTCGACGACCGGGAGATCAGCATTTACCGGGCCCTGCTGCGGCTGGGCCCCGCCTCCATTCGCGATGTCGCCGCGGAATCCGGGGTTAATCGCGGCAGCACTTACGAGACCCTCAAGCAGCTAGCCGGCAAGGGCGTGGTCAACTATTTTCCCCGCGGCCGGCGCCGGGTATTCCAGGCGGAGGAGCCGGAGCAGCTGTTACAGCTGGGAGAGCGCCGCCAGCAGGCCCTGTCCCAGGCCATGGAGCAGCTGCGCACCGAGGTCATCCCCGAGCTGAAACAGTCGCGGGCCAAGTTCAGCCCCGGCAATGTGCGCTTTTATGAGGGCGACGATGGCGTGGAGCTGGTGCTGCGGGACATCCTCGACGCCACCGCTGCCGACCCGGAACGGGGCTACGCGGTGATTTCCACCAAGACCCTGCGCGAGCACCTCTACCGCCCCTTCCCCAATTTTACCCGCCAGCGGGAAAGCCGTGGCATCCGGGTGCGGGTAATCGCCGTCGGTGAGGGCGGCGACGAGGCCGAGTATGCCGAGCGCAAGTGGCTGCCGGCGAGCGACGCCACCGACGCCTCCTATATTGCAATCTACCCTCCCAAGGTAGCGATGATCACCCTGGCAGAGAAGGATTACCCGGTGGTGGTTATCATCGATTCCGCGGCCATCGCCTCTACCCAGCAAATCCTGTTCGACACCCTGTGGACCCTGCTCTAGAGGCTGGAGAAAATTTTTCCCGGGGTCTTAACCCCTTTTCCCTCACCGCTGCGATTAAGTCTCCGAACCCACTACCGGAGCAGTGCCATGAAACCCGTTCATACCCTGACCACCTTGAGCCTGGCTGTCGTGCTGGCCGCCTGTGCCGAACAACAGCCCCATAACGGCATGGCGCAGACCAGTGCGGAACCCGCCAGCACCGTGCCCCGGGAGCTTCGATCTGCGGAGGAAGCGAATGCGGCGGCAGTGGCGCCGCTGCAGATGCCGATGAGCGGCAAAGTGGTCCCCGGCGCCAGTTACGCCGAGGCAGACCTGGCGGTGGCGGCAGCCGTCCCGGCCGGCCGGGTCCAGTGGCAACCGGTAGACCGGGAGAACTACCTTCACTACGAGGAGAATGGCGTCAAGCGCGCAGCCGGGCAGCCGGTGTCCACCTTTTCCATCGACGTGGACACCGCCAGCTATGCCAACGTGCGCCGCATGCTCAATCGCGAGGGTCGGCTGCCGCCAGCGGCCGCGGTGCGACTGGAGGAGATGATCAACTATTTTTCCTACAGCTATCCCGCCCCGGCCTCGAAGGATATTCCCTTCAGCATCAGCACCGAGCTGGCACCGGCGCCCTGGAGTGACCAGCACCAGCTGCTGCAAATCGGCATCAGGGGTCTTGAGCCGGAAGCGGCGCAACGGCCCCCCGCCAACCTGGTGTTCCTGGTAGATGTGTCCGGGAGCATGCAGTCGCCGGACAAACTGGAACTGGTGAAAAAATCCCTGCGCCTGCTGGTCAACCGAATGATCGCGGAGGACCGGATCGCGCTGGCCGTGTACGCCGGGGCCGCGGGGACCGTGCTGGAAAGTACACCCGGGGACGAAAAGGCAAAAATTCTCGCGGCGATCGACCGGCTGCAGGCGGGCGGCAGCACCCACGGCAGCGCCGGCATCGAGCTCGCCTACCAGCTCGCCGGGCAACATCTCGTGGCAGGCGGTATCAACCGGGTCATCATCGCATCCGATGGTGACATGAACGTGGGCACGGTGAATCTCGAGGCCCTCAAGGACCTGGTCGCCCGCAGGCGCGACAGCGGCATCGCCCTGACCACCCTGGGTTTCGGCAGCGGCAACTACAATTACGCCCTGATGGAACAGCTGGCGGACGTCGGCAATGGCAATGCCGCCTATATCGATTCCCTCACGGAAGCCCAGAAAGTGCTGGTGAATGAAATGCATGCCACCCTCCACACCATCGCCTCGGACGTGAAAATCCAGGTCGAGTTCAACCCCGCCAGCGTCAGCGAGTACCGCCTGATCGGCTATGAAAACCGGCTGCTCGAGCGGGAGGACTTCCGCAACGACAAGGTGGATGCCGGTGATATCGGCGCCGGCCACACGGTCACCGCGCTGTACGAAATCGTGCTGACCGGCAGCGGCGGTGAGCGCAACCCCGCCCTGCGCTATGGCGGCACTACCACCAGCTCGAGCGCCGACAACAGTGAACTGGCCTATATCAAGCTGCGCTACAAACAGCCCGGAGAAGAGCAGAGCCGGGAGCTGGCCCGGGTCGTGCAGCGCGCCGGGCTGGCCACCGAACTGACGGCCGGCAGTGATGACATCCGTTTTGCCGCCAGCGTCGCCGGCTTCGGCCAGCTGCTGCGCGGCGGCAAATACACTGGCAACTGGGGCTACCCGCAGGCCCTGCAACTGGCCCGGGGCGCCCGCGGTAGTGACCCCCACGGCTATCGCAGCGAGTTCCTGCACTTGATCGAACTGGCCCAGTCGCTATCCTCTGGCAGCTGAAGGGGCACACCACGGACACCGCGATGCCATCGCTTATCCATCGCCTGCGCAGCGATGAGGCACTGATGCTGGCTTACCAGCGCGGCGACGCCGGGGCTTTCGAGCACCTGTATCGCCGCCACAAGGACCCGCTGTTCGCGTTTCTGTATCGCGGCTGTGGGCACACCGCGGCAAGCGAGGAGCTGGCCCAGGACACCTGGACCGCCGTGATCAACCGGGCCGCCGGCTATCAACCCCGGGCCCGGTTCAAAACCTGGCTGTACCGTATTGCCCGTAACCGGCTCGCTGATTTCTGGCGTCGCGCTGACAATCACCACGCTTCGCTGGACACAGCCCGCGAACCCCCGGCGCCGGCGACGCAGGACCAGGAAGCACTGGAAGCGGCAACCCTGCGGGCAGTGGCCAGCCTGCCCAGGGAGCAGAAGGACGCCCTGCTGCTGCGGGAGCAGGGCTTTTCCCTCCGGGACATCGCCGTCATCACCGCCAGCGGGGAGGAAACCGTCAAGAGCAGGTTGCGCTATGCCCGCGGGCAACTGCGCGAGCAACTGGGAGATCTGCTATGAGCACAAAGACACCGGGTAACAGGCCAGGGGAGTTGCCACTGCCGAGCCCTCGTTCTCCCCGCGAGCTGGACGAGCGGATTCTCGCCCGGGCCAGGGCTGCCGCACCGCAGCAGCACCGTCGCGGCCCGCTGGCCTGGGCCGGCGGCCTGGCGACAGCGGCGGTACTGGTGGTGGCGGTTTACCTGCTCAGGCTGAGCGACACCGCAACGCTGACACCGGCGCCGGCGAGCGACCCAGTACAGGAAGAGGAAGCGGCCGGCGCGCCGGCCACAGCGGAAATTGCACCCGCAGCCAACCAGGCAGATCCCCAGCAGAAGCTGAAGATGTCGGCGGCCCGCCCGGCAGCCGACTTTGCGGCGCAAGCACCGGCCGCGGAAAGGGCGGAAGCCGCCGCTGCGGCCCCAGCGGCCGGCGACGAGACTCCCGGCCCCGACATCAACGCAGAGCTGTTGCGCCTGCAGGCCCTGGAGGCCGCCGGGAAGCGCGAGCAGGCGCTGCGGGAATACGCCGAGCTGCGCCGGCGCTGTGCCGATTGTGCACTGCCACAAACCCTGGAGCAGGCGCTGGCACAGCTGCCCCGGGAACAGCAGTAACCCCATGGTGGTAATTGCCGCTGGCAGATTTTCCACTATGCTGGGCAATTGCCACGATGGTTAACATCATTCAGGATCAGTACATGAGTCGCATCGTCACATTCGCCGCCACCCAGCTGAGCATCACTTGGGACATCGAGGCCAACCTGGACAAGGCCGAAAAAGCCGTGCGCGATGCCCACGCCGCCGGCGCCCGGGTGATCCTCCTGCAGGAACTGTTCGAGGCTCCCTACTTCTGTAAAACCCAGCAGTACAAGTACCTCGACCTGGCCAAACCACGGCCGGGAAACCCGCTGATCGAACGCTTCGCCAGACTGGCGGCGGAACTGGCCGTGGTACTGCCCATCAGCTATTACGAGCGCGACACCAATACCTTCTTCAACTCGCTGGTAATGATCGACGCCGACGGCAGCGTGCTGGACAACTACCGCAAAAGCCACATCCCCGACGGGCCCGGTTACTGTGAGAAATTTTACTTCACCCCGGGGGACACCGGCTTCAAGGTATGGCAGACCCGCTACGGCGTGTTTGGCGCCGGCATCTGCTGGGACCAGTGGTTCCCGGAAACCGCCCGCTGTTGCGCCCTGATGGGTGCGGAGGCCATGTTTTATCCCACCGCTATCGGCTCCGAGCCCCAGGACCCGGGCCTGGACTCCAGCGGCCACTGGCAGCGGGTCATGCAGGGCCATGCCGCTGCCAACATCCTGCCGGTGATTGCCTCCAACCGCACCGGGGTAGAAGAGGACGACGGCATCAGCACCACCTTTTATGGCTCCTCCTTCATCACCGACCACAGCGGGGAGAAAATTGCCGAAGCCGGTCGCGACGAGGAGAAGATCCTGGTGGCCTCCATGGACCTGGATGACTGTGCCCGCTACCGCAGGGCCTGGGGGCTGTTCCGCGACCGCCGCCCGGAGCTGTACGGCAACATCGGCCACAACGCCTGCGGCAGCAACAGCGAATGAGCCAGGCGCTTCCTTCCACGCCCAGGGCAGACGGTTTCCGCATGCCCGGCGAGCACGAACCCCAGCAGGCGGTGTTAATGGCCTGGCCGCAACGCGGCGACAACTGGCGTGACCACGCCGGTCCGGCCCAGCAGGCCTTTGCCGCCGTGGCTGCGGCCATCGCCGGTGCAACCCCGGTTATCATGTGTGCCAGCGCTGGCCAGATGGCGACCGCTCGTCAGCACCTGCCAGACTCGGTTGAGCTGCTGGAGATACCCTGCAACGACAGCTGGATGCGCGATATCGGTCCCAGCTATGTGGTCAATGATCAGGGCCAGCTGCGCGGCGTCGACTGGCAGTTCAACGCCTGGGGCGGTGAGGTCAACGGTCTCTACGCCGACTGGGCAGATGACGATGCACTGGCTGGCCGGGTACTGGCCCTGCGCGGCGAGCAGCGTTACCGGGCGCCGTTCATCCTCGAGGGCGGTGCTATCCACGTCGACGGCGAGGGCACCTGCATCACCACCGCCGAGTGCCTGCTGCACCCGGGGCGCAACCCCGGACTGGACCAACCTGCAATCGAGGAATTGCTCTGCGAGTACCTGAATGTGGACAAGGTCATCTGGCTGCCGCGCGGTCTCTACAACGACGAGACCGATGGCCACGTGGACAATATCCTCCACCTGGTCAAACCTGCGGAGGTGGTGCTGACCTGGTGCGATGACCCGGCCGACCCGATGTACCAGATTTGCCGCGACTGCCTGGCGGTGCTTGAGTCACAAACCGACGCCCGGGGCCGCCGGTTCACGGTGCACAAGCTCCCCCTGCCGGGCCCCCTGTATATGACCGCGGAAGAAGCCGCCGGCGTGCAACCTGCCCCCGGCATGGAGCGGGCCGCCGGAGAGCGACTGGCGGCGTCCTATGCCAATTTCCTGATCAGTAACCAGCGAGTGGTGTTTCCGCTGCTGGACCCGGCCCACGATGATACGGTCCGCGACTTCCTGGCCAGGCTGTTCACGGGGCGGGAAATCGTCGGCGTGCCCGGCCGGGAAATCGTCCTCGGCGGCGGCAACATCCACTGCATTACCCAGCAGATTCCCATCGCGGGTCACGGCTGAGGGCCTGGCCGGCTCAGGGCCGCTGCCGCGCCAGCGGCCAGAAGCAAAAAAACCCGGCGTTCGAGCCGGGTTTTCATGCGCCGGACCTGTTGCCAGGCCCCTGGGGAAGGCCTAACCGCGGCCTGCCCGGTTTTTCATCTTGCGAAGTGTCGCCAGCTGGGCGGCGGCTTCGGCCAGCTGCGCCGAGGCGCGGCCGTAGTCGAATTCGCCGGACTGGTTGGCCAGGGCGTGTTCCGCTTCCCGGCGCGCTTCCTCGGCCGCGGCCTCGTCAACGTCGCCGGCGCGGATCGCGGTGTCAGCGAGGATGGATACCACGCCGGGCTGCACTTCGAGGAAGCCGCCGGACACGTAGAATACCTGCTCGTCGCCGTCCCGGGTCACCACCCGCACCGGGCCGGGGACCAGGTTGGTCAACAGCGGGGCGTGGCCGTAGCTCACACCCAGCTCACCTTCGCCGCCGGTAGCAACCAGCATTTCCACCAGGCCGGAGAAGATCTCCTCTTCGGCGCTCACGATGTCGCAGTGAATTGTCATTGCCATATTCCTGGCCTCTCTATACTACGACTGACTTACAGGTTCTTGGCTTTCTCGACAGCTTCTCCGATGCCGCCAACCATGTAGAAGGCCTGCTCCGGCAGGTGGTCGTACTCACCGGCGAGGATACCCTTGAAGCCTGCGATCGTGTCTTTCAGGGACACGTACTTACCGGGCGAGCCGGTGAATACTTCCGCCACGTGGAAGGGCTGGGACAGGAAGCGCTCGATCTTACGGGCGCGGTCTACTGTCTGCTTGTCTTCCTCGGACAGTTCGTCCATACCCAGGATGGCGATGATGTCCTTCAGCTCCTTGTAGCGCTGCAGCACGTTCTGCACACCGCGGGCGGTGTCGTAGTGCTCGTTGCCGATCAGCAGCGGGTCCAGCTGGCGGGAGGTAGAGTCCAGCGGATCAACCGCGGGGTAAATACCCTTGGCGGCGATGTCCCGGGACAGTACTACGGTCGCGTCAAGGTGGGCGAAGGTGGTTGCCGGCGAGGGGTCGGTCAGGTCGTCCGCCGGTACGTATACCGCCTGGATAGAGGTAATGGAGCCCACCTTGGTAGAGGTAATACGTTCCTGCAGTACACCCATCTCTTCCGCCAGGGTGGGCTGGTAACCTACCGCTGAGGGCATACGACCCAGCAGTGCCGATACCTCGGTGCCCGCCAGGGTGTAACGGTAAATGTTGTCGATGAACAACAGTACGTCACGGCCTTCGTCACGGAACTTCTCGGCCATGGTCAGGCCAGTCAGCGCCACGCGCAGACGGTTACCGGGCGGCTCATTCATCTGGCCGTATACCATGGCCACCTTGGACTCGCTGAAGGTTTCCACGTTTACCACGCCGGATTCCTGCATCTCGTAGTAGAAGTCGTTACCCTCACGGGTACGCTCACCGACACCGGCAAAAACCGACAGACCGGAGTGCTGAATCGCAATGTTATTGATCAGCTCCATCATGTTTACGGTCTTGCCCACACCGGCGCCACCGAACAGGCCGATCTTGCCACCCTTGGCGAAGGGGCACACCAGGTCGATGACCTTGATGCCTGTTTCCAGCAGCTCTTCCGCGGCGGACAGCTCATCATAGGCGGGCGCATCACGGTGAATGGGAGCACGCTCCTTTTCACCGATGGGGCCACATTCGTCGATGGGGTTACCCAGCACGTCCATGATGCGGCCCAGGGTTTCCTGGCCCACCGGCACGGAAATCGGTGCGCCGGTGCTCTCGACTGAAAGACCACGGCTCAGGCCCTCGGAAGAACCCAGTGCAATGGTGCGAACCACACCGTCGCCCAGCTGCTGCTGGACTTCCAGGGTGGTGTCCTTCTCGGTGATCTTCAGTGCATCGTAGACCTGGGGCACGGCATCACGTGGGAATTCCACGTCGATTACCGCGCCGATGATTTGTACGACTCGTCCGCTACTCATGTCCGGATCCTCTATTTCAAAATTCAGTTCTTGCTGGCCGTGGGTAGCACCCGCAGCCGAATTTGCAGCCATCGGCTAGCTGATCGCCGCGGCGCCGCTAACAATCTCAGACAGCTCCTGGGTAATCGCCGCCTGGCGCGCCTTGTTGTAAATCAGCTGCAGGTCATCGATCAGCTCGCCGGCGTTTTCGGTGGCGTTCTTCATCGCCAGCATCCGCGCGGCCTGCTCACAGGCGCCGTTTTCCACTACCGCCTGGTACACCTGGGACTCGATATAGCGGGTCAGCAGGCCTTCCAGCAATTCTTTCGCATCGGGCTCGTAAATGTAGTCCCAGTGATGCTTCATCTCGTCAGACTCTTCCGCTTCCAGGGGCAGCAGCTGCTCCACGGTGGGGGTTTGAGTCATGGTGTTGACGAATTCGTTGCTGACCAGGTACAGGCGATCAATCTTGCCATCAGCGTAGGCATCCAGCATGGCCTTGACGCCGCCGATCAGGTCGGCCAACGAGGGCTCTTCACCCAGGTCGCGCACGGCCGCGGTGACGTTGCCGCCATAGCTGTTGAAAAATGCAGCGGCCTTGGCGCCAACCAGGCTGAGCTCGATCTCAACGCCCTGTTCGTTCCACGCTTTCATCGACTTCACGGTGGTCTTGAACAGGTTGATGTTCAGGCCACCGCAAAGACCACGGTCGGTGGATACAATGATGTAGCCCACTCGCCTGACCTCGCGCTGCTCCATGTACATGTGCTTGTACTCGGGGGCCGCGTTGGCGATATGACCAACAACCGAACGCATGCGGCGGGCGTAGGGCTTGCCCAGCTGCATGCGGTCCTGAGCCCTGCGCATCTTGGAAGCAGCAACCATTTCCATGGCACTGGTGATCTTCTGCGTGCTCTGGATGCTCGAGATCTTGGTGCGGATTTCTTTTCCGGCTGCCATAGTAAATTACCAGGTTTGAGTCGACTTGAACTTCTCGATCGCGGCCTTGAAGCTGCCCTCGATCTCGTCGTTGTAGTCACCGCTCTCGACAATGCTGCTCATCAGGTCGCCGTGCTCGGCATGCATGTAGGACAGCAGCGCGTGTTCGAAATCGCCAATCTTGGCCACCTCAACGTCGTTCAGGTAACCCTCGTTGGCGGCGTACAGCACCAGGCCCATTTCAGCAATGGACTGCGGCGAGTACTGCTTCTGCTTCATCAGCTCGGTTACCCGTTCACCGTGGTCCAGCTGGGCCTTGGTGGCATCGTCCAGGTCAGAAGCGAACTGGGAGAATGCAGCCAGTTCGCGGTACTGCGCCAGCGCGGTACGGACACCGCCGGACAGCTTCTTCATGATCTTGGTCTGGGCTGCACCACCTACCCGCGATACCGAGATACCGGCGTTCATCGCCGGGCGGATACCCGCGTTGAACATATCCGCTTCCAGGAAGATCTGGCCGTCGGTGATGGAGATCACGTTGGTCGGTACGAAGGCGGATACGTCCCCGGCCTGCGTCTCGATGACCGGCAGGGCGGTCAATGAGCCGGTCTGGCCCTTGACTTCACCGTTGGTGAACTTCTCGACGTAGTCGGCGTTAACCCGGGCAGCTCGTTCCAGCAGGCGCGAGTGCAGGTAGAAGACGTCACCGGGATAGGCTTCACGGCCCGGGGGGCGACGCAGCAGCAGGGAGATCTGGCGGTAGGCCCAGGCCTGCTTGGTCAGGTCATCGTAAATGATCAGGGCATCTTCACCGCGGTCGCGGTAGTACTCGCCCATGGTGCAGCCGGCGAAGGGCGCCAGGTACTGCATGGCGGCCGGGTCGGATGCGGTGGCGGCAACCACAATGGTGTGCTCCATGGCGCCGTGCTCTTCCAGCTTGCGCACAACCGCGGCGACGGAAGATGCCTTCTGGCCAACGGCCACGTAGACGCACTTAATGCCGGAACCTTTCTGGTTGATGATGGCGTCAACCGCAATCGCGGTCTTGCCGATCTGGCGGTCGCCGATGATCAGCTCACGCTGGCCGCGGCCGATGGGCACCATGGAGTCAACCGCTTTCAGGCCGATCTGTACCGGCTCGTCGACCGACTGACGGGCGATAACGCCGGGAGCAACTTTCTCCAGGGCATCGGTCATGGAAGCGTTGACGGGGCCTTTACCGTCGATGGGGTTACCCAGGGCGTCTACCACCCGGCCCTGCAGTTCGGGGCCTACGGGTACTTCCAGGATGCGGCCGGTGCAACGGCAGCTCTGGCCTTCCGCCAGGCCCTTGTAATCGCCGAGGATTACCGCACCGACGGAGTCGCGCTCCAGGTTCAGCGCCATACCGTAGATGCCGCCTTCAAATTCAATCATCTCACCGTACATTACGTCGGCGAGACCGTGGATACGAATGATACCGTCGGTTACGGAAACCACGGTGCCTTCGTTGCGAGCTTCCGACGACACATCGAGTGAATCGATGCGCGACTTGATGATCTCGCTAATCTCAGATGGATTCAGTTGCTGCATGCTCTGTTCCTCAATCCTAATGCTAGGAATTCATTGCTTCGGCCAGCTTGTTCAGCCTGCCGCGCACGGAGCCATCGATCACCAGATCACCGGCCCTGATTAATACGCCACCCAGAAGGTCCTGGTCAGTGGAGGTGCTTACCTTCACTTCGCGCTCGAGTTTCCTGCCCAGTACATCCGCCAGCCTGTTTGCGGTCTCTTCGCTCAGGTCGAAGGCGGAGACAACTTCCACGTTTACCGACTTCTCCAGGTTCGACTTCAGCAGTTCGAACTGATCGGCAATGACCGGCAGCAGTGACAGGCGCTTGTTGGAAGCGAGAATACTGATGAAATTCTTCACTTCCTGGCCAGTTGCGTCGCCGCAAACCTCGTTCATGGTTTGCGCCTGCTGTTCATCGGTCAGGGACGGGTTGTCCAGTACCGAGTCCATGCCCTCGTTGGCGGCAACCGCAGCGGCGGTGGCCAACTGTTGTGACCACTGGGCCAGCGCGTTGTGCTCGCGGGCGTACTCGAAAGCGGCCTTGGCGTAAGGGCGTGCCAGTGTGCTTAGTTCAGCCATAGCTCCCTCGCGATTACAGCTCTGAGGCCAGCTTCTCGACCAGCTCGTTATGAGCATCCCGGTCGATAGCGGCACCCAGAACCTTTTCGGCGCCGGCCAGAGACAGTGCGGCCACCTGGCCACGCAGCTGTTCCCGCGCGCGGTTGGTTTCCTGCTCGATCTCTGCCTGTGCAGAGGCCTTCACGCGATCCGCCTCGACAATCGCCGCGTCCTTGGCTTCTTCAACCAGCTGCGCTGCGCGCTTGTTAGCGGCATCGACAATGCCCGCGGCCTCTGCCTTGGCTTCCTTCAGGCGCTCTACCGCCTTCTCCTTCGCCAGTTCCAGGTCGTGGCTCGCGCGGTCGGCGGCGGCCAGGCCATCGGCAATTTTCTTCTCGCGTTCTTCCATGGCGGCCAGGATAGGCGGCCAAACGAACTTCATGCAGAACCACACGAAGCAGACAAACGCGATCATCTGTCCAATAAGCGTAAGATTTATATTCACGCTCTTCTCCTCACAGGTTGTAGGGGGCCAGCCAAAACCACTGCGGCCCCGTTAAACAATATCTCTTATTAACCTGCTACAACGAAGATCAGGTACATCGCGATACCAACACCGATAATGGGAATCGCGTCTACCAGGCCAGCGCCCAGGAAGAAGGTAACCTGCAGTTTGGGAGCCAGTTCAGGCTGGCGGGCAGAGCCTTCGATGAGCTTTCCGCCCAGCAGGCCTACACCGATGGCGGCACCAAGACCACCCAGACCCATCATGATGGCGGCAGCAACGTAGATCAGTTCCATGATTTTCTCCTAGAGTTTAAAGAACCAAGTTGATTGAAAGTTGATTAATGATCCTCATGGGCCATGCTGATATAGACAATCGTCAGCACCATGAAGATAAATGCTTGCAGGGTGATTACCAGGATGTGGAAAATCGCCCAACCCATCTGCAGCAGACCCGCAGGTACCATCCAGGCGATACCGGCACTGAACAGGGCTGCAATCAGAATAAAGATCATCTCACCGGCGTACATGTTACCGAACAGACGCAGGCCGAGGGAGAAGGGCTTGGCCAGCAGGCCAACCACTTCCATGAACAGGTTCACGGGAATAAAGATCCAGTGATTGAAGGGGTTGAGGGTCAACTCCTTTACAAAGCCAAACCCTTTCACCTTGATCGAGTAGTACAGCATCAGGATGAACACGCCCACAGCCATGCCCATGGTGATATTGGGGTCGGTAGAGGGCACAATCTTCTGGTATTCAACGCCCAGCAGCATCAAGGTGTGGGGAATGAGGTCTACCGGAATCAGGTCCATCAGGTTCATCAGGAACACCCAGACAAATATGGTCAGGGACAGCGGTGCCACCAGCTTGTTGTGGCCGTGGAAGGTATCCCTGACGGTGTTGTCGACAAAGCCGACTATCATTTCTACCGCATTGACCAGGCCGCTGGGGACGCCGGCTTCGGCTTTTTTCGCCACCGAGCGGAAGATCCAGCAGAACACGATACCCAGGCCAATCGACCAGAGCATGGAATCCACGTGAATGGCGTTAAAGCCCATGGCCGCGGCCTCGGCACCGCCGTGAGCCATGGTCCAGGTGCCGCCCTCGCCGACAATGCTGCCGTCGTAGCGCTCATAACCGGCAGGCAACTTGCCATAGGTGAGGTTGGTCAGGTGGTGGACAATATATCCGGAGATTGTCAGTTCTTCGCCTGCAGCTGCCATTTATCGGAACTCTTGCGTTTGTCTCTCATTTCACTGGCTGCGGGTCAGCAGCAGCCAGCTACCAATAATCTGTATTGCCAGCATTGCCAGGTAACCGGCAAATACGGCCAGGCCACTGATCGGCCGCACCGTTGCAAAGACAACGGCAAACCCGGCAACACTCAGCAAAAACTTGCCGATTTCCCCAGCGTAGCTGGACCGGGCCACTGCCCTGGCGGATGTCGCCCCCCGCCAGCGAAAGGCAAGCCGGGAGAAATAAGCCTGCGGCACGATGGCAATCAAGCCTCCGGCTGCCAGTGACCAGGCCAACACCTGGTCGTATGCCAATAAAGGAAGGCACAGCAATGTCAGGATCGCCAGTTGAGCCAGAGTGATGCGATGAACAGGAGGACGTGCTATTTCAG
Organism: Seongchinamella sediminis; assembly: GCF_003457605.1. Taxonomy (GTDB): domain Bacteria; phylum Pseudomonadota; class Gammaproteobacteria; order Pseudomonadales; family Halieaceae; genus Halioglobus; species Halioglobus sediminis. Next base: position 21,711 of record NZ_QRAN01000008.1, read on the forward strand.
CACCGGGCATGTCTGCCTCTCGCTACTCCCCTAACCAATAGCCACACGGGATTCATCCTCGTTCAGGGCGCGCGCATTATAGGGTGATTGAGGGGCGGGTTCAACCGCGCTATCGTCGCTATCGATATTAAAAATAAACGCTTTTAGGGGCAATTTCCCGACACGATGGTCGGCTTATTGCCGCGGTTATTCGCCTGGTGGCTTATATGGTGTACTGATTATTTTCTATCCACCAGATGATGTGGATCAGTGCCAGAGTCACCGCTCCAGCGCCCTTGGTCCCCTCATTCTGTCACTTTCACAGCGGAAATTTTCGCCATCACTGCCGTCATTGCGGCGCACACCGGAATGCATCCATTGGGTGGGGGAAGTGAATTCCGGCATGCCGTGATGAGCGCTACGCGCTCACTTGATGTGCGCAAGAATCCCGTCCAGTTCATCCAGGGAGCTGTAGTTCAGCACCAGCTTGCCCTTACCGCCAGCACCGTGCTGGATCTGCACTTTGGTACCCAGCCGCTGGGACAGGTCGTCCTGCAGGTGGCGAATGTTCGGGTCGATGGTTTTTGCCGGCGCTGGCTTGTCTTTGCTCGCGAGCATGTTGCGCACCAGGGCCTCGGTCTGGCGCACCGACATGCCCTTGCCCACCACCTGGGCGGCGGCGTGGGACTGGTCACCCCCGGTCAAGCCCAGCAATGCCCGGGCATGGCCCATTTCCAGGTCACCGTGTTCAACCAGCCGGCGGACGTCTTCCTGCAGGGTCATCAGTCGCAACAGGTTGGTCACCGTGGACCGGGATTTGCCCACCGCGTTGGCGACTTCCTGCTGGGTGAGGTCAAATTCCTGCTGCAGCCTCTGCAGCGACGCGGCTTCCTCGATAGGGTTGAGGTCCTCCCGCTGGATATTCTCGATCAGGGCCATGGCGATGGCGGCCTCGTCGGGCACATCGCGGATCACCGCCGGAATGGTGTCGAGACCGGCCAGCTGGGTGGCGCGCCAGCGGCGCTCACCGGCGATGATCTCATACTTGCGGTCGGAAACGGGCCGCACCACAATGGGTTGCATGACCCCCTGGGCCTTGATGCTGTCGGCGAGCTCCTGCAGGGATTCGGGCTCCATGTCCCGGCGTGGCTGGTACTTGCCGCGCTGAATCAGGTCCACGGCCAGTGATTTCAGGGTGTTGTCCGGGTCGGCTGCCACCTCCGCCACCGGCGTTTCTGCGGCCTCGGCGGCTGCACTGGCGGTGGCGCTGGCACCCAAGAGGGCATCGAGGCCTCTTCCCAGGGAGCGTTTTTTCGACATCCTCACTCTCCGTTACTCTGCTGCCGGAAGGGGCGCCGCTACGCCCGCCACTGGCGTTCCCGCCGCCTGGGCCAGCTTCTCCTCACGGCGGATGATTTCCCCCGCCAGCGCCATATAGGCCTTGGACCCGCGGGAGAACCGGTCGTAATACATGGCGGGAATACCGTGGCTGGGCGCTTCCGCCAGGCGCACATTGCGCGGCACCACCGTGCGGTATACCTTCTCGCCGAAGTGGCTGTGGAGCTGGTTGGACACCTCGTTGGTAAGGCTGTTGCGGGGGTCATACATGGTGCGCAGTATGCCCTCTATCTGCAGTTGCGGATTCACGGTTTCGGCTATCTGGGAAATGGTGCGCATCAGGTCAGACAGGCCCTCGAGGGCAAAATACTCGCACTGCATGGTAATTATCACGCCGTCCGCCGCCACCAGTGCGTTCAGGGTCAGCATATTCAGTGACGGCGGACAGTCGATCAGCATGTAATCATAGGCTGCGGAGGCTTCCCGCAGCGCCGCCCGCAGCCTGCGCTCCTTGTGTTCCACCTCGATCAGCTCCACTTCGGCGGCTGTCAGGTCGCTGTTTGAGGGCAGCACGTCGAAACCGCTGTCGGCGGCATGTTGCGCCACCTGGCTGACCGGGGCCCGGTTCACCAGCACATCGTAAATACTGCGCTCAACACTGTACTTGTCGATGCCGCTGCCCATGGTGGCATTGCCCTGGGGATCCAGGTCCACCAGCAGCACGCGCTTTTTCATGGCCGCCAGCGAGGCAGCCAGGTTGACACAAGTCGTGGTCTTCCCGACGCCCCCTTTCTGGTTGGCAATTGCGATAATTCTGGCCACAAAATCCCCTGGTCTGTTGTTGGCGCTATCAGTCGCGCAAAGTCATCACCACCAGGTGCCGTTGCTCCCCCAGCCCCGGCACCGCGAGCGGATGCACGGCCTGGATCTGGCAGCAGTCTTCCACGGCGGCAATCTCTGCCTCTGGAAAGGCGCCTTTCATGGCGAGAAAGCGTCCCCCGGGTGCCAGCAGGTGGCGGCAACCGGAGACCATATCCGCCAGCGAGGCGAATGCCCGCGACAGCACTGTGTCGAAGGGACTCTGGTCAAAGGCCTCCACCCGCGCCTGATGAACGGTCATATTATCCAAGCCCAGCGCAGTTTTCACCTGAAACAGGAAACGGGTCTTTTTGCCGTTGCTGTCCAGCAGGTGGAATTCCCGTTCGGGAAACAGGATCGACAGCGGCACGCCCGGCAGGCCGCCGCCGGTGCCTACATCCAGCAGGCGCTGGCCGCTGAGGTGCGCTGCCACAGCCAGGCTGTCGAGCAGGTGCCTGGTGACCATTTGCCGGGGTTCGCGCACCGCGGTCAGGTTATAGGCGCGGTTCCACTTGACCATCAACGCCAGGTAGGTCAGGAGCTGACCCTGTTCTTCCTGCGTACCGACGCCCAGACTGGCACAACCCCGCGCCAGCCTGTCACTCAGCGCTGCGTCCAGGTCAGGCAAGTTTGCGCGCGTCGCTGCCGGCAGCAGCCAGCGCTCCCCGCTTCTTCAGGTAGATCAGCAACAGGGAGACGGCGGCGGGCGTGACCCCGGGAATACGGCCGGCCCGGGCCAGGGTGTCGGGGCGGGCATGGCCCAGCTTCTGCTTCACCTCATTGGACAGGCCATCCACCTGCGCATAGTCGAGATCTGCCGGCAGTCGGGTGTTTTCATAGCGGCGCAGGCGGTCGATTTCGCCCTGCTGGCGCTCGATATAGCCGGCGTACTTGGCCTGGATGGCCACCTGCTCGGCGGCTTCCCGGTCAGGCGTGGGTTCGCCCTTGAGGCTGGCGATATCGGCGTACTCCAGTTCCGGCCGCTTGAGCAGGTCCGCCAGGGAATACTCGCGGGCCAGCGGGCTGGTCAGTTTGCCGGCCAGTTGCCCGGCTTCATCGCTGCCCGGCTGGATCCAGGTGCTGCCCAGGCGCGCCGTCTCGGCGGCAATGGCCTCGCGCTTGTGCTCGAAACGGCGCCAGCGGGCGTCGTCGACCAGGCCCAGCTGGCGACCTTTTTCCGTCAGGCGCAGATCGGCGTTGTCCTCGCGCAGCAGCAGCCGGTGCTCGGCGCGGGAGGTAAACATGCGGTAGGGCTCGATGGTACCCATGGTAATCAGGTCGTCCACCAGCACCCCGATGTAGGCCTCGTCACGGCGTGGGCACCAGGCTTCCTCCCCGCGCGCCGCAAGGGCCGCATTCAGCCCGGCCAGCAGGCCCTGGGCGGCGGCTTCCTCGTAACCGGTAGTGCCGTTGATCTGGCCGGCAAAATACAGGCCCGGCAGCGCCCGGGTCTCCAGCGAGTACTGCAGGTCCCGGGGGTCGAAAAAGTCGTATTCGATGGCGTACCCGGGCCGGGTAATGTGGGCATTTTCGAAACCCTTGATGGAGTGCACCAGGTCGACCTGCACATCGAAGGGCAGGCTGGTGGAGATGCCATTGGGGTACAGCTCCGGGGTGGTGAGGCCCTCGGGCTCGATAAACACCTGGTGGGACGATTTGTCAGCAAAACGGTGGATCTTGTCTTCCACGCTGGGGCAGTAGCGCGGGCCAACGCCCTCGATCACCCCGGAGAACATGGGTGAACGGTCCAGGCTGGCGCGAATAATATCGTGGGTGCGTTCGTTGGTGTGGGTAATCCAGCAGCAGCGCTGTTGCGGGTGCTCGGCAACATCGCCCATAAAGGACATGACCGGCTGCGGCTGGTCGCCCCACTGCTCCTCGAGATCGGAGAAGTCCACGGTGCGGGCATCGATCCGCGGCGGCGTGCCGGTTTTCAGCCGCTCGACCCGGAACGGCAGCTCGCGCAGGCGCTGGGCCAGGGCAATGGAGGGCGGGTCACCGGCACGGCCACCGGCGCTGTTCTCCAGGCCGATATGCAATTTGCCGCCGAGGAAGGTGCCGGTGGTCAATACCACCCGCGGGGCCCGGAAGGTCACGCCCATCTGGGTGATCGCGCCGGCGACGGCCCCGTGCTCGATCAACAGGTCGTCCACCGGCTGCTGGAAAATACTCAGGTTTTCCTGCTGCTCGAGGATCTGGCGGATGGCATTGCGGTACAGCACCCGGTCGGCCTGGGCGCGGGTCGCCCGCACCGCGGGACCCTTGCGCGAATTCAGCACCCGGAACTGGATACCAGCCCGGTCGGTGGCGCGGCCCATAGCGCCGCCCAGCGCGTCCACTTCCTTTACCAGGTGACTCTTGCCAATGCCGCCAATGGCCGGGTTGCAGGACATCTGGCCCAGGGTATCGACACTGTGGGTCAACAACAGCGTCCGGCAGCCCATGCGGGCAGCCGCCAGGCAGGCCTCGGTCCCGGCGTGGCCGCCGCCGATCACGATGACATCGAACTGTTGCTTGAATTCCACCCGGGTCCAACCTCCTGAGTTTGGGGGCGCGATTATACGTGGGCCGCTGCTGGTGTTCAAAAATTGTTCGCCGGTAAAAATGCCGGCCGCACTGCCTTGGACAACGCTTCCGCAGCTCGTATAAAGTGACCCGCGGCGCGATTACCGTTGCGCCGGCCATCATTCACTGATCAAACAAGGGAACTACCACTATGGATTGGCTGCTGACGTTCCTGGCTGCTTTCAACGTTGCCTCTATGTACACCGTATTCAGCTCGCGGGTAAAACCGCGCAAGGCCGTGCCCTGGGGAACCTTTGCCACTGCCCTGCTGGCGACTGAACTGGCCTGGATCTGGCTACCGTTGCAGGCGCTGCTGGCCTGGCTGCTGGCCATCGGCGGCGCCACCGACTCCACCCTCGGCAGCCTGGCAATGCTGGTACTGGTGGTGAGCTGGAGCGGACTCCTCTGGAGCATCTGGAAATCCACCCACGCCCGCGACACGGTAGAGAGCGCGCTGCTGGACGGTCTCGGTTACGGCTATCGCAGCGAGATTCCACCGGCGCGCAGCAGCACCCTGCGGCGTGAGGTCCGCTTTAACGACTGGCGCAGCCCCTTCGCCATGGGTGTACCCGGGGTCGAGGTAGTGCGCAACATTGCCTACGGTCCCCACGGTGTGCGCCAGCAGCTGGATATTTACCGGCCCCGGGTTATTCCCGAGGGGGGTTGTCCGGTGCTGTTCCAGATCCACGGTGGCGCCTGGATGATCGGCGACAAAAAGCGCCAGGCGCTGCCCCTGATGTACCACCTGGCGAGCCGCGGCTGGATCTGCGTGGCGGCCAACTATCGCCTCAGTCCCAGCGTGGCTTTTCCCACCCACCTGCTGGACTGCAAGAAGGCGCTCTGCTGGATTCGGGAAAATGGCGCAGAATATGGTATGGATACCAGCTTCATTGCGGTCACCGGCGGCTCCGCCGGGGGCCATCTCGCCGCGCTGATGGGCTTGACGGCCAATCGTCCCGAACTGCAGCCGGATAACCCGGATACCGACACCTCGCTACAGGCGGCAGTGCCCTTCTACGGTGTTTACGACTTCCTGGTGCGTTACGGCCAGCATCCCAACCGCGCTGTCTACCAGAAATTCCTCAACGGCAAGGTCATGCATGAGACGGTGGCGGACAACCCGGCACTGTGGGACCTGGCCTCCCCGGTTGCCCAGGTGCGCAGCGACGCCCCGCCGTTCATGGTGCTCCACGGCAGCCACGACAGCCTGGCCTCGGTCAGGGACGCGCAGGTATTCGTGGAAAAACTGGCGGACGAATCAGAGCAGCCCGTGGTCTACGTGGAAATGCCGGGCGCCGAACACGCCTGGGAGATCATGCATTCACTGCGCACCGAACACACGGTTGACGGGGTGCACCGCTTTCTGGAGTGGGCGCGGGTCCGGCACCGGGACGGGGCGGGCTAAAGCCGCTGCTCGCACCAGGCCAGCAGGTCCGCCATTACCTGCTCCCGCTCAGGTTCGTTCAGAATCTCGTGGTACAGGTGGGGATAGAGCTTCAACTGCTTGTCCGCGGAGCTCACCGCATCGAACAGGAATTCAGCCCCCGCCGGGGAGGCCATGGAGTCCTGTTCACCGTGCATGATCAGCAGCGGCAGGCTGATTTCCCCGGCCCGCTGCTGGATCTCGTTCATCGCCGTGAACAGGCCGGCAACAAAGCCCGCTGACATCTTGCCGTGATTGACCAGCGGGTCCTCGACGTAGGCTTTAACCACCGCCGGGTCCCGGCTGACGCCGGTGGCATCCAGTTGCAGCACCCCCAGCCGCGGCGCTATCCGGGACAGCAGGCGGATAAGCGCCAGCTGCAGGAATCCCGGCTCCAGGTCGCTCTTGATGGCAGGACCGGACAGCGCGCAGCCGGCAAACTGCTGCTGGTGGCGCAACAGGAAACAGCTGCTGATCAAGCCGCCCATGCTGTGGCCGATGAGGATCATCGGCAAGCCGGGAAACCTCGCCGCCACCTGCTGCCGGAAGCGCTCCAGCGTTTCCAGGTGGTCATCGAAGCTGGCCATGTGGCCATAGTCCCCGTCGGAGCGACCGTGGCCGATATGATCCAGTGCCGCGACCGCATAGGCATTGGCGCAGAACTGTTCGGCCACTGCCGCGTAGCGGCCACTGTGTTCGCCGGCCCCGTGGGCCAGCAGAATGACCGCCCGCGCCTCTTGCCCGGGCAGCCAGTACTGGTAATACACCGAATGCCCGGCGGCGCCCTCCAGCGTTCCTTCCTGATGTTGCACGCTCGCTCCCCGTCCCCGTTCGTTGCGGAATTTGCCAATGTCGTCCCGGGGCTGGCGGGCCCGGGGACGCTGAGGATAAAACATATACCGGACACGGACCATGGTTGCCCGCGTTAAAACCGTTCTGGCGAAGCCTCAGCCAGATGCCGGTTGCGCCAGCGGCGACGGGTTACCAGGGCAGCGGTGCTTGTGCAAGCCGGCGCATTTTGGGTAGCATGCAGGGGCGAGATCAAATAATAAACAGCATGGAGTCAGCAGTATGTCTGGATATCATGTGGTACCCCCCCTGCTCGGGCTGGCCGGCCTGGCCGTCGCTTTCATCATCTATCACATCATGACCCGGCACAATCACGGTGACGGCGTGGTCAAGAAAATTGGCGACCAGATCCATCTTGGCGCCATGGTGTTCATGCAGCGCGAATACAAGATGCTGTCGATTTTCGCCCTGGCCCTGCTGGCGGCAATCTTTATATCGCCGCTGGGCATCAACACCGCCATTGCCTTCCTGGTGGGCGCGCTGTCCTCGGCCATTGCCGGTTTCCTGGGGATGTTTGCCGCCACCAAGGCCAACGTGCGGACCGCCGTCGCTGCCCACAATCACGGCCAGGACGTGGCCCTGGCCATCTCCTTCTACGGCGGCTCCATCATGGGGCTGTGCGTCGCCTCGCTGGGCCTGGTGGGCCTCGGCAGCCTGTACTGGTACTTCGGCGGCGACCCGCACACGGCTCACGCCATTCATGGCTTTGGCATGGGCGCCTCGGTGGTGGCGCTGTTCTCGCGCGTTGGCGGGGGTATCTTTACCAAGAGCGCCGATATCGGCGCTGACCTGGTGGGCAAGGTGGAAGCCGGTATCCCCGAAGACGATCCCCGCAACCCGGGTGTCATCGCCGACAATGTCGGGGACAACGTGGGCGATATTGCCGGTATGGGCTCGGATATCTTTGAATCCTACTGCGGTTCCATGATCGCCTGTATCGCCATCGCCTCCACCATGGCCATATCCGCCGAGGAAAAAGGGGCGATGATGTTCCTGCCCCTGAGCCTGGCGTCGATTGGCCTGCTCGCTTCCCTGGCCGGCATATTTATCGTCCGCGCCCGCAGCAATGCGGCACCGGAAGTGGCACTGAGAACCGGCACTCTCGCCGCCCCGGTGGTTTTTGCCGTCATGGCCTACTTCCTGATCCAGGGCATGGGGCTGGGGATCCAGATCTGGTTCTCGGTGGTGGCCGGTGCCGTCGGCGGTGTCCTGATTGGCCTGATCACCGAGTACTACACCGGCTCCACACCGGTGGTGCGGATTGCCAAAGCGGGTGAAACCGGACCCGCCACCGTCATCATCACCGGCCTGGCGGTGGGCATGCAGTCCGTGGTCCTGCCCATCCTCTTCCTCGCCGCCATCATCTGGGTGTCTACCAGCATGTCGGGCCTGTATGGGGTCGGTATTTCCGCCGTGGGCATGCTGGCGACCGTGGGCATCACCATGGCCATCGATGCCTATGGCCCGGTCGCCGATAACGCCGGCGGCATCGCCGAGATGGCCGGCATGGGGGAGGAGACCCGCAAGATCACCGATGGACTGGATGAGGTCGGCAACACCACCGCCGCCATCGGCAAGGGCTTCGCCATCGGCGCGGCGGCGCTGGCGGCACTGGCGATTATCGCCGCCTTCGTGGAGACGGTGGAAGCCAACAACCCGGGCTTTGCGCTGGAGCTGTCCGACCCCTCGGTGCTGGTGGGTATGTTTATCGGCGGTACCGTGCCGTTCCTGATCGCCTCCATCACCATGACCGCTGTCGGTGAGGCTGCCTTTGACATGATCACCGAAATCCGCCGCCAGTTCCGGGATATCCCCGGCCTGCTGGAGGGTAACGCCGAACCCGACACCGCCCGCTGCGTGGATATCGCCACCGCCGCTGCGCTCAAGAAAATGATCTTGCCCGGGGCTATCGCGGTGGCAACACCGGTACTGGTGGGCTTTGTCCTCGGCGCCACGGCCCTGGGGGGCATGCTGGGTGGCGCCCTGCTCGGCTGCGTGCTGATGGCGCTGATGATGGCCAATGCCGGCGGCGCCTGGGACAATGCCAAGAAGTATGTCGAGAAGGGCAACCTGGGCGGCAAGGGTTCGGAAACCCACGCGGCTGCGGTCGTCGGTGATACGGTAGGCGATCCCTTCAAGGATACATCCGGTCCGTCGATGAACATTCTCATCAACGTCATGGCGATCGTCAGCCTGGTGATCGCCCCCCTGCTGTAAGCCCGTGGCCAGCGGGGCCCGCTGGTCCCGCTGCACATTACTCTCTTCGCTGATCTATAATCCCGCAGCACCCAGGGAGAGAGCTGTGCCTGCATTGAGTTCCTCGGAGAAATCCGAACTGCTGTCAAAGATGTGCCACTACATACCCCACGCCCGGTACCAGGGAATTCACCTGGTCAGCGTGAACCATGAGGAGGTCGAGCTGTGCCTGCCCTACCGGGATGAGCTGGTGGGCAACCCGGATAACGGCGCGGTGCATGGCGGTGCGCTCACGGTGCTGCTTGACCATACCCTGGGCATTGCCAGTATTACCCACGATGAGGTGGGAGCCTGCATAACCCCGACCCTGGACCTGCGTATAGACCACCTTGGCGTGGTTGCGTCCGGGAGGGATATATTTGCCGCGGCAAAAACCTACCGGGTCACCCGGCGTATCGCCTTCGTCGAAGGTCTCGCCTGGGGGGATCGAGGCCCAACTGCAGGACCATGAAATCCTGTTCATTCTGCCCGAGAACCGGAAACTGGTCGGCAATGCCATGTTGCCGGCTATCCATGGCGGCGTTGTCGGGGGGTTCATGGAACAGGCGGCGGCCCTGCACCTGATCGCTAAAATGCCCCAGCCGGTTGTGCCAAAAACCAAAAATTTCTCTCTCGATTACCTGCGGCCCACGCGACTGCGGGATACCTTTGCCCAATGCACCCTTACCCGCCAGGGCCGCCAGGTTGCCAATGTCAGCATCAGCGCCTGGCAGGAAAGCAGGGACACGCCCTGTGCCATTGCCAGGGCGCACTTCCTGATCCCGGAAGCCTGATCTGCGGTTGTAGACAACCACGCTCGCTGGATGCGCAGGGAAATTAAGGCCGGGGTGGTCAGCGCAGAGCACCGCTGGTAATCGGCTGGCGCAGTCGGGAACTGGTCAAGCGACAGGATAGGCGCTGACCCTGGACCTGACCTCCCCGCGTCGGACGGTGAAGTGCGAACGTCCCTGTTCGCGAGCGTGCAATCCTGCACAGCCCTTATTATTGCAAAACCTGGATTCATAATCCATTACAGGCGATTACCACGACCTGCACGTGACAATGTCCTGGACCTGCCCGGGATGGTGGTGGAGCAGTATTAAGTATTGCTTGAATTTTAAATAGTTATACTCAAGAATATTGCCACGTTGCAGCAGCATGATTTTTACAGGAGCCAACCATGCAGTTCACCGACCAGCACAATGAAATCCGCCGTACCGTTTCCCAGTTTGTCGAGAAGGAGATCAACCCCCACGTGGAGGAATGGGAAGAGGCAGGTATTTTTCCGGCACATGAAGTATTCAGGAAAGCCGGCGACCTGGGTCTGCTCGGCATCCATAAGCCTGAGGAATACGGCGGCCTGGGCCTGGACTATAGCTATGCCATGGTCGCCCAGGAGGAATGGGGAGCAGCCAGTCATGGCTCGGTGCCAATGGCCATCGCGGTGCAGACTGACATGGCCACACCCGCCCTGGCCCGGTTTGGCAGCGACGAGCTGAAGCGCGAGTTCCTGGCCCCGGCTATTGCCGGGGATATGGTCACCGCTATCGGGGTCAGCGAACCCCATGCCGGTTCCGATGTGGCGGCAATTAAAACCACTGCCCGCAAGCGCGGTGACGATTACGTGATCAATGGCACCAAGATGTGGATTACCAACTCCACCCAGGCGGATTATATTTGCCTGCTGGCCAATACCTCGGACGACCCCAGGCACCAGAACAAGTCACTGATTATCGTGCCCACCAGTAGCCCCGGGTTCTCCACCTCGGCGCGGCTGAACAAGCTGGGCATGCGCGCGTCCGATACCGCACAGCTGTTTTTTGACGATGTCGTGGTCCCCCGGCGCCACCTGATTGGTGAGGAGGGTATGGGCTTCACCTACCAGATGATGCAGTTCCAGGAAGAGCGGCTGGCGGGCGCGGCGATCACCATCAAGGGCCTGGAAAACTGCATTCGCGCCACCGTGGAGTACACCGGCCAGCGCGAGGCCTTTGGTAAACCGCTGCTGGAAAACCAGATCATCAACACCAAACTGGCGGACATGCAGATGGAGGTAGAATCCCTGCGGGCGATGGTTTACCGCGCCTGCGAAATGTACATCAACGGCGAAGATCCCACCCTGCTGGCGTCCTATGCAAAGTTGAAGGCGGGCAAGCTGACTACCAGCATCCCCACCGAGTGCCTGCAGTTCTGGGGTGGCATGGGCTACATGTGGGACAACCCGGTTAGCCGGGCCATGCGCGATATGCGCCTGACCGCCATCGGCGGTGGCGCCGACGAGGTGATGCTAAGCATCATCGGCAAGCGCATGGGCTTGCTGGCACGCTGATCCGGCCACAAGCAGTATCCCGGGGCCTGGTTACAGGCCCATCTGGCGCACCGCCAGGTCGCGCATGATTTCCTCGGAGCCACCACCGATAGCAAAGACTTTCACTTCCCGGTAAATACGTTCCACCGGATTGCCGCGCAGATAGGCCGCGCCACCGAAAATCTGCATGGCCTCCGAGGCGACGTATTCCAGCGCCCTGGTGGCGGCGAACTTGCCCTTGCAGATCTCCGCAACCGGCATATTGCCCTTGTTGACCTGCCAGCAAATCATGTTGCCGTAAGCTTCGATCTGGTCTATCCGGGCCGACATCTCGGCGATCTTGTGGCGAATGGCCTGATGCCTGATCAGCGGCTTGCCGAAGGTCTGCCGTTCCTGGGCCCAGGCGATGGATTCCTCCAGACAGGTTCTCATCATGCCCAGGGCACCGGCAATCATCGACAGACGCTCGTAGTTGAAGTTTTTCATGATGGCGATAAAGCCGTGGTTTTCCTCGCCCATCAGGTTGGCAGCGGGGACTCGGCAGTTATCGAAATACAGGGTCGCCTGATCGGAGGCCCACCAACCCATTTTCCGCTCCAGCGCGGAGCGGGAAAATCCCTGGGTGTCGGCGTCGACAAAAAACAGGGAGATCCCCACCAGGCCCTCGCCACCGGTTCGGGCGGCGACCACAAAGAAATCCCCTTTCATGCCGCCGGTTATAAAAGTCTTGGACCCATTGATCACCCACTCGTCGCCATCGCGCACCGCCGTGGTCTGCATATTGGCGACATCGGAACCACCACTGGGCTCGGTAATGGCCAGGCAGGAACCCTTGCGGCCGAGTACGATATCCTGCAGGCAACGCGCACGGATCTCCTCACTGGCGAGGTGCTCGATGGGGCCAATGGAGATACTGCGCCCCCCCACGCCGGCCCACACACCGGTACCCCCTGCTCTGGCCATCTCCTCGGCAGCGGCAAAACGCATGAAGGCGTCATCGAAGCCGAGGCCACCGTGGTCCTCGGAAACGCCAAAACCGAAGTAGCCCATGTCGCCCAGTTCCTCGTGCAGGCGCCAGGGAAAGTCACCGGCCTCGTCCCAGTCATCGATAAACGGCTTTATTTCGGTTTCGACGTAGCGCCTGATGGTTTCCCGGAACGTTCGTCGTTCCTCTGTCTCAAACGGATTCTGCATTGCTGTTTCCCGGGGTCAATCCTGTTCAGTTATTTCCAGTACCAGGGCGCCGGACGCCAGTTGCTGGCCGGCACTGGCATTCACAGCCGTTACTTCACCGGACACCGGCGTTACCAGCCGGTGTTCCATCTTCATCGCCTCCATCACGGCAACATCCTGCCCGGCTGCTACTTTGTCGCCGACGCTGACGAACACTTGCATCAGGTTGCCGTGCATGGGGGCAACAATGACGCCACTGCCACCGACGGTCTCATCACCGCGGGTAAAGGCCAGCTGGTTGCGCAGGTGGGTTTCCTCGCCGCGCAGTTGCAGGCTCACCTCGCCCTGGCCGGTGAAGGCGTAGTCAATATTCAGTTCGGTGTCATCGATGCGCAGGCGGGCGCGATTATCCTGCCCGGCTAGCCACTGCAGGCCGAGGATTCGCTCCCCAATACTGACCCGGTAGTGGTTCGGCGAGGTTTCTTCCAGGTACAGCTCCACCGGCACGTCGTCATCGCCAAAGCGGTAGTGGTTGCGCATGGCCCGGGTGCCTTTGAAGCCACTGAGTCCCGGCAGGGATGTCGGCAGGGTCGCGGCCGCCGCCTGCCGGGATTCGCGGTATATCAGGCAGGCGCCAGCCGCCATCGGCTCGACAGCGGTTGCCGCGGCATCGACAAAAGTGTCCGGATAGTTCTCGGCAATGAACGCAGTCGTTGCCGCGCCCTCGACAAAAGCCTGTTTGCCCAGCACATCGATCAGGAAAGCCCGGTTGCTGGCCAGCCCGAACAGGCAGGTATTCTGCAGCGCGCGGACCAGGCGTCGCCGGGCGATATCCCGGTCTTCACCCCAGGCGATAATCTTCGCCACCATGGGATCGTAGAAGGGTGAAATTTCCTGGCTCTGCAGCAAGCCGTGGTCCACCCGGATGCCCTCACCGGCAGGCGGAACCCAGAGGTGAGCAGTGCCGGTGGCGGGCAGAAAGTCGTTGCCGGGATCCTCGGCGTAGAGCCGCACCTCGATCGCATGGCCGGTGAGTGTTACCTGCTCCTGTGACAGGGGCAGCGGGTAGCCCTGGGCCACCTGGAATTGCATGGCCACCAGGTCCTGGCCGGTAATCATTTCGGTCACCGGATGCTCCACCTGCAGGCGGGTGTTCATTTCCAGGAAATAGAAATTGCCCTCGCCATCCAGCAGGAATTCAACCGTACCGGCGCCAATATAATGAATGCTTTTCGCCGCGTTCACCGCCGCCTGGCCCATGGCCTCCCGCAGCTCCGGGGTCATAACCGGACAGGGGGCTTCCTCAACCACCTTCTGGTGGCGGCGCTGCACCGAACAATCCCGCTCGCCGAGATGGATGACGTTACCCTGGCTGTCACCAAAGACCTGGATCTCCACGTGGCGCGGCTGGACTACGGCTTTCTCCAGTATCAGTTCCCCCGAACCAAAGGCATTCTCGGCCTCCGAGCGAGCCGAGCTGATCGCTACCGGCAGCTCCTCCAGCGTTGCCACCAGGCGCATTCCGCGACCGCCACCACCGGCGGCGGCCTTGACCATAATCGGCACACCGATATCCCTGGCCGCCGCCAACAGCGCCGAATCTGACTGGTCCTCATCCTGGTAGCCGGGAATACAGGGCACATCCGCCGCCAGCATGCGGCGCTTGGACGCCGCCTTGTTACCCATGATTTCTATCGCCTCGGGATCCGGGCCTATAAAGACCAGGCCGGCGTCGACACAGGCCCGGGAAAAAGCCGCGTTCTCGGACAGAAAGCCGTAGCCCGGGTGAATTGCCTGGGCACCGGTGGTGGCGGCAGCGGCGAGAATCCGCTCCATGTTCAGGTAGGATTCAGTGACCGGCCCCGGGCCGATCAGCACCGCCTCATCGGCGATCTGCACATGGCGCGCGCCGGCATCCGCTGCCGAATACACGGCAATGGCGCGATAGCCCTGCTGTTGAGCGCTGCGAATCACCCGCACCGCTATTTCGCCGCGGTTGGCGACCAGTATACTGTCGAACTGTTTCATCAGGCTGTCCCCGTGTTATTCCAGGCGGGCTTGCGCTTGTCGGCAAAGGCCTCCAGACCTTCTCTGGCCTCTTCTCCCAACATGCAGTCGGCAAATTGCTCGGCGGCAAAGCGCACCAGTTCGTCGCCGGCGAGGTGGCCGGTGGCATTGATAATCTGCTTGGTGGCCGCAATGGCACCGGGCGCTCCACCCCGGGCCTGCTGCAGCAGCTGCTCTGTTCTCGCCGCCAGCGCCTGCGCATCGGTTTCCACAAAATGGACAAGTCCCAGCCGTTGCGCCTCCTCGCCGTCAAAGCGGGCGGCGGTCAACAGCAGGCGCCGGGCCTCTGAGGGGCCAATGCGCTCCATGATCACCGGGGTAATTTGCGCCGGTGGAATGCCCAGGGTGACTTCCGTCAGCGCAAAGCGGGCATCACGGGTAGCAAGGGTGACATCGGCGAGGCAGGCGAGACCCAGGCCGCCCGCCATGGCGGCCCCCTCTATGACCACCAGGAACAACTGGGGCACCGCCCGCACCGCTTTCATCAGGCGGCCGAAATCGGCGTTGGAGCGGATAATCTCCTCCCGGTCAGCCTCGCCCTGGAATACGGTCTTGAACATCTTCAGGTCACCGCCGGCACAAAAAACACCGCCCTTGCCGCGCAGGATCACGAAGCGGATATCTGCCTGCCCGGGCAGTGCCTCCAGCACCAGGGCCAGGTCGTCAATCACCGGCGCCGACAGGGCATTGCGCGCCTCCGGGCGGTTAAACCAGATGGTCAGGGTGTCTGCCTGCTGCTCCAGCAGGATGTGTTCTGTTTCAGGTAGCATTGCTGTCTCCCGTTTGTCGCAATCCACTGCCCTTACATGCGGCCAACGCCGAAAGTGTTTGGATGGGTAGTACGATTGCGTGCTTCCCAGCAGGTTTGCAGGACGAATCCGAGCACCTTGCGGGTGTCCCGCGGATCGATGATGCCGTCATCCAGCATTCTCCCCGAGGTATAGAACGCATCGGACTGCTTGTTAAAGTGGGCGATGATTTTTGCCTCCTGGGCCTCGATCACCTCCGGCGGCACCTCGATACCCTTGCGCCTGGCGCCAGCAAGCATCACCTCGGACATGGTCCTGGCAGCAGATTCGCCGCCCATCACCCCAATGTTGATGTTGGGCCAGCTGAACAGGAAGTCAGGGTCATAGCCCTGGCCACACATGCCGTAGTTCCCGGCACCGAAGCTGGCGCCGATCATGAAGGTAATGCGCGGAACCCGCGCGTTGGTGACCGCCTGTATCATCTTGGCGCCGTGCTTGATCATCCCCGCCTGCTCGAACTCGGTGCCGACCATGTAGCCGGTAATGTTCTGCAGGAAGACCAGGGGCACATCGGACTGGTCGCACAACTGGATGAACTGGGCACACTTGGTGGCACCGTCCGTATCGATGGGACCGTTATTGCCAATGATCCCCACCGGTATGCCGAACACCCGGGCCTGCATGCAAACCGTGGCCGGGCCATAGCCCGGTTTGAAGTCCAGGATGTCGGAAGCATCGACAATACGGGCGACTACCTCACGCACATCATAGGGTTGACGGTAGTCGGCGGGAACGATGCCCAGCAGCTCCTCGCTGGCGTACACCGGTTCCTCGAAGGCACGCGGCGTCTGGTTGGGACACAGCCGGTTCCAGTCCAGCTTTTCCAGCAGTTCACGGCACAGCGCAATACCGTGAGCATCGTCCTCTGCCAGGTATTCCACCAGTCCCGACACCGTGGCATGCATTTGGGCACCACCGAGCTCGTCGTCGTTGGCCTCTTCGCCGGTCGCCGCCTTGAGCAGCGCGGGGCCCGCCAGGTAGGCCTTGCCATTGCCCTTGACCCCGATCACGTAATCGCTCATCCCCGGCATATAAGCGCCGCCGGCGGCCGATGCACCGTGGAGGATGACAAACGTGGGCACGCCGGCGGCACTGAGGCGGGCCAGGCGGGCGAATATCCCCCCCCCGTCCATCCACATCTCCACCTCGTACTCCATCAGGTTGGCGCCCGCGCTTTCCACCAGGTGGACCAGGGGAAGCTTCTTGTCCCTGGCGATATCCATGACCCGATTGCCTTTTTTGGTAGACAGGGCGGTCATGGCCCCGGCGTTGATGCCGGAATCGTCGACCATAATCATGCAGCGGGTGCCGGCGATATAACCGATACCGGCGATCATGCTGCAGCCCGGAACCGAGGCATCCCGGTCCTCGGTATCCACGGTAAAGCCGGCCATGTTCAACAGTTCCAGGAACGGCATGCCCGGGTCCAGCAAGCGGGTCAGCCGCTCCCGCGGCAGGATCTGGCCGCGTTTCTCGAACCGCGGCAGGCTTTTGTCTGACAGGGTGGCGGCGCGGTCCAGGACCTCGCGCAGGGTGCCGACTGATGCCAGCATATCCTCGCGATTCTTGCGGAATTCATCGGAGTCAGTATTTATCCTGGATTGAAATTGCGGCATGGGTGAGTCCTCAGGCGCAGGGTTGGCTTAACTTGAACTGGTCAGCGAGGCTGCGGGGCACGGCAATGGACTCGTTCAGTAGCAATTGAGCATAGCCCTTGCCCTGGGGATCAGCGCGTAAACTGGCCACGCCACCGCCACCGAGCACATCATGCAGGAGAAAATTGAAGGCATGGCACCCGGGCAGATAAAAACGCTGTGCCGGCGCCGATTGCTGGGGATCGAGAAAATGGGTGAAGTACCGGGCCACTCGCGCGGCGGTCAGCTGGCTCGCGATGTAGGGCACAAACTCGGGGCGACGGGCGATTATGCCGATATTGGCCTTGTTACCCTTGTCGCCACTCCGGCCCCAGGCCAGAGACTCCAATGGCACCTGCACCAGGTCATTGCCAGCCTCCGCCTGCGGCGGCTGGTGGGCAACCACCGCATCCGGCTGCCACAGCTGTTCTACCTCGTCCTGCAGCTTGAGGACTTCGCCCTCCAGCTCGACGCTGATCTGCAACTGCTTCCTGGGCACAATCATGGAAAACAGACGCACGACCGGCGACGGTTTGGGACGGGCACCGGCAAAACCGGTGAGTCCCGGCGGCGCGGTCAGGGCCATTCCCACCATTTCCTTTAACAGGATGCCGATACCCCCGGCGCTGGGGTGCTTGGCAGCGATCTTGACATCCACCTCCCGCACCGGCCCCACCTGGCGGGCGGCGCCAAAATGGGATTCTGCGCCGATTACCTCGACGCAGGTCTCACTGAAATCGGGCAGTCCCGCCCGCTGCAGGATAATCCGGCAGCGGTGGAACAGCGAGTCGGCAAACTTTTTCGCCTTGATGTCGGCATCCCGGCCGTACATGGTCCAGATGTGGCCACCGCGGAAACCATCGGCATAGGTCGCACTGACCTTGTAGCCCTCCGGCGCTCCCCGACCCCTGGCCCCGGTCACTTCCACCCGGTCCGGACCCACCTGCTCAATACTCACAGAGCTGAAGTCACAGACGACATCCGGCAGCTGGTAGGCCTGCGGATCCCCGATCTCATACAGCATTTGCTCCGCCACCGTGCCCACGGTCACCGCGCCGCCTGAACCCTCCGGCTTGGTAATTGTCACCTTGCCGCTGGCAGCCACTTCCGCGAGCGGATAACCGGCCTCCGGCAGGGTGTCTATCACCGTTTCCCAGTCAGTGTAGTTGCCGCCGGTGGCCTGGGTGCCACACTCGAGGATATGCCCGGCGAGGCTGGCCTGGGCCAGCTGGTCAAAGTCTTCGGGCTGCCAGCCAAAGGCATGGATGCAGGCACCAACGGTGACGGCGCTGTCCACGCAACGACCGGTGATGACAATATCGGCGCCCCTGTCCAGGGCAGTAGCGATCGGGAAGGCACCGAGATAGGCGTTAATGCTGGCGATCTTGTCCACCGCGGGAAAAGACTCGCCAGTGAACATTTCGCGCACACCGCTGGCGGCAAACTCATCGGCACGCTGCAGCAGGTCGTCACCACTAACCACTGCGACCTGCAACGCAAGCCCCTGGTCCTGGATCAGTTTGCGCGCCGCCGCCGCACAGGCCCGGGGATTGACGCCACCGGCATTGGCGATGACCTTGACGCCCTGTGCGGCAATGGTCGCCAGGTTGGGCTGCAGCACGGCAGTGATAAAGTCCGTAGCATAACCCATGTTTTCGTCAGCACCGCGCGCCCGGGCCATGATCGACATGGTAACCTCTGCCAGGTAATCGTAGACGAGGTAATCCAGACGACCGGTTGCCAGCAATTGCGGGGTTGCCATTGCGGCGTCGCCCCAAAAACCGGATGCGCCACCAATACAAATATTATCTGCCATCGTTTCCACCTGCTCTCAGCACGGGCAGCAAGACCCGAAACTGACTGCCGCCATTGGAAAAAATGCGATACTATATTATTATTAAGTAGCGCTCAAATCCTTTCGAGAACGCCCCCTGATGACCAGAGCAGAGCCCAACAAATCACGCAGCCGGCTGGAGCAGCGCGAGTCCGATATCATGGACGCCGCCACCGGCCTGTTCGCCAAGGAGGGCTTCCACGGTACCTCTACCCGCAAAATTGCGGCCGCAGCGGGCGTCTCGGAAGGCACCCTGTTCCATTACTTCAGCACCAAGAACGCGCTGTTGCTGGCAATTCTCGACAAGTTCTACGGCGAGTTGATCGAGAGCGCCCAAGACGGCATGCAGGAGATCATGGGTACCCGGGAACGCTTGCTGTTCCTGGCCCGCAATCACCTGCGGGTACTGATGGCCCAGCAGGCGCTGATGTTGCGGCTGCTACAGGTCTATCTGTCAGTGGATGCGAACTACTATACCGACTACAAAAACACGGCACTGCACCAGCTCAACTACCGCTACACCCGCATATTCGACAGCGTGATCAGGGAAGGCATGGAACGGGGCTATGTCAGGGCCGACCTGGAATTGTCGGCGATACGCGACCTGTTTTTCGGCGGGCTGGAATACGGCATGCGTACCCTGATGGGACGCAATTCAAGCAGGAAAAAGATCGACGCCTATGTCGAGGTGATCGTGCAGCCACTGTGGCAGAGCATGCAGGTAGCCAGCGACACGCCGCCGGACGCGGCAGCCGGGCTGGAGCGCAGGCTGGAACTGGCCTGCGAACGGCTGGAGAACATTGCCGATCGTCTCGACAAACCCTGATGCAAGCCGCCAGTCAGTGCAGCAAACGGTCTTTCAGGCGGGCAATCTTGTCTGCATCGAGGTCCAGAGCCGACTCGTAAAAATGCTCCCTGGAAGCGTAATGCCGGCGGATTTCCTCAAAGCAGGCGCGAATATACTCCGGCCTGACCTCCAGTAAGGGGCGCAGCACATGCTCCGGCACCGCGTCCCCCGATTCATCCCGGAACTGGCCGGATAGCTGCCCGATCTCCTCCTCAATGGGCAGGTAGCGGTTGGTGAGCAGGTAGTCCTCGACGATGGCGTCTTCCTCGACCCCGAGCACATCCAGGATCAGCGCCGCCCCGAAGCCGGTGCGGTCCTTGCCAGAGGCGCAGTGGATCAGGGTCGGATGATCTCCGGCAAGAATAAGCTGGAACATTTCGCAATACTGCGGCAACTGGCTGGCAACGAAGTCCCGGTTCATCTCCTCCATGAAACCGGAGGCATCATCCACCGCGATAATTCCCCGGTGCAGGTTTTCCATGAAATTGCCGCGACTACCCGGGCTTATCGGCAGACTGGCCAGCGTGTACCCACTCTCCTGCCCCAGGAGGGTCGGTTCCAGTTCCTGCTCCAGCACCTGGCGAAAGTCGCAGACCAGGGTGAGCCCCAGTCGCCTGACATAATCCTGGTCGCCCTCGGTCAGGCGGGACAGCTTGCTGGAGCGATACAGTTTGCCCCATTTCAGCTGCCGGCCACATTCAGTCTGGTAACCGCCCAGGTCACGGAAATTGGAAGTACCGGCCAGTGACAGCCGGCGCTCCGCCAGGATGGCTGATTCTCCCTGCGTTGAGCGGAGGAGAAAATAGTGGCGCACAGATTTATCCGGATTGGGAACCCGGGCCCTCTCCTCCCGGGTACAGAGCACCGGGACCCCCGGGTTCCCCTGCCGATAGAAAAACTCCGGGTCATCAGACATGTAGATACTGACCAGGTGTCCGGGTTCGAGGGTACGCCAGCTTAGCTCGTAGTCCTGCTGGTCGTTGCGTTCCACATGACAGGCGCTCAAATCGAACATTCCGCCACTCCCCTGTTCAGGCAAGCCTGGCCAGCAGCCGCGGCACCAGGCGTTTGAGGCGCTTCAGGGTAGCCAGGGCCAGGTCAAGCTGTTCGCTGCCTATCCTCCGCTGCCGGGTATCGTCCATATCAATCGATCTGCCTACGTTGTACATCAGCCAGTTCAGCCAGTCTCCCTGCACGCAGTGCAGGGCGGCTTCCACCTCTTCGGGAGCCCCCCTGCCGCCGGCCTCCAGGTAGACCGACAACATGTGCATAAAGCGGGCTTCATTGAAGTCCAGGGTAATGCCACTCCAATCCAGCGCCTCCAGCACGATTTCGTGGGTGGGGTTTAGCCGGTGGGCCGATTCCCAGTCAATGATGAGCGGCTCACCGGCGGCAGTCCAGAGAATATTCTTGTGGTCCAGGTCGCCGTGGCTGGCAAGGGTATGCGCCGACAGGAATTCGACGGCCTCGCCATGGCGCTGCACCAGTTGCAGGAACCAGTCCAGGTCCTGTTCCAGCTCTCTGGAGCGGCGGCAATTTCTGCTGCGGGCGAACTGCACCAGTACATTCAGCCTGTCGGCACTGAGTACTGCATATTCCTCGCCTGCCAGACCCGGAATATCAATACTGGCGCGGTGCATGGCGGCAAACAGCTCTGCAACCTGCGCCACGTGCCGGTCGTCGATCTCACTCCGGTGCAGGGCCCGGGCCTGCACCCAGGGATAGACGAGATAAGCGGCGTCCTCGATGGTTTGCAGGTAGTGGTCTCCGCGTTTACGGGCCACTACTGCCGGGATGCCACGACGCTGGAATTCCCCGGCGACAGCTTCAGTGCGGTCAAAGTGCGCCACTGTACTGGGATCACCCGGGTCAAGCTCAGCGGCGAGCTGCTTGATCGCATATTGTCCGCCACTGGTGTCGAGCATCCACATGCGGTGATGGAAGCCGCCCTTGACCGGCGCTGGCGCAGACAGCGGTGATCCCAGCTGCAGGGCCGCACAGAGCTGCCGCAGGTGAGCAGGGTTGTCGGGCAGTGGATTCTGCAAGGGCTTTGCTCTCCTGTATTTATTTAAATAGATATTATGTATGTATATAAGGATTATTGTTGTTGTAATTATTGGGGCCGGCCACGCCTGTGGTTAAGCGAATAAAACCTATTTAAATCAGTTATTTATAGCAAGCATAAGGCACTTATCAAGCCCTGTAACTGGCGGTGAAAAGCCGTGTTGGAGGTGAGGATGGTTTGGGGATAAGCCAGCCCTGATTTCCGGGTCATCGTCCCAGGCCGATATATCCAGAAACCCTGCAGTTGTTTTCCCCCGGCTGATTCACCAGCTTATCCTCACTTCGCCTGGCCCCGGTGCCCGCAGCTAACAAGCTCTGTGTTGTTGCTGGACAAGCTGTTGCTCCGTGAGATTCAAGGCATAAGTCTGTGGATAGTACTGGGACAGGGTGTGTTTTTGCCGGGAATTACTTGCCGATGCAAAAGCTGGAAAAGATTTCGCCGAGCAGCTGGTCGGAACTCACCGCGCCGGTGATTTCGCCAAGGGCATGCTGGCATTCCCTGAGGTCCTCGGCCAATAGTTCGCCGGCGCCTGCACCCTCCAGCTGCGCGCGTCCGGCGGCGAGGGCCCGGGCCGCTTTTTCCAGCGACTGCAAGTGGCGGCGGCGGGCGCTGAAGCTGCTCTCCTCGCTCTCGCTGTAACCCATGCGCTGTTTCAGGTGGGACTTGAGCAGGTCCATACCGGCACCGGTTTTGGCGGACAATTCGATAATTGCGGTACCGTTGTGGTCGGAGACACCCGGTTCGCGTCCACTCAGGTCGCACTTGTTGTGCACCACGCTGGTGGCGATGTGGCGGGTCAGGTGCTGCTGGATTTCGGGCCAGATAGCCCGGGGCTTGTCGTTGTCGTGGTCCGGGTTCGAGCCATCGACCACCAGCAGGATATGGTCGGCCGATTCCATCTCCGACCAGGCCCGGCGGATGCCCTCCTGCTCTACCTCGTCGGCGCTGTCTCGCAGTCCCGCGGTGTCGACAATGTGCAGGGGCATGCCGTCTATCTGGATGTGTTCGCGCAGCACATCCCGGGTCGTACCTTCGATGGCCGTGACGATGGCCCTGTCCTGGCCAGACAGCGCGTTGAGCAGGCTGGACTTGCCGGCATTGGGCTTGCCGGCGATGACCAGTTTCATCCCCTCCTGCAGCAGGGCGCCCTGTCTGGCCTGGGCGTGTACCCGCTCCAGCTGGTCGATAATCGCCAGCAGCTGCTCGCGAACCTGGCCGTCGCCGATGAAGTCGATTTCTTCCTCGGGGAAGTCGATGGCGGCCTCCACGTATACCCGCAGTCTCGTTACCAGCTCTACCAGGGCATTAATCTCGCGGGAAAATGCTCCCTGCAGGGAGCGGTTGGCGTTGAGCGCAGCCTGTTCGGTAGTACTGTTGATCAGGTCGGCAATCGCTTCTGCCTGGGCCAGGTCCAGTTTGTCGTTGAGAAAGGCGCGTTCGGAAAACTCGCCGGGTCGGGCCTGCCTGGCTCCCCGCGCGGTGCAGGCCTTAACAAGCAGGTCGAGAATGACCGGGCCGCCGTGGCCCTGCAGTTCAACCACGTCTTCGCCGGTAAAGGAATGCGGCCCGGGGAAGTAAAGGGCAATGCCGGAGTCGAGCCGCTGCCCGGCGCTATCGCTGAACGGGCAGAAGTGGGCGTGGCGCGGGCTCAGGGTTTGTCCGGTAATGGCCCGGGCGATTGCCAAGGCATTATTACCCGACAGACGCACAATGCCGACACCACCCCTGCCCGGGGCGGTGGCTACCGCGACGATGGTTTCGGTGCCGGTGATGGTGGGTTCGCTCATCCGGACAGTATAGCGCCCCGCGCCCTGGCGGAAACGGGGCGGGCCGATCAGCTGTCAGCGTTCTCTATCTGGCGGGTAATCACGTATTGCTGGGCCATGGACAGGAGGTTGTTGACCACCCAGTACAGCACCAGACCGGCCGGGAACCAGAGGAAGAAGAAGGTGAAGACAATGGGCAGCCACTGCATGATCTTCGCCTGCATGGGATCGGTGGGCGGCGGGTTGAGCTTCTGCATAAACCACATACTGGCCCCCATCAGGATGGGCAGGACAAAGTACGGGTCCATGACCGACAGGTCGTCAATCCACAGGGCAAAGGGCGCATGGCGCAGCTCGACACTCTCCATCAACACCCAGTACAGGGCGATGAACACCGGCATTTGCACCAGGATGGGCAGGCAACCGCCCATGGGGTTGACCTTCTCCTTGCGGTACAGCTCCATCATGGCCTGGGACTGCTTTTGCTTGTCGTCCGCGTACTGCTCGCGGATGTCCATCATTTTAGGCTGTACCTTGCGCATGCGCGCCATGGAACGGTAACTGGTAGCGGACAGCTTGAAAAAGGCCGCTTTAACCAGCACGGTCAGCAGGATGATCGCCACACCCCAGTTACCGACAAACAGGAAGATCTTGTTCAGCAGCCAGAACAGGGGCTGGGCAATCCACCACAGCCAGCCGTAATCCACCACCAGATCCAGGTAAGGCGAGATCTCGGCCAGCCGGTACTGGTCCTTGGGACCGGCGTAGAACCGGGCGCCGGTCTGGCCGGACTGGCCGGGATCCAGGGTCAGGGCCGGGCTGGTAAAACCGGCAATGTTGAAGCCGGCGGAGGTGACCCGGGTACTGTAGTTGTGGCTCTGCTCGGCGTTGGGGATCCAGGCACTGAGGAAGTAGTGCTGCAACATGGCAATCCAGCCGCCGGGCAATTGTGCCTTGAAGGGCTCTTCGCGCATGTCCTCGAAGCTGAACTTGGTGAAGCGTTCGTCCGGTTGGGTAATAGCCGCACCGAGGAAGGGCTGCATGCCCATACCGGCACCGCTGGCTGAGGGTGCCGGGCTGCTGTCGCGCTTGATCTGGCCGAACAGGTTGGCCTGCCAGCGGCTGCTGCTGTTGTTCTCGACCAGGTAGTCCACCTGCACCAGGTAGTCACCGCGGGTGAAGGTAAAGCGTTTGGTAACGTTCACATCGCCACTTTCACCCTGCCAGTGCAAATCGACCACCAGCTGGTCCTGGCCGGCTGCCATTTCATAGCTGCTGGCGCTGGTGCTGAAGGAAGCGCGTCCCTTGCTGTCGATACCGTCGGCACCAATCAGGCCGCTCTGGGCAACATAGGTGCGTTTTTCATTCTGCTCGAGGAGCACGAAGGGGACATCGGGATTGTCGATCTGCTCCAGGTGGCGAGGCAGTGCCAGCTCGATGATGTCGCCGCCCCTGAGGTCTATCGCCAGTTGCAGGCTATCGGTCCTGACCAGCACGATCCGGCTGTTGTCGCTGGCCACTTCGGCCGGTGTTTCGGGACTGGCGGTATCAGGGGCCGATGGCAAGTCCTCGTTGCTGCCGGGGGCTGCCGATTCCTCAAGCACTTGCGGCAGTTCCGCCGGGCGGGCCTCGCCATTGGCGATCAGGCGGGTGGTCTGGGCTTCTGCGGCCTGGGTCTTGCCATCCTTGAAGGCTACCCACTCGGTGAGCAGCATGAAGGAAAGAATGGCGATCGCGCCAATAAGCAATGAGCGTTGCAAATCCATAGTAATATCTGTGGCTTAGTGTGAGTGGCGGCAGGGAGGCACCGGGTCGATGCCCCCCTCGTGCCAGGGGTGGCATTTTGACAGGCGGCGGATCGCCAGCCAGCTTCCTTTCAGTACCCCGTGTTCGGCGATCGCCTGCTGGGCATAACTGGAACAACTGGGATGGAAACGGCAGTTGTTGCCCAGAAACGGGCTCAGCAATACCTTGTAACAGCTAATCAGGGTAATCAAGAAGCGACGCATCAGGGTTCCGTGCCTTGGCTGGGTTGGGACGCGTGGCGGATCAGTTTCTGCCACTGCTGCCGCAATATAGTAGAAAGCTCTGCATTATCCAACCGGTCCAGTCCGCGCCGGGCCAGCAGGATAACGTCCAGCGGGGGCGTGGATGGAGGCAGGGTGCGGAATACTTCCCGCGCTATCCGTTTTATCCGGTTGCGCTGCACCGCCAAGCGGACATTTTTTTTGGCTATGACTAAACCCAGGCGGTGCCCGGGTTCATCATTGGTGCGTGCCAGAAGCAATAAATGCTGGTGCGAGGCTCTTGCCTCGGCGCCGTCAAATACCCGGCTGTAGTCTTTGGCATTAAGCAGGCGTCTGGCTTTGCCGAAGCTGTTGTCAGCGCCCACCCAGTTTGCT
This sequence comes from Seongchinamella sediminis, assembly GCF_003457605.1. Lineage (GTDB taxonomy): Bacteria > Pseudomonadota > Gammaproteobacteria > Pseudomonadales > Halieaceae > Halioglobus > Halioglobus sediminis. The sequence continues at coordinate 47,863 of NZ_QRAN01000008.1, forward strand.
GTCCGTTAAGCGGACAGGACCTTGCGGCCCTTGGCACGACGGCGGTTGAGAACGGCGCGGCCATTCTTGGTGGCCATGCGCGAGCGGAAACCGTGGGTGCGCTTGCGCTTCAGTACGCTGGGCTGAAATGTTCTTTTCATGACTGTATTCCAAATGGTTGATTCAGGGGGCCGGCGATTCCACGAGGAAATGAGCCACTGGCCGGAAAAAAGGTGGGGTATTCTATTGAAATGCCGGTGTTAATTCAATGCAGGCGGGGGTATTTTTTCGGGCCTGTTCGGGAGCCGTTTTGCCGCTTTCCCGGCTTGCGATGAAGGCGCTGCTGCTGCCTGCCCTGGCGATCGGGCGAGCCCAGATCTACCGCGGCCTGCAGCAATCGCCCCACAGATTCCCCATAAATTATCGACAGCTTATCCACAAACAGGGTTATCAATTTAATTTTTCCTGCAGCTGGTTAAAAAATAGTCCATATAGGCATAAGGTATTGAAAAACATACTAATAAATAATAGCAGCTGCATTAAAATATGTGTGGATAAGTGGCGAAAGCGAGAGTATGATCTGTCCACCGATCAGGGGAAAATCAGATCGGTAAACACAACAATGAATCATAATGTGACTAGCGGAGGCGCGCGCTCTGGTGCGCCTCAAGGGGAAAGTTTTGCCTGGCGTGGTATGGAAGCAATGCGTCGACAGATTGCAGGATGAGCTGCCTTCACAGCAGTTCAATACCTGGATAAGGCCGCTTCAGGCCAGCAGCGACGGACAATCACTCACTCTCTTTGCCCCCAACCGGTTCATCAAGGATTTCGTGTCCGACAAATTCGCCCAGCGTATTACCGAGCTGCTGGCGGAACTGGAGCCGGGTGGTGGCCTCCATGTGGTACTGGAGATAGGTGGCCAGGGCCGGACCAGCCAGCCGCTGACGCCGGTTGCGGCGGCGGCCCCCGTGCCCGTTCCCACGGTTAACGACATGCCACCGGCGGTGTCGGGTACTGTGGTATCTACCGGCGGCGGTGTTGTTGCTGGCCATGGCCGGCGCAGCGCCCATAATGGCCTGCGCCAGGCGGAAATTGAAGGCTCGCTGCAGCACCAGCAAAATCTGGTGGACACTTATACCTTTGATAATTTTGTCGAAGGCAAGTCAAACCAGCTCGCCCTGGCCGCGGCGCGACAGGTAGCAGAAAACCCCGGTGATTCCTACAACCCCCTGTTCCTGTATGGCGGTGTGGGCCTGGGTAAAACCCACCTGATGCACGCGGTGGGCAATGCTCTCAAGCGCAGCAAACCCAATGCCAAGATCGTCTACCTGCATTCCGAGCGCTTTGTGGCCGACATGGTAAAGGCGCTGCAGTTAAACGCGATCAGTGACTTCAAGCGCTACTACCGCACGGTAGACGCCCTGCTGATTGACGATATCCAGTTTTTTGCCAAGAAAGATCGTTCCCAGGAGGAATTTTTTCACACCTTCAACGCCTTGCTCGAGGGCGGGCAGCAGATGATCCTGACCTGCGACCGTTATCCCAAGGAGATCGATGGCCTCGAGGAGCGGCTCAAGTCGCGTTTCGGCTGGGGACTGACCGTGGCCGTGGAGCCGCCGGAACTGGAAACCCGGGTGGCCATCCTGATGAAGAAAGCCACCCAGGCGCGCATTAACCTGCCCCCTGATGCCGCGTTCTTTATCGCCCAGCGAATTCGGTCCAATGTCAGGGAGCTGGAGGGTGCGCTGAAAAGAGTGATAGCGAGCGCTCACTTCACAAAAAGGGATATCGACATTGAGTTGATCAAGGACAGCCTGAAAGACTTGCTGGCCCTGCAGGACAAACAGGTCAGCCTGGACAATATCCAGCGCACCGTGGCCGAGTATTACAAAATAAAAGTGGCGGACCTGATGTCGCGTCGTCGCAGCCGCTCTGTGGCCCGGCCCCGCCAGGTGGCCATGGCCCTGGCCAAGGAACTGACCAATCACAGCCTGCCGGAAATTGGTGACAGCTTTGGTGGCAGAGATCACACGACAGTTCTTCACGCATGTCGTAAAATCAAGGAACTTCGTGAAACCGATGCAGATATTCGCGAAGACTACAAGAACTTGCTGCGATCGCTCACTACCTGAGCGTAGCCGGGAGAAAGCAGTTCTGGTGTGTAAATAATGTAAAATAAACTGCCGGCCACGGCTTTATCGTGTTAAGGAATCACAATCCCTATGAAGTTCACTGTTTCGCGGGACGCCCTGCTCAAGCCCTTGAACCTGGTCGCCGGTGTGGTCGAACGCCGCCAGACCTTACCTATCCTGGCCAACGTTCTCATGGTGCTGGAAGACGATCGCCTGTCCCTGACCGGCACTGACCTCGAGGTCGAGCTGGTCGGCCGCGTCCAGCTGGGGGCCACGGGTGAGTCTGGTGAGCTAACCGTACCCGCCCGCAAGCTGGTGGATATATGCAAGTCGCTACCTGAGGGCAGCGATATCAGTTTTAGCGCTGAAGACGGCAAGGTTACCGTCAAGTCGGGGCGCAGCCGTTTCACCCTGTCGACACTGCCTGCCCGGGAGTTTCCCAACGTGGAAGACAGCAGCATGGGTACCCACCAGTTTACGATCAGGCAGGGCCAGCTCAAACGCCTGATTGAGCGTACCGGTTTCGCCATGGCCCAGCAGGACGTCCGCTATTACCTCAACGGTATGCTTTGGGAACTGAAAGACCAGCAATTGAAGGTGGTTGCCACCGACGGTCATCGCCTGGCCCTGTGCAGCCTGCCGGAGAAAGTCGATACCAGTGAGGATGCCCAGGTGATTCTGCCCCGCAAGGGCGTGCTGGAATTGGCGCGCCTGTTGCTGGCGGAAGAGGAAGATATCGCCATCGTCATCGGCAGCAATCATATTCGTGCCACGACTGACGAATTCACTTTCACATCGAAGCTGGTTGATGGCAAGTTTCCTGATTATCAGCGCGTATTGCCCCGCTCTCCCAATAAGATCGTACTCGGTTCCCGGGTGGAACTGCGCCAGGCCTTTACTCGCACCGCGATCCTCTCCAACGAAAAGTACCGTGGTGTACGCCTCAAGCTGACGGATAACAGCCTGGATATCGTAGCGAATAACCCGGAACAGGAAGAAGCCGAGGAGGCGGTACCCGTTGATTACCAGGGCGAGCCCCTGGAGGTTGGTTTCAATGTCAGTTACTTGCTGGACGTGTTGTCGGTACTGAGTGGTGAGCAGGTCAAGCTATCCCTGTCCGACCCCAACAGCAGTGCGCTGTTGGAAGAGTCAGACGAGGGCGACTCGCTGTACGTGGTAATGCCCATGCGCCTCTAGGAGGCGCAGTCCCCTCCCCTTTTCCAGCCCCGCGCTGATGTCAGCCACTGATACCCGCCTGTCGCGCCTGCAGATAAATCAGGTTCGCAATCTTCAGCGTGTCAAACTGGAGGACCTGCGTCGGGTCAACGTATTTTATGGGCTTAACGGCAGCGGCAAGACCAGTGTTCTCGAGGCGATACACCTGTTGGGCATGGCGCGCAGTTTTCGCGGCAGTATTCGTTCCCTGGTCAGCCACGATAAAAACGACTGCACGGTGTTCGGTGCCCTGAGCCCCGGTAATACTACCCTGGGTGTGCAGCGGGGCAGGACCGGGGATGTGCGGATAAAAATAGCCGGCGCGCCGGTGAGAACCGTGGCCGAGCTGGTTGAGTACCTACCCCTGCAGGTGATCAATGCGGATAGTTTCGAACTCCTGATGGGTGCCCCGGCAGCGCGGCGCAGGTACCTGGACTGGGGGGTGTTCCACGTGGAACATCGCTTTTTTGCCCAGTGGCAGCGCTTCCAGCGGGGAATAAAACAACGCAATATGCTGCTGCGCCGTGCTAAAATGGCCACCGAAGAACTGTCCGTATGGACCCGCGAGCTCGCCCAGTCCGGGGAGGCCCTCAACCAGTACAGGGACGCCTATTTCCGGCGCCTGTCACCCCGGTTTTTAGAGATCATGACCCGGCTGGCCCCTTCTCTCGGCGGCCTGGAGCTTCGTTATCGAAGAGGCTGGGATAAGCAGCTCCCCTACGCTGACGCCCTGGCCAACAGTACGGACTCCGACCGTGAGCAGGGTTTCACCCACGTGGGGCCCCAGCGTGCGGATATAAAAGTACTGAGCGATGGTCACAGTGCTGCCGAGACCCTCTCCAGGGGGCAGCAAAAGCTCGTGGTCTGCGGTTTGAAGCTCGCCCAGGGGCAGCTGATGACAGAGATGGGTAAGGGGCACTGTACTTACCTGGTAGACGATCTGCCGTCAGAGCTGGATCGCAATCACTGTGGCCGGGTGTGTGAATTGCTGGCGATGATGAAGGTTCAGGTGTTTATAACCTGCGTACAACAGCGGGATATTGGGGATGTATGGCCCGACGACGACAAACAGGCGCTGGCCATGTTCCACGTGGAACATGGCGCAGTAAATCCTGTTCCGGCGTAAACCGGGCTTAAGACAAGGTAAAACGAGAGTTATTTCATGAGCGACGACACAGAACAGAACTACGATTCATCGAGTATCAAGGTGCTGAAGGGCCTGGACGCGGTGCGCAAGCGTCCGGGCATGTACATTGGCGACACCGATGACGGCACCGGCTTGCACCACATGGTGTTCGAACTGGTGGATAACTCGATTGACGAGGCCCTCGCGGGCCATTGCAGCCGCATTGACATCGTCATTCACCCGGATGAATCCGTTACCGTCAGCGACGATGGTCGAGGTATTCCCACGGAAATGCATGATGAGGGGGTATCGGCGGCTGAAGTCATTATGACCGTGCTACACGCGGGCGGAAAATTCGATGACAACACCTACAAAGTGTCCGGCGGCTTGCACGGGGTTGGGGTCTCCGTGGTCAATGCCCTTTCTTCCGAGCTGGTGTTGACGATCCGCCGGGAAGGCAAACTCTACGAGCAGGTCTACCGCCATGGTGTACCTGACGCACCCCTGGCGGTTATAGGGGACACGGAAAGCTCCGGAACCTCGGTGCGCTTCCATCCCTCCGCAGAGACCTTCACCAATATTGAATTTCACTTCGACCAGTTGGCCAAGCGTCTGCGGGAACTGGCCTTCCTCAATTCAGGGGTCTACATTGCCCTGAAAGACGAACGCAGCGGCCAGGAAGAGGTCTACAACTACGAGGGCGGGCTTAACGCATTCGTGGATTACCTTAACCAGAACAAGACGCCGGTTAACAAGCCGTTTTATTTTCAGATAGATACGGATGAAGGCATCGGGGTGGAAGTCGCCCTGCAGTGGAACGACTCGTTCCAGGAGAGCATTCTCTGTTACACCAACAATATCCCCCAGCGCGACGGCGGTACTCACCTGGCAGGCTTTCGCGCCGCGCTGACCCGCAACCTGAACGCCTACATCGAGCGGGAGGGCCTGGCCAAGAAGGCTGCCGTTTCCACCACGGGCGATGACGCCCGGGAAGGTTTGACCGCGATCATCTCGGTGAAAGTGCCGGATCCCAAGTTTTCCAGCCAGACCAAGGACAAGCTGGTCTCCTCGGAGGTGAAAACCGCGGTGGAGCAGGCCATGAACGCCCGCTTCAGCGACTACCTGCTGGAAAACCCCCAGGAAGCCAAGGCAGTGGTCGGCAAGATGCTCGATGCCGCCCGGGCCCGGGAAGCGGCGCGCAAGGCCCGGGAGATGACCCGGCGCAAGGGCGCCCTGGATATTGCCGGCCTGCCCGGCAAGCTCGCCGACTGCCAGGAGAAGGACCCTGCCCTGTCGGAACTGTACCTGGTGGAGGGCGACTCGGCCGGTGGCAGTGCCAAGCAGGGACGCAACCGCAAGTTCCAGGCGATTCTCCCCCTCAAGGGCAAGATACTCAATGTGGAAAAAGCCCGCTTCGACAAAATGCTGGGCTCGGCGGAAGTGGGCACCATTGTCACCGCCCTCGGCTGTGGCATCGGCAAGGAGGAATTCAACCCGGACAAGCTGCGCTACCACAGCATTATTATCATGACCGATGCGGACGTGGACGGCTCCCACATCCGCACCCTGCTGCTGACTTTCTTCTTCCGCCAGATGCGGGAGTTGATCGAGCGCGGCCACGTCTATATTGCCCAGCCGCCCCTGTACAAGATCGCCAGAGGCAAGCAGCACCAGTACCTCAAGGATGATGAGGCGCTCAACCACTACCTGACCCAGTCGGCCCTGGAAGGCGCGTCGATCTTTGTCAATCCGGATGCGCCGCCAATCTCGGGGTCAGCCCTGCAGGCGCTGGTAGACCAGTACCGGGCAGTCGCCGCGACCATAGATCGCCTGTCGAGGCTCTATTCACCCGCGGTATTGTGGCAGATGGTCTACGGTGCGTCCCTCAGTGTTGACGACATGAAGGACGAGGACGCCGTCACCCGCTTCGCGGAGCAGATAAGTAGGCGCTTACTATCGGTGGAGTCCGGCGCTGCCCGGTACGACGTGGTGGTGCGCAAGGACCAGGAGCGCAAACTGTTCTTCCCGGTGGTGAAACTGCTGGCCCACGGTGTGGAGTCGGAAACCGAGTACCACCACGAGTTTTTCTCATCCGGTGAGTACCGCAGCATGGTGGAACTGGGCAACACCCTGAACACCCTTATAGAGGAGGAAGGTTACTTCCAGCGCGGCGAAAAGACCCTGCAAACGCGCAGCTTCGCCGAGGGCCTGGACTGGCTGATGACCGAGGCTCGCCGGGGTTATAACATCCAGCGCTACAAGGGCCTGGGTGAAATGAATCCCGAGCAGTTGTGGGAAACCACCATGGACCCGGAAGTGCGGCGCATGCTGCAGGTGTCTATCGATGATGCGATCGCCGCGGACCAGATCTTCACCACCCTGATGGGCGACAACGTGGAGCCCCGTCGGGATTTCATCGAGGAGAACGCGCTGTCGGTGGCCAACCTGGATGTTTGAGGGCCTGGTTTATTACCGGGCGCTCCGAGAGCGTTCTCCAGCGGGCATCCCTGATAACGCCGGGTGGCATCTGTAAGAGCCACCTGGCCTCCAGCTTGCAACCCTATCCCGATTTCAGGGCGGCGATAGCCTGTGCCGCCGCTGAGTCGTGCGCCGGGTCGGTGGGCATGGGGAAGGTGACGCGGCTCGACAAGCCGGCGTAGCGCGCCCGGTAAACCTCGGCGATCTCGTCATAACTGCCCCGCGGCACAAATTTCTCCAGCATCTCGTCGGTGACGATGTCGGGCATCTCCTTCCAGGCGCCACTGCGGGTCATATCCAGTAACTGCTGCCCTTTTTCCTGCCAGCCAAAAAGTTCCAGGCTGGGCCAGTAGGCCGGGGTGGAATAGAGAAAGCCCAGTAACTGGCGCTGCTTCTCCCATTCGCCGGCCACGGTATCCGCGTCCGGCCCGGTGGCCGTCAGCGGACCGAGTAACAGCTTGAAGCCCTCCCCTGTCCGTTGCGCCCTGGCAAATCCGTCCTGCAGCCGGGGAAGGCACACCTCCCGGATGTACTCAGGGGGCGTGTTGGTGGGATGGGTGATCATGCCATCGGCCACCCGCCCCACCATACGCGTCATGTCCGGGCCGACGGCGCCACACAGAATCGGGATGTCCGGGTGCTCGATGGGCCCGGGATTGAAAAACGGCTGCAGGCGGGTGAACTGGTAGTGCTCGCCCTCGAAGCACAGTCGCTCACCGGTCTGGAAGCTGTGGAAGATCGCCTTCAGCGACTGCACGTATTCGCGCAACTGGGGGACGGGCTTTTCCCAGCGCGCGGAATAGCGCTGTTCGATATTCTGTTTGATCTGGGTGCCAAGGCCCAGTTCGAAGCGGCCACCAGACATGCGCTGCAAGTCCCAGCTGGCCACGGCGACGGTCATCGGGCTGCGTGGAAATGCCACCAGCACGCCGGTTCCGACCAGCAGTTTTTCCGTGGCATTGAGAGCGAGTGCCGCCAGCAACAGGCCATCGTGAATGGCGTCCGGCACCTGCAGGCCATCAAAACCCATGGCTTCCGCCCTTGCCGCATGGGCGCCGATTTCCCCCGGGCCCATATCTTCCGGGGTAGTTGCGAATACCTGGAACATGCTTGACTCCTCAATATTTCTACAGTTAGACTGATGATCAGTTTATCTTACTTAATTTGGTGTTGGCAATGTCTCATTTTCCAAAACACGAACTGGGTCAGGCCCTGATGGTTGCCCTGAGGGACTTCCAGCGTCGCCTGGACGCGGACCTCGCCGACCGCGGCGTGCAGGGCATCCCGGCCAGACACCGCAAGGTCTTCATGCAGCTGGCGAGCGAGGGGGCCAGTCGCAGCGTCGACCTGGCCGCGAGGATTGGCGTCAGGCCGCAGTCGATGATGAAGACCGTGCATGAGCTCGAGGAACTGGGGCTGGTTTCACGCACCGCGGACCCGACAGATTCCCGGGCGAAACTGGTCACCCTGACTCCCGGGGGACGCTCGCTGATCGACGAGCTTTCCCGCTCCACCGAGATTGTCTGGGACCAGTACGCGGCGCTGGTCGGGGAGCGTGAACTGCAGCAGGCGATGCTGTTGCTGCTACGCTTAACAGCGGCTGATGTGAGCGAGGCGGCATGATGACGAAAACTGCATTCATAACAGGTGCCAGCCGCGGTATCGGTGCCGAGGCGGCGGTCGCGCTGGCGAGGCACGGCTACCGTGTGGCAATCACCGCGCGAACCCTGGCAGAGGGCGAGCAACACGACCATCTGGGCAGCGATGCGCCGCTGCCGGGCAGCCTGCAAGCCACTGCCGCGGCGGTACAAGCCGTGGGTGGAGAGGCCCTATGCCTGCAGGCCGACATCCTCGATGAGCAGAGCGTGATCGCTGCGGCGGAAACGGCGTTGGCCCAATTCGGGCATGTCGACCTGCTGTTCAACAATGCGGTCTACCAGGGGGACGGTAACCAGTCATCGGTGCTGGACGTGGCCCGGGAGCAACTGGACCGTATCTACCAGGGCAACGTGTTCACCCCCCTGGCCCTGGTGAAGACGCTGTTGCCCGGCATGCTGGCGCGTGGGCAGGGAACCATTATAAATATGGTGTCCTACACCGCGTTCAACAACCCGCCGGCGCCGGCGGACAAGGGCGGCTGGGGTTTTGCCTATCCTTCATCGAAAGCCGCGCTGGCCCGCATGGCGGGAGCTCTGCGTGCCGAGCACGCGGATTCAGGTGTCCGTATCTTCAATATGGAACCGGGTACAGTGGTCACCGAGGCGATGAAAGCCGCCGGAGTTACCGAGGAAGTGCTGGCCCGGTTCAAGCCCTGCACGCCCCAGGCCATCGCTGCCGTGGTCAACTGGCTGGCGGAAAATGAACCACACAGCGACTGGCGGCCGGAGGACACCCTGGCGGCGCCGGCCATTGCCAAGCAACTGGACCTGCTGAAGGTCCCCTCCCTACTTGGAACATGACATGAATAAAGTACTGCTGGACAAACGTGATGGCTACGCCATCGTTACCCTCAACCGGCCCGACGAGATGAATGCACTCTCGCGGGAACTGCGGTCGGATTTTGTCGCCGCCTTCGACGCCTGCTCTGCCGACGAGTCGATTCGGGTCGTCATACTAACTGGCAACGGACGGGCATTTTGCGCCGGGTTTGACCTCAAGGAGCTGGCTGGCAGTACTGAGTCAGATGCCTCCGAGGAAGCGGACAACGAGATCGCCCGGGCCATGGAGCGCTTTTCCGGGCCCATCATCGGCGCCATCAACGGCCATGCTATCACTGGAGGCTTTGAGATGGCCCTGGCCTGCGACGTGTTGCTGGCGTCGGAAAACGCGCGCTTTGCCGATACCCATGCCCGGGTCGGTATATTGCCCGGCTGGGGGCTGAGCCAGAAACTGCCGCGCCTGATCGGCGTATCCAGGGCCAAGGAAATCAGCTTTACCGGCGCACCGGTATGTGCCCAACAGGCCTATGAGTGGGGTCTGGTCAATCATGTGATTGCCGAGGACGAACTACTGCCCCGGGCAATAGCGATGGCGGAAACCATGTGTGCCTGTGTGCCGCAGGTATTGACGCAGTACAAGCAACTCATCGATGAGGGCAGCAGCAAAGCCCTGGACGAGGCCCTGGTCTGGGAGGAGCAGCAGGCCATCGCCTCGGCGAAGCAGGCGACAGCAGCATTGATTGGCGAACGCCGCGGATCCGTCATGGCCCGTGGCAGGAGTGAAAAAAAATGAACACTAAGGTAGCGCTGGTAATGGGTGGTGGCGCGGGAACCGGGCGCGCCACGGCACTGGCTTTTGCCCGCGAAGGCGCGCAGGTGGTGGTGGCGGATATCAGCGAAGACAGTGCCCGCGAAACCGCGGCCCGGATCGAGCAGGCCGGTGGCGAGGCGGTCGGCGTTGCTGCCGATATGTCCAGGGCGGAGGACATCCAGCGGGTCGTTACGAGCTGCAGAACGCGCTTCGGCGGATTGCATATGGTCTCCAACAACGCCGCCCGGGCAGCGCCGAACAAGCCGCTGACAGAACTTGAGGAGGCAGAATGGGACAACTGTATGGGCGTCACCCTGCGCGGGGTCTGGCTGTGCCTGAAGTACCAGCTGCCGCTGATCGAGGCCTCGGGAGGCGGTGCCGTTGTCAACATCGCCTCGGTGTCAGGGATTCGCGGTGAGGCCTATCAGTCCGCCTATGCCGCGGCCAAGGGTGGTGTCATCACCCTGAGCAAGGCCGCTGCCACCGAGTATGCCAGGCGCGGCGTCAGGGTGAATACGGTCTGCCCCGGCGGTATCGACACCGAGGGAATGCGCTTTTACCTGAAGAGCATGCCGGAAATGCGGGAGCGTACCCTCAATGCGCACGCTATGGGGAGGCTGGCGCAGCCGGAGGAGATTGCCGATGCGGTAATCTACCTGTGTTCCGAGAGAGCCTCGTTTATCACCGGCCACGACCTGGTGGTCGATGGTGGCATCCTGGTTCGCTCCAATGTGATTGACGCCTGATACAGGATCAGGCATACCTTACCCTGGGCAAGCACTGCATACAGGAGAGCAGATTTTATGGACAGTATTTTGAATCGATTCCGTCTGGATGGGCAGGTCGCTATCGTCACTGGATCCGGCCGCGGTATCGGCGCGGCGACCGCCCTTGCCATGGCCGATGCTGGCGCCAATGTGGTTGTCACGGCGCGAACGCTCTCCCAGATCGAGGAGACTGCGGAACAGGTTCGGGCCCGCGGTGCGAAGGCACTGACGGTGACCTGCGACGTGCTCGATCCAGAGCAGCGCAAGTCACTGGTCGAGCAGACTGTGGCAGAGTTTGGCCGTATCGATGTGCTGGTGAACAATGCCGGTGGCGCCGGGCCAAAACCGGCACTGCATACCTCTGCGGATGATTTTGACGAGACCTTTCGCTTCAATGTGACCACGGCCTTCAGTCTGTCGTGCCTGTGTGCACCGCACATGGTGGCAAGCGCCGGCAAAGGTTCTATTGTCAATATCTCCTCCGTCGCCGGCCGCTTCCCGCAACCGGGCTTTGCCGCTTATGGCGTGGCCAAAGCGGGGCTGGATTTCATGACCAGAAACCTGGCCCAGGACTTCGCGCCCAAGGTTCGTGTCAATGCCATCGCTGTGGGCTCGACCCTGACCGACGCGCTTGCCGGCGTCATGACGGAGGACCTGGAGAAGGCCATGCTGGCTCGTACTCCATTGCAGCGTCTTGGTCAGCCCGAGGACATTGCCGCCTGCGCTCTGTTCCTCGCCTCCCCCGCCGCCGATTACGTGACCGGGGAAATCTATGGGGTCAATGGCGGGCTGACCGGGACGCCCATGGAGATGCCGCGCGCGAATTTATAGCAAGTCCCGTGCCTCGACCAGTGTGAGCAGGCCTTAGGCGATCGGTGCCTCGCTCACCGCGTCGGGTTTGAAGGGGGTGTCTTCATCCGGCTGGTGTTGCTCCTGGAACTTTTCTACCTGGGTCTCCACCTTGCCGACCTTGCGGCCGTACTGGGCTATGTGGAAGGTCGCGTCGCCCTCGTAAACCAGCGGCAGGTTGGTGCGCCCGATCACCACCCCGTGGGTGGTCGCAACAATGGGGGTCTCGGTAGTGCCCAGTGGGTCGGCCACCACTGCGATCACCTGCCCTTTCTCGACTTTGGCCCCCAGGGGAACGAAGGTCCTGAGCACCCCGCTGTCAGGCGACCGCAACCAGCTGGTCTGGTCGCTGACGATGGGCCCTGCAGGGGGCTTTTTGCTCCGCGATCTGGGCAGCATGCCAATGCTGCGCATCACGTTGATGATGCCGGTAACCCCGGCGCGGATGTACACCTCTTCAAAGCGCAGGGCTTCTCCGGCCTCATAGAGGATAACGGGTATGCCGGAATCGCCGGCGCATTCGCGCAGGGAGCCATCGCGTATTTTGGAGTCGATGGCCAGGGGCACCGCAAACGCCTCGGTCATGGCCAGGGCGGCGGGGTCGTCCAGGTCGGCGCGAATTTGCGGGAAGTTGCTGCGGTGCCTGGCACCGGTGTGCAGGTCGATGCCGTGGGTACATTTGCTGACGACTTCGGTCAGGAAGGTGTGGGCCACCCTCCCCGTCAGCGACCCCTTGGCCGAGCCGGGAAAGGAACGGTTGAGGTCGCGGCCATCGGGCAGATAGCGGGTGTGGTGCAGGAAGCCGTAGACATTGACGATGGGAATAGCGATCAGGGTACCGCGGATACTTTTCAGCGCCCGATGCTGCAGCACCCGGCGGATGATTTCCACCCCGTTGATCTCGTCGCCATGAATTGCGCCGCTGATAAAGAGTACCGGGCCGGGCCTCCTGCCCCGGATGATCTGCGCTGTAATCGACAGGTCATCGTGGGTGTACATGGCGGCAACGGGAAGGCGTATGGTCTTCCGCTGCCCGGGAGAGACGGTGAAGCCACCTATTTCCAGGTCTGACATGTTGTTGATATCCCAGTTGCCGGCAACGACTGCTTAGCCGGCGGGTTGAACCTTCGGCTTTTTGTGCCGGCCCTGGACAAAGGAGCGGCCCGGATCCACCAGATGGTTCTTGCGGATCGCGGTGCGGCCCAGCAGGGCCCGGAATTTCATTGAGTCCCGGTCGGTCAGGGTGACTTCCGCGGCAAAATGCTCGCTGCCGACAGTGATTGTGGTTTCTATCACATAGCGCGTTTCCTCGTGCCCCCCCGAGTCGCGCACAATTCGCCGGTCTTTCACCGGCGCTTCGCAGTGCAATTCGGTCTCGTTGTCGCGCTGGTTGGGGTGGATGCCGAAGCGGATCCACTGCGCCCCATCGCGCTCAAAGGACTTGACGTAGAATGCGTGCAGGCAGCTGGTGCGGGCGCCAGTATCGACCTTGGCCTTGATGCTGGCTATACCGAGGTCGGGAAAACCCAGCCATTCCCGCCAGCCGAGGATGACCTTGTCGGCGCTCATGCTTCATCCCTTGTCGACATATCCAGCTGGGTGTCCAGCTCCTGGACCACGGGGCTGCGCTTGCGCTGCGTCCGCGCCGGGATCAGCCCGCGCATGGCTTCCATCTTGCCAAAGCACAGCAGTTTATCGCCGGGCTCGAGTACCCGGGTGCCCTTGGGGTTGGGAATAACCTTGTTACCCCGGTACATGGTGAGCACATTGACGTCATTGTCCCAAAGCTTGGTCTCGGTGATGGTCTGGCCGACAAACTTTGAGCCTTCCGGCACATAAATCTCGGTCACGCCGTAGCCCTTGCTGACGGTCAGCCGCTGGCGCAGGTCGATCTCGGGGAAATCCACCTGGGCCGCGATGTAGTCGACGACGGCGCCGGCGATGTCCAGTTCGGTTGCCGTTTCGATGCCTTCCAGCCCCGGCGATGAGTTCACCTCCATCACCTGGGGCCCATTCTTGCCCTCGAGCATGTCGACACCGGCCACTCGCAGGCCGAGGATCTGCGCACAGCGAACGGCGGTCTCGGTGTACTGCTCATCCAGTTCCACCGGCTCTGCAATGCCGCCGCGATGGACATTACTGCGAAACTCCTGGCCCTGGGCCACCCGGCGCATGGTGGCGACCACCCGGTCTCCGACCACAAAGGCGCGGATGTCCTTGCCCTTGCTCTCGGCGACAAACTTCTGAATCAGCACGTTCTGCTTCTGGCTCTGCAGCAGTTCGATGATGGATTCTGCCTGCTTGACCGATTCCGCCAGCAGTACACCAATGCCCTGGGTTCCCTCAATGAGTTTGATTACAACCGGCGCGCCGCCAACCCGTTCAATGGCTGGTAGCACGTCCTTCTTGTCGCGCACGAAGGTAGTGCGGGGAATGCCCACGTGATGACGGCTGAGAATCTGCAGGCTGCGCAGTTTGTCGCGGGAGTTGGCAATGCCGTGGGCCGTGTTGGCACAGAACACGTCCATTTCCTGGAACTGGCGCACCACCGCTGTCCCGTAGTAGGTGATGGATGCGCCAATACGTGGCAGCACGGCGTCATATTCGCTCAGGCGCTTTTGCCGGAAATACAGTTCCGGACTGCCGCGGTCCAGGTCGATGGCGAACTTGAGGGTATTGAGTATTTTGACCTTGTGGCCGCGCTGTTCGGCCGCCTCTTTGAGTCGTCGGGTGCTGTAGGCGTGGGGGCTACAGGAGAGTATTGCTAATTTCATGCTGGGTTACCGGTTTGTGGTGAATTTACCGTGTATCCGCGCGCTGTGCCAGACAGCGAGGCGTGCAGGCAGGCCGGCACCGCGGCCGGCGATTCTGCTACAGGACGGCTTGAGTGCAAATGATGAACGTTTGGCACTATTTATCAATAGCCAGCTGATTTTGGGCATCTGGTACAAGATTGTTCGCCGTCTAGATAATGCTCGCCAGCAGGGTGGCGGTGCCGAGGAACGCCAGGAAGCCGGATACGTCGGTTACTGTGGTTAATATGATAGACGAGGCCGTGGCCGGGTCCTGGCCCAGCCGCGATAGTACCATGGGAACCAGGGCGCCGGAGATACCGGCCATGACCATGGCGGTAATCATGGCGATCGCGATCACCACGGCCAGGCCGAAAGACTGGCTCCAGGCCCATACCCCCAGGCCACAGGTCAGTGCCAGGGCGGAGCCGTTGATCAGGCCGATCTGGACTTCCTTGGTCAACACCTGACGCCAGTGCAGGGTGTTGATTTCCTTCAGAGCCAGCCCGCGCATGGTCACCGCCAGGGCCTGCGAGCCGGCGTTGCCGGATTGACCTGCCACCACCGGCAGGAGAATGGCCAGTGCGGTGAACTGGGCAATAGTCGCTTCAAACAGACCGACGACCGCAGCCGCGAGAAAAGCGGTGAGCAGGTTGATGTGCAGCCACACCAGCCGCCGTTTGACAGCGAACAGCGGCGGTGACAGCGCGCGCTCATCGGCGCTGGCACCCACCATGCGCTGGATACCCGCGGTAGCAGCTTCTTCCGCCGCCTGGAACAGGTTGGCGTAGCGGATGATACCCAGCAGCTTCAGGTCGTGATCTACCACGGGTATGGAGTCGACTTTGCTCTGGTCGAACAGTTCCACCAGATCCTCTTCGGTCGACGTCAGGTTGGCGACGGCATCCACGCTGTTGAGTATTTCTGCCATCAGGGTATCGGGCTCGGCAAGGGCCATATCCTGCAGGTCGACGCGACCCACGAGCACGTCCTCCTCGGTGACTACGTACAGCGAACGCACCCGCTGCGCCCGGGACCGGCGCAGTTCGGCCAGTGCCTCACCTACGGTCTGGTCGGCCCGGTAGCGGGCACGCAGTTTGTCCATGAACCGGCCGGCGGTGTGTTCGGGAAACTCGAGCAATTCCCGGAATTCGCTTTGCAGGCTCTTGGGCAGGCTGTCGAGAGTTGACGCCAGCTCCTCTTCATCCAGGCTGCGCAGTATCAGCAGCGCGGTCCTGACATCGGCCCGCTGCAGCACCCTGGCCCTGCGCTCGGTGTCCAGGGTGGTAAAAATGGGCTTGAGCCGGCCGGGGTCGACATATTCCAGCAGGCGGCTCAAACCGTCGTCGGACAGCTGGGCCAGTTCGTCCGGGGGCAGCGCATGCTGTTCAACAACCCGGGCGGCATCGGCGGGAAACGCCCGCACATAGTGTTCGCGCAGTTCTTCGGCGAGGTTCATTTGTGCTTGTCCAGGGTGGCTTCCAGCAGCCGCGCACAGACATCCAGGTAGGCATTGGCCATTTCCGAAAATATCTGCTCCAGGTTAAAGGTCACGGCGCTGGCATCTCCGGCCACGCGGGTTACTGTGGCCCGGCTCACCACCCCGATCACCCGGTGCCTGCCATCGACCACGGGCAGCTCCGGGTAGTGCAGCCACTGGCGGGCCGACACGGCGGTGCGGACATTGGTGAATCCGTTGAGAGCCTCCACCGGGTCGGCGACCTCGCCTACCGGCAGGCCGCGGTTCTTGCGGGCAATCACCGCCTGCAGGCCGAGCAGGCCCAGGTATTTTCCGGCCTCATCGATGACCAGCACGGTGCGCGGACTGGTATCGGTGTTGACGGAAAGCTGCTCATAAAAGTCACCGCAGCTGGTGGCCTCGGTCACCCGGATGAATTCCTTGGTGACCAGCGAGGCAACGCTGTGGGTCGGAAATTCCAGCAGTTCACAGAGCGGTCGCCGTTGCCGTTTGGGCACTGTTTCCAGCACGGCCGAATAGCGCGACTCGTGCAGGTGCGACGCCAGGGTCACGGCGTCATCGCCCTGGGCGATGAGTAACAGGCGTCCCACCAGTGCCGGATCCAGGGTGCGCAACAGTCCCATCAGCTGCCAGCTGGAGAGACAGGCCATCAACCCGGCCGCCGTGGCCAGGGGCAGGCTTTCTACCAGCGCCTGCAGCTCCGCCAGGTCGTGGCTGGTGAGCAGGGCCGCCATGTCGTCTGGCTTCTCGGCGGCGAACTGCAGCAGCAGCTGGTCATCTATTTGCACGGGAGTCACTCTCGGGCTCTTCCTTGACCAGCAGGACTTCGGTGTCCATAAAGCGGGCGGTAGGAATGGTCATCAGTCCCTTGCCGGATTCAATAACCACGGCGGTACTGAGGATTTCGACGATGGCCCCCTGGTTGCCGTCGATGCGAATGATGTCGCCAATCCGGTAGCGCTCCAGGGAGCGCCGGGCCAGCAGGTTCTCCACCAGCTGGCGGCTGCCCAGGGCGAAGGCCAGCGACAGGCCGCCAAAGAAGAAGGCCAGCAGGATCACCATGACGTTGGAGATAAAGGAAATGTCGATAGCGGTCTGCGCCAGGCCCGTCAGTATGGCCGCGGTGACTACGATCAGCTGGGCGAAGCGTGGCACCAGGTGATCGGTGGTAACACCCATCAGTCCGGCTAGCAGGCTGCGCACCACCAGGCCAAGCAGGTAGCCAGACAGTATGATCAGGCCGCCCAGCAACAGCTGCGGCACATACTGCAGCAGCAGGCCCAGCCACTCCCTGACCACAGAAATGCGCAGGGTTTGCAGCGCTGCGAGCAGGAAAAATACCAGCGTACCGTAGTAGACAGTGCCCCTGGCGATACCGCGCAGGGTTCTCAGGTCCAGTCTTTCCAGTCGCGACGGGGCACGGCGCCGGAGGTAGCCTTCCAGCGACATCAACCAGCGCTCCACTACCGTCGACAGCAGTCTGGCCAGCAGGAAACCGGCGATGGCGATCAGGATCGCCAGCAATTCCGGTTGTTCGTTAAAAAGATCGGACACCATCAATGGATCCCTATTCCCCGAGCGCCTTTAAATACTAGTTGCTGGTCCCGGGGGGCGCCAGCCTGTTGTCAGCGCTGCGACCTGGCCTGGATCTGCTGGCGCAGGCTGCTGCGTTTCACCGGTGCTGTTGGAGGAAACAGTTTTTGTGGGAAGCAGGTGTTACCACGTTCCAGTTTGATCACCGGTTTTTGCAGGATCAGGGAGTTGGGGTAAGTGATGATATTGCCGGCTTCAGTGCGGATAAGCACATGGAACAGGCTGATCTCCTCTACCGTGCCCGATATGTCGAAATCGGCGTCGGTCACCTTGATCAGGTCACCCACCCGGTAGGGAAAGCCGAAGAAGATAATCATGCTGGCGGTGATGTTGCTGAGGATGGACCACTGGGCGAACATGGCGACGCCCACCACCGCAAATACCGATGACAGGAACAGCGAAACCTCGCTGTAGCCCAGCCCCAGCACCAGGCAGATGACGAATACAAACACCGTAAACAGGGCGATGTTGGCGGTTTTGCTCAGGTACTTCATCCGCACCGCGGTCACCTGCTTGCTCGCCCCGAGACGTTTGAAGGTCGCGGCCATCGCCCTGGCCAGAAACAGGTAAACCAGCAGGCACAATACCAGTGAGAGCGTCTTCATGGTGCATTCTCCCTGTTCGGTTCACCCGGGTTCTCGGTTTCATCGGTAGAGCGTGGGTCCAGCTCGAAGTTGGCAGGCGCCATTTCTGCGGCCACTGCCTCGAAGGGTGTCTGTTCCTCCACGGTCACGGCACGCGGCACTCGCAACAGGGCGTAGAGAATAAGCGCAAACAGCAGGAACAATATAGCGTATGTCCAGAACATGGATGAGGCGCCAAACAGGCTCATCACCTGGCCCATGGCCACGGGGGCGACAACGGCGCCCATGGCGTGCAGCAGCAGCACCGCGGTGCCGATGGAAACGAACTCCTCGCTGGAGCTGACGTCCGCCGCGGTAGCCAGGGAGATGGCATAGATGGGCATGGCCATGGCGCCAAATACGAACACCGCTGCCAGGAACCAGGCCTGGGCGGTGCCCATTGCCACCGCCACCGAACTGAGGGCGGCGCCGAGGCAGAGCAGGACCAGGATATAGCGCCGGTCCATACGGTCGGACAGCCAGCCAAGCGGGTACTGCAACATCGCCCCGCCGACGATGGCGGTACTCATGAACCAGGTCACGTAATCGTTGGATTGGCCGATATCACTGGCAAACAGCGCGCCAACCGACCAGAAGCTGCCCATGACGAGCCCCGAAAGCAGCGCACCGGCAAAGGCGGTTTGTGAGCGGTCGAAAAGCAGGCTGAAGCCGCTCTGGGTCTGCTGCACCGGACTGGGGATGATCCGCCGGGTGAGGCCGATGGGGATGATCGCCAGGGCCATGAATACTGCCGCCAGGGTATAGGGCACGGAGCTGTCCACCGGACCGACATTGATCAGGAACTGGCCGGCGGTCATTGCCGCCAGGGTAATGAAGGTGTAAATAGCAAGAATCCGGCCGCGGGTCTCCGCAGTGGACTGGCTGGTCAGCCAGCTCTCGATTACCGCATAAAGTCCGCAAACCGCCAGGCCGGTAATAAACCGCAACACCAGCCAGGCCTGCCAGTTGTCGATCATCTCCAGCAGCAGCAAGCCGCTGATCATTGCTGCCGCCAGCACCGCAAAACAGCGAATATGCCCCACCCGGCCAATAATCGGCGGTATGCCCAGGCAGCCGACGATAAAACCGAGGAAATAGCTGGAGGCGCTGAGGCCGATCAGCCACTCCGGCATACCGAGGGCACTGGCCCGCAAGGGCAACAGGGTCAGCTGCATGCCGTGCCCCACCAGCAGCAGGGCGGTCGATAGCAACAGGGAGCTTACTGTAAGCAGCACTTTCATGGTTGGCGATTACTACCCGGGAGGTTTCTGTTCGATGGCAATAATACGATGGCTTGCGGCCGGCTCATACATTTTTTGGCAGTCGCCGGGCTCAATCCAGCCGACCCCATAACCATTCGTCGCAGGCAGCCTGCCGTTCACCGAAGCGCAGCAGTCGCTCACCGAATCGCGGTTTTACCCGGGGGATCATTCACCTACTGTTATTCCCAACACCAGCGCAGGACGGGCCTGAACTGGTACCAAGACGGCAAGTGGCCGGATTACTGTAGGGAGATACACCATGAACAATATAGCGAACAAAAGCATTCTGTCCGTTGCTGCACTGACCCTGGCCGCGGGCCTGTCGTCCCAGGCCGTGGCCGGCGCAATCGATGAGACATTGGTACACGGCGCGGCGGTTGCCACCAAAACAGTCACTTACGACCGTGCCGAGCTCGCTACCGCCGATGGCCGTGCCCGGGTTGAGCGCCGGATCGAGAACGCAGCCGCGGCAGTGTGCGGCTCTACCGGCTTCCGCGAGGCCGGCAGCCTGGCGATCGCCAGCAAAAACAAAGCCTGCATCGCCCAGGCGACGGCATCCGCCATGAGCCAGGTAGGGGCAGACCGGGTCGCCGCTATCGACTGACCAACAGCTCCCGGCTCCTGCAACCCCTGGCGGGAGTCACTTCGGGGCACTGCTTGCGGAGGCAGTGCCCCTTCGCTGTTCTGGTGACCTGTGCAGACCGGCAGGACCGAGGACCGCCAGACCGGCGATGATGCCGGGAAGCCCCTCGTAAATATACTGTTCCAGCCCCAGCCAGCGCCACAGCAGGGCAGTGGCAAGGCCAGTGGCCAGCGCCGACAGGCTGAGCACCTGAGATGGCCGCCAGTCAAGGCAGAGGGCAAGCAGCAGGGGCGCAAAGGCGCTGGCCAGCGCCGACCAGGACATGATCACCAGGCTGAATACGCTCTGGCTGTTAATCAGGGCCAGGGCCAGGGCCGAGGCGGTGATGACAACGGTGGCGGCCTTTATCAGCAGGGTTTGTTCGATGCGGTGGGGCAGCAGGTCGTGGGTTATCGTCGCCGAGCAACTGAGGATGAGCGAGTCCGCGGTGGACATGGTAGCGGCAAAAATCCCGGCCAGGATAAGTCCC
The DNA here is from genome assembly GCF_003457605.1 of Seongchinamella sediminis. Taxonomy (GTDB): domain Bacteria; phylum Pseudomonadota; class Gammaproteobacteria; order Pseudomonadales; family Halieaceae; genus Halioglobus; species Halioglobus sediminis. Next base: position 68,520 of record NZ_QRAN01000008.1, read on the forward strand.
ACCAGCGCGGGGGGCAGAAGCTCCAGCGACATGGTCGGCAGCGCCAGTTCGGCGTCGAAGGAGGCGGTATCGCCCAGGTAGATCCGCGATAGCAGTCCGACACAGGTGGCGAGGCTGTAAAATGCGGTAAACCACAGGTAGTACCAGATCCGCGCCCGGCGCATGTGGCCGGAGCTGTCCAGGGACATGAAGCGCACCATGACGTGGGGCTGGGCGATGACCGACAGTCCGGCAAACATCCAGCCGAGCACAAACAGGGCCATGCCACCGAAGCCCGGTAGCAGCAGGTCCGCGGGAAACCAGTCAGTAAAGCCGGGAATGGCATCCATGGCCGCGAGCGATGCCGCCGGCCCGCCCATGGCGCTGGTGGCAACGTAAAACAGCACCGCCATGGCCACAATCATGACGAAGGACTGGGCGGCGTCGGTCCAGATCGAGGCGCGAATACCGCCGGCAAAGCAATACAGCGTTACCAGTACAGCCCCGAGAATCGCCCCGGTCGATTCCGGCCAGCCGAACAGGACATGCAGGGCCTTGGAGCCGGCCACCAGCTGGGCCCCGGCATAAGCCAGCAGGAACAGCAGCGATACCGCGCCAATCACCTTTTGCAGCTGGTTGTTAGCGCCACCGTACCAGTTGGCCAGCACGCCGGCGTAGCTGACCTCGCCGGTGCGTTCGGTGGCCGCGCGCAGCCTGCTGTGCACCAGCAGCGAACCGAGGAAGTCCCCGGCGATCCAGCCAATCATCAGCCAGAAGGCAGCAAAGCCGGTGACATAGGTGTAGCCGATGACGCCGATAAACATGTAGCCGCTGTTATTGGTAGCTACTGCCGACAGGCCCACCAGCCAGGGCGACACGCTGCTGTCGGCGAGGTAGTAGTCGTGACGGGAGCCGCGGCTCTTGAATGCCGATGACAGGCCGATCAGGGTGAACATGGCCAGGAACAGCAGAAAAGAGCTAATCAAGGGTTTGCTACCGCGGTAAACGTTCCGGGACCTGGTCCCGGTTTTCCTCGATCAACTCCAGCGCCCCTAGGCGAGGCATATGGCCCTGCCGTGGTCGTGCACTTCTACCAGGCAGCGGTGCAGGTTGCGCACGGCGTCCTGGTAGTCGTCATCGTTGACCACAAACTGCATGTCAACCTGGCGCATTGACTGGTGCATGGCCTGCACCCCGATGTCTGACTCCGCCAGCGCAGCTACCGCCTGGGCCAGCAGGCCGTTCACCTGCAGATCACTGCCAATCGCTGACACCAGCGATACCTTGGTCTGGTCGATGTTGGCCTCGGGGAAAATAGTCTCCAGTTCCTGGCGAATGCGCTTGACGGTTTTCAGGTTGCAGGCCAGGTAATGGGTGATGGTATTGGCATTGATATCCTTGGCCACCACCTGGGCGCGGAACCGCTTCAACACGGACAGTATCTTCTGGTCGAACTCGCCGATCTCACCGGCCATGTCCTGGTCGAACAGTTCCAGTGAGAAGACTCCCCGGGTGCCGGCAATAATCTCCACGCAGGGGGTGGCGCTGACGTAGTCGGGCGTAATCAGGGTGCCGCTGTGCTCGGGTTCGAAGGTGTTCTTGACCCGCAGGGAAATTTCGTTCTGGCGCAACCCCTTGGCGGCCTTGGGATGGATTGCCTCCATGCCGAGGTTGGCCAGCTGGTCGGCCACATCGTAATTGGTGCGGCCAATGGGTACGGCGTTGCCCTCTCCCACCAGCGCCGGATCGGCGCTGCTGAGGTGAAATTCCTTGTGGATGATGGCTTCGCTGGCGCCAGTTACCACCGCGATGCGGCTGAAGGTCATTTCGGTATAGCCGCGATCAAAGGTGGACATCAGCCCGGCCTCGGTATGAGCGTAACCAGTGACGATGGGCAGGGTGCTGGCCAGGTCACAGCCCTCGAGGGCCTTGCTGATGCGGTCATCGAGGGGCAGGTGCTCGTCGTCCCGCCAGCCGGTCAGGTCGATAAAGCAGGCGTTGATCCCGTCGCGCTGCAACAGCTGGGCGGTATTCCAGGCGCTTTGCGCCTCACCGATACTGGCGAGCATCTCGCGCACGCTGGCCAGGTGGGACTGCAGCGAGAAGTGGCCGTGCTTGCACAGGCTCTGCAGATCCAGCAGACAGGATTCCGCCGAGTCCAGACGCTCCTCGATGAAGCGGTTGGCCCGCTCCGCCGATATCAGGTCGTTGAACATGCGCGCGTTGAGTTCTCGCATTTCCGCACGCAGGGCGGCAATGGCGTTGCGCCAGCTGTCTTCCATTTCACTGCCGGCGAACAGGGAGAATACCCCCGGCTGGCCGGATTTCTTGTGCTCCAGGAGCAGGTTGGTCATGCCGCCGTAGGCAGACACGACGATAATCCTGTTGTATGGGTTGCCCGCGGCATCGCCGCGGAAAATGATGTTGTCGCGCACGGCCTCGTAATCAAGCATCGAGGTGCCGCCTATCTTTTCTACCGTATGGGTAGTCACTGCTTTAACTCCTTGGGTCTGTTAATCGGCTTGCTGTCGGTCTTTGCGCGCGACTTTCCTATGCCGAAATTTCCTCTGCGTCCAGCTCGTAAGCGCCTTCGGCATTGTGCACTTCCTTGCCGCTCAGTGGCGGGTTGAACACGCAGGCCATTTTCATTTCGCTGGTGGCGCGCAGGATGTGTTCATCGTGCTTGTCGAGAATGTAAAGGGTGCCGGGCTCGATGGGGTAAACCCGGTTGTCGGCCAGGGTTTCCACTTCCCCGGAACCGGACATGCAGTACACTGACTCCAGGTGGTTCTGGTAGTGCATGCGGAAGTCTGCACCGGCGTAGATGGTGGTGATATGGAAGGAAAAGCCCATATTGTCGCTTTTCAGCAACAAGCGCGTGCTCTCCCAGTTACCGTCGGGAGAGACGATGCGGCGGTTGCTCTGCTCTGCGTCCTGCAGGTTTCTAACTATCATGGTAGTAAATCTCGCAATCCCTGTTGGTTGGGAATGGCCGTGGCCGCGGCTCAGGCCGCCTTGACCACGTCCTCGAAGTAATCCTCTTCCTGGGAGAAGGAAGACTCGCCCGCGCAGACCTCGCGGATGGCATCCTCGACAATGTCGATGCCGCGCTGCAGGTTCTCCTGGCTGATGATCAAGGGGCACAGGAACTTGATGACCTGGTCGTCGGCGCCGCTGGTCTCGATAATGAGGCCCTTCTTGAACGCGGTGCGGGTGATTTCCCCGGCCAGCTCGCCACTGACGCAGTTAATGCCCTGGAACATGCCCCGGCCCAGGGTGGAGAAATTGCCTTCTCCATACTGGTCGACAATCGCCTGCAGTCGCTGGGCAACGTACTCACCCTTTTGCGCGATTTCATCCGCGAATTTGTTGTCCGACCAGTAGTGATCGATAGCGGCGGTGGCGGTAACGAAGGCCAGGTTGTTGCCGCGGAAAGTGCCGTTGTGCTCACCGGGCTGCCACTGGTCCAGTTCCGGGCTGAACAGCACGACAGCGAAGGGCAGGCCGTAACCGCTCAGGGACTTGGACAGGGTGATGATATCCGGCTTGATGCCCGCCTGCTCAAAGCTGAAGTAGGTCCCGGTGCGGCCACAGCCGGCCTGGATGTCATCGACAATCAGCAGCATGTCGTGCTTGCGGCACACGGCCTCGAGGTTGCGCAGCCACTCGAAGGAAGCGGCGTTAATGCCGCCCTCGCCCTGCACGGTCTCCACGATGACCGCTGCCGGGGCATCCACGCCGCTGCTGGAATCAGACAGCAGCTTGTCGAGATAGGCGGTGGTATCGATGTTCTCTCCCATGTAGCCATCGTAGGGCATGCGGGTGACGCCATTGAGCGAGGCGCCGGAGGCGCCGCGATGGTGGGAGTTACCGGTGGCGGCCAGCGCACCGAGGCTGACGCCGTGGAAGCCGTTGGTGAAGGCGATGACATTCTCGCGGCCGGTGACGTTGCGGGCCAGTTTCAGCGCCGCCTCCACCGCATTGGTGCCGGTGGGCCCGGTGAACTGGACCACATAGTCCATGCTCCTGGGCTTGAGGATTTTCTCGTTAAAGGTCTCCAGGAAGCGTCCCTTGGCCTGGGTGTGCAAGTCAAGGCCGTGGGTGATGCCGTCCTCGGCGATGTAGTCCACCAGGGCTTCTTTGAACAGGGGATTGTTGTGGCCATAGTTCAGGGTGCCGGCGCCGGCGAGGAAGTCGAGATAGCCGGTGCCGTCCTCATCGTAAAGGAACTCGCCCTTGGCGCGGTGGAACACCCGCGGGAACGAGCGGGCGTAGCTCTGTACTTCGGATTCGATTTCGTCAAAAATTTTCATGCTGTTTTCTCCATTACGGTGTTCGTTGCGGCGGTGTTGCTGGTACTTGCTTTGTTTGCGGGCAGCGGACCTATCCGTGCCAGGACCTCTGTTTCGTGGGCGCCGGCGAAGTGCAGCTGGTGCTCAAACATCTCGCTGCGGCTGAGTCGGGCATCGAAGCGGCGGGCAAAGCCCTCGAACAGCGCCCAGGACGCCTTGTTGGAATTGGTGACGGTGGTCTCCAGGTAGCGCACCTCCGCGCAGACCGGCCGGGCCAGGATATGAGCCAGCATTTTGCCGGCTACGCCCTGGCCCCGGGCGCTCTCGGCGACTGCCACCTGCCAGATAAACAGGGTGTCGGGTCGTTCCGGCACCTGGTAGCCGCTGATGGCGCAGACCAGCTCGCCGTCGGCTTCGCCGACCACCGAGGTCGCGGCAAAGTGGGAGCATTGCAGGAGATTGCAGTACACCGAGTTTTCGTCCAGGGGCGGGCAGGACTGGATAAGCCGATGTAACTGATGCCCGTCAAAGGCATTGGGTTGCCGCAGCTGGATGTGTTCCTTGTGCTCAACTATATTCATAACTAATGTTTAGTACCCGAAAGAATATTGCTTGCGAATTATATGGATTGCTCAGAATAAATCAACAAATTCAACGATTTCCGGTAATTTTCAGTAAAAGGGAACTATATAGGGCTAAATATTAGACTTGTATGAAGCCGCGTTTACCGGTTTACTACGTCACTTTGAGGACAAGATTGGAGGCGTATTGTGTCTGCTGAGCGTATCCCCCGGACTGCAAGGGCGTATAATTGGCGCCCGATGACCGCACAGGACATGGAATTGGACCGAATAGATGAAGTGCTGACCTCGCTGCGCAGGGTGATCCGGGCCACGGATTTGCACTCCCGGCAGCTGGCCAAGATTTCCGGACTGACCGCGCCCCAGATCCTGCTATTGCAGGCAATACGTAAACTGGAGGGAGCGACGATTGGCGACCTCGCCAAGGAAGTGAGCCTGAGCCAGGCCACCGTGACCAGCATCCTCGACCGGATGGAAAAACGCGGCCTGGTGCAGCGTGAGCGCTCCTCGGTGGACAAACGCAAGGTGCACGCCTGCCTGACCGAGCAGGGAATGGCCTCGTTGCAGGATGCGCCGATGCCACTGCAGGACCAGTTTGCCCGCCAGTTCAACGACCTGCAGGAGTGGGAGCAGACATCGATTATCGCCGCCCTGCAACGGGTGGCCTACATGATGGACGCCGAACACATCGACGCCTCGCCGGTGCTGGACGTGGGCACCCTGGACCGGACGCTGGAAACCACGGGCAATCTGCACGGGCTGCACCAGGGCAGCGCCAAAACGCCGCAGGAATCTTCTTCAGGCAAGAACTAGAAGCTCGCGCACCGGCCCGTTCCACGCCGGCTATCGCGGCTACTGCTCCGCCGGCGCCTCCTCCTTTTCGCGGTCCAGCTCTTCCACCCCCGGCCTGGCCTCCGGCTCGCCGGCAGCCGGGTCAACGAGCTCAATGGCCTCCAGCCGCTCCAGTTCTATATCGGCATGCACCGGCTCCAGTTCGGTCAGGTTTTTACTGGCCTTGCTCGACAGCTGGCGGAAGCGGTCCACCTTGCCCACCAGGCCCTGCTGGCCGGCCAGGCCCTTCACCGTCTGGTTGTAGTGGTTGTTGGCCGACTTGAGGGTATTGCCGAGCTTGTGCAGGCGCTCCGCCACCAGGCAGACCTGGTTGTAGATCTCCCCTGCCCGGGCACTGATTTCCCGGGCCTCGCGATTGCTCTGGTCGATCATCCACAGGTTGGCGACCGTGCGCAGGATGGGCATCAGGGTGGTGTGCGAGACCATCACCACCTGGCGCTGGTAGCCGTAGTTGAACAGGTCGCGGTTGTACTTCATGGCCTCGATATAGGCGGGTTCCACCGGCATGAACATGAGTACGAAATCCGGGCTGTCGAGGCTGGAGAGACCGGTGTAGTCCTTACCGGACAGATCGTCGATGTGATTGCGCACCGCCCGGGCATGGGCCTTGAGCGCCTCGCCCCGCGCCTCCTCGGTCTCCGCCGAGATCGCCCGTTCGTAGTCAACCAGTGACACCTTGCTGTCGATGACCAGGCACTTGTTGTCCGGCAGCTTGATGATGAAATCCGGCAGTCGCCGCTTGCCCCCGGCATCGGTGTGGCTTTCCTGGGTGGCGTAGTGGTCGCCGGGAATCAGGCCGGCCAGTTCCAGGGTGCGCTCCAGCTGTGCCTCGCCCCAGTTGCCGGTGGTTTTCTTGTCACCCTTGAGTGCGCTGGCCAGGTTGGTGGCCTGGGAGTTCATTTCCAGCCCGACTTCCAGCACTTTCCTGATTTCAGCTTCCAGGGCGGACTGGCCCTTGACCGATTCGGTGTGGACCTCGTTGATGCGCGACTGGAAGCCACTGATCTGCTCGCGAAAGGGCTTGAGCAGAGACTCCAGGGATTCGCGGTTGGTGCTGGTGAAGTGTTTGCCCTTGTCCTCGAATATGCGGTTGGCCAGCAGCTCGAATTCTTGCTTGAGGTTGTCCCTGGCCTCTTTCAGCAGGGCCATCTGGTCCTTGTGCTGTTCCTCGCGTTCTTCCTGCCGGGTCTGCAGGCGGGTGTGCTCCTGTTGCAGGCTTTGATAACGCAGGTTGTGCTGCTGTATTTGTTGCTCCAGGCCAGTCAGGGACTGGCGCTGCTCCTGCAGGCGGGCCTGCAGCTGGTGGCGCTCCACCTCCAGGGCGGTGATATCGCGATTGCTGGTCGCCAGGGCGAGCTGCAAGTCCTCGTTGCTGGCGGTAAGTTCGGCGCGCAGCCGCTCCAGCAGTTTCTGGCCGCGGACTATGCCGATCAGCAGGCCTACGGCCAGTCCGCCAACGGCAATGGCGCCGGCGACGATGAGTTGCTGGATTTCCGCCTCAGTCATGAAGTGCCCCCTGTCAGGCTGCCAGTGTAAAACAAAGGGCCTGGCAGTAGCGGATTAATTGCCCTGTGTCGGGCCCTACCTGTCGCGTTTTCAGCCGGGTTGGCTGGCCAGGATGGCCTCGCTGGCCTCGGCCAGGCTGGCGTATACCGGCACGTCACCGGGCTGCGCCAGGTCGACGTCGGGGCGGGCCAGCTGGGCCCGGGTCTGCTGGCCCTTGCCGGTGAGTACCAGCACCGGCTGGCAGCCCATGGCCCGGGCCGCCTGCAAATCCTTGAGGCTGTCGCCGACGAAGTAGCAGCCGGCCACCGATTGCTGCAGCTCCGCCTCAATGGCCCGCAGCAGGCCGGTGCCCGGTTTGCGGCAGTCGCAGCCCTCGTCCGGTAAATGGGGGCAGTAAAAGATGCCGGCGATAGCGCCGCCGCTGGCGGCCACCAGCTCGCGCAGGTGGTGGTGAATGGACTCCAGGGTGTCGAGGGTGAAATAGCCGCGACTGAGGCCCGACTGGTTGGTGGCGATGACCACATGGTAGCCGGCCCTGGACAGCGCAGCGATGGCTTCAATGCTGCCCGGTACCGGCACCCAGTCCGCCAGCGAGCGGATATAGTCATCCGAGTCCTGGTTGATCACACCGTCCCGGTCCAGGATCAGTAAAGCCATGATTACCTGGCGACAACCAGCTGGGAAATATCGGCAACTTCCAGAAACTGGTCGCGAAGTGCCTTCAACAGGTTGAGTCGGTTATTGCGCAGTGACTCGTCCTCGGCGTTGACCATGACGTCGTCGAAGAACTGGTCCACGGGTTCGCGCAGGCCCGCCAGGCAAGCCAGGGCCTGGCGGTACTCGCCCCTGGCGAGGTGCTGGTCGGCAAGCTCCGATAAGCTGCCGAGTTTATCCTGCAGGGCCTTCTCTGCGGGCTCTGCCAGTAAGTCGGCACTCACTCCACCAAATTCGTGGCCGGCGTCCAGCTTGCCCAGGATATTGGATACTCGCTTGTTGGCCGCCGCCAGGGCGGCGGCTTCGGGCAACTGGCTGAAGGCGTGTACCGCCAGCACCCGCTGCTGGATGTCCAGGGGGCGGCTGAGTCCCCGAGCGGCCACCGCGCGGAAAACCTCTACCGGGATGTTGTCTTCCTCGTACCAGGCGCGGAAGCGCTCGATCATGTACTCCAGTACCTGCCCGGTGGTGCCCTCGGCGAGCACCCCCTGGGGATACTGCCCCGCCGCCAGTGCCAGGCACTCGGCCAGGTCCAGGTCCAGTTCGTTCTCGACAATAATGCGCAGCACCGCCAGCGAGGCCCGGCGCAGCGCGAAGGGGTCCTTGGAGCCGGTGGGCGGCTGGCCGATGCCGAAAATGCCGACCAGGGTATCGAGCCGGTCCGCCAGGCCCAGGGCACAGGCGGTGCCGGATTCCGGCAGGCGGTCGCCGGCGAATCGGGGCCAGTACTGCTGGGCAATGGCGTCGGCCACTGCCCCATCCTCACCATCGTGACGGGCATAGTAGGCGCCGGCAATGCCCTGCATATCGGCAAACTCCAGCACCATCTCGGTGACCAGGTCAGTCTTGCTGAGCAGGGCGGCGCGTTGGGCCTGGTCGACGGGTGAGCCGATTTTTGCGGCCAGTTCGCCGGCCAGTGCCTGCACCCGGCGGGATTTATCCGCCACCGTGCCCAGCTTGTTCTGGAACACAATGCTTTCCAGTTTCTGTACCCGGCTCTCCAGGCTGGTCTTGCGATCTGTGTCGTAGAAGAAGGCCGCATCCGCCAGTCGCGGGCGAATCACCCGCTCGTTGCCGGCGATGACCTGTATTGGGTCACTGCTCTCGATATTGGCGAGGGTGATGAAGTTGGGCTTGAGCCTGTTGTCGTCATCCACCAGGTGAAAGTACTTCTGGTGTTCCTTCATCGACGACACCAGCGCCTCGGCGGGCACCTCGAGAAAACGCTCCTCGAAGGAGCCGGTCAGTGCGACCGGCCATTCCACCAGGCCGGTAACCTCGTCCAGCAGGTCCGGATCGATGACCGCCGTGGCCTGCAGTGCGCTGGCCTCCACCTCGACCTGGTCGCGGATCATCTGCTGCCGCTCATCGAAGCTGGCGACGACCCTGGCCGCTTTCAGCGCCTCCTCGTAGTCCTCGGGGCGCTGCAGGACGATGTCGCCGGCCGAGTGGAAGCGATGGCCGCGGGTGGTATTGCCGGTCGCCAGGCCGAGGATCTCGCCGTGGTCGGATTGCTCGCCGAGCATGGCCACCACCCAGTGCACGGGCCGCACGAACTCCACCCGGCTGGCGCCCCAACGCATGCGCTTGGGAATGGGCAGACCGGCGATGGATTCGTTAATAATGTCATTGAGGCAATCGGCGGTCGCGACCCCGGCCTCGGTCTTGCGCAGGCCCAGGCGAGCGCCCTTTGGCGTGTCGATCTCGACCAGCTCGTCGGCAGTTACGCCTTGCTTGCGGGCAAAGCCGGCGGCGGCGGGGGTCCAGTTGCCCTCGGCATCCCTGGCGCGATCTGCCGGTGGACCCAACAGCTCAACGTCCTGATCCGCCGCTTTCAGCTGTACGTCGGCGATCAGCACGGCCAGCCGGCGCGGTGTGGCGAACCACTGGACCTCGCCATGGCCCAGCTCGCGCTGCGCCAGACCCGCGACAATACCGTCGCGGAACGACAGGCCAAGGGACTTCAGTGCCCTGGGGGGCAGCTCTTCGGTGCCCAGTTCAACCAGCAGGGTATCGGTGTTCATGCTCGGTTTTCCTCCGCCTGGATGCGATCCAGCACTTCCTTGCGAATGCCCTCTTCCGCCAGCGGGAAACCCAGCGCGGCGCGAACGTCGAAGTAGGCCTGGGCAACAGCCCTGGCCAGGGTGCGTACCCGGAGAATGAAACGCTGCCGCTCGGTCACCGAGATGGCGTGGCGAGCGTCCAGCAGGTTAAAGGTGTGCGAGGCTTTCATTACCATCTCATAGGCGGGCAGCGGCAGGCCCTTTTCCACCAGGCGCAGCGCCTCTTTCTCGCAGTGGTCGAAGAACCCGAACAGCTGCTCCACGTCCGCCTCCTCGAAGTTATAGCGCGACATTTCCACCTCGTTCTGGTGGAACACGTCTCCGTAAGTCACCCGGCCGGCGGGGCCGTCGGCCCAGACCAGGTCGTAGATGCTGTCCACGCCCTGCAGGTACATGGCGATGCGCTCGATACCGTAGGTGATTTCACCGGTGACCGGGTAGCACTCCAGGCCACCCGCCTGCTGGAAGTAGGTAAACTGGGTTACCTCCATCCCGTTCAGCCAGACCTCCCAGCCCAGCCCCCAGGCGCCTAGCGTCGGCGATTCCCAGTTGTCCTCGACAAAACGCACGTCGTGGATGGCGGTATCGACCCCCAGCGCCTGCAGGGACTGCAGGTACAGTTCCTGAAATTCGGCGGGCGACGGTTTCATCACCACCTGGAACTGGTAGTAGTGCTGCAGGCGATTGGGGTTTTCGCCGTAGCGGCCATCAGTGGGACGGCGGCTGGGCTGCACGTAGGCGGCGTTCCAGCTCTCGGGGCCAACGGCCCGCAGGAAGGTGGCGGGATGGAAGGTACCGGCCCCCACTTCCATGTCCAGAGGCTGCAGTACAACACAGCCCTGATCTGCCCAGAACTGCTGTAATCTCAGGATAAGCTCCTGAAACGTAAGGAGTTTGTCTTGGTTATCTACCACCGTGGTGCCCGTGAGGTCGCTGCAAAGGGCGGGTATTATACAGGCTCTTTTGTCGGCATAATATGCGCTTTACCCGATTGTGAATTTCCCCCAATGAATGGCCTCAAGGCAGCAATCATCAAGCTGTTTCTACACAGTTGCGCGCTGCTGCCCCTGTCCTGGGCCAGGGCATTGGGGCGCGCTGCGGTGCAGCTGTACTGGCCCTTTGGCGGGCGCAGCCGCAAAGTGACCGAGCGCAATATCCAGCTCGCGTTCCCGGAGTTGTCCGCGCCGGAGCAGGCCAGCCTGGCCCGGCGCAGCCTCTGTGCCACCGGCGAGCTGGTGGCGGAGACCGGCCATGTCTGGCTGCACCCCTGGGAGGAGGTGCAGGGCCTGATCAAGTCGGTGGATGGCGCCGGGTTGATCAGCAGCGCCCAGGCCGAGGGCCGGGGGGTGATTGTACTCGCCCCGCATATTGGCAACTGGGAAATCGTCGGTCTCCACCTGGGCACCCTGGGCAGCACCGTTTCCCTTTATGAACCACCCAAACTGGCGGCCCTGGGACCGATGATACAGCGGGGCCGCCAGCGCAGCGGCGCTACCCTGGTGCCCACCGACAGCCGCGGCCTGGTAAAACTGCTGAAGAGCGTCAAGGGTGGCGGCATCTCCGGGATTCTGCCAGACCAGGCGCCCGCTGACTTGAACTCCGGCGAAAACGCCCCATTTATGGGTCATCCCTGTTTTACCCCGACGCTGGCCAGCAACATGATTCGCCGCACCGGGGCGCTGGCGGTATTCGGCCTGGCCGAGCGGATCGAGGGCGGCTTCGCGCTGCGCTACTTCCTCGCCGAGGATGGCATCTACGACGAGGACACCCAGGTATCGCTGGCGGCCATGAACCGCGGCGTTGAGGCCTGCGTGCGCAACTGTGTTGAACAGTACCAGTGGGAATACAAGCGCTTCCGGGTGCGCCCGAAGCTGGGCCCCGGCGTATACGACGACCTGTAGTCAGCAATCTTTCAATCCACCAGCCCTGCCCCGGCGGCAACAGACGGAATCTTATGTATTACGGAAAAATTATCGGTGGCGTGCTCGGCCTGCTGGTCCTGGGGCCGATAGGTCTCATCCTCGGCCTGTTCATCGGCCACCTGTTTGACAACGGTTTGCTGCAGACGCTGAAATTCGCCTCACCCCAGAACATCGCACGGATCAAGCAGAGCTTTTTCGAGACCACCTTCCTGCTCTCCGGTTATCTCGCCAAGGCGGATGGCCATATCTCACAACAGGAGATTGATCACACCGAGGCGGTTATTGCCCAGATGGGCCTCGATGGCGAGCAGCGCCAGCGCGCCATCGGCTTGTTCAAGCGCGGTTCGGCGGCGGATTTCCAGCCGGAGCCGGCGATCTCGGCGTTTATGGAAGCCTGTCGCGGGCAGCGCCAGCTGTGCCAGACCCTGCTGTTCTTCCTGATTTCCCTGGCCCTGGCGGACCACAGGATAGAGCCGGCGGAACAACACGCGCTGCAACGCCTGGCTACCCTGCTGCGTTTCACTCCGGCGCAGCTGCAGCAGATGTTGCGCATGGCCCAGGCGCAGGGGCATTTCCACGGGGCTTCCGGCTTCGAGGCGCAGCCGGGCACCAGCCTGGAGGATGCCTATGCCGCGTTGGGGGTGAGCTCAGACGTCGACGACAAGACTCTGAAGCGGGCCTATCGCAAGCTGATGAGCGAGAACCACCCGGACAAGCTGATCGCCCAGGGGGTTCCCGAGGACATGATCAAGCTGGCGACCGAGCGCTCGCAGGAGATCCAGGCGGCTTATGAGATGATCAAGAAGTCACGTTTTTAGGTTGGCCGCTGCTGGCCGGTCCTCGCTCAGTGTCTCGCTAAAGTTCAGAGTGTCCCATCCGGTAAGTCGCCCTCTTGTGCATCAAGAGGTGTGGCCGCTCCACGGAGTACCAACTGTAGCGTCAGTGTCAAATCCGCCAGAACATCGGCGTGAACAGCACCAGCAGGGTAAAGATCTCCAGCCGCCCGAGGAGCATGGTGAAGCAGAGAATGCCTTTGGCCACATCGCTGATGCCGGCGAAGTTGGCGGCGACCTCCCCCAGCCCGGGACCCAGGTTGTTGATGCAGGCGGCCACGGCGGAAAATGCGGTGGTGAAATCCAGGCCGGTGGCCATCAGCAACAGCATGATGATGATAAAAGACGTGGTGTAAACCGCGAAGAAGCTCCACACGGCGCTGACCACCGAGGCCTCTACCCGCCGGCGCCCGACCTTGAGCGGAATAATCGCCTGGGGGTGCACCAGCTGCTTCAGCTCGCGCACCCCCTGCTTGTAGATCAGCATCAGGCGCATGGCCTTCATGCCGCCGCCGGTGGAGCCCACGCAGCCGCCCATAAAGGAGAACATCAGCAGCATCACCGGCAGGAAGGACGGCCACTGGGCGAAATCCTGGGTGGCGAAGCCGGTGGTGGTGGTGATGGAAACCGCCTGGAAAATCCCGTGCACCAGGCCGTCGTCTGGCGTCAGGGTCTCGCTGATGATCAGGTAAGTACAGGTGATGGTAATGCAAATCAGCAGGACACTGGAGAAAAAGCGGGTTTCGGAATCCTTGCGGTAGGGGACGATACTGCCCCGGCGCCAGAAGATGAAGTGGAGGCCGAAATTGATGGCCGAGATGAACATGAACAGGCTGCAGATCAGCAGGATCACGTTGCTGTCGAAGTAGCCCATACTGGCATCATGGGTAGAGAAACCGCCGATGGCTACCGTCGACAGGGCGTGGGCGATGGCATCGAAGGCGGTCATGCCCGCCAGCCAGTAGGCCAGGGCGCAAACAACAGTCAGGGTCACATAGACCATGGCCAGCGCCTTGGCGGTCTCGGTGATGCGCGGGGTCAGCTTGCTGTCCTTGGAGGGTCCGGGCGTTTCCGCCTTGTACAGCTGCATGCCGCCGATGCCGAGCATCGGCAGTACCGCGACCGCCACCACGATGATGCCGATGCCGCCCAGCCACTGCAGCAGCTGCCGGTAAATCAGGATCGACGCCGGCAGTGAATCCAGGCCGACGATGACCGTGGCGCCGGTGGTGGTTAATCCGGAGATGGACTCGAACACCGCTTCCGTCGCACTCAGGTTGAGGCTTTCGGTGAGGGCGAAGGGCAGCGCCCCGAACAGCCCCAGTACCGTCCAGAACAGGGAGGTGATCAGGAAACCATCGCGGATACGCAGGTCGTGCCTGGCGTTCATTACCGGCACCCAGATTGCCAGGCCGGAGAAAAAAGTAATGCCCAGGGCATAGAGAAAGCCGTTGGCGGTATCGTCGTCGGTGACCAGTGCGGTCAGCAGGGGGACCAGCATGGTGCTGGAGAACAGCATCAACAGTATGCCCAGAATGCGCAGTGATACCGAGATATGCATGAACCGGCGGCCCTAGAAGAAGCCGAAGCCGACGGCGAACAATTTTTCCACCGCGCTGATTTTGCGCCGGTCCACCAGGAACAGGATAACGTGGTCGTCAGTCTCGACCACGATATGCTTGTGGGCGATCAACACCTCGTCGCCGCGTACCACGGCGCCGATGGTCACGCCTTCGGGGAGCTGGATTTCATCCAGCCGGCGGCCGACTACTTTCGAGGAGTAGGCGTCACCGTGGGCGGTGACTTCAATGGCCTCCGCCGCGCCCCGGCGCAGGGAGTGGACGTTGCTGATGTCGCCCTTGCGCACGTGGGTCAGCAGGCTGCCGATGGTGATCTGCTGGGGGGAAATAGCGATATCGATTTCGTCGCCGACCAGCTCTGCGTAGGCCGGGTTGGTAATCAGGGTAATCACCTTCTTGGCGCCCATGCGCTTGGCGAGCATGGACATCATGATGTTGGACTCGTCGTTGTTGGTGAGCGCGCAGAACACATCGCAGGCCTCGATGTTTTCCTGGGCCAGCAGTTGCGGCTCCGAGGCGCTGCCGTTGAGTACGATGGTGTGCTTTAGGCGCTCCGACAGCACCCGGCAGCGTTCGTAGGAGCGTTCGATTACCTTGACCTGGTACTTGTTCTCGATCGACAGCGCGAGGGTAGCGCCGATGTTGCCGCCGCCGGCAATCATCACCCGCTTGTAGGGTTTGTCCACCTTGCGCAACTCGGACATCACCGCGCGGATATTCTCCCGGGCGGCGATGAAGAACACCTCGTCGTCCGCTTCCACCACCGTGTCGCCCTGGGGCAGTATGGCCCGGTCGTGGCGGAAGATGGCCGCGACCCGGGTGTCGACCTTGGGCATGTGGGTGCGGATTTGCTGCAGCTCCTGGCCGACGATGGGCCCGCCATGGTAGGCGCGGACAGCCACCAGCTGGACGCGGCCGTCGGCGAAGTCCAGTACCTGCAACGCGCCCGGGTTGGCGATCAACTGGCGAATATTGTTGGTCACCAGCTGCTCGGGGCCGATGATCACGTCCACCGGTATGTGGTCGCGATTGAACAGCTGGTCCTGGTGGGCCAGGTAGTTGGGGGAGCGCACCCGGGAGATTTTGGTCGGGGTGTTGAACAGGGTATGGGCGACCTGGCAGGCCATCATGTTGATCTCGTCGGAATTGGTAACCGCGATCAGCATGTCGGCGTCTTCGGCGCCCGCCTTGTAGAGGCTGTTGGGATGGGAAGCGCCGCCAGTGACGATGCCGATATCCAGCCTGTCCTGCAGGGCCCGCAGCTTGCCGGCGTGGGTATCCACAACGGTAATGTCGTTCTGCTCGTTGGCCA
Source organism: Seongchinamella sediminis (assembly GCF_003457605.1). Classification (GTDB taxonomy): domain Bacteria; phylum Pseudomonadota; class Gammaproteobacteria; order Pseudomonadales; family Halieaceae; genus Halioglobus; species Halioglobus sediminis. The sequence continues at coordinate 84,154 of NZ_QRAN01000008.1, forward strand.
GGTGCTCAGCGAGCGTACCGCCGACCTGGCCGGCGCCGAGGATGATGATTTTCATGGCATGCGGGTTCGGCTAAATATGCGGAAACAATAAAGAAATAGCCTCGACATTGTAAGGGCAAGCGCTGGGGAATTGTGCACAATTGGCGGCCCGGGTCTCAGGCTTTTGTCAGCAGGCTGTAAAACAGGCCGTCCGCACCCGTCGGGTCGGGTAATAACTGGCAGCCAGCGGCGGTGCGCACCCCCGGCGACTGCGGCAGCGGCGCCAGGCTGGCATCGGCTGTCGCCGCCAGGAACTGCTGCACAACGGCGGTATTTTCGCCATCCAGTAGTGAGCAGGTGGCGTACAGCAGGCGACCGCCGGGTTTGAGCAGCGGCCACAGCCCCGCCAGGATGGCCAGCTGCTGGCCGGCGAAGGCTGCGATATCTTCCTCCCGGCGCAGCAGCTTTACATCCGGGTGGCGGCGTATGACTCCGCTGGCGCTGCAGGGCGCATCCACCAGGATCCGGTCGAAGCTCGCCGCGGCCAGTTCCGCCGGTGGTCGGGCGGCGTCGCCGACCAGCACCGCGGCCTGTAGCTGCAGGCGCTGGAGGTTGTCCTCGACCCGGACCAGGCGCTCCGGGTCGACATCCATGGCCACCAGTTCGCCCAGCCCCGGCTGGCGCTCGAGAATGTGGCAGCTCTTGCCCCCCGGCGCGGCGCAGGCATCCAGGACCCGGTCACCGGCCTCTGCCGCCAGCAGCAGCGCGGCCAGTTGTGCCGCTTCGTCCTGCACGCTGACCAGGCCGTCCCCGAAGCCCGGCAGCTCGGCCACGTCCAGCGCTGCATCCAGGTAGATGGCGTCGGCGGAGATTGTGCCCGCCCTGGCCCCAATGCCCGCGCCGTCGAGCGCCTGCAGGTAGTGCTCGCGGCTACCCCGGGCGCTGTTTACCCGCAGGGTCATGGGCGGCTGGCTGTTGTTGGCCGCGATGATGGTCGACGCCTGCTCCGGCCACTGCCGGTGAATGGCCTCGTACAGCCAGCGCGGGTGCGCGGCCGCGGCAGCGCTGTCCAGCGTTGCCAGCAGCGACTCGCGCTCGCGCAGGAAGCGCCGCAGCACGGCATTGGCCAGGCCTTTTGCCCAGGGCTTTTTCAGCGCTCGGGTGGCGGCCACCGTGGCCGACACCGCCGCGTGATCGGGAATCCGGGTGTCCTCCAGCTGGTACAGGCCGCACAGTAACAGCCCGAGCACATCGCGGTCCTTGTCGCGCAGGGGTTTGGCCAGCAGTTGCTCGAGCAGGGACTGCAGGCGAGGCGCCTGCCGCAGGGTGCCGTAGCAAAGCTGTTGCAGCAGTCCCCGGTCCCGGGCACTGACCTGGTCCAGCGCAGCAGGCAGCAGCTGGTTGAGGGATTTTCCCGCCAGTACGCCAGCCAGCACGCCAGCCGCCGTGGCGCGGGTATCGCGGGCCATCAGCTGGCCACGTCGCTGGGGGAGAAACAGGCCCCGGCGGCGAACAGCTCGGCGCTGCCGTTCACTACCTCGGCGGCGCTGAGTGCTTTGCCGCCGGGGAGCTGCAGACGTTCTATGGCGAGCTGGCCGCTGCCGCAATTGACCAGGATGCCATCGCGATCGGCGCGCAGGATAGTGCCCGCGGTTTCCGGCAGCGGCGCGCTGCCGGCGGGACGGGCCTGCCAGATCTTGATGCGCTGGCCCTGCAGGTGGGTAAAGCAGATGGGAAAGGGATTGAAGGCGCGGATGCAGCGATCGAGTTCGATAGCCGGCCGCTGCCAGTCGAGTTCCGCCTCTGCCTTGCTGATCTTGCTGGCGTAGCTGGCCTGGCTATCGTCCTGGGTCGTGGCGCCGGCCTGGTAGCCGGGCAGGTCGGAGAGCACCTCGACCAGTAAGGGGGCTCCGATCCGGGCCAGCTCGTCATGCAGGCTGGCGGCGGTGGTATGGGCGCCGATCGCACAGCGCGCGGTGGCCAGCATGGCGCCGGTATCCAGGCCCGCATCCATTTGCATGATGGTGCTGCCGGTTTCCCGGTCGCCCGCCTCTATGGCCCGCTGGATCGGCGCGGCGCCGCGCCAGCGCGGCAGCAGTGAGGCGTGCACATTGAGGCAGCCCAGCCGTGGCGCGGCCAGTACTTCCGGCGGCAGGATCAGGCCGTAGGCCACCACCACCATGGCGTCGGCGCCCAGCGCCGCGAGCCTGGCCTGTTCATCGCGGTCGCGCAGGCTGGCGGGCTGGTACACCGGCACTCCGGCGGCCTCGGCTGTCTGCTTGACCGGGCTGGCCTGCAGTTTCTTGCCCCTCCCGGCGGGCCGATCGGGCTGGGTATATACAGCTATAAGTTGGTGCTCACTATCGATGAGCGCCCTCATATGTATGGCGGCAAACGCCGGCGTACCGGCGAATATGAGTTTCAGCGCGGCCACCGGTCAGGCTCTGCGGCGCTGGTCTTTCTCCAGCTTCTTGCGGATGCGGTTGCGCTTCAGCGGTGACAGGTAGTCCACGAACAGCTTGCCGTCGAGGTGATCGATCTCGTGTTGCAGGCAAATAGCCAGCAGGCCGTCGAGCTCGTCGGAAAAGATCTTGCCCTCGCGGTCCAGGGCGGTGACGGCGATGCGCCGGGGGCGATTGACGGTCTCGTAGTAGCCCGGTACTGACAGGCAGCCCTCGTCGTACTCGCCCAGTTCCTCGTCCAGGATGGTCACTTCGGGATTGATGAATACCAGGGGCTGGTTCTGTTCCTCGGACAAATCCATCACCAGGATGCGCTCGTGCACGTTCACCTGGGTAGCGGCCAGGCCGATACCCGGGGCGGCGTACATGGTCTCAAACATGTCGGCAATCAGTTCCCGGTGCCTGTCAGTCACCTCGCTCACGGGTGTGGCCACCGTGCGCAGGCGGGGATCGGGAAATTCCAGTATGTCCAGTACAGCCATGGGGAAAGTGCTCTTTTTGCGGATTTATACAGCCCGCCATGAGGTGCGGGAAAAGTAACATTTGGGCTTGCCAGCGGCATAACGCGGCAGCACACTGTAAACTATTATACTGCCTGGGGATCAGGGGTGCCCATAGTTGGCGCGCCTGGGCAGGGGATAACAGGGCCACGCAGGGACGAAAAAATGAAAACAAGGTCACTCTCGATCTGGCTGCTGCTCGTTTCGCTGATGTTCAGCGGATTGCTGCACGCGGCGGTGGAGTTGAACGACGATGTGCCGGAAACCTATATTGTCAAGAAAGGGGACACGCTCTGGGGCATATCCGGTATGTACCTGCGCGAACCCTGGCTGTGGCCGGAACTGTGGGACGTCAACCCGCAGATAGACAACCCCCACCTGATTTACCCCGGGGATGAGCTTTACCTGGTCTGGGTCGACGGGCAACCGCGCCTGCGCCTGCGCCGCGGCCGCGATGTGAAGCTGACGCCCAATATGCGGGTCCAGCCGCTGGACCTGGCCATACCCACCATCCCCCTGGATGAAATCGGCGCCTTCCTGTTGCGTCACCGCATTCTCGATGCCGAGGAGCTCAACAGCTCAGCCTATATCGTCGCCGCCGATCAGGGCGCGTTGATCAGCGCCCCCGGCGACCTGATTTTCGGCCGCGGTCCCTTCCCGGACGGTGAGCGCGCTTTCGGCATTTATCGTCCCGGTGAGACCTACCGGGACCCGCTGACCGAGGAACTGCTGGGTTACCAGGCCCAGGATATCGGCAACGCCAAGCTGCTGTCCTCCAGCCGCGACGAGGTCACCGAACTGGAAATAAACCGGGTCACTGAAGAAGTGCGCATCGCCGACCGCCTGCTGCCCCAGGAAGAGCGGGTCCTGGACGCCACCTTCCAGCCCCGGGCGCCAGAGGCGCAAATCGAGGACGGTTACATGATTGCCGTTGACGGTGGCGTCACCCAGATCGGCACCACCGACATCGTGGTATTGAACAAGGGCCTGCGCGATGGCCTGGAAGTGGGCCATGTCCTGGCCATTTACCAGACCGGTGAACTGGTGTTCGACAAGGTCGCGGAAGAGAACGTGCGCCTCCCGGACGTCCGTGCCGGACTGGCCATGGTGTTTGAGGTTTTTGACAAGGCCAGTTACGCCCTGGTGCTCAAGTCCAACCGCCCGCTGAAGGTGCTGGACAAGGTTAAAAACCCCTGAGGCATTGATTCAAGGGCGGCGCAGGGACGCGTCGCCCGGGGCTCCGGCCCCGCTACCACCAGCTGACATAACGTCAAGGATGATGTATGACTGTTGCCGACCGAGATCTGCGGGCCGCCCTCAAGGCGGCCGGCGCAGACGTCATATCGATTGCGGATTCCCGCTACCCGCCCCTTCTGAAGACGATTGCCGATCCGCCGCCACTGCTTTACGTGCGCGGTGACCCGGGCCTGCTGGCGAAACCGCAGCTGGCCATGGTGGGCGCCCGCCGGGCCACGGCCGCCGGCCTCAAGGCGGCGCAAACCCTGGCTGCGGCGGCGGTCCGGGCGGGCCTCGGGGTGACCAGTGGCCTGGCCCTGGGCATCGACGCGGCGGCACACCGCGGCGCGCTTGCGGCACAAGGCGCTACGGTGGCCGTGCTGGGAACAGGTATCGATAGCATCTACCCGGCCAGGCACCAGCAGCTGGGCGAGCAGATCGCCGCCGCGGGCTGCCTGGTGTCTGAGTTTCCGCCGGGCACCCTGCCCCTGCCCCACAACTTTCCCCGTCGCAATCGCATCATCAGCGGTCTTGCCCTGGGTGTGCTGGTGGTCGAGGCAGCGCTGCCCAGCGGTTCGCTGATCACCGCCAGCACGGCCACGGCCCAGGGGCGGGAAGTCTTTGCCCTGCCCTGGTCCATCGCCCACACCGGCGGTGCCGGCTGCCTGCGTCTGCTGCGCGACGGCGCCAAGATGGTGCTGTGCATGGACGACGTGCTGGAAGAGCTTGACTCCCTGTACCAGTTGCAGATGGATCTGCAACCGCGAGCTGCGGGCGACGCGAGAGAGGATGATGAAGCCGACCAGTCTGAATTGCTGGCCCTGCTGGGCTGCGAATCGGTTACCGTAGACGAACTGGTGGCTGCCAGCGGCCTTTCTGCGGCGGAGGTCATGAGCGGCCTGTCCGCTCTGGAACTGGCCGGTAAGGTAAGCCGTTGCCCCGGGGGCTACATGCGCAGTGGCTGACCCGCTTATCCCTTGCTAACTGTCGCGGGCTTGGTTAAATTTCGCGGTTTTCAGGGCAGCTGTCGTTACTGCCCCGGCAGCAGGAGATTCTGGTGAGCAACAACGACAGCGACACTTGCTGCATGGTCGCCCCCGCATCGATAACCGGGGGTCGCTGACTGTGCCCGCGCGGCCTTCACAACTGCGCCTGGCGGCGGCCCTTGCCGCTCTCGAAAACGAGGGGGTGGTGGCCTGCCCGACAGAAGCGGTCTGGGGCCTTTCCTGCGACCCTGATTCCGAGCGGGCGGTGTCCCGGTTGCTGGCCCTGAAGGACCGTCCTGTTGCCAAGGGCCTGATTCTGGTGGCCGCCAGTGAAAGCCAGCTCGCCTTCCTGCTCGCCGATTTGCCTGCTGCACAACTGGCCACGCTCAGGGCCAGCTGGCCCGGACCCAACACCTGGCTGGTGCCTCACCGCGGGCGGGTGCAGCCCTGGATACATGGCCGCTTTCCCAGTGTTGCGGTGCGAGTAAGTGCTCACCCCGTGGTGCGCGCCCTGTGTCAGGCCTTCGGTGGCCCGCTGGTGTCGACCTCGGCCAATCCGGCCGGCGCCCAGCCGCCGCGAGCGGGCTTCCAGGTGAGACGATACTTCGGCGCTGAACTCGACGGCATGCTGCCCGGCGAGGTCGGCGGCGCCAGCGGTCCCAGCCAGATCCGGGATCTCGCCAGCGGCGCTGTAATCAGGGCCTAGTGCCCGGGTCGTTTTTGTTCCCGGCAACGGGTGCGTATAATGCTCCCGCCCCGGCCCAAGGAAAGTAGAGAAATGCAAATTGAACAGGTCAAATCCTACCTCCTGAGCCTGCAGGACAGTATTTGTGCCGCCCTCGCTGAAGAAGATGGCGAGGCGGACTTTGTCACCGACGAGTGGCAGCGCCCCGAGGGCGGTGGTGGCCGCAGCCGGGTGCTGGCCGAGGGCGCGGTGTTTGAAAAGGCCGGGGTCAATTTCTCCCATGTCATGGGCGAAAACCTGCCCCCCTCCGCCAGCGCCTCGCGACCGGAGCTGGCCGGGCGCAGTTACCAGGCCATGGGCGTGTCCCTGGTAATTCACCCGCGCAACCCTTACGTGCCGACTTCCCACGCCAACGTACGCCTGTTTGTGGCGGAAAAGCCCGATGCGGAGCCGGTGTGGTGGTTCGGCGGCGGCTACGACCTGACCCCCTATTACGGCAACCGGGAAGACTGTGTTGCCTGGCACCGGGTGGCCCGCGATGCCTGTGAACCCTTCGGCGAGGACGTTTATCCCCGCTACAAGGCCTGGTGTGACGAGTATTTCCACCTGCGCCACCGGGGGGAACCCCGCGGCGTTGGCGGGCTGTTTTTCGACGATCTCAACGAGTGGGACTTTGACCGGTCCTTTGCCTTCATGCGCGCCGTGGGTGATTCCTTCCTTCCCGCCTACCGGCCAATTGTTGCCCGGCGCAAGCAGCAGCCCTACGGCGAGCGCGAACGCCAGTTCCAGCTCTACCGCCGGGGTCGCTATGTGGAATTCAACCTGGTGTTTGACCGCGGCACGCTGTTCGGCCTGCAGTCGGACGGGCGCACCGAGGCCATACTCATGTCCCTGCCGCCGCTGGTCCGCTGGGAGTACAACTACCAGCCGCAAGCGGGCAGCCCGGAAGCGGAACTGACCGACTATTACCTGCGGGACCGCGACTGGCTGGCCGAGGCCGGGGCCTGAGCAATGGCGGAACAGGACAAGTACGCCGTTTTCGGCAACCCGATCAAGCAGAGCAGGTCGCCGGTCATTCACGCTGCCTTTGCCCGCCAGTGCGGCGAGGCGATGCAGTATCGCGCGGTGCGGGTCGATACGGACAAATTCGCACGGGCGGCTGACCGCTTTTTCGCAGGTGGCGGTCGCGGCCTCAACGTCACGGTGCCCTTCAAGCAGGACGCTTTCCGGTACGCCGGTCGCCTCAGTGAACGAGCCCGTCGGGCCGGCGCGGTCAATACCCTCAAGCTGGCTGAGGATGGGGTCGTTGAGGGTGACAATACCGATGGCATCGGCCTGGTGCGGGATATGGTCGCCAACCTGGGCTGGGTCGTCCAGGGCCAGCGGGTGTTGATCGTGGGTGCCGGCGGTGCCGTCCGCGGGGTGCTTGAGCCCCTGCTGCGGGAGCGGCCGCGGGAGTTGCTGGTGGTCAACCGCACCGCCGAAAAGGCGGCGCAGCTGGCGGCGGAATTCGCCGACCTGGGCAGTATTGAGGGCGGTGGTATCGAATTGATTGGCGAGCGCCAGTTCGACCTGGTGATCAACGCCAGCAGCGCGGGTCTCAGTGGCGAAATGCCGGCACTGCCCAGCACCCTGCTCACCGAACGCAGCTGCTGTTACGACATGATATATGGCGCCGAGCCCACGCCGTTTATGCGCTGGGCGGCGCACCACGCCGCCTGGGCAGTGGCCGACGGGCTGGGGATGCTGGTGGAACAGGCTGCCCAGTCGTTTTATATCTGGCGTGGCCAGCGCCCGGAAACCCGGCCGGTCATCCACCAGGTCAGGCAGGTCATGGCAGCCGCCTGACGGCCCCTACCCGCCTTGCAGAGCCGCTATGTGCTGGTCCTTCAGCTGCACATAGTTGTTTGCGCTGTAGACGAAATAGTCCAGTTCCCCCTGGCTCAGTTGGCGCATCTCCCGCGCCGGACTGCCCCCGTACAGGTAACCGCTGCGCAGGGTTTTGCCCGGTGTCACCAGGGCGCCGGCGGCGATCACCACCTCGTTCTCCACCACCGCGCCGTCCATGACGATCGCGCCCATGCCAACCAGCACCCGGTCGCCGATGCTGCAGCCGTGCAGCACCGCGGCGTGGCCGACAGTGACATCGCAGCCGATGGCAAGTGGATAACCGTCGGGGTTGTAGGGGCCGGCGTGGGTGATATGCAGGACCGAGTTGTCCTGGATGCTGCTGCGCGCGCCGACGCTGATGCGGTGCATGTCGCCACGTATCGACACCTGGGGCCATATCGAGACGTCGTCCCCCAGGCTCACATCGCCGACGACCACGGCGCTGGGGTCAATCAGCACCCGTGCTCCCAATTGGGGCGTTTTGCCGTGGAAGCTGCGCAGGCTGGTGCCGTTGTGGTGTCCCATGATCTGTGTCTCCTGAAGGCTTGCGGGCTGTTACAATAGCCAGCTCTGAAGTCACTGGCCAGCCCCCATGAGCAACACAACCCACAGGCGTCGCTTTATCGCGGGAGCGGTCTGCCCCCGCTGCGGTGCCATGGACAAAATAGTCGTCGATATGGATACCGAGTGCCGGGAGTGCGTGGCCTGCGGTTTCTCCGAGCAGCGACCGACAGATAGCGGCGGGCCCGGGGAGTTACCCACCCGGGTCAGTCGCGCTGCCGCGCGCAGGGTGGAAACCCCGGCGGAAGCGGTCACCCTGGTCGACCCGCGGGCTGCTGACAAGCCAGACGGCGAGTAAGTCAGCGCTCCTGGCTGCCCAGTCTCAGCCTGATCTGCTGGTCGGTGCCGACCAGCGCGCTGGAGCAAATCAGTTCCCCCGGCGCCGGATCAATGCCGGGCAGGGCTTTCACTTTTTCCCAGACGTGTTCCCGCTCCAGCAGGTGCGAGGCGGTGAATTGCACCAGTTGCTCCAGCCGGGTCGCCAGTTCATCGCCCAGCAGGTAGTGAACGATCAGGTTGGCCTCGGTCATGTCCACCGGAAGCAGGGGCCGCTGCAGGTGGCGAATATGGTGATCGTTGACCTCTTCCAGCAAGCGGTGGGCCAGGAACGCCTCGTCCAGCAGGGCCTCCAGCCCCCCGTCTCCGGGCAGTATCTCCGGAGGCTGGAGAAAGTAGTCTTCCGCCAGGTGCAGGAAGGGGGCGGCGTAATCGAAGAACTGCAGGCGCTTGCTCACCGCGGTGACCAGGTTGATGCTGCCGGGCACACTGCGGGCGTAGCTCACGACAAAAGCCACCAGCGCGTCCAGTGGCGATTGCGCGGGCAACAGCAGTTTCTGCTGCAGTTCCGGCAGCCGCTGTTCCAGCAGCTGGCGAAATGCCCCTGTCTGTGCCTCCCGTTCGAGGGCGGCATCGATGTTGTGCTTGATTTCCGCTGTGGTCATGGGGCCACCCGGAGTGCGGTGCGCCAGAAGTACCCTACAGGCTAGTACAATCCCCCGGTTTCGCTAGCGGATAGTGTGAATGGGTCCTAGCCGGGGTTCGCCGCCAGCCAGCCGCCCTCCCGGCTCAGGCGGCGATAGCAGAAGAACAGGCTGGCTCCGCGGGCAAAATTGAAGCCCGCGAAGGCCAGCCACAGGCCGTGGTTACCGAGCCCGCTGAACAGGTACCACAGGGGCAGGTAAACCAGCGCCACGCTCAGCAGCATGCTGAGCATCATGTAGCGGGTCTCGGCGGCACCGATAAACACCCCGTCGAGCAGGTAGCTCGGTGCGGCCAGTAGCGGCAGCAGGATTAACCAGGGGTAGAACGTGCTCATGAGTTCCCGGATGGAATCCAGGTCGGTGAGGATGCTGATCAGCAAGGGCTGCAACAGTGCGAAGGCGAGGCTCAGCACCAGGCCCGTGGCCAGGGTCCACCGGGTGCAGCGGGCTACCGCGCGGCGGAAGCCGGCCAGGTCGCGGCCGCCCAGGCGTTGCCCGGCCATGCCTTCGGCGGCGAAGGCGAAGCCATCCATGCCGTAGCTGGCGAGCATCACCAGCTGCATGAGCAGGGTATTGGCGGCCAGCACCTCAGTGCCAAGGTTGTCACCCTGGGCGGTGAAAAAGGCCATGCTGAACAGCAGGCAGACGGTGCGCACAAACAGGTGGCGATTGTGCCTGAGCAGTTGTTGGTAAGCACTAACGTCCAGCAAACTGCCTTTAAATTCTGATATATCAAAGTCAGGCAGCTGTCTGTACACGGCGAACAGGGCGACCCCGCAACCGAGGTACTCGGCACAGACGGTGGCCAGGGCAGCGCCGTCACTGTTGAGCCCCAGGCCAATGACCAGGAGGAAGTCCAGGCCGATGTTGGTGAGGTTGGTGACCACCACAATCAGCATTGGCCAGCGGGTGTTCTGGCGGCCGATAAACCAGCCGACCGCGGTGTAGGTCACCAGCACCGCGGGGGCGCTGGCAATGCGTATGCCGGCGTAGGACTGGGCCAGGGCCAATAGCTCGGGGGCCGGGGACATCAGCGCCAGGCCGAGGGCAATCAGCGGTTGGTGCAGCAGGATAACCACTGCTGACAGCCCCAGGGCGAGAACCGCCGACCTGGCCAATACTAATATAGAACCGGCCTGGTCTCCCCTGCCCTCGGCGCGCGCCACCAGCCCGGTGGTGCCCATGCGCAGGAAACTGAAACCCCAGTACAGGAAGGACAGCAGTGCAGCGCCTACTGCTACCGCGCCGAGGTAGCTGCTGGTTCCCAGGTGCCCGAGAATGGCCGAGTCCACCAGCCCGAGCAGCGGGATGGAAATGTTGGACAGGATGGCGGGCCAGGCAATTCCCCATATTTTGTGGTCCAGCTGCCTGTTGCTTTCCATATCTTGATCCAGCTGTGCTTACCCGGGGCCCTGAACGCCTGCTGGCGCTGGCGTTGTGGCAATCCGGGGGGTAGTTATCGCTTTGGCTTTGCCGCTTACTGCGGTTATACTCCGGGCGTTTTGCCGGTGCGTCCAATTGTCGCACTATCGGTGAAAGTAAGTCAGCTGGTCACTCAAGCCCTGTCTTTTCGTCTCTGCCCCGGCCCCACGGGCGGGTCAGAAGCTGGTCGCTCGCACTGTCGGGTGAATCGGGACGGCAAGGGAATAACCAAGACCTGCTGGGGGGAACTAAAATGAGACGTAATAATGGAGTCACGGGAAATGTTTTCTGAAGCGAAGCGGCTGTTCAAGCTCGCGCTCGGTCCTGTGCTGATGCTGTTAAGCGCTACTGCCGTGGCTGCGGCAGGCGAGGTCAGCCAGATCAACATGTCGCCGGGGGTGACCGAAGTAGGCAGGCAGATTTACAGCCTGCATATGATCATCCTCTGGATCTGCACCATCATAGGTGTGGGGGTATTCGGGGTAATGTTCTATTCGATTTATGCCCACCGCAAATCCCGGGGCCATGAACCTGCCACTTTCCACGAGAGCACCAAGGTGGAAATTGCCTGGACAGTTGTTCCGTTCTTCATCCTGATCGGCATGGCGGTCCCCGCCACTTCAACCCTGTTGGAGGTCTACGACAACGACGATGCCGATATGGACGTTGTGGTGACCGGCTACCAGTGGAAGTGGAAATATGAGTACCTGAATGAAGATGGCGAGAACGTCAGCTTCTTTTCCAACCTGCGTACGCCCCAGAGTGAGATTTACAACAGCCAGAGCAAGGGCGAACACTACCTGCTGGAAGTGGACGAGCCGCTGGTCCTGCCCGCTGACACCAAGGTCCGCTTCCTGGTAACCGCCAACGACGTGATCCACTCCTGGTGGGTGCCGCAGCTGGCGGTCAAGAAAGACGCGATTCCCGGTTTCATCAACGAGGCCTGGACCCGTACCGATGTGGAAGGGGTTTACCGTGGCCAGTGCGCCGAGCTGTGCGGCAAGGATCACGGCTTCATGCCTATCGTGGTCAATGTGGTGAGCCAGGAGGAGTACCAGCAGTGGCTGGGCGACAAGCAGGCCGAGGCGGCGGAAATCAAGCAGCTGATGGCCCAGACCTTCACCATGGACGAACTGATGGAGCGCGGCAAGGCGGTCTATGAGCGCAATTGCCTGGCCTGCCACGGCGCCGCGGGTGAAGGCGGCGTGGGTACTGCCATCGCCGGCAGTGCCATCGCCACCGGTGAGCTCGGCGGCCACCTCGATATCGGCATTAACGGCGTGCCCGGCACTGCCATGCAGGCCTTTGGCGGCCAGCTGAACGATGTCGACATGGCGGCGGTCATCACCTACCAGCGCAACGCATTCGGCAACAACATGGGCGACATGGTTCAGCCCATTGACGTCTTCAACCACAAGAAAGGCTAATCGGAGGAGTTAACGATGGGAGATCATCATCACGGCCCTGCGAAGGGCATCAGCCGGTGGCTTTTCACCACCAATCACAAAGATATCGGAACCATGTACCTGTGGTTCGCGTTTGCAATGTTCATCCTGGGTGGCTTCTTTGCCATGGTTATTCGCGCCGAGCTGTTCCAGCCCGGAATGCAGCTGGTAGAGCCCGCCTTTTTCAACCAGATGACCACCCTGCACGGACTGGTCATGGTGTTCGGGGCGATTATGCCCTCTTTCGTTGGCCTGGCTAACTGGATGATCCCGATGATGATCGGGGCGCCGGACATGGCCCTGCCGAGGATGAATAACTGGAGCTTCTGGATCCTGCCGCCGACGTTCCTGCTGCTGGCATCCACCCTGTTCATGGAAGGCGGCGCGCCGGCCTTTGGCTGGACGTTCTACGCGCCCCTGTCCACGACCTACGCACCGCCATCGGTCACTTTCTTCATCTTCTCGATACACGTACTGGGTCTGTCGTCCATTATGGGTTCCATCAACATTATCGCCACGGTAATGAACATGCGCGCCCCGGGCATGACCTACATGAAGATGCCGCTGTTTGTCTGGACCTGGCTGATTACCGCCTTCCTGCTGGTCGCGGTGATGCCGGTACTGGCCGGCGCGGTGACCATGATGCTGATGGACATTCACTTCGGCACCAGCTTCTTCTCCGCCGCGGGCGGTGGCGATCCGGTGCTGTTCCAGCACGTGTTCTGGTTCTTCGGCCACCCCGAGGTCTACATCATCATCCTGCCCGCCTTCGGTGTGGTATCCCAGATCATCCCGGCGTTCTCCCGCAAGCCGCTGTTCGGCTACGATTCCATGGTTTACGCCACCGCGTCCATCGCCTTCCTGTCATTCATCGTGTGGGCCCACCACATGTATACCGTCGGTATGCCGGTGGCCGGTGAGCTGTTTTTCATGTATGCCACCATGCTGATTGCGGTACCCACCGGGGTGAAGGTGTTTAACTGGATTTCCACCATGTGGCGCGGTGCCCTGAGCTTTGAAACCCCCATGCTGTTCTGCCTGGGCTTTCTGGTGCTGTTCACTATCGGCGGTTTCACCGGTCTGATGCTGTCCATCGCGCCTGCTGACTTCCAGTACCACGATTCCTACTTCGTGGTCGCCCACTTCCACTACGTGATGGTGGCTGGCGCGGTATTCTCCATGACCGCCGCGGTGTACTACTGGCTGCCCAAGTGGTGCGGCAGGATGTACAACGAGACCATGGGCAAGACCCACTTCTGGATCTCCTTCATCGGTTTCAACGTGACCTTCTTCCCGCAGCACTTTGTGGGCCTGGCGGGAATGCCCCGGCGTATCCCTGATTACGCGTTGCAGTTTGCCGACTTCAACATGATGTCGTCCATAGGCGCGTTCATTTACGGTGCCTCGCAGATCCTGTTCCTGTACAACGTGATCGCGACCATTGTTGCCGGCAAGCCGACTTCCGAGGAAAAAGTCTGGGACGGCGCCGAGGGTCTCGAGTGGACGGTACCGACGCCGGCGCCCTACCACACCTTCGAGACGCCGCCGAAGATCGATCCGGCTCACGCCCACTCCTGAGGCAGCGCTGAAGCATGTTTCGACTAAGCGCCAACCCTGCCATCGATACCGTCATCAAGCTGGTGGCGGTAGCGGTGTGCATGTTCGCCTTTGTGTTCGTGGTAATGGTCCCGCTCTACAACGTCCTCTGCGATGCTCTCGGTATCAACGGCAAGACCTCCGGTGAGGCCTATACTGCGGTCGAGGCGCGCGTGGACGAGAGCCGCACGATTACGGTCCAGTTCATGGCGACCAACAATGAGGCCATGCCCTGGGAGTTTGGTCCCAGCGTGACTGCCATGAAGGTGCACCCCGGTGCGGTTAACGACACGGTGTTCCATGCCCGCAACCCCCTGCCCCAGGCAATGGTTGCCCAGGCGGTACCCAGTGTCTCCCCGGCCCGGGCTGCCGAGTATTTCCACAAGACCGAGTGCTTCTGTTTCAACCACCAGCCGCTGGACGGTGACAGCGCCACGGAAATGCCCCTGCAGTTCATTGTCGACCAGGACCTGCCCCGGGATATCCGGACGATCACCCTGTCCTACACGATTTTTGATGTAACAGATATGGCGGGCGGCCCGGTAGCCGCTCGCTGAGGCGCAGGTTGGGGAACCTGCGAAACAACGGAGAAATAAAATGAGTAATCCGACTTCTACTGAGTACGAAAAGTATTACGTACCCGAGAAGAGCAAGATGGCAGTGATGGCCACCATCGGCCTTATCCTGTCAATCTACGGTGCCGCCAGCATCATGAACGACATGACCTTTGGCGATCCCAATGAGACTACCAGTTCCTGGTCGATTTTTCTGTTTGGCCTGTTTTTCTTCCTGGCCACCCTCTTCGCCTGGTTCCGTCAGGCGATCAAGGAGAATATTGCGGGCATGAACAGTGCCCAGCTGAAGAAATCCTACGTGCTGGGCATGTTCTGGTTTATCTTCTCGGAAGTCATGTTCTTCTTTGCCTTCTTCGGCGCCCTGTTCTACGTCCGTACCCTGGTGGGCCCCTGGCTGGCCGGCGAAGGCGATGGTGGACGTATGAACGGCCTGCTCTGGGAAGGGTTTGAATACAGCTGGCCAATGGCTTTGACGCCCCAGGAGGCTGTCGGCGGCGCAGCCAGCCAGCCCATCGCCAATAACGGCTCCTTCACCAGTGCCGAGACGACCATGGCATTTTCCGAGGCCGCGGCCTGGTACAAGTGGTTGCCTCTGTGGAACACCATTATCCTGCTCAGCTCGAGCTTCACCTGCCACATTGCCCACATGGGCATCCTCGATGGCAACAAGAAGAAGTTCAATTTGTGGCTGGGCATTACCGTCGCGCTGGGGGTGATCTTCCTGTGCGTACAGTTCTATGAGTACTATGAAGCCTATGCCCACTTCGGTCTGACCCTGAATTCAGGTATTTACGGCTCCACCTTCTTCATGTTGACCGGCTTCCACGGCTTCCACGTGTTCATGGGGATGACCATGCTGGCGATCCAGCTGATGCGCAGCCTGAAGGGCCACTTCACCGCCGATGATCACTTCGGCTTTGAGGCCTCCAGCTGGTACTGGCACTTTGTGGACGTGGTGTGGGTGTTCCTGTTCCTGTTTGTGTATATTTTGTAGCCAGGACCGTCATCCCGGCGCATGCCGGGATCCAGACCAAGAATGACACTGGGCCCCCGCTTCCGCGGGGGCGACTATTTCGGGGCTGGTAAAAAGCAGTTTCGGGGCCAGTGAAAAGCCGGGACCCTGCCGCTGGCCTTATTCGGATTTTTCAGCCGCAGCGGGCCTCGGGCCCGCATCCCAGGGGTTGCTATGCCCCAGCTGGCCGGTGGCGACACCATAGATGATGACCCCGAGCAGTGCTGCCGCGAGGGACAGGCGCACGCCGAGTGAGTGGAAGGTGCGACGTTTGCGCTTATCTCCCTGGTCAATCATCAGGTAGTAGAATCCGCTGCCAAGGCTGGAGACCAGCGCCAGCATGAGGACGATTATCAGGGCTTTTAACAAGGTTGTACCTCCGGGGTCATGCTACCACTTATCGAATAATGCCTGCTGTGCTGGTAGTTGGCCCGGCAAGACAGAAGGAGTGTAGTGTATTGAATTTACATGAGCGGCTGATAACGTGGCCGGGCGAAACACAGTTGCCGGCCCTGTGAGTTGCCCCTGATGAAGCTGCAGTATAAACCAGGCCAGCCCGGCTGGCCCGTGATGGAGTCGCGCTGAATGGCGACCCGGCTTGAATTCGATTTTGAGTGGCGTATCACCCTGTTCACCCTGGTGTTGCTGCCGCTGCTGATATCACTGGGGTTCTGGCAGTTGCAGCGGGCACAGGAGAAGGCAGTATTGGCCGCGGCCTTTGAGCGCCAGCAGACACTGCCCCCTGGCCCGCTGGCCGGTCTCCGGGACGAGGAGGGAGTCGCCCTCGCCTACCGGCCGGTTGTACTGCAGGGGCGCTATCGGGCCGGTGAGCACTTCCTGCTGGATAACCGCATGCTGGAGGGTCGCTTCGGCAACGAGGTGCTCACTGTGTTTGAGCTCGCCTCCGGCGGCCTGGCGCTGGTGAACCGCGGCTGGGTGCCGGCGGACGCCAGTCGCCGGGTATTGCCGCAGGTGCCGGAGGTCCGCGGCGAAGTGCGCCTCACCGGACAGCTGTACGTGCCACCGGGCGAGCCCTACCTGCTGGCGGATGAGGCGATTGCCGGACCCTGGCCGCGGCGCCTGCAGGCGGTGGAAATGGACAAGATCGCCGAGTCCCTGGGGGCGACGTTGTTCCCCTATGAAGTGCGTATAGACGAGGGCCAGCCCGGCGCACTGGCGGTGGACTGGCAGGTGATAAATATCAGTCCCGCCAAGCACCGGGCATACTCCGTACAGTGGTTTACCATGGCCGCGGTACTGGCACTGGTCTACCTGTTGCGCAGCACTAACCTGTGGCAGCTGGCCAGGGGTAGAGCCGGACCGGGAGCTGATAGCGAGTAGCTTATGAACGAACAACAACAGATCCGTAACAACCGCCTCGTGCTGTTGACGATTGCCGGCATTCCACTGACCATGATCCTGGCGGCGAGCTGGCTGTGGTATTTCGTGGTTGAGGGTGACCTGGACCTGGTAGGTACCTTTGGTACCGCCAACCGTGGCCAGCTGGTGCAACCACCGCGGCAGCTGGATGATTACCTTATGCGCGATGACCAGGAAGCGCCGGTCAAATACAGCGACCTGCCCCGCAAATGGAGCCTGGTGGTGGCCAACCAGGGCCCCGCCTGTGGCCCCGTGTGTGAACGCTCGCTCTATGTCACCCGGCAGATCCATATCGCCATGGGCAAGGAATTCAACCGCATAGACCGACTCTACCTGAGTGAGCAGACGCCGGCAGCCACCCGCCTGGAGGTCAGCGAATTGAGTGACCAGCACCCTGCCCCGGCCGCCATGGCTGAACTGCTGGCAACCGAGCACCGCGGGATGAAAGCGCTGACCCTGGCCGCAGGTGCCTATCAGGAACTGTTCCCCGAGCAACAGCGCGATGCCAGCACCTGGTACCTGGTTGACCCGGCAGGCTGGGTGATGATGTCGTACAATAGCGGTATTCACTACAAGGATGTGATCTCCGACCTCAAGTTCCTGCTGAAAAATTCCAGTGAGTAACAGCGTCATGGCCCTAGAACAGAGTACAGAAGCCGCCACCTGGCGCGACTACAAGGAGCTGACCAAGCCCAACGTGGTCCTGTTGATGATTCTCACCTCGGCTATCGGTATGTTCATGGCGGTACCGGGCATGGTGCCGCTGGATGTGCTGGTGCTGGGCAATCTCGGTATCGCCCTCTGCGCCGGCGCCGCGGCGGCGGTCAATCACCTGGTGGACCAGCGCATAGACCTGCAAATGTCCCGTACCCACAATCGACCCGTAGCCAGCGGTCGGGTGAGCAATACCCAGGGGGCGATTTTTGCCCTGCTAATGGGCGGCCTCGGCATGACAATCCTGATGGTGTTTATCAACCCGCTGACCGCCTGGCTGACCCTGGCGTCGCTGGTGGGTTACGCCTTCATTTACACCATGTTCCTCAAGCGGGCGACGCCGCAGAATATTGTGATCGGCGGCCTGGCCGGTGCCATGCCGCCGCTGCTGGGCTGGACCGCGGTTACCGGCGAAATCGGCGGCCATGGCCTGCTGCTGGTGCTGATAATTTTCGCCTGGACCCCGCCCCACTTCTGGGCGCTGGCCATCCATCGCCGGGAAGAGTATGCCGCCGTCGGCATCCCCATGCTGCCGGTGACTCACGGTGTGGCGTTCACCAAGCTGCAAATCCTGCTGTACACCATTATCATGTTCCTGATCACCCTGCTGCCCTACGCCACCCGCATGAGCGGCCCGCTGTACCTGCTCGGTGCCGTGGTCCTGGGCCTGGGTTTTCTCTACTGGGCGGTGGAACTGATGCGGGGCAAGAACCCCAAGGCCCCCATGGAGACCTTCAAGTATTCCATCATCTACCTCATGGCCCTGTTCGTGATCATGCTGTTTGATCACTACCTGTTTCCGGTAAGTACTCTATGACCAATGTCGATGAGCGCCAGCGCGCCCAGTCCCGCAACGTGAAAGTCACGGTTGCCGCCGTGCTCGTTTTTATCACCGTGGTGGTGGCCGGATTCGTCTATCGAATCCAGCAGCCACGGGTGATGACATCCACCGAAATGAAGGTGAACGGCCTTTATCTGCTGGAAACCCCGCGTAATTTCGGTGAAATAAACCTGGTCGACCATCACGGTGAGGCCTTTACCCGGGACCGGCTGGAAGGTCGCTGGACCCTGCTGTTTTTCGGCTTCACCCACTGCCCTGACATCTGCCCGACCACCATGGCCTTTCTCGACCAGTTCATGGGCCAGCTCGAGGGCACAGAAGTTGCGGACACCCGGGTGGTGCTGGTGACGGTAGACCCGGCCCGGGATACGGTCGAGCAGCTGGCGAACTATGTGCCCTACTTCAACGAGGACTTCCTCGGGGTCACCGGTGAGTTTCTCGATGTGCACCGTTTTGCCACTGCCCTGAACACGCCATTTCGCAAGGTCCCGGGGCAGGATGAAAACTACCAGGTGGACCATAGTGCCAATGTGGTATTGATAAATCCCCGCGGCGACTATCACGGTTTTTTCAAGGCCCCGCTGGACCAGGCGAAGATGAAAGTGACCTACCGTTCAGCGCGCGTACTCTGGGATCGCTGACCTGTCGCCATTCCGGCCACTGCCGGAAGCCAGAAGCCGTTATTAAAGGGCTTTTCATGGAAGTGAAGACACAATTACTGGCGGGCCCGACAAACCCGAATAGAGAGTTCTAAAATGGATTCAATGCCCCCGATTGTCCTCGTCGATGGCTCCTCCTACGTCTACCGGGCCTTCCATGCCCTGCCCATGCTGACCACCTCCGAGGGCCGCAACAGCGGTGCCGTGCGCGGGGTCATCAGCATGCTCCGCAAACTGGTGGCGGAGTACCCGGAATCACCGGTGGCGGTGGTCTTCGACGCCAAGGGCAAGACCTTCCGCGACGATATCTTTGCCGAGTACAAGGCCCAGCGGCCGCCGATGCCGGATGAGTTGCGCGAGCAGATCGAGCCCATTCACGGCATCGTCAGGGCCATGGGGCTGCCCTTTCTCTGCATCGAGGGCGTTGAGGCCGATGACGTTATCGGCACCCTGGCCCGGCAGGCCAGTGCCCAGGGCAGGGATGTGGTGATTTCCACCGGTGACAAGGACATGGCCCAGCTGGTGGACCGCCATACCACGCTGGTCAATACCATGACCGGGACGGTGCTGGATGAAGCCGGGGTGAAGGAAAAATTCGGTATACCGCCGGAGCTGATCATCGATTTTCTCGCCCTGATGGGCGACAAAGTCGACAACATACCGGGCGTTCCCGGAGTAGGGGAGAAAACCGCCCTGGGCCTGCTGCAGGGCCTGGGTGGCCTGGATGAGATCTACGCTTCCCTCGACAAGGTCGCCGGGCTGTCCTTTCGCGGGGCCAAATCCATGGGCGCCAAACTGGAAGCGGAAAAGGACAAGGCCTACCTGTCCTACGAACTCGCTACCATCAAGACCGATGTGGAACTGGCGCAGAGCCCCGAGCAGCTGGCCAATGGCGAGCCGGACAGGGAAGCCCTGGTGGACTGGTTCACCCGCATGGAGTTTCGCGCCTGGCTGGAGGAGTTGCTGGGGGAGGGCGAGGCGCCCGTTGCCGAGCAGATCGAGACCCAGTACCAGATCGTGACCGCACAGAAGGACCTGGACCAGTGGCTGCAGGAACTGGCGGCGGCAGACCTGTTTGCCTTTGACACCGAGACCACCAGCCTGAACTATATGGAGGCACGCATTGTGGGGGTGTCCTTTGCCGTGGAGCCGGGCAGGGCAGCCTACGTGCCCCTGGCCCATGACTATCTCGGCGCGCCCGAACAGCTGGACCGGGACGCGGTGCTGGCCCGGCTCAAGCCGCTGCTGGAGGACCCGGAGCAGGCCAAGGTCGGGCAGAACCTCAAGTATGATGCCAGCGTGCTGGCCAATCACGGTATCGAGCTCCGCGGCATTGCCTACGACACCATGCTGGAATCCTATGTGCTGAATTCCACTGCCACCCGTCACGATATGGACAGCCTGGCCCTGAAGTACCTGGGTCAGGGTACCATTCACTTTGAAGACATCGCCGGCAAGGGCGCGAAACAGCTCACCTTCAACCAGGTCAAGGTGGAGGAGGCGGGGCCCTACGCGGCGGAGGACGCCGATATCACCCTGCGCCTGCACCGGGCGCTGTGGCCGAAACTGGAAGAGCAGGGCAGCCTGGCGTCGGTGTTCCGCGACATCGAGCTGCCGCTGGTGCCGGTACTGTCGCGCATCGAGCGCCGGGGAGCCCTGTTGTCGACCGAGCTGCTGCACCGGCAGAGCAAGCAGCTGGGCCAGCGGCTGGAAGAGCTCAAAGCTGATGCCTACGACCTGGCGGGACAGGAATTCAATCTCGGCTCGCCGAAACAGCTGGGCGAGATCCTGTTCGAGAAGCTGGAACTGCCGGTGATCAAGAAAACCCCCAAGGGCGCCCCCAGCACCGCCGAGGACGTGCTGGTCGAACTGGCCCTGGACTACCCGCTGCCCAAGCTGTTGCTGGAATACCGCAGTCTCTCCAAGCTGAAATCCACCTACACCGACAAGCTGCCGGGGATGGTGAATCCGCAGACCGGCCGGATTCACACCTCCTATCACCAGGCGGTGGCCGCAACCGGGCGCCTGTCGTCCTCCGACCCCAACCTGCAAAACATTCCCATCCGCACCGAGGAAGGCAGGCGCATCCGCCAGGCCTTTATTGCGCCCCGGGGCTACCGCATTGTGGCTGCGGACTACTCCCAGATCGAATTGCGTATCATGGCCCACCTGTCCGCGGATCCGGGCCTGCTGGCGGCCTTCCAGGACGGGCTGGATGTGCACCGGGCAACCGCCGCCGAGGTGTTTGAGGTCGACCTCGAAGCGGTCTCGGCGGAGCAACGGCGCAAGGCCAAGGCGATTAATTTCGGCCTGATCTACGGCATGTCGGCCTTCGGCCTGGCAAAGCAGCTGCACCTGGGCCGCAACGAGGCTCAGGCGTACATAGACCGCTATTTCGAGCGCTACCCGGGCGTTGCCAGCTACATGGACCGGACCCGGGCCCTGGCCAGGGAGCAGGGCTACGTGGAAACCCTGTTCGGCCGGCGTCTGTACCTGCCGGAGATTAACTCCCGTAACAAGATGCGGGTCCAGGCTGCGGAACGTACCGCTATCAACGCCCCGATGCAGGGCACCGCCGCCGACATCATCAAGCGGGCCATGCTGGCGGTAGACGCCTGGCTGGGCGAGGGTGAAGCCGATGCCTACATGGTGATGCAGGTGCACGATGAGCTGGTACTGGAAGTGGCGGTGGACCAGGTCGAGCCGGTTTGCGACCAGCTCTGCAGCCTGATGTCCGCTGCCGCCGAGTTGTCGGTGCCGCTGCTGGTCGAGGCGGGGGTAGGGGACAACTGGGACGAGGCCCACTAGAACCTTGTCGAGCCGGTGAGTGTCAACAGGCCCTGGGGTCCGGCTGCAGCGGGCCGGTAAAAATTTTTCTGGTCAGTGGGAACTCATTGCCCGCAACCCGGTCCTAAACTATGTAGCAAGTGCTACACCCCTATGAAGGCTTTCTCCATAGTCTTCGAGAGCAAGTCTCTTTCCCCAGAGACCCTAGGTGTCCCGGTTGCCTTCCCCCTAGAGGCAACCGGGTTTTTTTTGCCGGGAGTCAGCGCGATCGCTGTGAACGGACCCTAGCAGCTCTCGATATGCTCATCATCCCCGTACACGCTGGCATCGGTCAGCCAGCTGTCGAGGACCTCGATCAGCTGTTGGTGACCGCTGTGCCTGAGGGCGGAAAACAGCTGCACGCTGACCAGCTCCTGGTGGGGCTGCATTGCCTTGCGCACTGCCAGCAGGGCGTTGTTGGCGGGCCCCTTCTTGAGTTTGTCGGCCTTGGTCAGCAGGATGTGCACCGGCATGTGGGCCGCCAGCGCCCAGTTGAGCATTTGCTCGTCGAAGGGCTGCAGCGGATGGCGCACATCCATCAGCAGAATCATTCCCCGCAGACACTGGCGTTTAGCCAGATAATTTTCCAGTTGTTTGGTCCATTCCTGCTTGACCGCCACTGGAACCCTGGCAAAACCGTACCCCGGCAGGTCCACCAGGCGCTGGCTGGAAGACAGCTCGAAGAAGTTGATCAGCTGGGTGCGTCCGGGAGTCTTGGAGGTTTTGGCGAGCTTCTTGTTATTGGTCAAGCTATTGATTGCACTGGATTTTCCCGCGTTGGAGCGGCCGGCAAAGGCAACTTCCCAGCCCTCGTCCGGGGGGCACTGGTGAAGTTTGGCGGCGCTGGTCAGGAACTGGGCCCTGCGATAATCGGGGGCTTCGGGAGCCGGCACTTGATCCTGCTCAGACATTGTGCGTTATTGCCTTTTTAGGTGTGTGTATCTCGTATATAATGCCACAGCTTTTTTCACATGTTATCAAAAGCTTGCGCAGCATGAGGCTGCGCCGTATTGACCGTGAGGTGTGTTATGAAAAAGATTGTTGCTGCAACCCTGCTGCTGTGTGCTACTTCCGCCATGGCCGAACCGGATATGGACAAGTACAACAAGAGTTGTGCTGTTTGCCACGCTACCGGCGCCGCCAACGCGCCCAAGACCGGTGACGCCGCCGCCTGGGAAACACGCATGGCCAAGGGCATGGACGCGCTGGTTGCTTCTGTAAACACGGGCCTGAATGCGATGCCCCCCAAGGGCATGTGCTTTGACTGCTCCGACGAAGACTACAAGGCCCTGATCGAGTACATGGCCAAGCCCGCCGAGTAAACTCGCGGCCTGACGACGAACAATCTGGAACGAACATGAAGAAAGTTGTAATCCTGGCCAGCGTGTTGCTGGGCCTGAGCCAAGCCGTCGCCGCGCAGACGGGTGATGCTGCCAAGGGCAAGGAACTGTCCGTGACCTGCAGCGCCTGTCACGGTGCCGACGGTAACAGCGCCGCCCCGACCTTTCCCAAGCTGGCGGGCCTGGGCGAAAAGTACCTGCTCAAGCAGTTGCAGGACATTCGCGATGGCGCCCGTCCGGTGCCCACCATGGTGGGACAGGTGGATAACATGAGCGACCAGCAGCTGGCCGACCTGGCGGCGTTTTACGCCTCCCAGGCCCGTTCCGGCGGTCAGGCCGATCCCGAACTGGTAGCCCTTGGGGAAAAGGTCTATCGTGCCGGTGTCGCCGAACGCAAGGTGGCCGCCTGCACCGCCTGCCACTCACCCAACGGCAAGGGCAATGCCCCCGCCGGCTTCCCGGCGCTGGCTGGACAGCACGCGGAGTATATCGCCGCGCAGCTGAAAGCCTATCGCAAGGGCTACGAGGACGAGACTGGGCGCACCAATGATGGCGACACCATGATTATGCGCACCAACGCCTTCGGTCTGTCCGACAAGGAAATCGAAGCGGTTGCCAGCTACGCCTCCGGCCTGAAGTAAGCCTGACTGGCGGATTAAAGGTGGCAATATGCCACCTTTTTTTATCACCCGACGAACCCGGTCCACGATTGATGGTCTCACTGGGGTGAGCACTATAAGGAGATGCCCAGTTAATGTTGAAACGATTCCTGACGATACTGTCCCTGAGCCTGGTAGCCGTTACAGCCACTGCCGAGGAGACCTACGTTGCCGGCGAACACTACGATGTGATCAGTCCGGCGATACGCACCGCCAACCCCGGTAAAATAGAAGCGGCAGAATTTTTCTGGTACGGCTGCGGGCATTGCTACACCTTTGAACCCATGCTGGCCCAGTGGAAAAAAACCCTGGCTGATGATGTCAGTTTCCGCGGTGTTCCCGCCATGTGGGGTGGCGCCATGGAACTGCATGCCCGGGCCTATTACGTTGCGCGGGCGCTGAAGGTCGAGGACAAGATGGACACCGCCATGTTCCAGACGCTCAATGTGGACCGCAAGCCCCTGCGTAGCGAAAAGGAAATAGCCGAGCTGTTTGCGGCCCACGGTGTGGCCGAGGAGGATTTCTCCAGGGCCTTCAACTCCTTCGGTGTCAGCAGCCAGGTGCGCCAGGCCAATGCCACTGCCCGGGCGGCGAAGATTACCGGCACTCCCTCGATGATGGTCAATGGCAAGTACCTGATCACTACCCGCAAGGCAGGCGGTACTGCCAATATGCTCAAGGTTGCCGATTTCCTGATTGAGAAAGAGCGCGCCGCCAGCGGCAGCTAAGCCAGCCTGATTGTCATTCCCGAGCCCGGCATCTGCCGGGCTTTTGCGTTATGGCCCTTAAATTTTCAGCCACGGGGGAATCGGCAGGCCCTTGTTTTCCAGGAATACCGGGTTGAACAGCTTGCTCTGGTAGCGGTTGCCGTAGTCACAGAGAATAGTGACAATGGTGTGCCCCGGGCCCAGCTCCCGGGCCAGGTTTACCGCCCCGGCGATATTAATGCCCGAGGAGCCACCCAGGCACAGGCCCTCGTGGCTTAGCAGATCAAAAATATAGGGCAGGGCTTCTTCATCGCTGATGGTGAATGCCGTATCCACCCGGGCCTCGGCCACGTTGCCGGTAATGTGGTTGATACCCACCCCCTCGACAATCGAACCGCCCTCGCTGGGAGTCAGCTCACCGCGTTTGAAATAGCTGCACAGGGAAGCGCCTGCCGGATCGGCGATACCAATGCGCACGTTGGGGTTTTTGTCCTTGAGGGCGGTGGACACACCCGCCAGGGTACCCCCGGTGCCCACCGCGCAGATAAAACCGTCCACCTTGCCGTCGGTTTGCTCCCAGATCTCCCTGCCAGTGGTCCTGGCGTGGATGTCCATGTTGGCAGTGTTGTCGAATTGCCGCGCCCAGATCGCCCCGTGCTCTTCCCTGGCGGCCAGCTTGCGGGCCAGGCGCTCGGCGGTGTGGATATAGTGCTTGGGATCGGAGTAGGAGGTCGCGCCCACCAGGTGCAGGTCGGCTCCCAGCAGTTCCAGCGAGTCGATTTTCTCCTTGCTCTGGGTGATGGGCATGACCACCGTGCTGTGGTAGCCCAGGGCGTTGGCCAGCAGGGTGAGGCCAATACCGGTATTGCCCGCCGTGCCCTCGACGATGCGCCCTCCGGGCGCCAGCTCGCCGGCTGCTTCAGCGGCCCGGATAATGCCCAGTGCGGTGCGGTCCTTGACCGAGCCACCGGGGTTGAGAAATTCTGCCTTGCCGAGAATAGTGCATCCGGTGAGCTTCGATACCTGCTTGAGGTGGAGCAGGGGGGTGTTGCCGATGAGCTGGGTGACGTCCTGGGCGGTCTGCACGGTGGTTCTCCGGGAAAATGCCCGCAGAGTATGCCACAGCCCGGTGGCCGGGTCAGGCCGTCGTCGACCGGGTCAGGCGAAATGCCGCGAGGCTCAGCAGGAAGGCCCCCAGGGTGATGGCAAACATGGCGATGAGCATGGGCTGCGGACTGTCACTGAGCACCGCGCCCACCAGCGCGGCGGCGACGGCAGACAGGCCCATCTGGATAAAGCCCAGCAGGGCCGAGGCGGTGCCGGCAATCTGCGGAAAGGGCGCCAGGGCCATGGCCATGGCGTGGGGCAGGACCAGGCCCATGCCGATGGCATACAGCGCCATGGGCAGCATCAGCACCCAGATATTGTGGGGCCAGGCGCTGGCGCCCAGCCACATGACGGCGGTGGTGAACAGGCAGAGCAGCGCGCCGCTGAGCATGGTCTGTCGCGAGTCATAGCGGGAGGCCATGCGCGCACTGACCGCGCTGCCGGCGATATAACCGGCAACCGTGGTGAGGAAGACAAAGCCGAAGTACTGCACCGGCACACCCAGCATGTCGATGTAGACAAAGCTGGCGGAGGACAGGTAAGCCATCAGTCCGGAGTAGATCAGGGCGCCGGCGATGGCGATGGCCAGGTAGGCGCTGTCGCTGACCAGCAGGGCGTAGTTGCGGGCGATGTTGACCGGGTGGAGGCTCTGGCGCTGGGGCAGTGATTCAGCCAGGTACAGCTGTAACAGGACAATCATCAACAGGGCGTAAACGGCGAGGAACAGGAATATCACCGGCCAGGGCAATACCAGGAGTACAAGCCCCCCGAGGGTTGGCGCTACCGCCGGGCCCAGCGCCATCAGCATGGCGATGAGCGACAGCGCCCGGGCGGCGCCCCGCGGGCCGAAAACATCGCGGGTGATGGTGCGCGCCAGGGTGGGGCCGACGCAGGCGCCGATGCCCTGCAGGAAGCGGAACACCAGCAATTCCTCGATGCTGGTCGACTGGGCGCAGCCGATACAGGCGGCGACAAACACCCCGGTCCCCAGGGTCAGCACCGGCTTGCGGCCAAAGCGATCGGCCAGCGGGCCGCAGGCCAGGTGGAACACCGCAAACCCCGCCAGGTAGCTGCTCAGGGTGAGGTGCATGTGGCCGATATCGGTGTCCAGTGCCCGCATCATGGTCGGCATGGCCGGCAGGTACATGTCGACGCTGAGGGGACCGAGGGCGACCAGGGCCGCCAGCAGCGCCAGCAGCCAGGGGGAGTCGGGTTGGAGATGTCGGCTGGCCATGGGCGGGGGAGGGTAGCCCATGGCGGGGCCTGAGGGAACCGTTACTGCTCGAATTTCATCACGGTTTTCCACCACAGCCGCGGCGCCAGGGTACGCCATAAAAACAGGAGCCTGGCTTCACTGGGATAGATAATGTCCTTGTCCCGGGCCACCCCTCTCTCGATGGCGTCGATCATCTTTTCCGGGTCCGCGAGCCGGCCCTTCTCCCGGGATTCCCTGATGCTGCCCGGGGAGTCGGTTTCCAGGGTCTGATCTATCAGCGGGGTGTTGACCGCAGGCGGGCACACCAGGTGGGCGCGCACGCCACTGGCCCGGATTTCGTTCTGCAGCACCTCGATGTAGGCGTTGACGGCCGCCTTGGTGGCGCAGTAGGCGCCCATTTTCGGTACCAGGGCGGTGCCGGCGATGGAGCCGAAGGCGATAATCCGGCCTGTTTTGCGCGCCTGCATCGACGGCAGTACCGCGCGGACCATGTAGGTGGTACCGAAGTAATTGATGCGGAACAGCTGCTCCATGCCTTCGTGGCTGTGCTCCGCCAGGGGGTAGGCCGGCATCAGGGCCGCCGCGTGTACCAGCAGGTCCACCGCCCCCAGCTGCTGTTCCACCTGGGCCACCTTGTGGTTGACGTCTTCCAGGCTGGCAATATCGCAGTGGAAGGCGGTGATATTGTCCGACCCCGCGGCGGTGGCCTCCAGGCCCTGCTGGTTGACGTCGAAAATGGCCACCCGGGTGCCCCTGGCCGCCAGCCGTCGCGCGTAAATCCGGCCCATGCCGCTGGCCCCGCCGGTCACCAGGGCGACCTGTTCTGCTGTCCCCATTGTCCGCTGTCCCCGAGCTTTCTGTGAGGGTCCTATGGTGGGACGGCGGCGCTGCGACAGCAAGCCCGGAACCGGCCACCGTAAGTTGTAACTTTTAGCAGGCCTTAGTCCCTGAGCAGGGTGTTGTCATCGATATGGTCCAGCGGCAGCTCGGTACGCTGTACCACCCGGCGCAGCTCAAAACTGGAGTGGACACCGGCGACCCCGGGAATCCGGGTCAGTCGCCCGAGCAGAAACTGTTCGTAGTACTCCATGTCAGCGACCACCGCCTTCAGCAGGTAGTCGGCGGACTGCCCGGTGACCACCGAGCATTCCATGACCTCCGGGTAGCTCATGACCTCGGCCTCGAAGGCCTCAAAGCGGTCGGGGGTGTGCCGGTCCATGCTGATGCCGATGTAGGCGGTGAGCTGGAGCCCCAGCATCGACTGCTTGAGCAGGGTGACGTGGGCGCGGATCAGCCCCGATTCCTCCAGCCGCTTGACCCGGCGCGAACAGGGGGTGGGTGAGAGGCCGACCAGTTCGGCCAGTTCCAGGTTGCTGATGCGGCCATTGCGCTGCATGGCCTGGAGTATCTTGCGGTCGGTGCGATCGAGTTTCATGGATTGGCGTCGTTGTTCCCGGAATGAGATGGCCTGTCATGACCATATTACAGTTACTGGTCCATTCCGGGCAAAATAACGCGAATATTGTACGCTTTATAGTGAATAATTGCGCAAAAAGCGTATCAAACCGCGATATTTGCAGACATTCCCTCCCTGCCAGTAGCTATACTGTGTGCAGGCTGGGATACCGCCCGCGCGAACCGGTTCGCCACAGTTACCCGCTGTGGCGGAATGCGCACCGTGCCTCAAAAGGGCTTGCGCCCGCGGGTGGGCAGCCATCGCTAACCATAACGGATGAATCCATGAGCAGCTTCGACCACAGCAAGTACCAACCTTTCCAGCCCCTGCGCAAGACTGACCGGCGCTGGCCCGACCAGATCATCGACCAGGCCCCCCTGTGGTGTTCGGTGGACCTGCGCGACGGCAACCAGGCGCTGATCGAGCCGATGACCGCGGCGCAGAAATCCCGGCTCTGGGACCTGCTGGTCAAGGTGGGCTTCAAGGAAATCGAGGTGGGATTCCCCTCCGCCTCCAGCCACGACTACGATTTCGTGCGCGAGCTGATCGACAATGACCGGATTCCCGCGGATGTGACCATCCAGGTGCTGGTGCAGGCCCGCCAGGAGCTGATTGAAAAAACCTTCGAGGCGCTCAAAGGTGTGCGCCGGGCGGTGGTGCACGTGTATAACTCCACCTCCACGGTGCAGCGTGAGCAGGTGTTCGGCCTGGACCGCCAGGGCATTCTCGATATCGCCGTCAATGGCGCCCGGCTGGTGCAGGAATGCGCGGACCGCTACCCGGAAACGGAGTGGGTCTTCGAGTACTCGCCGGAGAGCTTTACCGGTACCGAGGTCGATTTCGCGGTCGAGGTGTGCAACGCGGTCACCGCCGTCTGGCAGCCGACGCCGGACAGGCCGGTGATCATCAACCTGCCGGCGACCGTGGAAATGAGCACGCCCAACGTTTATGCCGACCAGATCGAGTGGTTCTGCGATCACGTGGACAGGCGCGACAGCCTGCTGATTTCGCTGCACACCCATAACGACCGCGGTTGTGCCGTGGCGGCGGCGGAACTGGGGGTGATGGCCGGCGCCGACCGGGTGGAAGGCACCTTGATGGGCAATGGTGAGCGCACCGGCAACATGGATGTGGTGACCATGGCCATGAACCTCTACAGCCAGGGGGTGGACCCCAGGCTGGACCTGGCCAATATGGACGAGATCATCCAGACGGTGAAGGAGTGCACCCAGTTACCGGTGCATCCGCGGCACCCCTGGGCCGGTGAGCTGGTGTTTACCGCCTTTTCCGGCAGCCACCAGGACGCGATCAAGAAATGCCTGGCGCGCCGCGACGACAGCCGGGCCTGGGAAGTGGCCTACCTGCCCATCGACCCCGCGGATATCGGCCGTTCCTACCAGGAGGTCATCCGCATCAACAGCCAGTCCGGCAAGGGCGGCATTGCCTATGTGCTGGAGCGGGATTACGGTTATGACCTGCCGCGCTGGCTGCAGATCGATTTCAGCGCCGCGGTGCAGGCCTACGCCGAACAGCGGGAGACTGAGGTCGGCCCGGAGGAAATCCACGACCTGTTCCACCAGACCTACCTTTCCCAGGACAGTGGCTGGCGCCTGGGTGACTACAAGCTGAGCCGCGAGGACAAGATCGACAAGCTGGAAATCGATCTG
Source organism: Seongchinamella sediminis (assembly GCF_003457605.1). Lineage (GTDB taxonomy): Bacteria > Pseudomonadota > Gammaproteobacteria > Pseudomonadales > Halieaceae > Halioglobus > Halioglobus sediminis. The sequence continues at coordinate 114,055 of NZ_QRAN01000008.1, forward strand.
GTCAACGGCGGCAGCCATACCATCACCGGCACCGGTAACGGGGTGGTCGCCGCGTTTGTCGACGCCATGTCGTCGGTGATCGGCAAGCCTATCGTGCTGGTGGAGTACTCGGAACACGCCCTGAGCCAGAGCGCGGATGCCGAGGCGATCTGCTATATCCAGCTCAATATCGATGGCCAGCGCTGTTGCGGCGCCGGCCGCAGCCACGACATCGTGCAGGCCTCCATGAACGGCATCCTCAGCGCCATCAACAGCACCGTGGGCGCCGAGACTGTCGCCGCCTGAAGTCTCAGGCCCTAGTAGGGATGGCGCCGGAAATAGTCCTGCGCCGCCGCCTTCACTTTTCCTGACAGGTAAAGTGTGGAGACCATGGTGGGTATGGCCATGATGGCGTAGGCCCCCGAGATCAGGTTGAACACCACCTTCAGGCTGACGGTGGCTCCGAAAACGATGGTTGCCAGGAAGAACCAGCGGTAGTGGTGCTGTATCTGGGCCCCCACCAGGAAGCCGAAGCACTTGGCCCCGTAGTACCAGCAGGCGAACATGGTGGTGCTGCTCAGCAGCAGGGTGACCAGGGTGAGCAGGCCGGTTCCCAGGTTGCCGAGCTCGGCGTGAAAGGCGTTGGCGGTGAGCGTTACCCCGGACAACTCCCCCGGCTCCTGCCAGGTGCCGGCGAGCAGGATGACGATAGCGGTGCAGGTGCAGACGATCAGGGTATCCGCCACCGGGCCCAGCATGGCGACCAGGCCCTCGCGGACCGGTTCGCTGGTGCGGGCCGCTCCGTGGGCCATGACCTCGGTGCCGAGGCCGGCCTCGTTGGAGAACACCCCGCGGCTGACCCCGATCAGCACCACCCCGAGAAAGCCGCCGCCCACCGCCTGGGGGTTGAATGCCTCACTGACGATTAGCGACAGGATGGCGGGCACCGCGGTGATATTGCTGGCGATCAGGAACAGCGTCATACCGAGGTAAATCAGGATCATCAGCGGCAGCACGGTGACGGCCACCCGCGCCACCCGTTGCAGGCCGCCGAAAATCACCAGGCCAACCACGGTGGCCATCACCAGGCCCAGCAGCAGGTTGCCCAGTGGGCCGGGCTCGCCAATCATGCCGCTCTGGCGTATCAAGGCGCTGAGCTGGTTGGCCTGGAACATGGGCAGGGTGCCGATCAGGCCCATCAGGGAAAACAGGATGGCCAGCGGGTAGAAAACCCGGGGCATGGCCTCGCGAATCACGTACTGGGGGCCGCCCTGCAGCCGCCCGAGGCTGTCGCTGCCGCGGTACATCACGCCCAGTGTGCAGGTGAAGAACTTGGTGGCCACGCCTACCAGGGCCGACATCCACATCCAGAACACCGCCCCCGGACCGCCGGCCACAATGGCCAGCGCCACCCCGGAAATATTGCCCAGGCCCAGGGTGCCGGACAGGGCCGCGGCCAGCGCCTGGCGGTGGCTCAGCTCGCCGGGCTGGTCGGCGGAATCGTATTTGCCCAGCAGCAGGCCGAAGGCGTGGCCGAAGTGGCGGTAGGGGAGCAGGCGGGAGTAGAAGGCGAAAAACAGGCCGCCCCCCAGCAGCAGTATGACCGTGGGCGTACCCCACACGGCGTTGGCGAATTGGACGGAATAGTGCTCCAGTGTTGCTATCACGATGATGGGCCAGGGTCAGGGATTTCGGTGGACAGTAGCATAGCCCGAGCACCAATACCCCGATAAACTGGCGCCATGAACGTGAGAATCGTGGCGCTGTTGGCAGCGCTGCTGCCGTTTGTCGCGGTTCAGCTGACCTATGTGCTGGCCGCCAGCCACGGCCTGGTGGACTGGTGTTTTCCCTACATCGACAGCTGTACCTCGATCAGCGCGACCGGGCGCAAGCCCCCGGCCAGCTACCTGTTCCGCGCCACCATGCTGCCGGCGGCGGTGGTATTGATGGCCTACTGGTGGCTGAACTACAGCTGGCTGGGTCACCTGCAGCGGCAGCGGGGCAATAGCCGCCAGTGGGCCAATCGCTGGATGCTCGTCCTCGGCATCGTCGCCTGCATCGGCCTTATTCTCTATGTCACGGTACTGGGGGAGCGGGGCGATGCCTGGCGCACCCAGCGCCGCGTGGGCACCATCCTGTTCTTCTCCTTTACTTTCCTGTCCCAGTTGTTGATGCTGGCGCAGTTGGCCAGCCTGCGGGTGCCGGGCGTCAGCAGGTGGCCGCTCACCGCGATGCGCACAGTGCTGCTGACCCTGTTACTGCTGGGCCTGCTGACGGTGGTGCTGGATGCCTGGGACGAGCGCTGGTACGAGAGCGTCGAGGACGCCTTTGAGTGGGTGCTTTCCCTGTTGCTACAGGGCAATTTCCTGCTCGGCTATATTGTCTGGCGCCAGGCCGGCTGGCGCCTGGAGCTGAAGGAGTAAAGCGATGACCGCGATTGAGCCGCTGGATTTCGCCCGCGTGGTCGCTGCCAGTGAGCGTATCGCCGGCAGTGTGCACCGCACGCCGGTGCTGACCAGCCAGCTGCTGGATCAGCTGACTGGCGCGCAGCTGTTTTTCAAAGCCGAACACTTGCAGCGCGTGGGAGCCTTCAAGGCCCGCGGCGCCACCAACGCCGTGCGCAAGCTGGATGACGCGCGGGCACGGGCCGGCGTGGCCACCCACTCATCCGGCAATCACGGTGCCGCCCTGGCCATGGCGGCCGCCGCCCGCGGCATCGCTGCCCATATCGTCATGCCAGCCAATGCGCCTGCGGTGAAAAAGGAGGCGGTGGCGGCGTACGGCGGCCTGATTGTTGAATGTGAGCCCACCCTGGCGGCGCGGGAAGCAACCCTGGCGCGGGTGATTGCGGCCACCGGCGCCACAGAAATTCACCCCTACAATCACCCGGATATCATCGCCGGACAGGGCACGGCGGCGCTTGAGTTGCTGCAACAGGTTGCCGATCTCGACGTGGTGGTGGTGCCGGTGGGCGGCGGTGGCCTGCTGGCTGGCACCGCGCTGGCAGTGAAGGGCAGCACCAGCCGGACAGAGGTGCTGGCGGTGGAGCCCGAGGGGGCCGATGACGCGTTCCGTTCCTTCGGACTCGGCGAGCTGCAGCCGCAGACCAACCCCCGCACCATTGCCGACGGCCTGCGCACCAGTCTCGGTGAACTCAACTTCAGTATCATCCGTAAACAGGTAGACACCATCCTTACCGTGGCCGATGAGCGCATCGTGGAGGCTATGCAGCTGCACTGGAGCCGCATGAAACAGGTGGTTGAGCCCTCCGGTGCGGTCAGCTTTGCCGGTCTGCTGGAGCATCCGGAGCGCTTTCGCGGACGCCGGGTCGGTGTCATTATCAGCGGCGGTAACCTGGACCCGGCAAACCTGCCCTGGTAAACCCGGAGGTAACGTGAGACAGGCATTACGCTCAACCGTACTGGCAGGACTGCTGCTTGGCCTCGCCGGCTGCAGCAGCACCACCTTTCTCTACAATAGGCTGGATTTCATCATCCCCTGGTATGTGGGCAAGTACGTCGAGCTCACCCGTGACCAGAAAAAGTTTCTCGATGCCCAACTGGAGCCTTTCCTGGCCTGGCACCGCAGCCAGGAACTGCCCCTGTACCTGGGGCTTATCGACGCCATCGAGCAAAGCCTGGAAGGGGAGGTGGGCAGTGAGCAAGTAGCGGCGATTGTCGGTCGCTTCGAACAAGCCTGGCTGCGCATCGAGTTTCGCGGCCTGGAATGGATGCTGGCCCTGGGAGAGGAGCTGTCCCGCGAGCAAATGGAGGAATTCGTGGCCACGCTGCGGGACAAGCAGGAGGAGTACGAGGAAGAGTATCTGTCCCGCAGCGATGCAGAATACCGCGAGGAGGCCTATGAAAACCTCGAGGATTCAGCCCAGGACTTCCTCGGCCGCCTGGACTGGGGCCAGCGCGCGACCCTGGAGGGCGCGGCCGGGCGACTGCAGCGCTCCGATGCGATCTGGCTGCGGGAGCGGGCCCGCTGGCTGGACCGGCTGGAGCACTTACTGCAGCGTGAAGCCGGCTGGCAGGATGCGGTACGGGCGGCCCTGCGCAATCGCGAGCAGACCACCTCGGCGGAGTACCAGGCGGTCTACGAGCACAATGCGCAGGTGATCTACCAGGCCCTGGCAACCCTCGCCAACACCCGCTCAGAGAATCAGGACCGGCGCCTGCGCAAGCGGCTGGAGGACCTGCGCGAGGACGTCGAGTCGCTGATCGCCCGCGGCGGCTGAGGCTGCCGCCCTCAGTCCAGCAGTGACAGGTCGCGCACCGCGCCCTTGTCGGCGCTGGTGACCATCCTGGCGTACACTTTCAGCGCCGGGGTCACTTTTCGCGGCCGCGGGTCTACCGGTTTCCAGGCCTTCGCGCCCCGGGCTTCCATGGCGGTACGCCGTGCTGCCAGCTCTTCGTCGGTCAGCTTGACGTTAATGCTGCGCCCGGGTATGTCGATCTCGATAATATCGCCCTGTTCCACCAGGCCAATGGCGCCGCCGGCCGCCGCCTCGGGCGAGGCGTGGCCAATTGACAGCCCGGAGGTGCCGCCGGAGAAGCGGCCATCGGTGAGCAGGGCGCAGGCCTTGCCCAGTCCCCTGGACTTGATATAGCTGGTGGGGTAGAGCATTTCCTGCATGCCGGGGCCGCCGCGCGGCCCCTCGTAGCGGACGATAACCACGTCGCCGGCCTTGACCCGGTCGTTGAGAATATCGTCCACCGCCGCTTCCTGGCTTTCGCAGATGTGGGCCGGGCCCGAGAATACCAGGATGGACTCGTCCACCCCGGAGGTTTTCACCACGCAGCCGTCCTCGGCGATATTGCCGGTAAGCACCGCCAGGCCGCCCTCCAGGGAAAAAGCGTTGTCGATGGAGCGAATACAGCCCTGTTCCCGGTCGTCGTCGAGGCTGGGCCAGCGGGTGTCCTGGCTGAAGGCGGTCTGCGAGGGGATGCCGGCGGGACCGGCGCTGTAGAACTTGTGCACCGCGGCATCGCTGGTGCGCACGATATCCCAGTTGTCGAGGGCGTCACCCATGGTCGGGCTGTGTACCGTGGGGCAGCCGGTGTGCAGCAGTCCCGCCCGGTCCAGCTCGCCGAGTATGCCCATGATGCCGCCGGCCCGGTGCACGTCCTCCATGTGGTACTTGGGGGTATTGGGTGCCACCTTGCACAGCTGCGGCACCTTGCGGGACAGGCGATCGATGTCGGCCATGGTGAAGTCCAGTTCCGCTTCCTGGGCAGCGGCCAGCAAATGGAGGATGGTATTGGTAGAGCCGCCCATGGCGATATCCAGGCACATGGCGTTCTCGAAGGCCTCGAAACTGCCGATCTTGCGCGGCAGCACCGACTCGTCACCCTGTTCGTAGTAGCGTTTGCACAGCTCAACCACCAGTCGCCCGGCGCGCAGGAACAGCTGTTCCCGGTCGGCGTGGGTGGCCAGGGTAGAGCCATTGCCCGGCAGCGACAGGCCCAGGGCCTCGGTCAGGCAGTTCATGGAATTGGCGGTGAACATGCCGGAGCAGGAGCCGCAGGTGGGGCAGGCGGACCGTTCGTACTCGGCCACTTCCTCGTCCGAGGCGGAGTCGTCCACGGCGATGACCATGGCGTCCACCAGGTCCAGCTTGTGTTCGGATAGTTTGGTCTTGCCGGCTTCCATGGGGCCGCCGGAGACAAAGACCACCGGTATGTTCAGGCGCATGGCGGCATTGAGCATGCCGGGGGTGATCTTGTCGCAGTTGGAGATACACACCATGGCGTCCGCGCAGTGGGCGTTGACCATGTACTCCACCGAGTCGGAAATGATGTCCCGGGAGGGCAGGCTGTAGAGCATGCCGTCGTGGCCCATGGCAATGCCGTCGTCCACGGCAATGGTGTTGAATTCCTTGGCGACCCCGCCGGCCGCCTCGATTTCCCGGGCTACCAGCTGGCCCAGGTCCTTCAGGTGCACATGCCCGGGAACGAACTGGGTGAAGGAGTTGACCACGGCGATTATGGGTTTGCCGAAATCACCGTCTTTCATGCCGGTGGCGCGCCACAGGGCGCGGGCGCCGGCCATATTGCGGCCGCCGGTGGAGGTCTTGGAACGATACTCTGGCATAGGGCTATCCATCTGTCCGCTGGTGACTGATCACCGCGGGTTAAAAATCAGGCAGGGGAGGATAGCAAAAAAGCCACCGGCGGTCAGGAGGGCTGGTAACAGCAACCGGCCTGGCGACCGCACCGGTGCTTACAGCGGCTTGAAAAACACCTTGGAGTTGCGCTGCAGGTTGTACAGCGCCCGGCGCTCGGAAGGCAGTTCGTCGCGCGTGCTCTCGACAAAACCCTGTTCCAGGAACCAGTGGGCGGTCTGGGTGCTGAGCACGAATACCCGGGTCAGGCCCATGCCCCGGGCTTCCTGCTCCAGCTCCGCCAGCAGGCGCTGGGCGCGTTTGCCACCGCGGTAGTCCGGATGGGTGACGATGCAGGCAAGTTCGCCGCAGTTCTCCCCGGGGAACGGATACAGCGCCGCGCAGGCGATGATGCGGCCGTCGCGCTCCAGCAGCTGGAAGCGGTCGATCTCATTTTCCAGCAGTTCGCGGGAGCGCTTGAGCAGTATGCCCTGTTGTTCCAGCGGTTCGATCAGTTCCAGGATGCCGCCGACGTCGTCGATGTTTGCCTGGCGGGATTTTTCGTATTCCACGTTGGCCACCAGGGTACCGCTGCCGTCGTGGGTGAACAGTTCTTGCAGCAGGGCGCAGTCATCCCGGTAGCTGATCACCTGGCAGCGGGGAACGCCCTGCACGCAGGCCTCGCGGGCGGTGTACAGCAGCGTCCCCTGCTCTGTGTCCGCGGCCGGCAGGGCCTCGATGTCGTGCAGGGAAAGTTGCCGGATCAGTACGCCATCGGCGTCGGTGATGCCGGTCTCGCTGCTGAACAGGATCAGTTTGTCGGCGCAAATCGCCGCAGCGCAGTTGACGGCAATATCTTCCAGGGCAAGGCTGAAGATTTCCCCGGTGGGGGAATAACCCAGGGGCGAGAGCAATACGATGGCGTCGTCCCGCAGCTGGCGATGTATCCCTTCCGAGTCGATGCGCCGGACCTTGCCGGTGTGCTGGAAATCAACGCCGTCGACCACGCCCAGCGGCCTGGCGGTCACGAAATTGCCGGAGCACACCCGCATGTGCGAGCCCTGCATCGGCGAGTTGGGCAGGCCCATGGACAGTAGCGCCTCGATCTGCGCCCGCAGGGAGCCGGCGGCGTCCTTGACGTGCTCCAGGGCATCGGTGTCGGTGATGCGGATATCGCGATGAAAACCGGATTCGATGCCAGCCGCGGCCAGCCGGCGGTCGATTTGCGGGCGGGTTCCGTGAATGAGTACCAGGCGCACGCCCAGGCTCTTGAGCAGGGCGATATCGTGGATGATATTGGCGAAGTTGGCGTCCTCCGCCACCTCGCCCCCCAGCATCAGCACAAAGGTCTTGCCCCGGTGCATATTGATGTAGGGTGCGGTATTCCTGAACCAGCGGATGTGGGCCCGGCCGGAGCTCGTCACTGTCTTTCCCAAGTCATTGATTAATAGCAGGTTAGAGTACAGAAAGCCCTGCTGTTCACCTAATGGAAATTTTCCACAAATGGCCTGAGGAAGACGACCCCGCGGCTGGCCCGTTGCCGGGCCGGGTCAATCAGTGGACGTGGCCGTGGGCAATTTCCTCGTCGCTCGCCTCGCGCACCGAGACGACTTCAACGTCGAAGTTGAGGTCGACTCCCGCCAGCGGGTGGTTGCCGTCGATGATGATCTCGTCGCCGTTCACTTCCTTGACCACGATGCGACGGGCCTGGCCATCAGAACCCTGGGCTTCGAACGCCATGCCCGGTTCAATCTGCTCGATACCCTGGAAGGCGGCGCGGGGCACGGTCTCGATAAGCTGGGGGTGAACTTCGCCGTAGCCCTCTTCCGGGGTCACCGCCACTTGCAGCGATGCGCCCGCGGCCTTGCCCACCAGGGCATTTTCCAGGCCGGGGATAATGTTGCCGGCACCGTGCAGGTAGGCGAGGGGTTCAGCTCCCTCGGAGCTGTCGATGACTTCACCGCTGTTGTCGGTGAGTTTGTAGTGAATTGTGACAACGACCTTGTCACCAATGAGCAGGGACATGTTGGGCTCCTGGTTTGCAACGATGCGACTGGATTGACACCGTAATCGTGAATGTACCGCGAACAATAAACGGCGCGTTGCTGGCAGGTATGATTACTTATGAAAAACAGGAAGAGAAACGATGTTGCTGTAGTTCGGTGCAGAACATAAATAGCGTGGCCGCCAGGCAGACTGCCAGTATATAGCCCCTGTTTGCCCGGTCAACGGGATCTGTTTACAGGCAGTAGTGGCGAATGAATTGCTCCAGCAGCCTGATGGCAGGCTGGATCTGGTCCAGGGGCATGAATTCATCGGGCTGGTGGGCCCGGTCGATCGAGCCCGGGCCCATGACGATGGTCTCCATGCCCAGCTGTTGCAGGAATGGCGCCTCGGTGGCGAAGGCCACGGCAATGGCATCATGCCCGGTCAGCTTTTCGGCCAGTTTTACCAGTTCGCTGCTGGCGTCCTGCTCGAACGGGGACACGCCCTGGATCAGTGAGCGCATTTCGATGTCCAGGCCGCGGTCCCGGCCTATTTGCTGCAACCGGGCGCGGATGTCCTCCCTTACCTCGTTATTGTCGCCCGCCGGTGTCAATCGCAGGTCGAAGTGCAGTTCACTCTGGCCGCAAATCCGGTTGGGGCTGTCGCCCCCATGCAGACAGCCGAGATTCAGCGTTGGGTAGGCCACCTCGAACAGCGGATTGCTGTAGCGCTCCGCCATGATTCCCCGGTATGCCATCAGGTCGCCCATAACAGCGTGCATGCCATCCAGGGCACTGTTGCCGAGGTCGGGATTAGAGGAATGTCCGGCGTGGCCGTTGATGTGCACCGCCTCCATCATAATGCCCTTGTGCATGCGCACCGGCACCAGTGAAGTCGGTTCGCCTATGATCGCCGCCCTCGCTTTGGGGTAGCCGGCCGCGGCCAGTGCCCGGGCGCCGTTCATTGAACTCTCTTCGTCGGCAGTGGCCAGGATGATGAGTGGTTGCTGCAGCGCCGTCTCACTGAAGCTGGCGGCGGCAGCCATCGCTACCGGGAAAAAGCCCTTCATGTCGGCACTGCCCAGGCCATAGAGCCGGTTGTCCCGCTCTGTCAGGCCAAGCGGGTTGCTTTGCCAGCGGCCTTCGTCGTAGGGCACCGTGTCAGTGTGCCCGGAGAGTACGAGACCGCCCGGACCGGACCCACGGGTAGCGATAAGGTTGGCCTTGCCGCCGCCCTCGGTGACGGGCTGTATCTCGGTGCGAAAACCCATGTCGGCGAGCCAGCTCGCAAGCAGGTCGATCACCGGCCGGTTGCCTTCGTCCCAGCTGGGATCGGTAGAGCTGACCGAGGGCGTGCCGACCAGTTGGCTGAGTTGCTGGATCAGGCGGTGTTCTGTTGTCGGCATTCCGGTTCCGGTTGTCAGGCAGTGGCTGGGCTGTGCCGGATGGGATGGCCGGGCCGTTGGCTGCTGTGCAGGTTGTGACCCGGAAGTTTAGCCTGTGCCGAGGCTCTTCGCGACAGCTATGTTGCGGCCCGTTGCGGTGCAGCGACGCTCAGGTGCCAAAGATTCCCTTGAACAGGAAGAAAAACAGGATGGCCAGGCCAGCCCCGGCGGGGAGCGTGATCAGCCAGCTCATGAAAATATTGCCCACCACGCGCAGGTTCAGGGCCGCGATACCGCGGGCAAAGCCCACCCCGAGCACGGCGCCCACCAAGGTGTGGGTGGTGGAAATCGGCAGGCCTGTGGCGGAGGCCAGGACCACGGTGGCCGCTGCCCCGAGTTCGGCGGCGAATCCGCGGCTGGGGGTCAGCTCGGTGATTTTGCGGCCAACGGTGGTGATGACCTTCCAGCCATAGGTTGCCAGGCCCACCACAATTCCGATACCCCCGACCAGCAGGATCCACCAGGGCATTACCGACTTGCTGGCGATCTCGCCACCGGATTGCACGGTGCTGACGATGGCTGCCAGGGGGCCGACAGCGTTGGCCACGTCGTTGGAGCCGTGGGCAAAGGCCATGGAGCAGGCGGTGAATACCATTAGCACCGCGAACACGCGTTCCACGCTGCCGAAGCGGTTCTCATGGTCGTGGTCGTCCTGGATCCTGCGCAGCAACATGGCCCCGAGGGCGGCCACCAGCAGGCCCAGCAATGCGGAGATGGGAACCGCATTGGCAAACCTGCTGCCCAGGCCCAGGTCGAACTCCAGGCCCACATGTTTCAGGCCCTTGAGCAGCGTCACCATGGAAATCATGAAGCCCACCATCCACATGTAGACCGGAATGAACTTCTTGGCCCGGCGGAAGGGGTCCTCGGTATCGAGAATGAATATTTTCACGCTCATGAACAGGCCGAAGGAAATGCTGCCGGCCAGCACTGGAGACACCACCCAGGAGGCGACGATACTGCCCACCTTGCCCCAGTGGATGGCATCCACCGAGATGCCCACCGCGGCAAAGCCGACGATGGCGCCGACGATGGAGTGGGTGGTCGACACCGGCCAGCCCTTGATGCTGGCGATCAGCAGCCAGGTTCCCGCCGCCAGCAGGGCCGACATCATGCCGTACACCATGAGCTCGGGGTTGCCCTCCATCACCTTCGGGTCGATGATCCCCTTGCGGATGGTCGAGGTGACCTCGCCGCCGGCCAGGTAGGCGCCGAGGAACTCGAACACCATGGCGATGAGAATGGCCTGCTTGATGGTAAGGGCGCGGGAGCCGACCGAGGTGCCCATGGCGTTGGCCACGTCGTTGGCACCGATGCCCCAGGCCATGAAGAAGCCGAACATGCAGGCCATGATGAGAAAGACGGTGCCGTATTGCGCGATAATTTCCATGCTTTCTGCCCCTGTTACTTGGCCAGCAGGATTTGCAGGCGGTCACCGACTTTTTCCGCGCAGTCGGCCAGTGTGCCCAGCAGGGCGGTGGCGCGATAGTAGAACATGACGTCTACCGGGGGCAGATCCGCTTCCAGCTTGAACAGCTTGCGCCTGAGGCTGAACTGCTGCTTGTCGGTGCGGCGCTCCAGCTTGTCCAGCTCCTTGATCATCGCCTCTACCCGCTTGACCTCGCGACCGCTGAAGCCCACCTCCAGCAGGTCGTCCAGCAGCTGGATGGAGGCCAGCGCCTGGCCACAGCAGGCCACGCTGCTGTCGGCCAGTTCCAGCACCGGCGGCAGTATTTTTTCGGGGAACTGCATATACCGGCCCATGACGATGCTGGCGAAGTCCTCGGCGGTATTGGCGACCTGGTCCTGGATGCTGACCAGGGTCAGCAGGTCGGAACGCGGCACCGGCAGGAACAGGCTGGTGGGCAGGTGGCGGCGGACACTGCGCTTGATCTTGTCGGCCCGGCCCTCGGCGTCCATGATCGCCTTGTGGGTGACTTTGGCCTTGTCCCAGTCGCCCTCGGCGGTTGCCCGGATCAGGTCAGGCAGGTATTCGGCCGCTTCAAAGGCGACCTGCATGTGCTCTTGAATGGGGCCTATGGGCGAGCGTCCGAACAGGCTTCCCAGCGGGTTTATGCTGGCCATTGGGGTCTCCGGGCTGCGGTACTTTGTGGGGCGCAGTATAGGAAGAATGGGGCGCGCTGTCATAAAAACGTCAGAATTACCTCATCCTGGCAAATGCGCCAGTTAGCAGGCGGCTGCCCCCGGGGTGCTGTGCTAGCATTGACCTCTGCGCCGGCGAGATGAGCATTCGCTGGCGTGACAACCACAGGAAAGGGCAACATGGCGACAAATTTCGGTGAGCAGGCAATGGAGCACCGTCTCGAACTGGCCCCGCTCGCCCGGCAGCTGCACGATGATGGCCGCCTGTCGGGGGCCGACCTGCAGCACATCAGCAGCAATGCCCGGGTCAAGGTGCACCCGCTGATTTACCTGGCGGAGCAGAAACTGCAGGATCAGGGCCGGCCGGGCAAAGCCCTCGACATGGACAGCCTGCTGGCGTGGCTCGGTGACCGCACAGGGCAGGCCGTGTACCTGATCGACCCCCTGAAGATCAATGTCACCGCGGTTGCCGAGGTGATGTCCCAGGCCTTTGCCGAGCGCCACCGCATACTGGCGGTGGAGGTCCGCGATGACGAGGTGTGGATCGCCTCGGCCGAGCCCTATATCCGCTCCTGGGAAAGCAACCTGGAGCATGTGCTGCGCAAGCGCATCCGCCGGGTGCTGGCGGACCCGCGGGATATCGCCCGCCACACCGCCGAGTTCTACACCATGGCGGGCTCCGTGCGCGGCGCGCGGGGCAGCGAGCGACTGGACAAGCGCCCAGGGACCTCCAACCTGGAGCAGATGCTGGAACTGGGCTCCATGAAGGAACCCGATGCCAACGACCAGCACATCGTCAATATCGTCGACTGGCTGCTGCAGTACGCCTTTGAACAGCGCGCCAGCGATATCCATATCGAACCTCGCCGCGACGTGGGTAATGTGCGCTTTCGCATCGATGGTGTCCTGCACAGTGTTTATGAGCTGCCCCAGCAGGTCAGCGCCGCGGTGTTAAGCCGGATCAAGATCCTCGGGCGGATGGACGTGGCGGAAAAGCGCCGGCCCCAGGACGGCCGCCTGAAAACCCGCGGCCCCGAGGGCAATGAGGTGGAGCTGCGCCTGGCGACACTGCCCACCGCCTTCGGTGAAAAGCTGGTCATGCGGATTTTCGACCCGGAGGTGCTGCAAAAAAGTTTCGAGCAGCTGGGACTGGCGGAGGATGACCTGGCCCGCTGGGACCATATGACCAGCATGGGTAATGGCATTGTGCTGGTGACCGGCCCTACCGGGTCCGGCAAGACCACAACCCTGTATTCCACCCTGCGCCAGCTCGCCACCGAGCAGGTTAACGTCTGTACCATCGAGGACCCGATCGAAATGATGGAGGAGTCCTTCAACCAGATGCAGGTCAACCACGGCATCAAGCTGGATTTTGCCTCCGGGGTGCGGGCCCTGATGCGCCAGGACCCGGATATCATCATGATTGGCGAGATCCGTGACCTGGAGACGGCCAACATGGCGGTACAGGCCGCCCTCACCGGCCACCTGGTGCTGTCCACCCTGCACACCAACGACTCCCCCAGCTCCATTTCCCGGATGCTGGAGCTGGGCGTGCCCGCCTACCTGATCAAGGCTACCGTCAGGGGCATTATGTCCCAGCGCCTGGTGCGCATACTGTGCGAGCACTGCAAGACCTGGGAGCCGCTGGAGCCGGACGCCTGGCAGCAACTCACAGCCCCCTTTGAGCTGGCTGCCCCGGAACAGGCGGCCAGGCCGGTGGGCTGCAAGGAGTGCCGCGATACCGGCTACAGGGGGCGTCAGGGGATTTACGAGGTGCTGGTCAACAGTCCGCAGTTACAGCAGGAAATCCACTCCCAGCTGGAAACCGCGAGGGTGCGCCGGATCGCCATGAGCGAGGGTATGAAAACCCTGCGCCTGTCCGGCGCCGGTCGGGTGGCCCGCGGCCAGACCACGATTGAAGAGGTGATGCGGGTAGCGCCGGTACTGGATAGCTGAGATACGACAACCAATGAGCCTTGTAACTGAACACCTGCCCGGGGAGCTGGCGCCACAGGCCCTGACTGCCTGGGGACATATTCTCGAACGGGCGAGCGCGGAGGAGGGCCAGGCGCTGCAGGCTGCCACCGCCGCGGCGCCGCTCAGCAGCCAGCTGGCCACTGTGCTTGCCTGCAGCCCGTTCGTGGCCGGGCTGGCCCGGCGCAAGCCGGCCATGCTACTGGACCTGTTGCAGGGAGACAGCCTGCAGCAAAGCCTGCCCGACACCGCTTTTCGCGAGCAGTTGCAGGCAGCGCTGGAGCCGCCGGAGGTGGAACTGGGGGTGGTATTGCGCTGTTTCCGCCAGCGCCACATGTTGCGCATTGTGTGGCGGGATTTCTGTCGCCTGGCCGATACCCTGGAAACCGTGCGTGATACCTCGCTGCTGGCGGAGGCCTGTATCGATATTGCCCTCGGCCGCATCCAGGCCGAGCTGGAAAAGCGCTTTGGCCGCCCGCTGGGCCGCAGCAGTGGCCAGCCGCAGCGGCTGATTGTGCTCGCCATGGGCAAGCTGGGGGCCCGCGAACTGAATGTGTCCTCGGATATCGACCTGATCTTCGCCTTTCCGGAGGCGGGCAGCACTGATGGTGAAAAGCGCCAGATCAGCAACGAGGAATTCTTTACCCGGGTGGGCCAGGGCCTGATAACCGCGCTGGACCAGGTGACGCCCGAGGGATTCGTATTCCGGGTCGACATGCGCCTGCGGCCCTACGGTGAAAGTGGGGCGCTGGTGCACAATTTCCACGCCCTGGAGGAGTATTACCAGGACCAGGGCCGCGACTGGGAGCGCTATGCCCTGATCAAGGCGCGGCCGGTCAGCGGTGACCCCCGGTATGCCGAGCAGCTGATGCAGAGCCTGCGGCCCTTTGTCTACCGGCGCTATGTCGACTTCGGGGTGATCGAGAGCCTGCGCGGCATGAAGCAGATGATCAGCGCCGAAGTCCGCCGCAGGGGGCTGGATGACAATGTGAAACTGGGTCACGGCGGCATCCGGGAGATCGAGTTTATCGCCCAGTGCTTCCAGCTGATACGCGGCGGCCGCGACCTCGGTCTGCAGCAGCGCGAATTGCTGGTGGTGCTGGAAGAGTGCGTGGACCTGGGTTGCCTGCCCCGGGAAGTGGCCGGGGAATTGCGCGCCGCTTACCTGTTCCTGCGCGACAGCGAACACGCCATCCAGGGCTACCAGGACAAGCAGACCCAGGAGTTGCCCGCGGATGCCGTGCCGCGCCAGGCCATGGCCCACGTCATGGGTTTCCCCGCCTGGGACGCCTTCGCGGAGGCCCTCGGTGCCCACCGCCAGCGGGTGTCCGCGCATTTTTCCAACCTGATCGCGCCGCCGGAAGACGAGCAGACGCCGGCCGAGGCCCTGGAGGACGTGGGCCTCTGGGCTGACGACATGGACGCGGACTCGCTGGCCGAACTGGGCTACCAGGACCCGGAGCAGAGCCTGCAACTGCTGCAGGATTTTCGTGGCAGCGGCCGGGTGGTTTCCCTGCAGGCGGTGGGCAGGGAGCGACTGGACCAGTTCATGCCGCTGCTGTTGCGGGCCTGTGCCGAGGTCGAGCAGCCGGACCTGGCCCTGCAGCGCCTGCTGCCGCTGGTGGTTGCGGTAGCCCGGCGCAGCGCCTATCTGGTGTTGCTGGTGGAGAATCCGCCGGCCCTGGGGGAACTGGTCTCCCTGTGCATCGCCAGCCCCTGGATCGCCGACCTGATGTCCCGGCATCCGGCATTGCTCGACGAGTTCCTCGATCGCTCCAGCCTGTATACCGCCCCCGACAAGGAGGTCCTGCGCTGCGAACTGAGCCAGCAGGTGGCGAGACTCGCCACCGATGACCTGGAAGCGCAAATGGATGCCCTGCGCTATTTCAAGGCCTCCCAGGTATTGCGGGTGGCGGCCAGCGAAATCGCCGGGCGCCTGCCGGTGATGAAGGTCAGCGACAACCTGACCTGGATCGCCGAGGTGATTCTCGAGCAGGTGCTGGCGGTGGCCTGGGCGGACCTGACCCGCAAATACGGCGAACCACAGCGTGAGGGCGAGGGCTATGGCTTTGCTGTGTTTGGCTACGGCAAGCTGGGCGGTATCGAACTGGGCTACGGCTCCGACCTCGACCTGGTGTTTATCCAGGACGGAGTCCGCGGTGCCACTGACGGTGAGCGGGGCATCGATAACACGGTGTTCTATATGCGCCTGGCGCAGCGCATGATTCACATTCTGGAAGCGCGTATGTCCCTGGGACAACTGTACGAGGTGGACATGCGGCTGCGCCCGGATGGCGACTCCGGATCGCTGGTGCCCAGTGTCGAGGGCTTTGCCAGTTACCAGCAGAACAATGCCTGGACCTGGGAACACCAGGCACTGGTGAGGGCCCGGTTCGCCGCCGGCGACCCGCGGGTGGCGGAGCGGGTCGAGCAGGTGCGCGAGGAGGCGCTGTGCCGGGTGCGGGACCCGCAGGAGCTGGCGCTGGACGTGGTGAAAATGCGGCGTCGCATGCGCGAACACCTGTTGCCCCGGGAAGTGGAGGATACCTTCAACCTGAAGCAGGGCACCGGTGGCATGGTCGACATCGAGTTTATGGTCCAGTACGCGGTACTGGCCTGGGCCAGCAGTACGCCGGCGCTGGCCCGCTGGTCGGACAATGTGCGCATACTGGAAGTACTCGGTAACGAAGGTCTGCTGGCCGAGGATGAAGCCGCCGCGCTGACCCAGGCCTACCTGGACTATCGCGGTGCGGCCCACCAGCTGGCCCTGCAACAACTCCCCGGGGAAGTCCCGGCAGAGCTGTTTGCCAGTGACCGGGCCAGGGTGAGTGCCCAGTGGCAGGCGCTGCTGGGCGCTGCCGAGCAGGAAGGCAGCGAATCGTGAGCGGCCCTGGCGACAAGGTCCTGGTGGTTGGCCCCTCCTGGGTGGGTGATATGGTCATGTCCCAGGTGCTGTACCGGCTGTTGCAGCAAACCCGCCCCGGGGTGCTGATCGATGTGGCCGCGCCCGCCTGGAGTGAGCCGTTACTGGCGCGCATGCCCGAGGTCCGGCGGGCAATTACCAAGCCCATCGGCCACGGCGAGCCGGCACTGGGGCGCCGCTGGAAGCTGGGGCGGGCGCTGCGCGGGGAGGGCTATGAGCAGGCCATTCTGCTGCCCAATTCCTTCAAGAGCGCGCTGCTGCCGCTGTTTGCCGGCATTCCCCGGCGCACCGGCTGGCGCGGTGAAATGCGCTACGGCCTGCTCAACGACCTGCGCTCGCTCGACGCGCAGCGCTATCCGCTGATGGTGCAGCAGTTCGCCGCCCTGGGCCTGGAACCGGGGGCGCCACTGCCGGCGCAATTGCCTCCGCCACGGCTGGTGGTGGACGCGGCACAGGCCGCCGCTTGCCGGGATAAGTTCCGGCTGGATAGTGAGCGTCCGCTGCTGGCCCTGTGCCCTGGCGCCGAGTTCGGCTGGGCCAAGCGCTGGCCGGCACAGCACTACGCGGAACTGGCCCGTCATTACATCGACCGGGGCTGGCAGGTTCTGCTATTCGGTTCCGGCAATGACCAGCCGGTGACGGCCGAGATTGTCGCCGCCTGCGGCGCCAGTACCCACTGCCTGGACCTGGCCGGCCGGACCACCCTGGCGGAGGCGGTCGATATGCTGTCCCTGGCCACCGCCGTGGTCAGCAACGATTCGGGGTTGATGCACATTGCGGCGGCCCTGTCGCGCCCCCTGGTGGTGATTTATGGCCCCACCTCACCGGGCTTCACCCCGCCGCTCAACGCCAACAGCGAGGTGGTGGTCAGCGACATCGACTGCGCCCCCTGTTTCCAGCGCGAGTGCCCGCTGCAGCACCACCGCTGCATGCGCGACGCCCCGGCGTCCCTGCTTGCTGCTAAACTGGACGCCCTGTTGAACAGTAATCACGAGGACTGATGCACGTCCTGCTTGTCAAAATGTCGTCCCTGGGTGATGTGGTGCACACGCTGCCGGCGCTGACCGATGCGGCGGCCAATGTCCCCGGCATTCGTTTCGACTGGGTGGTCGAGGAAGCCTTCGCCGAGATTCCCGCCTGGCACCCGGCGGTGGACAAGGTAATCCCCATCGCCCTGCGTCGCTGGCGCAAGCACCTGCTGCGCGAGCTGACCGGTCCCGAGTGGCGTGATTGCCGCAACCAGCTGCGGCGCGGCCACTACGATGCGGTGATCGATGCCCAGGGCCTGCTGAAAAGCGCCCTGGTAGCGCGGCTGGTGAAGGCGCCCATTTTCGGGCTGGACCGGCACTCCGCCCGGGAGGGGCTCGCCGCCCTGGCCTACCAGCACAGGATTGCGGTCCCTCGCGACATGCACGCAGTGGAGCGCACCCGCAGCCTGTTCGCCACCGCCCTGAATTACCCGCTGCCCGCCAGCCGGGGCGACTACGGCGTGCGCGAGGGCCTGATGGGCGGGAAGTCGCATCGCTCCGGGGGGCTGCTGTTCTTCCACGGCACCGCCCGGGCCGAGAAACTGTGGCCTGAGGATCACTGGATAGAGCTGGCCCGGCTGGCGGGGGCCGCGGATTATCCGGTCTGGCTGCCCTGGGGCAGTGAGCAGGAGAGGGAGCGGGCGGAGCGCATCGCCAGCGCCTGCGACAGCGCCAGCGTGCTGCCGCGGCTGGACCTGGTGGGGATCGCCGGCCTGCTGCTGGAGGCCAACGGTGCCGTCGCCGTCGATACCGGCCTCGGCCACCTGGCTGCGGCCCTGGATGTGCCCACCGTGTCGCTTTACGGGCCTACCAGTACCCGCCTGATCGGCGCCTACGGCAAGAACCAGGTCCATATCGAGTCCCGGCTGGGGCTCGCCGATACCAGCGATCCGCTGGCGATGATGCGTTCCATTACCCCGGCTCAGGTCTGGAGCGAACTGCAGCCTGTTATCGGCGGGCCCCAGTCATGAAGCTCGCCTTCCTGCTCTACAAGTATTTCCCCTACGGCGGCATGCAGCGTGACTTCCGCCGCTTTGTCGAGGAGGTGCAGAAGCGCGGCCACCACTGCCGGCTGTATTACATCAGCTGGCAGGGGGAGGAGATTCCCGGCGCCGAGCTGCGCCGGGTTCCGGTGTCCGCCGGCAGCAACCACCGGCGCAACGAGCGCTTTTCCGCCTGGGTCGACAACGACCTGGCAGCGGACCCGGTGGACGGGGTGATCGGCTTCAACAAAATGCCCGGGCTGGACGTGTATTACGCCGCCGACTCCTGCTACCTGGACAAGGCCTTGCGGGAGCGCGGCGCCCTGTACCGGCGCGGGGGCCGTTTCCGTCACTTTGCGGCCTACGAAGCTGCGGTATTCGGCCGCGACTCGAGTACCGAGATCCTGTTGATATCCGCCACCGAGCAGGCCAAGTTCGAGCACCACTACCACACCCAGCCCGAGCGCATGCACATGCTGCCGCCGGGCATTTCCCGCGATCGCTGCGCCGGCCCCGACGCCCAGCAGCGCCGCCGGGCAAAGCGCGAGTCGCTGGCGGTGGCCGAGGGCGAACAGCTGCTGCTGTTTGTCGGCTCGGGTTTTATCAAGAAGGGCCTGGACCGGGCCATTCGCGCCGTCGCCAGTGTCCGCGAGCAGCAGCCCCACCAGGGCATTCGCCTGCTGGTGGTGGGGCAGGACCGGGAGCGGCGCTTCCGCCGCCTGGCGAAAAAACTGGGCGTCGCCGACAGCGTCCACTTCCTGGGGGGGCGCGACGACGTTGCCGACCTGCTGCTCGCCGCCGACACCCTGGTGCACCCGGCGCTGGACGAAGCCGCCGGTATTGTGCTGCTGGAAGCGCTGGTGGCCGGCCTGCCGGTTATCTGCACCGATGCCTGCGGCTACGCCCATCACATTGCCGCGGCCAAGGCGGGCATGGTACTGCGCAGCCCCTTCCTGCAGGAGGACCTGGATGCGGCGGTGTTGCGCTCGCTGGACGGGGTCTACCGCTCCCAGTGCCGGGAAACCGGCCTGGTCTACGCCCGGCTCACCGATCTCTACTCCATGCACAGCACCGGCGCAGCGCTGATCGAGACCCTGGTTGCCCGCAAGCGGGAAGCCGGTAATGGCTGAGTGCTACCTGCGGCAGGATCTGGCCACCGGCGACCAGGCCCTGGCTGCCGACCCCGCGGCGCTGCTGGCCTGGGCCCGGGAGCTCGCCGAGCAGGCTGCCCCCGGCGATGTGTACCGCAACAAGGAAGGCCGCAAAACCCTGCGCTTTGACTGGCGCGGCCGCTCCTGGTTTCTGAAGCTGCACAGCGGCACCGGCTGGGGCGAGATCTTCAAGAACCTGCTGCAGGGGCGCTTGCCGGTGCTGGGGGCCAGCAATGAATTCCGTGCGGTGCAGGCGCTGGAGGCCCTGGGGGTGGATACCATGGCCGTCGGCGCCTACGCCAGCCTCGGGCGCAACCCGGCCACTGTCCAGTCGCTGATTGTCACCGAGGACCTGGTGGGCACCGTGAGCCTGGAGGATTACTGCGCCGACTGGGCCCGGCGCCCGCCCGCGTTCGCGGTGCGCCTGCGCCTGCTGCGCAAACTCGCCGACAGTGCCGGGCGCATGCACCGGGCCGGCATCAACCACCGGGATTTCTATCTCTGTCATTTTCACCTGGACCAGAGCACCCTGTCCCAGCCGAGCCCGCGCTGTTGCGTGATTGACCTGCACCGCGCCCAGATCCGCAGGCGCACCCCGCGCCGCTGGCAGGTGAAGGACCTCGCCGGGCTGTATTTTTCCGCCATGGACTGCGGCCTGCAGCGGCGCGACCTGCTGCGTTTCATGGCCCGCTATACCGAGGGTGGGCTGCGGGTGGCCCTGGGCCGGGACCGGGCTCTGTGGCAGGACGTTGAGCGGCGGGCGCGGCGCCTGTACCGGCGCGAGCATGACCGGCTGCCCCCGGAGCCGGGCTCGTGACGCGGCCCCTGCGGGGCGGTGACTGGGCAGCCGGACTGCAGCGTGAGTTGCCGCCGCAGTCGCCAGAGCAGTGGCTGGCCAGCCATTGCCAGGTGGTCAAGCGCGACAGCCACAGCCTGGTTGCCCTCGGCGAACTGCAGCAACGCTATTGTTACCTCAAGTTTTACCGACCCAAATCGCCGCTGCAGCGGCTGGCGTTTCGCCTCGGCCGCGGACGGGCGGTACAGGCCTTCGACAGCGCCACCCTGCTGGCCGCCAGCGATATCGCGGTGCCTGCGCCCCTGGCCTGTGTCCGGGTGCCGGGAGGGCTGCTGCTGGTGACCGCCGGCATGGCCCTGGCCCGGGACCTGAAAAGCTGCTGGCAGGACCGGGAGTCGATGGCGCCGCTATTGGCGGGGGCGGCGCAAGCACTGGCCGCCTTGCACCGGGGCGGTTTTGCCCACGGCGACTGCAAATGGAGCAACCTGCTGTGGTGTGACGACCGGGTTTACCTGGTAGACCTTGAGGCGGTTGAGCTCTGCCGGCCCGGCAGCGCCGCCCAGTGGCGTGACCTGGCCCGGTTTACGGTAAACGCCGAGGACCTGGCGCTGCCAGCCCCCGATTACCAGGATTTCCTGGCCCGCTACTGCCAGCTCATGGGCCTCGACCAGGGAACTGCCCTCAGCGGAATCGCGCAACCGCTGGAGCGCTTGCGCCGGCGCCACCGGGGCAAGTACGGGCCACGGGGAGAGCGGCTGGTCTAGGGGCAGCGCCGGCGCAGGTAGCGCCGCGATTTGAGGTAGACCCGCAGGTCGCGCTCCCAGTCCTTCAGCCGGGGCTTGCGCTCCGGGTAACGACAGGGATAAAGCACCGGTTCCACGCCCTCCAGCACCGCTGTCCACTGCCGGTCGGGTTCATAGCCCAGCCGCTGCAGGTCCGCGGCCAGCCCGGGATGGTCGCGCAGTTGCTGGGCCACCCGGGGCAGGTGTTGCCGCCACTTGTCCAGGCTTTCCCGGTTGACCTCGCGCAGCCCGTTCATGGCGCGTTGCGAAGCCGCTGATGGCTGCGAGTGCAGGTGAAATTCGCTGAAGGGGTGCAATTGCCGGAGGAAGCCGAAGCGCTGGACGATCTGTCGCTGCACCGCATCGGCGTCGCTGACCAGGTCCTCGTAGCGCAGGCGCAGGAAGCGGGGATGGGTTTCATAACGCTGCGCCGCCTGGTCGCACTCGTGCCACACCCGGTAGTTGCAGAAATACTGCCCGGGGTTTTCCCGGTGTTTGCTGGTAATGACGGCCCGCGGGTCGCGACCCATGTATATCACGTACAGCTGTTCATCGCGGTGGAAAATATGCCGCAGCTGCCTGATGTCATTGGGTTGCTTGCTGAAGTAGACATCTGCCACGTCCGCCACCGGCTCAAAAATGCTCAGCTCATGTTCGCAGTAGCCGCCGCTGGCAAAGCAGGTCGATACCAGCTCCATTAACAGTGTGGTGCCACTGCGCGGGCAGCCAACGATGTGTAGCCGTTTCACGCTGTCGCTTCCGGTAGTGGGGGTGGGGTCATGATGATCCTGTCGGGCAATGGTCTCATGTTATTCTAACGCCTTGGCCGCCCCGCCGTCTGCGTGGCTGCCGGGGCACAGTGACAGGGAGTTTGCCGATGGGTTTTTTGCAGCAAGGGGCGGGAAAGTTCAGGTACTGGCATCGCACTCTGCGGGAGCGGCACCTGCGCCCCTACGTGTTTGTACATATCAACAAAACCGGCGGCAGCAGCATCGAAAAAGCCCTGGGTATCGGCCTTGATCACAGTACCGCCCTGGAAAAGTATCACCAGCTGGGCGCGGCGGCCTGGGCCAGGAAGTTCACCTTTACCATCGTTCGCAACCCCTGGGACAAGGTGGTCAGTCACTACCACTACCGCGTGCGCACCAACCAGACCGGCCTGGGTGACAAGCCGATACCCTTTGCCGAGTGGCTGCAGCGCGTGTATATCGATCGTGATCCCCGCTACTTTGACCAGCCACGCATGTTCATGCCGCAAAAGCAGTGGCTGGTGGATGAATCCGGCGCAATGCTGGTGGAGTTTATCGGCCGCTTTGAAAACCTGCAGCAGGACTTCGAGAAAATTTGCCAGCGGCTGCAGGTCCAGGCGAGCCTGGGCCACGCCAAGCCTTCCTCCCGCGGCAGCTATCGCGACTATTACGATGCCGCCAGCGAGGCCCTGGTGCGGGAGCAGTTTGCCGAGGATATCGAGCTGTTCGGCTACGATTTCCAGGTCCAGCCCGGCTAGCGCGAACCGGTATCCGGGAGCTACACCAGGCCCTTCTTGCGCAGGCGCTGGTGCGCCCAGCGCCAGGATTCCCTGGTCAGCAGTTTCGCCTCGGCCTCATTCAGCTGCGGCATCTGCCGCCGCCAGCACTGGAAGAAGCGCATGCGATCGCGGTGACTGAGGTCGCCGGGTCGCAACATGTTGAGCTGCATGAGGTTGCGCAGCACTTCCTTGCCCGCCGCGGGTGTGCTGCGCCGGTTGCGCTCGTTGTCGATCAGGTAGAAATGGAACACCTCACCCTCACGCTCCGCCAGTACATTGCTGGTGCGCAGGTCGCCATGGGTAAAGCCGGCGGCGTGCAGGCGGCCGATGAAGTCGCCCAGCTGGCGCAGCAGCTGGCGCCGGCGCGACAGGCTGTCACCCTCGCGGCTGACCAGTTCCTCGCGCAGCCAGTGGGTCACGCCCTTGCCGGGCACGGCGCTGCTGAACAGATATTCCCGGCCTCCGGGCAGGCTACCCCAGGCCAGGTTGACCGGGGCGGCAAAGCCCGCCTCCCGGAGCGCCTCGTTCTGGACCCGGGCGCGGGTTGCGCGGCTGCCCTTGAACAGCGCCTTTAGCCGCTCCAGTGGGCTGCGGGGCAGGAACTCCTTGTAGTAAACGCCGGCGGCCTCATCAACCGCCACCCGGGCGTAGGCGGAACTGCCAACCAGCCGCCAGCCCTGGGGCAGTTCATGGCGGCCCAGGATCCCGGCGAGGGCCGCATAGTCCTGCTCACTGACAAGTGTCTCGCTCATGGCTGCCAGGGTCCCTCAAAGCCGGATGTGTTGCCGGAAGCCGGCGGGATCGCAACCACCGCTACCCGGCCCTTGCGACCGCCGCCGAAACTTTCCATTTCCTGCAGGCTGTGTTCCGCCAGGAACAGCGCCCAGCGCTGTTCCTGCCTTGGTTTCAGGTAGATCACCAGGTAGTCGCGGTCTCGCCACAGGCGCGGGGTCTCGAGTATCTGGCCGAGGGCGAAGCGCCGGCCCTGGATGGCCGCCCAGTCGAACTCCCGCTCGCTGAAGTAGGCGATGTACTTTTCGTTACTGACCACCGAGGCATCGCGGTCGGTATTCTCTGTCACCCAGCGGGTGGCGTCGGCGATAAAGGCCTTTTCATAATCGCCATTGTGCAGGGTATCGGCGGTCATGCCGGCCAGCAGCAGGACCGCCAGCAGCTTTTTCCAGCCGCCGCCGTGCCACAACGCGCCGAGGATGAAGGGCAGGTACAGCAGCAGGAATATCACCACCTGCATGCTGTAACGCTCCAGCATGAAGCGGTTGATCAGCATGAAGGCCGCCAGGTAGGCGCAGGCAATCAACAGGTGGCCGTGTAACAGGGTGATGTCGTCCCGCCGCAAGTGGCGCAGCAGTCCCGCCCGGGCGCCCGCCAGCAGGGTAAGCAGCCAGGGCCAGGTCACGGCCCGGCACAGGTTCAGCAAGAGCACGATGGCCAGGCTCGCCACCACCGCCCAGGCGGCGTCATCGCGGGACGTGAAACGCAGCAGCGGATCGGCTACTTCTGCGGCCAGGGCGCCGAACGCCGCGGGGAAGCCCAGCATACCCTGCAGGTAGTAATGCAGCGCGGGGAACAGGGGCTCTGATGCGGGTTGCTGGCCGTGGTAGGCCAGCAGCGCGGCAAGCGCCAGGCCCAGGGTGAGCAGCGATGGCGCCAGCAATAGCAGGCAGTGCTTCAGGCGCTGTTCGAGATTGCGGCAAAACAGCAAACAGAGGGGGGCGAACAGGGCGAAAAATACCCCCTCGAAGCGGAACAGCGAGGCCAGCAGGATATACAGAAACCAGCGCAGGCCGGCGGCCAGGCCCGGTTGTCGCGAGTACAGCAGCAGCTCGCGGAAGGCCAGTATGACCAGCGCCCAGTAGGCCGGGTCGCGCATGATCGAGCTGCGCAGGTGATTCAACATGGGGTGCGACAGCACCACCACCGCGGCGATGATCTGTACTGTGCGGTTACCGCCGAGAATGCGAACACAGGCGACAAAGCCGGTGCACAGGAAGGCGTAGGCGACGGTGGTGATGAGCAACCCCGAGTGCAGTACGGACAGGCCACTGAGCTGGTGCAGCCAGGCCATCAACAGCGCCAGCACCGGCCGGCCATGAAGCTGTTGCGCGGCGCGAAGGCCATCCGCCAGGTAGGCATCGGCTGAGCGCAGGTATATGATAGCGTCCCGGTTGATCAGCGGATCCAGCCAGATCAGCCAGCCCGACAGCAACAGGCTGGCGGCGAAAACCCACAGGTAATGGAGTTGGGGCAGGGCGTTGGCGGCGGGGTTTGCTTGCACGTATAGAACTCTGTTGGCAGGCCCTAGTCTAGCGTTACCTCTGCGGTCAGGCCAGTAAACATCGGTGAGAGGACAAGCCATTGCCCCAGAGAGTTTTGATAACGGGCGCTGCCGGCCAGTTGGGTCGGGAGTTGCAGCGCACCGCGCCCGCCGGCCTGGAAGTCATGCCGGTGGCCCGTGACAGCCTCGATATCAGCGACGCCGGCCAGGTGCGGGCCCTCTTTGCCACGACCTTCCCCGACCTGGTGATCAACGCCGCCGCTTACACTGCGGTGGATAAAGCCGAATCGGAGCCGGCGCAGGCAATGGCGGTCAATGGCGATGCCGCCGCCAACCTGGCCGCCGCCTGTGCCGAACGTGGTGCCCGCCTGGTTCA
Organism: Seongchinamella sediminis; assembly: GCF_003457605.1. Lineage (GTDB taxonomy): Bacteria > Pseudomonadota > Gammaproteobacteria > Pseudomonadales > Halieaceae > Halioglobus > Halioglobus sediminis. The sequence goes on from NZ_QRAN01000008.1 coordinate 139,510, forward strand.
TGTGTCCACCGATTTTGTATTCGACGGCACCGCATCCAGTCCCTACCCCACGGATGCGGCAACCGCGCCCCTCGGTGCCTACGGCCGCAGCAAGCTCGCCGGCGAACAGGCGGTGATCGCTACCCTGCCGGCGGCGCTGGTGATGCGCACGGCCTGGGTGTATTCCGCCTTTGGCGGCAATTTTGTCAAAACCATGCTGCGACTGATGGCGGAGCGGCCGGAACTCTCGGTGGTGGCCGACCAGGTGGGCACGCCAACCTGGGCAAAGGGGCTGGCGAGCGCCCTGTGGCAGGCGGTGGAGATCCCCGGTCTCGCCGGCATTCACCACTGGACCGACGCCGGCGTGTGCAGCTGGTACGACTTCGCGGTCGCCATTGCCGAGGAGAGCGTCGAGCTGGGCCTGCTAGAAGCGATGCCGGTGATTCACCCGATACCCGGCAGCGCCTACCCGACCCCGGCGCGGCGCCCGGCCTACAGCGTGCTGGACAAGGACAGCACCTGGCAGGCCCTGGATACCGAGGGCCTGCACTGGCGGGTCCAGCTGCGCGCCATGCTGCAGGAACTGAAGGAGTTATAAATGAGCAGGTCATTACTGGTAACCGGTGCCGCCGGTTTTATCGGCGCCAACTTCGTCCATTACTGGCGCCGCCAGCATCCCGCCGACCGCATCGTCGCCTACGATGCCCTGACCTACGCCGGCAACCGCGCCAACCTGGCAGGCCTCGAGGGCAGCGAGGGCTTTCACTTCGTGCACGCCGACATCTGCGATTACGATCGGGTGCTGGCTACCCTGGGTGAGCACCAGGTCGACACCCTGGTGCATTTCGCCGCCGAGAGCCACGTGGACCGCTCGATTACCGGGCCCGACGCGTTTATCGAAACCAATGTGGTGGGCACCCACAGCCTGCTCAAGGCCGCCCGCAACTACTGGATGTCCGGCGACGAGGTGATGCCCCACCGTTTCCACCACGTCTCCACCGACGAGGTATACGGGTCGCTGCAGCCCGATGCCCCCGGTTTCCACGAGGAGCAGAAGTACGAGCCCAATTCCCCCTACTCGGCGAGCAAGGCCGCCTCGGACCACCTGGTGCGTGCCTACCTGCACACCTATGGCCTGCAGGTGACCACCAGCAACTGCTCCAACAACTACGGCCCCTACCATTTCCCCGAGAAGCTGATTCCGCTGTGCCTGACCAATATTCTCCGCGGCCTGCCGCTGCCGGTGTATGGCGACGGCAGCAACATCCGCGACTGGCTGTACGTTGAAGACCACTGCCGGGGCATCGAGAAGGTATTGCTCAATGGCGAGGTGGGAGAGACCTACAACATCGGCGGCAACAACGAGTGGAACAACCTCGATATCGTCAACCTGCTGTGTCAGCAGATGGATGCGCGCTTCCGCGCCGACCCGGCGCTGGCCGGGCGCTTCCCCGATTCACCCTGCGCCACCGGCGGCAGCGCCAGCGACCTGATTACCTTTGTCGAGGACCGCGCCGGCCACGACTGGCGCTACGCCATTGACGCCAGCAAGATCAGCGATGCCCTGGGCTACCGGCCGGCGGAAACTTTCGAGACCGGCCTCGGCAAGACCCTGGACTGGTACCTGGCGAACGAGGACTGGTGGCGACCGCTGTTGTAGTCGCTAGTCCAGCAGGGGGGCCTCTGAAAAGGCCAGTCCATGGGCATCCTTGCCGGACAGTTGCGGCGCCTCTCCCGCCGGCAGCGGCCACTCGATCCCCAGCTGGGGATCATCCCAGGCCAGCGATACCTCGCTCTCCGGGTGGTAGATATCGGTGCACTTGTACTGGAAATCCGCACTATCGGTCAGCACATAGAAACCGTGGGCAAAGCCCGCAGGTACCCACAGCATCTGGTGGTTTTCGGCGCTCAGGGTAACGCCGTACCACTGGCCCAGGGTGGGCGAGTCGCGGCGCATGTCGACCACCACATCAAACACGGCGCCCTGGGTAACGCGCACCAGTTTGCCCTGGGTGTGCTCGGTCTGGTAGTGCAGCCCCCGCAGGATGCCGCGGGCGGAGCGGCTGTGGTTGTCCTGGACGAAATCCAGGTCAAAGCCCTCGTTGGCGAAGGTGCGGGCATTCCAGCTCTCCAGGAAAAAGCCCCGCTCGTCGCCAAATACCCGCGGGCTCAGCAGGTACACGCCCTGCAGTGGCGTGGTTTCAAACTTCATGGAACACCATCCCGTCCTCGTCCAGCAGGCTGTTCAGGTACAGACCGTAGCCGCTTTTTTCCAGCGGCGCCGCCAGGGCCAGCAGCTGTTCGGCGCTGATGTAGCCCATGCGGAAAGCGACCTCCTCGGGGCAGGCGATTTTCAGGCCCTGGCGCTCCTCTACCACGCGCACGAAGTTTGCCGCGTCCAGCAGGGAGTTGTGGGTGCCGGTATCCAGCCAGGCGCTGCCGCGACTCATCACCTCCACATTGAGGTCGCCGCGCTGCAGGTAGGCCTTGTTGACGTCGGTAATTTCCAGTTCGCCGCGGGGCGAGGGCTTGATAGTGCGGGCAATGTCCACCACGTCGTTGTCGTAGAAATAGAGACCGGTAACCGCGTAGTGGGACTTCGGCCGCGCCGGTTTCTCCTCGATGTCCCGGGCCACCCCGTCGGCATCGAAGGACACCACGCCGTAGCGCTCCGGGTCCTGCACGTAATAGGCGAAAACCGAGGCCCCCGAGTCGCGCCTGGCGGCATTTTTCAGGCGCAGGGTGAAACCGCCGCCGTAGAAAATGTTGTCACCCAGCACCAGCGCGACCTTGTCCCGGGCGATGAATTCCTGCCCCAGCAGGAATGCCTGGGCCAGGCCGTCCGGACTGGGCTGCACGGTATAGCTGATATTGATGCCCCAGTGGGAGCCGTCCCCCAGGAGGTCGGCGAACGCCGCCTGGTCACGGGGCGTGGTGATAACCAGGATGTCGCGGATACCGGCCAGCATCAGGGTCGCCAGCGGATAATAAATCATCGGCTTGTCATAAACCGGCATCAATTGCTTGGAAACCGTGCTGGTCAGCGGATGCAGGCGGGTGCCCGAGCCTCCGGCGAGGATAATGCCTTTGTAAGCGCTGGTGGCGGTTGCTTCGCTCATGCGGTAATGGTCCTGGTGAAAAATGGCGAAGTATAGCGGGATCGGCGCTGCTCTGCCGCATCACTGTTTTCGCTGTACGATCGGCTAGGGGTGGATTTTTGACCAACCGCTGCTTAGAATCTAGCCCCTTTGTCGCGCGATCCGCGCGCGATGGAGTCGACGTGCCCTCAGGTAGCCCGAATCCCACTCGAAACGACGCAAAGAGGAAGCTGATATCAGGCAGCTAGACACAGTCCAGGCCGACACCGGGCCTCATGCGGGGGCCAACCCTCCGCCCCAGGCCGTTCCGGTCAAACCCCTGCGTATTGCCCTGCTCGGTTACCGCAGCCAGCCCTATGGTGGCGGCCAGGGGGTGTACCTGCGTTATCTCAGCAAGGGCCTGGTGGACGCGGGGCACAAGGTGGATGTGATTTCCGGTCCGCCCTACCCGCACCTGGACCCGCGGGTGCGGCTGATCAAGCTACCCAGCCTGGACCTGTTTGCAAACGGCCTGGCCTCCCTGCGCCCGCGCCATCTCCGCTCCATGACCAATATTATCGAGTGGACCAGCAAGCTCACCGGCGGCTTTGCCGAGCCCTACACCTTTGGCCGCCGCGCGGTGAAATACCTGCGGCAGCACGGCGGCGAGTACGACCTGGTTCACGACAACCAGAGTCTCAGCTGGGGCATGCTGGAACTGCAGCGCATGGGCCTGCCGCTGGTGACCACCGTGCACCACCCGATTACCTCAGACCTGCGCATCGCCCTGAACGCGGCCCGCAATCCCTGGGAGCGCCTGCTGATCCGGCGCTGGCACTCATTCCTCAATATGCAGAAGCAGGTGGTAAAGCAGCTGCACAACGTGGTCACCGTGTCAGACTGCTCGCGCCAGGATATCGCCCGGGATTTCGGCCTCCAGCCCGCCGGGATCAGCCTGGTCTACAACGGCATCGACACCGAGGTGTTCCGGCCGCTGGCCGGGATCGAGCGCCGCCCCCTGCGGCTGATGGCGACCTGCTCGGCGGATGCGCCGCTCAAGGGCACCCGCTACCTGCTGCGGGCCTACGCCAAACTGCTGCAGCGCTACCCGGAACTGGAGCTGCTGCTGGTGAGCAAACCGCTGCCCGGCGGCAAGACCGAAAAACTGGTGAAGAAGCTGGGGCTGGCGGACAGGATCCAGTTTGTCAGCGGCATCAGCACCGAACAGATGGTGCGCTACTACGCCGAGGCCAGTATTGCGGTGGTGCCCTCGGTCTACGAGGGCTTCGGCCTGCCCGCCGGTGAAGCCATGGCCTGCGGGGTGCCGGTGGTATCCAGCGACGGTGGCGCCCTGCCGGAAGTGGTCGGCGATGCCGGGGTCATTGTGCCGGCGAAAAATGTAGATGCCCTGGCCGGGGCCATCGATGCACTGCTGCGCGACCCCGCGCGCCGGAACACACTGGCTGCAGCCGGTCGCGCGCGCATCCTGGAAAAATTCTGCTGGCAGGTATGCGCCCGGGAGATGGGCGAGTATTACCGCGAGGTATTGGGGCTCGAACATGCAAACCGTTGATTTCAAGCACTTTCCCCTGACGGCCGGCGATGTGGTGCTGGACCTCGGTTGCGGCGAGGGCCGTCACGTAATCTCCGCTTACGTGGAAGCCCAGGTCCATTCCATCGGCGTCGACCTGTCCCTGGATGACCTCAGGACCACCCGGGAAAAATTCCAGGACTTCGCCGAACCGGCCAATGACAGCAAGTCCTTCGGGCTGTCCTCCGCCAATGCCCTGGAACTGCCCTTTGCCGACAACACCTTCGACAAGGTTATCTGCAGCGAGGTCCTGGAGCACATTCCCGACTACCAGGGCGCGCTGCGGGAAGTGGAGCGGGTGCTCAAGCCGGGCGGCCTGTTTTGCGCCAGTGTGCCCCGGCGCTGGCCGGAAAAAATCTGCTGGGCCCTGAGCGAGGGCTACTACAACACCCCCGGTGGCCATATCCGTATTTTCCGCGCCAGCGAACTGCGCCGGGATATAGAGCAGCTGGGCTTCCAGCGCTATCACCGGCACTGGGCGCACGCCCTGCACGCCCCCTTCTGGTGGCTCAAGTGCCTGTTCTGGGACCGGCAGGATGAAAACTGGCTGCTGCGGCAATACCACCGCCTGCTGGTCTGGGACCTGATGGAGCAACCGGCGCTGACCCGGGTAGGCGAAAAACTGATGAACCCCTTGATGGGCAAGAGTGTGGTCATGTACTTTCGCAAGGAGGCCGCGGCATGAGTGGCCTGTACCTCAGCCGGGGCCTGTTCCCCAGCGACTTCCTGCGCCCCACGGTGCAGTTCATTGTCGATACCCAGCGACCCAGCGGTGAAATACCGTGGTTCGACGGCGGCTATGCCGACCCCTGGGACCATGTGGAAGCGGCCATGGGCCTGTCCATCGGCGGCGAGCACGACGCCGCCCGCCGGGCCTACGAATGGCTTTACGGCATGCAGCTGGTCGATGGCAGCTGGTGGGCCTCCTACCGCGGCGAGGCAGTGGACAACAGCGAGCGCCGGGAAACCAATTTTGTCGCCTACATCGCCGCCGGGGTGTGGCACCATTACCTGATCAGCGGCGACCGGGACTTCCTGCGGGCCATGTGGCCCATGGTCGACAAGGCCATCGGCTTTGTCCTCGCCCTGCAAACCGGGCACGGCGATATCCACTGGGCGGTGGATGGCGAGGGCAAGCCCAAGCAGGATGCGCTGGTGACCGGCTGCAGCTCCATTTACAAAAGCCTGGAGTGCGCCCACAACATCGCCTTCACCCTGGGCGAAGACCGCCCCCGCTGGCTGGCGGCCCGCGACCGCCTGGGCCATGCCCTGCGCCACAGGCCCGAGCGCTTCGACCGCACCTGGGAAAGCAAGGCCCGCTATTCCATGGACTGGTTCTACCCGGTGCTGACCGGTGTCCTGCCGCAGAAAGAAGCCCGCGCCCGCATCGCTGCCCGCTGGAACGAATTCGTCGAGGCCGGGCTCGGCTGCCGCTGCGTTTCCGATGAGCCCTGGGTAACCGTCGCCGAGTCTTGTGAACTGGTTATGGCCCTGCTGGCCGCCGGCGACCACGCCCGCGCGGTGGAGGTCTACAGCTGGCTGCACCAGTGGCGCCTGAAGGACGGTTCCTACTGGACGGGCTACCAGATGGTCGAGGACCTGCTGTGGCCGGACGAAAAGCCCACCTGGACGGCGGGCGCGATCCTGCTGGCGGCTGATGCCTTAACCGAACACACCGCGGCGTCGAGGCTGTTCTCCTCGGTGCAACTGCTCGGCGTTGATTCTGAAGAGCGTATTTCCAAGGCGGATTAGTCGGGTTTCTGGCTGCGCTGCCCGGCGGGGCTGACAGGTTGTTCCCCCACGGGTACGCCAAAAAGCGTACGTCCATGTACAGGCTCGGCTGCGCACGTCCGTGTGCGCAGACGCCCCGTGGTGGAACTACCTGCCACCCCCACCTCTATCCAGCAAAATATCCCGGCTTGTTGCGGTTTTCTGGTTCTTACCTCATCTGGCATTTGAACTTCATGTTTGTTGAGGCGATGGCACCCTGAGTTGATCTGCTCAGCGATTTCGTCAACAGCCCTGTTGCCTCCAGCCGATAAATCCTGCGATGGCGGACCTTCGAGGGCTGTGGGGCGGGACTTTCCTTCCCGGGGCGTCGGCTGCCAGGGACGGCAGCCGCCGAGCCTGTACATGGAGGTACGTTTTTTGGCGGTCCCGGGAAGGAAAGTGCCGTTCCGCAGCCCGTCCAGTCGGGAAAAACCACGGATAGCACGGGATCCGTTCAACCAGAATGAGGCACCCTAAAGCCGCCGCAACAAGCCCAGCGAATTAATCCGCCCAAGATCCGCAAAGAGGCCAGATGCCTTTGCCATCCGATAAATTGCAAACGGCGCCTGCCCCCCCTCGTGGGCATCCTCAAACAGATCGTGAATCGCCAGGATGCCACCGCGCATCAGGTGCGCCGTCCAGCAGCGATAGTCCGTCAGCGCGGCTTCCAGGCTGTGGCCGCCGTCGATGAATACCATCGCCAGCGGCGTCTGCCAGTGCCGCGCCGCGGCCTCGGAGCCGGCGACCAGCGGAACCACCGTGTCATTGAGACCGGCACCCGCGATATTGCGGCGGAACTCCCGGAAAGTATCCACCTGGCCCGCGCTGGCGTCGTAGAGGTCCGGGTCGTGGAAGTACTCGCCCTGCTGGTGCTCCTCGGAACCGCGGTGGTGATCCAGGGCGAACACCGTGGAATCGTTCCGGCGGCAGGCCAGGCCCAGGTAGATGGTGGACTTGCCGCAGTAGCTGCCGATCTCCAGCACCGGGCCACGGGCGCTGGCCTCCAGCGCGCAGTGGTACAGGGCCTCGGCCTCGTCGCCGGCGAGGAAGCCCTTGAGGTCGTCGATATTGGCCGGCAGGTCGGGAATCATGGCTACACGGGGATGACTGGTGGCCGGGCAAAGTAGCGGTTTTGGCCGGCGGAGGCAAGCTGCCCCCGTGTTATGATGCCCTCGTTGGCCGGGTAACGAGGCTCGCCGCCGCAAGCAAAAAGGACAGGACGCAATGAAACTCGACATGCCCCGATTCGACCAGGCCCAGGTACTGGTGCTGGGGGACATAATGCTGGACCGCTACTGGGAAGGCGCGACCTCGCGCATCTCGCCGGAGGCCCCGGTACCGGTGGTCAAGGTGGAGCAGATCAGCGACCGGCCCGGCGGTGCCGCCAACGTGGCCCTGAACATCGCCGCCCTCGGCGCCGGCGCCCAGCTCGGCGGTTACACGGGCGACGATGAAATGGCCAACTCGCTGCAGGACATGCTGGCGGCCGCGGGTGTGCACTGTGGTTTCACCCGGGTAGCGGGCCACCCCACGATTACCAAGTTGCGGGTACTGAGCCGGCACCAGCAATTGATCCGGCTGGACTTCGAGGAATCGGCCCTGTCCCGCGCGGGGGCGCCGCTGGAAGATTCCCTGCCCGAGCTGCTGCCCCACTGCGGTGCGCTGGTGCTCTCCGACTACGCCAAGGGCGCACTGGCCGACCCGGCGCCGTTGATTGCGGCCGCCCGTGAGGCCGGCCTGCCGGTGCTGGTGGATCCCAAGGGTACCGACTTTGCCCGCTACCGCGGCGCAACCCTGCTGACCCCCAATTTTCACGAGTTCGAGGCGGTGGCGGGCCCTTGCGCCAGCGAGAGCGAGCTGGTGGAGCGCGGCGAAAAACTCATGCACGAGCTGCAGCTGGATGCCTTGCTGGTCACCCGGGGCGAACACGGCATGACCCTGTTGCGCCCGGGGGAGGAAGAATTGCACCTGCCGGCGCGGGCCCGGGAGGTCTACGACGTTACCGGTGCCGGTGACACGGTGATCGCGGTGCTGGCCAGTGCCGTGGCCGCCGGTGCGGACCTGCCCCAGGCAGTGGCGCTGGCCAATATCGCCGCCAGCATCGTGGTGGGCAAAATCGGCACCGCCACTGTCAGCGGCCCGGAACTGCGCCGGGCGGTGCAGCAGGACGCCGGCTCCGAGCGCGGTATGCTCACCCTGGAGCAGCTGCAGATTGCCGTCGCCGATGCCCGTAGCCAGGGCGAGAAAGTGGTGTTCACCAACGGCTGCTTCGACATTATCCACGCCGGCCACGTGACCTACCTGGAGGAGGCACGCCGCCAGGGTGACCGGCTTATCGTCGCCGTCAACTCCGACGACTCGGTGCGTCGGCTCAAGGGCAAGGGGCGGCCGATCAATCCGGAGGAGCGACGCATGGCGGTGCTTGCCGGGCTGGAAGCGGTGGACTGGGTGGTGAGCTTTGCGGACGATACCCCCAGGGCCCTGTTAGCGGCCCTGAAACCGGATATCCTGGTCAAGGGCGGCGACTACGCCGGCAAGGAAGACGTTGTCGGCTGGGAGATCGTGGAAGGCTACGGCGGCGAGGTGAAAGTGCTCGGCGTGGTGGACAAGCTCTCTACCACCGCCATCGTCACCCGGATCCAGCAGGAAAAGAACAGCTAGGGCCTGCTCAGCGAGTGTGAGCAGGCCCTGATCATTTGGCCAGGGTGCGGCGCACGGCCGCCACATTGCCGGCCAGGTGCTGCGGGTTGATGGTGCCGACGATGGCGGCGCTGGTCCCGGGATGGGCAAACACCAGGTCCATGGAGGCCTGCACCGGGTCGGGGTAGTCGCGCGCCAGGTGGCCGCTGGCCAGGGCCTTTTTGATGACGGCGCCCACCCCCAGCTGCTGGCAGGTGTCGAGCACCGCGGCCTCCTCGCGCTGGGCCAGGTTGTAGGTCAGCATAACCACGTCCGAGGCCCGCGCTGCCGCCTGGCCGCCCGCCACCGTCTTGGTGGACATGCCGAAGGCGCGAATCAGGCCGGCGGCTTTCATCTCCGCCAGTGCCTCCAGGGTCCCCTTTTGCTCGATGATCTGCAGGTCGTTGCCGTCCGAGTGCACCAGCACCAGGTCGATCACCTCCGTCTGCAGGCGCTCAAGGGAGCGCTGCACGCTGAAGCGGGCGTGTTCGGGGCTGAAATCAAACTGCGACACGCCCTTGTCGAAGTCTTCCCCCACCTTGGAGCAGATCACCCAGTGTTCACGCTGGCCCCGCAGCAGCTGGCCCAGCCGCTGTTCGCTGTTGCCGTAGGCCGGCGCGGTATCGATCAGGTTGATGCCCAGGTCCCGGGCCCGGGCCAGCAGCTTGCGGGCGGCGCGCTCATCGGGAATGGTGAATCCCTCGGGGTACTTGACGCCCTCGTCCCGGCCCAGCTTTACCGTACCCAGGCCCAGGGCGCTGACGGTGATGCCGGTGTTGCCCAGCGGGCGCAGCCAATTCACGAGAACAGGGTGTCCCAGTAGGCGGGGGCGATGTCCGGCCTGCCCAGGTCCTGCAGCGGGCCCAGGTCGCCGGCGAGCCCGGGGGTGACGCCGCGGCGGGACAGGGCCTGGTCGATTTCATTGGCCAGGTTGGGACTGAGGCTCAGCTTGGTCGGCCAGGCGACCAGGGCGTTGTCGACGCTGTCCACTGCGCCGACGAAGGCGCTGTCCGGCCGCAGCAGGGCCGATTGCCGGGGCTCACCGCGATCGAGGCGCAGGGTGCGCCACTGGCAGGGGCCAAAGTCTATCCATGGCAGCAGTTCGGCAATTTCCTCCCGGGCCCGGGCGATCAGCTGTTGCGGCTCCATATCGGCGCCTTCGGTGGCCAGGTCGCCGCCCAGGTACCAGACCGGTTCACCGGCGCTGGTGCGATGGCTGGAAATGGTCAGCCGCGGCGAGGCGCTGCCACCGGTGCAGTGGGCGTAGAAGGGGGCCTGGTACTGGTGTTTCATGAACACCTGCTGCAGGGGGCGCCGCTGCATCGCCGGTTCACTACCCCCCAGGGCGGCGACCAGGGCCTCGTTGCCGGTACCGGCGGTGAGGATGAACTGCTGCGCCTGCAGCTCCCAGCCGTCGCCGCTGATGACGGCCTGGCGGTCGCGGGCAGTCAGCGAGGCGCGACTCCAGTCGATCTGGAAAATCGCATCGGCGTGTTGCCCGGCAAGGGTGGCGACCAGTGACGGCACGTCCAGTACCAGGTCGACCAGGCGGTAGGCCTGGCCCTTGAATTGCGGTGACCTGAGTGGTTCCGGGTAGTCGGCCCGCGCCAGCTTCTCGACCCGGCCGCGGAGCATCTTGCTGGCGAAAAACGAGCTCACCCGGGAGGTAAGACCGGTATGTGACCACAGATAAAAATCCTCGCTCAGGACTTTGCAGTCGCGCAGGTCGACCTTGCCTTCGCCCTGCAGGCAGCTGCGCCAGATGGCGGGCATCGCTGAAATGGCTTCCGAGCTGCCGCTCCAGGCGCCGGACAGGGCGTACTTGATGCCGCCGTGAATCATGCCCTGGGAACCCATGGTCTGGTGGCTGCCGAGGGCGTTCTGTTCGAACAGGACCGCGTTGATGCCGCGATTGCGCAGCTGGTTCAGGGTCCACAGCCCGGCAATGCCGCCGCCGATGATTGCGATGTCTACCTTTACGGGGGAGCCCATCAGGCACTCCAGCTGGAAATGGAAGCCCGATTATAGCTGCTGTGGAAATCGGGGCAGCTTTTCTTGGGCGGATTATTTCCGGCACAGGCGACGCTGGCGCTGTTATGCTTTGGTCCAGGTTTCATCGCGGAGAGTTCAATGCGCGCCCTGTACAGCGCCCTGTTTTACCTGCTGCTGCCGCTTATCGTGCTGCGCATGCTGTGGCGCTCGCGCCGGGCCCCGGCCTATCGCCAGCGGCTGGCCGAGCGCTTCGGGTTTTTCAGCTGTCCCGCCAGGGTCAGCGACGGCCCGGTGATCTGGGTGCACGCGGTCTCCGTCGGCGAGACCCTGGCGGCGGCGCCGCTGGTGGAGGATTTGCTGCGCGAGTACCCCGATCACCGGCTGGTGGTCACAACCACCACCCCCACTGGCTCCGAACGGGTCCGGGCGCTGTTTGGCGACCGGGTCTTTCACGTGTACTCGCCCTGGGACATGCCCGGCCCGGTAAAGCGCTTTCTCGCCCGGGTTCGCCCGCAACTGCTGGTTATCATGGAGACCGAGCTGTGGCCGAACCTGCTGCACTACAGCCGCCAGAGCGGCTGCCGGATTCTGCTGGCCAATGCGCGCCTGTCTGCCCGCTCCGCCCGGGGTTACCGCCGGGTCGCGGGCCTGACCCGGCAGATGCTGGGCCAGCTGGACGCCGTGGCCTGCCAGTCACCGGCTGACGGCGAGCGCCTGGTCGCCCTGGGCCTGCCGCCGCAACGGCTGCAGGTGACCGGCAGCATCAAGTTCGATATCGACCTGGACCAGCAACTGCGGCAGCAGGCGGCAGAACTGAAAGCCGCCCTCGGCCGGCCCGTGCTGCTGGGCTCCAGCACCCACGACAGCGAGGAGGCGCTCATCCTCAATGCCTTTGAGGCCCTGCGCCGGGATATTCCCGATCTCTTGTGCCTGCTGGTGCCGCGTCACCCGGAACGCTTCGGCCCGGTGTTCCAGCTGTGTAAAGACCGCGGCTACGACACCGCACGGCGCTCCGCCGCGGAACTGCCCGGCCCCCGGCAGCCGGTGCTGCTCGGCGACACCATGGGTGAATTGCGCCTGCTGTCGGGAGTCGCCTCGGTGTGTGTGATCGGCGGCAGCTTTATCGAGCACGGCGGGCAGAACGTGCTGGAGGCCGCCGCCTGGGGCGTACCGGTGGTGAGCGGGCCGCACATGTTCAACTTCGCGGAGATCACCAGCCTGCTGGTTGCGGCGGGGGGGATGCAGCAGGTCAGCGCCGCCGAGCTGCCCGCGGCCCTGCTGGCCCTGCTGGCCGATGAGGCCCGTCGCCACGACATGGGGCGTGCGGCCGCCGACGTGGTCGCCGCCAACCGCGGCGCCAGGGGCAGGCTGCTGGCCATGATCCGGGAGCAATTGGCCGGCACCTGAGCGGTGCCGGCGAGGGGCTGTTACTTGCTGCCGGTGGCGGCGGGTGGCGGAGGCGTGACCATGTTGGAGTCGAGGTTGATGACATCCTCCGGGCTCAGCAGCCCGGCCTGCTCTTTCAGCCGCAGCAGGTTGACGATGAAGTCGTAGCGGCTGTTGGCATAATCACGTTGTGCCGAGTACAGGGTGTTCTGGGCATTGAGCACGTCAACCACGTTGCGGGTGCCGACCTCATAACCGGCCTGGGTCGCGTCCAGGGCGCTCCTGGAAGAGACGATACTCTGCTTGCGCGCTTTCACCCGGGAGACATCACTGAGCACGGTCATGTGCAGCGAGCGGGTCGCCGTCACGGTATTGCGGCTGAGGTTGATACGGTTTTCCCGCGCCGCGTTGAACTCCTGTGCGGACCGGCGCCGGTTGGCGCTGATTGCGCCGCCGGAGTAGAGCGGTACATCCACCCGTACTTCCCAGTAGTCGCCATCGGTGCTGTTGAAGGGCGAGGTGTTGAATCCGGTCTCGGGCTCGATCGTCCGGCTGCCGTTGGTCTCGTTGTCGGAATAGCGGTAGTTGCCGCTGACCGTAAACGCGTGCTCCAGGGCGCTGGCCTTGGCCTGCTGGCGGGCCGCCTCTTCACGGTACTCGGCCGCCTTCAGCGAGAAGTTGTTGTCGAGGGCAAATTCAACCCAGGAGGCCCGGTCAGTCGGCTCCGGTGCCTGGGGGTCAAACTCTGCCTTGAGCAGGTTCAGGTTTTCGTGCTTCTGGCCGGTGAGCACGGACAGCTGCTCCAGCGCCACGGCGACGTTGTTCTCGTCGACAATGCGATTGACCTGGGACAGGTCATAGGCTGCCTGGGCTTCGTAGACGTCGGTGATGGCAATCAGGCCAACCTCAAAGCGCTGCTGGGTCTGCTCGAGCTGCCGCTCGAAGGCCCGCTCCTGGGCCTTGGACGCTTCCAGGTTGTCCTGGGCGCGCAGCACCGCCAGGTAGGCCTCCACCACGCGCACAATCAGGTTCTGCTGGTTGCCGGCGAAGGTCGCCTCGGCTTCCCTGGTCAGTTCCTTGCCGGACTTGAAGCTGAACCAGGCGGGCAGGTCGAACAGGGCCTGGTTGAGGGACACGGTAAAGCCCTCGCTGATAGTGTCGTTGGTGGTCGTGGTATCAACGGTGACGATACCGTCCTCGCCCAGTTCCAGGCTCTCACTGTCGGTGTCAGTGTCGGAGCCGGAGCGCGAGTAGTTGGCGCCAATTTGCGGCAGCAGTGCCGACAGCCCCAGGTTTTCCTGTTCGCGGTTGGCCAGGTAAGTCGCCTCCTCCGCCTTCAGCTGCGCATCGTTCTCCAGCGCCAGTTCATAAATGTCGAGCAGGGAGTCAGCGCTTGCGCTCGACGTTGCCAGTGAAAGTGCCAACGCGATAAGCGTGACGCCAGTCCTTCTCATGTGTCTTCCTCTACGATGGGTCCGCGCGTTTACTGGGGGCGCGGTATTCGGGAGCCCGATTTTAGCAGCCTGCGGCCCGTCTTGCATTGTGTGAACTGCAGCTCAAAATTGGCCATAGTCTTGGCTATCATAAGTGTTACACTCGAAACTCGTCCACGTCACAGGACGTGGAATTGATACGTTTCGTCGATTTCATCTTTACAGGAGACAGGTTGTAGGTGCTGCACGCCGGTAACAGGCCGTTCAAACTTGATCTCGCAGAACTACACGCGGTCTGCGAGGCCAATTACGCGCGCCTGTTGCGCCTGTTTCCCGATTACGAGACCAGCAACCACCGGGACTTTCACCTGGGCCCGGCCCGCGTCCGGCTGGAGGTGCTGGAGCGCAGTCGCTATACCACCATCTTCCGGCTGTCGCAGCAGCATGCCGAGGCGCGCTGGCTGGGAAGCCTGCGGGTGGAAGTCCGCGCCTACCACGATGCGGGGATGCTCGAGGTGGGCAGCTTCCAGTCCCACCGCAGCATCCAGCCGCGTTACCACTACCCCAACGCAAAAATGCACCAGCAGGATGAGAAGTCCCAGCAGAACCGTTTCCTGGCCGACTGGCTGGAGCATTGTCTGGGTAATGGTCACAGCAGTCATCCCGTCGTGGTCGGGGCCTGAGCGGTACTGACCGCTGTCCAGCATGCCGGAATCACGACACATGACCTGCAGGATAGTCGACACGGGCGACCCGCTGCGGCTGCTGCAGCTAACCGATACCCACCTCTGCGCCGAGGCCGGCGGCACCTTGCTGGACATGGATACCGATCGCTCCCTGCAGCTGGTTATTGATCGGGCGCTGCGCGAGCGGGGCACCCCCGATGTGCTGCTGTGTACCGGCGATCTCTCGGACGGAGGTTTTCGTAGCGCCTACCAGCGGTTGGAGGGCTACCTGCAGAAAATTGCCGCGCCCAGCTTCTGGCTGCCGGGTAATCACGATGACCGTGCGGAGATGCTCGCTGCCGTCAGCGACAAAGTGTGCCTGCCCGGAGAAATCCGCGCTGGGCAATGGCAGCTCATCATGCTCGACTCGCAGATTCCCGGCGAGGTCGGCGGCCGGCTGGGAGAAACCGAACTGCAGCGCCTGGCGGCGGCCCTGGAGGCGGGCAGGCAGGACGGGCTGCATGCGCTGGTGTGCCTGCACCACCAGCCGGTGGCCGTCGGCAGCGCCTGGATCGACCAACAAATGGTGGCGGACGCCGCACAGTTCTGGCAGCTGCTGGACAGTTACGCCAGCGTGAAGGGAGTGCTCTGGGGCCATGTCCACCAGCAGATCGACAGGCAGCGCGGGTCTGTTGCCCTGATGGCCTCGCCGTCTACCTGCGTCCAGTTCGCCCCCGGCAGCACGAATTTCAAGGCGGACGACAAGCCCCCGGGCTACCGCTGGCTGGAGTTGTACGCAAACGGGCGCATAGAAACCGGGGTTTCCCGGGTCACCGATGCCGAGTTTACCGTCGACCTGGAGTGTGGCGGCTACCTGTAGGCGGTGGCCAAAAAATTCGTTTTCCCTGGCTGTGGTCAGGCCCCGCTCATGTACAATGAGCCGAATTGAACTCCCGCAGTAACCACACATCAGTGCACCAATGAGCCAATATACCGCTGAAGATATCGAAGTCCTCACCGGACTCGAGCCCGTGCGCAAGCGCCCGGGCATGTACACCGACACCACCCGCCCCAATCACCTGGCCCAGGAAGTTATCGACAACTCCGTGGACGAGGCCCTGGCCGGCCATGCCGACCAGATAGACGTCATCCTGCACAGGGACGGCTCCGTTACCGTGGCCGACAACGGCCGCGGCATGCCGGTGGACATCCATCCCGAACAGCGCAAGCCCGGAGTGGAAGTTATCCTCTCTACCCTGCATGCGGGCGGCAAGTTCTCCAGCAAGAACTACCAGTTCAGCGGCGGCCTGCACGGTGTGGGGGTGTCCGTGGTCAATGCGTTGTCGAAAGCACTGCTGGTTACCATCAGGCGTGACGGCAAGGTCCACCAGATCAGCTTTTCCGGCGGCGAGAAGACCTCTGACCTGGAGGTCATCGACACCTGCGGCAAGCGCAATACCGGGACCACGGTAAAATTTACCCCGGACGAGACCTACTTCGACTCGGTCAATTTTTCCGTGTCGCGCCTGGTCCATGTGCTGCGCGCCAAGGCCGTGTTGTGTCCTGGCCTGCGGGTGAAGTTCACGGACGAAAAAAAGGGCGAGACCGAGGAGTGGTATTACGAGGACGGCCTTACCGACTACCTGGCCGACGCCACCATCGATTTTCCCGCCATCCCCGAACAGCCCTTTGTCGGCAGCTTCAGCGGCAGCAACGAGGGGGTCGACTGGGCGGTGCAATGGTTGCCCGAGGGCGGCGAGGTGATCGCCGAGTCCTACGTCAACCTGATTCCCACCGCCCAGGGCGGCACCCACGTCAACGGCCTGCGCACCGGCCTGCTGGATGCCATGCGCGAGTTCTGTGAATTGCGCAGCCTGCTGCCCCGGGGGGTCAAGCTGACCCCGGACGATATCTGGGACCGCTGCTGTTACGTGCTGTCTTCCAAGCTGGAGGACCCGCAGTTTTCCGGCCAGACCAAGGAGCGCCTGTCCTCGCGCGAGGCCGCGGCCTTTGTCTCCGGGGTCGCCAAGGATGCCTTCAGCCTGTGGCTGAACCAGCACACGGAAGCGGCGGAAAAGCTGGCGGAGATGTGCATCAACAACGCCCAGAGCCGCATGCGCAGCGCCAGGAAAGTGGTGCGCAAGAAGGTTTCCGCCGGGCCCGCCCTGCCGGGCAAGCTGGCGGACTGTTCCGGCGAGGACCCGGCCCGCGGCGAGCTGTTCCTGGTGGAGGGTGACTCCGCCGGCGGCAGCGCCAAGCAGGCCCGGGACCGGGAATTCCAGGCCATTCTTCCCCTGCGCGGCAAGATACTCAACACCTGGGAAGTCGACTCGCAGGAAATTCTCGCCTCCCAGGAAGTGCACAATATTTCTGTCGCCCTGGGCATAGACCCGGCCAGCGATGATCTGTCCGGGCTGCGCTACCACAAGGTCTGCATCCTCGCCGACGCCGACTCCGACGGCCTGCACATCGCCACCCTGATCTGCGCCCTGTTCGTGCGCCACT
The DNA here is from genome assembly GCF_003457605.1 of Seongchinamella sediminis. GTDB lineage: Bacteria > Pseudomonadota > Gammaproteobacteria > Pseudomonadales > Halieaceae > Halioglobus > Halioglobus sediminis. The sequence goes on from NZ_QRAN01000008.1 coordinate 156,587, forward strand.
TCCGCAGCCTGGTGGCGGCCGGCCACGTGTACGTGGCCATGCCGCCCCTGTATCGCATCGATGTCGGCAAGGAAGTGTTTTACGCCCTGGACGAGGGCGAGAAGCAGGGCATCCTGGACCGCATCGAGGCGGAAAAGAAGCGGGGCAAGGTCAATGTGCAGCGCTTCAAGGGCCTGGGGGAAATGAACCCCCTGCAGCTGCGCGAGACCACCATGGACCCCGACACCCGGCGCCTGGTGCGCCTGGTGCTGGACGCCGGCGACGGCACCAACAACATGCTCGACATGCTGCTGGCCAAGAAGCGCGCCTCGGACCGCAAGTCCTGGCTGGAGAAAAAAGGCGACCTGGCGGAAGTGGTGTAAGCCACCCCGTCATCCCGGCACCTTCCCGTCATCCCGGCGAAAGCCGGGATCCAGCGACCCCAGACCCACTCCCCCCCGGGCCGCCAGGCCCGGATATCAGATCGACCGCTGGTTCACCCGCGCCATCAACTCCTCCGCCGATTCCCGGCGCTCGGAATAGCGATCCACCAGGTAGCCGGCAACGTCCCGGGTCAGCAGGGTGAACTTCAGCAGCTCCTCACAGACATCGACAATGCGGTCATAGAAAGCCGAGGGTTTCATCCGGTCGTTGTCGTCAAACTCGGCCCAGGCCCTCGCGACCGAGGACTGGTTGGGAATGGTGATCATGCGCATCCAGCGACCCAGCACCCGCAGCTGATTCACCGCGTTGAATGACTGGGAACCGCCTTCCACCTGCATCACCGCCAGGGTTTTGCCCTGGGTCGGGCGCACTGCGCCAATGCTCAGCGGCACCCAGTCGATCTGCGCTTTCATGATGGCGGTCATTGCCCCGTGGCGCTCCGGTGAGCACCACACCTGGCCCTCTGACCAGGCCATCAGCGCGCGCAGTTCCTGTACCTTGGGGTGGCTGTCATCGCCGTCGTCCGGCAGCGGCAGGCCGGCCGGGTTGAAAATCCGCGTTTCCGCGCCCATCCGCTGCAGCAGGCGGGCGCTCTCCTCCACCACCAGCCGGCTGAAGGAGCGCTGGCGCAGGGAACCATAGAGCAGCAGGATGCGCGGCGGGTGACTGGAGCGTTCCCGGGGTACCAGGCGCTCCAGGTCCGGGCTGTCCAGAAGCTCGGGGCTTGTATTGGGCAGGTCACTTGCTGCCTCTTCGTGATCCCGGCGCAGGCTGTTTGCTGCCGCAATGTCATCCCGGCGCAGGCCGGGATCTATCGTCTTGTCCGTCATGGCTTATCCGCGATTGTTTCTGGTTGCGGGGGAAACCATCCCCGGGTGTTATTGGCAAATTTGACCAGCGACAGCATGACAGGCACCTCCACCAGCACGCCGACTACCGTCGCCAGGGCCGCGCCCGAGTTGAGGCCGAACAGGGAAATCGCTACCGCTACCGCCAGTTCGAAGAAGTTGCTGGTGCCGATCAGGGCAGCGGGGGCGGCCACGTTGTGCGGCAACTGCAGGCGTTTCGCGGCGAGGTAGGCGATACAGAAAATGCCGTAGGTCTGGATCAGCAGCGGAATGGCGATCAGCAGGATCTGCTCTGGCCTGGCCAGAATGGTCCGGGCCTGGAAGCCAAACAACAGCACCACGGTAGCCAGCAGACCGATGATCGACAGCGGCTTCAGGCGCTGCACAAACCGTGAAGTCTCGTTGTGCAGGAGGCGCCGGGTCAGGTAACCCGCCACCAGCGGCAATACCACGTACAGCACCACCGACAGCAGCAGGGTTTCCCAGGGTACGGTGATATTGCTGACGCCCAGCAGGAAGGCGGCGATGGGCGCGAAGGCAAAAATCATGATGATGTCGTTGACCGACACCTGCACCAGGGTGTAGTTGGGGTCGCCTTTGGTCAGCTGGCTCCACACGAACACCATGGCGGTGCAGGGCGCGACCCCCAGCAGAACCATGCCGGCGATATATTCGCTGGCGGTTTGCGGGTCGACCAGATCGGCGAAAATAACCCGGAAGAACAGCCAGCCGATGGCGGCCATGGTAAAGGGCTTCACCAGCCAGTTGATCACCAGGGTCAGCGCCAGGCCGCGCGGTTTGCGGCCCACATCCTTTAGCGCCGAGAAATCCACCTGGATCATCATCGGGTAGATCATCAGCCAGATCAGCACGGCGATCAGCAGGTTGACCTGGGCGTATTCCCAGCTGGCGATGGTGGCGAAGGCACCGGGAAACAGGTTCCCCAGGCCGACCCCGGCGAGAATACACAGGCCGACCCACAGGCTCAGGTAACGTTCAAACAATCCCATCAGTATTCTCCCAGGCGCTTTAACAGGGCCAGGCGCTGTTGCCCGTCCAGGGCGGTCGGTTCAGCGGCCAGCAGTTGTTCGCAGCGCCGACGTAGCAGGTCAATGGTGTGGCGGAAGGCGGTGGCGACTTCTTCCTCGCTACCCTCCAGTCGAGAGGGGTCTTCCAGTCCCCAGTGCACCCTGAGGCTGCGGCCAAACCACAGCGGACACTGTTCACCGGCGGCCTGGTCACACACTGTTATCACCACATCCGGCTGCCAGTCCTCGTGCTCGTCCCAGGACTGGCTGCGCAGGCCACCGGTATTGATGCCGGCTTCCTGCAGGTAGCGCAGGGACAGGGGGTGGACTTCGCCGGAGGGTTGGCTGCCAGCGGAGCGAGCCTCAATGGCCTCACCTCCCAGGTGATTGCACACGGCTTCGGCGATAATGCTGCGGCAGCGGTTGTGGGTACAGACAAACAGGAGCTTCATGCGGTTTCGCCACAGTGTTGGCGGTTGCGTTGCGGCCGGTCGCCCATCGCCAGCAGGCGCTGGCAGCAGCCGGCGGTGAGCTGCGGGTTGCTGGCGGCGGTGCTGTCGATCACCGCCTGCACCCAGGGGGGCAGTTCGCTGTTAATGGCGTAATAAACCCATTGCCCGGCCCGACGGGTGGAGAGCAGGCCGCAGTCCCGCAGCTGGCCGAGATGGCGCGAGACCTTGGGCTGGCTGAGGGCCAGTGCTGCGGTCAGTTCACAGACGCACAGCTCGCCCTGTTCCCAGATCAGCAAAACAACGCTGAGGCGGGTCTCATCCGCCAGGCATTTGAACAGGCTCAATGCGTCCATGGATTCTCCGTCAGTTGCGCGGCAATATATACGGATTTCCGTATATATGCAATTGTGAATATGTGGTTTTGGCGGCTAATGCTTGGTCTCCTCGCGTCCCGGCGCTAGGATGGCCTATTGTCCCGGCCAATTTTGACAGCAGGAGTACCACCATGAACAAACGAATCGCCATCGCAGGTGTCCTGGCCGCAGGGTATTTGGCCTGCGCCCAGGCCATGGCCCAGTGGGAACTGGATTCCGAGCATTCGAGCATCAACTTTATTTCCGTCAAGAATGCGGCCATCGCCGAAACCCACAGTTTTGACAGCCTGGTGGGCTATGTCGGCAAGAGCGGCAATGTGCAGCTCACCATCGACCTGGCCAGCGTGGAGACCCTGATCCCGATTCGCAACGAGCGGATGCGGGACATGCTGTTTAAAACAGTAGAGTTCCCCAGTGCCAGCATCGCCGCCGAGGTAGACCCGGCAATCCTGGCGGAGGTCGACAAGGGGGGCACCGTGAGCACCGAGGTGCCGGTGCGTTTAAGCCTGCACGGGGTGGACGATGACCTCACCGTGCCGGTGACCGTGTTCAGTGACGGCGGCAGCCTGAGCGTGGTGAGCTCCAGGCCGGTGATCATCAACGCCGCCGACTTCGGCCTGGCCGGGGGGGTGGAAGCCCTGCGCAAGGTCGCCGGCCTCAACAGCATCAGCACCGCGGTACCGGTGACCCTGAACCTGCATTTCAGTCATGCACCCTGAGCAGCGCAGGGGCTGAGGGCCGTATCAGCCCAGGTGGAGGAAGGTACCCACGCCGTCAAAGAACATCTGTACCGAAATGATCACCAGGATCATCCCCATCAGGCGCTCAACCGCGATCAGGCCGCGATTGCCCAGCGCCTTCAGCAGCAGGGGCGCGCACATCAGGATGATCGCCGTCGCTGCCCAGGCGCCAATCAGTGCCAGGGTCCAGTCGAACATGCGGCTGGGGTCTGATGTCACCATGAGCATGGAGATGGCCAGCGCCGAGGGGCCGGCTACCATGGGAATGGCCAGGGGTACGATAAAGGGCTCGCCCTCCGGCGTTTCACCCATCAGCCCGTAGGGAGAGGGAAAAATCATCCGCACCGCAATCAGGAACAGGATGATCGCGCCGGCAATACTGATGGACTCCTGGCGCAGGCCGAGCAGGTTCAGCACGGTCTCGCCGCCCCACAGGAAAATCAGCAACACCACCAGTGCGATCAGCAACTCGCGCGCCAGAATCCACTGGCGGCGCTTTTCGTCCACATCCTTGAGGATGGCGAGAAACACCGGGATATTGCCCAGCGGATCCATGACGAAGAGCAGGGTGATAAAGGCGGAAATGGTATCCAAGGGATGATCTCGCAGGCGGCGGTAGTCGGAAGTGGCCGAGTATATATGCAATAGGCGGCGGTCCCAACCGCCGGCCCCGGCCGGGTGGGGCTGTGTTATGCTGCAGGGACCACAAAACGGGCTATGCTTGTGGAGCGCGGTGGCAGGGAATCTGCCGGGCCTGGCAACAACAGTCCCAGGGAGGCGCCCCAATGCGCATGTTAAAAATTATTCCCCGGCTGGCCGCGGTTACCAGCATCTGTACCCTGGCGGCCTGTGGCGGCTCGGGTTTCATCGCTCCGGACCAGCCGCCCCAGGTCTACACCCCAACCCAACTGCTCGACGGCTCCCTGCTGGCCGAACCGATGGCAGATCCGCAGGTTGAACTGCTCGCCGTCAACGACGACATGCGCGCCTTCCTGGCCGAACATCTGCCCGACGGTGGTAACAAGAAACAGAAGGTCGAAAAAATTCTGGAGGCCATTCTCGATGACGGCCTGCGTCTCGACTACAACCTGTTTTACACCCTCACCGCCGAAGAAGCGTTCTATACCCGCGAGGGCAACTGCATGTCGTTCACCAACCTGTTCGTTGCACTGGCGCGGGAGGCTGGCATCAACGCAACATTCCAGGAGGTCGAGGTGCCGCCCACCTGGGAGTCGCGCAACGAATCCTGGCTGTTCAACAAGCACCTGAACGCGGTGGTGGACTTGCCGGGGGGCAGCATGATGGTGGATTTTGCCCTCGGGGAATTCAATACCGACTACGACCGGCACCTGCTCGACGACGAGGAAGTGCTGGCCCGCTACCACAATAATATGGGCGTGCACCTGATGATGGACGGCGAGCTGCAGCAGGCCTTCCCCCATTTTCGCAAGGCGATCGAGCTGGCCCCCGACACCGGGTACGTGTGGACCAACCTCGGCAGCCTCTATCGCCGGCTGGATAACGAGGCCGCTGCCGAGGGTGCCTACCTCGAGGGGATAGCGGTTGCCCGTGACCCCGCCGCCATGAGCAATCTCGCCCGCCTCTACCAGGCCCGGGGCAGGACAGACCTGGCGGCATGGTACGAAGGCAAGGTGGAATTATTCCGCCTCAATAATCCCTATTACCTGCACCAGCTCGCCAGGGAGGCCTTCGATGCCGGCCAGTATGAACTGGCCGTAAGTCACTCCAGGTCGGCATTGCGGCGGGATGGCGACAAGCACGAGATGCACAGCCTGCTGGGCATGTCCTATGTGAAGCTGGGCGATTATGAGGCCGCCAGTAAGGCCTTCCGCTCGGCGGCTGCACGGGCGGAGGATGCCGGGCAGAAAGCCGGCTACTCGAAGAAGCTCGAGATGCTGGCCCAGCACTGAAGGGAAGTATTTTTGACTGACACACAGGCCAGGTCGCTGCCGCAAAGCAGCGGCTGGGACACCTACTGGCGCGGCATGCAGGGCAACCCCGCCCATGCTGCCGGCGGCACCCGGGAACCGGTGCTGGAGGATTTCTGGCAGGGGCTGTTCGGAGAGCGTATTCCGGCGGCTGGCTGTTCGGTGCTCGAACTGGCCTGCGGCAGCGGCGCTGTTGCCGCCATTGCGGCGAAAACCCGGCCCCGCGCCCGCTTGTTCTGCTCCGATATTTCCCCCAGCGCCCTGGCCCTGGCCCGCGCTAGTCTGCCGGCAGCGACTTTCGCCGCCAGTCACGGCCGGCAACTGCCTTTTCCGGACCAGGCTTTCGACCTGGTTGTGAGCCAGTTCGGTATCGAGTACGCAGGGCTGGAGGCCCTGCCGGAAGCGGCCAGGACAGTGGCTCCCGGGGGGTGCCTGGCCGTGGTCCTGCACCTGCGCGAGGGGGGCATCTACCGCGACTACAGCCGCAACCGGGAGGTGATACAGGCGCTGCGGGATACCGGCATCACCGGGCGGGCCGGCGAAGCCTTCGCCGCGGGTTTTGATCTTGTCGAGGGCAGGGGCACTGAGGCGCAGTTCCATGCCGCGGAAGGCCGCTTCAAGTCTGCGGTACGCGCGCTCGAGTCACTGTTCGGCCAATATGGAACCAGCGTGGCGGACGGGCTGCCCGGGCAGATTTACCAGGATATCGCCCATATGTACCCGCGCCTGCGGGCCTACCAGCGGCAGGACATCAGCAACTGGCTGGGCGCCATTGGCGCTGAGCTGGATGCCTACGAGGGGCGGCTGTCGTCGATGCTGGCCAGCGCCCTCGGGGAAGTCGAGGTCAATGACTTCATCGCTGACTGCGAATTAAAGGGACTGCAGCTGCGGCGCCGCGAGCAATTGCTGCTGGGCGCACCCGCGAGTCCCTCCGGCTGGATTCTGGTCCTGCAGCGGCAGTGCCGACTCAGGTAATGTGAACAGGCCCTAGCTGCCGCCGACCTCGCCGCGGCCCTGCAGGGCTTCGCGCTGGATGGTGTCTGTGGCTTCCTTGGCGGCACGGGCCAGCTCATCCCATTGTGCGTTGGTCTTGCAGACCTTTTTGCCCAGGCGGCTGCCTGTCTGCGCGTAGCGCTTGCAACGTATGGCGTTGGGGTCGTCCCGGTCATTGACCGCGACCTGTTCCGCTGCCGCGGCGGTCGATTCGGCGGCATTGTCTGCGGCCACCTCATTGCTGCCCTGGTTGCTGGCGCAACCGGCCAGTACCAGGCAAAAAATGGCGGCAGTAGCGATGTTCAAACGGCTGTTCATTGGAGCCTCCTCAGCTTATAAGGTGACAGTGTCAACGTCTGAACCGCCAGCGTCAACCTCTGTGGCGTTCTTTTCCCCGGTCAAAAGGTATATCATGCCCTGCTCGGGTATTGATTCCGCAGTCGGTTTTACGCCGATGTGAGCCTTTTCGGACTAACAACCGGGATGGAGATTCTTGCAATGCGCTCCTTTCTTGTGTCTGCTGCATTGGCAGCATGGTTCGTCGCCCCGGCCGCGGCGGTCTCGCCCCATAATTCCATTAATCCCGAAAAACCCAAGCCCACGCCCTACGGGCTGGATATTGTCCGCAGCGCCGAAAAGGCGCAGACAGAGGCCCCATTGAGGCCCGTCGAGGTAAGTCCTGATCGGCAGTCAAGGGACCTGGCCAGTTCTTTCGGCGGGCTGGTTGAGGCCTTCGAGCGCCAGGGCGGGCCCTACGACCTGCGGCTCGCTGAACCTCTCCACGGCATGGGTAAAGCGCTGATGGAAAGCGGCGAACCCCTTGCCGCCATGAGGGTCTTCCGCCGGGCGATGCAGGTATCCAGGATTAACGAGGGCCTCAACGCCCCGACCCAGTTACCCATTTACGGTGACATGATCCAGCTGCGCCTGTTACTGGGCCAGTTTGACCAGGCCGATGAACTGGTGGAGCGCCGCTTCAGTGTGCAACAGGCAGTGTATGCCCAGGGCAGCGATGAATGGCACAGTGCCACCCGTGAATACATTGACTGGCAACGCCAGGCCTACCTGCAGGGCGTTGGCGGTGAATCCTACCTGCGCCTGCTGAACATGCACGACCTGCACAGCGACAATATCGAGTGGCTGCAGCAGCAGGGAGGCAACGACGCCGAGCTTATCCAGCAGCTCAACGACCGCATGCTCGTCGAGTACCTGATTTCCCGCTACGACGGCGAGCGCCAGTCGATGCTGCGCATTCAGCTGAGTGGACCCGGCGACCCGGACCCGCTGATGAGCGGCCAGCTGGAGGGCGAGCGCTTCCGGCAGTTGCAGAAAAATAATTTCCGCAACGGCCGCCGGGCACTGGAAGCGATTATCGCCGCCACCGAGCGCAGCGAGGGGCCGGAATCGGAGTCGGTTGCCGAGGCCTACGTGGCCCTCGGTGACTGGTATATGTGGTGGCAGGAGGAGAGCCGCGCCCTGCAGCATTACCGCAAGGCCTGGGAACTGCTCGCTGCTAACGCTGGCTCCGGTGCCCAGGGCAATACCTTTTTCGACAGACCGGTAGAGCTGCCGGACACCCGGGTATTTCTCTCCGACGGTTCAGTGCCCACCGAAAACGCCCAGGCCAAGGCCCGGGTCATGTTCACGGTGTCCAGGCTGGGCGAGGCCCGGGACATAGAAATTCTCGAGCAGGAACCCCCGGAAGACATGGGCGCCCGGGTGGTGCTGCACCGCCTGTTGCGCGATGTCCGCTTCCGGCCGGTGATCAGGGACGGGGAGGCGGTCGCCTGGACCGGGCTGCGCCGGGACTACAGCTACCAGTACTGACGACCGGGAGTAAACACCATCGACCAACGTGACGCCGCCCTGTTCCAGCGGGCGCAACAGCACTATGCCGCCGGCCAGCTGGCGCCGGCCCGCGAAGTTTTCAGCGAGCTCTCCCGGCGCTGGCCGCAGGCGCCGGAACCACTGGAATTCCTGGCCATGATCGCGCTGCAATCGGGCCAGGCAGAGCCAGCGGTAAAGGCCTTCGGCCAGCTTACCGCCATCGCCCCCGCCAACCCGCTGTACTGTGATCGGCTGGCGGGCCTGTTGTCCCGGCTGGGCCGGGCGGACGAGGCGCTGGCGCATTACCGGCAGTTTCTCCAGGCCAATCCCCGGCAGTTGGCCAGCCGTTTCAACTACGCCAGCCTGCTGCGTCGGCACGGCCACCTGGAAGAGGCGCTACGCGCCTATGAGCACTGTATCGAAGAGGGCATAGAACGTCCGGAGGAGGCGCTCACCAATATGGCGGTCATCCTGGCCGACCTGAACCGTCAGGATGAGGCAGCCGCTGCGCTCAGGCGGGCCATAGACATCAATGGCGACTACTTTCCCGCCCGCTATAACCTTGCCCTGCAGCTGGAGGAGTCCGGCGACTGGCCGGGGGCCCGCCAGCAGCTGCAGCGTATCCCCGCCGGCGACCCCTTATACCACCAGGCTCTGGCCCGCCAGGCCCATGGCGAAACCATCGGCGATTCGCAGCACCCGCTGATCGCGCGTATCGAGCAGGCGCTGGCCGATCCTGGCTGTAGCGATGAGCGGCGCGAGGAGCTGGAATTTGCGCTGGCCAAGGCCTGCGACGACTGCGGCCGCTACGAGCAGGCATTCGAGCACTGTGACCGGGCCAATTCGCTGGCCCTGGGGCGGGTTCCGGCCTATGCGCCGGCGGCCAGGGAAGCGCTGGTCGGGCAGCTGATGGCACAGGACAGCGCCGGCGCCTGGGCCGGTATCGAGGCGGTCTCCGCAGCGCCGCTGGTGTTTCTCTGCGGCATGTTCCGCTCCGGCTCGACCCTGCTGGAGCAGATGCTGGCGGCGCACCCGGCGCTGGTCGCCGGCGGCGAGATCAGTTTTTTTGCCAGCCACTTGCCCCCCGGTGAACTCGCCGGGGGCCTGCCGGCGGCCAGGGCCGGTGAGCTGGGCCGGGCTTACCTGCAGCAGCTCAGCGCGCGCTTTGGCGAGGGCCAGCGAGTCATCGACAAGCGGCTGGACAATGGCTACTACATCGGCCTGTTGCGGCGGCTGTTCCCGCAGGCGGTCTTCCTGCGCAGCACACGCCACCCGCTGGATACCGCCCTGTCGATTTACTTCCAGCAGCTGGCGGCGGGTTTTGCCTACGCCAACCGGCTGGAGGACATCGGCCATTACTGGCTGCAGCAGCAGCGCCTGATGGATTACTGGCAGCGCCGCTACCCGGGGCTGGTTGTCGATGTGGCCTACGAGGACATCGTGCGCTCGCCAGGGGAGACCCTGGAGCCAGTGCTGCAGGGCCTGGGGCTGGACTGGAGTGACGAGTGCCTGGCGTTCCATCGCCAGCAGTCCCGGGTGCGCACGGCCAGTGTCGCCCAGGTGCGCAAGCCCTTATACAGTGGCAGCGTCGGCCGCTGGAAAAATTACCGGCAACAGTTGCAGCCCCTGCGCGAGCAGCTGCTGGCCGCCGGGAATCCGGGTAACTACGAGTTGGGTGACTAGTGCTGTAGCCAGCCCAGCAGGCTGGTGCGGGGCTGCCCGGCGTAGGGCGCCAGTATCTGTACCGCGTGTTTCTGGGGAATGCTGAAAATGTTCAGCGTGTTGAAGCTGGGTTTGAAGCCTGCCTCGATGTTGCCGGCGTCATCGTAAAAAGCCAGGTAGCCACCCCAGTCCGGGTTCCAGTCCGGGGTCATGCTGATCACCCAGGCGGCGATTCGCTGCTGGTCGCCATGGATGTCGTTGTGCTCGGTGAGGAAGTGGCCGGCCTCATAGCGGCTGGCATAGCAGTCTGAAAAGGCGATATCGGGCCTGTCGGTCAGCTCCCGCATCCAGCCGAGAAACGGCTCACTGTTAACGAAGTCCTGCACCGGATGCAGGGGGTGGCCCGGCTGTTCGCCGCGTTTGATTGCCCCGCTGATGTAATACTGCTTGAACAGGTACTGGAACCCGTTCCGGGCGCGGCCGTAAAGATTGTGCATGAAGCGCTGCTGCTGGGCCGGTGGCAGGGCCTGGAAACGGGCGGCCTCGCTCTCGAAATTTTCGCTGCCCTCGTTGTAGGTGAGGTACCAGTCCTGGTTTGCCAGCAACTCCCGATGTAACCGCGCCGCGCAATCCGCCGGCAGGAAATCCGGAACCTGCAGCCTGCCCGCGGCGGCGTATTGCCGCTGTAACTGCCTGGGGTCGTGTTCGCTGTTGATCCTGAGATCCAGAGTCATCCTGAGTACCGGGGCTGAAGGAGTGGTGGCTTGGATTCTACGCCATCAGGCCGGTGAATGGGCGCGCCGGCGCTTTTATCCGGGCATAAAAAAGCCGGCTTGCGCCGGCTTTCATGCTACTTGAGCTGTGGTAGTCCCCCGCAACAGCGGGGGAGCACCGCTTCAGCTTAGAAGCCCACGGTCACACCGAGGTACCAGTAGCGGCCCAGGGTGTCGTACAGACCCGGGAACACGTTACCGTTACCCTGGATAGAGGGGCCAGCTGCGGAGCCGCCGACGGGGGGCGCTTCGTCCAGGACGTTGTTCACGCCCAGGCGGATGGAAGCGGTGTCGTCGAACACGTCCCAGATACCGGCGATGTCAAAGTAGTTGACGGAATCGAGATCGATGTTGCCGTCGAGGTCCTCAACTTCGCTGATGTAACGCCACATGGCACTACCAGTGACATTCCAGGGAGTGAGCCAGGTCACCCGCAGGTTGTTACGGGTCTCAGGTGTGGGGTAGCCACAGCTTGAGTTCCAGTTGCCCTTACAGTCAGTGGTGGGCGCGCCTTTCAGCTCAGCCTCGTCCCACTTGGTGATCACGGACAGGGTGTTGCTGAAGCTCAGGGTACCCATGTCGCCGATGTCCAGGGAGTAGTCGGCGATGACGTCCCAACCCTCGACCTCCTCGACTGCAAGGTTGTCGTTCAGGGCGACAACGTTACCGCTGGTCTCCACGTTGGAACCGATCCACAGGTCGCCGGCGCGGCCGCGCTTGACCTTGGCACACTGGGAGTCGTTGCCGTCCAGACACTCGTCGAGAATGAAGCTGGGATCAAGGTTGCTGATGCCCTTCTCGATCTCGATGGAGTAGTAGTCGACACTCAGGCTCAGGCCGTCGATGAACTCAGGCGTCCATACCACACCCAGGGTGTAGGTGTCGGCTTCTTCCGGCGCCAGGTCGGGGTTACCGCCCTGCAGGAAGTTGTACTGGCCAGCGGGGTTGTTGGGCACGCTGCCGTACTGGGCGGCGGTCACGCCGCTGCGGGCACAGTCAGCTGCGCTGCGCAGGGGGTTGGGGCCGCCACAGGGGTCGACAGTCATGTCGAACAGGTTGAAGCCCTGGGGCAGGAACAGTTCCTGGATGTTGGCCGCGCGAACCGCGTGCTGGAAGCTACCACGGACCTTGATGCCCTGGGTGATGGCCCAACCGGCGCGGATACCGTAGGTGTCGGTAGTCTGGTCGGTGGAGTAATCAGAGTAGCGGTAGCTCAGATCAACGATCAGTTCCTCGGCGAAAGCGGCGCCTTCGATAACCGGCAGGCTGACTTCAGCGAAGAACTCGGTCACGTCGTAGCCACCGGATACGGGGCCGGTGGCGCCGCCCTGGCCAGCACCTTCACCGAGCTGGAAGCCCTGGTCTGGGCTGAAGTCCAGGTTCTCTTCGCGGTATTCCGCACCGAAGGCCACCTGGATGCCGGTATCGGCCATGGGGATGGTCATACCGTAGTCACCGAGGTTACCAGCGACATAACCGGAGTAGATGGTCTGGTCGGTGCCACCGCGAGCGAACAGGGGCAGTACCAGGTAGTCCAGCTGGTCCTGGGTTACCGCGCCGGTTTCAAAGATGTTCCAGGGCACACAGTTGGGGTCGCTGCCGTCTACCACGGAGCGACAGACAATGTTGCCGTCTTCATCTTCAACCGCGTCCAGGGCACGCCGGATCTTGGTGGTGCCCAGGTCGTTCTGGTAGGTGTTCTCCATGGATACTTCGGAGTACATGCCGTAGACATCATAGGACCAGGTGTCGTTGATGTCGCCGCGCAGGCCGAATACGCCGCGGAAGCTGGTGTGGCGCAGGTCCTGCTGACGGGGGCCACCTTCAACGTTACGACGGCCCAGGTAGGCGGTCTGGATGTCGTCTTCAGTCAGGCCGAACTGGCCGCACAGCTGCTCGAACTGCTGGTCAGACAGCAGCGGGTTACCACACGCGAGGGTGTCGGTTACAAAGAATGCACCGGAAGGCGCAATCTGCGATACCGAACGGTCGTCCATGAACATCAGTTCGGTGTAGGTCTCAACGTGCTCATTGATCTCGTAGCGACCGAATGCACCGGCGGTGTAGCGCTCGTCGGGACGCTGGAAGTAGTTCAGCGGGCCGTAGTTGTAGGTAGTGCCGTCGCGGGGAACAAAGTCGGTACCGGCTACCTTGAAGTCAAAGCCGTCGCCAATACCGAAGTCGGTTACCCGGCCATCGGGGATGGTGCCGGAACCGAAACAGCCGGTGGAGTCGGCGTTGTGGGCACAGCTGGAGTAGTCGCGCTCCGCCTGGCTGATCGCTTCCACGTCACGGTAGGTGGCGTACATGGTGACGTTACCGCGACCGTTGTCGAAGTTGCCACCCAGGATCAGGGACATATCCTGGATGTCACCGCCAGTTTCGCTGCCGTCAGCAACCGGGTAGCCGGCGTCACGAACGATGCGCTGCAGGCTGCTGTCGTCGTTGCCGTGGTTGTACTGGCTGAACTGGTAGTCCAGCTGAACGCCTTCGAAGTCGTCCTGCATGATGAAGTTGACCACACCCGCTACCGCGTCAGAACCGTAGGTAGCAGAGGAGCCGCCAGTCAGTACTTCAACGCGCTGGATCAGGCTGCCGGGAATCTGGTTGATGTCCGCGCCGATACCGCCCTGCAGCGGGGAGCCCGCGGGCAGACGACGACCGTTAACCAGCACCAGGGTGCGCTCGGCGCCGAGGTTACGCAGGTTCAGGGTCGCGGTACCGGTGGCGCCGTTGGACTGGCCGGTGTTCTGGTTGGAGTAAACCTGGGGCATTTTCGCCATCAGGTCTTCCACCCGGGTAACGCCCTGGAACTTGAACTCTTCGGCGTCAATCTGGGTTACCGGGCTGGCGCTGACGAGGTTGGCGCGCTGGATGCGCGAACCGGTAACCACGACCTCTTCGAGCATTTCTTCCTGTGCGTTTACTACCTGTGGCAGTGCTGCAAAGGCGCTGATACCTGCGGCCGCGGAAACCGCAACGGCAAGACGATTTTTCCTTAACATATTAATACCCCTGTATTGTTGTTAAGCATGTTTGGTTATTTTCACGCGGACGGAAACCGCATAACTCAGACTTTAAACGAATAATGAGAAATGGCCCTCAATGCGGGGCGCGAAAATGTGAAAATTACACAAAAAATACGGGGAACTTGTAATTTTGCCGAAAATTTTCGGCCCCGGCGTCCTTGCCGTTGTACTGGCGGCGACTACTTGACCCGGGTGACTCCCACACTGCGGCCGCTGGCCAGGTGGTGCAGCTTGTAGAAGCCGAGAAAGTTCTTCTTTATTTCCACCGCGGTGTCCTCGCCGTTGTAGACCACCCGGCCCGCCAGTCGCTGGCGCCAGACCTGGCCATTGTCCAGGTAGAACAGAGTGCTGCCGTCCCAGCCATCGAAGGGTTGTTTCACGTTGGCTGTAATCACGTGGGCGTCCTGCACCTGCTGGACGTTTTCGTTGGTCTGCAGCAAGCCGGGCGCCTCGGTGGCGGTGAATTTCACCAGCCAGGTATCCAGGGCCTGGCGTTCCCCGGGGCTGAGCTTGTCCAGGCCCGCGGCCTTGAACTCCTCGGGAGTCATCAGCTTTTCGATGCCGGGGAAGTCGTCGGCCACTGCCGGGAATGCCAGGAGCAGGATAATCAATAAGTAGCGCATGGTGTCTCTCTGTTTGCCTAGAGCCGGAGGCTCAGTTTGGTGTACCAGAACCGCCCCTTGAGTTCGTGTGAGCGGCCGTCGATGTTGTCGTTGAAGGCCGAGGTGGCCAGGGGAGCTTCCTCGTCCCAGAGGTTGTCGATGCCCAGGGTCAGGCGCAGCCCGTCCTGTACCGGAAAGGTGTAGTTGAGCTGGATGTCGTGGACCAGCCAGTCATCAATGGCGCGCGTGCGACTGGATTCCGGGATCAGTTCGGTCATTTCCCCGATGTAATGCAGCTGGTAGCTGGCCTTCCAGCGCTCCCGGCTCCAGCGCAGGCCGAGCTGGGCCTTCCATTCGGGGATCCCGCCCAGCCCCTCGGAGGCCTGGTCGCGGAAGGTGCCCGCCAGGTCTAGGCTGGGAGCGTTCAGGTCCAGTCGGGCCAGGTACTCATTGATCCAGCTGGCATTGCTGACCACGCTGAACTGTCCCCAGCGCAGCCGCGGCAGGTGCCAGGTCAGGCCGAAATCGGCACCGCTGACCTCCCGTTCGCCGATGTTGATATTACTCGCCGATACCAGGGTCAGGTTGCCCATGGCGTCCCGTTCGACCCGGTCGGCAAAGGCGCCGGCACGGGCATTCTGGGAAACGATGAACTGGGCGCTGGAGGACACCACATTCTGTTGCCTGATTTCAAACAGGTCGATCGACAGGGCAAGCCCCTTGGCGGCGGCCGGTGTCCACACCACCCCCAGGCTGTAGCTGTCCGAGGTCTCCGGAGACAGCTCGGCATTGCCGCCCTTGAGGGTGAGGAACTGGTTGCGGGTGGCATCGGCCCGTTGCCGGCAGCCCGGCAACCTGCCCACGTTGGCGGCCTGGGTGCAGGGGTCGTTGATAAAGGCCTGTTCCTCGGTAGTGCCCTCATACAGCTCGTTCAGGCTGGGGGCACGGAAGCCTTCGGCATAGTTGGCCCGGATAAGCCAGGAGGGGCTCGGGCGCCAGCGCAGGGCGATCTTGGGGTTGTTGGTGCCGCCGAAGTCGGAGTAATCGGAGTAGCGGATGGCGGCTTCCAGATCGAAGCTGCTCAGGCCGCTGGCGCTTTTCCACAGGGGCAGCACCGTTTCCAGGTACAGCTCGGTGACGCTGCGGGAACCGCGGGTGGCCTCGAAATTGGTGGCCCCGATGGTGGCCGCATTGGCGAGCAGGCTTGAGGGTTGCTTGCTGGTGGATTCCCGGCGGTATTCCAGGCCGGCGGCGATATCCGTGCGCCCTGCAGACAGCCAGTTGAAGGCCCGGGAGACGTTGAAACTGCCGCTGGCCAGCTTGCTGTAGCCGCTGACCTCGCCCCGGGTGATGATGTAGTCGACCTGCTCCGGGCTGATACTGCCTGCCGGACCGGTGAGGTTGACCGGCACACAGCCGTCTTCTTCGGCGCCGCGACAGTTGGCGGCAGGGCCGATCGCCCGTGCCAGGCGGTCGGCATTAACGATCCCCGTGGTTGTCTCGGTGGCTTCGCTGCGGCTCCAGTTATAGGCGAAATCCCAGTTCCAGGCATCGAACAGACCCTCCAGTACGGCGCTGAAGCGGGTAGTCTCCGACTCGTTGCGCTGGCGCCGGTCGGGGAACTCGACCAGGCGCCGGCGCACGTCCTGGAGGTCCTGGCCGAGGCTGTTGTAGATGTTGTCGGCGGCAACCACCAGCTCGGTCTGCTCGAAGGCGGTGAACACCGGGGTGGGCGCCAGTGTTGACTCGGCCTCGGTAGCGACGTAGTTCAGTTCCACGTAGCCGGTCACGCGCTCGCTGAAGTCGTAACTGGCATTGGTGTAAATGCTGTCGCGCTCCAGTGGCACCACCGCGGTGGTAAAGGCCTGGTAGTTGAACAGGTCCTCGGCGCCGGCCGGACGGTAGCCGTCCCCCTGGGCGATAAGCGTCTGTCCCGTTGGCAGGCTAATCCTGGCGTCCGGGGTGGCGCTGGAGCGCTGGTCGGTGCCGCCCAGGCTGCGGCTGTCGGCGCTGCGTGAAACCGCGCGATTGCGACTGTAGATGGGGTCCTGCTGGTAGTGTGAGGCGGTGAAAAAGAACGAACCGTCGACCAGGCCGGTGCCGTACTTCAGGGTCTGGGTGGTGGTTTCCAGGTCGCCCTCCTGGGACTGGCCGTAATAAACCCCGCCCAGCAGGCCGTGGAAATCGCGCTTGGTAATGACATTTACCACACCGGCGATGGCATCGGAGCCGTAAATGGCCGAAGCGCCGTCCTTGAGTATCTCGATCCGCTCCACCGCTGCCGGGGGAATGCTGTTGAGGTCCACCGACTCCCCGGCCAGGCCATCATTGGCCACCCGCCGACCGTTGATCAGTACCAGGGTGTTGCTGGCGGGCAGGCCGCGCAGGGTAACGGTCGCCGTACCGTTGCCGCCGTTGGAAATCGCGGTGCTCAGGGCGTTACCCGATACCGCGGGCACGAACTTGAGCAGTTCACCCAGGGTCTGGGCGCCGCTGAGCTCGATATCCGGGGCGGAGATGATGTCCACCGGCGCGCCGCTGCTGTGCCCGGAGCGGCGAATGCGCGAGCCGGTGACGCGGGTGCCGTAAACGTAGGTCTCCTCAATGCCCGGGACGTAAGCCGGATACTTGCTGATGACCTCCTCGGCGGAGAGACAGCCGTTCGCGCAGTCCAGCTGGAAAATGGCGATGACTTTCGAGTCCACCAGTTTCCAGCCCAGGTCGGTACCCAGCAGCAGGGTATCCAGGGCCTCGCTGGTGGTCACCGTGCCCACCACTTCCGGGGCCGGCAGGTCGCGAACCACCCGGTCGGCGAAGACAATGGATACCCCGCTCTGCTGACTGAGCTGGATCAGGGCCGCAGACAGTTGCGGGGCTTCAATGGCGTAATGAATGGGGTTGCCGGCAGTGGCGCCAGCAGTACTGGCAAGGCCCAGGCCCAGGGCAGCCGCCAGCACAGCGCCGCGCCACGCAGGGGGCGCCACCGGGCGTGCTTCCGGATCTTTCGCAGTGCCGATAGACATGGGCAATTCGGCCGTGGCAGAACCACAGCCCTTTGAAAATATTGGATTTAATGGGAACTACGGCCCGTTGGAAAGGCTTGGCCGGGGCCCCACGCAGGCCTCTTTATAGCCTACTGGTCTGCTTTCAGCAACCGCACCGCGGAATCGCTCAATGGCCGGATTTCAAGCCCCATGCTGATGGCGAGTGCCTCCAGTGAAGTCTCCGGGTTGTCCAGCTCGAAAACTCCGGACACTGTGCGGTTGAGCAGCGCCGGATCGGAGATGAAGATTCTGGTGTCGGAGTAGCGCTGCAGCTGGGCAACCAGCTGGGGCAGCGGCATTTCCCGGGCGACCAGTTGTCCCTGCCGCCAGGCCAGGGCCTGCTCCAGATCGTCGGCGGTGCTGACCTCCCAGCCCTGGCGCTGGGACAACAGGCGCTCGTTGATTCGCAGGAGTTTCGATGCGGGCTCGCGGCCGGGGGCGGTTTGCCGTTCGGTGACCCGCACCACGCCCTCGGTCACGGCGATTTCCGTGCTCTCGCCGCGGCGATAGACATTGAAGGCGGTACCCACGGCGGTGACCCGGGCCTCGCCGGCGTCGACGTGGAACGGTTTGTCCTTGTTGGGCTCGACCCTGAACCAGGCTTCGCCCTTCTGTAATTCAATCAGGCGCTCGTCGTCGCTGTAGCTTACGCTGATCTGGCTGTTGGTGTTGAGGCGGGCCAGGGAGCCGTCGGGCAAGGTCACGTCGAGGCGCTCGCCCACCGCGCTGCTGTACTGGGTGCTGACCGGCTCAGGTTGTAATTGCGGCCACAGGAATACCGCGAGCACCAGGCAGGCCGCCGCCGAGACAAGCGCTGCCGGTAACCAGCGCGCGCTGTTGGCTGCTTTCGTAGCCGGGAATGTTTCGGGCTGCAGGTGGCGGACAACGCCCAGGTCGTCCCACAAGTCCAGGGCCTCGTCCATGGCCGCGCGATGTGAACGGTGCTCACCGAGCCACAGGGCGAAGGCGTGACGGTCGTCCGCTGACACCTCATCCGAGCGCAGCCGGGCAACCCAGCCCAGGGCTGCGTCGCGTGCTTGCTCGTGTTGTTGTTTCGCTTGCTGGCTCATGGTCTGTTCTGCGGCGTCCCGTCGCCTGCCTGTGGCGCCCCCACCAGGGTTCGCCTGAATATGTTCTCTCTATTGGTGTAACGAATGAACCAATGGTTCCCTCAAGTCACGCCGGCTAAAAGGTCGCTAGTCTGTTGTGTCCTTGTCCTCGCTGGCCTCAATCGCCGCCATAATCTGGCGGCACTGCTGCAGGGCCCTGAGGATGTATTTTTCCACGCTGGAGACCGATACCTGCATCTGCTCCGCAATGGCGCTGTAGGGCAGCCCGTTCTGGCGGTGCAGCAGGAAGGCCTGCCGGACCTTGAGCGGCATGGCCTCCAGGGCTTTCTCTATTGCCTGCAGTTTCTCCCTGGCCCCCAGTATCTGCTCCGGCGACGCGCCCGCCGCATTCAGGTCCAGCGGCTCGCCTTCTACCGCCTGGCTTTTCTCCGTCTTCAGGAAGCGGAAGTGCAGCTGGCGCCGGCGCAACTGGTCCACGGCCAGATTGGTGGCCACCTGGAACAGGAAAGCGCGGGCGTTGTCCAGTTTTTCCGGCTGCTCCAGCCGGTGCAGGCGCATATACGCCTCCTGGGCCAGCTCGGCCGCGTCCTCGCGGTTGTCCAGCTTGCGCGCCAGGTAGTTTTCCAGCGGCGCGCCATGCCTGGCCACCAGCTCGGCGATAAACTTGTCTTTGTCGCTAGTCACGGCCGAATCATGCCACTCCACCGCGGCCTGTGGCCAGCATCACTCCGGTCTGGATCAGAACAGCACCCGACAGCGGATGGTGCCGTCGATTGCAGCCAGTTTTTCCAGGGCGATGTCGCTGTATTCCGCGTCCACATCGATCACCACGTAACCCACCGTTTCTGTGGTCTGCAGGTACTGGGCCGAGACGTTGACACCGGTCTCGGAAAACACGTTGTTGATGGCGCTCATGATGCCGGGCACGTTGTTGTGGATGTGCAGCAGGCGATGGCTGCCCGCGTGTTCGGGCAGCGCAACCTCGGGGAAGTTGACCGAGGAAGTGGTGGTGCCGTTGTCCGAGTATTTGGCGAGCTTCTCGGCCACTTCCATGCCGATATTCTCCTGCGCCTCCACGGTGCTGCCGCCGATGTGCGGGGTCAGGAAGGTGTTGTCATGGGCGCGCAGGGGAGAGACGAATTCGTCGTCGTTGGAACGCGGTTCCACCGGGTACACGTCGATGCCGGCGCCGCCCAGCTTGCCCGATTCGAGGGCCGCCGCCAGGGCGTCGATATCGACTACTGTGCCGCGGGAGGCGTTGATCAGGATGGCGCCGGGCTGCATCTGTTCCAGCTCCGCGGCGCCGATCATGTCCCGGGTGGCCGCCGTTTCCGGCACGTGCAGGCTGACCACGTCCGAGCTGGCCAGCAGCTGGTTGAGACTGGGCACCTGGCGGGCATTGCCCAGGGGCAGTTTGTTGACCACATCGTAGAATTGCACCTGCATGCCCATGCTCTCGGCGATGACCCCCAGCTGCATGCCGATATTGCCGTAGCCGATGATGCCCAGCTTCTTGCCGCGAATTTCAAACGAGTTAAGCGCACTCTTCATCCACTGGCCGCGGTGGGCAGCGGCGTTTTTCTCCGCCACCCCGCGCAGCAGCAGGATGGCTTCGGCGATGACCAGCTCGGCCACACTGCGGGTATTGGAAAAGGGCGCATTGAACACCGCGATGCCGCGCCGGGTCGCCGCCGCCAGATCCACCTGGTTGGTGCCGATACAGAAGCAGCCCACCGCCACCAGCTTTTTCGCGGCGGCGAATACGTCCTCGGTGAGCTGGGTGCGCGAACGAATGCCGACAAAGTGGGCGCCGGCGATCGCCGCCTTGAGCTCCTCCGGCGGCAGGGCCTTCTTGTGGACCTCGATATTGTGGTAGCCGTCGCGTTGCAGCGTTTCGACAGCGGAGGGGTGCACGCCCTCCAGCAGGAGGAATTTAATCTTCTCCTTGGACAGTGACTGTTGGGTCATGGCCGGTGAATCCTGTGTGGTAAAAGGCCGCAAGAGCAGGCCGGGCTGGCAAAAGGGCGCGTATGGTACCATACGCCGCCGTGAATCTGCCCCCCTGAAAATCACCGGAGGATCCCTGCTTGGCATCGTTGGAAAATAGCCTGTTGAAGGCCCTGCAAGACATCTGCGGCGAAGGCCGGGTGTTGACCGATGAGGAGAGCCTGCAGCACTACGGCAGGGACTGGACCCGCTTTCACCAGCCGGCGCCCTGTGCCGTGGTGCTCCCCGGCAACATAGAGCAGGTACAGGCGATCGTGCGCCTGGCGGCAGAGCAGCAACTGGCGCTGGTGCCCTCCGGCGGCCGCACCGGCCTCAGCGCCGGCGGCGTGGCCTGCCACGGCGAGCTGGTGGTCGCCCTGGACCGCCTCAACCGGATCGAAGACTTCAACCCAGTAGACCGCACCGTGCGCTGTGGCGCCGGGGTCATCACCGGGCAGCTGCAGCAGTTCGCTGAGGACCAGGGGCTGTATTACCCGGTGGACTTCGCTTCCGCCGGCTCCAGCCAGATTGGCGGCAACATCTCGACCAATGCCGGCGGCATCAAGGTCATTCGCCACGGCATGACCCGCGACTGGGTGGCCGGCCTGAAGCTGGTCACCGGCACCGGCGAACTGCTCGACCTGAACCGCGGCCTGATCAAGAACAACGCCGGCTACGACCTGCGCCAGCTGGTGATTGGCGCCGAGGGCACCCTGGGCATCGTGGTGGAAGCGACCATGCAGCTGGACCGCGCCCCCAAAGACCTGGCGGTGCTGGTGCTCGGCACCCCGGACATGGCCGCCATCATGCAGGTGCTGGCCAGCTTCCAGGCCGGGATCGAGCTGTCGGCTTTCGAGTTCTTCTCCGAGCTGGCGCTGCAAAAGGTGGTGGCACACCAGGGCCTGCAGCGCCCCTTCGACACCCCCTGCGAGTACTACGCCCTGCTGGAGTTCGAGCAGGCCGACGAGGCGACCATGGACAAGGCCATGGCCCTGTTCGAGCACTGCGTGGAGCAGGGCTGGGTACTGGACGGCACCGTCAGCCAGAGCGTCGCCCAGGCGCAGACCCTGTGGCGCCTGCGGGAAGACATCTCCGAGACCATCACCCCCTGGACACCCTACAAGAACGACATCTCCACGGTGATTTCCAAAGTGCCGGACTTCCTGGCCGAGGTGGAGGCGGTGGTCAACCAGAACTACCCCGACTTCGAGATCGTCTGGTTCGGCCACATCGGCGACGGCAACGTGCACCTCAATATCCTCAAGCCGGAGTCGCTGGACCTGGACACTTTCCGGGCGCAGTGCGGTGAGGTATCGACCTGGGTGTTCGAGATTGTCCAGCGCTACGGCGGCTCGGTGTCGGCCGAGCACGGGGTTGGGCTGCTGAAGAAGGAGTACCTGGGCTACTCGCGCTCAGCGGCGGAGATCGAGATCATGAAACAGATCAAGCGGGTGTTTGATCCGCACCTGATCATGAATCCCGGGAAGATTTTCGACTGCTAACTGTCTCCAGCTCGCGCGTCACTCGCCGAGCCGGCGCCGCGAGGTGGTTGCCCCCGGGGGACGCCAAAAAGCGTACGCCGGAACGCCGGACCGCCATGTACAGGCTCGGCTGCGCACGTCCGTGTGCGCAGACGCCCCCGGGCACACTCACCTCACGTCCCCGGCTCTGCCATCGGACTCCGGGATAGGGTCCTGGAAAAGAGATTCCTGAGGTACGTTACCAATCTAGAGTTGGGGATGCGGTGTATAGCCTTCCGGGGGCGTCGGCTGCCATGGATGGCAGCCGCCGAGTCTGTACATGGACGTACGCTTTTTGACGGTCCCCGGAAGGCTATACACCGCAGCGCCGACTCGGCTAGCAGAGTGCAAGCCTCTCAACAGCCACCATCAAGACACCACCAGAAAAAGTGTCAGCCGGGCAGGTAACAGTAACTGGATTCCCGCTTTTGCGGGGTTGACGGTTCTGGCGTGCGGGGCAGATGGTTTAGCTGCGCCTGGTCGCCTACAGGAGCCTGAGTGGTTCCTCCTGCAGCGCCGCCAGCTGCTCCCTGAGCTCCAGCACATGCTCCGCCCAGTAGCGCTCGGTATTGAACCAGGTAAAGGAGCGGGGAAAGGCCGGGTCCTCCCAGCGCCGGGCCAGCCAGGCGGCGTAGTTGACCAGGCGCAGGGTGCGCAGGGGCTCGATCCAGCGCAGCTGGGCGGCATCGAAGTCGCAGAACTCCTCGTAGCCCGCCACCAGTTCCGCCAGTTGCAGCTCGCGGTCGCTGCGTTCGCCGTTGAGAAACATCCACAGGTCCTGTATCGCCGGCGCTGTCATGCAGTCGTCCAGGTCGACGAAGTGGGCAACCTCGTCGCGCCAGAGAATGTTGCCGACGTGGCAGTCGCCGTGGACCCGGATCTCGTCCGCCGCATCGGGTTGGTAGCTTTGTTCCACCGCTTGCAGCAGATCCGCGGTCAGGGATTCGTAGGCGGGGCGCAGCTCGGCGGGAATAAAGGCCTGCAGCAGGAACTCGCGGTTATCCGCCAGCATGCGCCGGGTGCAGATGCGCTGCCGGTGCTGGAAGGCAGAGGCCCTGCCCACGGCGTGAATGCGCCCCAGGGTGCGGCCCAGTACCAGCAGGTTATCCAGGTTGTCCAGTTCCGGCGGGTAGCCGCCGCGGCGCGGGAACAGGGCGAAACTGAAGCCCTGGTACTGGTGCAGCGGGGTGCCGTCAGCGTCGACGATGGGGGCCACCACCGAGATGTCTGCCGCCGCCAGTTCCAGGCTGAAGCTGTGCTCCTCGGCAATCTGTTCCGGGCGCCAGCGCTGCGGCCGGTAGAACTTGGCGATCAGCGGTTCGCCGTCCTCGATGCCCACCTGGTAGACCCGGTTTTCATAGCTGTTAAGGGCCAGCAGGCGGGCGTCGGACAGCCGGCCGGTGGACTCCACCGCGTCGATGACCGTGTCCGGGGTCAGCAGGTCGTAGGGGTGGGTGTTCACGGCCAGTCCCCCGCCTCGGACAGCAGCGCCGCGCTCTTGATCTGGGCGAATAGCCGGTCGCCGGACGCCAGCGCCAGGCGCTGCGCCGACTTGCGGGTGATGCGGGCCAGCAGGTACTGCTGGCCCAGTTGCAGGCGCAGTAGCAGGCGGGCGCCGCGGCAGTCCTCGATGTCGCTCACGGTGACCGGCAGGATATTGAGGATGCTGGAATCCTCTGGCCGCGAACGGCAGACGCTCACGTCCCGCGCCGGGATGCGCAGGCGGCGGGTGGCGCCCACCGGCTGGGGCAGGTGATTCACGTACAGCGTTTCCCCTTCGACGTTGATCTCGGTCAGGGAGAAGCGCTCATCCTGGGCCGCGATCGTGCCCTGCAGCAGGGCGGCGGCCTGTTCCTCGTGGGCCAGGCGGCTGTCCAGGCGGGATGACAGGGACAGCAGTGAACCCTCGTCCACCAGCCTGCCGTCGTCCAGCAGCAGCAGGTGGTCGGCGAGCTGGCTCACTTCCTCGATATCGTGGCTGACGTAGAGCATCGGCAGTTCCAGTTCGCTGGCGATTTGTTGCAGCAGCCCCAGGCACTCGGCGCTGGCCTGCTGGTCGAGGTTGGCCAGGGGCTCGTCGAGCAGCAGCAGGCGCGGCGCACTGAGCAGGGCGCGGCCAATGGCCACCCGCTGCTTTTGCCCCGCCGACAGCGTGGCCGGCGCATGGGACAGCAGCCCCGTCAGTCCCAGGGTCTGGTGCAGCTGCGCCGGCGCCATGGCGGGCGCGGCGCGGGCCCGGCGGCTGGCGTAGTCGAGGTTGGCGGCCACGCTGAGGTGGGGAAACAGGCGGGCGTCCTGGAACACGTAGGCGATACGCCGCTGCCAGGCGGGGGTGTGGTGGCCGGCGCCAAACCAGCGCTCGCTGCCGAAGCAGATTTCTCCCGCTGTGGGCTGGCGCAGGCCGGCGATGCAGTCCAGCAGGGTGCTCTTGCCGCTGCCGCTGGGCCCGTAAATGGCAGTAACGCCGCTGGCGGGAATCTCGCTGCGCAGGCTGAGCTCAAAACCGCCCTGGCCGGCGCACTGGATGTCCACCTGCAGACTCATGCCCGCACCCGCCAGGCCGCCGGGCCGTTGTGGCGATAGAGCAGGAACAGCAGGCCCAGGGAGAACACCACCAGCCCGGCGGCCATGCGGTGGGCCTCGTCGAAGCGCAGGGTTTCCACCTGGTCGTAGAGGGCGATGGAGAGCACCTGGGTTTCCCCGGGAATATTGCCGCCAATCATCAGTACCACGCCGAACTCGCCCACCGTGTGGGCGAAGCCCAGGCTGGCGGCGGCGATGAAGCTGCGGCGGGTGAGCGGCAGCACCAGGGAGCGGAACTGGTCCCAGGGGCTGGCGCCCAGGGTCGCCCCGGCCTGTAACAGCTCCCGGGGCAGGGACTGGAAGGCCGACTGCAGGGGCTGGACCACGAAGGGCAGGGAGTAAATCACCGAGCCGATCACCAGGGCGCTGAAACTGAAGGCCAGGCGCGTGCCGGTGAGCTGCTGCCAGAGCTGGCCCAGGGGGGAATCCGGCGCCAGCGCCAGCAGCAGGTAAAAGCCGAGTACCGTGGGTGGCAATACCAGCGGCAGGGCCACCAGCGCCTCGATGACCGCCGAGAGGCTGCTACGCCGCTGTGCCAGCCACCAGGCCAGGGGCGTGCCCAGCAGGAGCAGGATAATGGTGGTGACGGTAGCCAGGCTGGCGGTCAGGGCAATTACGTCCACTTCAGTGGGGCTCAGGGGCAAGGCTGGTATCCGGCATCGATAATCATCTGCCGCACGGTATCACTTCCCAGCCACTGGAGGTAGGCGCCCACGGCGGGGGAGGGGCGCAGCACCAGCAGGTACTGCTGCAGTGGGCTGTACCAGTCCCGGGGGATGGGCTGGGCCTCCGGGGCCAGTGACTGCGCCACCAGGGCCAGGTCGACCCCGCCGGCACGCCAGAACTGGTAGGCCTGCAGCACGCTGGCCCCGCGCACCGGCTGCCGCCCGGCGGCGCTGGCGAACCGGGGCCGGGCCAATACCTCGGCGGCGGCCTGGCCATAGGGCGCCGCCAGCGGGTTGGCGATGGCCAGGCTCTTATCGGGGTTGGCCAGGTCCCCGAGGGTGCCGCCCACCAGTGCCAGCTGCCCCAGGGCGTAGCAGGCCGACTCGCCGCCCAGCCCGTCTGCCTGCAGGGTGCTAACGCTGTGGCGGTCGGCGGCAAAGAACAGGTCGAAGGGTGCGCCGTGGCGGATCTGGGTGGCCAGCACCCCGGTTGAGGCGCTGGATACGCGGATGGGCGGCCCGCCCCGCTCCCGGTAGGCCTGGTTGATGTGCTCCAGGGTGGCGCGGAAGTTGGCCGCCACCGCCACCCGCAGCGGCGCCTCCGCCCAGGCGCCGGCGCAGCAGGTGAGTATTAACAGCAGCAGGATTCGTGACATCGTCAGCATCGCTAGTTGGGGGGTGGGGTGCGCGCCAGGCACCAGATGTCGACCCGGGCCGCGCCCGCCCGCCGCAAGGCAGACGCCGCTTCCCCGGCCGTCGCCCCGGTTGTGAGCACGTCATCGACCAGCGCCACGTGGAGACTGTCACAGCCGCCGGAGACAGTAAAGGCGCCGCGCAGGTTGTGGGCGCGCTGGCGGGCGCTCATGCCGGACTGGGCGGCGGTCGCCCGGCTGCGCTGTAATAGCCCGGTATCCACGCCGAGGCCGGGCATGGCCTGCGCCAGTTCCCGCGCCAGCAGCTCCGCCTGGTTGTAGCCGCGCCGCCACTGTCGATACCAGTGCAGGGGCACCGGCAGCAGGACATCGGGCGGCAGTACATCGCTGGCCCCATCCAGCCAGAGATCCGCCAGCAGCGGGGTCAGGGCGAGGTCGTGGTGGAACTTCCAGCGCCGCAGGATGAACGCCAGGTACTCGCTGTAGAGCCACGGGGCGACCACCCGGTCAAAGGCGGGCGGCTGCTGCAGGCACTGCCCGCACAGCAGGCCGTCGCCGCTCAGGGGCAGGGCGCAGCGCCGGCAACAGCATCGATTGCCGGCCAGTTCGGCCCGACAGGGGGCGCACAGGGGCAGCCGGCCCGGGCAGCGCCACTGGCAGAGACAGCAGCTGTTGGGAAACAGGGCGTCGGCCAGGCGCTGGACCAGGCTGTTAACCACGGCGCCCATTTCAGGTTGACAGCGAGGGCTTGCCGGTTATCATGGCGGTTTCCCCGATTGATTGTTCAGGTGTGATATGAGCACAGCCACCGCCCGCCCTGCGCCCGGAGCGCAGGATATTCGCCACGACTGGACCCGCGAGGAAGTAGCGGCGCTGTTTGCCCTGCCCTTTAACGACCTGCTGTTCCAGGCCCAGAGCGTGCATCGCACTTATTTTGACCCAAACCAGGTGCAGGTGAGCACATTGCTTTCCATCAAAACCGGCGCCTGCCCGGAAGATTGCGCCTACTGCCCCCAGAGCACCCGCTACGACACCGGCCTGGAAGTGGAAAAGCTGATGGAAGTGGAAAAGGTGCTGGAGCAGGCCCGGGCCGCCAAGGCCGCCGGTTCCACCCGCTTCTGCATGGGCGCCGCCTGGCGCAGCCCCAAGAACCGCGACATGCCCTACGTGGTCGCCATGGTCAAGGGGGTGCGCGAGCTGGGCATGGAAACCTGCATGACCCTGGGTATGCTCACTGAAGAGCAGGCCGAGGAACTGGCCGAGGCCGGGCTGGACTACTACAACCACAACCTGGACACCTCCCCCGAGTTCTACGGCGACATTATCACCACCCGCACCTACCAGGATCGCCTCGACACCCTCGACCACGTGCGCAAGTCGGGCATGAAGGTGTGCGCCGGGGGCATCGTCGGCATGGGCGAGCAACAGTCCGATCGCGCCGGCATGCTGCAGGCCCTGGCCAACCTGCCCCAGCACCCGGAAAGTGTGCCCATCAATATGCTGGTGCGGGTTGAGGGTACGCCGCTGGAAAACCAGGACGACCTGGACCCCATCGAATTTATCCGCACCATCGCCGTGGCCCGGATCATGATGCCCGCCTCCCACGTGCGCCTGTCCGCCGGCCGCGAGGAGATGAACGAGCAGATGCACGCCCTGGCCTACTTCGCCGGCGCCAACTCCATCTTCTACGGTGAGAAGCTGCTGACCACGCCCAACCCCCGGGCCAACCAGGACCTGGCGCTGTTCGCCCGCCTGGGCATCAACCCCGAACAGCGGGAAGTCACCCGGGCCCCGGAAAATCCCAACCCGCAGTTTTACGACGCCGCGGCCGCCAGCGCCTGAGTGGTGCAGTGGCGGCATTTGAACAGCGCCTCGGTGCTGCCCTCGCGCAGCGCCGGGAGCAGCAGCTCTATCGCCAGCGGCTGACCCTGGATTCCCCCCAGGGGCCGGTGGTGCGCCTGGACGGGCGCGACTACCTCAACTTCTGCAGCAACGACTACCTCGGCCTGGCCGCCCACCCGCGGCTGGTGGCGAGCTTCCAGCGGGCGGCGGCGGAATACGGCGTCGGCAGTGGCGCCTCGCACCTGGTGTGCGGCCACAGCCGCCCCCACCGACAGCTGGAAGAGGCCCTGGCGGAGCACACCGGCCGCGCCCGGGCGCTGCTGTTCTCCTCCGGCTACGCCGCCAATACCGGCACCCTGGCGACCCTGCTGCAGCCCGGTGACAGGGTACTCCAGGACCGCCTCAACCATGCCTCCCTGCTGGACGGCGGCCTGCACAGCGGCGCCCGCTTCCGCCGTTTTGGCCACAACGACGTTGCTGACCTGGCCCGCAAGCTGTCCGCCGGCGAGGGGCCGGCGCTGGTGGTGGTTGACGGCGTCTTCAGCATGGATGGCGACAGCGCGCCCCTGCCGGAGCTGGCGGCACTCTGCCGGCTGCACGACGCCTGGCTGATGGTGGACGACGCCCACGGCTTTGGGGTCAACGGCGACAACGGCGCCGGCACCGTGGCCGCCGCCGGGCTGGGCGAGGACGAGGTGCCGGTGCTGATGGCGACCCTGGGCAAGGCGCTGGGCACCGGCGGGGCCTTTGTCGCCGGCAGCGAGACCCTGATTGAGGCGCTGGTGCAGCAGGCCCGCAACTACATCTATACCACCGCTATTTGCCCGGCGCTGGCCGCCGCTACCCTGACCGCGCTGGCACTGCTGCGCGACGAGGCCTGGCGGCGGGCGCAGCTGGGCGAGCTGATCCAGCGCTTCCGCCGGGGCGCCGAACAGCTGCAGCTGCCGCTGATGGCATCGGCCAGTGCCATCCAGCCGCTGCTGGTGGGCGACGCGGGCACCGCCCTGCAAATGAGCCAGGCGCTGCGGGACAGGGGGCTGCTGATCAGCGCCATCCGCCCGCCCACGGTGCCAGCGGGCACCTCGCGGCTGCGCATCACCCTGAGCGCCGCCCACAGCGAGGAGCAGGTGGACCGCTTGCTGGAGGAGCTGGCCCGTTGCCGACCGCAGTAAGCATCGGGCGCGAGTACCTGCCGGCTACCGATGCCGCCCGGGCGGAGCTGGTATTGCTGCACGGCTGGGGCGCTAACCGCAATATCTGGCGGCCGCTGCTGCCGGCGCTGCGGCCCTGGGCCAATATCACCCTGCTGGATTTACCCGGCCTGGCCCCCGGCCTCGAGCAAGCCGACCTCGAGCTGGAAGACCTGCTGCTGGCCATTGAAAATCGGGTTCCCGCGGCTGCCGTCTACCTGGGCTGGTCCCTGGGCGGGCAGCTGGCCATGGCCCTCGCCGCCCGCCGGCCCGGGCAGGCCGGCGCCGTGATCACCCTCTGCAGCAGCCCCCGCTTTACCGCCGCCGATAGCTGGCCGGGCATGCCGGCCGCCAGCCTGGCCCGGTTCAGCAGCCTGGTGGCGGACAAGCCGGTCACCGGCCTGCGCCGTTTCGACAGCCTGCAGGTGGCCGGGGCGGCGCGGCCCCGGCAATTGCTGCGCGCCCTGCAGGCCCTGCGCGCGGGCCGCAGTGAGGGCCCGCTGGCCAGTGGCCTGCAGTGGCTGGCGGAGCTCGACCAGCGCCACGACTGGCCGGCCCTGGCGCTGCCGCAGCTGCACCTGCTGGCCGCTGACGACCAGTTGCTGGCGGCGGGTATCGACCATGCCCTGGGCGACCTGCTGGCGGCTAATGCCGCCGCCGAGGTGGATACAGTGGCGGCGGCCAGTCACCTGGCGCCGCTGGAGCAGGGCGCGGCCATTGCCGCCCGCCTGCGTGACTTCCTGGACAGCCACGGATTGCTGCGGCCCGCCCACAGCGCCCCGGCCCCCATGGCCAAGAGCGATGTGGCCCTGTCCTTCAGCCGCGCCGCGCCCCGCTATGACTCGGTGGCCATGCTCCAGCGGGACGTGGGCACGGCCCTGCTGGACCAGCTGGACCGGCTGGAGCAGACACCGGCCACGGTCCTGGACCTGGGCAGTGGCACCGGTTATTTCTGCCCCGAACTCCGGGGCCGTTTCCCGGCGGCGGCGTACATCGGGCTGGATCTCGCCGAGGGCATGGTGCGCTACGCCCGGGAACACCACCCCGGCGCCGAAGCCTGGCTGGTGGGCGATGCCGAGGCCCTGCCCCTGGCCAGCCATTCGGTGGACCTGATATTCAGCAGCCTGGCGCTGCAGTGGTGCCACCGCAGCGACCTGCTGTTTGCCGAACTGGCCCGGGTGCTGCGCCCCGGCGGCCGCTGTGTGTTCAGCACCCTGGGGCCGCAAACCCTGCGCGAGCTGCGCGCCGCCTGGGCGGCGGTCGACCAGCATCAGCACGTCAACCGCTTCCTGCCCCTGGAGGTATTGCAGCAGTCGCTGCGCCAGCAGGATGGCCTCGCGCTGCAGGTGGGCGAACAGGCCTACCGCATGGAATACGCCCGGGTGGGCGAGCTGCTGAACGAGCTGAAAACCCTGGGCGCCCATAACGTCAACCGCGATCGTCCCGCCGGCCTCGGCCATCGCCGGGTCCTGCAGGGGATGATGCGCGCCTACGAGGACTGGCGGGAAGAGGGCATGCTGCCCGCCACTTACCAGGTGTACTTTGGCCTGTTGGAGAAGTCATGACCCGCAGTTTTTTCGTTACCGGCACCGACACCGAGGTCGGTAAAACCGCCGTCAGTTGCGCCCTGCTGGAAGCGGCCGCCAGCGCCGGCCTCAGCACCGCCGCGGTGAAGCCGGTGGCAGCCGGCTGCGATGAACGCGGCCACAATGAGGACGCCCTGCAGCTGATGGCGAGCATGACCGCGGCGCTGGACTACGCGCAGGTCAACCCGGTGGCGCTGCAGCCCGCTATTGCCCCGCACATTGCCGCCGCCCAGGCGGGTCGCAGCCTGCAGGCCTCACGGCTGGCGGGGCTGTGCCGCGGAGTGATGAGCGCCGGCGCCGACCTGGTGCTGATCGAGGGCGCCGGTGGCTGGCGCGTGCCGCTGTCCCCGCGGGAGACCCTGGCGGACCTGGCGCGGGAGCTGGGGGTGGGGGTGATTCTGGTGGTGGGCATGCGCCTGGGCTGCATCAATCACGCCCTGCTGACCGCCGAGGCGGTGCGCCGGGACGGCCTGCCGCTGGCCGGCTGGGTGGCCAACCAGCCCGGCGCGCGCATGAGCTGCCATCCGGAAAACCTGGACACATTGCAGCGCCTGTTGCCTGCGCCGTTCCTCGGGGAAGTTCCCCGGCTCGACCCCTGGGATGCCAGCGCCGCCGCTGAATTCCTGTCAATCAGGCCGCTTGTCGATAAGTAAACGCTTACTTACACCTATTCGGGGCCCGTTCTTCCCGGCGCTTATAACTATACTCCCACGCAACTTCTGCCTCGGCATCGAAAAAGGTATTTGACTTTGCAGGGGTTTTACGCAAAATGTGATCACTGCTCACATGGCCCCCAGGGGCAGGCCGCTGCCTGCGACCCCGGGTCCGACGATCGAAAGAGGGAATTACCATGCCAGAGTACAAGGCGCCGCTGCGCGATATCAGTTTTGTGATGAACGAAGTGCTGGAAGCAGAGAAGCTGTTCCAGACACTGCCAGGTTACGAAGAAGCCACTGCGGAGTTGATGGATGCCATCACCGCGGAAGGGGCAAGGTTCTGCGAAGGTGTGCTGGCCCCGCTGTACCAGAGCGGTGACCAGGAAGGCTGTACCTGGAGCGAGGAGGGCGTGAAGACCCCCTCCGGGTTCAAGGAAGCCTACCAGCAGTTTGTGGAAAACGGCTGGCCCTCGCTGGCGGCCGACGTGGAGTACGGCGGCCAGGGCATGCCCAACCTGGTGGGTATCGTCAACACCGAGATGGTCGGCACCGCCAACTGGGCCTGGGGCATGTACCCCGGCCTCAGCCACGGCGCCATCAAGACCATTGAGGAGCACGGCAGCGCCGAGCAGAAGGACAAGTACCTGACCCGGCTGATCTCCGGCGAATGGACCGGCACCATGTGCCTGACCGAATCCCACTGCGGTTCCGACCTGGGCCTGCTGCGCACCAAGGCCGAGCCCCAGGCCGATGGCTCCTACGCCATCACCGGGCAGAAGATCTTCATCAGTGCCGGCGAGCACGACATGACGGACAACATCATTCATATCGTGCTGGCGCGCCTCCCCGATGCCCCCGAGGGTACCAAGGGTATTTCCCTGTTTATCGTGCCCAAGGTCAACGTCAATGACGACGGCAGCCTGGCTGAGCGTAACGCGGTGCACTGTGCCTCCATCGAGCACAAGATGGGTATCCACGGCAACGCCACCGCGGTGCTCAACTTCGACGGCGCCAGGGGCTACCTGATCGGCCCCGAGAACAAGGGCCTGAACTGCATGTTCACCTTCATGAACACCGCCCGTATCGGTACCGCCGCCCAGGGCCTGGCCCACATGGAACTGTCCTTCCAGGGCGCCCTGGCCTACGCTAAAGAGCGGCTGGCGATGCGCAGCCTGACCGGCCCCAAGAATCCCGACGGCCCGGCGGACCCGATTATCGTCCACCCCGACGTGCGCCGCATGCTGCTGACCCAGAAAGCCCTCGCCGAGGGCAGCCGCGCCATGCTGTACTTCCTGGCCATGCAGGGCGACATCGTCGACAAGGGCAGCGAGGAACAAGCGAAGGCGGCCGATGACCTGATGTCACTGCTGACCCCCATCGCCAAGGCCTTCATGACCGAAACCGGCTACGAAGCCGCCAACCACGGCGTGCAGGTATTCGGTGGCCATGGCTTTATCCAGGAATGGGGCATGGAGCAGATTGTGCGCGACAGCCGCATTTCCATGCTCTACGAGGGCACCACCGGCATCCAGGCCATGGACCTGATCGGGCGCAAGGTGCTGGGCTCCGGCGGCAAGCTATTGATCCAGTTCACCGCCATGATCGACGAGCTGGTGGCCAGTGGCAGCGAGGAAGACCAGCAGTTCCTGCAGCCGCTGAAGGCGCACAGTGACGAGTGGCTGGGCCTGTCGATGAAGATCGGCGAAGCCGCCATGGGCAACCCGGATGAAGCCGGCGCCGCCGCCGTGGACTACCTGATGTACTCCGGCTACGTCACCCTGGCCTACTTCTGGGCGCGGATGGCCATGGTCGCCCGCCAGAAAATTGCCGAGGGCGGCGAGGACAAGTCCTTCTACGAGGCCAAGCTGATGACCGCCCAGTTCTACTTCGAACGCCTGCTGCCGCGCACCGAGTCGCTGAAGGCAACTATGCTGGCCGGCGCCGACAACCTCATGCAAATGCCCGAGGCACTGTTCGCGGTTTGACCAATGCTGCTGGGAAGTCACCCTCGATTTGGGGGGTGACATTCCCTACTTTCGGGGGGAGAATACACAGCCTGTGTTCTCCCCCTTTTTTATGGACATGACCCAAGACCAGATCGAACAGGACCGCTCCCAACAGAACTCCCTCTACCCCGAGGACCAGGAGAAAGTGGATGCATTCCTCAAACGGGGCGTTAACTCGGTAGAGCGCAAGCCCTTCCGCCCGGGCCGCCTGCTGATCATGCTGGTGGTGGTGGTCATGGGCCTCAGCATCTTCAGCCAGTGGCTGGCCCGCTGGGCGGGAATTTACTAGAAAACTCCCCATTGGTTAGCCGCAATGCTTTTGGTATAGTAGCCGGCCTCAAAATTCACGGTGTGTAGCGCAGCCTGGTAGCGCACTTCCTTCGGGAGGAAGGGGTCGGAGGTTCAAATCCTCTCACACCGACCATATACCCCTCTCATCATGTCCCATGATGACCCTAAAGCCCTGAATTTCAGGGCTTTTTTGTTTATACTCTTTCCATATTCGCCCCAAGGTGTCCCATCGTATACCGACAATCTGGCGGTACAGGCGACGGTATCTCTGGCGGGTGAAATCCTGATACCGTCATTTTCGGCATGCCGCCAGGGAGGTAGATATGACCAATCTGACCGCCACACAGGTAAAACAGGCCAAACCCAAGGCGAAGGCTTACAAGCTCCCTGACGGGGGAGGCATGTACCTACTGGTGACTCCTCCGGGAGCTCGTTACTGGAGGTACGATTACCGCTTCGCTGGTAAGCGCAAGACACTGGCTCTAGGGGTCTACCCGGAGGTGACGCTGAAGGCCGCCCGGCAGGCCCATCAGGAGGCCAGAAGCAAACTGAACAAGGGTATCGACCCCGGAGAGGTCCGTAAGGTAGAGAAGCTAAATCGTTACCTTGCGAGCGCTGAAAGCTTTGAAGCGGTGGCTCGCGAGTGGTTTAACCAGATCATGCCCGACAAGTCCAAGAGTTACCGGGAGCGTACTGGCCGTATTCTTGAGAAGGACCTTTACCCCGTTATCGGTAATCGGCCTATCGCCTCGATTACCGCTCCTGAATTGTTGGCCGCCCTGCGTCGAATAGAATCGCGAGGAGCCAATGACATCGCCCACAGAGCCAAGCAGACCGCTGGACAGGTATTCCGGTATGCGGTTGCAAGCGGTAGGGCAGAGCGTGACCCCGGCGCAGATTTGAAGGGGGTGCTGAAGCCCCGGCGCAAGAAGCACCATGCTGCGATAATCGAGCCGACAGAGGTCGGTAAACTATTAGTTGCCATTGATGGTTTTGAAGGAACACCAGTAGTTAAAGCCGCCCTGAAATTGTCTCCTATGCTGTTTCAACGCCCTGGTGAAATCCGGGCTATGGAATGGGAGGAGATTAATTGGGAAGAGAAGCAGTGGGAGATCCCAGCCCATAAGATGAAGATGGGGCAACCTCACATTGTCCCGCTTTCCAGCCAGGCCTTGGCAATATTAGAGGAACTGCGACGGTTGACTGGGAGAGGCAAGTTTGTATTCCCCTCCGCCAGAGGTGCTAGCAGGTGTCTATCCGAAAACGCTGTGCGTGTCGCTCTAAGGACTCTAGGTTACACCAATGAGGAGATGACTCCACATGGTTTTAGAGCGATGGCTCGGACCATTCTGGATGAGGTATTGAACTACCGAGTGGACTGGATTGAGCACCAGTTAGCGCACCAGGTTCGAGATGCTAATGGCCGAGCTTACAATCGTACTTCGCACCTCGTGGGACGGGCTGAGATGATGCAGGGTTGGGCTGACTATCTAGATGAACTTGAATGCCAAGCGAAGATTGGAAATGTTGTAAGAGCCGACTTTACCTGTGTGTAGAAGATAATAATGTTAGACAAGAGGGAAAATTTTGAATAGCGGTGAAATCAATAGCTGGTTGCGATGTACTTACCCGTATCGACGACGACTTGATCTTGCAACGATCATCTGGTTTTGGATGAGGTTAGAAAATACGGATAATTGGGAGTCAATTTATAACGAAATAGTTGCTCACTGTGGTGAGAAAATCGACAGAACAAAGGTTGCTTATGATGTAGGTCGATTGCTCAGTCGTAAGCATGTCGAGCACGAATTTGGCGAACCACTGACGGCCAGTGAAGAAGACCTGCTTCAATATAAAAATACGATCTCGCGAGTTACCCCTTTTTCAGATGGTTTACCCATTGACGATGAAGCTATAGCACTTTTTGGTTCCGAAGGAGAGGCGCCGGATTATTACCTTCACCCATTATTGTCGGAACGAAAATTTACCCAGTCCTTTGTCGATCTTGATTTACTGATAGAGCGCATGGAAAGCCAAGGGCTCTACTACCCCAGTGGTCTAGTGCTTCGTCGCGATCAAGGGGATGAATCTAGCCCAAGGCCTGATATTCACATAGAGCCGGGAAGCCCCTCAAATCCCTTTCGAATGTTTTTTCTTGTGGACGAAGTAGATGATTTTCTGTGGTCAGGAAAAAATAAGGCAGGAAACATACTTGTGAATTGCTTCCCTGACAGGTACGGAGATGATTTCCAGTATCTGTTGGCTGCAATTTTTGACATTTCGAAAACTCAGGCAAACAGGCTGAGAATATTCACACAACCGAAAGAAACGAAGTTTCAAGGTACCAGAGGCGCAGATCTACGGTCGATACTAAAGCCTCTGATGCATGTGATGTACTTCGAAAAAGACGTAGCACCAAAGTTTTGGTCTATCCGAGGCGCGGGATATAAGAAACTCGAAGAGATGTTAAACATCGAGGAGAGTGAGAGGAGGGCACTGCTAGCAATCGCAAGACCGAATGAGAGGGTTGTCGACGACAAGAAGGCGACATTTGAAAATCCTGGAAAAAACCCGAATACCACCCTTCTTGCGCGTAGGGCGGCAAAGCTTGCGTATTCCGGACCAACGTGACCACCCATTCCGTTTCATCGTAACCGCCTGTTCCGGGCGATCGTGACCGCTCATTCCGTTTCATCGTGACCGATTTCAGGGCTTTCCCCGGAATCGGC
>NZ_QRAN01000009.1:0-62753 GCF_003457605.1 Seongchinamella sediminis
GAACTCAGGCGCATACTGCTTCCGCGTCGTCTTTTTCGATCCTGTCTTGCTGGTCATGGTTCACCTCTGTAGCGTAGTTTACTCGCTTAGCAGGGTGTCCATCATCAGTGGGCAGGATCACTTTGAGGTATCTTCAAAATCGACGATCACATCATCCAGTGGTTCACCGAAATCGCGTTGCTGAACCGATACCTGAACAACAGTTCGATCATCGATGCCGGGTGCATAAGCCTCGGCTAGCAGTGCGGTCAGATAGAATGCAGCCGCGTCGCCCTCAAAGGTGAAGCCTTCGCCGCCAGCGAGTTCAGGTGATTGAGCCATTTCTATACTGAAAATTCTGTAGGTTGTCGGCTTCCGAGGTTTACCATGCTTGTATTCACTCCTGCATTTTCTAAAACGCGTTCATCAACAGCTAAAATCGAAAGACCGCATCTATTACTGGAAGCAATTGAACATTCCTAACTTTCAATTCAAGGTTAAGAACTAAATCGTGCTTTCATTGCGTCTTATAGCTTCTACAACTTGGCTCAACTGCCGGCTGTCAATCCTCGCTTCGTGTAACCCGCCCAAATTGTTTCTGAGATCTTCAACACCAAATGCTTTCGTCAGCGCATCTAACGACGGACCTCGGTGGCTGCATGGCAAATTCATTGCCTGCGCCCATGGGATGGCTGTTTTCTGACTGCAGAACACCCCTTGAATCTGCGGCATTACCATTCCGTATCGCTCAACGTGATCCTGGAGAATCGGCCAGTCGAAACTGGCGTTGTGGATGATGATGAGCTGATCCTTCAGGTAGCCGGCAATCCGTTGCCACTGCGAATCAAAGGACTCGAATGCGGCAGCCTGTTCGTTGGTGATCCCGTGTATAGATTGCGCTTCTTCTGAAATTCGTTTTTGCGGTTGTGTCTTGAATTCGATGGTTTCCGCGATTTCTCTATTCCTAACCACGGTGATGCCGAGCGTTACGATATCCGGCAAGCCGTTTTCATCAGGCAATCCCGTGGTCTCTGTATCGAGGACGATGTAATCGTCAGGGAGTTGGGTGAATATCCACAGCAGTTCTTTGTACATCGCCATCACCGTCTACCGTTGCCATCGAGGGATTCAACCTGGACGATCGATCCCTGGTCATAGTGGTACCGCAGGTAGCGCCAGTGGATGGCATCCGAAAGCACCCTGGGGCGCATGACGCCGTAGCAGTCACCCTCCGCCCTCACGCTCCGGAAGTGAACACCGTAACTGTTTGCATCACGCAAGTTGTAGCCGAGCTGCTGTGCCTCGCGATAATCATCGGGATCGTAAATCGCCTCACCGACCAGGTGTCGTATGTCGTGCAAGGTAGCCGGCCCCAGTTGTGCACGGATAACGCGCATTTCCTGGGTGGTCCTGTCGATTCGAGACTCTTTCAGGAATCGTGCGCGATGAAACGAGGACTCGGCCACAGCGATCGACTCGTCAGCGGCGCAGTAATAGATACCAAAGTCCCTGTTGAAGCGACCGCCACGACCATCAACAGGCGGGTGCGTAAACGCCGCCATGATCCAGGAGGCGCCATCACCATAGACACGATCTTCCGGAGGCACCAGACGAATATCACCCACTTCGTCGCGTAACCTGGGATTGGTCAGTGACTCTACGGCGTACAACACATCCCAATCCTGGGGATTGGAGACGCGCTCGAACAGGTGGATCTGTGGGTAGCGCGACAGGATGACCCGGTAAACCGGTTCATTGATCTCGCTGCTGGGTAGCGTAGCGATATCGATCACCAGCCACCCCGCTCCGCATCAAGGAAGTTCCTGACCACAGCCAGGTCCACGACCTGACCGGCAAGTATGCGATCCAGCGGTGCCGTGCCATTGAACAGCGGATTGTCATTAGGGGTAGCCAGCCACTGATCGGCCAGTGCCTGGTCGGGCAATAGAATCTGCAGAGATTTGTAGATCCCCAGGATATAGCTCGCCCGCTCCAGCAAGTCCCGGGTCAGCTTGGCCTTTTCGGGCTGGTTCTTCCAGTTGTAGAGGGTCTTCTCATTGCTGAGCCCCAACAGGGTCATCTGCTGAGCGCCAGTCAAGCGCCACTGGCTGAAAATAGCGAAAATCGCCGGCAGCAGTGAACAGGTGACACTGGAACCACGCTGCAGTAATTGTTCGGCTTGTGCGATCATGCTTAACTCCGTACTGTATTTTTACAGTGCTTTGATGCAGCCTAGCAAACTGTAATAGTACAGTCAAGTGTATCAGAGATACTTCTTGAAGGTGCTGGCCGTGATGGTGACGGCAAAGGCAAAGGCCAGAGCAAACGGCAGGATGATCCAGGACGGATGAAGACTGAATGGCAGTGCCAGGTAGAGTACCCAGGCCATGATGATCAGCGGAATGGCGGCTTTCTTGGCGTAGTGATAGACGAAAGAGCTCTCCCGGCCCCCGCCCCAGCGCCGCAAATCCCGCCGCACCAGACCATCCACCAGTGCCACCAGAGTGAAAAGCCCAAATACCGGGGTGGCCAGGGCCAGAATGGCCAGTCTCACAGCAAATACTTGGGTGATCTGCATCCCCGCCAACACATAGTCAGCCACAGGCCGATAAAGTTGGTGCAGCAGGGGGCGCACACCGGACTCTTCGGAGGAGGGAACCGGCGTGACCCACTGAATGAGATCAATAAGGCCGGTCCACTCGAAGGCGATGGTGTAGAAGCGTTCCGATAAATCACTGGCGAACTGCATGGGCTGCGCGGTCAACCAACTGCGATGAAAGTCTGCCCCAAGAAATTGCAGCTCATTCACCAGCATCTGTCGGCTATGCGCCACGCCCTGCTCCTCCCACCAAAATGCCATACCGATCCATTCGATCAGGATGGAAAAGACCAGGGAGAGGATCAGCCATTTGAGGCATTGGGCGAAACCCGTCAATACCAGGGAGATCGCTCCGGGACGGGCAACGGTTCGACGAGGATCGGTCGGTTCCGCCATGCTCAGTCTGAGACACTCGATTCTGCAGGCTCAACCGTCGCCTCAGAGACGCCGTGCCACCAGTGCTCAGTCACCCGATACCAGTGATCGTTGGTGATGTAGCTG
This sequence comes from Seongchinamella sediminis, assembly GCF_003457605.1. Taxonomy (GTDB): domain Bacteria; phylum Pseudomonadota; class Gammaproteobacteria; order Pseudomonadales; family Halieaceae; genus Halioglobus; species Halioglobus sediminis. The sequence continues at coordinate 3,080 of NZ_QRAN01000009.1, forward strand.
CGCCGCATGGCCTCGGCCATTTCCTCAAAATTTCCTGGCATGGCGGCATCGGCGCGGTCATCCGGCAACGGAATACGAATTTTCCAGAGCTGCCCTCCTTCCAATAGCGCGAAAGCCTGCCCTTTGGGGAGCGTGACCATATCCGCCGCGGTCAGCATCGGCACTTCCGAGACGCTGATCCGGTCCTCATTGCGGGATTTGAAATCGACGCCGGAACCGGGATCCGAGGAATCATCGACACCGGAGACACTCATCAGGGTGAAAACCTCCACACGTGGCAACTGCTCAGTCAGCATCTCGGCGGTATCCAGCTCTTTCACCCGCAGCATCAGCATCGTATTAAAGTTACCCGCCACCTGCCCGGCTTTGGCGCGACTGCCGATCCGCGCCTCCACGTCCGACCAGGTCTGGGTATAGGCCGTGACCTGAAAACCGGCGCCACCGGCCTTGTTCAACAGTGGCACGAACTCGTCCCCGATCAGTTCGTTAAACTCGTCCGCGTGCAATGAGATGGTGGGCAGCGACTGTCGCGCGTTTTCCGGGAGTGAAGTATCGGACCCGGGCGCCATGACACCGTGCTTATAGATCGTGCCCGCGACGGATACCAGGTCCGCGAACATGGAGTTGCCCACTGCACTGGCGACCGTGGTGTCTGTGAGGGCGTCGAGCCCGACATACACAATTCCTTTGCGCCGGACCACCTCCATCCATTCGAAGATCGGCCTCGCATCCTGCTCGTCCTGGTAATCCGGCGAGATCAGCGCGGCGATGGTGCCGGTCGTCAGCTTTTCCATCAGCGGGCCGACGGAACTGACGATCTTGTCGAAATAGGTCTTGTCGTATTTGAACGCCGAAATCAGGCCATCCAGAACCGGGTCGTAAATGGCCCTCTCCTGCAATAACCGCATACAGGCGATGGCTTCCATCGACCGGCCACGCAATGCGTTGGGCAGGTTGCGCTCCTTGATGTCCGCGGCGCGCTCTTCCACCAGCGATGCCCAGGCGTCGATACCGGCCACCTCGGCGCAATGGCCGGCATACTCCACAAACAGGGGTTCGATGTCGTTGATGTAGCGGCGAATCTGTTGATAGTCCGGTCTACGCGTCAAGGCCACCAGGGCACGTGCAATGATATTGACGAATCGCCAGGCAAACTCCTTGAAGGCCGCCGAGTTCCCCTCGTTTGGTAACTGGTTGGCGATACGGGTGGCGACCTCGGTGATGCGCGAGAAGTTGCCAATGGCGTTATAGCGCGCCGACAGTTCGGGGAAGCCGAGATGGAACAGATAGAAGTCGTCCAGCCGGCCGGCGCGCTTGGCTTCGGCGTAGATCCGGCGCAACAGGTCGGCATCGCCCTTAGGGTCGAAGACGATGACGACATCACCCCGGCGAATGTCCTGGGTGATGAGCAGCTCGGCCAAGCGTGTCTTGCCGACGCGGGTGGTGCCGAGCACCAGCGTGTGCCCGACGCGTTCCCCGAGATCCATCCACACGGATTGCTCAAGGGGTTCAACGGCGTGCAGCGCCGGCTTGCCGCCGACCGCGGGTAGCGGCGCCAACGGATTCCAGCGGGAACGGCTGCACAAGCCTTTGGCCAGCACCGAGAGTATGGGGATCGACTCCCAGGCCACCTCCTTTTGTCTTGCCCACTGATAGAGCCTGCCCGGTTGCACGTAACGCCGCACCTCGGGCTTCAGCGTATCGCGCAGCCGCTGCGTATGTTGTTGTGTCCAGCGAAATCCTTTGCCCAAAAACAGCTTATGCCGACTGACGGGAATCTGCGCTGCCCGCAGGCGATACTCCGGCAGCCGCTTCATGTGATGTTGGTAGCGCAGTACGCGCCAGGCCTGACGGCCCCGCCACACGCCAAACCCGAAAAAGGTCAACCCGGTGGCCGCCGCGATACCCGGTGGCATCATCAGAGCCCAGGGTGCCAACCAGGCCAGAGTGCCCGCCGCAAATGCGGTGGCGGTGGACCACAACTCGACGGGAGGCCGCAACAATGCCTCCATCGGATGCGTGCTCATTGCCGGATACCGTCAGGGGTGATCAACACCGGGTAACGATCGATGGCCAGAGCTGCGGCCAGGTCACTCCCGGATCCCAGGGTGATGGATAAGCCTTGCGCCACCTCCGCTACCCGTCGCACATCTGTCTCGGTCTCGGCTTGTATCAGCATACCCACGGCGCCAAGATCTTCCAGGACGTCTCGGTGCGAGACCAGCCACCGCAACGACGTGGCATCCGATCCGATCAAAAAAAACGGCCGTGGATTGCCTTGTGCCAGCCGCGCCAGCACCTCGGGACGCAAGGCACTGCCAGCGATATCGCCGACAGTCAGACCGGGTGAGCGCACTGGCAACAGATTGCGAAGGTCTGCCGGACCATCACTGGACAAGGGATTGGACGAGGGATCGAGGGTGGAGCTTACGGTTGGCCCGGACGATGGCGAGTCATCCGCCAGGAGTGGCTCAAGCAATGGTGCCAGCGGCCGCGTTTGACCGTTGTCGTAAATGAGCGTCAACTCGGCGAATGCGTTGGCACTCACGCCGAGCAAGAGTGACAGTACCAGCCCAAAGATAAGCAACAGCGATCGATTACTGAGCATCATCGGGAACCTCCTCGGTCGCATCGAGCACTTGCGCCCAGCGCTCCTGTACACGGCGGCCATAGCGGTTTGCGCGGGCTGGATCATTGGGTGCGTGGTAACAACCGGCGCTCTCGATCCAGGTACGGTGTTCAATTAAGCAACCGCGCAACAGCGCGGCCGCCACCCGCATATTGTGGTAGGGATCGAGCGCCTGCCAGGATGAACCCAGGGATGACTGGTGATAGCGCCAGCTGACCTGCATCAGCCCGATATCCACGGACGCATCGGTTTCCGCCAATGCCGTCTGCAAGGCCTGCCACGCGCTCTGGCGAGATGGAAAATAGTGCCCCTTGCCGTCGATATTCAGCGCCCACGGCCAGGGGCGAAACTCTCCACGACTCAGTGAACTTTGACCGCTCTCAGTGAGGGCTACCGCATAGAGCAGCGCCGGCGGCAGACCGTATTCACGCGCGACCTGCTGATACCCGGCGGGGATCGGTTGCGACTGCGCCATCATCGGCCCACACAATAGGCCGACCGCACAGACGATGATCGAGCGGCTTGCCATGACCGGCGCTCGTCAAAACCGCGATACCGGCAAGGGTGCCAACTGACCCTCCCGGCGCAGTATCAGTACCGGCAAATCCTGACCCTGCTGGCCCGTGTGGCCAGTGACCTGGTCGAACGCGCCGGCATCGATGTTCAGCGTCATTCGGTGGTCGCTGACCCACTGCGGATCGATCTGCCTCGCTGCAGCCCAGTCGCGTATGCGGGACTCCTCACCGACCGACACATCGATCAGATACAAATCAATGCCGGCAAATTGTTTGATCTGACTGACCAGTCGCTCCAATACGGCGTCACAGCGCGGGCACTGCGTCTCGGTAAAGAACAGCACCCGGTCATCGGGCTGCCATGTCAGTTTTTCGGTTGCCGTTTGATTCGTTGCGGCTGAGGCCAGGGCACTGGCATCGATCAATAGTCCATTGGGGAACAGGCGCTGCTGGGCGTCGTCGTAAGCACGTTGGAACGCCAGGATCCGCTCGGCGTCGTCACGCATCATCACGGCCCACTGTTCGGCGTAGCGACGGCGCTCGTCGGCCGTGCGTGCATGAATACCCAAGACTTCCAAGGGTGACAGCGTGGCAGGACTTACGCTGCCGCGAACTCCCTGCATCAGGGATTCATAACGCAGCCACTCAGTTGGGTCCAACCCCCACTGTTCTGCGCGGGAAGTCCGGGATTCGATCTGTTGGGTCGTCGACTGCTCGACAGCCTGGAGCTCCGAAGTGTCCGAACCCGGCCCGGTGTCCGCGTTGACGGGCAATGTGATACACAGCCAAAATCCGAGAATCCCGATGCGCGAGGATCGCACTCTGCACTCAGCGGTCATGGTCGTTGACCTGCTGATCGACCGGTACGGTTAAATCGCGTTGAACGATGGTCTGATGCGTCGGGTCGCAAAGATGTACTGGGGATTGACCGGTGACACCCTGCTCAATCGTCAGCGTAGCCGTATGGACAGAACGCTGCTCTTGATCAGGTCGCTCGGACTCGACGCCGACCAGCAATGCAGTGACCAACACAATAATCAGAAAGAACCCTTCCATTAGTGTGCGCCTCCGGTCGATGCAGGGTGCGAGGCATCGGTACAACGCTCGAAGGCAATGAGGCGATGTACAGGATCCTGAACCGGGTGAAACGCCGGGCCTACCATCAGCCCGATCACCGTCTTGAGCGACATCGGCTCAAAAGCGCGATGCGCATTTGGCAACGGCAGATCGAGCATGTCGATGGCTTCCTCCGACAGAACGGCATGATCTGCCAGGCGATAACCGGAATCGCGCAACAACCAGTGCAAGGCATCACCGACAGTCTTGATGTCGTTCGGAATGGTGATCGACTTGGTGACCGACAGAAGGTCTTGCTGTCCGGCCGTTGGCGCGACAGCAATGACGGAATATCGGCCAATCTGGGCCTGAGCGCCTTTCACTGAATTCAGTTGCTGCGCGGCCCATGCGGAGTGACCCGTGATGGCCACTCCAGTGCAGCACAACCATATCGTTAAGCGTTGCGGGATTGCGGAATGCTTGGACGAAGACATGTTTGGCTCTCGATCATGATGATGGTCGTCATGATCACCAACCGATCCTCACCCGTGAACGATCAATCCGTTCCGTGGGTGTCGGGTTTTCTGTCAAACGGCTCTCTGCTAATGACTATCGACCTAAATACACAGCGCTGATCTGCTCGCGGGTATGGCCGAGTTCGCGACTGATGATGAGTCGTGCCTGGTGATCCAGCTTGCGTTGATCGGCGCTGAGACTGGCAGCGGTCGGCCCACCCGCGGCAGGACAGGCCCAGCCAGTCAATTGCTCAAAGCGTGACTGGGCGTAGGCATGGCGCAGTCCATGCAGCTTCGACAGCCCCGCTTGTGTGGTATGTCGCTCGTAGGCTCTCAACTGCTGGATATAGCTTTTCTGGGAAGGAATCAGGGATCCATTCCCGGCCAATCGGTGCGCACGATCCAGGACGGTTCGCTGGTCCTGACGGAGGATCGGCACGACGCGCGACTTGCCGCCCTTGGTCCAGGACGCCTTGAGCCGGATATGATCGCCCTGATCGGCGAAACCGGGCATGAATTTGATTGCCTCCTCTCTTCGCAAACCGAAGGAACGCTGCAGCTCCAGGCTCATACGCACGTAGTCATCCTGGATACTGGTCAGTGCCTGGCTATCGACCGCGACCGCCTTAGACTCGTTACTGACGAATTGCCGGTCGGGGATGCCGTAGAACTCGTTCGAGCGGGCAATGACATTGCGCCGATCCACTTTCGCTGCCCACCAGCGTAGGCAGTTCATGCGGTTCTTGATGGTACCGGCCGCCATGCCCTCACCGAGCCAGCGCTTTACCAGGGCATCCACATGCTTTGGCTTCAGGGATCGGGTGGTCATCCGCCGATACCCCATCTCCTGCAACTGATTCGCGATCTGGTTGAGCATACGCGCACGGTTGGCTTGCGTGCTGTAGCTGCCATCGCGGTTGCGTTTGCACAATTGTTTCAATTGGTAGTTCAGGTCTCTCATCGTGTACTTCCATATCTGGTAAGTGTTTATGACCAACCGCAGGCACGTAGCCTGACAGGGTCCGCCGAGGCGGAAGGGTCAAGGGACACTACTCCCCGTTCGACCTGATAAGCCTGGTCGCAGGCAACCTGGCTGCTCTTCTGTTGAAGATGGTGCCGGGTAAACCAAGGGCTCGAAGAGCCGTCGTTGATGGTGAGCGTTTCACCTCCTGTTTAATGGGCGGAACCATCGGTCCGCATGTTGAAAGAAACCGTCGATGTAACGGCGTGCTGAAAGTCGGCTGATTGCCAGCCGGATTTTTGGCGATAGCCAGGTTGAAGCGAGGACGACGTCCTGCAATTGAAGAAGCGTTGAAGATGAGCTGCAGCCGAGGCTGTGCGCCGTTGAAGCTCTGGCGACGCTGTTGTTGTTTCTGCCATTTTGGATGGCGAGGGCAACTTCCCCCATCCACGTTACCGCCGTGGCCGCGTATGAAGCTCTCTGCGATGCATGGCCGCCAGTATAGCCAGACTGAATTCGCGCTGAACGCATCAATTCGAGCGCAAGCCGTAGTTGTTCCGGGCTCCGCCGCCCTCGTCACTACCCCGCTTCGCTCAGCAGTGACGAGGGCTTCTTACGCATCAACGCCCACGCCAGGTCTTCAACCTGTCATGGCCGTCGAGCAGACAGAGTGGTTCGAGCCGTGGTTACAGTGGAACCATAGCCAAAACGAAGAGTAAGAAAGGCGCTGGCACTTAAAACGGGAAGCGCATTCAAGGAAACAGGCGAGAAGGTGCGGAGGAGGTGCCACTTTATCCCAAGTGGCCAGGGCAAGGAGCCGATTCTCGTCGGCGATATCAATCTTCATTGGGTAGCATGATCGTGACGACCGGTTCGCCGGCGTCGCCGGGGCCGACCATCAGTTTCAAGCTCACCTCCTGGGCTTCCGTGGATCGCCCGTCTTTCGGCACGCGATACAACGAGAATCGCAGCCGATCACCCGGCGTCGTCGCTGTTCGAATGGCGTAGAACGCCATGAACAGCACATCCCACAACCGGCCGGGCTCATCCTGGTAAACCTGAGAGTGGTTATCCCGCTCGGTCCAGGCGACACAGTCACACCACGCAGTGTGCGTGAGTGCGACTGGCCACTTGAATCCGGCTTCTTGTGCCATAGTGGTGACATCGATCAGCACACCGTCATCGATCGCCTGTGCACGGCTGTAGCTGGCGATCACAGGACCAAAGACGTCTTCCAACGATTGAGTTTCTGAATTGTTCATAAGGGTTCTCCCTGGAGAAATGAATAACAAAGCTCGGGGAGCACCTCCTACCCACTGGGGAAGAGGGACTCCCCAATGGGTTGAACAAACGGCTTTTAAAGCAATCCGCTCTCGGCAAACGATAGCGATTCACCGGAAGTCACGATGAAATGATCCAGCACACGTATGTCCACCAGTGCCAGAGCATCTTTCAACCGCTGGGTTATCGCCTTGTCAGCATGACTGGGTTCAGCGATGCCGCTCGGATGATTATGAAAAAACAGCACCGCAGCGGCGTTGAGCGTCAGCGCCTGCTGTACCACCACACGGGGGTACACCGATGCGCCGTCAATCGTGCCTTGAAACAGCTCGGCTGCCTCGATGACGTGATGCCGGTTATCCAGATACACGCAACCAAACACTTCCGCCTTCCGATCCGCCAACAACATCCGCAAATATTCACGGGTACGATTGGGGCTGGGCAGCTCGGTTCCTGGTCGATGCATCTCCCCCAATACTGCGAGGGCTAATTGCAACAGGGATTGCTTTTCAAAGTCCGTCAGCGATGCGATTTTCAGCGCCGCCAAACGGTTTTTACTACTTGCCTTTGCAGGCGATGATTTAGAAGCCATGACTGGTCTCCTTTGAAGGCGCGGGGAGACCAATCCCGCGAGGAATAGGTTCCCTCGCTGGGTTGGAAGATTGGCAGCATCGGTGGATGCTGCCAGGGTTTGCGGTTAGGCGACGGCGTTGCTGGTCGCTGACGTTCCCAGGAATGGCTTCCCGTCTACCTTGATCCATTGGAACCGCAGTAGACGGGACTTCAAGCCAACACCTGTCGTACCGGCACGCTCACCCTGTTTAAAAGTAAACGTTTGAGTCTGCAGATCACTAAGGTGAAATCCCACCAACACTTTCATGTCGGCTTCGACCGCAGGTATCAGCTGGCGCACCAGGTCCTTTGCTTCCTCGCCCGATACCACACAATCAAAGTGGGTATGCTGGACGTTGTCGGCTGGCCCTCGCAGTGCTGCGATTGTGACACTGAGAAAGGGAAATCCGTTCTCTGGCGTCACTTCGCGTACACGGTTGAGATAACCGATGCCGTGTATATCAAGATCGAAATACTTCGGTTTTTCAGACGTAGTTTGTCTACTGGTCATGACACATTCTCCTTGAACATTTTTGAATGCCGGAGAACGCGATTCCCTAGCGGGAAGTCGTTTCCCGGCAGGGTGAGTAAAGTCAGGGCAAGCCCAGACGTTGGATTGACGGCAAAACCGCGATGTCGCTTACACAATCCGATGACATCTTCTTTGCCACTGAGACCGCAGTGGCCACGTACAAAGTCGTTACGCCTCCCTCGGGGGGACATTGCAGACAAACTGCAGGTACTTGAGCATGCCACGTGCATTGGCAAAGGCGGCATGGTCGGCAATTGTCTGGTTAGGAAACCAGTTGGCAATATCGTCAGACAATGCCGCACTGCCACCCCCGACGAACAGCACCCGGTCCAGCTCCACCCCAAGCCCGAGCTTGCGGCGCGTTTCCGTGTAGAGCCTTTCCACCAACTCCCGTTTCGCCGCCTTCACCAGGTCAGAAACGTCGTGATCCTTCCCGTGAAGTCGTAATCTGTGCGTTTCAACGGCCCTGGCAATGCTTTGCTCACCCAGCTCATCGACATCAAATAGTTCCTGAACACCGTTCGCTACACGTACCTTGACGTTGAGCATACCGCGATTCAGAGAGCCCGACGATTCGTGGACAATGCCCTGATCCCGGACCACCACATAGTCAGTCGTCCGGCCACCGATATCGATAATGGCAATGGGCGCGTTCACGCGATCGGCATCAAGCGTTACGCCATCGTCGGACGTCACGATCACGAAGTCATACCAGGCAGCCAAAGCCTCCGGAATCACCTCGTGAAACGCGATACTGGTTTTGAGTGTTCGCTGCGCTGACGCGTGCGAAACGACAGGCTCTACCGTCAATTTCAAGCCGTCTCTCTTTGCCTCGATCGCCTTTCGCCGTTGCTGACCATCATTGCGGTAGAAAGCCGAGACCGGCAATCCGGTGACCACGTGCACAGAACGGCCCGAGAGGCCCGATTGTTGTAATGCATGTTGAACGATCACCCGGTTCAGTGCCGAACCCGGGTATTCATTGAATTGGGTTGGCTCCCCATCCACCGCGCCGACGGAATACACGCTGCCATCGGTTTCGTACTCAAAGATCTTTTGTTCTTTCTCCCGAATCCAGGTGACGCCCGCTGACCCCATCCGCGCCCGGGAAGGCACCGCGACAAGACGTCCGCTAGGTAGTGCTACTTTGGTGTACGCATAACCGTCATCCAAGCCTACCGGAACGACTTCCATGGGGTCGATCAGTTCATCGTCAGTATATTTTTCATCGGTTAGTTCGGTCATGGAGTACATCCTTGCTTCTGTCTTGAGAGTCTTTATTCGCCGATCACCCGTCTCAGATGGGCAAAGGGCTTACCGACAGGCTCTTTGGGCAGTGGATCGGGGTTTAGAACAGTGTTATCAAAGGCGTGGCCTTGTTTGGTTTCTTCGCTGGGCATATCCGCCGAATGGTGATGGTTCGTTTCGATTAGGTGACAACCCTCCATCACGGTGCGCGTACTCCACGCTCGCGAAGTTAAATTGGGGGCAGGCAAAATTTGCTCAGATTTGATGACCTGGCATTCACTACGAAATCCTATCGAAAGAAGTTGCCTCAACCACTCGTTTTGTCTGTCCCTGGGTAGACGCTGTAAACGATGTAACAGAATCGCTTCGAGGGGTATCCGCCGATCGAGGGATAGGCTGATCTGCTGGAGCGAGCTGGCGCCCATGGCGACTAAGCCCCATCTCCGGCCTGGCGGGCGCTGCCTTCGATTTGCCGATACACCAACGGGCGCAGGGCAGGTAGCCGCTCACCGCGCAGGATGTCGTCCGGCAGGTCACCCATCCGCTCTCTTGCCTTGATGGCCACGGGTGTTTGTTGTCGAACGTCCTGTCGGCAAATATCCAGGCAGTGATACCCCAGTGGCAAAGCAAAAATCCGGCGCACCCAGCGGCCACTACCCGCGACCTGCTCGACCAGATCCGTCGGCATCTCGATACCCAGATGACGCAAGGTCCTATCTGCACACATCAACTGGTCATACTCGCCCAGCAACTGCGCCGCACGAAAGGCGTACGGGTTGGCAAACTGCAACGATACCCGCTGGGGCCGGCTCGATTGCGCCACAACGAACTCCAGCGAGCTGCTGGGTGTGGCCATAAGCGCAGCCATCCTTTGCTGCAGGCCCCCAAGCTGAGCACGGATATCGGCAATACCCTCCTCCACTTTGAGTAGCCACCAGTCTGCGTAGGGGTCGTCGAAGCGAATGGCGTGCCATAGGAATTTCAGGCGATCGGCGAACCCGATCAGGCCGATGATAGCGGGCTTGCCATCGGCAGCCCGTCGACCGCGAATGAGGCCATGAGCCTGGTACGTCTGGATCGTCAACCAGACGTCACCCTGCAGTGCCCCCAGCTCTGACTCAGGTAGCCCGGAATCTGTGTTTTGGCGGTGCAGCTCGGCGCCTGAACTCATTGACATCGCTCCCATGCAAGCTCGTTTCTGTCGTGCTATGAATCCACGATTCGCAACACGAGACCATTGGATATCCATCCGACCACTGCGTGGCTTTCATGGGTGACGGATCAAGTGGTTCCAGTGGAAACACCAGAGCGGGCGTCGAACGCCATTATTACTGCCAGGGTGACGCGGCGAATGATTCAGGTGTCTTCGTTCAACGAAGCTCGCAACTTGGCCAGTTGCTCCCGGCCATAGGCCTGGGAGCGTTCTCGTTCCTCAGCAGTTCTGGCTTTTTGGGCTTCGTCCTCAGGTGGCGGCGCGTGATGTACACGCTCCTGCCTGGCTTCAACCACTTTGATGCCAAGATTAGGCACGAATTCGCCTTGTTGTGCGGCCTTACACAGGGAGTGTAAAAATCGTAGCTCGTCGTAGACCGGTTTCATCCCTTTTTGCTCGGACGCCAGTCGGCCCTGGAGTTCATCGAGCACCAGCTGACGATCATCAGGGTCGATCATCGCAAGATATCGATCCGCCAGGTGTTTCTGGTTCTCTGACAGTCGCGGTGGATAAATCAAAGTTTGGTCCGACGGCAGGGGGATGGGTTGATCGGAGTCTGAAAATCCTTTTCTCTCATTGTTGGTATTTGGTGTAGTGGTTGTTGTAGTTGTTTTTTTATAATCACTACTACAACGACTCCCGTAGTGTTCTCGTTCCTCCGCCTTTGAATTTTGGTGCTGGTCAGATTGCCCAGATATTCTGGTTTCTGACGGCTTATTCAGCTGATCGAGGCTGGCGGCATGAAATGTGAAATAGCGACCTTGCTGGTCGTGGTTTCCGCGGCTATCTGAGAGTTGCTGAGTGGCCTGCAATCGGCGTTCAATGGCTGACTCCTGCCGGCCGAGGTATTCTTCCTGTTGAATATCCCTATCCAGGCTCTCTAGCACCGCCTCGGCCACCCGTCGAACACGCGCATGGTGGTGCTCCTGGGATTGTGTGACGAAGGCCATGTAGGCCTCATCCAGGTACAGGGCATCCGCCAGCGGCAAAGGCTCATCATGGAGGCTGTAGACATTACCGGTGAAGCGACCACTCTTCTGACGCACTTTAGCGCACAAGGTCAACCAACGCGTAAGGCGCAGGATCGCTATGGCGCGGGAGACCGTCGATGTGGAAGAAACGTTGGTTTTTCTGGCAATGGTATCGTAATCGGGAAAGGCCGTTCGCCCACCGGTCTTCCGGGCATGTAGCATGATGACCATCCATACCAGCTTGTCGACCGGCTCCAGTACCGGATCCTGGATGACCAGGGCGGGCACCGCCTGATGCCAGTTACCCACAAACAACATGGCATCCGGCGACGATGAATCACTTTGTGTCCGAACTTTGGCAATGGTCGCCTGGATTAGTGCATCGAGCGCAACGGTTTCTGGACGCAATCCGTCCTCATCATGGGCCATTCTCGGCAACCCGCTCGGCAGGTATGTAGCCGACGCTTTCACCGTACGTTTCCCAACGCTGCACCAGCGCCCACAGCGATCGCAGCCCGATACCCGTTTGTCGCTGCAGGTCGAGATAGTCCGCAGCGGCCAAGGCGTTTTTGTCTTCCCCTGTCAGGCGTTCTTGCCAGGCATACCAGAGCCTGTGGGTATCCGCTTCGTCCAGCTCGGGCGGCCTACCCACCGCCGGCGCCAGCGTCAACAATCGGCGCCAGCGGGTGTATTCCCGCGAACTCAAACCGAACAGCTGTTGCATCATCTCCAATGGCGCGTCGGCAACCAGCAGTTCACGCTGCAGATCTTCGGATTCTCGCTGATGCTGAAGGTGTTCCAGCATCGGCCAGAAGACATCCCGATTAAGGCCGATCTGCAGGCAATGCACCCGCAGCGTGTCGACTCGATAGAGATCAGCCAGGCTCATTGCTTTCAGGGCATCCAGCTCTTTGGGGCCAAAATTCATCGTCCGTAGCGCCTGCTGGTCCCCCTCCGCCAGACATCGCATGGCATATAACAGAACGGCGGTAGTGAGATCCCCCTCTTTATTGGATGACATCGCCATCACCCTGGTCGGATACCCACAACTCGATGCCACGGTCGTAGGCAAGTCGTTTGATAGCACGGTAAGCATCCATTAGTTGCAGCAGATGCTGCCACTCCGGCGGGTTTAGCTGTTGCCAGAGCTGACTGCTCAGATGGCCGGGATCGGGTGTCCAGACGCTATTGAATAGCAATCCGGCATCATGGGATGCCAGTGCCTGGTGCAGCATGGAGGCCTCATCGAGATACCCCAGGACACTATCGACCGGTGCCATGGTCAATTCCGAACTCGCCGCCAACTGCCACCACAACGCAGATACCAGCGCCAGCATGTCCGCATCGAGCGTCTCCGTCAGATCCTGAGGTGGGACACCGATCAGCAAGAAGCCCAGACCCTGATCCGGGAGTTGAATCACGATCTCACGTAATCCATGGGCTGCCGCCAGCGCCGAGGCACAGTCCCACAACTGGTGGCGCAACGCGTCCACATCCTTGCGATGGCCAGATAGATTGGCCTTCGCAATTGAGTTCGCCACAGTCGTGGTATCCGCCTCTGCATCTCTATCATGGTTATTAGCCACCGGTGATGAACTGTCAGAAGGCATATCATCGGAAATCAGCTTATCTGTGCACTGCGCCTTGTCCGCTGAGTGTTCAGGCTCCAACCCACTATCCGGCCGTCCTTCCCCAACGCGGGCAGGGTTGTCGGTAAAGTCGAATGGCCGGCCTGCCAGGTGGGCCTCCATTTCCAGATGAATCACCTGACGATGCTGTTCGGACTCCACGGCAATCTCATTTTCCAATGCATCGCGCAACGGCTGAATATCCCACTCGGGGCCGTCATGACGGCGGCATAACTCAGCAAACACACTGTCGAAAACCGTATCGTCACCCAGTTGGTGCCGAGCCCAGATCGCCTGGGCTGCACGTTCCAGGGCGCGGATCTTTTCAACCTGAGGCCGCCCCAATCCAGCAGCTAGGGCTTTCGGCATCAATGGCCAGAGTATCTCAACGGCGTACCCCATCTTGGAAATCATGCTGTGACTAAGGCCAAATCCCCGCTCCCGGAATATTGCTTCCAGTTGACGCTGGGACAGGTTCTCGACCGCCAGTTCTTGTTCCAGGAGGGACTTCGCTTCAAATACCGCCAAGGCTTTGTCGATGAAGGGCAGACCCCCGCGAAGTTCGTTTTCACGCAGATGAGCAAACAATATGTTCGATTCTTGCGACCAGGGCTTGATGACGCAATCGATCCAGCGGAACCGGTCATCCCCTGTCTCTTCGAAGAGCTCCTGCAGTATCGTCAGCCGCGTATTGCCGCCACTGTGTAGCACGTAGTCCGAAAACCCCGGCTCCTGTGAAAGCACCAGTGGCTGGTCCAGACCTTCAGCCTGGATCGACGCCTTGATGCGGTCGTATTCCGGGTTCTGCTGGCGGCGGGGATTGCGAGAATAGTGATGGATGCGGGTGACATCCACGCGAGAGAGCTCATGGGTCGATGGCGACTTGTCATTCATCGTCATTGCCCACCTCAGCCTCTTCTACTTCGGAGTCACCGTCAACGCCGTAGAAAATCTCAGGGTGTTTGACCATGCTCGCCCGAGGCACGGGCTTCAGCCGTCCGTCAGAGTGGTCCGCCACGATTCGGGTATATCGCTCAATTTGCGTCGCCATCAGTGGGCTGGCATATCGGTGTTGGCCGGCAATCTGATACAAGTAGGAAACCGAGTCGTTGCACGCTACCGCAACTTCTGCCCGCTCCCTTTTGGTTGCCATCCTTAGAAAATACTTTAGCTCCATGCAAACTAACATTAGCACTGTGCATATTGGCCCACAAGATTTTATGCTAATTAAACGTTTATCATTGTGCTAAATTTTGCTAAACTACATATATGACAAGAAAGCATATTCCGATACGGCTCAAGAATCTTGAGATCCTCATTCGTGAAGCTGGTTCGGCGGCGAGCTTGGCCCGTGCTGCGGGCACCAATAGCTCCTACCTCAGCCAGGTTCGAAATCAGCTGCCTACCAAGAAAGGAACACCGCGAGGCATCGGGGATGATCTGGCCGCCAAGCTAGAGACAGCCATGAACAAGCCCCATGGTTGGATGGACGAAGATCACGAAAATGAAGAGAGCATCGCCCTGGAGCGCGATGACCCCAGTCGCGGCAATCACCATCCGTTAATCGCGTGGGACCAGGTCGGAAAAAGGCACGAAATATCTGAGGATAAACCGCCACCTTACAATACCCAGCTCCTCATCTGCCCGGTCAAATGTAGTGAGGAGACATTCGTACTGCGCGTGCGCGGCGCCAGCATGGAGCCGAAGTTCCGAGAGGGAGAATTGATTTTTGTCGACCCTCAGGCAGGAGCCGATCACGGGAACTATGTCGTCGTTCGTTTTGAAGCATCCAATGAGGTGTCGTTCAAGCAATTGATCGTGGAGGAAGGCAAGCAGTATCTCAAAACGCTCAACCCTGATTGGCCTAATCGCATTGTTGAGGTGACCGCAGATACCGTCTTGTGCGGTGTCATCATCTTCAAGGGAGAGGCGCTTTAAATTCGTTTAGCACAGCGGTAAGAACTTTGCGGGTAGGATCGCTTGTTTCAATGATTAGCTCAATGCTAATCTTTTCGCGAATTCCAATCTTACGAGCCTGTGTGAACGCAATGACCGACCCTCTTCAATACAATGTGCCGCTACCCAAATGGATACGCGGCAAAAAGCTAACAGAGCTCACCGGTTTTCGCCTGGATGCACAGAAGCACAAACGCGTACAAGGCGTTTGGTTAGAAGGCGTTCACTGGGTGAAAGCGCCGGATGGCAACATCATGTACAACTGGCGAGCAATTGATGAATGGACGGAAAGTGGTTACCACTGACAAATCGACCAGCACATCGTCAGCAAAGTCAACTGAGGCGGAATTACCTGAAGGCGTACAAGTACACGGAGCCACGATCCGTATCGATTTTCGGTATCGAGGGGTGCGATGCCGGGAGACCCTGAAAAACTTGCGGGTCACCAACGCCAACATCAAATTCGCTGAAAAAAAACGTGCAGCGATTCTATTTGAAATTGGTCGCGGTACCTTTGACTATGCCAGCCACTTCCCCGACTCCAACCGCTGCAGCCAGTTCGGCAGCAATCCCCACCGTGACCGCACCGTTGACCAGGCCCTGGACCTCTGGCTGTCGGTCAAGAAAATCCGGACCGCACAATCAACCTATGTCAACTACAAATCCAAAGTTGAAAATCATATTCGTCCTCGCTGGGGATCGCACAAACTCGCTTCAATCACGAAGACAGAAATAGAGAAGTGGATTGCACTGGACCTCATCGCGCTCTCCAATAAAACCATCAACGAAATCATGATTATTCTGCGCGGCATATTCAAAGATGCAAAAGCTGATAACGTTCGCTACGACTCTCCCCTTGATGCGATCGACAACCTGCCGCTGGGTGATCGGGAAGATCCCGACCCCTTCACCCTGGCAGAAATCGAAACTATCTTGTCCACTCCAACAAAACGCGTGCAGGAAATCCACATGATGGGGTTTGCGTTCTGGTCGGGATTGAGAATCTCGGAGCTGATCGCGTTGGCCTGGGAAGATATCGACCTCAAGCGTGGGACGGTCAAAGTCTGTCGTGCCAGGGTGAACGGTACCTACAAGCAGACCAAAACCAAACGCTCCACGCGGGAGGTGGAACTGATCACGCCTGCAATCGAATGGCTGAAAGTACAACGCCCGCTCACGGAGGGATTGGCGCCGCGTCAACTGAAGGTCAAGTCACGCGACAACAAGAAAAGTTTTTCCGAGAAGGTTCGACCCGTCTTTTTAAACAGTAATACAAAGCGGCCACACGAATCCGACGGGACGGTACGAAATAACTTTTGGCGTGCCCACCTAAAAAAAGCCAAGGTGCGCTATCGTGGGCCGAACAATGCGCGTCACACCTTCATCAGCCAATTGCTGACCGCCGGCATTCCAAAGGAGTGGATTATTCGCCAGGTTGGGCACACAAGCACCCGCATGATCGATGAACACTACGGCAAGTGGATATCGGAAGATGCCGCCGGCATGGCGGCATTCGTATCGGAAAAACTAGGGGTTTCTGAAGGTTTGGTCCCAAAATGGTCCCATACCGAGCAGGGAAGAGATCTTATTCCAATGAAATCAACCCGTTATATGGCGGAGAGCGAGGGATTCGAACCCTCGATAGGGTATAAGCCTATACACCCTTAGCAGGGGTGCGCCTTCAGCCACTCGGCCAGCTCTCCGGAAGGTTTTAAGCCGTGTCAAAACAGCGTCCGACACAGGCGCGGCATGATACCACAATCAGACGTAAATCAAAGCCAAGGGACGACTTCGGGGCGATTAATCTTCCCCGGTGGGGGGCGGTTGCTTATCGTCGTCCTGGATGCGCTCGTATATTTCTTCCCGGTGTACCGCCACATCCCGGGGGGCGTTTACTCCGATGCGTACCTGGTTGCCTTTGACGCCGAGCACGGTCACGGTAATGTCGTCCCCTATCATCAGTGACTCGCCTACTCTGCGGGTAAGTATCAGCATATTATTTTCTCCTGTCTCCTGACTGCCGCGGGCTTGTGCCTCTGGTGGCAGTTCGCAATCCCGGCGCGGTCCGGGTCCCTGCGACTTGGTCGAGCTTTTTAAGTGTAGTTTCTGCCAGCGTGTTTACCAGAATACAAAACGCGCCTTTATAAGCCGTTACCTCCTGATCGCAACAGTTAGGCAGCATTCTCGTCCTGGGGTTCCGCCTCCAGACCAAAGGAGGAGTGCAGCGATCGCACCGCCAGTTCCAGGAACTTCTCTTCAATGATGACCGAGATCTTGATCTCCGAAGTGGTGATCATCTGGATATTGATACCGACTTCGGCCAGGGCGGCAAACATCTGGCTCGCCACGCCGGCGTGGGAACGCATGCCCACGCCCACGACCGACACCTTGGCAATCCTGCTGTCGGCGCGCACCTCGGCGGCACCGATTTCGCCGGCCACTTTTTTCAGCACCTCCTCCGCCCGGGGCAGATCATTGCGGCCCACGGTGAAGGTAAAATCGGTGGAGTTGTCGTCGGCGACGTTCTGCACAATCACGTCGACCTCTATGTTGGCGTCACCGATGGGGCCCAGTATGTGATGCGCCACCCCCGGCATATCCGGAACACCCAGGATGGTGAGTTTGGCCTCGTCGCGGTTGAAGGCGATGCCGGCGATGGTTGGGGTTTCCATGGCTGTGTCTTCCTCAATTGTAATCAGGGTTCCAGGGCCTTCCTGAAAGCTGTGCAGCACCCGCAGCGGCACGTTGTACTTGCCGGCGAACTCCACCGCGCGGATCTGCAGCACCTTGGAGCCCATGCTGGCCATTTCCAGCATTTCCTCGAAGGTGATCTTGTCCAGCCGGCGGGCGCCGTCCACCACCCGCGGGTCGGTGGTGTATACGCCGTCCACGTCGGTATAGATCTGGCACTCATCGGCCTTCAGTGCCGCCGCCAGGGCCACAGCGGTGGTATCGGAACCACCGCGGCCCAGGGTGGTGATGTTGCCGTGCTCGTCCACGCCCTGGAAGCCGGCCACCACAATCACATAACCCTGGTCCAGGTCGGCGTGCAGGCGGGCGTCGTCGATTTCCCTGATCCGGGCCTTGGTGTGGGCGTCGTCGGTAAGAATTCTTACCTGGCTGCCGTTGTAGCTCTTGGCTTTTACCCCGCGCTTGTCCAGGGCCATGGACAGCAGGGCCGTGGTCACCTGCTCACCGGTGGATACCAGCACGTCCATTTCGCGCGGCACCGGACGTTCCTGGATCTCATGGGCCAGGCCGATCAGGCGGTTGGTCTCGCCGCTCATGGCCGACACCACCACCACCACGGAATGCCCGTCGGCGCGGAACGAGGCTACCTTGTCGGCCACCTGCTCGATACGCTCGATGCTGCCGACGGAGGTACCGCCGAATTTCTGTACGATTAAGCTCATCGGGGTTCGCAATAACTCACTGTCCAGAGAGCCGGGACGGGCGGATTACCCTGTGCTCCCGGGGAAAAAAGGGGCGCTATTAAACACCAGTTTGGGCGAAATTTAAACTGCGGAACCGCTGCAGGATTCCGCATCGGGCCGGGGCCGGGAGACTTCAGGAGAGCTGGGACTGGACCCATCCGGGCACATCCTTCAGTACCTCTGGCAGGGCCTGCACATCGCTGCCGCCGCCCTGGGCCATATCGGGGCGGCCGCCGCCCTTGCCGCCCAGCCGGGTGGCAAACTCGCGCATCAGGTCGCCGGCCTTGACCCGGTCAGTGAGGTCTTTGGTCACACCGGCAGCGAGCGCCACCTTGTCGTCGTTGACCGCGGCCAGCAGGATGACCGCCGAGCCCAGTTTATTCTTGACCTGGTCGAGCACCTCGCGCAGGGATTTGGCGTCGGCCCCCTCCACGTTGGCGGCCAGCACCTTGAAGCCGCCTACATCGACGGCGTCCGCGGTGAGGTCGCTGCCGGCACCGGTAGCCAGCTTCTGCTTCAGCCGGGCGATTTCTTTCTCCAGCTCGCGGTTTTCCGCCCGCAGCCCCGCCACCTTGTCGGCGACGTTGTCGACAGTGCCCTTGACCACCTCGCAGACTGCGGCCAGCTGCTGTTCACTGGCGTCGATCAGCGCCAGGGCGCCGGCCCCGGTGACGCCCTCGATCCGGCGGATGCCGGCGGCCACGCCTGACTCGGCGGTGATGCGCAGCAGGCCAATGTCACCGGTGCGAGCCGCGTGGGTGCCGCCGCACAGCTCTACCGAGAAGTTGTCCTCGCCCATGGCCAGCACGCGCACCTCATCGCCGTACTTCTCACCGAACAGGGCCATGGCGCCGGCGTCCATCGCTTCCTCCATGGACATCAGGCGGGTACTGACCTCGGTGTTGGCCCGCACCTGCTCGTTGACCAGGTGCTCGATCTGGCGCAGTTCCTCCGCGCTGACCGCCTCGAAGTGGGAGAAGTCGAAACGCAGGCGCTGGGAATCCACCAGCGAGCCCTTCTGCTGTACGTGATCGCCCAGCACCCTGCGCAGCGCCGCGTGCAGCAGGTGGGTGGCGGAGTGATTGAGCCGGGTGCGCTGGCGCAGGGAAGCGTCCACCTGCGTGGCCAGCACGTCGCCCTTGCTGACGCTGCCCTGCAGCACTTTCACGTGGTGCAGGTGCTGGTCAGAGGCCTTGGTGGTGTCGGTGACTTCCAGCTTCACACCGCTCGCGGTCAGGTAACCGGTGTCGCCCACCTGGCCGCCGGACTCGCCGTAAAACGGGGTATTGGACAGGACCACTATGCCGGTCTCGTCGGTGGCCAGGCTGTCTACCTGCTGGCCGTCCCTGAGCAGCGCCGTGACCGTACCCTCGCCGTGGGTGCTGTCGTAGCCAGTAAACTCGGTATGCCCTTCCAGCTTGAGGATGTCGTTGTAGTCCACCTTGAAGCTGCCGCCCTCCTGGGAGCGGGAGCGCTGTTCAGCCATGGCGGCGTCGTAACCGTCCATGTCCAGGCGCAGGCCGCGCTCGCGGGCGATGTCGTTGGTCAGGTCCACCGGGAACCCATAGGTGTCGTACAGCTTGAACACCACATCGCCGGGGATCTCCTCCCCCGCCAGGCCGTCCAGCGCCTCCTCGAGAATCACCATGCCCTTGTCCAGGGTCTTGGCGAACTGCTCCTCCTCGGTGAGCAGGGCCTTCTCGATCTGCGGCTGCAGCTTGACCAGTTCCGGGTAGGCGGCGCCCATTTCCTGCGCCAGGGTGGCCACAAGTTTATGGAAGAAGGGGGCGCTGGCGCCCAGCTTGTTGCCGTGGCGGATGGCGCGGCGAATAATACGCCGCAGCACATAGCCGCGGCCCTCGTTGCCTGGCAACACCCCGTCGGCCACCAGGAAGGCGCAGGAACGGATATGGTCGGCAATCACCCGCAGCGATTTGTGCTCCAGGTCGTCGACCTGCAGCAGGCCGGCGGCCGCGGTGATCAGGGCCTGGAACAGATCGATTTCATAGTTGCTGTGAACCTTCTGCATCACCGCGGCGATGCGCTCCAGGCCCATGCCGGTATCCACCGACGGCGCCGGCAGCGGATTCATGTTGCCCTCGGCATCGCGGTTGTACTGCATGAACACCAGGTTCCAGATCTCGATGTAGCGATCCAGGTCGTCGTCGGGGTTGCCGGGGGGACCGCCGGGCACATCCGGGCCGTGGTCATAGAAGATTTCCGAGCAGGGACCACAGGGACCGGTATCGCCCATCTGCCAGAAATTGTCCTCGTCCAGGCGGGAGATGCGCTCCCGGGGAAAACCGATTTCGTTGACCCAGATTTCCTCCGCCTCGTCATCGGAGATGTGGCAGGTCACCCACAGGCGCTCTGGCGGCAGGCCCAGGGTGCCGGTAAGGAAGTCCCAGGCAAACTGGATGGCGTCTTGCTTGAAGTAGTCGCCAAAACTGAAGTTGCCCAGCATTTCGAAGAAGGTGTGGTGGCGCGCGGTGTAACCGACGTTTTCCAGGTCGTTGTGCTTGCCGCCGGCGCGCACGCAGCGCTGGCTGCTGGTGGCGCGCACGTAAGGACGCGGGTCGTTGCCCAGGAAGGTGTCCTTGAACTGGTTCATGCCGGCATTGGTAAACAGCAGGGTAGGATCGTTAGCCGGCACCAGCGAGCTGGATTCCACCCGGGTGTGCTGCTGTTGCTCAAAAAAATCCAGGAACGCTTCGCGTATCTCTACGGTCTTCATAGTCGGTCTCGTTGAATTGGGACTGGCGGGACTCAGCCCGCCATGTGCCCTTCGGCAAACTTCCTGCCGGCAATAATATGCAGGTGCAGGTGGAACACGGTCTGGCCGGCGCCCTCACCGTTGTTGACAATCAGCCGAAAGGCGTCCTGCACCCCCAGCTGCCCGGCGATTTTACCTGCCGCCAGCAGCAGATGGCCCAGCAATTCCTGGTCTTCGGCGCCGGCGTCAACCAGCCGCGGAATGGCTTTTTTGGGGATAACCAGCACGTGCACCGGCGCCTGGGGCGCGATGTCGTTGATGGCGACGCAGTGCTCGTCCTCGTAGATAAACTCGGCGGGAATCTCACCGGCGATGATTTTGCCAAATATGGTGTCAGCCATCGCCCTAACCCAGCTTCTCGTCGGCGGTGAGCTGCCGGGCTTCCGATTCCAGCATGACCGGAATACCGTCGCGCACCGGGTAGGCCAGGCCAGAGGCCTTGCACACCAGCTCGTCTTTTTCCTGGTCGTATTCCAGCGGCGCCTTGCTCACCGGGCACACCAGGATGCTGAGTAACTTCTTGTCGATCATCGCCATCTCACGGGATAAAAACGGAGCAACATTATACGGGCTTTCACCCTCCTTGGCATAGTGGTGAGGGGGCCTCAGCCCTCGCTGCCGGCGGGATCGGCCATCGGCGGTACCAGCAGTTGCGGGTCGACCCGCTCCCGGCGCCAGCTCATGCGCCAGTCGAGGTGGGGGCCGGTGGCGCGGCCGGTAGCGCCCACCTCGCCGATCAGGTCACCGGTACGGATCTCCTGCCCGACCTCCACGTGGACCTTGCTCATGTGCAGGAAGGAGGAGGACAGGCCGTAGCCGTGATCGAGGATTACCGTGCCGCCGGAAAAGAACAGGTCAGGCTCGGCCAGGGTCACCACCCCCGCGCTGGGCGCATGCACCGGGGTGCCGGTGGGCACGGCCACATCGACGCCGTAATGGGGGTTTTTGGGGGTACCGTTGTAAATCCGCTGGCTGCCGTAGACGCCGGAAATACGCCCCCGGGCGGGCCACTCAAAGCCAGCCAGGGCGTTCAGCAGCAGGTCCGGGCGCTGCAGGCGCTGGCCCTTGGCCGCGCCCACCAGGGCCTGCTCCCGGCGGATCCGCGCCAGGTGCTCCTCGGAAGGGGTGACGGTTTTTTGCGGCACCCCCTCCACCCGCGAGATGCGGTACTCGCGGGACTTTATTTCCAGCGCCTGGGTGCAGGGCTGTGGGCCGGTCACTACCAGTTCCGCCCGGGGTCCGGCATCGCGGCCAAACGCGGCCACGAAGGTACCGTTTTCCAGCACATCCAGGGCCTGGCCGTCGAGGGTGGCGCTGCTGCCCGGCGGCACATCCCCCCACACCAGGCCGCCCTGCATCAGATTGCCCTCCAGCTGGGGGCAGTTGGCCATGGCCTGGCCGGCGACAAGGGTAAGACAGGCGAGCATTATTCGCGCCATGAAAAGCTCCAGATTTGCGAGGTTGGGGGCAAATTATCCCCCGCCCGGCGCGCGCGGGCAACGATCTGCCGGGCAGCGATCTGCCGGGCAACGATCTGCCGGGCAACGATCTGCCGGGCAACGATTTGCCGATGACACCGCCGCCCGGCCCTTTTAGAATGCTGCCATGGGAAGATACAGACCACCGCGGCAGCGCGGCTCACGCTACATCACGCCGGAGGGCGAGGCCGCCCTGCGCGCGGAACTGCACCAGCTGTGGAAGATAGAGCGCCCCCAGGTGACATGCACGGTCCACGAGGCGGCCAAGAACGGCGACCGCTCCGAGAACGGCGACTATATTTACGGCAAGCGCCGGCTGCGGGAGATCGATTCCCGGGTTCGCTTCCTCAACAAACGACTGGACGAACTGGAGGTGGTGGACCGGGCGCCAGACGATCCCAGCAGGGTACGTTTCGGCGCCTGGGTAACGCTGGAAGATGAAAACGGCGAGGAGCAACGCTGGCGCATTGTCGGGCCGGATGAGTTCGACCTGAAAGCGGGCAAGCTGAGCATGGATTCGCCCATGGCCCGTTCGCTGTTGGGCAAGGGCCTGGATGACGAGGTGGTAGTACGCAGTCCGTCGGGGGAACAGGTGTTTTATGTGGTGGGGGTGGAGTACGCGTGATGGATCCCGGCTTGCGCCGGGATGACAAACTGCGGTAACTGAAAGGTTTTCCCGGAGACAAGTTGAATAACAATAGTAACGCACCCGGCGCCGGGTACGCGCTGTTCGTCCTGCTACTGGCCTATATACTTTCGTTCATTGATCGCAACGTCATGGCGGTGCTGATCGGCCCCATCCGCCAGCAGTTCGATATCTCTGACTTCCAGTACAGCCTGCTCCACGGCTTCGCTTTTTCCATGTTCTACATCGTCCTCGGGCTGCCCATCGCCAGGCTGGCGGACCGGCACAATCGCAAATGGATCATCACCGTCGGGGTACTGCTGTGGAGCGTGATGACCTGCCTGTGCGGGCTGGCGAAGAGTTTTACCACCCTGTTTCTCGCCCGCATTGGCGTCGGTGTCGGCGAGGCCGCCCTGTCACCTCCGGCCTATTCCCTGCTGGCGGATTTTTTCAGTCCGGACAAGCTGCCCCGGGCAATGGCGGTCTATACCCTGGGAATCACCCTGGGGGGCGGTCTGGCCTACATTGTCGGTGGCGCGGTGTACCAGCACTTCGAGGCCGCCGGCGGCGTCACCCTGCCCCTGCTCGGCCACATCCAGTCCTGGCAGATGACGTTTATCGCGGTAGGCTTGCCGGGGGTGATTGTCGTGGCCCTGCTCGGTGCCATGCGCGAACCGGCCCGTGGCGCGACCGCCGGGATGACCGTGCAAACGCAGCATGCGGACCTTGCCGCCATCGGCAGCCAGCTGCGGCGCCACTGGCGCGCCTATCTCGGACTGATCGGTTCCATGTCGCTGCTGGCCATCCTGGGCTACGGCACCATGGCCTGGTTTCCGGAATTCATGATGCGCAGTTTCGGCGCGGACCGGGCCACCGTGGGCAGCCAATTCGGCACCCTGTTCATCATCGCCGGCAGTCTTGGCACCCTGGCCGGGGGCTGGAGTGTGCAGCCGCTCAGTGAGCGCGGCTACCGGGACGCGCCCCTGCGGGTGGTGATGATCTGCGCGCTGCTGTGGCTGCTGCCGGCCACAGCCGGCCCCCTGTCGCCCTCGCCGGGGCTGGCGATGCTCGCCGCGGCGCCAATCATTTTCTTTCTCAACGCCTACTTCGGTGTTGGCATCGCCGGGGTCCAGCTGATCACCCCGCCGCAGATGCGCGCCCAGATCTCGGCGCTGATGCTGTTTTCCACCAACCTGTTTGGCCTGGCCTTCGGTCCCAGCGCGGTCGCGCTGATCACCGATTTCGTGTTTGCCGACGACCTGGCCCTTCGCTACTCGCTGGCGATACTGCCGCCGGTGTTGTGCACCCTGGCGGCAGGCCTCGCCTGGCAGGGCCTGAAGGACTACCGGGTGGCGGCCGGCCACTGACCGGGCCGCCGGGCCCAGCGGGCCGGGGTCAGAAGTTCCACTGCACACCCACCGAGGCGGTGAGGGGCTTGTTGGGACGGGCGCCGTCCGGCTGACGGGAGACGATGGCGCGCTCGTCAAACAGGTTTTCCACCTTCAGGTACACGGTGCCGTCATCGCTCAGCGCGTAGCGGCTGATCAGGTCCACCACCAGCAAGTCCTCGCTTTCATCGAAGGCACTGCCGCCCTCGCAGCCGATGCTCATGCACATTTCATCGAGGTACTTGACCACCGCGTAGTTGTCCCAGCCGTGGGAGCCAACCAGGCCCAGGCGCAGGCTGAAGATATTCTCCGGGATGGACGCCAGGCGATCGCCGTCTTCAAAGCCCTCTTCCGGGTTGTCCTTGCTGATCTCGGCATCGGTGTAGGTGTACATCAGGTCCAGCGGCATCGTGTAGCTGCCCAGTTCCAGGCTGGTGCCCGCCTGCAGTTCCACCCCCGAGATCACCGCCTCGCCGGTGGTAAAGGAACCGGAGGTGGCGCCATTGCTGCAGGGATTGGCGTTGGAACAGTTCTCTGACTTGTTGTCGAAATCGCTGTAGAAGCCCACCGCCTCGACAAACCACTGGCCACGGTAGCGGACACCGGCTTCGTAGTTAGTGCTGGTTTCCGGGTCCTCATACGCCCGGGCGCCGCCCCCCAGGGGCGAAAAGCCCTTGTGCACGCCGGCCAGTACCTGCCAGTTGTCATTCAGGTCGTAGGTGAAGGAGGCGCCGGGCAGCCACTCATCGCTGTCGTTGCTGCGGGTGCTGTCCAGTTCGCTGCGCTGCGGGTCGGCGTACTGGCGGCGGGAGGATTCGACATCTTCGTAGCGCAGGGCCAGGTTCAGGTTCAGGGCATCGCTTACGTCCCAGCTGTCCACCAGCCACAGGGCCGTGGCATCCGCCTGTTCCAGGCGGTTGTCGCTGCCGGTGGGTTCCTTTATGCCGTCGAAGACCAGTTCGCCATCCACCTGGTTGTAGTATTCAACCGGCTGGAAGCGATCCATCTCGTCCTCGTGGACGCGGCCACCCAGGGCCAGCTGGTGTCTGCCAAGGGTCCAGTCGACGTTCAGCTCAATGCCTTTCGATTCGTACTCCCGGTTATTGTGCTTGTACTGCAGGCCGTCCACATCGACAGTGCCGTCGAGTATGCCCTGGGCAATCGCGTCGCCCTTATTGGCGGCGGACACATAGTTGCCGCCACCGCTGAGCTTGAACCAGTCGCGGGCGAACTTGTTGTAGTAGCCGGTGGCGCTCAGGCTCAGCTTGTCGCTGAGGTCCAGGCGATACACCAGGCTGTAACCCTCGTGGTCATTGTCCATCTCGTCCAGTTCCGACAAGCCGTAACGCCGGTCGGCATCGCGATCGAAATCGGCATCAGTCAGCCCCAGGTAGGTCTCGTCCGATACTTCCTCGGAGTACTGGGCCTTGAACAGCAGGCTCTGGCGCTCGGTTTCCCAGGCCAGCTTCACCAGGTAGTCGCTGATATCGTAGCCGGTGTCGCCGCCGGAACGGTCGATGTCCTTGAAGCCATCGCTGCGGCGCTGGGCGGTTTCCACCAGGAAGCCGACGTTGCCACTGCGCGCCCCGTAGTTGGCCAGCAGGTCCGCTTCACCGTGCTGGCCGTAGGCAAATTGCAGGCTGCCGGCGGATTCACGGGGAATGGGGGTAGAGATCATATTGACCACCCCGCCGGTGGTCTGCGGGCCATAGCGCAACAGCGGCGCCCCCTTGAGCACTTCCACGCTGTGCATGCGGCTCATGGTGGGAAAATAGTAGGCGGCGGGGTTGGAATAAGGTGCCGGCGCTATCATCACCCCGTCTTCCATCAAAGTGATCTTCGATGAACGCTCGGCGGTGGCACCGCGAATACCGATATTCGGCCGCAGGCCATAGCCATCCTCTTCCTGAATATAGGTGCCGGGAACCGTTTTCAGCAGCTGGTTGATATCCCGGGCCGCCTCGATGTCGATTTGCTCGATGCCGATCACCGACCCGGTGCCGGCCAGCTCCCTGGCCGCATCCCTGGAGCCGATGATGGTTACTTCTTCCAGTTCACCATCGAGTCCGTGGGCGGTGTTGGCCACGGCAGCCGCAATCGCGACGGCAAGCACTTGCTTCTTCATTTGGAATGTTTCCCCTATTCGCCTGGTGTCAGAGACCTGGAATGATAATAGGAAACATTCCTAGTTACAATACAAATGCTAATTATTCTCATTACTGTTACTGGCGAAAGCCTGTAGCGGCAGCACCCTGCCCCCGACCGGGGCTGCCGCTCACGTCGAGACGGAAGCGGGCCTAGCGATTGCGTCCCAGGGTCTCGTGGGCATCCACCCACTCATTCTTGCCGGTCTCCTTGTCGCGGCGGGTGGCCGCGCCCAGGGAGAGCTCGCCGGCGACCACGGTAGCCGCGGCGATTTCCAGCAGCTTGTGGGCCTTGCCTTTGCCGTAGCAGCCCATCAGTTCCAGGCATTCACGCTGGGTAGCCAGGCCCGTGCCGCCGCCATAGGTGGCCATCACCAGGGCCGGCAGGGTGATCGAGAAGTACAGGTCACCCCGGCGGTCCACGTAGGTGTACACCGTGCTCTGGGCGGCCTCGCCGACACAGGCCGCATCCTGCCCGGTGGCGATATACAGTGCCGCCAGCCCGTTCACCGGGTGCGCCGCATTGCTGGAAGAGCCGGCGATGTAGGAACTCATCAGGCTGATGGCCTGGCCGTAGGCCATCTGCTCCGGAGTGATTCGCAGGACGCTCTGCAGCACGCCCCTGGGGATGGTCAGCTCGGCAGTTACCCGGCGCCCCCGGGTACCGAGTGAATTGACCGCGGAGGGCTTTTTCTCGGTGTCGAAGTTGCTGGACAGCATATAGTGCCGCAACTGGGGATAGTGCTTGCTGATCCACTCGCAGGCGACATAGGTGGCGCGCCCGGTCATATTCTGCCCCGCCGCATCCCCGGTACTGTAATTGAAGCGGGTGTTGACCCAGTTGTGGTACACGTAGCTTTCGATCTCCAGCAGTTTGCCCACCGAGGTGGTGGCTTCCGCCTGCGCCTTGACCTCGGCAAAGTGCTCCCGCAGCCAGAGGGAGAAGTCCCGCGCCTCCCGGCCATTGCGAAACACAAAGGCCGGCGCCCGCTGCATGGCCTCGCCGCACACGGTGGTGGTGACGCCGCCACTCTCGCGTATGACCCGCATGCCGCGGTTATAACTGGCGATGAGGGTGCCCTCGATAGTCGCCAGGGGCACATAGAACTCCCCCTGGGCGTGCTCGCCGTTGACCAGCAGGGGCCCCGCCACCCCGATAGGCACCTGGGCTACCCCGAACAGGTGCTCACAGTTGCCGTCCATGCTCTGGGGATCAAAGCTGAAGCGGCGGGTATGATCCAGGGAGGCGCCGGTTTTCTGCGCCAGGAACTGCTGGCGCTCGGCGATGATGTCGGCCGTGAAATCATTGTCATTACTGCGGGGAATCTTGCTACTCATGTCATTATTGTCCTGTTCAGCCTCAAGCATTCGGCCTGACACTTTAACATCCGGCTATCCGAGAGCGGCAAGCCCGGCGTAATGGGGCGCCGGGCGCGCTTCGTTACGGGCAGGGCACTGTTTTCTGGTCATTTTTCCTGCCGCCTTGACGAGTGAGGGTCTTAGCGGCTACGGTTGCCCCGTAACATTCTGACAATAAAAGGCAGGGACGCAATGAAAAAACTCTTAGCAGTGGCCACCACTGGCCTCGGATTTACCTCCAACGCTTTCGCCGGAGTGGTCGGCTTTTCAACCATCCAGATCAACTGGAGCGCTGGGGCCGCCGCGAGTGCCCAGCCCGTTCCGACCCTGGGCACTTATGGCGCCATCATGCTGGCGATACTGCTGGCGCTAGCCGCATACCGGCTGTCACGCAAGGGCGGTGCCCTGGTTCGTGCCGCCGCACCGCTGGCAACCCTGGGCCTCGCCGCCGGCTTGCTGTTCAGCACCGACAACCCGATAGCGGGAATAGCGATGGTACCGGCCATTGAGGGCAACAGCAGCGAGGGCTCGCAGAGCTACACGGCAAACGAGTTCGACCCGCCCCCCTGCTTTATCAACAATAGCGGCCAGCCGGTGACCGTTACCTATACCTTTGTGGATGGTGCAGGACCGGGCGGCGAACCTATCACGGCCGAGACCTGCACCTTCGACTATTACTGCCAGGATGGTGAAGGCGAGGGCGAGCCCAACGTAGCGCTGGACGGCGCCAGCGTGCCGAGTGATGGCCAGCCCTACGCCACCGCCTATTGCAGCGAAATATTCGGCGAGGGCCCCGGAGGAGAAGGGAACCAGCCCGGCTGATTGAACCCTATTTGCCCCGCCCCGCCGCTACCCTGCGGGGCGCATCCCTTTTACCCACACTCACGGCACCATGATTGAAGCCGCCCCCACCCCCCTCATTGATACCACCCTGGTGACCCTGGCCGCGCTCACGCTTGGCATGGTGCTGGAGATGTTCCGTCCGCTGCGCACCAGCGTGGTCGATCTGCGCCGCTGGCTGAATAACGGAGGCCTTGCCCTGTTGACCTACCTGAGCAACCATCTGCTGGGCACCTTGATCGCCGGCGCCCTGGTCTACCGGGTCGGCCCCATTTCCAGCCTGGGCCTCTCGGCCCAGCCCCTGTGGTTGCAGCTGGCGGTAACCTTTATCCTGTTTGAACTCGCTCGCTACGCGATCCACGTTGCCATGCACAAGGTGCCCCTGCTGTGGCGGATTCACGCGGTGCATCACGCCGACAATGAGATGGATATTTCCACCGCCTTCAGGCACCACCCCATCGAGGGGGCATTGAGCGCACTACCGCTGGCCGGCCTGGTGTTGCTGCTCTCCGCCGCGCCCGCTGCCCTGCTCGCCTATCGCGCCTGTGACCTGGTGATGGCGGTATTGACCCACACCAACGTCGCCGTACCCAGGCGCCTGGAGGGGCTGCTGCGTTTTCTGCTGGTGACACCGGCCTTCCACCGCACCCACCACATGGCCGAGCAGCGCTTCACCGACTCCAACTACGGTTTATCCGTGCCCTGGTTCGACTATCTGTTTGGCACCTACCAGCAGACCACCGAGGCGCAGCAGCAACAGGCCGCCATCGGCCTGGATACCCACACCGCGAATGAGCAGCGCCTGGACGGTATGCTCATCGCCCCTTTCGTCACGCGCCGGGCGACTGAATCCACAAGCGATTCCTGACGCCGGGCGGCAAGCGCATGGCAGCTCGCCCCCGACGCTACTATCGCCGGGATAATGTGCCTGTCAGCGGTTGCTTTTTTTCACCTGGCCCAGGCGCTCCGCCATCACCGATACATCCTGCGCTGCATTGAAGGGACGGGAGCGTTCATCCTCGATCGCCAGCCCCTGCGCCAGCGTTGTCTGCCAGCCATCGTTGACCAGCTTCCTGATGCCGGACACCGCGGCCGTTTGGTTGCCGGCAATCTGCCGGGCTGTAGCCAGGGTTTCCTGGAGCAGGGTTTCGGCGCTGCACACCTTGTTCACCAGTCCCCAGTCCAGCGCTGTCTGCGCGTCGATCAGGGCGCCGGCCAGGCTCATCTCCCGCGCCCGGTTGATGCCGACAATCCGCGACAGTTTCTGCGACATGCCCCAGGTGGGCATTAGCCCGACCCTGGCGTGGGTATCGCCAAAGCGGGCATTGTCGGCGGCATACAAAAAGTCACAGTGGAGCGCGAGTTCCAGCCCGCCGGTGACCGCCACCCCGTTGATGGCTCCGACCAGTGGTTTACTGCAGGCGCTGAACACCGCCTGCAATTCATCATCGTCCGCCAGCACATCGTCGCCCGCGCTCAGTTCCTTGAGATCCACCCCGGCGCAAAATGCCTTTCCGGCCCCGGTCATGACAATGGCTCTGACCGTGTCGTCAGCCTCCGCCTGCCTCATTGCGGCCACCAGGCCGTCCACCAGTGCCCTGGAAATGGCATTGTAGCTCTGGGGGCGGTTGAGGGTGATCAGCATGACCCCCTCGGAGAGTTCAGTTAAAACGGCTTGTTGCGCGGACATGCGGACTCTTCCCTCTGGTGGATCGGCGGAGCAGAGGCCCGCCGGCGGCAGGACCCTCTTTGCGGCTGACAGTCAGCCACTAGGCGTGGGGCGTCACGAGATACTTCTCACCGGTCTTCATTGCCCGGTATTCAAGCACGGCTTCCCGCGTGAGCATCTCCTCCAGCGTCACCCGGCGCTTGTAGGCACTGGCGAAGGTGCTGGTCAGCCCCGCCAGCACGCGCTGGCGCATGCGCACCACGGTTTCCATGCCCGCCGCCTGCAGGAAGGGGGTCAGCAGCCAGCCGGAGAGGGTCCAGCCGAAGCCATAGGCCGGGGTCAGGATGGTCGGGCTGACATCGAGACGGCCGTAAATGTACATCTTTTTCGGCTGGTCAGAGCCATAGCGGGAATACTCGCTCATCTTGCTCACCGCCACCTGCTCCATGGCCCGGAAACAGGTGTCGGCCATCTGCCCGCCGCCAATGGGATCAAAGCCCAGGTAGGCGCCGGTGTCGGCAATGGCGCTGCGCAACTGGTCGAGGAAATCATCCTCGGCAGAGTTGACCACGTACTGGGCGCCCAGGCCGCGCAGCAGTTCCACATGCTCGGCCTTGCGCACGATATTCACCAGCGGGATATCGTCTTCCTGGCAAATCCTGATCAGCATCTGCCCGAGATTGGACGCGGCGGCGGTGTGGATGATTGCTCCCTGCCCTTCCATTTTCGCGGTTTCAACGAAGCCCAGGGCCGTCATCGGGTTGACGAAAGCCGAGGCACCCTGCTCTGCACTGAGCTCACCCAGCGGCAAACACATAGTGGCATCGGCCAGACAGTACTGCGCATAGGCCGTGCCCGGCACACAGGCAACCCGCTGGCCGACCAGCGCCTGTGCCGCTTCGCCCTCGCCCGCCGCGACCACGGTGCCAGCACCCTCGTTGCCCACGGGCAAGCGCAGGCCGTGACGACCTTGCTGCGCCCTGTTGAAAGGTTCCGGCATGTCAGCGACAAATTTACCGGCTGAGTACTCGGCGTTTTCCAGGTCGGCCCCGTTGGTCAGCAGGGCGAGATCAGAAGGATTGATCGGGGCCGCTTCCATTCTCACCAGCACCTGGTTGCCAGTAGGGTCTGCAAAGCTGGTTTCCACCAGTTCCACGGTCAGTTTGCCGTCGGCGAGTGTGCTGAATAACTGTTTTCCACTGGTCATAATTGGTCTCCTCTCGATAGTTATCGGCTAGTTGGTCTGCAGCGTCACTACAGCATACTAGTCAGGCGCTCACGAATCACTGACTCACATTCAGCCACCATCCGCTGGATGAGTTCCTCACAGCTGGGGATGTCATCGATCAGGCCCATCACCTGCCCCACCGTCCAGACACCGTCGTCGATATCCCCGGCCTCGATACAGCGCTCCCGGCCACGGGCCCCGGATACCAGCGGCTGAAGCTCGGAAAAGTCGGTATCGCCGGGCTGGGCCTCAATGCGAACGACCTCTTCTGAAATACTGTTCCTGAATACCCGGGCGGTATTGCGCAGTGAGCGGAACATCAGCGTTGTCTGCCGCTCGTCCCCCTCCACCATGGCCTTCTTCATGTTTTCATGCACCGGCGCTTCCCGGGTGGCCACGAAACGCGAGCCCATATTGACCGCCTCGGCGCCCAGGGCGAATGCGGCGGCCATCTGGCTGCCGGTGCCGATACCGCCCGAGGCCACCATCGGAATACTCAGCCGGGAAGCTGCCAGCGGCAGGAGAACCAGGTTGGTAATATCATCCTCTCCCGGGTGGCCGGCGCACTCAAAGCCATCGACGCTTACCGCCGCGCAACCAATGCTCTGGGCTTTCAGCGAGTGGCGCACCGAGGTGCATTTGTGAATAACCTTGATGCCGGCCTCGTTGAACATCGGCATAAAATTCTCGGGGCTGCGGCCGGCGGTTTCAATCACCTTGATACCACAATCCACCGCGACCCGGGCATACTCCTCGTAGGGCGGCGGCTTGATTGCCGGGAGAATTGTGAGGTTGACCCCGAACGGTTTATCGGTCATCTCCCGGCAGCGGGCAATTTCCTTTGCCAGGTCTTCCGGGCTCGGCTGGGTCAGGGCGGTGATGATACCCAGCCCGCCGGCATTGGACACAGCGGCGGCAAGCTCTGCCTTGCCTACCCACATCATGCCACCCTGGATAATGGGGTGCTCGATACCGAGCATCTCGGTGATACGCGTTTTCATTCCGGGACTCCTGGGTCCAAAACCATCGGGGAGCGCAGTATCAACCAGTAAATCGCAGCCGGGCAATGATGTCAGCGCACTTGAAAATAGACCGGAACTGACCCTCAGGACTGGCGTGGACCCATTCAGCGGGCAACTACAGGAGGCCGGCAACACGGCGGCGCAGCTCCGGCACCACCTCCTGCTCGAACCAGGGATTGCGACGTAACCACAGGGTATTGCGCGGCGAGGGGTGCGGCGTGGGGATGAACCGGGGGCCGAAGTCGCGCCAGCGGCGCACCCGCGCGGTGAGGGTTTCACGGCTTTTGCCCAGGTAGTGGCCCTGGGCATAGCTGCCCACCAGTAACACCAGCTCCACCTCCGGCATCAGCGACAGCAGCCGTTCATGCCACAAGCGGGCACACTCCGGCCGCGGCGGCAGGTCGCCGGACTTGCCTCTACCGGGGTAGCAGAAGCCCATGGGCACGATGGCGATGCGCGACTCATCGTAAAACGCCGCTTGGTCCAGCCCCAGCCAGTCGCGCAGCCGGTCGCCACTGGGGTCGTTCCAGGGAATGCCCGTGGCGTGAACGCGGGTGCCGGGGGCCTGGCCGATGATCAACAGACGGGCGGAAGCGCTGGCGCGCAATACCGGATTGGCGCCCAGGGGAAGTTCCGGCTCGCAGTGGTGGCAGCTGCGGATATCCGCCAGCAGGTCGTGAAGTTGTACAGTTTCAGGGGGCATGGGAGCTTCTATGTGACCTCTGCAATTGTTGGCTCGGGGCGTCGGGGCTGGTAAAATCTCGCCCGTCACCAAGCCCCACATTACACCCTTTTCTCCCCGCCGGAGCACCTATGAGCCGCCCGTCCCTGTTTGATCTGGAAAACCACACTGATTTTATCCGGCGCCACATCGGCCCCACCGCGGCACAACAGCAGGAAATGGCCCGGGCGCTGGGCTACGACAGCCTCGATGCGCTGATCGATGACACCGTACCGGCGGCCATTCGCCGCCAGACTCCCATGGACCTGCCCGGGGCCAAAACCGAGCAGGCGGTGATTGAGCACCTGCGCGCCCTGGCCCGGCAGAACGTGGTCAACAAGTCCTACATCGGCACCGGCTACCACGACACCTACACGCCCGCCGTCATCCAGCGCAACGTACTGGAAAACCCGGGCTGGTACACCGCCTACACCCCCTACCAGCCGGAGATATCCCAGGGCCGACTGGAGGCACTGCTGAGCTACCAGCAGATGATCATGGACCTCACCGGCATGGACCTGGCCAACGCCTCCATGCTGGACGAGGGCACCGCCGCGGCGGAGGCCATGACCCTGCTGCAGCGGGTCAACAAGAAGAACCGCTCGCGGGTGTTTATCGTCGCCGAGGACTGCCACCCGCAGACCATTGCCGTGGTCAGGACCCGGGCCGACGTACTGGATATCGAGGTGCTGGTCGGCGACCCGGAGCAGCTGCTGGCGGACAACGAGGCCTTTGGCCTGCTGCTGCAGTACCCCGGCACCCACGGGCAGCTGCGGGATGTGACGCCACTGATTGCAACAGCCCACGAGGCCCAGACCCTGGTGACCGTGGCGGCGGACATCATGGCCCTGCTGCTGGTGAAATCCCCGGGCGAACTGGGGGCCGACGTGGTAGTGGGCAACAGCCAGCGCTTCGGCGTGCCGATGGGCTTTGGCGGGCCCCACGCGGCCTTCTTCGCCACCCGCGAGGCCTACAAGCGCTCCACCCCGGGGCGCATTATCGGCGTTTCCATAGACCGCCGCGGCAACCAGGCCCTGCGCATGGCCATGCAGACCCGGGAGCAGCACATCCGCCGGGAGAAGGCCACCAGCAACATCTGCACCGCCCAGGCGCTGCTCGCCATCATGGCGACCTTCTACGCCATGTATCACGGGCCACAGGGCCTGCGCCGGATCGCCAGGCGTATCCACCGACTGACCGCCATTTTCGCCGAGGGTATGAAGAATCTTGGTTTCACCGTCGAAAACTCACACTTCTTCGATACCCTGACCTTCGATGTCGGTGCCGGGCAACAGGCCATCGTCGACCGCGCCCTGGCCGCCGGCGTCAACCTGCGCATTATCGACGGTGGCCGCCTCGGCGTCTCTCTCGACGAAACCACCGGCCCCGCTGACGTGGAGGCACTGTGGCGTATTTTCAGCGGCCAGGACGAGGTACCCGCGGCCGCGGAACTGGATGCCGCCATTACCAACCATCCGGGCATTCCGGGGCATCTGTACCGGGAGATGGACTACCTGCAGCACCCGCTGTTCAACGACTACCATTCGGAAACCGAGATGCTGCGCTACATGCGCTACCTGGAGGACAAGGACATCGCCCTCAACCGGGCCAT
Source organism: Seongchinamella sediminis (assembly GCF_003457605.1). Classification (GTDB taxonomy): domain Bacteria; phylum Pseudomonadota; class Gammaproteobacteria; order Pseudomonadales; family Halieaceae; genus Halioglobus; species Halioglobus sediminis. Next base: position 38,490 of record NZ_QRAN01000009.1, read on the forward strand.
GATTCCCCTGGGCAGCTGTACCATGAAACTCAACGCCACCACCGAGATGCTGCCGGTGACCTGGCCCGAGTTTGCCGGCCTGCACCCCTTCGCGCCCGCCGACCAGACCCGGGGCTACCAGGCCATGCTGGCCGAGCTTGACCACATGCTGCTGGAAGCCACCGGCTACGACGCCATTTCCATGCAGCCCAACGCCGGCTCCCAGGGTGAGTACGCCGGCCTGCTGGCGATCATGCGCTACCACCAGAGCCGCGGCGACCACCAGCGCAAGGTGTGCCTGATCCCCTCCTCCGCCCACGGCACCAACCCTGCCTCCGCCGCCCTGGCGGGTATGAAAGTTGTGATCGTCGAGTGCGACGCGCACGGCAACGTGGACATGGACGACCTGAAGCTGAAGGCCGCGCGCCACACCGGGGACCTGGCCGCTATCATGGTCACCTATCCCTCCACCCACGGGGTGTTCGAGGAATCCATCATCGAATTGTGCGAGGTGGTGCACCAGCACGGCGGCCAGGTTTACGTGGACGGGGCCAACCTCAACGCCCTGGTGGGCATTGCTGCGCCCGGCAAGTTCGGCGCCGACGTCTCCCACCTCAACCTGCACAAGACTTTCTGCATTCCCCACGGCGGCGGCGGCCCCGGCATGGGCCCCATAGGCGTGGGCGCCCACCTGCAGCCCTTCCTGCCCACCAACCCGGTTGCCCCGGTGCCCGGCCTGGACGCCGGCAACGACGTGGTCTCGGCAACGCCTTATGGCAGCGCCTCCATCCTGCCGATTTCCTGGGCCTACATCGCGCTGATGGGTGGCGAGGGCCTGGTGGAAGCGACCAGGGTGGCGATTCTCAACGCCAACTACATCGCCCACCGGCTGAAGGATCACTACCCCATCCTCTACACCGGCACCACCGGCAACGTCGCCCACGAGTGCATCGTCGACATTCGCCCGCTGAAAGAGGCCTCCGGGGTCACCGAGGAAGATATCGCCAAGCGGCTGATCGACTACGGTTTCCACGCCCCCACCATGAGCTTCCCGGTGGCGGGCACGCTGATGGTGGAGCCCACCGAGTCCGAGTCCCTGTTCGAACTGGACCGCTTCTGTGATGCGCTGATTGCCATCAGGCGGGAGATCGACGCGGTGCAGGAAGGCAGGCTGGACGCCAAAGACAACCCTCTGGCCAACGCGCCCCACACCCTGGCTGATGTGGCCGCCAGCGACTGGGATCATCCCTACTCCCGGGAGCAGGCCGCCTACCCGGTGGAGTCCCTGCGCCGCTACAAGTACTGGGCGCCGGTGAACCGGGTGGACAATGTCTACGGCGACCGCAACCTCTACTGCGCCTGCCCGGCGATTGATTCCTACCGGGAGGAGGTCGAGTAGTTGTAGGCCACCCAACTGCCCGGTAGTTGCTACCAGGCAGTTGGTAATCTGGGCTCGGGGTTTTGGCCATCAAACCCGTCGTACCCTGGACCGTTTTGAGCAGTGACCAGAATTTCCTAGCCTTCTCCACGCTTTTTCGGGACAAAACCTGCTTCATAGCCAAAAGGTCGGCCGATCTTGTTCAACGTTTCAATAGTTGGATTCCCTTGACCACGTTCGATATTCATTAAGATGCGTGGTGACACTCCAGCTACTTTCTTTGCGTAGTCTTTCTGGTTCATACCTACGATTTTTCGCATACGTCGAGTGGCCTCGGCGATCGTGACGCGACCTTCCTCTATATCGCGCTTCAACTCAATTTTCAGTTCAGTTGTATTCTCCGGACGCTTCATCAGCATATCCCATTTAACCCAGTGCTTTAAGCAGCGCGCTGTGGCGCTCAATTGCCGGCTTTCTATTCTCGATAATTTCGACATCCACTCCAGCATCAATCATGATCCGGGGCAATTGCTCGACGACTTCACCAAATTGAGTAAGTGACTTGTTCAGATCATCTTTCGGCACGCATTCAGGCATTGCATCAATGATCCGGCTCCAGTCTGGTTCCCCGACTTTCTCCTGGTCACCTTCCCAGCGACAAGCTCTGGGAATTCCCTCTGGATCAAGATACATTGGGGCAAAATCGAATAATGGCGTCAACGTGACGGTTCCATTCTCATAGCGAAAGACGGCTGTATTCCGTGAATGATTATCCTTGTTGCCCAATACAACGTTAACAACATCCCGCTTGATGTACTCCACTATGCACTCTTGCGGATTAGTCGCATACCTGGCCAGTGCCTCACACAGGGTGTTATGCGATGGAGAGCCACCATACTCAACGCCATATTTGGCAATTCCAGCTAAAGAAGAAAGGCTTTCCATTCCGATTCGATCAACGGTGCCATCTTCATTGACGATCCGATCAAAGCGTGGAATCAGCAAGGTATCCTGAGACCAGGTAAGTTCTGCATGTACTTCCAACCCCAGAGCGTTGGCCACAGTCATGTAAGCCGCTTCGTTACGGAGTATCTGCTTGTCTGCCGCACTCCTGCCTCGAGGAAACTTGATAAGCCAGTGTGAGGCCACCTGCTTGTCGGTCAACGCACCTTCGGCGTGCCACATTCCCCTGGCGTCCTGAACCATCAAGAACTTGGGAGCAACCCCCTGGACATCCGATGCGCCAGCTGTCTGGGCACCATTCTGGAACGCATACTCGATGAAGTACTCTTGCCGGGCATAAATCTCTTCCAGGGCAAACCCGGGATGTTCTGGTAGCTGGACAATGTCGCCGTCAGCTTTGGGCACATCAATATCATCTCGTTGAGCAGCAACGGCCTCACGGATTCGAAGATTTCCAGGCGGAGAAGCGGCGCCATGCAGGAGCAGGGGCCAATCGGCTGCATGGCCATCCTTGATATCGAGGCGTTCCAGCCAATGTATACGGCCAGCACCACTGGGTAATATATCCAACAAGAAAGCTGGCCAGGTTGATTCATCATGCAGGTCAAAATCCACCGGGTAACGACAGCTTACGCCCGCAGCAGCGGCTACCGCTCGATCTATGTGGGCAGCGGCATAATCAATGATGTACTCAAATCGGCAGACCCCGTTGTGCCCCGTGTCGGTGTCGGTGTCGGTGTCGGTGTCGGTGTCGGTGTCGGTGTCGGTGTCGGACGGTACAATGGTCGCCGCAGACTGCCACTGATTAGCTCGATAGACTTCTATTGTCGCTTGCCTGATCATGAACACCCCACTAATGGGCCACTATACTAGCCACTTTAACAGCCTGGCGCAATTTTTTGGATCACTATAGTGCATTTTATTAGCTTCGGCTGCTTCTATTGGCTGGCTTTGGGGCTGTAGTGTCACTGGCAATATAAGAGCCGCCTGAAGCGATGTGCCGCGCCCTTGCTACCGGCAGACGGCGGAGTAGAAACCCGCTTCAGGGGTCAGTGGCTGTCGGGTACCGGCCAATACGGTTCAGGTAGTCCCGGTGGAATTCCGCCAGCGTCATATCGGCATTACGCAGGCGCTCCAGTTCGGCCAGCTGGTACTGGTAGTTTTTCTCCATGCCAGCGACCAGTTCGGCAAATCGCGGCTTATCGTGCAGAGGCCATAAGGCGGCGCCCGCGGACCCCATGTGACGGCCGCCCCAGTAGCCCTCGTCTACCATGCCCTGCAACAGGTCCAGTGCTTTTTCTTCCTCGCCGCTGAAGGTGGCGAGATTCACCAGATCTATTTTCAGGTTGCCGCTGTGCAGCGGGCTCGCCTGGGCGAGCTCCGCGGCCAGGGCCTGACGTACTTCCTCGGCCTCAGGCCGCTCCTGGCGGAGTAATACCGAGAGCAACAGCTCCGCCATCCAGCTGCGGAATGATGAGCTGATTTTTCGATCGTTGTCGACCCAGCCCTGCCACAACAGGGTCTCAGCCGCGTCGTACCGCCCCGCAACCATATGGGTCATCACTGAATTCAGTTGATCGAAAAAATTATCGCTGTCTGCCAGTTGCTGCTGCAACAGCAGCGTCTCCGCCGCTTCGCCATCCCCCTGCAGGGCCAGTGCAAGCGGTTCGAAGCTGCTGCCGGCGATAAGGGGATGTGAGTACAGGCCTGCGCGCAGCATACTCAGCGCCTCCCAGTTCGCTGACACCGGCCCCGCCGATACGGCTTCCTCGTTCCGTGACACTTCGATCAGGTAAATTTCCCGTGCCAGGTCATTGCGGTCCGCGTAAAGATGGATCTCGGCATTATATGCCTGGCTGGCATTGATCGAGTACATGCGTTCCAGCGCCGAAAAGGCCGCATGGTCCTCGCCGCTCAGGCCGTAAAGGTGGATAAGATCCCACAGCACCATTGGATGCAGGGGATCAATCAGGCGCGCTCTTTCCAGCAGCTGGAGCGCCTCCTCGGGGCGGCCATTACCGGAGAGCAGATTACCCAGGCCAAGGGTTGCCCCCACATTCTGCGGATCCAGTTCCAGTGCCTTGCGGTACCACTGTTCTGCGGCATCGTAGTTACCCATCCGCCACTGCAGACGACCCATGGCGTGATGCGCCATCGGGTCCTGGGGGTCAAGTTCGAGCGCCCTGTCAATATTCGCGACAGCGGCTTCCCGCGCTGTCTCAACCGCCACATCGCCGCCAAATGCGCTGGAGGACGTCAGCCAGCTCATCGCCAGCCAGGACCAGCCCGGGGCATAGTCGGGCGCGGCGCGGGTGACCTCGGCAAACTGTTCGCGCAGCTGGGGCATGCTCTCCAGCGCCTCGTCATAATACTGCTTCTTGGCCAGGGCCAGCTGCTCAAACACCTCGGGAGAGATCAGGCTTTCTAGCTGCGACGCCGACGCCTGCTCCACCGCCAGGTGCGGCATCATCGCCCGCATGATGTGATTGGCAATATCGTCCTGCACCTCGAAATAGTCGTCCAGGGGCCGGTCATACTTGCTTGACCACAGATGGGCGCTGTCGCTGGCGCGGATTAGCTGGGCCACCACCCGGATGGTATTGCCGGCGCGCTGGATGGACCCCTCCAGCACCGCGTCCACATTGAGCGCTTCAGCCACTTCGCTGATGGTCGGGTCCTTGTCGCGAAAGTAAAACGAGGAGGTGCGCGCCGCTACCCGCAGCTCCTCGATGGCCGCCAGCTGGTTGAGAATTTCCTCCGCCAGGCCATCACCGAAAAACTGGTTTTCGCGGTCGGAACTCATATTGACGAAGGGCAGCACGGCGATAGATTCCAGTTGCTCTTCAAGCGCTGCCGGCTCCGCCGGCGCGGCAGTGACTGGCACCTCGGGTGTCGCCGCCTGGTCGCCGCTGAACAAGCCCTGTCTGTCTACCAGCAGAATGACGATAGCGGCGGCCATCAGGCCAAAGGTCACCCGGGTCAACCAGCGGCCCGTCGCCGTGGTTACCGACTCTTCCGGGCTGACATCTTCAGTGCGCTTGATGCCATCCGGCGTCATTTCAAAGGCCCAGGCGAACAGCAACGCAAAGGGCAGGCCGATCACGCCAAACCAGGTCACCACGGTGAGCGTCCAGTCGGGCAGGCGCAGGGCGGGAGCGACAGTATCGGTTATCTGGATGACGAGCCAGCCCAGCACGCAGTAGGCAACGCCCACGCGAAACACGTTCCTGCGTTTGAGCTCAGTAAAAAAAGTCGCCACTCTCACCCCAGGCCGACATCACGGCTGACCCGGGTAGTAAAGCAGATAGCCCGGATGGACTCAATGTGTACGTCAGTTGCTACACCCCGAGCGCCGCCCGCGCATAGTCCAGCGCTGGGAGCGGCGAGCTCAGTTAATCACCAGCACGTCCGCAGCTGTCTGGTCGAGCACCTTCTCGGCGGTATTGCCGATAAGCCGCGCCTTGATACCGTCACGGCCCACCGTACCGATAATGATCAGGTCCACCTCGATGCGTTCGGCCAGCTTGCTAATAGCCGGCGCGGCGGATCCCGTGAGCGCATGCACGTGCTCCGGTGGTGCGCCACAGGTAGTGGCGAACTCTTCGATATCCGGCGGGTGGTTGACCTCGCCATAGACTGTATCGATGTCCGGCGGCTGGTTGACGTCCTTACAGACTGTGACGAAATGACAGTCGGAGCCGTAGGCCTCGGTAACGTTCTGGGCAAAGCTGATGATGAGGTGATTCAGCTTGATATGGGCCGTGTTGGTCGACTCGCTGTTTACCGCCGCCAGCACGCGCCGGTGACTCCAGTCGCGATTATTTTTTACCAGCAGTACCGGACAGGGTGAGAGCCGCAACAGGGTATAGTCCGAGGTCGGTCTGAGCCCCCGCTGCACTTCACTGTGCTCAAAGGAATTCTTGAAAATCATCGAGGCAGAACAGCGGGCCGCAGCCCGCAGGGCCGCCTGGCTCCAGTCATCGCCCTGCTCCACTTCCTGCACCGCTTCGATACCGGCGTCCTGGCAGCGCATCAGCAACACCTCCATCCGTTCGCCCATTACCGTGAGACCGGCATCGACAGATGCACCGGCCTCGGTACCGGTGATGCAAGCATAGAGGTGCAAGCGGGTACCGGTCATCTGGGCGGACTGGAACGCGCGTTCGAATGCCGGCTGGTTGGTTAGCGTCGGATCGATTATGACAAATATTTTATTCAGCACCATAAAACTGTGCACACCTGCAGGAACGTGGAGGCGCCAGTGTGCTACCTGGGCGGGAAAAGAGACTTGACCCGGATCAATGTTGTGAAAGAGCGAACAACCAGCCCCCGCGGGGAATGGCGCAGGTACGCGATTTCGAACCGGCTAGTCGGCCTCCGCCAGCGCCGTCAGCGCATAGTCCAGCGCGGAGAGCGCATCCACCCGCAGGCTGTAAGCCTCGAGGAACAGCTTGCCCACCACCACGCCATCGGGATTGATGACAATGGTGCCGGGATAGGGAATGCCGTAGGCATCATCTCCCGGCTGGTAGGACTTGTTGAGAATGCCCAGGGTCCTGAAGCTCAGGGTGTCGACATCGTGCAGAATCGGGTACTCGATTCCCCACTGGTCGATAAAGGCCTGTTGCAGCGCGGGATCGTCGTAGGTCATGGCCACAATGCCGATACCCGCCTGGTCGTAGGCGGCCTTGTGTTGCTGCAGCTGGATCAGCTGTTTCATGCAATAGGGGCACCAGTCAGTGGAGCGGGTGGCGACGAACACCGTTCCCCGGCTACCGGCGAACTCACCCAGCAGACGCACCTCCCGGCCCTGCCAGGTTGCGGTCACACCGGGGAAGTTCGAGCCAATGACCGGCCCGGGATCGAAGGCGTCGTTATCCACGCGCACGAACATGTCGCTGGTGACCGTGTCGTAGGCCAGCTGTTTCAGCGGGGCGCGAAACACCAGGACGGCCATGGCGAACAGCGCGATAACACACAGGAAAACCAGAAATTTCTTCATAATGTTCAATAACCTATCAAGCCATTACGCTGAACTGCTGGAGCAATATTACCAGTATCAAGCTCGCAATCGGCTCCCGTTTGTACTGCGCAAAAAATCATCAGCCCCGGGCCCCGGTTGTTCTTGAAACCTGCCCCGCAACCGGGATAATAGCCGGTCGGGCCGCAGCCCGCGGCCAGTCTCCGCAACACCAACAAGTAGTCAATGACCCAAGCCCTCCCCCAGGTCTCGCTGGGCAGCTCACGACTCGTACGGTTTTTGACCGATTTGTCCGTCAGCGATACCCAGGTGTCCCACCGGCAGTTCACTGAACGCCTGGGGCAGCTGATCGATTTTTCCGATTCCATTACCCTGTCGGAGGCCCACGCTCGCACCCCGGATGTGGAAAACACCGACACCGGCGAGTTTCGCGAGGGCATTACCAGCGAATTCCTGCGCGCCCGCAGCACCATTGTCCAGGCCGCCATGCGCAGCTTCTTCCCGGGCTCCGGCCCCAGCCGGCTGAAATGGCCGCGGGACGAAACCGTGCCTGCGGATGCCAGTGAAGCCAGCGCCCCCTACCTCAAGTTCTACCTGCAGCAGCAGGCCGATATCGACAGCAAAATTCGCGGCCTGCACCTGCGCACGCGCAGCGCTATCGCAGCGCTGTCAGTGAACCTGGCGCGCATCAGCGCCATTGACGAGGCCCTGTCAGACGCCCTGGCGAGCCATTCCCGGCGCTACCTGGCGGCCATTCCCCGGTTGCTGGGCCAGCGCCTCGGCTACCTCTACAGCCAGTACCGGCAGGGCCTGGACGACACCAGCGAGGCGCAGGCGCGCTGGCTCGAGACCCGCGAGCAGTATCGCCGTGAGACCCAGGGACTGCTGCTGGCGGAAATCGAGGCGCGCCTGCTGCCGGCCCTGGGATTGATTGAAGCACTCAACGAAGAGATTAACGATGAAGACTAAGCTGTTATTTATCACCGCCGCCCTGCTGGGCGCACTGGCGATTGTATGGATGGGCCTGGGCTTTGTCGGCGGCAACCCGCTGGCGCTGCTGGTCACGGTGATAATCGGCTTTGTCTACGCCCTGGGGCTGGTGGAGCTGACCGGCTTCCGCCGCGCCACCGGCGAGCTCGCGCGCGCCCTGGGCCAGGTGAGAGCGGGAGACGACTTTGACCTGCCGCCCTGGCTGGGAACCCTGCCCGCCAGCCTGCGCAATGCGGTCAACCAGCGCATCGAGGGCGAGAAAACCGGGCTGCCGGCGCCGGTGTTCACCCCCTACCTGGTCGGCCTGCTGGTCATGCTCGGCCTGCTGGGCACCTTTATCGGCATGGTCGACACCCTCCAGGGCGCGGTGAGCGCGCTGCAGGGAAGCAGTGAACTGGCGGCAATCCGGGCAGGACTGGCGGCGCCCATCGAGGGCCTGAGCCTGGCCTTCGGCACCTCGGTAGCCGGTATCGCCGCCTCCGCCATGCTCGGTCTCAACGCCACCCTCAGCCGCCGTGAGCGGATGCTGGTGACCCGTGAACTGGACCGGCACATCGCCGGCCCCCTGCGCCGCTACTCGCTGCACTACAACCGCCAGCAGACCTACCTGGCCATGCAGGGCCAGGCCCAGGCACTGCCGGAGGTGGCCCGAACCCTGGGCAACATGGCCGGTGAACTGGAGCGCATGGGCCAGCAGCTGAGCAGCCAGTTACTGGACAACCAGCAGCAATTTCACCAGCAGACCGGGCAGCAATACCAGCAGCTGGCCAGCTCGGTGGAACAGTCACTGCAGCAGACCCTGGGTGAGAGCGGCAGGCTGGCCGGGGAAAGCATTGCCCCGGCGGTGGAAGGCGCCATGGCGGCGCTGTCGGCACAGGCCGGGGAGACCCAGCAGAAACTGCTGGAGGTCACCGAGAACCTGCTGCACAGCCGCGCCGCCAGCGAGGCGGACTGGCTGGCGGAGCAGGGCAAGCGGCTGCAGGCCATCACCACCGCCCTGCGGGAAGACATGGCCGGCCTGACCGCCGCCCTGCGCGATGAGCTGGGGCAGTTGCGCCAGGAAGAAGCCGAGCGGGAAGAAAAGATCGCCCGGCGCCTGGCAGATATCCAGGACGGCTCGGCCAGACAACTGCAGAGCCTGCAAGACGACTCCAGGGAACAACTGGGCCAGGCCCAGGCGGCTACCGCGCAGGCACTGGCCCGGCTGCAGGACAGCACTGCGGAGCAACTGCAGCAGCTGCAGCAGGCGACCGCCGGCCAGCTGGCCGGCACCCAGACCGACACCGCCGAGCGCCTGGCCGCGATACACAGTGACACCAGCAGCAAAATCAGCGAACTGCACAGCGCCGCCAGCACGGGTCTGGAGCAACTGCAGGCTGCGGCGGCGCAATCCCTGCAGCAACTCAAGGGCACCGTCAGCGACGGCGTCGCCAGCCTGCAGACCCGCACCGCCGATAGCCTCGGCGCGCTGGAAAAGACCGCCGCCGAACAACTGGCAGGGCTGGGCCGGGAGCTGCAGCAGCCCATGCGCGAACTGATTGCCACTGCCTCGGAGACCCCACGCGCCGCCGCCGAGGTGATCGGCAAACTGCGCGAGGAAGTCAGCAACAGCATGGAGCGGGACAACCAGCTGCTGGCCGAGCGTCAGCGTATTCTCGAGGATCTCGGGGCACTGGCGACCGACCTGCGCCAGTCGTCCGCGGCACAGCAGGCGGCGATCGAGCAGCTGGTCAACTCCTCGGGGGAACTGATGGCCGGTGTTTCCAGCCGCTTCCAGGCACAACTGGAGTCGGAGTCGGACAAGCTCGCCGAGATTACCGCCAATGCCGCCGGCAGCGCGGCGGATATCGCCAGCCTCGGCGAGTCCTTCAGCCTGGCGGTGCAGCTGTTCAGCGAGTCCAACCAGCAGCTGATGGAAAACCTCGGGCGCATCGAGGAATCCATGGACAAGACCACCGAGCGCTCCGATGAACAAATGGGCTACTACGTGGCCCAGGCCCGGGAAATCATCGATCAGAGCATGCTGTCACAGCGGGAAATCATCGAGGAGCTGCGGCGCCTGGGCCAGACCGGTGACCTGTTCGCCGCCGAGGCCGGCTGATGGAGGACCTGCAATCAGAGCTGGCCGACGACACCCCGGTCTGGGCCATCTTCGGTGACCTGATGTCCGCGCTGGTCGGCGTATTTGTGCTGATCCTGGTGTGGGTGCTGGGCTACCAGGTCGAACTCGCCAACTCCCTGCAGCAGGAGGTCATTCGCCGGGAGGCGGAGCAGGACCGGCGCATGGTGCTGGAGCAGGCCCTGGCCGCGCCCCTGGCCAGTGGCCGCATTACCCTGCGGGACGGTCGTATCGGGATCAGCGGCAGTGTGCTGTTTGCCCTCAACTCGTCGGCGCTGCAGGACGAGGGCCGGGAACTGCTGCGCAGCCTGGTGCCGCCGCTCACCCTGTATCTGTCGGAGCAGGAAGAACTGCTGATGGTGAGCGGGTTTACCGATGACCTGCCCATCCAGCAGGGCAACCTGCAGTTCGAGGATAACTGGGAGCTGTCGGCACAGCGGGCGCTCACCGTTACCCGGGCCCTGATCGCCGAGGGCATGGATCCCGGCCTGGTATTCGCCGCCGCCTTTGGTGCCCAGCAGCCAGTGGTCGCCAATACCGACAGCAGCAGTCGCTCCCGCAACCGGCGAGTGGAAATGGCCCCGGTGCCGCGCACCTCCGCCAAGGCCAGCGCCAGTGACTGAGCTGCGGGCCGAGCTGAAGGCGCTGAAAACCGCCGGCGACAGCGCCGACCCGGTACAGCTGCGGTACATCGAGAGCCTGTTGCTGCGCGCCGAGCAGCGCACCGGCCGGCTCGGCCGGGTACTGGAGGATCGGGCGCGCAAGGCCCTGGCCGCCTATCGCCGGCAATTGCCCGGGAGGCGCGCGCGCTCTGCTCCCCGGACTGACAGCAACCGGCCCCTGCGCGAGCTCAACCGGCTGCTGGCGGAGCAGCAGCGCAACGAGGACGACCCCCGCGCCGCGCCACTGGAGGCGGCCCTGCGCCAGCAGGAGCTGGAACTGGCGCACGACTTCGCCCGCCAGGCAAACCCCGGGCGGCCGCAGTCCCCGGCACAGCGGGAAGAACTGAAAGCGGCACGCCGCTTCCACTCGGCCATGGTCCGGTTCAACGCCGACAAGGTGGTCAGGCAGGCGCTGGCAGAAGTGCCCGAGGACGCGGGGCCACTGAACCCGCAGCGGCTGGCAACCCGGTCGCTGGAAACCATGCGCGACCTCTCTCCCCATTACCTCAGCCGTTTTGTCAGCTACATTGATACCCTGTTCTGGCTGGAACGGGCCGACCGCGGCGACAAACGCTGAGCGACACACACCGCAAACCACCTTGACGAGGAAACCGGGCATGCGACTGCTGACTGTTATTTTCATCTCCACCTGGTCAATCCTGGCTCATGCCAGCCCCGAGCAGGACCTGCAGGCCATATTCGACGCCCACTGGAACTGGTACCTGGAGAATCACCCGCGGATCGCCACCCGGCGCGGCGAGCGCAGCGGCAATGACCGCTGGCCGGACATGAGCCCGGCGGCCCTGGAGCAGCGCTACCAGCAGCGCGGGCAATTCCTCCGCCAGCTGGCGGCGATTGACCCCGAACAGCTGTCCGCCCCGTCCCGGCTGAACCAGCGCCTGCTGGCGCACACCCTCGCCAGCAAGCGCCAGCATTACGAGCTGGGCGTGGACTTCATGGACCTGAAAATGCGCAACGGGCCGCACAACGAATTCCGCATCCTCGGCTCCACGGCGTTTGCAAACAGCGGCGACTACCAGCTGTGGCTGGCGCGAATGGAAGCCCTGCCCGCCTACCTCGAGCAGTATCGCGCCCTGCTCGACGAGGGCATCAGGCGCCAGCGGGTGCAGGCCAGAACCGTGGTCACCCGGATAAGCAAGCAGATCGACAGCGTGCTGGCCACCGCCCCGGAGCAGCACCCCTTCTACCAACCTTTTGTAGACCTTGCCGAGGGCGTGCCGGCGGGCGAGGCCGAGCAACTGCGGGCCCGCGCCCGGGCGCTTGTCGACGATGCCATCAATCCGGCCTACCGGCGCTTCCAGCGCTACCTCACCGAGACCTACCTGCCCGCCAGCCGCGACCAGGCCGGGGTGGGCGCCCTGCCCGGCGGCAAGGCCATTTACGAGTTCCTGGCCAGGGATTTCACCACCACCGACAACACGCCGGAGCAGATTCACGCCATCGGCAAGCGCGAGGTGGCCCGCATACTCGCCGAGATGGAACAGGTCAAGGCGGAGACCGGCTTCGAGGGCGACCTGCAGGCCTTCAACGAATTCCTGCGCAGCGACCCGCAGTTTTACTACGACAGCCCGGAGGCCCTGTACGAGGCCTACCTGGCCATGTCCAAGCGGCTCGACCCGGAACTGGTGAAGCTGTTCGGCAAGCTGCCGCGCATGCCCTATGGGGTGCGCCCGATTCCCGCCGCCATGGCCCCGGACACCACCACCGCCTACTACCAGCGTCCCGCCGCCAACGGCTCCCGGGCCGGTTTCTATTACGTCAATCTCTACCGTCCCGAGGTGCGGCCAAAATATGAGATGGAGGCCCTGAGCGTGCACGAGGCCGTGCCCGGCCACCACTTGCAGCTGGCGCTGGAAATGGAGATCGAGAACATGCCGGCATTCCGCAGCACCAGTTCGGTCACCGCCTTCGTCGAGGGCTGGGGCCTCTACTCCGAGAGCCTGGGCTACCAGATGGGCCTGTACCAGGACCCCTACTCGCGCTACGGCCAGCTGACCTACGACATGTGGCGTGCCGTGCGGCTGGTGGTGGATACCGGCATCCACTACCTGGGCTGGAGCCGGCAGCAGGCGATCGACTACTTCACCGCCAACGCCGGCAAGAGCGAGGCCGACATCATCAACGAGATCGACCGCTACATCGAATGGCCCGGCCAGGCCCTGGCCTACAAGATCGGCCAGCTGAAGATTCTCGAGCTGCGCGCCGGGGCCGAGCAGGCACTGGGGGAAGCCTTCGATATCCGCGACTTCCACGACACCCTGCTGGGGGCCGGCTCCATCCCGCTGGACGCGCTGGAAGAGCGCATGGATGACTGGCTGGCGACGCAGCTGGCGGGTGCCGGCAGCTAGTGCCGGCGCTGGCTGCGCGGTCAATTTATCCTGAAAAAGTGGTGTTCTGTCGCAGAATCGTCGGTTGCGGCAGGAATATTGTTACTATTTGGCAATAACCTTGATGCCCGGAGGGAGATAATCGTTTCACCGGGATAAGAGGAAAACAAACCACCGGTCCAGAGTATCTCCATGACGAGAAAATTGGTAAAGATACTGGCTCCAGTTATTGTCATCGCCGCCTCTGCGGGAGCCTACGCCCTGCTCCAGGTAACGCGCCCGGAGCCGGAAAAAAACACCGAGGGCCCCCGCCCTACCTCGGTCTACACCGCCGCCGTCAGCCAGCAGGCCACGGCGCTGGAAGTCATCACCCAGGGCGAGGTTCGCTCGCGCACCGAAATTGACCTCGTCTCCCAGGTGGGCGGCCGGGTAATCAGCGTCTCCCCGGAATTCGTCGAGGGTGGACGCATAGAGCCCGGTGTACCGCTGCTGCAGATCGAGGACACCGATTACCGGCTCGCCCTGAGTCAGGCCCGGTCCCGGCTGGCAGACGCGGAACTGGCGGTCCAGCAAGCCCTGGCCGACCAGGACGTGGCGCGCAAGCAGCTGCGCAACGATCCCACGGCCTCGGACCTGGCGCTGAAAAAACCCCAGGTCGCCCAGGCCCGGGCCATGCGCGAGGCTGCCACCGCCAACCTGGAACAGGCTGAACTGGACCTGCAGCGCACCCGGGTCACCCTGCCTTTCGCCGGGCGGGTGGCGAGCACCCGGGTACACATCGGCCAGTTCATCACCCCGGGCACCGTCCTCGGCAGGGCATTCGGCACCGAACTGGTGGAAGTCCGCCTGCCCCTGAACAACCAGCAGCTGGCCTCGCTGGGCCTGCCCATTGGTTATACCGCCCCCGAGGGAGGCGGCCCCCCGGTCACGTTCAGCGCCCAGGTCGCCGGAGCCAGCCACCAGTGGCAGGGCCGGCTGGTGCGCCTGGATGCATCGGTGGATGCCGACACCCGCATGCTGTACGCCATCGCCGAGGTAGCCGATCCCTACGGTGCGGCGGCCTCCGCCAGTGGCATGCCGCTGGCGGTAGGCCTGTTTGTCGACGCCCGTATCGAGGGCCGGCACCTGGCTGATGCCATGAGTATCCCGGCGCAGGCCCTGCGGGCCGGCGATGTGGTTTACCTGATCAATGCCGAGGGCAGGCTGGAGATTCGTGAGGTCAGCGTCGCCCACGCCAGCCCGCAGCGGGCCATCATCGCCAGCGGCATAGCCCCGGGCGAGCGAGTCATTACCTCGGCCATCCGCAACCCGGTAGCGGGTATGGCGCTGGTGGCGCTGAATGCCGAAGCGTCAGCGCCATGAAGCGGATCATCGCCTGGTGGGTAAACAACCCGGTAGCGGCAAACCTGCTGATGGTGGGCATTCTGCTGGCCGGGGTGCTGGGTATGATGTCCATGGAGAAGGAGGCCTTCCCCAACATCAAGATCAATCAGGCGGCGATTACCGTGGCCTGGCCGGGGGCCAACCCCCAGGAAGTGGAAGAACAGGTAATTGCCCGCATCGAGCAATCGCTGGAGAACGTCGACCAGGTTTACCACTATTACTCGACGGCCACCGAGGGCGCCGCCGAGATCAACGTTTCCACCTACCCCAACGTCGACATCAACGACTTTATCAACGAGGTCAAGAGCGCGGTGGACGCGGTCACCTCCCTGCCCCGCGACATCGAGCCGCCGCGGGTCCAGCGGCGCCAGTTCCGCGATGAAATGATCCGCGTCGCGGTACACGGCGACCTCAGCGAGCGCCAGCTGACCCGCCTGGCTGAGGAACTCAAGGACGAAATGGCTGCCCTGCCTTACGTGGCCACCATCAATCTTTTCGGTACCCGCAAGGAAGAGGTCACGGTAGAACTTTCGGAGTCGGCCATGCGCCGCTTCGGCCTGACCTTCGAGGAGGTGGCCAACGCCATCCGCAGCAACTCTATCAACCTGTCCTCCGGCCGGGTGCGCACCGAAACCGGCGACGTGCAGCTGCGGGCCCGCAACCTGGCCGATACCCAGAGCGACTTCGAACGTATTGTTATCCGCCAGACCCCGCAGGGAGCGGTGGTGCGCGTGGGTGACGTGGCCACGGTTATCGACGGTTTCGAGGAACAGGAAATTCTCGCCACCATGAACGGCCAGCCCGCGGTATTGCTGCAGGCGCTCACCACCGACAACATGCAGGTGGTAAAGACCAGCGAGTCGGTGCACCAGTGGCTGGAAGAGGCGAGGCCGAGGCTGCCCAAGGGCGTCGAGCTGACCATGTGGTTCGACACCGCCGACATCTATACCTCGCGCATGGACCTGATCGCCGAATCCGCATACCTGGGCCTGTTCCTGGTGTTCCTGGTGTTAATCCTGTCGCTGCGGCCCAAGGTCGCCCTGTGGGTGACCGCGGGTATCGCGGTGGCCTTCGTCGGCACCTTCGCGCTGCTACCGGTAAACGACGTATCCATGAACATCATGTCGTCCTTCGCCTTCCTCATGGTGCTGGGGATCGTGGTCGATGACGCCATCGTTGTCGGCGAGAGCATTCACCATCAGGCCCACATCAGCGGCGGTGGCGCGCGCTCGGCCACCGAGGGGGCCTTCGCCGTGTCGCGCCCGGTCATCTTCGCGGTGCTGACCACCATGATCGCCTTCGCCCCGTGGCTGTTTGTCAGCGGCGAGGCGGCGCAAATGACCCGACAGCTGTCCATCGTCATCACCGTGGCCCTGACCATTTCACTCATCGAGGCTTTTTTCATCCTGCCCGCCCATCTGGGCCACCTGGAACCGCGCAAGTCCCTGCACGGCCTGGCCAGGACCCAGCAGAGAATCGAGCACAGCATCATCGATTTCGCCAACCGCAGCTACCGCCCACTGCTGGACTGGGCGGTCCGCCACCGTTACCTGACCGCCAGCCTGTTCGCCGGCGCCTTTGTCATCAGCCTGGGCATTTTTACCAGCGGCTGGGTGAAGTTCTATTTCATGCCGCAGGTGGAAAACGAGCAGATCTACATCAATGTCACCCTGCCCAACGGCACACCTTATTCGCGCGCGCTGGAAATCCTCGACCAGTTACAGGTCGCCGAGCGCCAGCTGATCGCCGAGGTCGACCAGCGGGCGGCCGACGGTGAGGGCAGCGGCAAGCTGATCGAGGGCTGGTACACCCGCTCCCGCCGCGACAGCGTTATTGCCATCGTCAAACTCGCACCTCCCGAGGTGCGGGATATGTCGGCCAAGGAAACCGCCGAACGTTTCCGTGACCTGGTGGGGGATATACCGGACGCCGACCAGATCGAGGTGGTGTACACCATTAACGACAACGATGCCGACGTGACCTATCTGCTCAAGCACCGGGACACGGATCAACTGGCCCTGGCCTCCCGCGACCTGCAGGCCCACCTGACTACCTACGACGGCACCTTTTTTGTTCGCGACAGCCAGCGCGGGGAAACCGACGAAATCATCCTCAACCTGCGCCCCGGCGCCGAGAAGCTGGGCATTACCCTGGCGGATGTCTCCCGCCAGGTGCGCCAGGCCTACTACGGCGAGGAGGTACAGCGCCTGCCCCGGGCCAACGGCGATGTGAAGGTCATGGTCAAGTACCCGCTGGAACAGCGCCGCAATCTGTCCAGTCTCAACAACTTCCGGGTGCGCACCGGCGATGGCCGGGAAGTGCCGCTGCTGTCGGTGGTGGAGGTCGAACTGTCCAATGGCGCCCAGCGTATCGAGCGGCGGGACGGCGAACGCTTTATCCGCGTCCAGGCCGACATGGACCACGACCTGATGGGCGATATCACCCGGGACGTCACCGACAATTTCATTCCCGAGCTGGAAGCCCGCTACCCGGGACTGGAGGTGCTCAAGGGCGGCCAGCAGGAGGAAGAGGAAGAGTTCTTCAACGAGATTCTCGCGCTTTACGCCGTCGCCCTGTTCATGATGTACGCCCTGATCGCCATTGCCTTTCACTCCTACTGGCTGCCGCTGCTGGTGATGACCGCGATCCCCTTCGGCTTCATGGGCGCCATTTTCGGCCACCTGCTGTTTGGCGTGCCCATGGCGATGTTCTCCTGGTTCGGTATCGGCGCCGCCGCCGGGGTGGTGGTGAACGACAACCTGGTGCTGGTGGACTACATCGGGCGCCTGCGGGAACAGGGTAAGGCGCTGCGCGAGGCCATTATCGAGGCCGGTGTTACCCGCTTCCGCCCCATCCTGCTGACCACGGTAACCACCTTTGTCGGCCTGATTCCCATCATGGCGGAGAAGGCCACCAACGCCCAGTTTCTCAAGCCGGCGGTGCTGTCGCTGGCCTTCGGGGTGCTGTTCGCGCTGTTTGTGACCCTGCTGATGGTGCCGGCCCTGTACGCCATCGGCGGTGATTTCGCCCACGGCAAGGCCTGGTTGAAACAGCGTCTGTTCGGCGCCGGGGGAAGCGAGGTACGCCAGGGGCGCTGACGTACCCGCGGGGCGACCTACTGCTGCGGCAGGAACTGCTCGGTCAGCTTGTCGATAGACCAGGAGTCGGGGCGCTGGCTCGGCGGATACTCGGCAAAGGTCTGCAGGTAGCGCGTGGTTGCCGCGCTGGCCAGGTAAATCCGCGGCGCCTTGTCAATCATCCAGTCCCAGTAGGTATTGGAATTGTGGTCGGCGCGCTCGTAGGGATCACGCCGCAGGTGGAAAATTTTCGGCAGGCGAAGGGTCACCTCGGGCTCGGCCCACAGGGCCATGGTTTGCGCCCGGTTCTCTGCGTACACCACCTTCCAGTCACCCAGGCGCACGCATACGGGCAGGCCGCCGTCGTTGTGGTAAACGAATTCCTGCCGCGGCCCCCTGCCCACCTCGCCAGTCAGGTAGGGCAGGAAGTTATAGCCATCCAGGTGCAGCTTTGATTGCTTGCTGCCGACCCGCCTGCCCTTGAGCAGGTCCTGCTTGAGCGCCGGGTCTCCGGCAGCCGCCACCAGGGTCGGCATCCAGTCCAGGTGGGACATGATCTCGTTGGATACCTGCCCCGGGGCGATCTTGCCCGGCCAGCGCACTACCGCCGGCACCCGGTAGGCCCCCTCCCAGTTGGAATTTTTCTCGCTGCGGAACGGCGTAATACCGGCATCGGGCCAGGTATTGAAGTGCACGCCGTTATCGGTGGAATAGAACACGATGGTGTTGTCGGCAATGCCCAGGTCATCCAGCTGGTCGAGCATTTCCCCCACCAATTCGTCGTGGGCCACCATCACGTCGTTGTAGAAATCCTGGCCGGACTTGCCCAGGTGCTTTGCCGCCGGGTGGGTGCGGAAATGCATCCCGGTGGTGTTAACCCAGACAAAAAACGGTTTGTCGGCCTTCACCGACTTGTCGACGAACTTCTTCGCCGCGGCGACAAATTCCTCGTCGGCGGTTTCCATGCGCTTGCGGGTCAGGGCGCCGGTGTCCTCAATACGGCCATCGGCGTAGGAGCGAATCACACCCCGGGGGCCAAACATCTTGCGGAAGGCCGGATCCCTGGGGTAGTCCACGTCCTCCGGTTCCTCCTCGGCATTGAGGTGATAGAGATTGCCGAAGAACTCGTCAAAGCCGTGGTTGGTGGGCAGGTGCTCGTCCTTGTCGCCCAGGTGGTTCTTGCCGAACTGGCCGGTAGCATAACCGTGGGTTTTCAGCACCTCGGCAATGGTGATGTCACGGTCGGTGATGCCCAGTTCGGCGCCCGGCAGGCCCACCTTGGACAGCCCGGTGCGCAGCGGTGTCTGCCCGGTAATAAAGCTGGAACGCCCGGCGGTGCAGCTCTGGTCGCCGTAGTAATCGGTGAAACGCATGCCCTCGTTGGCGATACGGTCGATGTTGGGGGTGCGATAACCCATGATGCCATCGCTGTAGGCGCTGATATTGCTGATACCGATATCGTCGCCCCAGAATACCAGGATGTTGGGTTTTTCCGCCGCCAGCGCCGGCAGGGCCAGGCTGGTCAGCAGCACCACGCCGGCGCGAGCCAGCAGGGACAGCTTTATCATTGCGATTTCCTCTTTGTTTTTATCACAGACAGGCCGGCAGCAAAGCACTCATCCGCACCGGCCACGATCAAGTATAGCTAACCAGCCGGTTTATTCTTTTCGAAGGCTGCCCGCTGTTCCGCCGTTGCCTCGGTCTGGTAGCGCGCCTTCCACTCTCCGTAGGGCATGCCATAGACCCGCTCCCGGGCCTGGTCGTAATCCACGCTGACACCCGCTTCCTCGGCGGCGGCCATATACCACTTCGACAGGCAGTTGCGGCAGAAGCCGGCAAGGTTCATCAGGTCGATGTTCTGCACATCCTTGCGGCTGTCCAGGTGTTCCAGCAGCCGGCGAAATACCGCGGCCTCAATTTTGTCGTTGTCAGACATCTGTATTCTCCTTGTGAACCAGCGCCAACCGGAAGCGGGTTTCAGTCGGCGGCTGGGTGACCGGCAACAGCGTCCGGACCTTCGGTGAGCAGGGCCTCAATGATTTCTCCCTGTCCGGGGTAGCGCCATTGCACCTCGTCCATTTTCGCGATTTCCAGCCAGAAGGCCCGCCTCACCTCCAGCACCGCCGGGTCGATGGTGCCGGAGTTGGCGTGTATCTCACAGCTGTACAGGTGGAACCCGGTATCGAATACCGCCAGCAGGCGCCGGGGAATCAGGTCCAGGCCCGTTTCCTCCAGGGTCTCGCGGTGGGCGGTGCACTGTGCCGATTCTCCCTGTCGGGACTTGCCGCCCGGCGGTGTCAGCCCGCCGGCGCGGGAATCAACCACCAGCATGCGCCCGTGAACGACCGTCAGGCAGCCCGCTGACAGGGCAAAATCGGGCTCGCCCTGGTAGGGGCAGACGGGCTCCACCGCGGTGCTGCAGGCACTGACCATACCCGCCATGAGGCCAGACGCCAGGGCCCTGCACCAGCTAGTATTCAAGGGCGACCCGCTCATGGCCCAGTTCATCGCGCAGGGCCTGGAGCAAATCGTCGCTGGGCACCACCCGCCAGCGCTCACTCAGGTGCACCCGGGCCCGGTTGTGTTCCTGCAGGTAATCGATACTCACCGGACAGCTGCCGCCTCCGGCGCCGGACAGAATTTGCTGCAGCCGGGTATTGAAACGCTCATCGATTTTTTCCGCGCTGACCTCCAGGGTCAGTCGCGAGGCGTAGTTCTGGCGGGCTTCATCGATACTGCGCAGGCCATTGGCGCGCAACACCGGCTTGCCGGTGCGGTCGTCCTGCTGTACCCGACCCTCGACAATAACGATAGTGTCCTTCACCAGCAGTTCCCGGAACTGCGAATACACCTCGGAATACAGAGTGACTTCCATTTGCGCGCTGCTGTCGTCCAGGGTCAGCACCGCCATGGTGCCGCGCTGGGTATTCATGGTCCGGGTGGCCATAATCAGCCCCGCCAGCACCTGGTTACCCTGCCTGTCGGGCCGCACATCGACGATCCGCTTGGGGGCAAACTTGCAGACTTCCGCCTTGTACTCGTCGATAGGGTGGCCGGTGATATACAGGCCCAGGGTATCGCGCTCACCCCCCAGCCGCTCCTTGTCGGTCCAGGGCCGCACCTTGCGGAACGGCGCATAAACATCCTCATGACCATTGTCCTGGCTCGGCACCACCTCGCCGAACAGGTCATCGATCCCGGCATCGCGGTTGCTGGCGCTCTGCTCGGCGGCCTTCAGGGCATCCTCCATGCCGGCCATCAGCACCCAGCGGTTCTCGCCCAGCGAGTCCAGCGCGCCCGAGCGAATCAGCGCCTCGATGGCCTTGCGGTTGACCTTGCGGGGGTCGGTACGGGCGCAAAAATCGAACAGGTCAGAGAACGATCCATCTGCCTCCCGGGCCCGGAGGATGCTGTCGATGGGGCCCTCACCCAGGCCCTTGATGGCGCCCAGGCCATAGATAATCTCGTCCTCGGCATTGACCGTGAACATGTACTGGCCTTCGTTGACATCGGGCAGCTTGAGCGAGAGCTTCATCCGCTTGCACTCGTCGACGAACACCACGATCTTGTCGGTGTTGTCCAGTTCCGAGCTCATCACCGCCGCCATGAACTGCGCCGGGTAATGGGTCTTCAGCCAGCAGGTCTGGTAGGACACCAGGGCGTAGGCGGCGGAGTGGGACTTGTTGAATCCATAGCCGGCGAACTTCTCCACCAGGTCGAAGATGCGCATCGCCAGTTCGCCGTCGACGCCCTTGGCTTTGGCCCCGTCCTCGAAGATCTGCCGCTGCTTGGCCATCTCCTCGGGCTTCTTCTTACCCATGGCCCGGCGCAGCATATCGGCGCCGCCGAGGGTGTAGCCCGCCAGTTCCTGGGCGATCTGCATCACCTGCTCCTGGTAGAGGATGATACCGTAGGTGGGCTGCAGAATCGGTTGCAGCCACTCGTGCTGCCACTTGCTGTCGGGGAAGGACAGTTCCTCCCGCCCGTGCTTGCGGTTGATGAAATTATCCACCATGCCCGACTGCAGCGGACCGGGGCGGAACAAAGCCACCAGGGCGACGATGTCCTCGAAACAGTCGGGCTGCAGGCGCTCGATCAGGTCCTTCATGCCGCTGGATTCGAGCTGGAATACCGCGGTGGTCTTGGCGGATTTCAGCAGCTCGAAGCTGCGCTGGTCATCCAGCGGAATCTGCATGATATCCAGCGGTGACTCCCCGGCCCGCTGGCGGGCCGGGTTGATCATCTTCACCGCCCAGTCGATGATGGTCAGGGTGCGCAGGCCGAGGAAGTCGAACTTCACCAGGCCGGCATCCTCCACATCGCCCTTGTCGTACTGGGTCACCAGACCGGAGCCGGTCTCGTCACAGAACAGCGGCGAGAAGTCAGTCAGCTTGGACGGCGCGATGACCACGCCACCGGCGTGCTTGCCGACCCCGCGGGTGACCCCCTCCAGTTGCACCGCCATATCCCAGATCTCCTGGGCCTGGTCGTCCTCGGCGAGAAACTCGCGCAGGGCCTCCTCCTGCTCCAGCGCCTTCTCCAGGGTCATGCCCACTTCGAAGGGGATCATCTTCGACAGCTTGTCTGCCAGGCCGTAGGACTTGCCCTGCACCCGGGCGACATCGCGCACCACCGCCTTAGCAGCCATGGTGCCAAAGGTAATGATCTGCGACACCGCCTCGCGGCCGTAGGTGTCGGCCACGTACTCGATCACCCGGTCGCGCTTCTCCATGCAGAAGTCGACGTCGAAGTCGGGCATGGACACCCGCTCCGGGTTGAGGAAGCGCTCGAACAGGAGGTCGTACTCCAGCGGGTCCAGGTCGGTAATTTCCAGCGCGTAGGCCACCAGTGACCCGGCGCCGGAACCGCGGCCCGGGCCAACCGGGATATCGTGCTGCTTGGCCCAGCGGATAAAGTCCATCACGATCAGGAAGTAGCCTGGAAAGCCCATCTGGATGATGGTTTCCAGTTCGAAATCCAGCCGTTCGCGGTAGCGCTGCTGCGTTGCCGGGAAGTCCGGGGCGCTGGTGTCGAACAGCACCGCCAGCCTGTCGTCCAGGCCCTCGTGGGACAGCTGGCGGAAGTACTCGTCCATGGTCAGCCCGTCGGGGATCGGGTAGTCCGGCAGGTAGGGCTTGCCCAGTTCCAGCACCACATTACAGCGACGGGCGATGTGCACCGTGTTTGCCAGCGCCTCGGGAATATCGGCAAACAGCTCGGCCATTTCCTGCGGTGAGCGCAGGTACTGCTGTTCACTGTAAACCCGGGCCCGCCGGGGATCATCCAGGGTGCGCCCCTCACCAATGCAGACCCGGGCTTCGTGGGCTTCGAACTCGGAGGCCTCGAGAAAGCGCACATCGTTGCTGGCGACCACAGGACACTGCAGCTCCGTGGCCAGCGCCACCGCGCCGTGCAGGTGAGTCTCGTCCCCTTCCCGCCCGGTGCGGTGCAGTTCCAGGTAATAGCGGCCGGGGTAGAGCTGCATCCAGTAACTGGCACGGCGGCGGGCGAGATCGGGCTTCTCGGCCAGCAGCGCCTGGCCGACATCGCCCTGGGCGCCGGCCGACAGTGCGATCACGCCCTCGGCACACTCCTCCAGCCAGGCTTTCTGCACCCGGGGCATACCCAGGTGCTGGCCCTCGGTGTAGGCGCGGGATATCAGCAGGGTCAGGTTTTTATAGCCCTGCTCGTTCATGGCCAGCAGGCACAGGGGATGGGTGCGTTCCGGATCGTCGGCGTCCACCACTTTCAGGTCGACACCGATGATGGGCTGGATCCCGCAGGCATGGGCGGCCTTGTGCGCCTTTACCAGGCCGTAGAAATTACACACATCGGTCACCGCCACCGCCGGCATGCCCAGTTCGGCCACCCGGTTCATCAGCGGTTTCAGCCGGACCAGGCCGTCGACAATGGAGTATTCAGAATGGAGGCGAAGGTGTACAAACGATGTCATGGGGAAAGTGTAACGCCGAACTCTGCCCGGGGGCCACAATTATGCGCTGGCCAGCCTGTGGAAACGCCTTGAAATCCACCCCGTGTCATTCCGGCGAACGCCGGAATCCAGGATGTTTGCCTGCAATTCAAGGACAGAGGGATGCGGATAAACCCCGGCTTGCCCCAGGGCACCCTCTCTTGCGCTTACAGCGCAATTCACCTTGTGCCCCAGGGCACCCTCTCTTGCGCTTACAGCGCAATTCACCTTGTACCCCAGGGCACCCTCTCTTGCGCTTACAGCGCAATTCACCTTGTACCCCAGGGCACCCTCTCTTGCGCTTACAGCGCAATTCACCTTGTACCCCAGGGCACCCTCTCTTGCGCTTACAGCGCAATTCACCTTGTACCCCAGGGCACCCTCTCTTGCGCTTACAGCGCAATTCACCTTGT
>NZ_QRAN01000009.1:62761-181994 GCF_003457605.1 Seongchinamella sediminis
ACCCTCTCTTGCGCTTACAGCGCAATTCACCTTGTACCCCAGGGCACCCTCTCTTGCGCTTACAGCGCAATTCACCTTGTGCGCCGGGGTGACATTGGATTCGGCGCGGCTTACTTGACGATTTTGAGCGAGGGCCGTCCCTCGGGTTTGGGGGGTTCCGGTGGCTCATCGTCCGGAGGGGTCGAGCCGGGCTGTTCCGGCTCGAATACCATGCCCTGGCCATTCTCCCGGGCGTAGATGCCAATTACCGCGTTGACCGGCACATAGATGTCCGTGGCCACCCCGCCAAAGCGGCCGTTAAAGGCGACCGCATCGTTGGAGATGTTGAGCTCCACCACCGCCGTGGGGGAAATATTGAGCACGATCTGCCCGTCTTTCACGTACTGCTCGGGAACCATGACATCGTCGCTGCCGGCATCGACCAGAATATAGGGCGTACAGCCGTTGTCCACGATCCACTCGTAGAGAGCCCGCATGATATAGGGTCGACTGGGAGTCATGGACATCCGTGTGCGTTTGCCGCCTGGGCGCTCTAGGAGCGCATCTCCCGCTCCTGCTCGGACAGGCTGTCCTGGAAAGACTCACGGCTGAACAGCGAGTCCATGTAAGCCAGCAAGGGCTTGGTCTGCTTGGAGGAGCGGATATCAATACCCAGCGACGGCAGGCGCCAGAGGATGGGTGCCATGCAGCAATCCACCAGGGTGAACTCTTCACTCATGAAGAACGGCTTCTCGGCGAAAATCGGCGCAATCGCCGTGATCCCTTCTTTCAGTTCCTTGGTCGCTTTCTTGACCACGTTGTCGCTGCGGGTAGTGAGAATGGAGTCTACCAGTGAGCACCAGTCCTTCTCGATACGATGGATCAGCAGACGGCTCTCGGCACGGGCTACCGGGTATACCGGCAGCAGCGGCGGGTGAGGAAAGCGCTCATCCAGGTATTCCATCATCACCTTGGATTCATACAACACCAGGTCGCGGTCCACCAGGGTAGGCAGGCTGTTGTAGGGGTTCAGTTCCGACAGTTCGGCCGGCGGGTGGGCTGAATCAGCTTCAATCAGATCGACAGTAACACCCTTTTCGGCAAGGACGATACGTACTCGGTGACTGTAGTGACTGGTTGGATCGGAGAAAAAGATCATTGAAGATCGTTTTGCCACAACACCCATCGAAAATTCCTCAGTTGGTTTTGCAAAAAATAAAAAGCAGCGTGGCATCGCCACGCTGCCGCGACCGACCGGTCAGGATCAGTGCACGTCTTTCCAGTACTCGCGATTAAGCAGCCAGGCGAAGACGAAGAACAAGGTGATGAACAGCAGTACAAAGATACCGGTGCGCTTGCGTTCTGACGCAATAGGCTCGGCGGTATAGGCGAGGAAGTTGGTCAGGTCATACATCGCGCCATCGAACTCTGCAGCGGTCATGCTGCCCTCGGTGGTAATGCTGTACTGGCCGCAGGGGTCCTCGAGGATATCGTCGCCGGTCAGGGGGTCGCGCTTGACGCCACCATTGCCCGCCTTGACCGGGCCCATGGCGCACTCCTGCATACCCTGCACTTCCAGCATCACGTGCGGCATGCCCACGTCCTTGAATACCCGGTTGTTGACGCCATAGGGGCGGCTGTCATCGCGGTAGAAGTTGCGCAGGTAGGTGTACAGCCACTCGGGCTGGCGAGCGCGGGAAATCAGGGTCAGGTCTGGCGGTGTCGCCCCGAACCAGACCTTGGCAAGGCGGTCGTCCATGGCGTTGTGCATCAGTTCGCCGATCTTGACCTCCGGATCAAATATCAGGTTGGCTTCCATGATGTCGGCGGGAATGCCGAGGTCGGTCGCCACCCGGTTGTAGCGCGAGTATTGCAGCGAGTGACAGCCCATGCAGTAGTTCATATACAGCTTGGCGCCGTTCTGCAGCGATGCCTTGTCGCCGGGATCAGCGGTGAACTCGTCACAGGGGATGGCACCACACTTGTAGGCTGACTCGGCGCCCACCGCCTTCAGCGGCAGGGCCGTCAGCGCCAGGATCAGCACCAGGCCGCCAATACTGCCCCAGAAGCCAATGCCGCCGTCCATGGTGACGCGTTCCGGTACCGGCTTGGTCTTGTCCAGCGACGTCCAGATGGGCATCAGCAGGAAGAAGGCGAAGTAGATTACCGAGCAGATCTGCGCCAGCAGAGTGCGGGCAGGTGTCGGCGCTTTCACGCCCAGCACACCGAGGATCAGGAAGCTGGCAACAAACAGCACCAGCATGACCTTGGTGATATTACCCCGGTAGCGCCACGACTTGACCGGACTGCGGTCCAGCCAGGGCAGCAGGAAGGGAATAGCCACCGAGGCGGCGAAGAACACAAAGCCCCAGAACTTGTCAGGCACCGCACGCAGTACTGAGTAGAACGGGGTGAAGTACCACACCGGCGCAATGTGCGCGGGGGTCTTCAGGGCATTGGCCTCCTCGAAGTTGGCGTATTCCAGGAAATAACCGCCCATTTCCGGCAGGAAGAAGATCACCACGCAGAAGATGAACAGGAATACCGCAATCGCCTGCAGGTCGTGCACCGTGTAATAGGGATGGAAGGCCACGCCGTCCAGGGGCACACCGTTTTCATCCTTGTTCTTCTTGATCTCGATACCGTCCGGGTTGTTGGAGCCGACCTCGTGCAGCGCCAGCAGGTGCAGCACCACCAGGGCCAGCAACACGATGGGCAGGGCCACCACGTGCAGAGCGAAGAAGCGGTTGAGGGTTGCGCCGGAAATCAGGTAGTCACCACGGATCCAGGTAACAAGGTCCTCACCGACCACGGGAATGGCGCCAAACAGGGAGATGATCACCTGCGCACCCCAGTAGGACATCTGGCCCCAGGGCAGGACGTAGCCCACGAAGGCTTCGGCCATCAGCACCACGAAGATGAGCATGCCGAATATCCAGATCAGTTCCCGGGGCTTCTTGTACGAACCGTAGAGCAGGGCTCGGAACATGTGCAGGTAGACCACCACGAAGAAGGCCGAGGCCCCGGTGGAATGCATGTAGCGCAGCAGCCAGCCGTAATCCACATCGCGCATGATGTACTCGACCGAGGCGAAAGCTTCCTCCGCGCTGGCGGTATAGTTCATGGTCAGCCAGATGCCGGTGAGCAGTTGGTTGACCAGCACCAGCAGCGACAGCACCCCGAAGAAGTACCAGAAGTTGAAGTTCTTGGGCGCGTAGTACTTGCCCATGTGGGTGTCCCAGGCCCGCACGATGGGCAGGCGGGCGTCAACCCAGTCACGTAATCCAATCAGCAAATTATTCATCAGGCTGCCTCCGTATCCACGCCGATTACCAGCACGTTGTCGCCCTCGAACGAGTACGGGGGAACCACAAGGTTGGTAGACGCCGGCACGCCCGAGTAAACGCGGCCGGCAAGGTCAAACTTGGAACCGTGGCAGGGGCAGAAGAAGCCGCCCAGCCACTCGTCACCACCGAGGTCGGCGGCGCCGACTTCGGGGCGGAAGGTTGGTGCACAGCCCAGGTGGGTGCACAGGCCGACCAACACCAGGATTTCCGGCTTGAGCGAACGGCTGATGTCGGCGATGTAGGCGGGCTGGTCGGAGATTTCCGAGTTGGGGTCCTTGAGCAGGCCGTCCAGCTTGGACAGGCCCGCCACCTGCTCGGCGGTGCGGTGCATCACGTAAACCGGCTTGCCACGCCACTCCACCACGATCATCTGGCCCGGCTCCAGCTTGCCGATATCGGCCTTCACCGGCGCACCGGCGGCCTTGGCCTTGGCTGACGGGTTCCAGGAACCCAGGAAAGGCACCGCTATGCCCACTGCGCCGGCCACGCCCACCACGCTGGTGGCAGCCGTCAGGAACTTCCTCCTGCCGGAATTTACGCCATCGCTACTCATGCTTTTCTCCCCTAGACTTGAAGCAGTCGGCCCCTGGATTCGGCGCCCCGGATTCCGCTTCTTACAAAATGGTGCAAATACTAATGATTTTACCCCTTTGTGACAAGGTAAACGCCTGGATTCCAAAGACTATTGAAGCGTAACTTGAACTGAATCAATGGCAAATCCGGGACAGCAGTGACCCGCCATTTTGGCTCTGCAAGCCGTGAACCGGGGCTCACCTGGCCCGGCCCTGTTCGCGGGCAGGGCCTGCCCCGCTTTTTTGGGTAGAGCCTGCCCCGCTGTATCGGGCAGAGCCTGCCCCGCTTTTTGGGTATAAAAAAACGTCCACCCGACATCCGGGCGGACGTTTTCGAATCTGTACTGATACCCCGGCTCCCGGGGCCACCCCAACTTAACGCTTGGAGAACTGGGGACGCTTACGGGCTTTGCGCAGACCAACTTTCTTGCGCTCAACCTCACGGGCGTCGCGAGTCACATAACCGGCGCCACGCAGGGTGGGACGCAGGGACTCGTCGTACTCCATCAGCGCCCGGGTGATGCCGTGGCGAATCGCACCGGCCTGACCGAAGCTGCCGCCACCGGCAACAGTCACGTTGATATCGAATTTGTCATTCAATTCAACGAGTTCCAGCGGCTGACGCACAATCATACGCGCCACTTCACGACCAAAATACTGGTCCAGGGGACGCTTGTTGACAGTGATATTGCCCGCGCCGTTCTGCAGGAAAACACGCGCAGTGGAGGTCTTGCGACGTCCGGTTCCGTAATATTGGGTAGCTGACATAGATAATATCCGTTAAATGTTCAGTGCCTGGGGCTGCTGTGCGGCGTGGGGGTGCTCATTGCCCGCGTACACTTTCAGCTTCTTGAACATGGCGCGGCCCAGCGGGTTACGCGGCAACATGCCCTTGACCGCACCCTGGATAACACGCTCCGGCGCCTTGTCGATCAATTTCTCAAAGGAAATCGACTTCAGGCCGCCGGGGTACCCGGTGTGGCTGTGGTAAATCTTGTCGGTCGCCTTGGCGCCGGTTACACGTACTTTCTCAGCGTTGATCACGACGATGTAGTCGCCGGTGTCCACGTGAGGGGTGTATTCGGGTTTGTGCTTACCGCGCAGACGATGCGCAATTTCACTGGCCAGGCGCCCCAGAGTCTTGTCAGAAGCATCGACCACGAACCAGTCGCGGGACACGTCTTCTGCTTTAGCGCTATAAGTTTTCATCAATAACCGCCTCTTGGAGGGCTCCAATTTCGAGAGCGCGAATACTAATCAATAGACCACCCCTTTTCAAGCGGAAAAGCGAATAATTTTCGCTACTTACCGGGCGCCGCGGAGACCGCCGGATTGGCAATATTACAGCTTTTCCCCACCCGGCTCAGGGGCGGTGGCCCCGGGCCAGGTATTCGTGGGATTGCATCTCCTGCAGCCGCGACTGGGTGCGCTGGAACTCGAAGGCCAGGCTGCCGCCGGCATACAGTTCCAGCAGTGGCTTGGCCGCCGTCATCACCAGTTTGACGTTGCGATCATAAAACTCGTCGACCAGGTTGATGAACCGCCGGGCCTGGTCGTTGAGGTCGGCATTGAACTCCGGTACACCGGAAAGCAGCACCGCGTGGAATATCCGCGCCAACTCGATGTAGTCGTTCTGGGAGCGCGGTCCATCGCAGAGCTCGCCAAAGTCAAACCAGGCGACATCGTCCGCCAGGCAGCGCACGGTGAGGTAGCGGCCGTTGATCTGGATGCGCTCCCAGTGCTTGCCCGCCTCCACCGCCAGGGCGTCAAAGCTTTTTCGCAGGCTGGCGTCGGCCGCCTCGTCCAGCGGGCAATGGTACAGTTCCGCCTGCTGCAGGGTGCGCAAGCGGTAGTCGATACCGGCATCCACATTCACCACCCGGGTATATTTTTCCACCAGGGCGATGGCGGGCAGGAAGCGCTGGCGCTGGAGGCCGTTCTCGTATAGCTTTTCCGGGACGATATTGGAGGTGGCCACCAGGGTGACGCCGCGGGCGAACAAGGCCTCCATCAGGCCTCCCAGGATCATCGCATCGCCGATGTCGGTGACAAAGAACTCATCGAAGCAGACCACCAGGGCCTCCTCGGCCAGCCTGTCGGCCACCCGCTCCAGGGGGTTGACCTCCCCTTCCAGGTCGGTCAGCTCACTGTGCACCCGCTGCATGAAGCGGTGAAAGTGAACCCGCAGCTTGCGCTGGAAGGGCAGGCACTCAAAAAACGTATCGACCAGGTAGGTTTTGCCCCGGCCGACGCCCCCCCACAGGTAGAGGCCGATTTCCGGCTCCACCGGCTGCTTGCGGAACTTCCTCAGCAGCGCGGCAAAGCCGCTCTCCCGGCTGCCGTGCCGCGCCAGCAGCCGCTCGTAGAGGTCCTGCAACAGGCGCACCGCCTCCTCCTGGGCAGGGTCGTGGGAAAACCCCTCCCGCTGGAGATCGGACTGGTAGCGCTGCCAGGGTGTGGGCATGAGGTATCCTGTGGGTGATTCCGGGCGCCACACTTTAACCACAGCCCCCGTCGATGGCAACGCCGGGGCATGACCCTATGGCACCCCCCGGGATAAGGAGTATACTGCCCCACTTCTGATCTTGTCGGTAAGAGGAACACACCGTGTACAGCTTGACTATCGTTATCGTCGGGGCCATCGCCGGACTCATCGCAGGACTGGGCCTGGGCATGTTACTGGGGCGCAGCAGTTCCCCGAATGGCCAGAAATATCGCGAGGTGGAGCGCAAGCTGGACCAGGTGCTGCAGGAGAAAAAAAGCTACGAGGACGAGGTGGTCGAGCACTTTTCCGAGACCGCGCGCAAACTCAACAACCTGACCGAGAGCTACCGGGAGGTGCACAACCATCTCGCCAACGGTGCCGCAGAGCTCTGCCATGGCAACGGCCCGGTGGTGCTGGACAAGCTGCAAAACACCCAAGACCCGGCAGAAATTCCCGCCGACCTGGCGGCCATTCACCCACCGCTGGACTACGCCCCGAAAACCTCGCCCGACGAGAAGGGCATGCTCAACGAAGAGTTCGGGCTGGACCGCAACGCGCCGGAAGCGAAAACCGTGGAGACATCGCGGGGCTGAAGGGGCCGCCCTCAGACCGGGTTGTCCTCATCGAAAAACTGGTGGCGCAGGCCGAAGGCCCGCGCCAGCGCCTCTCCTACCGCCTGCACCCCGTAACGCTCGGTGGCGTGGTGACCGGCGGCAATATAGGCAATCCCCTCCTCCCTGGCTGAGTGCACCGTGGGTTCGGAAATTTCACCGCTGATAAATACATCGGCCCCCGCCGTGACCGCGGCGTCGATGTATGACTGGGCGGCACCGGTACACCAGGCCACCCGCCGCAGTTGCCGATCGCTGGCGCCGATCAGCAGCGGCTGGCGGCCGGTGAGGGCTTGCAAGCGCTGGCACAGCTCCCCGGCGCTGATGTCCAGTTCGCCCACATTGCCCACCGACGCCGGATCATCCGGTTGCAGGGGGCCGGGGTCAGCAATGCCCAGCAGTTGCCCCAGCCTGGCGTTGTTGCCCAGTTCCGGATGAGCGTCCAGCGGCAGGTGATAGGCCAGCAGGCTGACCTCATTGGCCAGCAGCGCCGCCAGCCGTCGGCGCTTCATCCCGACCACCGGCTGCGGCTCCCCTTTCCAGAAGTAACCGTGGTGCACCAGCAGCGCATCGGCGCCCCAGGCGATAGCGCGATCCAGCACCCCCTGGTTGGCGGTGACCGCCGTTGCCAGGCGGGCAATAGCGGGACGGCCCTCGACCTGCAAGCCATTGGGGCAATAATCGCGGTAGCGGGCTGGCTGCAGGGTGTCGTCCAGCCACTGCAGGACCGATGAGAGGGACGTGCCCATAGGTGCTATTTCCTGTTCGCGGGGAGTTGGCTTCATATACAATGGCAGTTTGGCCCGCCGTCAACGGACTGCCTCAGGGCCTTACTTTACCCCAGGACAGGGCTTAGCCACCACATGAGAGACAGCCTCAAGTATTTTACCTGGCCGGCGATCACCGGCCTGCTGGCCGCACTGTTAATCCTTGATCGCTGGGTCCTGCCCACTGGCGGTAACGGCGGCAACGGCGCCGACGCGCCCGTTACCTACGCCGCGGCGGTAAACAAAGCCAGCCCCTCGGTGGTTAACATCTACATCGCCAAGCTGGTCACCCCCAGCAACAACACCCTGCTCTACGAACGCATGGCCCGGCGCATGCCCCGCCAGCGCATAGAACGCTCCCTGGGTTCCGGCGTCATCATGACCGGGCAGGGGCACATCCTCACCAACCTCCATGTTATTGCCGGCGCCGACGCCATCCAGGTGCTGCTGCAGGATGGACGCACCGCCAATGCCAGTGTAATCGGCACCGACACCGCCACCGACCTGGCGGTGCTCAAGGTCAACCTGCCGGACCTGGTCCCGGCGGAGCTGGGGGACTCGGACCGCCTCAACGTGGGTGATGTAGTACTGGCGATCGGCAACCCGCTGGGCTTCGGCCATTCGGTCACCCAGGGCATTGTCTCTGCTTTGGGGCGCTATGGCCTGCAGCTCAATGCCTACGAGGACTACATCCAGACTGACGCCATCATCCACCAGGGCAACTCCGGCGGCGCGCTGATCGATACCCGCGGCCGCCTGCTGGGCATCAACTCACTGATTTACACCTCCAGCAGCGCTGGCGGCACCTCCGCCACCGGCATTGGCATCAGCCTCGCCATACCGATCAGCCTCGCCACCTACGTCATGCGCGACCTTATCGACTACGGTGAGGTGATTCGCGGCTGGCTCGGCGTCAGCGTGGAACCCATCCGCCTGACCACCGGGGGCCAGCAACAGGCATTGATGGTGGTGGCAGTGGCGGACAACAGCCCCGCGCAGCGGGCCGGGGTGCAGCTGGGCGACGTTATCACCCACATCGATGGGGAGGCGGTTGATAATGGCCGCCAGACCATGCACAAGATCGCGCTGCTGCGGCCGGGTGACACCATTGCCATTTCAATCCAGCGCGACCAACAGAGCGTGGACCTGCGGGCCATTGTTGGAATCCAGGGCCAGATCAGCCCCGTCGACTAGGCATCACCGGGGGGCTTGAGGCGCATTTCCGCGCTGCGGGCGTGGGCGGTCAGGGACTCGCCCCGGGCCAGCACCGAGGCCACCCGGCCCAGTTGCTGCACCCCCTGCTCACTGCACATGATCAGCGAACTGCGCTTCTGGAAGTCGTAAACCCCCAGCGGCGAGAAGAACCGCGCGCTGCGGGAGGTGGGCAGCACGTGGTTGGGCCCGGCGCAATAATCGCCCAGGGCTTCGGAGGTATACGGGCCCATGAAAATGGCGCCGGCATGGCGCACCTGCGGCAGCAGCCCTTCCGGATCCGCCACCGATAATTCCAGGTGCTCGGGGGCCAGGCGGTTGCTGATAGCCACTGCTTCGTCCAGGTCCCGGGTGAGCACCAGCGCGCCGCGGCCCGCGAGGGAGGCGCGGATGATATCGGCGCGCTCCATCTGCGGCAGCAGTTTGTCGATACTGGCGGCCACCGCGTCCAGGTAGTCGCTGTCCGGGCAGAGCAGAATGGACTGCGCGTTTTCATCGTGCTCGGCCTGGGAAAACAGGTCCATGGCCACCCAGTCAGGGTCGGTACTGCCGTCGCAAATTACCAGGATTTCCGAAGGGCCGGCGATCATGTCGATGCCGACCCGGCCAAACACCTGGCGCTTGGCGGTGGCCACATAAATATTGCCCGGACCGACGATCTTGTCGACCGCGGGCACGGTTTCGGTACCGTGCGCCAGGGCAGCCACCGCCTGGGCGCCGCCAATGGTGAATACCCGGTCGACCCCGGCAATGGCCGCCGCCGCCAGCACCAGGTCATTGAGTTCGCCTGCCGGCGCCGGCACCACCATGACGATGGTCTCCACCCCCGCTACCTTCGCCGGAATGGCGTTCATCAGCACCGATGAGGGATAGCTGGCCTTGCCTCCGGGCACGTAAATGCCCGCGCTTTCGAGCGCGTTGATCCGCTGGCCCAGCAGGTTGCCGGCGGCATCGCGATACTGCCAGCTATCCTGCAGCTGGTGCTGGTGATACTCGCGGATTCGCCCGGCAGCCTCCTCCAGCGCCGCGCGCTGTTCGGCACCGATACTGGCAAGGGCCTGCTGCAGCCGTTCCTGACCCACCTCCAGGTCGGCGACGCTGGCCGCCTCCAGGCGATCGAAACGCCGGGTATACGCCAGCAGCGCCTGGTCTCCCCGGGCGGCGATATCGGCGATCACCTGGCGCACGGTGTCATTGACCTCCAGGTCAAGCTCCTCTTCCCAGGCGGTAAGCCGGGCCAGGCGGGTATCGAAATCCCCGGCGCTGGAATCCAGTCGCTGCATCATGCCGACTCCACCGCGACGGCAAGGCGATCGACCAGCGACTGGATACCCTGGTAACGCGAGCGCATGGCCGCCTTGTTGACGATCAGGCGTGAACTGATGCTGGCGATCTCATCCAGTGGCTCCATGCCGTTGGCCCTGAGCGTGTTGCCGGTATCGACGATGTCCACAATCAGGTCTGCCAGGTCCATCATCGGGGCCAGTTCCATGGCGCCGTAGAGCTTGATCAGTTCGGCGTGGACCCCCTGGCGGGCGAAGTATTCCCGGGCAACATTAACGAACTTGGTGGCGACCCGGATACGCGGACCGCTGGGCTGCCATCCCACCGGCGCCGCTGTCATCAGGCGGCAGCGGGCAATGCCCAGGTCCAGGGGCTCATACACACCACCGGCCCCCTGCTCCAGCAGGATGTCCTTGCCCACCACACCCACATCCGCGGCACCGTGACGCACATAGGTAGGGACATCGGTACCGCGAATCACCACCAGCTGTACGCCCTCGGCAGTGGTCTCGAAAACGAGCTTGCGGCTCTTGCCGATATCCTCCAGCGGCGCTATGCCCGCCGCCGCCAGCAACGGCAGGGTTTCCCTGAGAATGCGCCCCTTGGTGAGGGCGATAGTAATGGTTTCACTCATAGTCAGCCCGGTACACGGCGGATGTCCGCCCCCAGTGATTGCAGTTTTTCCTCGATGGTCTCATAGCCCCGGTCGATATGGTAAATGCGCTCGACCTCGGTGGTCCCCTCGGCCACCAGGCCGGCGATAACCAGGCTGGCCGAAGCGCGCAGGTCCGAGGCCATCACCGGCGCCCCATTGAGTTTTTCCTGCCCGGTGATGATGGCGCTGTGCCCCTCGATCACAATATTGGCCCCCATCCGGTTCATTTCATGGGTCTGGATAAGCCGGTTCTCGAATATGGTCTCGGTGACCACACTGGTGCCCTCGGCAACCGCGTTCATCGCCGTGAACTGGGCCTGCATGTCGGTGGGAAAACCGGGATGCGGTGCGGTCTTGATGTTCACCGCCCGCGGCCGGCGCCCACCCATATCGAGCTCGATCCGGTCCTCTTCCTCGCGAATACTTGCCCCGGCCTCCTCCAGTTTCTTCAGCACCGCTTCCATATCCTGGGCGCAGGCGCCGTGCAGCCTGACTTTGCCCCGGGTGGCAGCGGCGGCCACCAGGTAGGTGCCCGCTTCGATCCGGTCCGCCATGACCCGGTAATTACATCCATGCAGGTGCTCGACCCCGTCGACGATGATGGTGTCGGTACCGTGGCCGCTGATGCGGGCGCCCATGGCGATCAGGCAGTTGGCGAGGTCCACCACCTCCGGTTCCCGCGCCGCATTCTCGATGGTGGTGCGACCCTCGGCCAGGGTCGCGGCCATCAGAATGTTTTCGCTACCGCCCACCGTGACCGTTTCCATCACAATGTGGGCGCCGCGCAAGCGGCCCTCGCTGGTGGCGTTGATATAGCCACCGTCGACCTCGATATGCGCGCCCATCGCCTCCAGCCCGCGAAGGTGCAGATCCACCGGCCGGCTGCCTATGGCGCAGCCCCCCGGAAACGACACGTGGGCCCTGCCGAAGCGAGCCAGCATGGGCCCCAGCACCAGGATCGAGGCGCGCATGGTCTTCACCAG
Organism: Seongchinamella sediminis; assembly: GCF_003457605.1. GTDB lineage: Bacteria > Pseudomonadota > Gammaproteobacteria > Pseudomonadales > Halieaceae > Halioglobus > Halioglobus sediminis. The sequence goes on from NZ_QRAN01000009.1 coordinate 74,657, forward strand.
CTCGTAGGGGGCGGAATAATCGCTGATGGTGCTGGTATCCACCTCGACATTGAGTTTTTCATCGACTGTCAGGTTGACGCCCATGCAGCCCAGCAACTCGATCATGGTGGTGATATCGTGCAGGTGCGGCAGGTTGCCGACGGTTACCGGCTCTTCCGCCAGCAGCGTCGCGGCGAGAATCGGCAGTGCCGCATTCTTGGCACCGGACACCCGCAGCTCCCCGGCCAGCGGCCGGCCACCCCGGATCAATAGCTTGTCCATGGTTACCAGCCCCGCCGATTCAGCCCTGGGACTGCCACTCATCTGGCGTGAAGGTACGGATATTCACCGCATGGATACTGCCCTCGGCAATCTCGTCGCTCAGGGCGCCGTAGACCAGCTGCTGTTTTTTCACCGGTCGCAGGCCCGCGAACGCATCACCGATGGCGGTAATGTCATAGTTTGCGCCCTCGCCCTGCACATGAAATTCACAGTCGGGCAGGTGAGTTTGCAGCAAAACCTTGACGGTAGCGGCATCCATAGTGGTCTCCAGATCAGGTAAACGTATTCGGGGGTGGCCGGGAAACGGCGTTCCGCGGCCACAGCAGGCGGCATTTTAGGAGAAATTGCCGCTATAAGCGACCGCGCAGTCTACTCGTCTATCTCGACCGTGGACCACTGGTCGATAACCGCGTCAAGATTGCCATTTTCCTTGCGCGCGGCGGCCTCAAACTGGTTGCGGTAAATCTCTCCCAGGTTGATATTCTCAATAATCATATTGCGCAACTTCCAGTCGCCTTCCCGGTCTCGTCCCATCTGGTACATCACTACGTAGGGCTCGGCCTGGTCGGAGAAAATCAGCTGTTCCACCGAGGCCCGGGACTGCTCGGCCTCATCGGGAGCGGGGCTGGAAATTTCAATGCGGGAGCCACTGAATGCCAGCAGACCCTTGCCATAGGTGCGCACCATACCGACGCGCATGACCTCGGAAAAACGATCCAGCTGGTCCCGCAGCTGCGCCCGGCCGGCCTCGTCCAGCGAGCGGTAGCGCTCACTGGTGGCGTAGTCGCCCATGACGCCGCGGGCGAAGCCGCGAAAGTCCACAACGCCATCAAGGATATCCTGGATCGCCCGGTAGTAGCGCTCCGGGTCCTGATCGGCATAGCTTCGGGCCTCTTCCACCACCGCCATGACCTCGCTGGTGGTCTGCTGCACTATTTCGTGCGCTGTCATCGCCGTGGCCTGGGCCCGGGCCCCTAGCGCCAACAGGCACAGCATGGCCAACGCCCCGGATATTTGTGACTTGAACCTCATTTCTGTTCCCCGCTTGAATTATTGCTACTATTCACCGTCGCAGCGCCCTGTATAATTCTCCCTCAACACCCTGGGCGTCTCATGCAGGCTGCGTGATTCTGAGACAACAGCCTCGCTCCGGCAGTTCCGGCACACAGCGCGGCGCATACTTTAACAGGAAACGGGTACATATGCTGTTAGCTGCCGCAGCCATTCTGGTCGGCTTTATCATCCTGATCTGGAGCGCGGACCTGTTTGTGGCAGGCGCCGCCTCCATCGCCGAAAACATGGGTATGTCGCCCATTATTATCGGCTTGACCATTGTTTCCCTGGGCACTTCCGCACCAGAGATCCTGGTATCGCTGACCGCGGCGGTTTCCAACGCCGGCGATCTCGCCATCGGCAATGCCATTGGCTCGAATATCGCCAACATCGGCCTGGTGCTGGGCATTACCGTGCTGGTGGCACCGATGATGGTGCACCAGAGCTGCATGAAAAAGGAAATGCCGGTGTTGTTGCTGGTCACCTTTGGCGCCGGCATGCTGTTGATCGACGACGAGCTGTCCAACCTTGACGCGGGCCTGATGATGGGCACCCTGGCGCTGATCATTATCTACATGGTGCGCAGCCAGCAACAGGATGCGGTGCTGCTCGAGGAAGCGGAAGAGGAATACCTGCATCACCTGAACCCGCTGCGAGCCTGGCTCACCTTTGCGCTGGGCCTGGCCCTGCTGATTGCCAGCTCGCGCATGCTGGTCTGGGGTTCGGTGACCATCGCCCAGACCCTGGGCGTTTCCGAGCTGGTTATCGGCCTGACAATTGTCGCCATCGGCACCAGCCTGCCCGAGCTGGCGGCGACCATCGCCAGTGCCCTGCGTGGTCACACCGAAATCGCCCTGGGCAATGTCATCGGTTCCAACCTGTTCAACCTGCTGGCGGTAATGGCGATACCGGGCATTGTCGGCCCCGAGAGCCTGGAGCATGCGGTCATCACCCGCGACTACCCCACCATGACCTTCCTCACCGTGTTCCTGGCCCTGGCGATTTTCATCAGCCGCAAGCGCAGTGCCTCCACCCAGGGACATTCCTACGTCGGCCGCACCGTGGGCATGTTGTTAGTGTCTTTCTACGCGGGGTATTATTACTGGCTATACCTCAGTCTTTGATCCGGGGGCACCTCTGACCATGACGGAAGCTCCGTCCACCACCTTCAGCAGCTCCGCGCTGCGCACCATCAGCATGGAGGCGGCAGCCGTTGCTGCCCTGGCCGGGCGCATTGGCGCCGACTTCGAGCAGGCCTGCCGGCTGCTGCTGGCCTGCCGCGGGCGTGTCATCGTCACCGGCATGGGCAAATCCGGGCATATCGCCCGCAAGATTGCCGCCACCCTGGCCAGTACCGGTACCCCCGCCCACTTCGTCCATCCGGGCGAGGCCAGCCACGGCGACATGGGCATGATCACCGGCGAGGATGCCGTCATCGCCCTGTCCAACAGCGGCGAAGTGACCGAGGTGGTGACCCTGCTGCCGCTGCTGAAGCGCCTCGGCGCCAGCATTATCGCCATGACCGGCAATCCCCAGTCCACCCTGGCCAGGGCCGCAGACGCCCACCTGGATACCGGGGTGGAAACCGAGGCCTGTCCGCTGGACCTGGCACCCACTTCAAGCACCACGACCGCACTGGTCATGGGCGACGCCCTGGCCATCGCCCTGCTGGAGGAGCGGGGCTTTACCGCCGAGGATTTTGCCTTTTCCCACCCCGGTGGCACCCTGGGCAAGAAATTGCTGCTCAAGGTCGGCGATGTCATGCAGTCCGGCGACGCCATACCCCGGGTTGCGGCCAGCACTACCCTGTCCCGGGCGCTGCTGGAAATCAGCAGCAAGGGCCTGGGCATGACCACGGTCACCGACGACACGGGCCGGCTGGCCGGGATTTTCACCGACGGCGACCTGCGCCGCACCCTGGACAGGCAGGTGGACATCAATACCACCCCCATGGCTGAACTGATGACAACCAGCGCCAAAACCGCCACCCCCGGCATGCTGGCGGCGGAGGCCCTGCATATCATGGAAGAAAACGAGATCACCTCGCTGGTGGTCGTGGACGACAGCGGCGACACCTGCGGCGTCATCCACCTGATGCACCTGCTGCACGCCGGTATAGCCTGAGCACCATGAGCGACTACTCTGCACAGGCCAGGAACATCCGGCTACTCGCCCTGGACGTGGATGGCGTGCTGACCGACGGCCGCATCTATTACGGTAACGATGGCGAAGAGCTGAAGAGTTTCAGCATCAAGGATGGGCTGGGCATCAAGCTTCTGCAGCGCGACGCTATCGAGGTGGTCATCATTACCGGCCGCAACTCGACTATCGTTGCCCGCCGCGCGGCGGAGCTGGGCATTGGCGAGGTAATCCAGGGGCGGGAAGACAAGCTGCTCGCACTGCAGGAAGTCTGCACCCAGCGTTCCCTGCGGCTGGATCAGTGTGCCTATATGGGCGATGACCTGCCGGACCTGGCGGCGGTGAAAGCCGTGGGCCTGGGCATGGCGCCGGCGGACGCCGTCGCGCAGCTGGTCGCCGCCGCCGACTGGGTCAGTGATTACGGCGGCGGTGGCGGCGCCGTGCGCCAGGCAGCAGAGCAGTTGCTCGCCTGGCGTGGCAGCCTGCACACAATGCTGGGCGACTTCGACTGATGCCCCGTCTGCCCCTGCAAATCCTGCTGGCCATTACCCTGCTGGTCGCGGCGGGTTATTTCTGGCGCCCGCAGACGGCCGGCACACCCGACGTCCAAACCACGCAAAGGCAGCGGGAGCTGCCGCAGACCTACCTGCAGACGGTGCGCGCCTGGAGCTTCGATGAAGACGGTATGCTCACCGACATCGTCGAGGCAGAACAGCTGGAACATTTTCCCCGGCGCAAGCTGACCCTGATCGGTGAACCCCGCTTCTACGCCCACAGCGGCGACGACAAGACCTGGTCCGCCAGCGCCGAGCGGGGGCGCGATGACGGCCGGCGCGAGCGCCTGCTGCTGCGCAGGAACGTGGTCCTGATCCACGACCAGACCGGCACCCGCCTGGATACCCAGGCGCTGAACATCGACCTGGACCGGCAAATCGCCAGTTCCGACCGCAGGGTCACCGTAGTCCAGGGCAACAGTCGCACCGTGGCCGACGGCATCGAGGTGCGGATGCAAGAAGAAACCATCCTAATGAAACCCAATGTGGAGAGCATTTATGCGCAAGCGCCTTGAGCGACTGCTGCCCGCACTGGCCCTGGCTATCGGCCTGGGCATACCGACAGCGACATGGGCTCTGCCCGACGACCGGGAGCAGCCGATTCGCATCGAGGCCGACGAGGCTCTGCGGGATGAGAAACAGGGCTTTACCCGCTACCAGGGTAACGTGCGCATGGATCAGGGCAGCCTGCATATCGAGGCCGAGCAGCTCACCGTCTACCACGATGACAAGGAAGCCGACCGGGTACTGGCGACGGGCAACCCGGCCAAACTGCAACAACAGCCGGAGGTGGACAAGCCGCCAATCAAGGCCAGCGCCGACACCATCGAATACTTCAAGCTCGAGGAGCGGGTACAGCTGCGGGAGAACGCCTACATCGAACAGGACGGTTCCATTGTGACCGGTGATTCCATCGATTACCTGATGAACGAGCAGCTGGTAAAAGCAGGCTCCGACAAGAACAGCGAGTCAAGCCGGGTCAAAGTCATCATCCCGGCGGGTGCCCTCAACCAGGAGGAGGAAACCAGTGGCCCGCCTGCAAGCGAATAATCTCGCCAAGTCCTATCGCGGCCGCGAGGTGGTGCGCGATGTCTCCCTGCAAATCGACAGCGGTCAGGTGGTGGGCCTGCTGGGGCCCAACGGTGCGGGTAAAACCACCTGTTTTTACATGATCATCGGCATCATCCAGGCCGACCGCGGCGTTATCGAGCTCAACGGCGAGGACATTACCGCCCTGTCCATGCACGAACGGGCCCGTCACGGCGTGGGCTACCTGCCCCAGGAAGCCTCCATTTTCCGCAAGCTGTCGGTGGGCGACAACATTCTCGCCATTCTCGAGACCCGGCCGGATCTCAACCGCCAGCAGCGGCTGGAACGCCGCGACCAGTTGCTGGAGGAATTTCACGTCCAGCACCTGCGCGACAGCCTCGGCCAGTCACTCTCCGGCGGCGAGCGGCGCCGTATCGAGATAGCACGGGCCCTGGCGGCGGAGCCGGACTTCATCCTCCTGGACGAGCCCTTTGCCGGCGTCGACCCGATCTCGGTCAGTGACATCAAGAAAATCATCAACCACCTCCGCGATCGCGGCATTGGCGTGCTGATTACCGACCACAATGTGCGCGATACCCTCGACATCTGTGAGAAAGCCTACATAGTGGGCGAAGGTCACATTATCGCCTCCGGCACCGCAGACGACGTGCTCGGCAGCGCACACGTGCGCCGTATCTACCTCGGCGACCAGTTCAAGCTCTGACCGCCGGCACCGGCAGGCGCCGCCGCGGTTTGTCAATAAGCAAATTTCGCGCCAGGCGCTTGCAGGTTCTCCGCAGGCGGCGCTACACTCAAGCTGTTGTTTGACCATGGCGCCCGCCGTTTTCCGGCGCCTGAGGCTTTACCAGACACTCGATGAAACAATCGCTACAGCTAAAAATTGGCCAGCAGCTGACCATGACGCCTCAGCTGCAACAGGCCATCCGGTTGTTGCAGCTCTCCACCCTGGACCTCCAGCAGGAGATCCAGCAGGCCCTGGAGAACAACCCCATGCTGGAGCTCAGCGAGGACGAGGCACCGCAGGACGCCAGTCCCGCCGAGGACAGCAGCGCGAGTACAAATGACGGCCCGCTGGAGAGCCTGGAACATACCGCCACCGGGGAGGGAACAACGGAAACCGCCACTGGGGAGGTTTCCGAATCCATGCCCGATGACCTGCCGGTGGACACCCAGTGGGATGACCTGCTGTCCTCCGGTTCGGCGCCCCCCGCCCCCAGTGGCGATGAGGGTCCGGACGGGGATTTCGAGTCCCGCAACGCGCCCGCGGAAAGCCTGCAGTCACATCTCCACTGGCAGCTCAACCTGACCCGTCTGTCCGACACCGATCGCTGCATCGCCCTGGCCATCATTGATGCCACCGATGGCAATGGCCGCCTGCAATCCAGCCTGGAGGACATTCACGAGTCCTTCGAAGCGGAACTGGATATCGAACTCGACGAGGTGGTGGCGGTACTGCATCGGCTGCAGCAGTTTGAACCCGCAGGCGTGTGCACCCGCGACCTGCAGGAATGCCTGCTGGTGCAGCTGCAACAGTTACCGGCAGGCACGCCTCACCTGGAACAGGCCCGGCTGATACTCAATCGCCACCTGCCGCAGCTGGCGAGCGGTGATTTCAACCAGATCATGCGCCGCACACGAATGAAGGAGGACCAGCTCCGGGATGCCATAGCGCTGCTCCAGACCCTGGACCCCAACCCCGGGGAAACTTTCGCGCCCCGCGAGGTCGAATACGTGGTGCCGGATGTTTTTGTCAGCAAGAAGGAGGGGCGCTGGTTGGTAGAACTCAATCCCGAGATCGCGCCCCGGCTGCGCATAAACAGCACCTACGCCAGCATGATCAAGCGCGCCGACAGCAGTTCCGACAATACCTTCCTCAAGGACAACCTGCAGGAAGCCCGCTGGTTTCTCAAGAGCCTGCAAAGCCGCAATGAAACCCTGCTCAAGGTCGCCACCCGTATTGTTGAACACCAGCGCAATTTCCTTGAGTATGGCGCAGAAGCGATGAAGCCCCTGGTGCTGGCGGAAATCGCCGAGGCGGTAGACATGCACGAGTCCACCATTTCCCGGGTCACCACCCAGAAGTACATGCACACCCCGCGGGGCATCTACGAGCTGAAGTATTTCTTCTCCAGCCACGTCGCCACCACTGCGGGCGGCGAGTGTTCATCCACCGCGATCCGGGCACTCATTCGCAAGCTGGTCGCCGCGGAGAACCCGCGCAAACCGCTGAGTGACAGCAAAATCGCCCAGCTACTGGAGGAACAGGGTATCAAGGTGGCCCGGCGCACTATCGCCAAGTATCGGGAAACCCTGCATATCCCGCCCTCCAATGAACGCAAGCGGCTGGTGTAAGGGATGACTGGACGGGGCAAGGAAATATACCGGCCACTGGTGGCAGTGGTCTAGACTTGGAAAACAAGAGAAAAATCCGGCATTGCCGGTCCCGGCGCCAGCCGGGCTAACCTGAAAAAGGAGCGACAATATGCAACTCAATGTCAGCGGACACCATGTGGAGGTCACCGATCCCCTGCGGGAGTATGTGGAGACCAAGTTCGAGCGACTGCAGCGACATTTCGACCAGATCACCAATACCGATGTCACCCTGATCGTCGAAAAACTGGTGCAAAAAGCCGAGGCAACCATCCACATATCGGGAGCCGACCTGTTTGCCCAGGCTGAATCCGAAGACATGTACGCAGCCATCGACGCCCTGACGGACAAACTCGACCGTCAGTTAATCAAGCACAAGGAAAAAGCCAGGGGCCACTAGGTCACCCAACGTTTATCACATGCAACCCTTAGCTCACCTGCTGACCCCGGAACGCACTGCCTGCCAGGTTCCGGGGCTCAGCAAAAAAAGACTTTTTGAAACCCTGGCCCGCATTATCAGCGACGACCAGATATCACTGCCCTACGATGAAGTGTTCGATCACCTGATCGCTCGCGAGCGACTGGGCAGCACCGGCCTCGGTGAAGGCATTGCCATTCCCCACTGCCGCATCGGTAACTGCAGCCAGCCACTGGGAACACTGATCACCCTCAGCGAGCCGATCGACTTCGACGCGCCCGACGGCCGGCCCGTGGATTTGGTATTCGCCCTGCTGGTGCCGGAGGAGGCCAATCAGCAACACCTGGACACGCTGGCCTCCCTGGCACGCCTGTTCAGCCAGGCTTCATTCTGCGACGACCTGCGCCGCGTCGACGACCCCGTCACCATGTACGAACTGGCCGTCAACGCCACGGCCATCGCCTCCTGACATGCAACTGATCATTATCAGCGGACGCTCCGGGTCGGGCAAAAGTACCGCCCTGCACCAGCTTGAGGATGAGGGCTACTACTGCATAGACAACCTGCCCGTTTCCCTGCTCCCGGCGCTGGTGGAGCAGGCCAGCAGGGAAGAGTTCGATCACTTCGACGGCATGGCAGTCTGTATCGACGCCCGCAACGCCTGGAAAGACCTGGCCAATTTCGGCGCGGTTATGGACGACCTGCCGGCAGAGGTCAACACGGAAATCCTGTTTCTCGACGCCCAGGAATCGGCCCTGATAAAGCGCTTTTCAGAGACCCGGCGCAAGCACCCGCTGAGCTCGGACACCATGCCCCTGGCCGAAGCCATCGACCGGGAACGCCTGCTGCTGGAGCCCATCGCCAGTGACGCATCGCTGACCCTGGATACCAGCCAGATGACGATTTACGAGTTGCGCGATGCCATCAAGCAACGTCTGCTGGGCGCCCGCTCGGGCACCATGTCGGTGCTGATCCAGTCCTTCGGTTTCAAGCGCGGGGTGCCCACGGACGCCGACCTGGTGTTCGACGTCCGCATGCTGCCCAACCCCCACTGGGTCAAGGAGCTACGGCTGAAAAACGGCCTGGAGGCACCGGTCAGGGAATTTCTGGAGGCCCAGTCCAGCACCGGCGAGCTGTTCGCTGACATCAGCGGCTTCCTGGACCGCTGGCTGCCGCGCTACCGCGACAGCAATCGCAGCTACATGACCGTGGCTATCGGCTGTACCGGCGGGCGGCATCGTTCGGTATACTTGGCCGATCGCCTGTTCCAGCATTACCGCGAACAGTACCCGGGCCTTCACATCAGACACAGGGAACTGCAGTAAGTGATTGAAACCCAGGTTACCATCGTCAACAAGCTCGGCCTCCACGCCCGGGCGGCAGCCAAATTTGTCGGCTGCAGTTCCGCTTTTTCCAGCAGGATACAGGCAGGCAAGGACGGCAACATGGTCGATGCCAAGAGCATCATGTCGGTGATGATGCTGGCGGCGGGCAAGGGCACGGTTCTCGACCTGAAGATCGACGGCTCGGACGAGCAGCAGGCCCTGGAAGCCCTGACCACGCTGATTGGCGACCGCTTTGGCGAGGCTGAGTAAGCGCTACCGCCAGCAATTCCGTTGTTGCCCTGCCCGGATTCCCGGATAATCTCCAGACGGCGGTCCACTGCCCACTGACCATGGAGAGTAACCCGGCATGCCACAACCCGTAGCCACACGAAACCAGACCCTGGACAAGCTGACGCTGGCCCTGGACAGCGGCGCCCTGGTGGATGTCCGGCGAATGCTCAACGGCCTGCCACCGGCGGAAATCGCCCACCTGCTGGAATCCTCGCCGCCCAAGTTCCGGAACATTCTGTGGAAGATGATCGAGGGGGACCTGGAGGGCGAGGTGCTCGGCGAACTCCCGGACGATCTCCAGGCCCACTTCCTGTCCCGCATGGATGCCGCCGAGGTAGCGAGCATTACCGAGGGCCTGGAAGACGACGACATCGCCGATATCCTCCAGCAACTGCCGGACCGCGTGACCTGGGAAGTCCTCAATTACATGGACCACCAGGACCGGACCCGTCTGGAAAGCGTCATGCTCTACCCGGACGAGGTGGCCGGTGGCCTGATGAACACCGACGCCATCACCATCCGGCCCAGCCTGACCCTGGACGTGGTAATGCGCTACCTGCGCCGGCACGAAGAAATTCCGGAGATGACCGACAACCTGATCGTGGTCAACCGTTCCGACCAGTTTATCGGCGTACTGCCGCTGCGCACCCTGCTGGTTTCCGACCCGGGGGTCACCGTACGGGAAATGATGATTACCGATATCGACCCCATACCGGTGGACATGCCCGATGACGAGGTGGCGCGCCTGTTCGAGCGCAACGACTGGGTCTCGGCGCCGGTGGTCGACGGCAGCGGCAAATTACTGGGCCGTATTACCATCGACGATGTGGTGGACGTTATCCGCGAGGACGCCGATCACTCCTTCATGTCCATGGCCGGCCTGGACGAGGAGGAAGACACCTTTGCCTCCGTGGGCAAAGCCGCGCCCAAACGCGCCGTCTGGCTGGGCATCAACCTCATTACGGCCTTTATCGCCGCCGCGGCGATCAACATGTTCCAGGACACCATCGACAAGGTGGTGGCGCTGGCCGTGCTTATGCCCATCGTTGCCTCCATGGGCGGTATTGCCGGCACCCAGACCCTGACGGTGCTGGTGCGCGGCATCGCCATGGGCCAGGTCGGCAGGAACAACCAGAACTGGCTGCTCAGCCGCGAGGTCACCATCGGCCTGCTCAATGGCCTGGTCTGGGCCGCCGTGGTGGCGGTGGCAGCTTCGCTCTGGTTTGATGACTGGCATATCGGCCTGATCATTGCCGCCGCCCTGATCATCAACCTGGTCACCGCCGCCTTCACGGGCGCCGCCCTGCCGCTGCTGTTGACCCGCATGAATATCGACCCGGCGCTGGCCGGCGGAGTAGTGCTGACCACCGTAACCGATGTGGTCGGCTTTGTTTCTTTCCTGGGTCTGGCGACCCTGTTTTACGCCTGAGCGAGTTATGCACGATTATCCGGACCACAGCGAAGAAGAACTGGCGGAGGGCCCCAGCAAATCTGCCGTCAAACGGCAGATGCATGCCCTGCAGGACCTCGGCAAGACCCTCAGCGAACTGAATGACAAACAGCTCGCGCAGTTGCCCATTGAGGATGAAAAGCTGCTGGAGGCGCTGCGCGAGACCCGGCGCATCCGCAGCAAGAACGCCCTCAAGCGCCACCTGCAGTATGTGGGCAAGCTGATGCGCGACGTGGAGCCCGAGCCCTTCGAGGCGGCACTGGAGGCGATGCGTCAGCCGGCACGGGAAGCCAAGGCCCTGTTTCAGCAACTGGAGCAGCTGCGCGATGAGGTGCTGGAAGCCGGTGTGGATGGGGTGGAAACAGTGCTAGCGCGCTGGCCGCAGGCAGACCGGCAACAGCTGCGCCAGCTGGTGCTGCAACACCAGCGCGAGCTGAGCCGGGGCAAGCCACCCGCCGCCAGCCGCAAGCTGTTTCGCTATCTGCGCGAGTTACTGGAAACCTACGGCGCCTCGGGCTGAGCGGCGCCCGGCTGCGCTGGCGGGGCCGCTGAATTGGGGGCCTCCGGGAGGTTCTCGCCATTGGACAGGCGCACCTCGTCGTCGAAGATGCGATCAAATTTCACCAGCGGGTCGTCCCAGGTCCCCTGAATGGTATACACGCCGCTGGACAGCCGGTTGACCTGCTTTTCGAACACCTTGCTCACCACAAACACCCCGGCGGCTACCGGCAAACCACCCGCCAGGGCGGCGACCCAGGGCAGGTTATTAGCCACCGGCAGGGTCGCCACCAGTTCCCCGTCCAGGCTGCGACTGGCAATGTCGGATACGCCGCTCATGGAAAACGCGCTGGAGCTGCCCTTCACGGTCAGCTCCGCCACTTCCAGGTTGCCGCCGTGGAAAAGTATCTCGCCGTCCATGTTGTGAAAATTGATGCCGGATTCAAACATGTGGGAGAGACTGAGGCTGGACACGATATCGGCCAGGTTGACGATCTCCACGACCTGCAGCGCACCGGCGGCCGCCGGCGTTTGCAGGAACCGGCCCGCTCCCACATCGACGCCTACACGGCCGCCCAGCCCGGCGAGGGATACCGCCTGCGGCGGGCCGGGCCAGTCCAGCTCAAGCTCAAGCCGGCCTGTTTCGGTTTCCAGGAACCGGGCGTAGCCCAGTTGCTCAAGCGTATCGCCGAAGTCGGCAAAGCGCGGCCTGGCCTGCAGTGTGGTGCCCTGCCCCGGCGTCCAGACCAGCTCCGCCGCCGGCTCCGGCAGCAGTTCCAGGCCAGCGACCTCACCGACGATGCCCCGGGCCCGCAGAGCGCCGCCAGCGGACTCGAGCACCAGTTGCAGCTGGCCGATCGCCCGGCCGTTGCGGCGCAGCTCGCTGACCCGCACATCGATAGGCGGCAGCTGCAGCGCTCCTGGCCGGGCGGCGGCTTTTTCCGCGGCTGTCCCCTCGGACACGGCCGGGGACAAATCCAGGTAATCCAGGTCCAGCCGGGCGCCGCTGCCGTCGGTATCCTGGCGATAGCTGCCCTGCAGGCGCTCGATACCGCCCTCGACCTCCCAGCCGCTGGCATCCAGTGACAGCTTGAACCTCGCATCTGCATACTCGCTGCCCCAGAGCAGCAGGCGTTCCGCGTGGGCCTGGTCAATCACCAGGCGCAGGCCTTCCCCCCCCGGCGCAGCCGGCGACCCGGCCGGCGCCGGGGGATCATTGGGATCGGGAGCCGCGTCTGCTGCCGGCAACAAATACTGTCGGGTAAATGCCAGCCAGCCGTCCACATCCACCAGGGGGGCCGTGCCCGCCACCTGTAACTGGCCGTCGAGCAATCCGGGGGGATGGGTATTCACCCCCAGCGCCCCACCCTGCAGGCTGCCCCCGGTGATATCCAGCTGCAGCGACAGTGCCTCGCCGAGGGCGAGGCCCAGAACCATTTGCTCCGGTCCCAGGGGCAGCGCCACCTCCAGCGGCACGGCCTGTTCCCGGCTTTTGGTCCAGGGTTGCGGCAGGTCCAGGGCCATTCCCTGCAGGGACGACTGCAGGGTCAACAGCGGCAGCTCGCCGGGCAATACCGCTATTTTCCCGCTGACCTCGGCGCGCCCGGCGGCCAGCGCCAGCGCATCTTGCTGCAACCAGCCCTGCAGGGCGCGGGCTTCCACGGTTCCTGCCAGGTCTATCTCCACCGCCGACTGGCCGAAATCAAAGCCCGCATCCTCGCCCAGCAGGGAACGCTGCCCGATCTCCAGGCGCACAGCCTCACCCCAGAGTTCGCCCTGAATATCCCGCGAGCGGAATCCACGCCGGGAGTCATAGCTCAACTCGCCGCTCAAATCGTCTACCGCCAGCCTGCCGGGATTGATCTCCAGGTCGACCTGCTGGAGGTCTACGCTGACATCCACCACCGGCGCCTCGCTGCTGTCTGCCAGGTTCAGCTCCAGCTGCAGTTCCGTTTCCAGCTCACCGCTGGCACGCCAGTCGGCAAAGGCCTCCCGGGTCAGGCGCCCCAGCAGGGAGTCATTGACCGCGCGCAGCCCGTCCTCGGCACTGCCGACCACCCAGCCATCGATCGCCAGCCGCATTTGCCCTTCCTCGTCCATCCAGGCTTCCGCCGACAGCCGCTCGACGGTGGACGAATACAGTTTCGCGCTATCGGCCCAGACACTGACATCGGTGTCGTCCAGCAGTACCGCTCCCCGCACAGCGCTGACCGGTGGCCAGTCGGGGTGGTAGGCCAGCGAAGTGTTATCCACGTTGAGCATCAACTGCACCGTGCGCAGGTCAGCGGCTCCGCGCTTCAGGCTGCCGCGCCAGATAAAGCCCGCCTGTTCCACTTCGCCCTCGCCCACCGCTGTCGACAGCCAGTCCAGCAGGTTCTGGTTCAGGGTGTAGGGGATGTACTTGACCCGGTGAATGGGGTGCGAACTGGCCAGCCCCACCATCAGGTCCATTTCCAGTCCCGCCTCGGTGCTGTGGAAGGGGATATTGAGGGAGAACAGCGCCTGGGCCGTTCCCTCCACCCCGGAAGCGGTGATCAGGCCGCTGTGCAGCAGCAGCCCGTCTGCATCCCAGCTCAGGCCCAGCGTACCGAAGAAGTCGTCATAGTAAAGCGGTTGCCGGTAAAGGGTGGGAAAGGACATGGTGAACTGCTGGCTGTCTATGACCACGTAGCCGCCGGTTTCCGACAGTTCGAAATAGCCGGTAGCGGAGCGAACCCCGGGGGCACCGCGCCAGGAATCCACCTGCAGGCGATCGAAGTTGCCCTCCACGTCCCATTCCGCGAGGGGGTCGGTGTAGTCGCCCACCCCCAGCTGCAGCGCGGTGAGCTCGCCGCGCGGCGCCAGGGTGGCAAATACCGATTGCAGGGTAGCCGGCATCCCCGGCAGTGACTGCAGTATCCGGTTCAGTGGCTCCAGGTCCACGGCGCCCGTTCTCAGCCGCAGCGAACTGCCCCAGGCATCCAGTTGCAGGCGCGGGATATTGACCTCGGCGTCGTCCAGACTGGCACTGAAATTGTCGGCGAACAGGCTGCGGTGGTTCCTGCCCTGTACCAGGGTCGCCTGGAAAGAGAGCGCATCCAGGGGCAGCGACCACTCGCCATCCGCCGGCTCCAGCAGCAGGTCGTAGATCTCGAAATCCATATCCAGGCCGGCCTCACCGCGATCCCAGGTGAGCCAGAACTCACTGTCCAGGCGACCGCTGGCGGACAGCGCCGGCTGGCTGGACAGCACCTGCGACAACGCCCCCAGGTCCCCCGCATCCAGCCTCGCGAACAGCACTCCCTCGAACTCTGCCGGGCGAAACGGATTGCCCAGCCCGCGTCCGGTGAGGTGGATGTCGGTACCGGCGGTGGACAGCATGTCGGCGCGCAAGTGCCTGACACTGCCCTCCCGGGCCAGGTGCAGGTCGAGGGCGAAGTCACGTTGCTCCCCGCCTGGCAGCAGCAGCCTGAGCTTGTTGTCGCGCAGGGTGATGTATTCGATATTGAGCAGGAAATCCTGCAGCCAGCCACCCAGTTCACCACCACTGCCGGTCAGGCCTGGAATCACCAGCCGACCCTCGGCATTGAGCTCGGCGACGAGCGTCAGCCCCTCCAGTTGCAGTGATGTGAACTGCAAACTGCGGGTGGCGATGGACCGGGAAACGTCTATACCCATGCGGCCGCCGGACAATTGCAGGGGCACGGCCTCGCGTTCGGGGAGAACCAGCTCCAGGCCGTCGAGCAGAATTTCCGGGGTGAAGGAATGCCACTCGCCGCTGATGCGCTGGGCGTGGATCTGGAACGGCACCCGTCGATTCAGCGCATCCAGCACCTGGTCCTGCCAGCCCTGCAGGTTGCTGCTGAGCAGGCGCCCGACACTGACATAGGTTGCCAGCAGCACGATTGCCAGCACCGCCAGGCCCCACAGAAAACTGCTCAGTTTGTGAAAAATCGATCGTTGCAAATGTTCGTGTCCCGGGTTGCTCGCCGCCCTGAATACAGTGCTTAGAGCAGCACTATATCGAAGTGTTCCGGATTATTGTCGGGCTCGACCCGGAGACTGATAGTTTTGCCGATGAACTCCTCCAGGTCCGCGACGTTGGCCGACTCCTCGTCCAGCAGGCGGTCGATTACTCCCTGGGTGGCCAGCACCATGAGTGTGTCGTTATCGTATGCCCGGGCGTCGCGCATGATTTCCCGAAAGATCTCGTAGCAGACGGTTTCGGCGGTTTTCAGTACGCCGCGGCCATTGCACACGGGGCACTCCTCACACAGGAGCTGCTCCAGGCTTTCCCGGGTGCGCTTGCGGGTCATTTCCACCAGTCCCAGTTCCGAGACACCGGTAATCTTGTTGCGGGCCGGGTCACGGGCCATGACCTTCTCCAGCGCCCGGTGCACCTGCCGCCGGTGCTCCTCGTCGCGCATGTCGATAAAGTCGACGATAATGATACCCCCCAGGTTGCGCACGCGCAGCTGGCGGGCCAGCATGGAGGCCGCCTCCAGGTTGGTCTTGAATATGGTTTCTTCCAGGTTGCGGCGGCCGACGTAGGAACCGGTGTTGACGTCGATGGTGGTCATTGCCTCGGTCTGGTCGATCACCAGGTAGCCGCCGGACTTGAGCTCAACCTTGCGGCTCAGGGCCCGCTGCAATTCTTCCTCGATGCCGTGCAGGTCGAACAGCGGCCGCTCACCGGGGTAGTGCTCCAGCAAGCCCGATACCTCGGGCATGTACTCGCTGCAAAACTCCTGCAGGGCGGTAAAGCTTTCCCGGCTGTCTACCAGTATGCGCTCGACCCCGGGGCGGGCCAGGTCGCGCACCGTGCGCAGGTGCAGGGCCAGGTCGGTGTACAGCAGTTCCGCCTTGCGCGCGGCCTTGCCCCGGCGCGACACCACCGTCCACAGGCGCTTCAGGAAGCGCAGGTCGGCGCGAATCTCTTCCAGGCCCGCACCCTCGGCGGCAGTGCGCAGAATGTAACCGCCCTGCCCCGTCATCTCCTCCTGTTCCAGCGCCTGGGCCAGCAACTGCTGCAAGCGCTGGCGCTCCTCGCCATCATCGATGCGCTGGGATACCCCGACGTGGCTGCTCTGGGGCATGAACACCAGGTAGCGCGAAGACACCGATAACTCGGTGGTGAGACGGGCGCCCTTGCTGCCCAGGGGGTCCTTGGTGACCTGGACGATGACTTTTTTGCCCTCGTGCAGATAGTCAGCGATCGCGTCGGAGGCCCGGGACCGGCCATCGGATCCGGGTACGTGGATGTCGGACACATGGATAAAGCTGGTGCGTTCGGCACCAATGTCGACAAAGGCCGCCTGCATGCCGGGCAGCACCCGGACCACCTTGCCCGCATAGATATTGCCGACCATGCCTTTGCGGGCACTGCGTTCGATGTGAATATCCTGGGTAGCTCCATTGTCGACCACTGCCACCCGGGTTTCCATGGGTGTTACATTGACCAGGATTTCCTCACTCACTATCAGGCCCCATTCACCTTAACCTCCAAGCGCACCGGCTATGCCCCGTGCCGACAACATCCGCCAGGTCTCGGCGAGGGGCAAGCCGACCACATTACTGTAACTGCCCTCGATGGAACTGACAAAAGCCCCCGCCAGGCCCTGGATGGCGTAACCGCCGGCCTTGTCCCAGGGTTCGTCGGTAGCGAGGTAGGCCTCGCACATTTCACGGCTGAGCTGGACAAACTCGACCCGGGTCGCAACCAGTTCGCATTCGCTGATCCCGTCCGGGCCATGCAGGCAGACTGCGGTGAGCACACTGTGGCTGCGGCCACTGAGCCGGGCCAGCATGCCCAGCCCCGCAAAACGGTCAGCCGGCTTCCCCAGCACATCCTCATCAATCACCACCGAGGTATCCGCCGCCAGCACGGCCAAGCCTTCATCGCGGTGCCGACCGGCAACCGCGGCGGCCTTTTCGGCGGCCATGCGCAGCACGTAATCGCCGGGCTTCTCCCTGTCCCGCGGAGTTTCATCGATGTCAGCGGGTTCACAGCGGTAGCGCACCCCTATCTGGTCCAGCAGCTCCCGGCGCCGGGGGGATGCGGATGCGAGAATCAGGTCCATATCAGGTCACCAGGAACGCGCGGCGCAGACTGCGCAGCAGGTGAAAAACAAGCGGCCACAGCAGGGCGCTGGACACCGCCGGCAACAGGAACAGCATGGTCGTGGCGCCGGCGCCTTCCAGATTCTGGACCCACTGGCAGATCATCAGGTTAATGCCCACCAGCACGAAGATCACCCCCGATTGCTGCAGCTGGCTGTACACCCGCAGCCGCTGGTACAACAGCAGCGCCAACAGGGCGACGACAGTGAGGGCGAAACCGTTCTGACCCATTACCGCACCCTCGACCACATCCAGCATCAGGCCGAGGGCAAGCGCGGTCACCAGCCCCATCCGGTGGGGCAGGGCAATCACCCAGTAGACGAGCACCAGGGCCGCCCATTCCGGCCGCCCCCAGGCGAGCCAGTGGGGTAGCGGCAGAATTGCCAGGCACAGTGCCAGGAAAAAGCTGGCCAGTATCAGCCAGTAGCCATGGGGCTGCTGGTCGACCACGAATCAGTCTCCTTCTGCTGGCCTGGCAGTGAACACCAGCAATACGTGGCGGCTGCGCTCCAGGGCGGCACTGGGGGTGGCGATGATACGGGCGAAGGCCTGTCCGGGATCGCGCTCGATTTCACTGACCACCGCCACCGGGTAACCCACCGGGAAGCGCCCGCCCAGGCCCGAGGTGACCAGCAGGTCGCCCTCCTTGATGTCGG
This sequence comes from Seongchinamella sediminis, assembly GCF_003457605.1. Lineage (GTDB taxonomy): Bacteria > Pseudomonadota > Gammaproteobacteria > Pseudomonadales > Halieaceae > Halioglobus > Halioglobus sediminis. Next base: position 92,821 of record NZ_QRAN01000009.1, read on the forward strand.
TGGTTGCCGACACATGGTGAACTTCCAGGGAGGTGAGACTGCCGGTGCCCTCGGCGATCGCCCTGACGCCATTGCGATTGACCTGCACCGGAATGGAGTGGGTCGCGTCGGTGATCAGCAGGGCCCGGGAGAGCAGCGGGCTGACCTTGACGATCTGCCCCAGCAGGCCGCCGGCATCAATCAGCGGCTGGCCAACAAAGACACCGTCCTGCTCGCCCTTGTTGAGCACCAGCTGGTGGCGCACCGGGTCCGGGGATACCCCGATCAGCTCGGCCACCAGCACGTCGTCGCGCAACATGGCGGACGAGTTCAACAGCGCCCGCAGACGCACGTTTTCCGCCTGTAGCGACGCCATCTGGTGGGAGCGCCCTTCCAGCACCAGGTTTTCCCGGCGCAAGCGCTCATTCTGCTCCTGCAGCTCACTGCGACTCACCAGGTGCTGCTGGTTCCATTCCATGACCCGGGAGGGCAGGTCCGCCACCCAGTAAACTGGGGTAGCCGCCGTTTCCAGCAGCGAGCGGGCATTATGCAGGGCGTTGAAGCGCAGGTCGGCCGCGAGCAGAGCCACGACCACTAGCGCTACCAGGAACAGGCGCAGTCCCAGCGTGGACTCTTTAACAAATAGTGGCTTGATGTCGTCTCCTCAGCGATTCCTGCGGGAATTCCGGGGACAGTGTACTTATTCTGTCGACAGCAGGTCTATGGTTCGCCTGTCCATCAGTTCCATCGCCCGGCCGCCGCCGCGGGCAACACAGGTCAGGGGATCCTCAGCGACGATGACCGGCAGGCCCGTCTCCTCCGAGATCAGCCGGTCCAGGTCACGCAACAGGGCGCCGCCGCCGGTGATCACAATACCGCTCTCGGCGATATCGGCCGCCAGTTCCGGGGGTGATTGCTCCAGTGCCGACTTGACCGCCTGGACAATGGAAGACAGCGGATCCTGCAGGGATTCCAGGATCTCGTCACTGTCCAGGGTAAAGCTGCGGGGCACGCCTTCCGCCAGGTTGCGGCCGCGAACATCGATTTCGCGCAGGTCAGAGCCGCCAAACGCGCAACCGACTTCCATCTTGATCTTCTCGGCCGTGGCATCGCCAATCAGGCTGCCGTAGCGGCGGCGAACATGGGCGACAATGGCCTCATCAAAACGGTCGCCGCCGATCCGCACCGAGTCCCGGTAAACAATGCCGTTGAGTGAGATAATGGCGATCTCGGTGGTGCCACCACCGACATCGACCACCATGCAGCCGCTGGCTTCTTCCACATTGAGTCCGGCGCCGATAGCCGCGGCCATGGGCTCCTCGATCAACCGGACTTCGCGGGCACCGGCCGACAGGGCCGACTCGCGAATCGCCCGGCGTTCCACCTGAGTGGACATGCAGGGCACACACACCAGCACCCGGGGGCTGGGACGGATAAAGCGGCTTTCGTGGACCTTGGCGATAAAATGCTGGAGCATTTTCTCGGTCACCTGGAAGTCGGCGATCACCCCGTCCTTGAGGGGGCGGATGGCGGTGATGTTGCCCGGGGTACGGCCCAGCATACGCTTGGCTTCGGTGCCGACGGCCTCGATGGTCTTCTGGCCATTGTGGACCCGGATCGCCACCACCGAGGGCTCGTCCAGCACAATGCCCTTGTCGCGCACGTAGATCAGGGTATTGGCGGTACCCAAATCAATGGAGAGATCGTTGGAGAACACTCCACGCAATTTCTTCAGCATTAAGTCTTACTACCTTGTGAGTACAACGGGGGAACTGGGCCGGACAGTCCTGCATGCTTCCCTGGCGCCGCGCAACGAGTGCTAGACCCTTGAAATGCGGCGATTTTCGACCGTTTTTTTGGGTGGAAAATTATTCGGTCAACTGTAACAACCGCGGGGATTTTGGGCAAGGCGCAAATGTGATAAGTTTACGCCCCCTGCCGCATCCCGGCGGCTCTCTTCCCGGTTGTAACAACATGGCTATTGAGCAAGACGAAATTGAAAACATTGCGGAACTCGCGCGCATCCGCATCGCCGACGACCAGATAGGCGAGGTCACCCAGCGCATTACCGAAATTCTGGGTATGGTGGACCAGCTGCAGGCTGCCGACACCACCGGGGTTGCCCCCATGGCCAATCCCCTGGACGCCATCCAGCGCCTGCGCGCCGACGAAGTCACCGAAATCAATCGCCGCGAGGCTTTCCAGGCCATCGCCCCCGCCGTCGAGAACGGACTGTACCTCGTACCCAAAGTTATTGAATAAGGCTGCTCCAGGAAACCACAGCAATGCATGATATGACTGTCGCCCAGCTGGCCCGGGGCCTGCGGGACAAGACCTTTTCCAGCGTCGAGCTGACCGAAGCCTTTCTGCAACGAATCAGCGAGCACGACGCCAACTACAATGCCTTTGTCAGCGTTGACGGCGACCGCGCCCTGGCCGATGCCCGGGCGGCGGATCAACGGCTGGCCGCTGGCGATGCCGACGCGCTCACCGGCATCCCCGTCGCCCACAAGGACATATTCTGCACCGAGGGCCTGCGCACCAGCTGTGGCTCGAAGATGCTGGACAATTTTGTCCCGCCCTACAATGCCACCGTTATCCAGCGCTTCAACGACGCCGGCGCGGTCATGCTGGGCAAGACCAACCTCGATGAATTCGCCATGGGCTCCTCCAACGAGAACAGCTACTACGGCCCGGTGAGGAACCCCTGGAACCGGGACCTGGTGCCCGGCGGCTCCTCCGGCGGCTCTGCCGCCGCAGTGGCGGCGAGAATGGCGCCTGCGGCGACCGGCACCGACACCGGTGGCTCCATCCGCCAGCCCGCGGCCTTCTGCGGCATTACCGGACTCAAGCCCACCTACGGCCGGGTCTCGCGGCTGGGCATGATCGCCTATGCCTCCAGCCTGGACCAGGGCGGCCCCATGGCCCGCACCGCCGAGGACTGCGCCCTGCTGCTGAACGCCATGGCCGGCCACGACCCGCAGGACTCCACCTCGGCCGAGACCCCGGTGGAGGACTACTGCGCGGCCCTCGGCAATGACCTGCAGGGCCTGCGCATCGGCCTGCCCCGGGAGTACTTCGACGACGGCCTTGATAGCACCACCGACAGCTGCATCCGGGCAGCGCTGACAGAGCTGGAGGCCCTGGGCGCAGAATTGGTGGAGATCAGCCTGCCCAGCAGCAGCCTGACCATCCCCGCCTACTACATCATTGCCCCGGCGGAGGCCTCCACCAACCTGTCACGCTTTGACGGTGTCCGCTACGGTCACCGCTGCGAGGACCCGGCAGACCTGCACGACCTCTATACCCGCACCCGAGAGGAAGGCTTCGGCGACGAGGTGAAGCGCCGCATCCTGGTCGGTACCTACGCCCTGTCCGCCGGTTACTACGACGCCTACTACAAAAAGGCACAGCAGGCGCGCCGCCTGATCAGCAACGATTTCAGCCAGGCCTTCGAGGGGGTCGATATCATCGCCGGGCCAACCACCCCCGGCCCGGCTTTTGCCCTGGGCGCCAAGAGCAATGACCCGGTGGCCATGTACCTGGAGGACGTCTACACCCTGGCGGTGAACCTGGCCGGCCTGCCCGGCATGTCTGTTCCCGCCGGCCTGGCTGGCGGCAGGCCGGTGGGCCTGCAATTGATTGGCCGTCACTTTGCCGAGGCCGCGCTGTTGAACGTGGCGCACCGCTTCCAGCAGGCAACTGACTGGCATACCCTGACACCGGGACTGGGAGGGGCCAAGTGATGCAGTGGGAAACGGTTATCGGCCTGGAGGTGCACCTGCAGTTGGCCACCCAATCGAAGATATTTTCCGGCTCGCCCATTGCCTTTGGCGCCGAGCCCAACACCCAGGCCAGCGCCGTGGACCTGGCCATGCCGGGCATGCTGCCGGTACTCAACGAGCAGGCGGTGCGCATGGCAGTGATGTTCGGTCTGGGCATTGACGCGGAGATCGGCATGCGCTCGGTATTCGACCGCAAGAACTATTTCTACCCGGACCTGCCCAAGGGCTACCAGATCAGCCAGTTCTCCGACCCGATTGTCGGCCGCGGAGAGTTCGAAATCCAGCTGGAGGACGGCAGAACCCGGCAAATCGGCATAACCAGGGCCCACCTGGAGGAAGACGCCGGCAAGTCCCTGCACGAGGACTTTCACGGCATGACCGGCATCGACCTCAATCGCGCCGGAACCCCGCTACTGGAAATCGTGACCGAACCCGACATCCGCTCGGCGGCGGAAGCGGTGGCCTACCTCAAGGCCCTGCACAGCCTGGTCACCTACCTGGGGATCTCCGACGGCAATATGGCCGAGGGCTCCATGCGCTGTGATATCAACATTTCCCTGCGCCCGCCGGGCCAGGCGGCATATGGCACCCGGGCGGAAATCAAGAACGTCAACTCCTTCCGCTTTGTCGAGCGCGCCATACGCCACGAGGTGGAACGCCAGTCCGACATTCTCGAGGACGGCGGCAAGGTCGTGCAGGAAACCCGGCTCTACGATGCCGAGCGCGACGAGACCCGGCCCATGCGCAGCAAGGAGGTGGCCAACGACTACCGCTACTTCCCGGAGCCCGACCTGCTGCCCGTCGTGATCGACGACGCCTATGTGGCAGCGATCAGGGAGACCCTGCCGGAGCTACCCACCGCCAAGCGGCACCGGTTCATGGAGCAGTACGGGCTGTCGGCTTACGACGCCAACGTGCTCGCCGACAGCCGGGAACTGGCGGATTACTACGAGGCCGCGGTGGGCGCCTGTGGCGATGCCAAGATTGCCGCCAACTGGGTGCAGGTGGAGCTGCTGGGCCAGCTCAACAAAGCGGAACTGGGTATCGGCGCCAGCCCGGTCTCTGCGGCGGATCTCGGCGGCCTTATCGCCCGCATCCTCGACAACAGCATCTCCGGCAAAATTGCCAAACAGGTGTTCGAGGCGATGTGGAACGGCGAAGGCAGCGCCGATGAAATCATCAAGGCCAGGGGGCTGCAACAGGTCTCCGACAGCGGCGAACTGGAAGCCATGGTGGACGAGGTCATCGCCGGCAATAGCGCCCAGGTCGAACAATATCTCGCCGCCGACGAGGGCAAACGCAAAAAACTACTGGGTTTCTTCGTCGGCCAGGTCATGAAGGTTTCCCGCGGGCAGGCCAACCCGCAAATGGTCAACCAGCTACTGGCGAAGAAGCTGCACTGAACAAACCGAGAGTTTACCCATGAAGAAAGACAAGCAAAAAGTACTCGACGAGGTCTGGACCGAGGACCACGTGAAAAGCTTCCTCGAGGTGCGGCCCCACGACGGCAGCAACGAGGATTTCCACATGCTGTACAAGGCCTACCGGAGCATGCGGGCAGCGGATTTCGAGTTGTTCGTGGGCTTTTTCAGCAACCAGGGGCGGGACATCAACGCCCGCGGGCCCGACGGCGAGACCGTGCTGGACATCGTATCCGAACACCGTCACGGCGCCGGTTACGCCGCGGTACTGAAAGCCGCCGGCGCCGGCTGACGCGCTTACACCGCTGCCAGGAAGGCTCTTACCACCATCACCCACAGCGCCAGTGACGACAGCAGGTAGACCAGGAAGCGGTGCATCACCCGGTTGTAGCTGCAGTGGATGAAACTGTGCAGGATGCGGCCGGCGACGAATACCCAGGCACAGCCCAGGTGCAGGCTGTCCACCTGGCCGAACAGGGTCAGGTAGAAACAGGTGACATAAAATACCACCGGCACTTCAAACAGGTTCTTGAAGTTATTGGCGGCAGCGGAGACATCGCCGGGGATGAGCGCCTGGACATCCGCCGGGGTCTTCAGTCGTTCCGCATCCACCTTGTTGGCCGTCAGGTACTTCATCCGGGTCACAAACAGCGTGACCCACACTACCAGGGTTAACAGCAGCATGGTCGCTACCGGCAGGGCCAGCGCGTTACTCTCTAACTCCATTGATTCACCTCTCGTTACGGTTTGCCCGGAATGCCAGCGGGCGGCCAATATAGCATCGTCGCCGCTGATAATCAGAGGTGCCCTGCAGCGGCTGATTTGCTATTCTAGCGCCCCCAAAATAGCACGGCAGCAGGCTCCCGGTGATCACCGTATACGGCATCAAGAATTGTGACACGATCAAGAAGGCCCGGAAGTGGCTCGATGACAGAGGCATAGAGTATCGCTTCCACGATGTTCGCGAAGAGGGCCTGAGTACCGCCACCGTTGCCGGCTGGCTGGAGGAACTGGGCTGGGAAACCCTGGTCAACAAACGCAGCACCACCTGGAAAGGATTGGATCCGGCTGTGCGTGACAAAATGGACGACAGCACGGCCCTGCAGCTTATTGTCGAGCAGCCCACCCTGTTCAAAAGACCGCTGCTGGACATCGGCCACGAACGCCACTGTGGTTTTTCCGCCGCTCGCTACCAGGACATTTTCAATCACCACACCCTCTAGGGTGTATCGAACACAGGTAACACAATGACTGATTCCGCTTTTGCCTTCGGCCTGGGTGTGGGCACCCAGAACAGCAAGGGCGAGTGGCTGGAAGTATTCTTCCCCGCTCCCCTGCTGGCTCCCTCCGCAGAAATACAGACTGCAGTCGCCGGCCTGGACAGCAATACCGAACTGGATGAAGACGGCCTGCGAGCCCTGCAAAGCGCCCTCGCCGAGGCCGGGGCCAGCGAGCAGGCGACGCTGGCGGGCCGCCTGCGCGACAGTGGCCGCCCGGCCGTTGCCGTGCTGCTGGCGGAGGATTGCGCCCCCGCCAACGTCCCCGAGGGCTACCTGAAACTGCACCTGCTGTCCCACCGGCTGGTCAAGCCCCACGGCACCAATCTCGACGGCCTGTTTGGCGTGCTACCCAATGTCGCCTGGACCAATGAAGGCGCTATCGATCTCGAGGAGTTGCCCAAGCGGCAATTGTCTGCCCGCCTGCGCGGCGACCTGCTGGAAGTCAGCTGCGTCGACAAGTTCCCGAAGATGAGCAACTACGTGGTGCCCGCCGGCGTTCGTATCGCCCACACCGCCCGGGTCCGTCTCGGCGCCTACCTCGGCGAGGGCACCACTGTCATGCACGAGGGCTTCGTCAACTTTAACGCCGGCACCGAGGGCCCGGGCATGATCGAGGGCCGCATTTCCGCCGGCGTCATGGTCGGCCAGGGCTCGGACCTCGGCGGCGGCTGTTCCACCATCGGCACCCTGTCCGGCGGCGGCAATATCGTGATCTCGGTTGGCCGCGAGTGCCTGATCGGCGCCAACGCCGGGATCGGCATTCCCCTGGGCGACCGCTGCACCGTGGAGGCCGGCCTGTTCGTTACCGCCGGCACCAAGGTCAATATGCTCGATGCTGACGGCATGCCGGTAGAGACCATCAAGGCCCGGGAGCTGGCCGGCAAATCCGACCTGCTGTTCCGGCGCAATTCCAGCACCGGGGCGGTGGAATGCCTGACCAACCGCTCAGCGGTCGAGCTCAACGAGGAGTTGCACGCCCACAACTAGGGCCTGCTTGTACTGAGCATGGATAACACCCTGTCACTGTGCTGCGACCTGATTCGCCGGGCCTCGGTTACCCCCGAGGACAGGGGCTGCCAGGCGCTGATGATGTCCCGGCTGGAGGCCATTGGCTTCCACTGCACGCCGCTGCGCTTCGGCGAGGTGGACAACTTCTGGGCGGTGCGTGGCGACAGCGGCCCGCTGCTGGCATTTGCCGGCCACACCGATGTGGTTCCCACTGGCCCTGAATCGCAGTGGCGCACCCCGCCATTCGAACCCACCCTGGTGGGCGATACGCTCTACGGTCGCGGTACCGCCGACATGAAAGCCAGCCTCGCCGCCATGGTTGTTGCCTGTGAGGAGTTCGTCGCCGCACATCCAGACCACCACGGGCGCATAGCTTTCCTGATTACCTCCGACGAGGAGGGCCCGGCGGTGGACGGCACGGTGCGGGTGATGGAATGGCTACAGCAGCGGGATGAAAAGATTGACTGGTGCCTGGTCGGGGAACCCTCCAGCTCCAGTGCCCTGGGCGACGTGATCAAGAACGGCCGCCGGGGCTCGCTCAACGCCCGGCTGACGATAAAGGGTATGCAGGGCCATATTGCCTATCCGCACCTGGCGGACAATCCCATCCACCGCGCGGCGCCGGCGCTGGCGGTACTGGCGGCACAAGAGTGGGATGCCGGCAACAGTTTCTTCCCGCCCACCTCCATGCAGGTATCCAATATCAATGGCGGCACCGGCGCCACCAACGTGATTCCCGGTGAACTGGAGGTGGTATTCAATTTCCGCTTTTCAACCGAGGTCACCGATGTCGAGCTGCGCCAGCGCACCGAGGCCATCCTCGACGCCCACCAGCTGGATTACAGCATTGAGTGGAACCTCAGTGGCCAGCCCTTCCTGACGCCCAGCGGCGAGCTGGTGGACGCCGCGGTGCAAAGCATCCGCGAGGTCACCGGCCTGGAGAGCCAGCTCTCCACGTCGGGCGGCACCTCCGACGGCCGCTTCATCGCCCCCAGTGGCGCCCAGGTTGTGGAGCTGGGCCCGATCAACGCCACTATCCACAAGCTCAATGAGGAAGTACACGCGCCTGACCTGCCGCGGCTGACAGCAATCTACCGCGGTATTCTCCAGCGTCTGCTGGGGCCTGTTCACACTAACTGAGCTGGCCCTAGCCCAGGGCGGCCAGTAATCCCTGCACGCCCTTGCGGGCCAGCGCCAGGTTATCCTCTCCGGGCACGACCAGTACCTTGTCAGTGTTCAGCGCCGCCAGGCTGGCGGTGACCACTTCCTCCGCCTGCATCCACATCTCGTCCGGGAATGACTCTGTAGCGAAGCCCCTGTCCTTCATCGGCTGATGTATTTCCGTGCGCACCAGGCCGGGGCACAGGGCCTGCACCCGGATACCCGTGGCGGCCAGTTCCTGCTGCAGGCCCAGGCTGAAATAGCTCAGGAACGACTTGCTGGCGCCGTATACCGACAGCATCGGTCCGGGCAGGAACGCCCCCAGCGAAGACAGGTTGATAATCTGCCCCCGCCCCAGCTCGCGCATAAATGGCAGCGCCGCCCGGGTCAGGGTGATGCTGGCCTCGCAGTGGAGGTTGAGCATATCCCGCTGTTCGCCCACCGGCGCCTCGATAAAGTAGCCGTATGTGCTGAACCCGGCATTGTTCACCAGAATATCCACCGGCCCCTTCTGGCGCAGTATTTCCATGGTTTGGGCCACGCCCTCGACACTGAGCAGGTCGGCAGTCACAGGATGCAGCTCGGTTTCGCCTGCCAGTTCCTCGCGCAGCGCCTCCAGGCGATCGCGGCGCCGGGCCACGGCGATTATCCGCTCACAGCGGCCCGCCAGTTGCCGGCAAAATTCCTCGCCGATTCCCGAGGACGCCCCCGTCACCAGGGCGATACTCTGCTGTTGCGACATGGTGTGATCTCCTGTGGCTGGGAAGCCGGCAATGATAGTCGCTGCTGCCGACCCTGTCGCTGTCAATTGAGGCTGGAAAGCACGTGTACATCGTAGCGCACCGCCTTGCCTCTGATGCTGTGGGAGGGCGCAACGGCGGCCAGGGGAGCGGCTTTTAGCGGCCGCTTCACCACCACCCTGGCCACAGGGCAGCCCAGGGCCCAGCGCAACAGCTCGTGGTTGCTATCGGGCTCGGCCTGCAGCAGGTACTGGAACAGGGCCATCTCTTTTTTTACTGCCGCGCGCTTGTCCTGCTGCCTGAACATGGGATCGAGATAAATCACATCGCAGTTTGCCAGTTGTCCACCAGCCAGTTCCCGGGCATCGCCCGCCAGCAGCGTCATGCGGGCGGCGGCGTTGGCGAGCCAGGGGTCGGTGGAGGCCTGGGCCAGTTCCAGCCCGCTGCGCAGCATGGCCGCGACCACGGGATGACGCTCGCACAGCGTGACCTGTACCCCGAGATCAGCCAGCACAAAGCTGTCACGGCCCAGACCGGCGGTGGCGTCCACGACATGAAGGGCGGGCTTTTTGCCGATACCCACCGCCCTGCCCAACAGTTCATTGTGCCCGGCGTTACGCCGGTGACGCATGCTGGAGGCGCCGAAATCAACAGCAACAGGGCCCGGCGCCTGCCTGCCGGTGATCTGCAGGGCAATACCGTTGACATGGACCTGCAGCAGGGCCCCCGCCGAGTGGCAGCGACGGGGATCGGTCGCCAGGGGCAGCAGCGGCAGGTCCAGCTCCGCGGCCAGTTGCCTGGCCCTGTCCCGGGACAAATCATCTCCGGGGCAGACAGCCAGCAGGGCCGGCAATGAGGCCTCTCTCTTCACCGCGGCTGCAGCGCTCAGTCTTCGGAAATCGAGGACTTGCGCTTGCGCAGCAGACTGGCGAGGTCATCGAACATGGCCTCGGCGCTGGCGGCGGGCGGCTGCTCCTCGGCCGCCTGCACCGCACCCCCAGCTGTCGCGGCTTCTTTGGCGGTGGCTTGCGGAACCGCCGCCAGCCCGGCATCGTCCAGGCCCAGCAGCAACTCCTTGTCTTCCAGGCTGACCTTGAGCTGCAGGTTGTAGGCGTAGTGATTGAAACCGTGCTTGTCGACAATCCGGAAGCGGCGGGGCACGGACTCCCCTTGCTCATCGCGGGTTTTGCTGAGCCAGCACTGAATGGTCGATATCTGCTTGCTCGACAGCTGGGTCCCCACCACGGCCTCCAGCCCGCGGTTGCAGGCCGCCACAAAAGCCGGCGTGGACACCCGTTCAGTGGCCAGCGGTCCATCTCCCAGGCTGGTGAAGAAGTCGCCGATCAACAGTTGCCCGGCGGCGGCCAATTCGACCATTCGCGCCAGCTCAATGGTTACATCGCCGACGATGTAACTGAACACCGTGGGGTTGACGCCCTCAGCCTGGTAAAGCTCGTAGTGGCCGCCGACGTGGTAGGCAGCGCGGATCAGGGGCACGGTATTGCCACGCGAGGCGGCGCGCGCCACAGCGTTGTCCGCCACCACCAGCAGCATGAAATAAAACAGGTCCCGGTCCGCCTCCGGACCCAGGCTGCGATTCCAGATGTAGTAACCATCACCGGTGGTGGTGCGGGCGAAGTTGATTTCTATGCCCTGGGACAGCAGCTTGTTGTAGGCAGAATTGAGGGAATAGGACAGGCTGTTGAGCTGGCTCGCCTGCTCGAAGGGCGTATACAGCGAGAATTCGACAATATCGAACAGTAATACCGCCCGGTTCTCCACGTAGCTCAGGCCATAGCGCCGGATCAGTTGCTCCACCGCCTGCAGCACCAGCGGTTCCTCACTCAGGGCGGTATTGAGCTTGATAAAGGTGGGAGCCACCTCCAGCCGCCGCGACACAGCGAACATCTCCTCCCGGGTTTTGCGCCGCTGGCCGGAGATCATCTCCCGGATGTAGGCCTCGTTGCCACTGTGTTCGGCGCCCTCGGCACAGTAGTTGCCGAGGAAGTAGTGGGGCACGAATATGACCAGCAGCCCGCGCTCGTCGGCGCTCCAGCACAACACGATATTCTGGCCCAGCCGCCACTGCTTGCGCAGGGTTTTTTCCAGGGTCTTCAGGTTACCCCGCTGTACCAGTGATATCGCATCACTGGCCGACGCCTGTCCAGGCGTGGAACCGTTGCCGGTATTTACCGAGTCGGTCATCAGGCTTTCCATAATTTAATACATCCAATGTTATTATAGGTAGCCTGTGAGGCTGGGGCCATGACCAAATTGGCACCCTGACGCACAGGCCAATACTCCCGGGAGACAAGGAATGACGCGCTGGTTTCTGATAACCCTGCTACTGCTGTCCGGCGGCTGCAGTGACCTCGACTTCAAGGTTAACGACCGGGTCGTGTATTCGCCGCGGCCGCTGTTCAGCGATTTCGAGCTCGCCGATCCTGCTCTGCAGGCCTGTGTCGAGCAGGCAGTTGCCGACCAGAAGGTCACCCTGGCCAGGGAACTGACCAGCCTCAACTGCAGCCACGCGGGGATCAGCAGCCTGGAGGGTCTGGAGCTGTTCACCGGCCTGCAGCAGCTGAAACTGTCCGCCAACGAAATCCGTAACCTGGCACCGCTGGGCAAGCTGTCATTGCTGGAAACACTCTACCTGGACAACAACCAGGTGGTGGACCCGGTACCGCTGTATGAGCTGCTGTCCCTGAAAACGCTGGACCTTGCAGGTAACGGCTCACTGCAATGCCCGGCGGGCAATGCCCTGTTCCGTCTCGATGACCTGAGCCTGCCCCGGCACTGCGCCCGCTGATGTTGCTGCGCCTGCTCGCCTTGCTGCCCTTCAGCCTGCTCTACGCCGTGGCCTGGCTGTGCTACCTGCTGCTCTATTACGTCGCCAGGTACCGACGGGATGTGGTCAGGGCCAACCTCGCCAATGCCTTCCCGGAAAAATCGCCGGCTGAGCGCCGCCGGCTGGAAAAAGCTTTCTACCAGCGCCTCTGCCAGGTAGCGCTGGAAATCATCAAGGCCCGGCGCATGCCCCCCGAGGACTTCCTGGAGCGGGCCAGGATTACCAATCCCGAATTGCTGGAGCAGTACAGCGAGAATTTCAGCAAGTCGGTGATTGTGCTCACCATCCACCAGGGCAACTGGGAGTGGATGCTGCACGGTGCCACCACCCGCTTCCAGATTCCCATCGACCCGGTGTACAAGCCGCTGCACAACGCGGCGGTAGACAAACTGATTTACCAGATACGCAGCCAGTTCGGCTCGCGGCCGCTGTCCATGGACGAGTCGGTGAAGGACATCATCCGTCGGCGCCGGGAGTTCCGCATTTTCGTCATGGTGGCGGACCAGTCACCCATCCGCAGCGAGCGCGGTTACTGGACGCAGTTCATGAACCAGGAGGCCAATTTTTATCTCGGCGCGGAAACCATCGCCAAGATGACCCGCTTTCCGGTGCTGTTCGCCCAGTGCAGGCGCCGCCGCACCGGCCACTACGAGATCGAATTCAAGGAACTGGCCCGGCCACCCTACGACAAGCACAGCAACGACATTACCGACCGCTACGTGGCCCTGGCGGAACAGGCCATCAGGGAAGAGCCGGAGAGCTGGCTGTGGAGCAACCGGCGCTGGAAGCGCGACCGCGCCCGGGAAGAAGCGCGGGAGCAGCAGGCTTCCTGATCGACGACGGATTCAAAGCAAATTGCACCCGGGACTGGCGCAAGCTACCAATCGGCGGGAAATGGGCTACTCTTCTACCGACCATTCTCTGGAGATTGTCATGCGCAAAGCCACCGCCCTGCTGTTTGCCTCACTGCTTGTCCTGAGCCCGCTTTCCACTCTCGCCGCCAGCGACACCGAGCGCATCCAGATGCTGGAGCAACAGTTGCGCCAACAGCAGCAGGTGCTGGACGCCATGCGCCAGGAACTTGAACGGCTGAAGGCAGGTGAGGACAGCCTCGTCCAGGCTGGCACCGCGGCACCAGGGGAACAGGACCGGGCCCGCGCCGAACAGGAACCGGAACTGGCGCAAACCCGGGGCGACGCCAGCCTCAATGTCTATGGCCACATCCAGCTGGATGCCATCTACGATTTCAAGCGGGTCGACCCGACCTGGGAATCCACCCTGCGGCCATCGACCATTCCCACCGTGGAAGACACTTTCGGCGCCGATGGCAACACCATCATCAGCGTCAAGCAGACCCAGTTCGGTTTCAAGGGCACTACACCGACCCCGCTGGGCGAGATGAAATCCTGGTTTGAGTTCGACTTCTTCGGCACCGGCTCCGACGCCGGCGACACCAAGTTCAACCTCCGTCACGCCTGGATAGAACTGGGCTCGCTGGGTTTCGGCCAGACCAACAGTAACTTCATGGACATTTCCATTTTTCCCAACGTGGTGGACTGGTGGGGCCCCGCCGGCATGGTGTTCAACCGCAACGCGCAGATTCGCTACTCCTGGGCCGTGGATGACAGCGCGCAATTCGCGATCGCGGCGGAGAAGCCCAATGGCAGCTTCAACAGCGGCGAGTTCGGCGAGATATCCCCGGGCTTCGACGACATCGTCAAGGCCCGTACCCGCTACCCCGATATCACCGCCCGCTGGCGCGACGACTACGACTGGGGTCACTACCAGGTCGCCGCCGTTCTGCGTTATCTGGAAATCGAAGCCCGGGGGATCGCCGATGCCCCCTCACCGGAGAACGAGACCGGCTGGGGCATCAACCTCACCGGGGTCATCAATACCGTCGGTCGCGACCAGCTGAAGCTGGGCCTGGTGCATGGCGAGGGCATAGCCAGCTTTTTCAATGACGGCGGCGTCAACCTGGCCCCGGAGGACAACCGGGCCGAGGCGGTACCCATCACCGGGGTGACGGCCTACTACGATCGCTACTGGTCCAGCGAATGGTCATCCTCTATCGGCTTTTCCGTCAATGACGCGGACCCCCGCAAGCAGCAGGCTGCCGACGAGTTCGACAGCGGCGTCTACGCCAGCGTCAACCTGCTATACACGCCCTACCCCGAACTGCTGATCGGACCTGAGTTCCTGTACGGCAAACATGAGGACGTCGGCGGTCGCAGCGGTGAAGACTACCGGCTTCAATTCACCCTGAAACACAAGCTGGGCAGGACCTTCTAGGGCCTGTTCAGGCTGACTGGGCTGGCCCTGGCCCCGGATAATGGAGAAGCAATCATGAATACCAGCCACCGGGTAATCGCCCTGCTCGCGGCACTGCACCTGGGTGCCTGTGCCGCAAGCGACGCGCCGGAGACGGCGAGTCAGGAAGTCGACACCTTCACGGTGGTAGAGGCCAGCTTTGCCGACATGCAGGCAGCCATGGCCGGTGGTGAAACCACCGCAAAACAAATCGTGGCCCAGTACCTCGAGCGCATCGACAGGTATGAGCCCCAGCTGCGGGCCACCCTGGCGGTGAACAGCAAGGCCCTGGCCGAAGCCCAACAACTGGACCGGGAACGGGCCGCGGGAAAGGTGCGCGGCCCGCTGCACGGGATCCCGATCGCCCTCAAGGACAACATTCACACCACCGACATGCCCACCACTGGCGGAGCACTGGCCTTCAAGGACTATACCCCGCCCTACGAGGCCACCCTGGTCCAAAAGCTGCGTGACGCCGGCGCGATAATCATCGCCAAGACCACCCTGACGGAGCTGGCCAACTGGGTCGCCACCGGCATGCCCAACAGCTACAACGCTGTGCGCGGTTATGGCTATAATCCCTACGACCCCCGCCCCGACCCCCGCGACGGCTTCGCTGACGGCCGCGCGGTCATGGACACCGGCGGCTCCAGTTCGGGCATCGGCACGGCCGCCAATCTCTGGGCAGCCAGCGTGGGCACAGAGACCTCCGGGTCCATCGAGATACCCGCCAATAACACCATGCTGGCGGCCATCAAGCCCACCGTGGGCCGGATCAGCCGCCACGGCATTATTCCCATTACCGCCGACCAGGACACCGCCGGCAGCATGGCCAAGTACGTGGCCGACGCCGCCGCCCTGCTGGCGGCCATGGAAGGCGTTGACGAGCAGGACCCGGCTACCGGCAGCTGCCCGCCACCCGCCGATGGCAGCTATGCCGCGCATCTGCGCGCTGACGCCCTCGCCGGCGCGCGTATCGGCATCCCCCGGGCCTACTACTACCAGCCGGTAGTGCCCCCGGGGAAGACCGAGCCGGTGGGCGGTTTGTCATCCGGGGAGAGCGCCGCCATGAGCCGGGCGATTGAGCTGCTGCGCGCGCAGGGGGCGGTGATTGTCGATCCGGCCAATATTCCCAGTGTCGTCAACCCGGTCGCGGCGGATAACCAGCTGCTGTTCCAGAACTGCTACGACGTCGTCAACGGCAAGGGCCGGGACGAGAATTGTTCGGTCATTCTGAAGTACGGGATGAAGCGTGACTTCAATCGCTGGCTGGACAGCCTGGGGGACAGCGCGCCGGTGGCCTCGCTCACCGCCCTGCGCGAGTTCAACCTGGCGCACAGGGACAAGAATGCGATTCGCTACGACCAGGCCGAACTGGACATTTCCGATGAGATGGATGTGACCGCGGACAGGGCCCGCTGGCGTGCTGACCGCGACAAGGATATTCGCCTGTCCCGCAGTGAGGGCATCGATGCCGCCCTCAGGGCGCACCAGCTGGATGCCCTGCTCATGCCCTCCTGGAAAGGAGAGAACATCCTCAACAAGGCGGGCTATCCCGCGGTCGTGGTGCCGTTTACGACCGTCCCCAACCAGTTGCAACCGCCCCTGCCCGACGGCTTCGACCCCAGGCCCATGCCATTCGGCGTCAGCTTTATCGGCACCGCCTGCTCCGAGCCGAGGTTGATCGAACTGGGCTATGCCTTCGAACAGGCGACCCGGGCCCGCAGGCCCCCCGCGCAATTCCCGTGACCCGACTGGGCGCCGCCGTCGCAGCAGGCCTGCTCCTGGCCCTGGCCAGCGCCGGTGCGCCGGCTGCGGCGCTTGATACCGCGGCGCTGGAGGCCGCAGTCGACAGCGCCTATCGGGCCTACCGCGATCACAATGAGGGCGACCCCGCCCAGTATATCCCCGCCCTGGCGGCGGCGGAGCCGGACCGTTTTGGCATAGTCGTGATGACGGCGGACGGCAGGGTCATTGCCCGCGGCGACAGCGGCACGGCTTTCCCCATCATGTCCGCCGCCAAGCCGTTTACCGCGGCGCTGGTCATGCAGCAGCGCGGGCCCCAGGCTGTGGTCAGGGAACTGGGGGTGGAACCCACCGGCGACCCCTTCAACGCGCTGACCGGCATCATTCGCCAGCGCAATGAGCCACTTAACCCGCTGGTCAATGCCGGCGCCATCACCGCGGTCAGCCTTATCCAGGCCGCCGAGCCGGAACAACGCTGGCCGCTGCTGCTCGACTACTACAGCAGGTTTGCCGGCGAGCCACTGCACATACAGGAGGATGTCTATCGCTCGGTAGCGGGCAGCAACTACCGCAACCGGGCGCTGGTAAACCTGCTGCAGCAGGAAAGCTGGTTGCAGGCCGAGGCCGCTAGCACCCTGGATATTTACAACAAGCAGAGTTGCGTTGCGGTTACGGCCCGGCAACTGGCCGTCATGGGCGCTACCCTCGCCAATGCCGGGGTGAATCCCGCCACCGGCGAGAGAGTGCTGGAGGCGCCACTGGTCACCCACCTGCTGGCGCTGATGACCCTCAGCGGCTTTTACGACGAATCCGGCTGGTGGGCATTTACCGCCGGGCTGCCCGCCAAGAGCGGCGTGGGTGGCGGTATTGTGGCGGTGGCGCCCGGCAAACTGGCGATTGCGACCTTCTCGCCCCGGCTGTCCCCCGCCGGCAACAGCGTCCGCGGCATGCTCGCCATCCAGGCGATCTCACGGCAACTGGGCCTCAGCGTATTCAATCCCGGAGCGCCTTACCAGTCACCGTAGGCTCGCCGCACGCCGGCCACAGGGCCTACACCGGGAGCCAGTCGAAGCCGTCCTGCTGGTCTGCCCAGACCACCGCATCCATGGCGTCCAGCACCGGATCGAGGGCGAGTTCCGCACAGGCCCGCGAGTTGTTCTTTTCACTGACGTGGGCAACCACCAGGTGGTTCAAACGCTCTCTGCGGTCCAGCTGACGCAGCAATTCTGCTGCCTGCAGGTTGTTCAGGTGCCCCCAGTCGCCGCCCACCCGACGCTTGAGCTGGGGCGGGTACTCCCCCGCCTGCAGCATATCGACGTCATGATTGAACTCCAGCACCAGGCTGTGGCAGTCGCGGTAACTGCCCACCACATGCGGGGTGATACAGCCGAGGTCGGTGAGTATGCCCAGGGAGCGGCCGTTGGCGTTCAAGCGGAACTGGCAGGGCTCCGCGGCATCGTGGGGAACGGTCACCGTTTGCACCCGGAAGTCGCCGATAACGAGCTCGTCATCGGCATTGAAGCAATGCAGCCGGTGGGCGCCATCGAGGCGGCCGCTGGCCGCGGTGCCGTGGGTCAGGTAAACGGGGATGGCGTGCCTGGCCGAGAGCCGGGCCACGCCGGCGCAGTGATCACTGTGCTCGTGGGTGACCAGCACCCCCTGCAGCTGCTCCGGTGACAGGCCCAGGCGCTGCAGGCGGCGTGTCGTTTCCCGCAGGGAAAAGCCGCAGTCGATCATCAGCGTCGTCGCCCCGGCCTGCACCACCGTGGCGTTACCCTTGCTGCCTGAGCCCAGGGAGGCGAATCGCATGGGCGTCAGTCGATATTGCCCTTGATCATGGTCAGCAATGCCTGTTTTTCCCGTTTCTCCAGCGGGGAGGTGGCTTCCCCGGCATGCCGCAGGAAAATCGCCACATTGTTTTCATCTTCGGCGGTGACACTGACAATGAAGGGTTGCCCGGCCTGGGGATGATCGTCATCACCGCCCCACAGCCAGTCAAACCAGCCATCGTCGTCCTCGGCCTGCGGACCGCTGAAAGTCGCATAATAGACCCCACTGCTGCGGTCGCGGTCGGTGATGTCGAAGGTGGATTTCTCCAGACCCCGCCCCAGCGAGGCCCAGGCCCGGTCGAAGGGCAGGGTCAACAGGATGAAGGGCTCGCCGCCCGCGGTCTCCTGCAGGGAAATCTTGCCGGAGGCACTGATCGCCTGTTCGGCGACCATCGACACCGGCGCGGTGCCGGCACTGTTGGCGATGAACTGGGCAAGCGCCTTCAGCATTTCCGCTTCCTGTTCGGCATTGTCGGAGCTGTCGGGCCAGGCGTTGATATCGCCGGCCTGGTTCTGTTGCAGCACGTGCAGCTCGCTGTTGCCGCGCTGCACGCCCTGTTCTATCCGCACCCTGAAACGGCTTGCCATGGTGGCGCTCTCCAGTGCCAGCCAGCCGGTCTCCATGGTGCCGGCCCGGGCGTCGACCCGGGGGACCGGAATACCGGCGCTGGCAAAGAAGCTGCGCACCTGCGGCCAGACCTGTCCCGGCGCCTCTGCCACCAGGATCCAGGACTCTTCGCCCAGGCTCTGGATGCGAACAATCTCGTCCTCGGCACCGGCTGACAGCGGCGTCGGCCGCGGCACCTCGAACTCCTCGCTTGCCAGCAGGGCGTTTGCCACCGGCGGCACCGGGTATATTTCCTGCAGGGCTTCGCTGTCCTTGGTCTCGGGAACCGTGATTACCGGCATATCCGGCGCTTTTTTGTAGTCTTCGGACTTGTCCCTGAAAACACCCTGGTCACCAAACAGGTAGCCGCAGCCGGACAAAGAAACCAGCAGGGCGCCGGCGATAAGCGTACGAGTCAGGGGCGTGATATTCATTAAGCTGACGCCGCCTCCAGGGCGGCTTTGACCTCGGCGTGAAATTCAGGGTCCAGGGGCGTGAGCGGCAGGCGGATGCCCTCCTGGATCAGGCCCTGCTGCTGCAGGGCCCACTTTACCGGTATCGGGTTGGCCTGCAGGAACAGGGCCCGGTTGAGCGGGCTGAGGCGGTCGTTTATCGCGCTGGCCGCCTCGCGGTCACCGGCCACGGCGCTGGCACACAGCTGCGCCATCTGCCGGGGGGCCACATTGGCGGTCACCGAGATATTACCCTTGCCACCCGCCAGCATCAGTTCCATGGCGGTGGCGTCGTCTCCCGAGTAAATCGCGATGCGGTCGCCGCAGCGGGCAATGAGATCGCGCCCGCGTTCCAGGTCACCGGTGGCGTCCTTGACGCCGATAATGTTGGCAATGGAAGCGAGCTGCTCGACGGTATCGTTGAGCATGTCCACCGCGGTCCTGCCGGGTACGTTGTACAGTACCTGTGGAATAGCTACGGCCTCGGCCACCGCCTTGAAGTGCTGGTACAGGCCACGCTGGGTGGGGCGATTGTAGTAGGGGGTTACCAGCAGGCAGGCGTCTGCGCCCGCCTCGGCCGCGGCCCGGGTCAGCTCGATGGCCTCCCAGGTGGCGTTGGCGCCGGTACCGGCGAGAACCGGCAACCTGCCGGCGACATACTCCACGGTATGCCTGATCACCTGGCAGTGCTCGGGCACGCTCAGGGTGGCGCTTTCACCCGTGGTACCCACCGCACCGATGGCTGCGGTACCCGCTTCGATATGCAGGTCCAACAGGCGCTCAAGCGCTTCCCAGTCGATGCTGCCGTCGGCGTGCATTGGCGTAACCAGGGCGACGATACTGCCGGTAATCATTCGAACTCTCCGAAAATGCTGGCGGGGGCCACCTGCTGCGGTCCGCCCGTGGGGAAGAGGGCCATTATCCATGTAGACGCGGCAATGACAACCAGCTTGGGGCAAATTGCCAGCCGCTGTTATGCTTTGCAAATACACCCTGTGGAGGAAGCGACATGACCCCTTTACACCGCCTGCTGCTGGTCCTGCTGACCCTGGCATTGAGCGCCGGCCAACCGGCCCGGGCCCAGGATGAACTGACTGTCAGCGAACTGTCGGCACTGGACCGGCACTACATGCAGAGCCAGCGCCAGCAATTGAACGAGCTTGCCGCACGACACTACGGTCGCCAGTTCACCGGTGACCGGGAGCGGGACCTGGCCCTGATGCAGCGCCTGCTCGACGAGGGGGTCGTGCGCGGCAACCAGACCGGGCTGCTGCAGGGCATGGGCATTGTCCTCGGTGACCTGCTGGCGGCAGACCTGGACCTGGACTGGGTCGTCTACGAGGACAGGGCGGGCCGCAGCCGGGCCCTGCGCTACCGGGAGACGGACAGCTACCTGTTTCCGGTGACCATGATTTCCCGGCGCCGGGAGGTGGGCAATACCACACCGGTGAGCGAAATCTACCGGAAAGCCGAGGCGTCCATCCGCAGCTCCATACCGCCACTGCCCTTCCAGTAGCGGGCGGCATGGCTTTCACCAGCGGAAATTATTAGACTGACAGCTTTGCTGCCAGGCATTGCCAACGCATGAGTCAACTGCCACCCGGATTCGACCTGCTGACCGATGATCGGGACAGCGCCGTGCTGCAGCTGACCGGTGACTGGGTCCAGGGCCAGACTCACCGCGACTTCCAGGTGCTGAAAGACGAGCTGGTCTGCCTCACCGCCGCGGAGCTGGTGGTGGACGGCTCCCGGCTGGGCCGCTGGGACTCCATCCTCATGGCTTTCCTGCTCCAGTCCTACAACCAGTGCCTCGCGGACAACATCCGCTTCACCACCCGCGACCTGCCCGAGGGCGTGGAGCAGTTGCTGACCGTGGCCACCACCGTGCCCACCCACGAGCCACCGCGGGGCAGCGGCCAGCCATGGTACCAGGCACTCCATCCCGGGCGCCTGGCAGAGGAACTGCTGGACACGGGCAGGGAGTCACTGGCTTTCCTGGGCGAGCTGAGTATCGCCCTGTGGCGTCTGGCCCTGGGACGCGCCAACACCCGCTTCAGCGACTTCAGGCAATTCTGTTACCAGGCCGGCCCCAACGCTTTTGGCATCATCAGCCTGACCAGCGTGCTGGTGGGTATGATCCTGGCTTACCTGGGGGCCGTACAGCTGCGCCAGCTGGGGGCCGAGATCTATGTCGCCGACCTGGTGGTGATCGGCATGCTGCGGGAGATGGGGGTGCTGATGGCGGCCATCGTCATGGCGGGCCGAACCGGAGCTGCCTATGCCGCCCAGCTGGGCACCATGCAGGGCAACGAGGAAATTGACGCCATCAGCACCATGGGCATCTCGCCCATGGAATTCCTGGTGGTGCCCAGGCTGCTGGCGCTGGTGGTGATGATGCCGCTGCTCACCCTGTACGCCAACCTGCTGGGCGTCATCGGCGGTGGTATCGTCGCCGGCGGAATGGGCATTACCCCGCTGATGTACATAGCCGAGGGGGAATCGGCACTGAGCCTGCAGCACCTGGGGGTGGGACTGGTCAAGAGCGTGGTGTTCGGCCTGCTGATCGCCGTGGCGGGCTGTCGCTCCGGCATTAACAGCGGCCGCAGCAGCGCCGCCGTGGGCCAGGCCGCCACCGAAGCGGTGGTCACCGCCATTGTTTACCTGATCGTCGCCGACGCGGCCATCAACATCATCTGCCAGCAGCTGGATATCTGATGAGCGAGCCCCATATCCAGGTGCGCAACCTGACCATGGCCTACGGACCACTGGTCATCCAGCGCGACCTGGATTTCGACATCAATCGCGGTGACATCTTTGTCATCATGGGCGGCAGCGGCTGCGGCAAGAGCACCCTGCTCAAGCACATGCTGGGCCTGCTGCAGCCCAGCAGCGGCGACATCCTGTACAACAACGAGAGTTTTTTCCAGGCTGGCAGCAAGCGCCAGGACGAAATGCGCCAGCGCTGGGGCATCACCTACCAGAGTGGCGGCCTGTTCAGCGCCATGACCCTGGCGGAGAACGTCAACCTGCCGCTGCAGCTCTACACCAGCTACTCCGCCGCCGACCGGGCCGATATCATCGCCTACAAACTCGCGCTGGTGGGCCTGGCGGGCTACCAGGACTACTATCCGTCGGAACTGAGCGGCGGTATGCGCAAGCGGGCAGCCCTGGCCCGGGCCATTGCCCTGGAGCCCGAGATACTGTTTTTCGATGAGCCCTCCGCCGGCCTCGATCCGATCAGTTCGCAGCTGCTGGATGAGTTGATAGATCAACTGCAGGATTCCACCGGCGCCACCGTGGTCATGGTGACGCACGAACTGCCCAGTATTTTCGGCATTGCCACCAACTCGGTGTACCTGGATGCCAGCAGTAAAACCATGATCGCCTACGGCGACCCAAAACACCTCAGGGATCACAGCGACCAGCCCGTTGTGAGACAATTCCTGGCGCGCGAGTCGGGCTTGCCACGGAAGGAGCGAGTATGAGTGAGAAAACCCACACAGTTGCCATCGGCGCCTTCGTTTTCGGCGGCCTGCTGATCGCGGTCGGCGCCATCATCTTCGCCCTGGGCACCGGCTTTGGCAAGGAACGCTCTACCGTGGTGATGGTCTTCGAGGGTTCGGTCAAGGGCCTGACGCTGGGCGCCCCAGTGGCCCTGCGGGGGGTGCAAATAGGTCAGGTCACCGGCATTGAGCTCATCCTCGACTCCGACACGGCGGAACTGATCATGCTGGTGGAAGCCGAAGTGCGTGGTGAAAACGTGCGCCGCACCGGCACCAATACCGAGAGCCTGACCGAGGAGTTGATCGCCCGCGGTATGCGCGCCCAGCTCAATACCCAGAGCATTCTCACCGGCCTGCTCTACGTGCAGCTGGACTTTCACCCGGACAGCGAGCTGATTCTTGCCACCATCGATTCACCGCACCTGCAGATCCCGACCATTCCCACCGAACTGGAGCGGCTCACCCGCAAACTGGAATCCATCGACCTGGCGGCGGTGGCCAGCGACCTGGAAGAGATCGCCGAGGGCGTTAACACCTTCGTCTCCAACCAGGCCTTCCAGCAACTGCCCGCGCAGCTGCAGGGCACCCTGGCCTCGGTCAGCGGCCTCAGCGAGCAATTACAGGGCCAGCTGGCCAGCACCGGGCCCAAACTCGACGCGGTCCTCGACGGAGCAGCCATGACCGTGACTACCGCCAACGCGGAATTGCCAAGGCTGGCGGAAATGGTGGCGGCAAACCTGCAAGTGCTGGACGAGGCCATAGCCGCCTTCGAGGAGAGCATGCGCAGCATCGATGAACTGGTGGACTACGATTCAGCCACCGTGCACCAGCTCAACCGCGCCCTGCGCGATGTGTCGCAAGCCGGCCGGGCGCTGCAACAGCTGGGCCGGGCCCTTGAAGAACAACCAGAGTCGCTGATTCGCGGCAGGAGCAATGACCAGTGAGCAAAAGCAATCCGACCAAGCTGTGGCTCGCTCTGGCCCTGTTACTGGCCGTCACCGCCTGCGGTACCACGCCCCCCGCCAGCCACTACCGCCTCAGCGCCCAGGAGTCGCTACCCGCCAGCGCTGCCGGACCCGCCCTGGGCGTGGGCCCGGTGAGCATTCCCCAGTACCTGGACCGGGACGGTATGGTGCGCAGCGATGGCGCCAACAGACTGCAGATTGCCAGCAGCGAACGCTGGGCGGAGCCGCTTGACCAGGGTATTACCCGGGTCCTCAGCCTGAACCTGGCGGGCCTGCTGCAAACCCAGAATATCCAGCCCTTTCCCTGGCACCCCGAGCGCCACCCGGACTTCGGGGTCAAGGTTCGAGTGCTGGCATTGGATGCCGATGCCACCCGGGCGACCCTGGTGGCCGAGTGGCTGTTGTACCGGATCGACGATGACCAGGCCCTGGCGCGCCGCATGGCGGATTACACCCAGCCACTGTCCGGCGCGGAGGCCAAGGCCGGGGAAATTGCCGCTGCCTACAGCAAACTGCTGTACCAGCTGAGCCAGGACATCGCCAGCGCGCTCGCGCCGCCGGCCGCGGCGGATTAAAACTCGTCGCTGCGCAGCATGGCGTCGGAACCGCCGTCGACAAAAAACACCGAGCCGCAGACAAAGTCGGACTCCTCACTGAGCAGGAAGCGCATCACATTGGCGATCTGCGCCGGCTGGGCGGTACCGCCCCAGGGCACCATCTTGCCGAACTCCTGAATGGCCGGGCCCAGTTCGTCGTCCGCCATGACCTGATCCGACAGCGGCGTCTGGGTAATGCCGGGCGCCACCGCGTTCATCCGTACTCCCGCCCGGGCATAGGGCACCACATTGCGACGCATCCAGGCGGTTATCGCCCGTTTGGAGCCGCCGTAGGCGGTCTGGCCATCGCGGGTTTCCACATGGGCGCAGGCGGCCGCCTCGTCACCGGCCAGGCAGGCCTCGACAAACGGATCCTCCCGGGAAATCATCGGGGCCGAGTTGGAGGCCACGATCAGCACAGTGCCGCGCCGCATCGCCACCAGGTCTTTCACCCCCTCCACCGTGGCCACCACCGCGAAGTAGTTCACCTGGGCGATGAGCGACAGGGGCCGGGCCACCGGCGGCAGGCCGGCGCAGGCGATAAAACCCTCCAGGCCCTCCGGGGCGCGCTCGCGAATACCGGCAATGGCCGCCTCCCTGCCCTCAGCAGTAGACAGGTCGGCGATCACGTCGCCTTCCTTGATGTCCACGGATATCACCTCGTGCCCCGCCGCGAGCAACTGCTCCTTTAGGGCCGCGCCGATACCCGTTGCCCCGCCCGTCATGGCATATAAACCCATGGTAAAACTCCCGCCTGAAGAATGAGCGGACATTCTCACCCATGAATACCCGCCTGCCCATGGCCTGGGGACAGGCTTTTCAGGCTGGTTTAAGATTTCGGCTGGAAAATAGCGGATTGGCAGAAAAACTAATAAATAGTAGCGTTGCAGAATGCGACTGCCAGACTTCTGGATTAAACTGCCCCCGGGTACTACATAATAACCGACCAGTTGGAATAATAATGCACCGACCGGAGCTGCCGCGGGGATCGTGGCTTACTGGCCAAGGACCTGCAGGCCGCCAATCCGGAACCGGCGTAACACACTAACAATTGCGAGACCTGAAACAATGACAAGCACTCCCCATTTCCGCCGGGTAACTCCCGCGTGGACCTCGCCGCTTTCCCGGGCAGTGAAATCTGCCCTGTTGATCGTGGGCGCTTCCGCTGTCGCCACCCCTGCGCTGGCCCAGGACGAGCCCCGGCAGAGTCGTTACAACCTGCAGCTGGAGGAGGTTCTCGTCACCGCCCAGAAGCGGGAAGAGGACTTCATGTCCGTGCCCGGCGCCGTCAACGCTTTTACTTCACAGGACATGGTCAACACCGGCGCCGCTACCATCCAGGATATCGACGCGTTTATGCCGGGTGTGGAGATCGGCGATGCGGTGGGCGGCTCCACCCAGCTGGGCATCACCGTGCGCGGAGTCAGCAGCCCCAATATCAGCTCCGGCCAGGATCCCTCGGTGGCGACTTTTTACGACGGCTCCTACATGCCCCGGGCAGTAACCTCCATCCCCTTCACCGACATCGCCCGCACCGAGGTGCTGAAGGGCCCCCAGGGCACCCTGTTCGGCCGCAATGCCACCGCGGGGGTGATCAATATTGTGCCCAACAAACCGCACGCGGATTTTGAGGGTTTCGCCAAGGCCCGCCTGGGCACCAACGACCTGGTTCGCGTGGAAGGCATGGTCAACGCCCCACTGACTGACGACCTGTTCCTGCGCGCCAACGTGTTCAGCAACCAGCGCAGTGGCAACACCGGGTCCGCTACCAATGGCGGCGACTACCGCGACGAGGGTTACTGGGCGGCCCGCGGCGTACTGCTGTGGGAAGTCGGCGAAGACACCGAGATCCAGCTGGCGGCGGACTACGAGGACCGTGACGAAATGCCCCGGGCCACTATCGGGGTCAGCAAGTACGCCTACCAGGGCAGCGACAAGCCCTTCCGCAGCAAGGACCAGCACGATGTAGTTGGCGACGGCAGCAGTTATGACAACAGGCGTAACAACGAGGAAGAGACCCGCGAGATGTACGGCGTCTCGCTGAAAGTGGAGCACAATTTCAGCGACCAGTGGTCCATGTTCGGCCTCGTCAGCTACCGCGACTGGGAAACCACCAACCTGGAGGAGGAAGACGGCACCCCGGATCCTCGCCGCTACCTCGATACCAACAATATCGAGGACTCTGACATCTTCTACTCGGAAGTCCGTTTCAATTACGTGGATAAAAAAATCAACCTGATCACTGGCGCCAACTACAGTGAAGAGGACGTATTCCAGCGCACCGATATCGGCCTGCTGGCAGATTCATACATGCAGTTCCTGACCATCCTGGGTGGCTTCGGCGGGCCCGACGTCATTATCTGGGATCTGCTGGAAGGTGCTCCGGAGGAGGTCTACCTCGCCCTGTCGGCGGGTGAAGGCATCGCCGTACTGCCGCCCTCCCTCTCCGGCACCTATATGCTGGAAACCATGGATAACACCGGCGACTTTGTTAACTGGGGTGTATTTGTTGACGGCAGCTACCAGTTGACCGACAGCATCCGCGTGGCGGCGGGCCTGCGCTACAGCTACGACGAGAAAGAGTACTCCTGGCAAACCTATGAATCAGCGCTGAACTGGCCCTTCGCGCCCGAGCGGGTGAACTACAACCCCGCGGAAACCGGGGCCCCGGAAGAGGACTGGTTCGACAGGTTTGTCGCCGATGACGACTGGAGCAAAACCACGGGACGACTGGTGGTCGACTGGCAGTTCACCGATTACGCAATGACCTACGCGTCGGTCGCCACCGGTTACAAGTCCGGCGGCTTCGATGGCCAGAGCTTCAAGTCCTTCACCACCGGCGCCTTTGATCCCGAGGAAATGACCAGTTACGAAATCGGTATCAAGGGCGACTTTTTCGCTAACAGCCTGCGCACCGAGCTGGCCCTGTTCCACCACGAACTGGATGGCCGCCAGCGCTCCACGGATATCAAGGAAGGTCCCGACGACCCTACCGCCGCGCCCGGCGTGATCTCCAGTGACGAGGAAACAGACGGCATCGAGCTGATCGTGACCTGGAATATCAGCGACAGCCTGCGTGTCGCCGGCCTGACCACCTACCGTGAAACCGAGAGCATTTCCGAGGAGTACTACAACGCGGCAGGGGAACTCTCCGGCGGCGACAAGACCCAGTCGGAGAGCAACACCGAGTATACCCTGAAGCTCGACTGGACACCGGAGATCGCCTACGGATACCTGTTACTGCACATGAACTACCAGTTCCTCGAGGACCCGGGTCCCGACGAGAACACCGCCGTCTTCGCCACCGGCCCCTGGTACTTCCAGGACAGGAAGTACCTGAACGCGCGGCTGGCCTGGTCCAATGCGGACGACAGCATAGAAGTCGCGCTGTGGGGTAACAACCTGCTGGATGAAGAGTATGCGAGCAACCCGGGCGGTCTCGCGGCGGACACCCTCGGCGCTTACCACACCACCCCGGAGGACACCCTCACCTGGGGCCTGGACCTGCGCTACTCGTTCTAGTCCGGGTCCAGCACCACGGCTTCGGCGACTGCCCGCAGCAAGTCTTCGGACTTGTTGCGGGCGTTACCGACCTCTCGCGATAAGGGCGACAACCGCCACTGCTGCTTTAATTCACTCCTGAACAGGGGATCTTTGGCGGCGATCAACTGGCTGTTATCCAGCCAACGGGCCTGCTCCTGCGCATCCAGCACCACCGGCATCCGCTTGTGCCAGGGCTCGAAGGGCGGCGCGGCGGCCGTGGTGACCAGGGTGCAGCTGAGCAGCTCCGAGCCGTCGCCATTCCAGATATCCCACAGGGCGGCAGCGGCAAAGGCGCCCTGCGCGTTACTGACCAGCCAGGGCTGCTTGACCCCGCCCTCGCTGCGCCACTCGATAAAACTGCTCATCGGCACGATGCCCCGCTGGCGCTGGAAAGGCGCCTTGAACGCGCGACTGCTGGCCAGGGTCTCGCTGCGGGCATTGAACATGCTGTACTTCTGGTCCACCGCCGGTGCCCAGGAGGGGGTCAGCCACCAGCGGGCGGCGTCCAGCTGGTTGCCCGCGGGCAGCGCCCGCACCAGGCCCACCGCCTCGGTGGGGGCGATATTGGCCCGGGTCGGCAGCTGCAGGTCTATGCCCAGGTCCTGCAGCAGCTGCTGCAGGCCGGGGCTGTCGATCACGTTAAATCGTCCGCACATCAGCGAACTTTGCCCAAATACCCGCGCCGCGGCAAGGCAGGTCTGTATTGGTATACCCCGGCGCCCCTTGTCAGCCGCGCCCTTGCCTGCCTCGCCGCCGGCGGTTTACCCTGAGCCGCGCTTACCCCGGGAGACACCAATGAGCAACAAACCACTGGCCCCGGCCATTGACGGCTGGCACACCATGGAGGTCAAACCGCACCTGATCGGCACTCGCTGTACGGCCTGCGGAACCTACTTCTTTCCCAAGAATCTCGACTACTGCCGCAACCCGGCCTGTGACAGCACCGATTTCACTGAAGTTGAGCTGAGCCGCAGCGGGCACATCTGGAGCTACACCAACGCCTGCTACAAACCCCCGGAGCCCTATGTCGCCGCCGATCCCTTTGAACCCTACGCCATTGCCGCCGTGCAGCTGGAGAAGGAGCAAATGGTGGTGCTGGGGCAGGTGGTGACGGGCGTGTCCTGCGAGGACCTGAAAGTCGGCATGCCGGTGGAACTGGTGCTGGAACAGCTGCACGAGACCGATGACGACATCAAGATGACCTGGAAATGGAAGCCGGCCGCCCAGTAAGGGCCACGGCACACGCGGAGCAGCACAGACAATGTCCAATGAAATAGCAATTCTCGGCGCCGGCATGCACCCCTGGGGTAAATGGGGCCACAACTTCGTCCAGTACGGCGTGGCCGCCGCCCGGGAGGCCCTCAAGGATGCCGGCGTGCCCTGGCGGGACGTACGCTTTGTTTCCGGCGGCGCCACCGTGCGCTGCGGCTACCCCGGCTACGTGGCCGGCGCCACTTTTGCCCAGGCGCTGGGCTGGCAGGGCGCCGAGGTCAACACCTCCTACGCCGCCTGTGCCTCGGGCTCCCAGGCCCTGGCCGCGGCCCGCAACAAGATTCTCGCCGGCGAGTGCGATGTCGCCCTGGTGGTGGGCGCCGACACCACGCCCAAGGGCTTCCTGGCCCCCGCCGGCGGCTACCGCCCGGAGGACCCGGACTGGGTGCGCTTCTACCTCGGCATTACCAACCCCACCTACTTCGCCCTCTACGCGCGCCGGCGCATGGACCTGTACGGCGACACCCTCGAAGATTTCGCCGCGGTCAAGGTCAAGAACGCCGCCATCGGCAGCAAGAACCCGCGCGCCCGCTATCGCAAGTGCTTTACCGCCGAGGATGTGGCGGCATCGGCCATGGTCGCCGACCCGCTGCGACTGATGGACATCTGCGCCACCTCCGACGGCGGCGCGGCGCTGATCGTATCCAGCCTCGACTACGCGAAGAAGATCGGCAAGGGCGACGCGCCGCGGGTGGCCGCGATCTCGACCACCACCCCCACCTTCGCCAGCAGCGTGGTGGAAATGCCGGACATTGCCACCGACTCTGCAGCAGCAGCAGGTGTAGAGGCACACGCATTCCGCTCCACCCTGCCCCTGAAAGCCTATGAAGAGGCAGGCCTGGGACCAGAGGACGTCGACCTGGCGGAAGTCTACGATTTGTCCACCGCCCTGGAACTGGACTGGATAGAGGACCTGCAGCTGGCCCCGCGCGGTGAGGCCGCCGCGCTGTTGCGCGCCGGCGACACCGCCATCGGCGGCAGGATACCGGTCAACGTCTCCGGCGGCCTGGCCTGCTTCGGCGAGGCGGTGCCCGCCCAGGCCCTGGCCCAGGTCTGCGAGCTGACCTGGCAGCTGCGCGGCGAGGCCGGCGACCGCCAGGTCGCGGGAGCCAAAGTCGGCATTACCGCCAACCAGGGCCTGTTCGGCCACGGCAGCTCGGTGATCATCAAGCGCTAGTTCACCGGACGTCCGGCCCTGCTGCATCAGTCAGCGAGTGTTAAAGGTTTGCTAGCTCCCGGCCGATAGCATCAGTGGCCGGAGCCGCTTCGGAGCCCGGGCGAACTGGCGTCGCCGGCTTACAGCCCTTTCTGCTATCCTGATATTGGGGTCCGCTTTCATCCTACAAAGCGGACAGCCAGGTTTACAGGATTTTCGGGTGCACACTGAATTAATCAATATACTTAGCTGTTAATGTGCGCAAGTCTCTTTGGTGAGTTAAGCTGGAAAAATGAGGCATCGAGAAGGAATTCGATTCATGTCAGTATTTGCGCCGGGCAGTACATCATTGCGTCAGCCCACTTGGGCAGCAGGCTCCATCCTTTCACGTTTCCGCGGAAACGTTTTTCCCTTCCACGCTTGGCGCAAATTAACAAGTTGCGCCAATTCGCCCCTGGCGGGGCCGGACGCCCAAACCGCTACGCGGTTTCTGCGCCGTTGCGCAAGGCGTTAATTGCCCCCTTGAGCGTCGCGATGCCATAACGTTATAATGCTCTAGCGTTGTTGCGGAGGTCGCTATGAGCAATTTATCAAAGCGCTCAACTATCTATTTTGAGCCCAATATCCACCAAGCCCTGAAAGTACGGGCCGCTACATCACATTTGTCCGTGTCTGAGCTCGTCGACGAGGCGGTCCGTCTTCTTATGAGTGAAGACCAAGAAGATTTGGCGGCATTCTCTGAGCGAGAGAGCGAAAAAGAGATCAGCTATGAAGCCTTGCTCAACGACTTAAAGAAGCATGGCAAAATTTAAGATTACCTTTAAGAAGTCCGTTGCCAAAGACTTGCGGAGCATTCCACCAGCCGATGTTGAGCGCATTCTTCAGCGAATCGACATGCTAGCAGAAAACCCCAGAGGGGAAGGTTGCGTCAAACTTTCAGCCCAGGAGCGGTATAGGGTGCGCCAAGGAGTTTATCGTGTTGTATATGAAATCCGTGATGAATCTCTCATTGTTCTGGTGGTGAAAGTTGCGCACCGATCAGCCGTTTACAAGGTCAATTAACAAGGCCGTGTTGCGGACAACTTTCAGTTGCCGCAAATGGAGGCGTTGCCTGACATGAACATCGAGCTGCGTCCATTCGAGTTAGAGGATGCTGCGAGCGTGGCGAATCTTGTTGGAGATCGAGCGGTTTCAAAATGAACATCCAATATTCCATTTCCGTACTCCGAGCAAGATGCTATTGATTGGATCACGCATACAACATCAAGTTCACTCAGAATGCCCAGGGCAGTTGAATTGGATGGCCACTTTGTAGGCTGTGTTTCCTATTGGCCTCATCATCCGGGCGGCTTTGAAGTGGGCTATTGGGTGGGCAGGGACTTCTGGGGGAAAGGAGTATGTACGGCGGCCTTAATGCGACTAATGGCAAGCGATGGACATGGCCCAGTGCCCGGGATCGCTTACTAACTGCCTGGTGGACGCTACGTAGCGCTGAAAATACGCTGGATACCCGCGCAATGGTCGCCAGCGGAACCTGTCATCAATCTTCAAGCACACGTGCCAAATGGAAGATCCAGGTTTCGTAATCCAGACGATAAAAGGCCTGTTCCCTGTCGCTGCCCATGGTCGGGGCGATATCCCGGATTGAATCCGAGGTGATCATCAGGTAGCGCGCCAGGTGCGCCAGGTATTTCTCGGACCTGCCTGCGCCGTAGCGGCGCAGGTGCCTGACAAAGAACCGGGTCATGTATTCATAATGCAAATCCAGCATGCGCTGGAATTCCGGGTAACTTGCCCAGAACGGCATCAATAACGTATACGCCTTGTCGGACTCCGGCAGCGCGGCGATCATCTCGCCGTGCCTGGCAAAAAACTCCCGCCAGGGCAGTTCAAGCAATCCTTCCTCCTCCATCGCCACACAGCTTGCGCGAATCTTCGCCAGCCAGCGCTCTGCCGCCCAGTACAGTATTGCTTCCTTGTTGGGGAAGATGCGGTACAGCGAGGCAATATCGAGGTCAGCCTGCTCGGCAATCATATTGGTATTGATTGTCGATAAGCCCCTGGCCAGCGCTAGGTCTATCGCGGCATCAAGAATCCTGTCGAAGGCAGCCTGCGTCCTTTTTTGCTTGGGTTCGCTGCGCAGGCGAACACGCTCTGGCAATGAGTCGTTGGGTATCAGGGGGCTGCTGTGCTGCATCAACGGGCTCTCCTGGCTGGCTGGGGCAGTATATTCAATGGCTCACGTTTCCAAAAACATAGTTTGGTTTCAATACCTTGGGCCAATGGCCGACAGTCTCTTAGCGGCGGCTTGACAGGGGAAACGAGCCCACAATATCATATACCGCAGCTGTAACTGCGGTTTTAACCGCCAACAATAATGAGGCTTATCATGTCCAGAACCAGCACCACTGTATTTGATCATGGGGTTTTGCACCGCCCCTGGCTATTGTTTTTCGCCGTCGTGCCCGTGCTCGCAAGCGCCCAGGAGAGCACGAGAGTCCCCCTTGCCGCCATCGAGGAGGTTGTGGTAACCGCGCAGAAAAAAACCGAGTCCCTCCAGGACACGCCCATTTCCATTGCCGCTTTCGGCGAGGATACCCTGGTCGAGATTGGCGCCTTTGGTGCCACCGCCATCGGTGAATACACCCCCAATGTGGATGTTTATCCCACGCTGGGCAGCAGTAATAACATTACGATTAACATTCGCGGCCTGGGCACTGCCGAGCCCTCGCTGAGCATCGACCCCAAGACCGGCATTTATCTCGATGGTGTCTACATCGCCCGCAATGCCGGCGCCGTGTTCGACATTGTTGACCTGGAACGCATTGAAGTTCTGCGCGGACCGCAGGGCACCCTGTGGGGTAAAAACACCACCGGTGGCGCCCTGCAGATTATCACCAAAGCGCCCACTGGTGAGTTCGGTTTCAAGCAATTCCTGTCCGCGGCCAACGATGGCTATTTTCGCTCCTTGACCACGGTTGATACGCCCAGTACGGCCGGCATCAGCGCCAAACTCAGCTACATGTTCAGGCAGTACGACGGCTTTGCCCGGAATACCCATCAGTCTGGCGAGGAAGAGCTTGGCAGCGAGGATGTGGAGGCCGCTCGTCTCGCCATCGCCTGGGACATCAGCGATACATTCGGCCTGGTCTATCGCTACGACCAAACGGACAGCGATGCAGTGCCCAAGCCGCTACAGGTCACCGACGTCGGCCCGGGCGCTGCTGTTGGCGCAATTTTCGATTTGGCCAGCGGCGACCTCATCATCGGCAGCCCGCTGGGCGATCTCGCGGCAATTGCCGAGGGCAACAAGCGCCTGGACCGGTTCAACCTGGACTTCCAGGGGACAGAGTACGTGACTATCAAAGGTCACAACCTCACTTTCACTGCCGACCTGGGCGACAGCGAACTGAAATCCATTACCGCGCACCGGGAGTATGATTCTGACTTTTCGGAGGGCAATGACCTCGATGGCGGCGCGTGGCGCGGATTCTCCACTGGCAGTGGAGAAACGGTTGCAACGCCGATCTTCCATTACACCAACGAAAAGTCCCAGCGCCAGTTTTCACAGGAGTTTCAGCTTGTCGGCAGTGCGTTTGCCCAGAAACTCGACTATGTCACCGGTATTTTCTACTTCGAGGAAGCGGGAAAGGAAGAGAATCCCTGGAACACCACCACCTATTTGCCCGATTCACCGGTGCTCCTACGGGGTATTCCCATGGGCAGTTGGTATGAAACCGACAACAGTTCGCTTGCCGTGTACGGCCAGTTCTCATTCTACCTTGACGATCAATGGACGCTGACCCTGGGTGGCCGCTACACCGAGGATCGCAAGGAAATCAAAGTGCTCAGGGAGGACCCGAGGCTCACCTCCGACCATTCCGCATCGGCCCGGTGGAACAAGTTCACCCCCAGCATTACTGCCGCCTATCAGGCTACCGATGATCTGAACTTCTATGCCCGGATATCTGAAGGCTATAACGCCGGTGTTTTTAACCCGGGAGCGATCAACCCCGTCGATCCGGAGGACTTCAGTGTATTTGACCAACCTGCTGACGAAGAGGAAACCCTGGCTTACGAGATCGGCATGAAGTCTGAATGGTTTGACAACCGACTGCGCCTCAATGCGGCGATTTTCTATAACGATAACCAGAACCTGCAGGTCACCGATTTTATCAACGGTGTAAGAACCACCATCAATTCAGGCGAGTCCACCACCGAGGGGGTCGAGATTGATCTCCAGGCCATCCCCCTGCCGGGACTGGTGATCGACGCCGGTTATGGCTATGTACAGGGAAGCTACGATATCGGTGAGGAGCTGGTGGATGACGGCAACGGGCGCGGCACTGGCCGGCTCGGTGTCTCCTACAGCACACCGGTCATGAGTCTCGCCCTGCTGAGCGCGCGTATCGACACGACGTATTCGGGAAAATCCTACTACCTGGCATCCAGCCCCGTTGCGGTGGGAGAGTCCTATACCTTGCTCAATGCCCGCGTCACCCTGTCAGACCTGGAGTTCCTCGCTGGCAGAGTGTCAATGTCGCTGTGGGGTAAAAACCTCGAGGACAGGGAATACCGCATTCATGGCACTGACTTTGGTATGGAGGAAGGGTTTGGTTACTCCGGTCATGTTTTCGGCGACCCCCGAAGTATTGGCCTTGACCTGCAGTACGAATACTGAGGCCTGCTGGCAACACAGGCCATCGCAACTGGATTAACGAGCGGAGAAAGACATGTCGACCAGACACCTGCTGAAGACTGTGGCGCTGATAGTGGCTGCCGCTATTGTCGCCGCCTGCAGTACGGAGCGGGCCTTTACCATCACCGGTGGCGCTGCTGCCGATTGCAGCGAGAACACGGGATTCGACGCCTTATTCGCGCCTAAATGCCGCTTCGAAAACTTCCGTAATTTCGATCGTTTCGGCCCTACCACGGTAATCGAGGCCGCGACCAGGGCAGAGCCACTTCCCACTGATATCAATGAGATACAGTTCTCCCATTCCTACCTCGGCGAAGAGCTGACGCTCGGCCGGTTTCTGGAGCAAACGGCAAGCAGTGGCTTCATCGTTGTCAAAGATGGCACGGTAATAGACGAGCGCTACTACCATGGCAACCGCCCCAGCGCCCCCAATGCCGGCTTTTCCATGACCAAATCGATCGTTTCGGCACTGGTCGGGGCGGCACTGGCCGACGGTGATATCAAGAGCATCGACGATGCGGTCACTGACTATGTGCCGGCCCTGACTTCACCAACCTTCTCGGGGGTGACCATCAAGCAGGTGCTGCAGATGTCCAGTGGTGTGAAGTTCAACGAGGACTACAGTGATCCCGGGTCAGATATCAACAAGATGAGCTACCTGGTGCAGCAAATGAGCTATGTCGACTACATCAACACCCTCGACAGGCAGCACCCACCCGGGTCGCATCATGTTTACGCCAGTATCAATACACATATTCTCGGGCTGGTTGTTGCCAATGCCACCGGCAAAACCCTGTCGACCTACCTGGCTGAAAAAATATGGGAGCCCCTCGGCATGCAGTATTCCGCCCGGTGGATGGTGGACAAGGACGGTTATGAATTACCCATGGGCGGCCTTGCCATTACCCTGCGTGACTGGGCACGCTTTGGTCAACTGTATGCCAACAGAGGCGAGTGGCAGGGCCGGCAGATTCTGCCTGCCCCTTGGGTCGATGAGTCGACACAGCCCACCGAGGCGCATTTGCTGCCGGGGAAAAGGCAGAATTCTCAACATGACTTTGGCTACCAGTATCAGTGGTGGACGCCCGTTGCGGCCGCCAGGGACTTCATGGCGCTGGGCATCTGGGGCCAGGTGATGTACATCAATCCCGAGCACAACACGGTCATCGTAAAACTCAGCGCTGATCCACAGAGTTTTTCCGCGGACAGTGAGCACGAGATAGTCGCGTACCTGCAGGCCTTGAGTGCCGCGCTGGATAAGGAAAAGTAGCGTCTTCAGCTGAAAAGCCACGGACCGACTCAACCCACAGATGAGAGCGGGCAATAAAGCCCGCTTCCATCGGCTACCGAGTGCCGGACGGAGCCAGGGTAATTACAATCAGGTCACTCTTCTCGTGCCCAAATAAAACCCCGCTTGTAGCGGGGCTTCGTAGTGGCCTTGAGAAAGCTACCAATTAAACAGCCTTACGTAATCTCCTGGCCCCAAGGAGTCCCATGACACCAACGAGGATCCAAAGTGCCGTCAAGGGAACCGTTGGAACTGGAACGGCTGGTGTGGGCGGTGCGGCCGGTCCGGAGCCTACCGCAGTGACCTCGGAATACAGTGTAGAGTGACCACCTATTACGGTTGTAACCGGCGTGACTTCTGGAAGAATAATATCCGCATCGGTCGCGGCATCCATGGTCAGCGTGCCATTGATAGTAATTACGTCGCCTGTGCTCAGAGTCCCGACGGGAAGAGCGAAAAGAAAGGAAACATCTTCCGGCGTCCAGGGAGACTGGAAACCAGGCCTGTACTGCCAACCGTTCCACCAGTCCAGATTCACCGCGGGGCCACCGTTGACAGACATCGTTGCAGAACCTGAGATACGAGAGCCATCGGATACCGACCCTCCCCCTGGTAAAAATACATCGAGATACGCGACATAGAGGATATTCTGGGACTGATCGGCAGTCAGGGTGTAAGTTTCGTTCACCACTTCCATGGTGACCTCATCCCCATTCTGGCTGAAAGTTACTGCTGCGTTAGCAAGCCCCGACCAAAACCCCAAGGCTGCAATCAATGCAGCCAGCATCGTTTTACTGATCATAAAAATTTCCCCTTCTTATAGATTGAAATAAATGTTATCGGCTGACGCTAAATCATCGCGGCTTCCTTTTCAAGATGTAATAGTCCACTAACCCGCAAGCGCGAGCCCCGTTCCCGCTGTTGAAAATCAGCATCTGACAGATGCAGTAAGTGCTGAGGCCGGCGCACCGGCCTCACCCGGTTGACCTCGAGGCCGCGCGATCCACTCGGCGCTGCCGCAGGCGGCTCGGTAAACGGACAGATTATCGGCAACCCAGCCAGCACCCGCCGGGTTTTACCACCGTCTCGCCTTCGATAGGGTTTCCATTCGCTGCGGGAAACCGGCCCTTGCTTTATCTGTGTCCGCCGGCCAGAATAAAGCAATTACTCACTTTCTTTTTGCTGTAAGCCCTATGGCCATCTCGTCCACACCCGCGAAGCGCGCTTACCAGCGCACTGAATTGCGTCAGTCGGCTACCATCGAAGCCGTGATCCAGCTGAGTGCCGAGCAGGACCCGGCCACGCTCACTACCGCCCGCATTGCGAATAAAGTGGGTCTTTCGCAGGGCGCCCTGTTCAAGCACTTCCCCAACAAGAGCAGGCTGTGGGAGTCCGTGGCTGCCTGGGTGTCGCAACAGCTCACGCGACAGGTCTTCAGCGTTGCGGACCAGCATGCACATGCAGATCAGGCACTGGAGGCCATGTTCCTGGCCCACGTGGGATTTGTCGTCCGGCACCCGGGGATTCCGCGCCTGATACTCGGCGAGTTGCAGAAGCCCGACAACGGTCCCGCCAAGCACATCATCCGCAACATGCTGGCAGCTTATCGCCAGAAAGTGATCGGTTTGCTGGACCAGGGCATGACAGGTGGGCGGATAGCCGCCGGTATCGACACTGAAGCGGCGGCAGTGTTGTACCTCGGAGCGATCCAGGGGCTGGTCATCCAGGCTATGGTCCATGGCGAGATGAGCAGCCTTGAGCAGATGGCGCCCCGCGTTTTCAGACTCTACAGCGCCAGTTTCCAGGAGTTGCCTGATGACCCGGAAAAATAAACTGATGCTGGCTATTGCCCTGGTAACAGGCATCGCCTTTGTGGTGCTGATGGTCAAGTTCAGGCAGGCGCCTGAACGCTCGCAGGCCCCACCGTCGGCAATCCCGGTGCGGATCCTGCAAATCAGCCCCCAGGTGTTTCACACCGAAGCACACGGTTACGGTCAGGTTATGCCAGCGCAAAGCTGGAACGCCGTGGCCAATGTGGGGGGGCGGATCATCTGGAAACACCCGGAACTGGAGAGTGGCAGCCTGGTCCCCGCAGGTACCCGCCTGCTCGAGATCGACCCTGGCCGTTACCAACTGGCGCTAGACTCCACCATGGCCGACCTGGCCGGGATCGAAGCCGAACGGCGCCAGCTCGAGCAGGAAGAACACAATACGCGCGAGCTGCTGCAACTGGAAGAAAGCCGGCTGGCACTGGCCAGCCGGGAACTGGAGCGGGCAAAAACCCTGTCCGGACAGGGTGCCCTGTCGCAAACCCGGCTGGATGAACAACAGCGTGCCACCCTGCAACAGCAACACGCGGTACAGAGCCTGCAAAACCAGCTCAGGCTTATCCCCTTGCGACGGGAGACCCTGGCGGCGCGCAAGACTCGCCTGGAAACCGTTTTGGCCTCCGCCCAGGAAGACCTAAAGGATACCCGTTTCGAGGCGCCCTGGAACATGCGCATTCACCAGGCCAAGGTCGACACTGGCCAGCATGTCAGCCCCGGCCAGACACTTTTCGTTGCCGACAACATCAGCCGCGCCGAAGCGACAGTACAGCTGGAAGTTGCGGAACTGCGGCGAGTGCTGTCACAGCTTACTGACACGGACCGGCCGGCACCCGCTAACCGGCCCGCCGGGGATTTCACCGACTTCCACCGCACACTGCCGCTGCACCAGCTGGAAGTCTGGGTTACCCCCACCAGCATGCCAGATACTCGCTGGTCTGGCAGGCTCACCCGGGTAACCAGCAGCCTGGATTCCACCACCCGCACCGTTCAGGCGGTCATCTCGGTTGAAGAGCCCTATCGCAATGCTCGCCCGCCGGCCCGGCCCCCGCTGGTCCGCAACATGTTCGTTCAGGCCACCCTCAGCGCCCCAACACCGAAGCCCGTGATCGCGGTTCCGGTCAGCGCGGTACACCAGGGTGTGGTGTACCTGGTGAGCGATGATGCCCGCCTGCAGCGCCAGCCAGTTACCCTCGCCTGGCAACAGGGTGATGTGGCGATCATTGCCGACGGGCTCGCAGCCGGTGACCGCCTGATTCTGGATGACCTCGTGCCCGCCATTGACGGCACTCCCCTGGCCCCGCACGTGGAAGAACCGGCCAGCATGGCCGCGCGACAGCCGGGCGCGGAAAAGCAACCATGATCCGCTGGTTTGCCGGCCATCCCACCGCGGGCAACCTGCTGCTGATCCTGATTCTGGCCGCGGGATTGTTCGCCGCGCCGGTCCTGGTGCGGGAAACGTTCCCGGATTATCTGCCACCCGAAGTCAGCGTGACCATGGAGTACCGTGGCGCCACGGCAGCAGACGTGGAAGAAGCCATCTGCCAGCGACTGGGAGAAGCCCTGCAACGGGTGGACTATCTGCGAGAAATGTCCTGTACCGCGAGAGACAACCAGGCCAGCAGCATAGCCAGCATGGAAGCCGGCGGCGACATTGGCCGGTTTCTGGACGACATTCGCACCGAAATCGAAGCCCTGACAGACCTGCCGGAAGAAGCCGAAGAACCGATTATCCGTGAGCTCTATCGCACCGATCTGGTCGCAGCCATTGCCGTTACCGGCCGTATGAGCTTCGCCCACCTGGAAAGCTACACCAGACAACTGGAAGACCATCTGTTCGCCATTGATGGCGTCGCAGATGTGGTGCCGGTGGGGCTTTCGCAGCGCCAGTGGCAGGTGACCCTGTCCCGGGACCTGTTGCGCCAGTACGGGATGGGGGTACGAGATATTGCCCGGGCTATTGGCAGCCAGAATGTCGACATGCCACTGGGTACACTGGAAACCCGCAGCCAGGATATCCAGTTGCGCTTTGTGGACGAACGTCGCTCGCTGCAGGCACTGGCCAACCTGCCCGTGCTGGGAGGCAAGGCGGGGGCCGTACTGACCCTGGGGGACATTGCCACCCTGACGGAAATCCATGAACGGCGCGAGGAGCGGGTCGAGTTCAACGGGCAGCGCGCCATCATACTGGAGGTGCACAAGAACAGGGGCGAAGACGCCCTGCGGGTCATGGATGCACTGCGCACCTTCATCGCCGGAGAAGCAGCCCGGCGGCACGGCATGGTCAATCTGAAGATCACCCAGGATATGACCTCCATCGTCAAGGACCGCCTGCAAATGCTGGTCGGCAATGGCATTACCGGCCTGCTGCTGGTGGGCCTGGTGATGGCCCTGTTCTTCAGGCCCGGATTGGCGTTCTGGGCGCTGTTCGGTTTGCCCGCGGCATTTGCCGGTGCTTTCGTGGTGATGGCCCTGACCGGCCTGTCCCTGAACATGATCACGCTGGTCGCGCTGCTGATGGCCATCGGCATCGTGATGGATGACTCCGTGGTGATCACCGAGAACATTGCCCGCCGGGCCGGCGAGGGCGGATCGCCTATGGCAGCTGCCAGCGCAGGGACCCTGGAGATTCTGCCCGGGGTGATGTCGTCGTTCCTGACCACCGCCGCCGTATTCGTGCCACTGGCCTTCCTCGCCGGTGAACTGGGCTCGGTGCTGGAAGTTCTGCCGGTGGCGTTGATTGCCGCCCTGGCCGCCTCCCTGGTCGAAGCCTTCTGGATTCTGCCGCATCACCTGAAGGCGGGTCTGGGCAAAGGCGAGGACAAACCGCCATCGCGCTTTCGCGGGTGGTTCGACCGGGCATTCGCGGCCGCCCGTGAAAAGATCGGCCAGCTCGCCGACATGGCTATCCATTATCGCTATGCTGTACTGGCTGCCATGCTGATCATCCTGCTTGGCTCTGCAGGCATGCTTGCAGGGGGCCATGTACGCATGGAGGCCATGCCGGAAATCGACGGCGATGTACTCGAGGCCCGCTTGCTGATGCCCCAGGGCACCCCGCTGCACCGCACCCGGGAAGTCGCCGCACAGCTTACCGATGCAATGCTCAGGCTGGATGCCGAATACAGCCCGGAGCAGCCCGGCCAACGCGCTCTGGTGCGCAATATCCAGACCCGCTTCAATCAACACAGCGGCGTTGGCGAGAAAGGTGCCCATGTCGCCACCGTGATGGCTGACCTGCTCACCGCGGAGCATCGCAGCATCGACCTCGCGACGCTCACCGACCGCTGGTACCAGGAAGTTGGCGACATCCCCGGGCTGATTGCGCTGAACATCCAGGAGCCGGGCTTTGGCCCCGCGGGCATCCCCATCGAGATCCGTATCCAGGGCGAGGACCTCGATCAGCTGAAACAGGCGGCCCGCTATCTGGGCGGCGAAATAGCTTCCTACACTGGTACGTTCAACGTACTCGACGACCTGCGCCCCGGTAACCCCCAGCGCACCCTTAAACTGAAGGACAGTGCGCTGGCCCTGGGCCTGACTGCCAGCGACGTCGGCAGCCAGATCCGCACCGGGCTGCTGGGGGATATCGTGGACAGCGTGCAGCTCGGCGACCAGCACATCGAGATTCTGGTGCGCCAGAGCAGTGCCGAACGCAGCACCCTGGCGTTTCTGGAAGACACGGTGATTAGCGCCAGGGACGGGCAGATGATCCCGCTGAGAGAAGTCGCCAATATCATCGAAGAGCGTCACTGGGCCCAGGTTACACGCATTGACGGCCGGCGTACCGTCACCGTATCGGCAGATGTAAATGGCCGGGTCAGCAACGCCGACGCCATTGTGACTGATTTGCAGCAACGCGTGTTTCCGACGCTTGCTGAACAGTGGCCCGCGCTCCGCCTGCAGGTGGAAGGACAGACTGCCCGCTCCCGGGAAACCGGCCAGTCCATTGCCCGGGGCCTGCTGATCGGGCTGCTGGGTATCTTCCTGATCCTGTCGTTCCAGTTCCGCAGCTATCTGGAGCCGCTCATCGTCATGCTGTCGATTCCGGTGGCATTCATGGGCGCGGTCTGGGGGCACCTGCTGATGGGCTACAACCTGTCCATGCCTTCACTGATTGGAGCAGCGTCACTGGCCGGAATTGTGGTGAACAACGCCATCCTGCTGGTGCAGTTCATCAAGGATTACCGTGAACAGGGCATGACAGCTGCCAAAGCCGCTGGCGCTGCGAGCCGGAACCGCTTCCGGGCGATCCTGATCACCACCAGCACCACCGTGGCCGGACTGCTGCCCCTGCTGGCGGAGACCAGCACCCAGGCCATGGCAGTGATACCCATGGTGATCTCCGTGGTTTTCGGGCTGCTCGTGTCTACTGTGCTGGTACTGCTGGTCCTGCCTGCGCTCTATGCCATCCTCGAAGACATGGGATGGGCAACGACACCTTCAGTGGAGCGGGAATGACCAGCGCGCAGGACCGGCCATGTCAGCACCGGCGGGCAACAGCGGCTAAAGATCCATCAGGCCGGAAACCGGCACTGACCAGCCCATGGAGCTGTGTCGGGCATGCAGCTCATCCAGCCTGCCGCTGATTTCTTCGGGAAATGCGCTTGCGCGACGCTGGTCCATGTCGATACAAATCGAGAGATACTCGATGGTCGCGGCCAGCTGTTGCCGGGTAACATTGACGACGAAGAACATACCCTGAAACAGCTTGCTATTACGGCTGAGCATGCGATTGTGGACACTGACGACATCACCCACCCTGATTTCAGCGAGGTAAGTGATGTGATGCTCCAGATCGAAAATGCTCACTCTTTGCTCTGACAGGCAGGACTCGTCGATACCTAACTGCTCCAGCATCTGCCACCCTCCGAGCTCGTAGAGCGTCAGGTAATACTGGACGTTGACATGGCCATTCCTGTCTTCCCATTCCGGCGGCACGGTCATTGTAACGTCAGCGGGTAGCTCGCCTATTTCCGTGATAGCAGGATGGGCGGTTTTCTGTTTCATTCCGGGTATTCCTGTGCAATCAGTGAATGAGCGCCGCTTACCCGCGACCCGGTTCTACAGGCCGTGAAAGCGACGGTGTAACACACGTATCTGCCCAGCCAGTTCGGGCACAGGCCCTTCGACCTCCAGGCCCGGAACAATGTCCTCAATCGGCAGCGGGCTAACCGGCGACGGGCCGATACCCATCTCTGCCAGCCAGCGGGCGTGTTGTTCGGCTGAGCAGATATAAACGATGCGCCCCAAACCGGCCCAGCCATGGGCAGCGGCACACATCGGGCAATGTTCGCCAGAGGTATAGACGGTCGACGCCGCTCTTTCCTCCGGCGTCATGTTAGCGGCCGCCCAGCGAGCGATGGCGAACTCCGGGTGGCGGGTGCGATCACCGCCGCCGACCTGGTTACGGGCTTCCATGAGGATGGATCCCGCGCTGTCGACCAGCACCGAGGCAAAAGGTTCGTCACCCGCCTCCAGCGCCTGGGTGGCGAGTTCCACGCAGCGCTGCAGATACTGCAGCTCCTGTTCTTCGGGCATGAGAGACTCCCTGCTACATCAATTTCGGGGGTGGCGCCGAGACCGTCCAGCCCAGTGGCGGGGACTGCAGTTCGGGTGCCCTGCGGGGATCACTGACGCGTACCACGCTACCGCAAACCAGCCGCGCTAATGATAGGCTTTTCCCCCAGCGACGGAAAGCCATCGCTGTGGCAGCCATCGCTGTGGCAGCCATCGCTGTGGCAGCCATCGCTGTGGCAGCCATCGCTGTGGTGGGCCCTCTCGCAGCCACGGCGACACTTCGCCATGCCCGCGGCCATCCATTATCGCGCCGGCTGGCATCGGGGGAATTACCATCAGCTCAGCTCCCGGGCTCCTCCTGCGGCAGGCTCGCCTGTTTGAGGTAGGCAATCAGGTCAGCCCGGTCCTGTGGGTCCGGCACCCCGCGGCTCATCATCACCGAGTCCGGGAACATGGCCATGGGATTTTCCAGCCAGGCGTACATCAGCTGCGGCGTCCACACAAA
The DNA here is from genome assembly GCF_003457605.1 of Seongchinamella sediminis. Taxonomy (GTDB): domain Bacteria; phylum Pseudomonadota; class Gammaproteobacteria; order Pseudomonadales; family Halieaceae; genus Halioglobus; species Halioglobus sediminis. The sequence goes on from NZ_QRAN01000009.1 coordinate 136,860, forward strand.
TTCCGCGTCCCGGAAACGTCTGGAATAGTACTTGAAACCGGGCTGCTTGCCCGCCACCTTGCCGAAGATGCCGCTCAGGTTGGGGCCGCTGTTGTGCCCCATGGACGACTCCGGATAGTGGCAGGTGCGGCAGGGCCCGAAAACCAGGCGCCCGCGATCGACATCGGCCAGCGCCAGCCGGCTCTGCAATTCGTCGGCGGCCAGTGGCAGTGACCAGGCGGCCGCCAACGCAATCAGCAACAGCACACGCATCAGTTTGCCCTCGCCGCCGCGCGGCCGGCCCGACGGCCAAAGAAGGTGGCATCGCCCACCGACAGGCCACTGGCGAGATACGGCGCCGCGGGTATGCCGGCAGCATTGCGGCCCGCGGCGAACAGACCCGGGATGGCTTGGCCAAAACTGTTCATCACCGCACCATCGACATCCGTGGCGAGACCGCCGAAGGTATGGGCCGGGAAGAACGCGCGATCCACGGAAATATCCCAGGCCCTGAAGGGCGGCCGCTGCAGCGGCCTGACGTAGGCTTTGGCCTTGTTGAACATCGGGTCCTGGCCCTTGCCGGCATAGCGATTGTAGTAGGCCACACAGTTCTGCAGGGCACCGACCGGCAGTTTGAGCTGGCCGGCAATGCCGCCGATACTGCTGCTTTCGGCGACCAGGGGGAAGTTGTCCTGGGGGGCGGGATAACTGCTGGACTGGTCGCTTACCAGGTAGGCCCGGCCCTGTTGCTGGTAGGCGATACTGTGGCCGATCATCCCGTGGTAGGAATCCTCGGCGATAAAGCGCTGCCCGGCGGCGTTCACCAGGATGCCGGCAATGGCGTTCTCGGGGGGATAAATGGGGGCAATGGCAAAGCCTTCGTGCATGCGCAGCGCTGCCGCGCCGACACCAATGCCCATGTTAATGCCCTGGCCCAGGTCGCCGGCGCCACCCCAGGGCACCGAGCAGCGGGACAGCTGGGGGGCGTACTGCTCCAGCATCGCGGTATTGTGGATGAAGCCACCGCAGGCCAGCACCACAGCCCGCCGTGCCCGCAGGTAAATCTCTTGCCCATCCTGACGCACCAGCGCACCGGCCACCCGGCCGTCTGTCTCGACCACCAGCCGCTCCACCTCGGCGCGGGTTTGCGTCTGCACCCCGAGCTTGCGCAACTGACCGTGCAAGGCCTGCATCATGCTGCGGCCTCCGTTCATCCCGGCGACGCCGGGCACATGCCCGCGCGGGGCAGGATCGGCGACGTCCCGGGCCGGCCACACCAGCTCGCTGCCCGAGTAGTACAACGACTCATCGCCCATGGGCAGCCCCTTGGCGGTAGTCATCTTCTCCGAATAAGGCACGCCTTGGGCAACCAGCCAGTCAAAGTGCTCGGGGCTTTGTTCGCAGTACAGCTGGAGCTTCTCCCGCGAGGGCGGCACCGGGCCGGCCCGAAACAGGTAGTCGAACATGGCCTCCGGCGAATCCGTGACCTTCAGGGCCCGCTGCAGGGAGGTACCGCCGCCGGCGTAAACCACACCACCGGACAGGATCGAACTGCCACCAGGCACGGCCAGCGCTTCCAGCAGGCACACACTGGCGCCGCCCCGCCGCGCCTCTATGGCCGTGCAGGTACCTGCAGCACCGGAGCCCGCCACCAGCACGTCCACCTGCCCGTCCCAGCCGGGCACATTGCTGCGGGGCAGTGCCAGGGCCGGGGCTGCGCCCACCGCCACAGCGCCGGCGGCGGCGCCAAGAAACTGGCGGCGACCGGGATTATCGGGGCGCGACCTGTCCATGGCGGGCTATTTCAGGGGAAAAAGCGGCTGATCGTGTCGATGACGCAGGCGGGGCGCTCGCCGCCCTCAATCTCAATGGTCATGCGCACAACCACCTGCACGCCGCCCTTGATCTCTTCGGCACTGATCACCTCGCCGCCGCCGCGCACCCGCGAACCCACCGGCACGGCGGCGGGAAAACGGACCTTCTCACAGCCGTAATTAACGCCCATGGAGGTATTTCTCACTTCCATGATCTGCGGCAAAAACAGGTTGGCCAGAGACAGGGTCAGGTAGCCGTGGGCGATGGTCTTGCCGAAGGGGCCCGACGCGGCCTTCTCCGGGTCCACATGAATCCACTGGTGATCACCGGTGGCATCGGCGAACTGGTTTATCCGCTGCTGGTCGATCTCCAGCCACTCGCTGAAACCCAGGTGCTGGCCGACTGCCTGCAATAAATCCGCCGGTTGCTCGAAAACTGTGCTCATCTGCTTACTCCTCTGTTGGACCGGGAACTATATCACCGGCGCTTCCCGACGGCGGTTCAACTGTTCTCACCCGCCGGGATAAATACCCTGCGCTTGAATTGTGCCTGCACTGGACTATATATTGATGCACGCTTCCCTAAAAATCAGGAAAAATCTATGGATACCAGCAAACTTCTGGACACGATCATTGTGCCCTGGGGCATTAAAATTGCGCTCGCGCTCGTTATTTTCTACGTCGGTCGCATTGTGGTCGGCGCCGTGGTGAGAGTCGTCGAGAAGTTCATGACCGCTCGCGGCATGGACGAAATCCTGATCAAGTTCCTCTGTTCCATCCTGCGCTGGGTGCTGTTGCTGTTTGTGGTAATAGCCTCACTCAGCCAGCTGGGCATAGACACCACCTCCCTGGTTGCCCTCCTGGGTGCCGCCGGCCTGGCCATTGGCCTGTCGCTGCAGAGTTCCCTCGCCAACTTCGCATCCGGGGTGATGCTGATCGTGTTTCGCCCCTTTACCAAGGGTAACTTTGTCGAAGTCGCCGGCACTTCCGGCTCGGTGGACAAAATCAGCATCTTCACCACCACCCTGACCACACCCGACAACAAGGAGGTTATCGTCCCCAACGGCGCGGTGATCGGCAACAACATCATCAACTACTCCGCCCGGCCCACCCGCCGGGTCGACATGGTGTTCGGCATCAGCTACGACGACGACATCAGGAAAGCCAAGCAGATACTGGAAGAGATCGTGGCCGGTGACGAGCGCATCCTCCAGGAACCGGCGCCCGTGATTGCCCTGGGAGCGCTGGCAGACTCCAGTGTCAACTTCCTGGTTCGCCCCTGGGTGAATTCCGCAGACTACTGGGCTGTGCTCTGGGATACCACCGAGGCGGTCAAGCTCAAGTTTGACGAGGCGGACATTACCATCCCCTATCCGCAGATGGACGTTCACTTCAACAAAGGCGAGTAGCACCTTCCCGAAACGGGGGCCACCGGCCCCCGACCTCCCCTGTTCCGACCCTGCGAAACACGCGTACGACCGTGATATTACAAGTTTTTCACAGAGCGCCCCGGCGCCCTGTGATATAACGGCGTTCTGGCTTTCCTGCGGACTATCCCGTGACCCCGATCAAGAAACAACTGCTGCTGTCCACCACATTCCTCGGCCTGGCGGCCGCGGTGGCAGTGCTGCTTTACCTGAACAGAACGCCGGCCCGGATAGCCGAGCCGGTTTACCAGCCACTGTCGGTGGATGTGGCGGTCGCGACGCCGGAAACCGTACGGGTACAGGTCCAGGCCCAGGGCACTGTCAAGGCCCTGCGCGAGACCAGCGTCATGTCTGAGGTATCCGGCCGCATCATCGAGACCGCCGACAATTTCCTGGTAGGCGGCTTTGTCGCCGAGGGTGACGTTTTGCTGCGTATCGACCCCCGCGACTACCAGACGGAACTGCTGCGCGCCCAGGCATCGGTCGAATCGGCGGAAAGCAACCTGGTCCAGGAGCGCGGCCGCGCCGAAGTCGCCCTGCGGGAGTGGCAAAAGCTGCCCAGCGGCAGCCAGCGCAGCAAGGAGGCCCGGGATCTGTACCTGCGCAAGCCACAGCTGGAACTGGCCGAGGCACAACTGCTGGCGGCCACGGCTGACCTCAACACCGCCCGCGACCGGCTCGAGCGCACTATCATCAAGGCGCCCTACAACGCGGTCATCCGCGCCAAGCACAGCGACCTGGGACAATTCGTGAGCGAGGGGACGCGGCTGGCGGAAATATTTGCGGTCGACCAGGCGGAGGTGCGCCTGCCCATACCCCAGAGCAGGCTGGAGTACCTGGAGTTACCGGGCATCGCAGGCGACGCCCGGGAACAGGCCATCGACCTCTACACCGATGTGGCCGGCGAGGTAAAACACTGGCAGGCAACACTGCATCGCACCGAGGGAGTATTTGACGAACGCTCCCGCGTACTCTATGCCGTGGCCCGCATTGACGACCCCTATGCGCTCACACACCCCGGGCGCGAGCCCCTGCGCCTGGGCACCTTCGTCAATGCCAACATTACCGGGCGTGCCTTTGACAATATTGTGGTTCTGCCACGGCACATTCTGCGCGCGGGCAACAACCTGTGGGTGGTCGACGAAAACAGCATCCTGCGCAACCGCCAGGTAAGCATCCTGCGCGCCGGTGACAATGAGATCTTCGTCACCGCCGGCCTGGACGCGGGTGAGCGGGTGTCGCTGACGTCAGTTGATGCGTCACTCAACGGGGCCGAAGTCAGCATCAACAAAAGCACCCCCAGTGACCGCTTACGCAGACAGCCGCTCACCGAACTGCCGGAAGAGCCGGCACTGGACAGCGACCCCACCGCGACCGCGGCGGTTACCCCATGACCTCCGAGCCCGGCCAGCGCCAGACCGGCATTATCGCCTGGTTTGCCCGCAATCCTGTCGCCGCCAACCTGTTGATGATGATTATCATCGCGGTGGGCACCGGTAGCGCCTTTACCATCCAGCGCGCCATGTTCCCGGCCCTGGAAATCGAGCTGATTTTCGTCACTGTTCCCTATCCGGGCGCCGCGCCGGAAGAAGTCGAGCAGGGCGTGGTAATGAAAATCGAGGAGGCCATCAATGACCTCGACGGCATCAAGCGGGTGGAGTCGGACTCCTGGGAGTCGGTAGGCCGTATCATGATCGAGCCCGAGGACGGGGTATCGGTCGACAAGCTGTTCAATGACATCCAGAACCGCATAGACGGCGTCGCCACCTTCCCGGAGGAGGCGGAGGAGCCTGTCATCTCGCTGCCGGAGGTCCTGTTCCCGGCGCTGACGATCCAGATCTCCGGCCCCCTGGACGAGCGCAGCATGAAGGGTCTGGCCGACGAGATGCGCCGGGAACTGCTGAGTGAGCCAAAAATCTCCGCCGCCGATGTGGTGGGCGCCCGGGAGTATGAAATCGCCATTGAGATTTCCGAGCAGCTGCTGCGCGAGTACCACCTGACCCTGAGTGACGTCGCCGATACCATCGCCATGTCCTCCCTGGACCTGCCCTCGGGTTCGGTACAGACCCGCAACGGTGACATTATGCTGCGCACCCTGGGCCAGGCCTATGTGCAGCAGGACTTCGAGCAAATCGTGCTGAAAACCTGGCCGGACGGCACTCGCCTGCTGCTGGGCGACATCGCCAATGTGGAAGACGGCTTTGAGGACGCCCAGGGCTTCGCCCTGTTCAATGGGCAATATTCGCTGGGCATCAACGTGTTCGCCATGGGCAAGCAGGACATTATCGAAACCGCCGATGCCACCAAGGCCTATATCGAACAAAAGCGGCAGCAACTGCCCGAGGGTGTTTCCCTGGATATCTGGTCAGACGCGACCTACTACCTGCAGGAGCGCCTGGGCATGATGCTGAAGAACCTCGCCATCGGTGCCCTGCTGGTGTTCATCACCCTCACTCTGTTCCTGGAAATCAAGCTCGCGTTCTGGGTCATGCTGGGAATCCCGATCTCCTTCCTCGGCGCCATGGCGGTCATCAACACTCCCTACATCGACTCCAGCCTCAACATGATCAGCATCTTCGGCTTTATCCTGGTGCTCGGCATCGTGGTGGATGACGCGATCATCATGGGGGAGAGCGCCTTCGCGGAAACGGAGCGCTATGGACACAGCCTGGACAATGTCATTCGCGGTGTTTACCGGGTCTCGACCCCGGCAACCTTCGGCGTCCTGACCACTATTGTCGCCTTTGTGCCCACCCTCTTCGTGCAGGGTATTTTCGCCCCCATGCCCGCCGCCTGCGGCTGGGTGGTCATCCTCTGCCTGCTGTTTTCCCTGATAGAGTCCAAGTGGATACTGCCGGCCCACCTCGCCCACAGCAAGCCCACCCGCAATGCCCTCCTGCTCAAGGTTGATCATCTGCAGGAGGGGATCAACGCGCGCCTGCGCAAGGTGGTGGACGGCCCCTACCGCCGGCTGGTCGCACACTGCGTCGCCAACCGTTACCTCACCCTGGCGGTCTTCCTGTCACTGCTGATCATGGCCGCCGGGCTGATCGCCGGCGGCGTGGTACGCACCGTCCTGTCGCCGCACACCACGGGGGAATTCTTCTCCGCGGAGCTGCGCATGTCCAACGGCACCCCCGAGGATCGCACCATTGAGGCTGTGGTCCATATCATCGATTCCCTGCACCAGGTCGATACCGGGTACCGGCAGCAAAGCGGGGACAAGAACGGCCTGGTTGCCCATGTGGCGGCCTACGGCTATGACCGCATCAATGGCCGGATCGATGTCGAACTGACCAAACAGGATACCCGGGCGCTCTCCAACGACGAGGTGCTGGCCCGCTGGCGTGCGGCGGTGGGCACCATACATGGCGCCGACGTGCTGAGTTTCCAGTCTGCCGACGGCCCCAACTTTGGACCCAATGTGTCCTTCGACCTGAAGCACAGCAATTTCGAGACCCTGCGCCAGGCGTCAGAAGAACTGGAAGAAAAACTGCGTCATTTTGAAGGTGTCAGCGATATCCGCAACGGCGCCAGCGACAGCCGCGAAGAGTTCCATATCGAGCTGCTACCGGAAGGGGAAGCCCTGGGGCTGTCCCGCTACGACCTCGGCAGCCAGGTCCGCCACGCCTTCTTCGGCGCCGAGGCGCAGCGCATCCAGCGCGGCATAGACGAGATCAAGGTCATGGTGCGCTACCCGCGGGCCGACCGGGAAAACATTGCCAGCCTGAACAATATGTTCATCCGCACGCCCCAGGGAGACGAGGTTCCCTTTGAAACCGTGGCCCGGCTCAAGGTGGAGCAGGGTCTGCTGAAATCAACCCGTATCGACTTCCAGCGTGCCGCAGAGGTGACCGCCGAAGCCGATGTCGCGGTGGTGGAGCCGGCCAAGGTGACCCAGGAGATGACGGAAAACGTCCTGCCGGCACTGGTGAGCAAGTACCCGGGACTGAGCTGGGAAATCTCCGGCCTGGCGGAAGAAGAGTCCAAACTGGCGATCAGTATGGGGGTTGGTTTCGCCCTGGCCCTGTTCGGGATTTATGCCCTGCTGGCCGTACCCACCCACTCCTACCTGCAGCCCTTTATCATCATGGGGGTCATCCCCTTCGGGGTCATCGGCGGGATCATCGGTCACTGGATGATGGGCTACGACATGAGCATGATGTCGGTGATGGGGCTGATCGCCCTCAGCGGGGTGGTGGTCAACGACAGCCTGATACTGGTGGACTATGTCAACAAATCCACCGCCGATGGCAGCGTGGACAAAACCCGGGCCATCCTCGATGCCGGCTGCCGGCGCTTCCGCGCCATCATGCTGACCTCAATGACGACCTTCCTCGGCCTCGCACCCATGCTGGTTGAACAGAGCGCCCAGGCGCAGTTCATGATTCCCATGGCCATTTCCCTGGCCTTCGGCATTGTGTTCGCCACCGTCATCACCCTGCTGCTGGTACCCAGCCTCTATATGATTCTCGATGACCTCAGCCGGCTGACCCGGGGCCGGCAACAGCCCGTCGCCAGCCACGCCGCAAGTTAAAAAATCGCCTCGGTGCAGCCCAGGCAACGCATGAACATGTGGCGCGGGTCCTGCAGGCTGGACAGCATATCCGCCGCCCCCAGCAGGGGACGGGCGAGGCCCGCCAGCGTCGCCACGCTGTCTGACCGCGGAATCAATCCCAGGCCACCGACGCGCTCGGCAAACTGGCGCAGGATCAATTCGCTGGGGCTCAGGCGCGGCTCGACATACTGCACCTCGTAGTCCGCCAGCTCCGCTCTCGCGGCAGCTGCTTCGATAGCGGCGTCCAGGCCACCCAACTGGTCAACAAGGCCCAGCTCCAGAGCATCACCGGCGCTCCAGACCCGACCCTCGGCCACCGCGGCCACCTCGTCCAGCGGCATCTGGCGGCCGTCGGCGACGATCTGCAGGAACACCTGGTAGGCGTGGGCAACCCCCGCATCCAGCGATTGCGCCAGCTGCGGATTCAGTGGACGGTCCAGGCGCAGCGAACCCGCCAGGGGTGTGGTGCCGACACCGTCGGTATAGATTCCCCCCCGCTGCAGCAGATTCTCCAGGGTCGGGAAGGCGGCGAACACGCCAATGGATCCGGTAATGGTATTGGCGGTGGCGACTATTTCATCGGCCGCGGCGGCAATATAATAGCCACCCGACGCGGCCATGGCGCCCATGGAAACCACTACCGGGGTCCCCTCGGACCTGACCTCAAGAATCTGCTGGCGGATGATCTCCGAGGCGAACATGCTGCCGCCGGGGGTGTTGACGCGCAGCACTATCGCCTCCACTCCCGGCCTGTCGGCGGTGGTGCGGATCAGCCGGCTGAGGCTGTCGGCGCCGATCGTACCCGGGGGCTGGTCACCCGGTAGCATATTGCCCTGGGCGGTGATCACCGCCACCCGCGGCTGGCTGTCCAGAGACAGGTGCATTGGCCGCTTGCGGGACAGGTATTTTTCAAACGGTACGGCCTCGTAGAGACCCTCGTCATTGCGCGCGCCAACCACCCCGGCCAGGTAATCGTTGGCCGCGGTGCGGGTCATCAACTGATCCACCAGTCCGGCCTCCAGGGCAAGCCTGGCCGAGTCGCCGTCGCCCGCGGTCATCGCTGCGGCAAACCCGTTCACGTAGTCATCGACCGCCCCGGGAGCCAGCTGCCGGTTCTGCTCGATGATGGTGGTGTAATTGCCCCACAGGTCCTGCAGCCAGTCCAGGGCAACCTCTTTCTCACCCGCCGACATATCCGAGCGGATAAGGGGCTCCACCGCGGACTTGTGCTGCCCGGCGCGGAACACATGCATGCTCACCGACAGCTTGTCGAGGGCCTCGGCGTAATAGTTGTGGTAGACGCTGAAGCCCTCCAGGGCGACACCGCCCATGGGATGGGAAATCAGTTCATCGGCATAGCTGGCCAGCAGGTACTGGTCCTGGGTGAAAAAATCCCCTACCGCCACTATCGGCTTGCCGCTGGCGCGAAACGACGTCAGCGCCGCGACGATTTCCTGGCTGCGGCTGATACCGGCGTACATCAGGTAGTCCAGTTCCATCACCAGGGCATTGATGGCGTCGTCTCTTTCCGCCAGTTCGATGGCATCGATGACATCCCGCAGCAACACCTCGTGGTCTGCCGGCGTGGGCTCTCCCAGTAGCGCCTGCAGGGGATCTACCGGACTCTTCTGGTCGACGATTTGCCCCATGGGATTGAGCAGCAGCGCCGCTTTTTCCGGCAGCGGCTCCGGCGAGCCGCCAAAATAGACGAAGTAAATCACCGCCAGCATCAGCAGAAACAGGATGTTGGCCAGCGCCAGCCGGACGTAGGTTATGGCTCTCCAGATACCGCCGAAGATGCGGCGCAACAGGGAAGGTTTACTCATTCGCTATCAGTCTCCATGTCCAGACGCGACCATCGCCGCCTGGCGCAGTTCACGGGCCCGCCAGCGCACATACATCATGCCGCTGCAGAACAGCAGCACCACCGCGATCATGCCACTGATGGCGAGTGGGTCGGCGGGGTTCTCAAACAGGTCTACCACCAGCCGCATGAAGTAAAGCAGGCAGACAAAGCACAACCAGATAAAAGTGCGCAGGTTATCCTGCAACATGCCGGGCAGGAAGATCAGCAGTGGCAACAACACCGCCAGCCAGATAATCCACGGCGCCTGCCCCAGCCAGGCCGCCAGCGCCTGCTGCAGGAACAACACCGTATAACTGAGCCAGCACAGCACGCGGGTTCTGGAGGCCAGCGACATCATGCCCTGCCCCCCAGCGCCAGCCTGGCAACCCGCTTACCCAGCGCCAGGCACAGTGACGCCTCGGTTTCATCGATGCGCCGGTTGTTCTCCGGCCCCGCCCAGTGGGAGGCGCCGTAGGGCGTGCCGCCCGATCCTGTGCTGCTGAGGCCGGATTCGCTGTAGGGCAGCCCGGCTACCAGCATGCCGTGATGCAGCAGGGGCAGCATCATGCTCAGCAGCGTGGACTCCTGGCCACCGTGCAGGCTGGAGGTGGAGGTAAATGCCGCCGCCGGCTTGTCGATCATGGCGCCGCTTAGCCACAAGCTGGAGGTCTGGTCGATAAAGTACTTGAGTGGCGCCGCCATGTTGCCGAAGCGGGTTGGGCTGCCCAGCACCAGGCCGGCACAGTCCCGCAGGTCATCGATCTCGCAATACAATGGACCCTGCGCGGGAATCTCGTCCTCGGTTTGTTCGCTGTTGGCCGAAATGGCGGGAACGGTGCGCAACCGGGCTTCAATGCCGCCCTGCTGTTGCACCCCCCGGGCCACCAACTGCGCCATCTCGGCGGTCGCCCCGCTGCGGGAGTAATACAGCACCAGCACGTAAGGCACAGCCATCAGTCGATCAGCTCCAGCACGTTTTCGGGAGGACGGCCGAGCACGGCACGGTCGCCATGTACCACCACCGGACGCTCTATCAGTTTCGGCTGCGCTGCCATGGCCGCGATCAGCTCCTCCTCGCTGGAGTTCCTGTCCAGCCCCGCGATCTTGTAGGCCTCCTCGCCGCGACGCACCAGTTGCCCCGCGCTCATCTCCAGCTTGTCCAGCAGCGAGCGGATTTCAGCCGCGTCCGGGCGGGTCTCCAGGTAGAGCACTACTTCCGGCTGAATCCCGCGTTCTTCCAGCAGGGCCAGGGTGGTGCGCGACTTTGAGCAGCGCGGGTTGTGGTAGATGGTGAATTCGCTCATGAACAACTCCGATACTATTAATTACGGGGCGAGTATAGCAAAGCGGCTTCTCCCCGTTGCGAACATTCATGCCATAATGTGGACATGGAAGACCCCAAAATACTCATGCATGGCTTATGGCGCCGGGGACACTATCTGATCTCGCGCTTTTCCGCCGATCGCTGCTCGGAGAACGCCGCCGCCCTCACCTACATGAGCCTGTTTGCCATGGTGCCGCTGCTCACGGTGCTGTACACCATGGCCTCCGCCATCCCGACCTTCCAGGGGCTGGAGAATGAGGTACAGAGCTTCCTGTTCCAGCACCTGATGCCGGAGACCAGTTCCGAGGTCGAAAACTACATCAATGACTTTTCCCGCCAGGCAAAAAACCTCACCGGCCCGGGCATCGTATTCCTGGTGGTGACCGCGGTATTGATGCTGCGCAACATCGAGAAAGCCTTCAACCTGATCTGGCGGGCGCGGGAGAATCGCAGCCCGGTATCCAGCTTCCTGCTGTACTGGGCGGTATTGAGCCTCGCCCCGGTGGCGCTGGGCCTGGCCCTCGGCATCAGCACCTACCTGACCTCATTCACCAGCGCGCTGGACGGCTATGATATTTTTGGGGCCAGGGCGCTGGTGCTCAAATTGACGCCCCTGCTGTTGACCACCGCCGCCTTTACCTTACTGTATATCGCCGTGCCGAATTGCCGGGTGCCATTCAAGCACACCCTTATCGGCGGCTTTGTCGCCGCCGTGGCCTTCCACATCGCCCGCGCCGCGTTCACCGATCTGGTCGTGGGCTCCAGCTACACTTTTATCTACGGTGCGTTCGCCGCGGTTCCCCTGTTCCTGCTGTGGATTTACCTGTCCTGGAACATCGTGCTGATGGGCGGCATCCTGGTGCACAGTCTCTCAGGCTACCAGAATGAGGCGCAGGCCAGCCGGCCCACCGTGCTCAAGGCCCTGGATATTCTCTACGTATTCTGGGAGCGCCAGCGCAATGGCCAGACGGTGCGGGAAATCGAGATTCTCAATAACAGTCACGCCGCCATCCGCGGCCTGGACAGCGAAACCTGGCGCTACCTGCGGGATGTATTTATCGAAAAAAACATCCTCACCCAGAGTGACCGGGGACACTACCTGCTCAGCCGCGACCTGCACGGCATCAGCTTCTGGCAATTGAAGGAGTGGGTCAACGATGAACAGCCCCTGGCAACGGCGGATATCAGCAGCCATCTGGGCTGGCAGGAAAACGCTTACGCCCTGCTGCGCAAACAGCGCGGGGACCAGCGTGAGCTGCTTAATATGAACCTTGTGGAGTTATTTGAAGGATGAAGTTTGTTGTCGCGGCAATCACCGCACTGTTACTGACCGCCTGCACCGCACCGGAACCGCCACTGCCGGACAACCTGTTGCCGTCGCTGGACAGGGAGCGCTACCAGGGTCAGTGGGTGGTCATCAATTACTGGGCCAAATGGTGCAAACCCTGCATCAAGGAGATTCCCGAGCTCAACGCGCTGGACCGCAAGTACGAGCAGGTGGCGGTCCTGGGGGTTAATTTCGATGCCGTAAGGGGTGACGAATTGCAGGCGCAGATCAGCCAGCTGGGGATAGAATTCCCGATCCTCCTGGAGGAGCCATCCTCCGCCCTGGGCACGCCAATGCCCCAGGTGCTGCCCACAACCCTGATCCTGGACCCCGACGGCAAGCTGGTGGCTACCCTCGTTGGCCCCCAGGACCTGGCATCCCTGGCACTGGCCACCGGTCAGGTAGGCATGCCCGATTCCGGTCCCACAGCGGAGGATATACTCCCGGCTGAAACCGATGAACGCAGTCCCTGAGCGCGCCCTGGCTATCGGCCAGGGGATGACCGCCGGGCAATACCCCCGGCCGCTGGCAGGGAAACTCAGGACAAAAAAAACCGGCCCCATGGGGGCCGGAACACACTAGCATCTCTCACAGAGGGATATGAAACCTGGATGAATCCAGTCGGAAACAGTGCGGGAGTCTTTTGCCTGCCTGGCATTCGCACTGTATCCGGAAATTAGGACCCGGCGAATTCGGCGAAGTTCCACGGCGGGCAATATTTTTTACCAGGACTGAACATGGACAGAGCCCCGGTCATTTACTAGGCTTTCCCCTGCTTCCCGCGCCCCCCCACGAGGACAATGATCATGAGCAAAATATTCGATGACAATGCTGAAACCATCGGCGGCACCCCGCTGGTGAAAATCAACCGTATTTGCAGCGGCACTGTCTACGCCAAACTGGAGAACCGTAATCCGGCGATGTCGGTCAAGTGCCGGATAGGCACCAGCATGGTACTGGCGGCGGAGAAGGACGGCAGCCTCAAGCCGGGGATGACCATCGTCGAGCCCACCAGCGGCAATACCGGTATTGCCCTGGCCTTTGTGGCCGCCGCCAGGGGCTACGACTGTATTCTTACCATGCCCAACACCTTCAGCCTGGAGCGCCGCAAGCTGATGAAGGCCCTGGGCGCCGAAATTCGCCTCACCGATGGCACCCAGGGCATTGCCGCCGCGATTCAGGCCGCGGAGGACATCATTGCCTCGGACCCGGACAAGTACTGGGGTCCCCACCAGTTCGAGAACCCGGCCAACCCGGCGATTCACGAGACCACCACCGGGCCGGAGATCTGGGAAGACACCGATGGCGCCATTGATATCCTGGTCTCCGGGGTGGGCACCGGCGGCACCCTGACCGGCATCTCCCGCTACATCAAGAACACCTGCGGCAAGGCGATAACCACCGTGGCGGTGGAACCGGACACCACCACCATGATTACCGCCACTCTGGCCGGTGAGGAGCCGACCCACTCGCCGCACAAGATCCAGGGTATTGGCGCCGGTTTTGTGCCCCGGAACCTCGACCTGGATATGGTGGACGCGGTGGAGCAGGTGAGCAGTGAGGAGGCCATGACGTACGCCCACCGGCTGATGCAGGAAGAAGGCATTCTCGCGGGGGTGTCCTGCGGTGCCGCCATCGCGGTAGCGGACCGGCTGTCACGGCGGGAGGAGAACCGGGGCAAGGTAATTGTCGCCATCCTGCCGGACTCCGGCGAACGCTACCTGAGCTCGCCGCTGTTCGAAGGCCGGTTCTCGGACAACGAAACCATCCAGGCCACCGTCAGCTGAGGACGGCGGGCATCAGCGGCTGGCCAGGGCCTGCAGCCGCTGTTTCACCGCCGGCCACTCATCATCGATAATGCTGAAGTACACCGAATCCCGGTGATAGCCGCGCTGCACGATCATGTGCTTGCGCAACACCCCCTCGCGCACCGCCCCTAGCCGTTCCAGGGCCTGCTGGCTGCGCTCATTGCGGGCATCGGTCTTGAATTCGACCCGGATACAGCCCAGTTTCTCGAAGGCGTGGGTCAGCAGCAGCAGCTTGGCTTCGGTATTGACGCCGGTGCGCTGGAAATCCTGGCCCAGCCAGGTCCAGCCGATCTCCAGCGAGCGGTGCTCCGGCCTGATATTGAGGTAGCTGGTGCTGCCCGCCACCCGGCCCTTGGCATTCTCCACGATGGCAAAGGCGATTCGGCCGGGCTGGGCCGCGGCTGCGTCAATCCAGTGCCGCACGTCTGCTGTGTCGACAAAACAGGCCCTGGGCATGTAGGCCCAGTCCGGCTCATGCCTGCCGCGGGTGTAAAGCCCCTGGGCGTGGTCATGGCACAGGGGCTCCAGGCGCACGCAGTCGCCCTCCAGCAATACCGGCCTGACTTCCATCCCTATCACGGCAGCAGTACCGTCGAGCCCGTGGTCTGGCGACTCTCCAGGTCGCGGTGGGCCTGCTGCACCTCGGCCAGCGCATAGCGCTGGTTGATCTCCACCCTGATGTCGCCGGCCAGGATGCGCGCGAACAGGTCCTCGCTGGACTGGCGCAGCTCTTCCTCGGTGGCGGTATAGCTGAGCATGGTGGGCCGGGTAATATAGAGAGAACCGTGTGCCGCCAGCCGCTGCAGGTCCAGCGGCGCCGGTGCGCCGGAGGCATTGCCAAAGCTGACCATCAGGCCACGCGGGCGCAGACACTCCAGTGACAGGTCGAAGGTGTCGGCGCCCACGCCGTCGTAGACCACGGGCAATTTGTCGCCGCCGGTGATTTCCAGCAGGCGCTGCAGCACGTCCTCCTCGCGGTAATTGATCACCTGGGCATAGCCGTGCTCCCGGGCCAGGTCGGCCTTGGCCGCTGAACCCACCGTGCCGATGGCTATCGCGCCGATACTCGCGGCCCACTGGCCGAACAGCAGGCCCACCCCGCCCGCGGCGGCGTGAAACAGGCAGGTTTCGCCCGCCTGCAGCGGGTAGGTGCGCTGGATGAGGTACTCCGCAGTCTGCCCCTTGAGCAGGCAGGCGGCCGCCTGTTCGTAATCGATACCCTCGGGAATGGGCACCAGGCGACTGGCCGGCAGGTTCAAGGCCTCGGCATAGGCGCCGAACCCCGCGGAGCAGTAGGCCACCCGGTCACCCACCGCCAGCTCGACCCCCTCGCCCACCGCTGCGACTTCCCCGGCGCCTTCCAGGCCAATGCCGGTGGGCAGGGGCAAGGGATAAAGCCCGCTGCGATGGTAGGTGTCGATATAGTTAAGCCCGATGGCGTGATTGCGCACGGTAACCATGCCCGGTCCCGGCGCCTCCAGGGCCACGTCCTCCAGCGCCATGACTTCGGGGCCGCCGGTAGCGGCTATTCTGATTGCTTTCACTGTCGTCATTATGTGTCCTCCGTGGGTTTTTCCGCCGCCAGCAAACGCGAACGTTCGCGGGCGATGAGTATTGCCAGGGTCAGGGTGCCGGCGGCCAGCAGTGCCGCCAGGGGAATGAAGTCCGTTGACGCCCAGCCCAGTACATTGAGTCCCGCAAATATCAGCCCGGCCTGCAGTAAATCGCCGAGGCGCTGGCCGAAGGGATCGATCACCGCCCGCGCCTCATACTTTTCCTGGCGACTGAGCGGCAGGTACAGCATTTGCCGGGCGGTGTTTTGCAGTGAGTAATCCAGGCTGTTTTCCGCCATTTTGAAGTAACGGAACCAGCCGATGACCGGCAGCAGGGCCAGCGAGGCATAGCCCAGGAAAATCAGCAGCGGCGTCAACAGGAATGCCACGCTGAAGCCTGCCAGGCGAATCAGGCGGGCCACCAGGAAGAACTGGATCAGCACCCCGAGCAGGTTCACCATAAAGTAAAAGCCACCGTAGAAGCGGCCGACATAAGTGCCCTTGTCCACCGCGATGGTGCCGGCGGCTGCCCCCTCGGCGTACATGGTCTCGAGAATCGCCGACAACAGGTACTCCCCCGTGGTATTGACCAGGTTGAGCATGATGACAAAGCCGGCCATCAGCATCAGGTAGCGCCGGCTCAACACCAGCTGGAAACCGGCAAAGATCGACGGCTGGGCCGGTGCCGCGGCGCTCTTGCTGTCGCCACGGGACCCCGGCGGCACCGATTTGCTGGCAATGCCGGCGGGCAGACTGGCCAGCGCCAGGGTTACCGCCCCGGCGATCATCAGGCCATAGGCATCAAGGTAATTGACCAGTTCCCGCGACGCGGCCGAGCCCACCCAGGCGCCCAGGGACGCGCCCAGGGCCACGATGACAAACAGACGCTCCCCCGCCTCCCGGCTGTAAAGCTCTGAGGCGTAGGCCCAGAACTGGGCAATGATGAGCACGCTGTAGGCGCCCAGCCAGACAAAATAGGGCACCGATACCGCCATCCCGGACATTCCGGCGGCGGCAAAAGCGGCCAGCGTCAGCACGCATACGGCAGTGACGAGTTGCATGTAGCGGAAACTGTCGAAGCCCCGGGAGAACTTGCCGTACAGGGGAATGAATACCAGCAGCAGCAAGGCCTGCAGGGCCACGGCGTAGCTGCGAATCTCCGCCGTACCCTCGGTGAGAATGAGCATCTCCCGGGCCGGTTTGAGCAGGTAGGCGGTGAACAGGATGAGGAACAGGCTGGCGAACATGGCCACCACCCCGGCGGTCTCCCCGGGGCGCAGCTCCACCCCGAGGAACAGGGTGCGCTTGAGCCACACGCCCGCGGAAATCTCAGTCACCTGGCCAGGTCTCGATCAGGACAATTACCTGCCGCTACCCCTGGCCTCTTTGAGGATCAGGTCCCTGCGGGCGAGGATCGCCTCGATCTGGCGCGGATGGAGATAGGGAGACAGCTGCGCCTCCAGCGCCTGCTCATTGAGACTCAGCAAACGTTGCTTTAACAGGTCGGACACTTCCAGTTCGACCTTGCGATATTGCTTGGGCCGCCTCTCGGTGGTGCGGAAAGCAAGGCTGTGATCGATAAACTTCATCATGAAATCATCCCTGGTCCACAGGATATTGGTGAGGTTGCGGTCCTCGTTGTAAATCAGGATATCGAACACAAAGCGCAGCCGGTACTGCTCCCATTGCTTGCAGTGCCCCTGGAACGGCAGGTCCTCCTCCAGGCGGTCACGTTCGTTGATCGAATTCTCCACCCAGTCGGACAGCGCCCCCTCGTTGCCGTCGATCTCCGTCAGCACTGCGGTGGGCACCATCTGCCAGTCCAGCATGCGATCAAGCTTGTAGGCCGCCACATCGTACTGGTAACGGTCGCTGTCGTTGTTCCGCCGGGTGACGAACTTGACCTGGGATTCCAGCCGCGGGTGGGTGTCCTCATATTTGAATACCGCATCATTGACCACCCCGTCGCGCTCCTGGGTCACCCGCTTTGGCTTGGTAACGCCGGTGCCAATATCTTCCACCCGGGTGACCGGTGCGGTGCGCATGAACTCTTCCAGTTCGGCATCACTCATGCCGGACAGCTGTTGCGACAGGCTGGTGACTTCCGCCGTCGGCTGGGCCCGCTGGTCCTGGCCCAGGTAGTGCACGTAGTCGGGGCCGTCGTTGGAGATCAAGGCCGACGCGTGGCCCTTGTAGACGGCGCGGAGCATACCGGTATCAAGACGGATGGCCAGCCCGTCCATACGCGAGTGGACTTTGCCCCTGGTGGGGGTGTGTCCCATCACCAGCTGTTTGCCGCCCACCCGCTTGAGGAATCGCTCGGTATTAAATGACTCTGACAGCGGGTGGCACCAGGCGGTACCCCGGTACCAGTTAGGGCTGTCGGTGCTGAATACAAAGGCTTCCTGGGCCTCGAATACCTGCTGCACCAGGGTAAACCAGTCCGCCCGGTCCTTGGGATTGGCCGCCACGAATTCCTCGACCCTGGCATTGAGGAAATTGAGACGGTCGTGGTAGTCCACGTACCAGGGCATCACCCCGGCGTCCCGCAGCCCGTCCATGCTGGACAGGAAGCCGCGCAGCTCGCCGTTCAGCTCTTCGTTAAGTGTCGCTATGGACTTCTCCACCGCGCCGGCGGCAATGCCACCGTGCATGTACACCTTGTCATTGACCTTGACCACGAAGGGCTGGCGAATCAGCCAGCTCCCCAGTTCACCGTCCAGGGAATAGGCCCTGCGCAGGGCGACAAATCCCGGGGGATATTGTTCATCGAAGGTGTTGCGAACGGTGGTCTCGTCACCGCCCGGATTGAAGCGGCGGTAGTCCGCGTACAGCGCGTCGCGATCGGCCTGGGTTTCGTCACCGGCGAAAGCCGCGAACTCGTCGGCGGAAACATAACGCAGGTCGCCGGTCATCACCATCACCTCGTGATTGCCCAGGACCATATGGACAGCGCCGCCGGCCTGTTCCGCCTGGGCATCGAGTTTCATCAACAGCTGCACCACCTGGCGGGAACCGGGACCCCGGTCGACCAGGTCGCCCAGGGAGACCAGGTGGGTCTTGCCGCCGCTCCAGTTCAGCTGCTCATCCACCACGCCCACCTCCCTGAGCAGGGCCACCCAGTCGTCATAGGCGCCGTGCACATCGCCAAAGGCCACTACTCTGGAGGAGGTATTTACCTCGTAGGCAGGGACGACTGAGGGCAAAGACAGGAACAGGGTGAGCAGTAAGCTGGTAAAGAGGCGCATGGATAGATTCCGGCTACAACGTTATCTGGCAAGAGTGTAGATGCAAACAAAGGGTTTCGCACCCAGAATCAGTCCACCCAGCCAAGCACATCGCGAATGACTGACCAGCGCGGACTCTTGCTGGCTGTGGCTCCGCCGTGCATCCAGTACTGGTAAAGCTCGTCGATCGTGCCTTCGCTGCGCTTCAGTTCTATCCAGTTGCTGACAAACTCGACCATTTCCAGGTCGCCCTTGGGTACTGCATAGGCCGCGGGCAGGCCGACCCGGTTCTCGGTGGTAACCACGCCGTAACGGGGGTAACGATAGGCGTAGGCGGCACCCTCTTCCTCGGTCAGCAGCAAGGCGTGGGCGCCCTGGTCGTTACCATTGAAAAAGTCTTCGGCGGCGTCCAGAAAAACCACGCGAACGTGGGGCAGCATGCGCTGCAGGCGGTTCTCATAATAGCTGCTGCTGACCAACGCAATGGTCAGGTCATCCCGGGCTTCCAGCGCCTCCATGTCCCTGAAGGTTTGCCGCTGGTGATCCAGGGTAATAAAGGCCAGGGCCAGGTCCAGGTAAGGCCGCGAGTAACTGGTATCCGCATAGCGATCGGGCAGGCTGGCAATGCAGGACATGGCGATATCGATCTGGCCGGACGCCAGCATGCGCTTGAGTCCATCAAACTCGAAGGGTATGAATTCAAGCCCGACCTCGAGATCCTGGGCCATCATGTGGGCCATTTCAACATCGAAGCCGACCAGTTCGCCCCTGGGGGTAACAAAGCTGCAGGGAAGATTATTGGGGCGATATCCCACCTGCAGTATCCCCGAGCTGAGAATGTGGTCCAGCCGGGTGCCGGCAAGCTGGGTCACGCTGGCCTCCGGCACATCAGTCACAACCCGCGCCGGCACCCGCTGTGCCATCAGCTCGATATTCGACAGCACCTGGTCACGGGGCGGGGGCGGCGGCACGAAGGCGCGAAAATACAGCTGCAGCGCCAGCACCATGACAGCCAGGGCCGCGGCGGACACCAGCAGGTAGCGCCCCAGGTTCACCCAGCGAAGGCGCAGTCGGCCCGCCACCGCCAGCGGGCCGACAACCGCCAGCACGACGATATGCAGGGCGGCGAGCATCGCCCCGAAGCGCCCCACCACAATGCCGGTGACCAGGAACAACTGGAACATGTCGGAGGGAATCTGCAGCGAGTCGAGCATATAGGGCACGGCCACGTTAATGCTGCCAAACAGGCTGAACAGCCCGCCAAGGGCCAGCGACAGCCGATCGATAAGCGCCAGTTCGGTGTCGGTGAACCAGGCCGCGAACAGCACGAACAGCAACACCAGCAGCTTGCCCAGGGAAGGGAAGTTGAATGACACCGGCACGATAATATCCACCGCGGACTCAGTATCCCTGCCCGCGGCATGGTGCCTGGCCAGTAACTGCTTGGCATTTTCAGCAATCTGCGGCAGCACCACGAACTGGTTACCGGTGGCGAAGGCGGTAACCAGGGCATCGCGAAAGGCATTCAGCACCTCGCGATAGGGAATACCGCTGAGGGTGGCAACCAGCCCCGGGAATATCCAGAAGGTGACCAGCAGGGCGAGGCTGACGTAGGTCACCAGATAGACCTGCACCCGGCTCAATTCCTCAATGGTCATGGTGCCCGCAGCCGCGGCGGCGATCGCGAAAATACCGTAGGGAGTCAGCTTCACCATGGCGGCATTGATCCGCGCCATGGCCTCGGCCAGGCCGTCGAATACCGGCAGTATCTTGCTCTTGTCTTCCAGCTGGATCAGGGCGACGCCTACCAGGATGGAGAAGAACACCACCGCCGGAACCAGGTTGTTGGACAGGGAGTAGAAAATGTTCGCCGGCAGGTACAACGCCAGCAAATCCGGCTGGCTTGACTCCACCCGGGTAGGGGCAGAAAAAAATGATGCAGTGTCGATATCCGGAAACGCCAGCGCGGCGACGAATATAAGGCACAGCGCCAGCCCCCAGATCACCAGCAGCACGGCGGTGCCGCGCAGGGCCAGTTGCCGGGCCTGCGCCATCTGCATACGGCCAAAGCCGGCGATGAGGGAGACGATAATATACGGCAATACCGTGATCTGCAGCAGCCTGACGAAGATGTCGCCAACCAGCTTCAGGTCGGCAACCAGTTCACCAAAAAAAAGCCCGGTGGCGACCCCCGCCAGCAGGCCGACCAATATTCTCCCCGACAAGCTCATGGACAGACTGTTGTTCCCTCGCTAATTAGCCTAGGATGATAACAGAACACCATGAAAGTGAGATCGCACGTGCTGCAGCAACTTGAACTGGATCGGGGCCTGCGCTTGGGCCTTGATGACCTGGGTTTTGATACCCCTACCGAGGTCCAGCAACAGGTAATACCCGTCGCCCTGTCCGGCCGCGACCTGCGGGTCAGCGCCGAAACCGGCAGCGGCAAGACGCTCGCCTATCTGCTGCCCGGTGTGCAGCGCATTCTCGCCCGCCCCATCGAGCGCCAGGCCGGGGCGCTGATGGTAATCCTGGTACCGACCCGGGAACTCGCCCGCCAGGTGCTGAAGAACTGCCGCGACCTGATCGACAAAACGCCGCTGGCGGCCCAGGCCATCACCGGGGGCGCCGATTTCAAGTACCAGAAGGCGCTGCTGCGCAAAAATCCGGAAATCATCATCGCCACTCCGGGGCGCCTGCTGGAGCACTGCGAGAAAGGCAGTGCCGATCTCGCCGCGCTCAGGACCCTGGTGCTGGACGAGGCCGACCGCATGCTCGACCTGGGCTTTCGCGACGAGGTGCTCAAGCTCGCTTCGTTCTGTGGCGACCAGCGTCAGGTCATCCTCCTCTCCGCCACGCTCCGGCACCGGGGACTGGGCGGCGTGGCGCGGGAGATGATGAATGACCCCGCATCCATCGCCGTCGGCGAAGTGAGACAGCCCCACAGCAGCATCCATCACCAGCGTATTCTGGCTGACTCCCAGGAGCACAAGGACAAACTGCTCATCGCCCTGATGCAGCAGGGCGGTTTCACCCGGGCCCTGGTGTTCGCCAACAAGCGCATTAATGCCCAGCGTCTCGCCGGGCTGCTGGCCCACCAGGGGCTGCGCTGCGGCTGCCTGCACGGGGAGCTGACCACCGAGGAGCGCAAGCACGTATTGGCGCAATTGCGCGATGGCAAGATCGATATCCTCTGCGCATCGGACGTAGCCGCCCGCGGCCTGGACGTGAAAGATATCGACCTGGTGGTCAACTACGACGTGCCGCACAAGGGCGACGACTATCTGCACCGCACCGGCCGCACCGGCCGGGCCGGGTCCCGGGGCCTGGCGATCTCCCTGGTCAGCGGCAGCGAGTGGAACCTGATGGTCAGCATCCAGCGCTACCTGAAGCTGGAGTTTGAGCCGCGCGCCCTGCCGGGGCTGAAGGCCCGTTACAGCGGGCCGAAGAAAACCAAGGCCTCGGGCAAGGCGGCCGGCAGCAAGAAGAAGCGCAGTAAATCGCCCGCGGACAAGGCCAAATCCAGGGCCCGCAACCAGAAAAGCAAGGGCAAACCCCGCGCCGGCAAAGCGGTATCCAGTGATGGCTTCGCCCCCCTGATGAAGAAGAAGCCACAGTCCTGATGCGGCTGTTTTTTGCCCTCGAGCTGCCGGGCGAACTGGCGATACAGATTGCCGACTGGCGCCAGCGCCAGCTCCCCGCCCTGGGCAGGCCGGTGCCGCCGGCCAATTTTCATATCACCCTGGCTTTTCTTGGCGAGCTCGGTGAAAAGCAGCTGGAGCAATTATGCCTGGCGACAGACGAGCTGGTGGCGCAAGGCCGTTTCGAGGCCGGGGAAATCATCCTGGACCAGGTGGGCTACTGGCCCAAACCCGGCATTTACTGGCTGGGGCCCAAACACTGGCCCGATTCCCTGGGCCAGTTGGCAGACACGCTGGCCCGGCGTGGCAATGCGCTGGGGGCGAAGCGCAAACGCGGGCAGTTCCGCCCGCACCTGACCCTGTTCCGCGGCTGTCAGGCCCCGCCGCCGGCAGCGGCTGAGCTGGGCGACTTCCCCCTGCCCTACCACGGTTTCACCCTGCTGGAGTCACGCGCCGGGCGCAATGGCGTGCGCTACAGCCCGGTTGCCCGGTGGCACTTTTAAGCGCCGAGCAGGTGTTAGCGGCAGCTCACTGGGTTAAAATCGGCGCCGAATCCGACCTGGAAACCCAAGATGAGCAATTCCCTGTTAGACAACGCCGAGCTACCCAGCTTTTCCACCCTGCAGATTGCGGATATCGAACCTGCTATCAGGCAGTTGATCGAGCGCAACAAGGCCGAAATAGACTCGCTGCTGGCGGCCAATGAGCACTACACCGTCGACAACCTGCTGCAACCCATCGAGGAACTCGACGACGAGCTGTCGCGGGTATTCTCCCCGGTCTCCCACCTCAACAGCGTGCGCAACAGCGACCAACTGCGGGCCGCCTACAATGCCTGCCTGCCACTGCTGTCTGCCTATGGCACCTGGATGGGACAGCACCAGGCCCTGTACCAGGCCTACCTGCAGATTGCCGGGAGTGAGCAATTTGCCGGCCTGGAGGCCGGCCGCAGGAAAGCCGTCGACAATGCCCTGCGCGACTTCCGCCTCGCCGGCGTGGCTTTGCCAGAGACACAGCAGCAGCGCTACGGCGAGGTGAAAAAGCGGCTGTCCGAACTGGGCAGCAAGTTTGGCGAGAACGTACTCGACGCCACCAATGCCTGGTCGAAGGAAGTCAGCGCCGAGCAGCTGGCGGGCTTACCGGAATCCGCCCTGGCCAGCGCCCGACAGGCGGCAGAGCAGGCGGGCAAACCAGGCTATCTCATCACTCTGGAATTTCCCTCCTACTATCCGGTACTGACCTACTGCGATAACGCCGAACTGCGCGAGGAAGTGTATCTCGCCAACGCCACCCGGGCGTCCGATCAGGGACCCCACGGCGGGCAGTGGGACAACTCGGCGGTAATGACGGAAATCCTCGACCTGCGCCTGGAGCTGGCCCGCCTGCTGGATTTCGACAACTATGCCCAGTTGTCACTGGCGACCAAGATGGCCGACACCCCGGCCCAGGTGGTGGAGTTTCTCAACCAGCTGGCAGACAGGTCCCACGACCAGGCTCGCCGGGAATGGGACGAACTCAGCCGCTTTGCCCGGGAAAAGCACGGGGTGCAGCAGCTGCAGGCCTGGGACGGGCCCTATTACAGTGAAAAGCTCAGGCAGCAGCGCTACCAGATATCGCAGGAAGACATCCGCCCCTACCTGCCGGCGGACAGGGTATTACCCGGTCTGTTCGAGGTGGTCCGGCGCCTGTACGGCGTGACTGTCGAGGAAGTCGGCGACTTCGACAGCTACCACCCGGATGTGAAACTGTTCAATGTACTGAGCGAGGGCGAGGTCATTGCCCGCTTTTACCTGGACCTCTACGCCCGCCCCAAAAAGCAGGGCGGCGCCTGGATGGACGACTGCCGGGTGCGGCGACAGCGGCAGGACGGCCTGCAGTTGCCGGTGGCCTACCTGACCTGCAACTTCACCCCGCCGGTGGGCGACAAGCCCGCGCTGCTGACCCACGACGAGCTGACCACCCTGTTCCACGAGTTCGGGCACGGACTGCACCACATGCTGACTCGCCAGACAGTGGCCGCCATTTCCGGGATTAACGGCGTGGCCTGGGATGCAGTGGAGCTGCCCAGCCAGTTCCTGGAAAACTGGTGCTGGGAGCCCGAGGCCCTGGCTTTCATCTCCGGCCACTACCAGACCGGCGAGCCGCTGCCGGCAGAAATGCTGGACAGGATGCTCGCCGCCCGCAACTTCAACTCCGCGATGCAAATGGCCCGGCAGCTGGAATTTGCCCTGTTCGACTTTCAGCTGCACATGAACTGGAGCGGCGGCGACGCCGGCGAGATCCAGCAGGTCCTGGATGCGGTGCGGGCCCGGGTCAGTGTTGTGCCAACGCCGGACTACAACCGTTTCCAGCACGGCTTCAGCCACATCTTCGCCGGCGGCTACGCCGCGGGCTACTACAGCTACAAATGGGCGGAAGTACTGTCTGCCGACGCCTATTCACGGTTTGAGGAAGAGGGAATATTCAACCCGGAAACCGGGGCCGCTTTCCAGCGGGAAGTGCTGGCGGTCGGCGGTGCCCGCGAGGCCATGGAGACCTTTGTCGCCTTCCGCGGGCGCGAGCCCGACATTGCGCCGCTACTGCGTCACTCGGGCATCGCCGCCTGAAGGCCAGGCCCCGGGGCAGCCGCTATGCGCTAGCCGCCGCGCCACAGGGAGCCCGCCTTCTGGCCGGGTCCCGAGGCCACAAACAGTTCGATTTCGATCAACCCCTCTCCGGCTGACTGGTCGACGAGCTTGTGCAGCAGGTAGCGGGAGAACTCCTCGACCGTAGCGTTGCGGATTGGCAGCACCAGGGTATCGGCGCGCAGGAACAGCATTTCCTCCCCATTGAAATGCACCCGGTAGTAGTCGCCCTCTTCCTCTATGCGCTGGTGGGGCGACTCGGCCGCCAGCAGCATGTACTCATCCAGCTCCTCGCACAGTGCTGCCAGGCGGTTTTTGTACACGTTGTAGTCGGCGGAAAACCCGTTGTCGCCCAGCGGGGCGACAAAACGGGCGGAGACGGAATAGTTGTGGCCGTGCAGGCGTTCGCGCTCGCGAGCAGAAAAAATAGTGTAATGTGCGGCGGAGAACTTGTGCTTCTCCTTGTCTATGTGCAGCGAGGTGTAATCCGTCATCATCTTCCCTTGCGTATCAGCTGGCATCATTGTCATGCCTGCCAATGACGAGCGCAACCGCGGTGCAAAGCTTGACGCACTGCTGCAAATCCTCGACTCTGGAACAATTTAACGGATTCTATGTATGAAATCGGCAATTATTACTGGCGCCAGCGTTGGCATTGGCAGGCAGACGGCTGCGTTGTTTGTGGCCGAGGGCTATCGCGTATTCAACCTGTCGCGCCGCCCATGCCCCCTGGCCGAGGTTGACAACCTTAGCTGTGACCTGGCTTCCACCGAGTCAGTGGCGGCAACCGTGGCCACCCTGCAGCAGGAGCTCGCCGGTGGCGGCACCGTTGCCCTCGTTCACAACGCCAGCCAGATGCTCAAGGACAGTTGCGGCGCCTGCGACAGCGCCAGCCTGCGAGGGGTCATGGAAACCAATGTCGTGGCCATCAACAGCCTCAACCAGGGCATACTGCCGCTGATGCAGGCGGGCTCCAGTATTACCTATGTCGGCTCCACCCTGTCGGAAAAGGCGGTGGCGAATTCCTTCAGCTACGTGGTCAGCAAGCACGCGCAACTGGGCATGATGCGCGCCACCTGCCAGGACCTGATGGGCAGGGGTGTCCACACCGCGCTGGTGTGCCCGGGTTTTACCGACACCGAGATGCTGCGTACCCACATTGGCACCGACCCCGAGGTGGAGGGCGCGATTGCCGGCATGAACAGTTTCAACCGGCTGGTGCAGCCGGTCGAGATTGCCGAGCTCATCCACTGGGCTCACCACCACCCGGTGATCAACGGCGCCGTACTGCATGCCAACCTGGGGCAACGGGAAGCCTGAATGGCGCAGCTACAGGCGCACATACAGGAGCGACGGGAACGGGTATTCCTGGTGCTGGCGGGCACCTTCCTCTGCGCCATGACTCTGCTGAACGTGATCGGCATCACCCGCTTCGTGCAGCTGGGCCCCATGGCGCTGGCGGTAGGGGTTCTACCCTACCCCCTGACCTTTCTCTGCACCGATCTTATCTGCGAGCTGTATGGCAAGGCCAGGGCCAACTTCCTGGTATCGGTCGGCCTCGGACTCAACTTCATGATCCTCGGCGTACTGCTGCTGGGCAACAGCCTGCCCTCGGTCCCCGCGGACAGTATGCCGCCCTGGCAAATCCTGCAACTGGCGGCACCGGTGGCGCTGCCCAACGGCGACATGGTGGAGCAGTCGGTAGGGCTATACCAGCTGATATACGCCACTACCTCCGGGGCGGTGTTCGCCTCCATGCTGGCCTACATCGCCGCGCAGTACTGCGATGTACAGCTGTTCCACTTCTGGAAGCGGGTAACCCGCGGCAAATATCTCTGGGTGCGCAACAACTTCAGCACCCTGATGAGCCAGATGGTCGATTCCATCATGGTGATTACCGTCACCTTCGGCGCCGCTTTCCTGCGCGACGAGATGACCTTCAAAACCCTGTTGCTACTGGTGGGCAGCAACTACCTGTTCAAGGCGACGGTGGCCCTGCTGGATACAGGCCCCTTCTACCTGGGTGTTTACTACCTGCGGCGCTACCTGCACCTCACCCCGGGGGAAATCGCCACCCCGCTGGGTAGCAGCGTCAGCTAGGGCCTGACCACACAACCTAGGCGGCCAGCGACTGGCCGGCGCGGTTGATAATGTCCCGCGCCAGTTCCTCGGCAATGGCATTGGTGTGGCGATGGCTTTCATCGGCACGCTGCAGCACCTGCGAAAGGGTCTGCTCGATGCGCTGGATATGGGCCCGTTTTTCACTGTCGGCGGAACCGCTGCGCTGGTGATGCACGTCGATAATACCGCCGGCGTTGATCAGGAAATCCGGGCAGTAGAGAATCCCCCGCTCCTGCAGGCTGACGCCGTCTGCTTCGGTGGCCAGCTGGTTATTGGCGGCGCCGGCGACAATACCGGCGCGCAGGCCGGGAATGGTTGCGGCATTGAGTATCGCGCCCATGGCGCAGGGCGCAAACACGTCAACCTCGGCAGCGAGAATGGCGTCGCTGGCCACGGCTTGCACCCCGTGGTCCTGCACCGCCCGGCGCAGATTGTCCTCGTTGACGTCGGCACCCAGCACCGTGGCGCCGGCATCGGCCAGGTAACCGGCCAGGTAGTAACCGACGTGGCCCAGGCCCTGCACCGCGACGCGCACACCCTGCAGGCTGTTCTCGCCGAGGCGGTGGCGAACGGCGGCGCGTATGGCCAGGAACACGCCCCGGGCTGTACTCGGGGACGGGTCGCCGCCAAATTCATTATCGTCCATGCCGCTGACATGCGGGGTACGTTCGGCCATCAGGCGGATATCGGCGACACCGGTGCCTGAATCCTCGGCGGCCACGTAGCGACCGCCCTGGGAGTTGACGAAGTCGCCCATGGCGCGCATCAGCGCCGGCGTCTTGTCCTTGCGCGGATCGCCGATAATCACCGACTTGCCGCCGCCGAAGGGCAGCCCGGCCAGGGCCGATTTATAGGTCATGCCCCGGGACAGGCGCAGCACGTCGTTGAGCGCCTCATCATCGCCGGCATAGGGATACATGCGGCAACCGCCCACCGCCGGACCCAGTACCGTGCTGTGCACGGCGATAATGGCACGCAGGCCGGTGGCCGCGTCCCTGCCGAAAGTAACCAGTTCGTGGCCATCGTAGGCCGGTGCATCAAAAATAGACATCCTGCTATCCTCCCGGGATATTCTTTATAGATCAGGCCGCGTTCAAAAAGCGGACGCTTGACTCTTCCACCGCCTCGCCGCGCAGCCGCGCCAACAGGGCTGCCTGCTGCTCCTGCAACTGCTCGCGATTGCGGTCCTTGATGTGGCCGTAGCCACGCAACTGGTAAGCACTGGCCGCCAGTTCCACGGCGGTGCTGTAATTATCATCGTCGAGATGCCTGGCGATCTCGCTCAGCAGCTGGCAATAGTCAGCGATATCCTGTCGCTCCTGTCTGCGCTCGGTGGTATAGCCAAAGATATCCAGCGCGGTACCACGCAGGAATTTCGCCTTCGCCAGCCAGCTGAAAGCGGTTTGCATCCAGGGCCCGAACTCTCTCTTGATCAGCTCTCCGCTCCCCGGATCCCGCTTTGAAAACAGCGGCGGCGCGAGGTTGAAGCGAAGCTCGTAGTCGCCCTCGAAGCGGGCTGCCAGCTTGCGCTGGAATTCGCCATCGGAATACAGGCGCGCAACTTCGTATTCATCCTTGTATGCCATCAAGCGGTAGAGCTGGCGGGCGCCAGCCCGGGTCAGCGAGTCGTCCTCATCGGGCCGGGGGTCGACACTGCGCAGCCGGTCTATGTGCTGGCGGTAGTCTTTCGCGTAGGCGCTGTTCTGGTAGTCAGTCAGGCGCCGTTCCCGGTCGGCGATGAGCTCGTCGAGGGTCAGCGGCGTTACCGTGTCCTGCTCCGGGGGCAGCAGCGACAACACCTTCTCCGGCTGATCGGCGCAGCGGCGCCCCCAGAGGAAGGCCTGCTTGTTGAAGTCGATCGCCACGCCATTGAGCTCGACCGCCTGTTCCAGGGCCTCGCTGGACACCGGCACCAGTCCGCGCTGCCAGGCGAAGCCCAGCAGGAACAGATTGCTGGCGATGGAATCGCCCAGCAGTTCGGTGGCAACCCGGGTGGCATCGATAAAGTGGCAGCTGTCCGCACCGACTTCCGTGACCACTTTGTCCTGCATCGCCCGAGTGGGGAATTTGGCATCCGGATTGCGGATAAACGCCGAGGTCGGCACCTCCGCTGCATTGACCACGGCATAGCTGCGGCCCTGTGCCACCTTGCCCATGGCCTCGTAGGTGGACGCTACCACCAGGTCGCAGCCTACCAGCAGGTCCGCCTCGCCGGCGGGAATGCGCACGGCGTGAATGTCTTCCTGGTTTTCGCTCACCCGTACGTGACTGACCACCGCACCGAACTTCTGCGCCAGGCCGGTCTGGTTCAGGGTGGCGCAGCCCTTGCCCTCGATGTGCGCAGCCATGGCGACCAGTGCGGTGATGGTCAGCACACCGGTGCCGCCAACGCCGGTAACAACCGTGTTCCAGGGTCTTTCCAGCGAGGGCAACTGTGGCTGTGGCAGCGGGTCGAACACCAGCTCGCCGGCGTTGGCGACGGCGCTGGACTTTTTCAGCTGGCCGCCGACCACGCTGACGAAGCTGGGGCAGAAACCGCGGGCACAGCTGTAATCCCTGTTACAGGCACTCTGGTCGATTTCCCGCTTGCGACCCAGCTCGGTTTCTCTGGGCAGCACCGACAGGCAATTGGATTTGACGCTGCAATCACCGCAGCCCTCGCATACCGCTTCGTTGATAAACAGACGCCTGGCCGGATCTTCCAGCATGCCCTTTTTGCGCCTACGGCGTTTTTCGGCGGCACAGGTTTGCTGGTAGACGATCACCGAGGTGCCCTTGAACTCCCGCAGTTCCTTTTGCAGGCTGTCCATCTCGTCGCGATGGTGCAGGCTGTAACCCGGCGTCGCGGTAAACTGGCCGCGCCACTGCTGGGGCTCATCGCTGACCAGGGCGATACGACGGACGCCTTCACCGCGCAGCTGCATGATCAGGTCTGCCAGCTTCAGGCCCCCGTCCACCGGCTGGCCGCCGGTCATGGCCACCGCGTCGTTGTAGAGAATTTTGTAGGTGATGTTCACCTTTGCAGCCACAGCCGCCCGTACCGCGAGAATGCCGGAGTGGGAATAGGTGCCGTCACCCAGGTTCTGGAACACGTGCGGGATGTCGGTAAACGGCGCCTGGCCCACCCAGGTCACCCCCTCACCCCCCATCTGGGTAAAGGTGTGGGTTTCCCGGTCCGGCATCCAGGTTGCCATGTAGTGGCAGCCGATGCCGCCCATGGCATGACTGCCCTCGGGCACCCTGGTGGAAGTGTTGTGGGGGCAGCCGCTGCAGAAATGCGGCACCCGCTCAATGGTATCGCGCGGGGTGGCGAGGGAGGCTTCCTTTTCCTCGATCCAGCGGATCCGCCGGTCCATGGTCTCCGACTGGTAAAAGCGGCGCAGGCGGCTGTGAATGGCCAGGGCAATGGTTGCCGGCGACAGTTCGCCCAGGTTGGTCAACAGGTCGCGGCCGTGCTCGTCAAACTCGCCGATCACCCGCGGACGCGAGTGCGAGGCGTAGTTGTACAGCTGGCCGGTAAGCTGGTCCTCGATAACCGAGCGCTTTTCCTCCACCACCAGGATTTCTTCCAGTCCCTCGGCAAACGCCGCGGTGGCCCGGGGCTCCAGCGGCCAGGGCATGCCGACCTTGTAGACCCGCAGGCCGATCTCGGCCGCCACGGCGTCGCTGATACCCATGTCTTCCAGCGCCTGCATCACATCCAGGTAGGCCTTGCCTGAGGTGACAATGCCCAGGCGGGCATTGGGCGAGTCAACCACGATCCGGTTGATGCCGTTAACCCGGGCAAACTCCCGGGCCGCGTAAATTTTGTACTTGTTGAGGCGCCATTCCTGTTCCAGCGGCTTGTCCGGCCAGCGCCCGTGCACGCCGCCCGGCGGCAGCTCAAAGTCTTCCGGAATCACGATCTCGATACGGCCGGGGTCGATGTCGGCGGAGATCGCCGAATCCATGTTCTCGGTAATGGCTTTCAGGGCTACCCAGCAACCGCTGTAGCGCGACAGTTCCCAGCCATACACGCCCAGGTCCAGCACCTCCTGCACGTTGGCGGGCGCCAGCACCGGCACCGAGGCCCCCATGAACATATGTTCAGACTGGTGCGGCAGGGTGGACGACTTGCAGGCGTGGTCGTCACCGGCCACCGCCAGTACGCCGCCGTAGCGGGAGGTACCGAAGGCATTGGCGTGCTTGATCACGTCCATAGAGCGGTCCACGCCCGGGCCCTTGCCGTACCACATGCCGAACACGCCGTCGTATCTGGCGCCGGCGAACAGGTTGGTCTGCTGGCTGCCCCAGACGGCAGTGGCCGCCAGCTCCTCATTAATGCCGGCTTCGAAATGTACCTTGTGTTGTTGCAGCCAGGAACGCGCCTTCCACATGGACTGGTCAACCGTACCCAGGGGCGAGCCGCGGTAACCGGAAATAAACGCCGCGGTGTTGAGCCCGCGCCGCTGGTCGCGCTGGTGCTGCAGCATCGGCAGCCGCACCAGGGCCTCTATGCCGGTCATGTAGGCGCGGGTGGCGTCAAGGGCGTACTTGTCGTCCAGGGAGACCTTGCGCATTGGGGTCGCGTTCTGAGAACTCATGATAGCTGCCGTGTACTTATGTAATCTGCTTATTCTGGCCAAGGTCAGCGGAAATTGTTATTTGATTTCATCGAATATTTCGGCAACATGTGCATAATTTATCCACTAGGAATGACTTAACAGATTAAAATGACCGAGTCTCTCTCCAGACAGGATATCGACATCCTGAAAATGCTCCAGCGGGACAGCACCACCAGCACCGCGGCCATTGCCGAGCGCATCAATATTTCCCAGTCCCCCTGCTGGCGACGCATCAACCGCCTGGAACAGGATGGCCTGATCAAGCGGCGGGTTGCGCTGCTGGATCGCACCGCCCTGGGCATGGATGTGGTGGTATTCGCCACCATTAACCTGACCTCTACCGGGCGCCAGAACCTGATGGAATTTGAGCGCGAGATTATCGATCACCCGGAAGTGATCGAGTGCTATACCATGACCGGGATCTGGGACTACATGCTGAAAATAGTCACCCGGGACATTCGCCACTACGAGGATTTCGTGCGCAACACCCTCACCGCCAGTCCGTCGATCCGCGAACTGCATTCCCACATGGCGGTGACCGAGATCAAGAACACCACCGAACTGCCCCTGGATACCCAGCTTTGAGCCCGCGCATCCACAGCAAGCTACCCAGGGTCGGCACGACTATTTTCGCCCGCATGTCTGCCCTGGCCGCTGAAACCGGTGCACTCAACCTGTCCCAGGGCTGCCCGGATTTCGACGCGCCAGAGGAATTGCGGGAGGCGCTGGCGAAAGCGGTCATGGACGGCCACAACCAGTACGCACCGCTCGCAGGCTTGCCCGCCTTGCGCGAACAACTGGCGATCCAGCAG
Source organism: Seongchinamella sediminis (assembly GCF_003457605.1). Taxonomy (GTDB): domain Bacteria; phylum Pseudomonadota; class Gammaproteobacteria; order Pseudomonadales; family Halieaceae; genus Halioglobus; species Halioglobus sediminis. Next base: position 169,525 of record NZ_QRAN01000009.1, read on the forward strand.
CAACTGCACCGGTGTGTGGACTGCGACCCGGACAGCGAAATCACCGTGGTGCCCGGCGCCACCGAAGGCATCTTCTGCGCCATCATGGCCAGCGTCCAGCCGGGAGACGATGTGCTGGTGCTGGACCCCAGTTACGACAGCTATGTGCCCGCTATCGAGATGGCCGGCGGCAGGGCGGTGCGGGTCGCGCTGCGCCAGCCGGACTTTGCGGTCGACTGGGAGGTGGTTGCCGCCCGGCTCAACTCACGCAGCCGGATGATTGTGATCAACTCCCCGCACAACCCAACCGGAACCATGCTGACCGACAGCGACCTGCGCACCCTGGAGGAACTGGCCGTCCGTCACGACCTGCTGGTCTGCAGCGACGAGGTATACGAACACCTGACCTTCGACAGCCGCCCCCACCGCAGCGTGTTGCAGTACCCGCAACTGCGGGAGCGCAGCTTCGCCCATTTCTCCTTCGGCAAGACCTTCAGCGTTACCGGGTGGAAAACCGGCTACTGTGTCGCTCCCCCGGCGCTGACCGCCGAGTTGCGCAAGGTGCACCAGTTTGTCGCCTTCGTGGCGGTCACCCCGGTACAGCAGGCAGTCGCTGAATTCCTCGCGCAATACCCGGACTATCCCGCCGGCCTCGCCGATTTTTACCAGCGCAAGCGGGACCTGTTCTGCGCCGCTCTGGCCGGATCCGCATTCAGTTTTGAACCCAGTGCCGGCACCTATTTCCAGTTGTTGGACTATAGTGAGATCAGCCGGGCGGCGGACCAGCAACTGTGCGAACGGTGGACCCGGGAGTTCGGGGTGGCGTCCATTCCCGTCTCGGTGTTTTATGAATCGCCGCCGGAGCAGCATTACCTGAGATTCTGCTTCGCCAAGAGCGATGTCACCTTGAAACAGGCCGCGGAGATTTTATGCGCGATTTGAGCGTTACCCTGGTACAGCCGGAACTACAGTGGGAACAGCCTGCTGAAAACCGCAAGGCCATTGGGGAGGGCCTCAAGGGGCTGGCCGGCAAGACCGACCTGGTGGTACTGCCGGAAATGTTCACCACCGGCTTTTCAATGAACGCCCTGGCTAACGCCGAGCTCCCCGGTGGCGTCACCGAACAGTGGCTGCGAGCGCTCGCCAGCGAACTGGACTGTGCGGTCACCGGCAGCATTGCGGTGAAGGTTGGTGACGATGTTTACAATCGCATGCTGTTTGCGACCCCGGAAGCGCTGCACCACTATGACAAGCGCCACCTGTTCCGCATGGCCGGGGAACACCAACGCTATCGCGGCGGCAGTGAGCGCGTGATCGTCGAGTGGCGCGACTGGCGCATACTGCTGCAGGTCTGTTACGACCTGCGCTTCCCCGTGTTCAGCCGCAACCGGCAGGACTACGACCTGGCGCTCTACATTGCCAACTGGCCCGCAGCCAGGCGCATGCACTGGCGCCAACTGCTGCTCGCCCGGGCCATCGAGAACCTCGCCTGTGTGGTCGGCATCAACCGTATTGGCAGCGATGCCAAAGGTTTGGACTACACTGGTGATAGCCTGGCAGTCGCCGCGGATGGCCGGCTGCTGGCCGACCTCGAGGCGCGGGCCGATGTCCGCACGGTAAGCCTGTCGGCGGGAGAACTGCGCCAGTACCGGGAGCGCTTCCCCGCGCACATGGACGCCGACCGCTTCAGCCTGGACCGCTGAGTAATTTCGCCGCCGGGTGAACTGGCCATCACGGAAACAGTCATAGCAAGCAAAGTGCTACACAACAAGAGGACTCGTCATGCAGGTTGATTCGGAAGATCGCTACGCCCCGGAGCAAGACTCACCCGGGCTGCCCAAGCTGCCTATCGCCCTGGCGGTGCTGGCGCTGGTTATCGGTATTGCCTGGTACTTCAGCGGCAGCAGCCCCGAACCGGAACCACCCGCCGCCGAGCTGATCACCCCGGTACCGGCGGAGTCACCGCCGCCGCTGGCGCCGCCACCGGCACCCGCACCGGACATCCCGGCACCGACAACCATTGGCACCGATACCAGCGACCCCAATGATACGGTTATAGAGCCGGAGCCAGAGCCTGAACTGACACTGGAAGACAGCGACCCCGTGGTCAGGGAGACCCTGGCCCCGGCGCTGGATAACAGCGTGTTCGCCCAGGCGCTGCGCCAGGATGACCTGCTTGAACGGGGCACCGCATTCATCGACGCGGCGGGCAAGGGTTCACTGCTCAACAAGGTCTTCACCCTGCCGCCGCCGGAAGGCAAATTCGAGGTGCGGGAAGAGGCCGGCCGAGTAGTGATGGATCCCGCCACCTACGCCCGCTATGACGACTACGCCGAGGCCATCGGGGCCCTGGATCCGGAGACCCTGGCCGCGGCCTTCCACCGCTTCCGGCCGCTGCTGGAACAGGCCTACGGCAACCTGGGTTACCCGCAGGAGGACATGGACAACAGCCTGATTCGCGCCCTGGACCAGGTGATCGCCGCGCCGGTGCTGGATGAACCGCCGGCCCTGAAACAGCATGTGACCACCTACACCTACGCCGATGAATCTCTGGAAGAGCTGCCGCCGATTGCCAAGCAGTTGCTGCGCATGGGGCCGGACAACCAGCGCATCATCCAGGACCAGGCCCGGGCACTGCGGGCTGCACTGCTGGCCGAATAGCTGCGCGGCGTGAGGCCGCCTATTCCCTGTCGACCGCCGCCTGCACGGCGCGATAGAAGGCCTGGCGCTGCTCGCTTTCACCGTCGACACCGCGGGCCCGCGGCCAGTTGCTGTTGGAAGCGATCACCAGTTCCCGCGCGGGATCGATAAAAATCCCCTGGCCGAAAATACCCTGGGCGGCATAACTGCCGTCATCGTAGGTCCACCACTGGTAGCCATAGCCCCGGCCCGGCACACCGATATCGGCCTGCTTGCGGGTTGCCGCGGACAGCCAGCCCTGGGGCAGTATGCTTTGACCGTTTACTTTTCCACCACCGAGCATGAACAGGCCGAAGCGGGCGAAATCCCGGGTGGCGGCCTGCAGGCAGCAGCCGCCTATCTCATGGCCGGTCGATCCCAGCAGCCAGCTGGCGTCCTGCTCCATGCCATAGGGCGTCCAGATTTTTTCCGCCAGGTAATCCGCCAGTTGCTTGCCGCTGGCGGCGCTCACCAGCACCCCGATCAGGTTGGTTTCGCCGGTTTTGTACACCCACTCCGCGCCGGCGGGCACGTCCCGCGGCAGGGCGCGCATGTAGCTGACGGTGACGTCCACGCCCGGCTCCGCCTGGTGCTCATTGAACTGGGCGACATCGCTGTTCCGGTCCTCGTAGTCCTCGTTCCAGGCCACGCCCGAGGTCATGGTCAGTAACTGGCGGATGGACACATCGTCGTAGGCCGAGCCGCGCAGGCCGGGAATATAGTCGGACACCCTGTCGTCGACACTATCGATATAACCGTCCGCTATGGCGGCACCCACCAGGGTCGAGGTAAGCGACTTGGCCACCGAAAAGCTGGTCCAGCGGCCGGCGGCGTTGAATCCCAGACCGTATTTCTCCAGCCGGACCGCACCGCCCTGGACGATGACCAGACCTGCCGTGCGCTGCTGCGCCATGTACTGGTCAACATCCAGATCCAGCACCAGTGGCTCACCCGCCGCCAGCGGCGATACCCCACTACCCGCTGCAACCACCCGCGAGCGCGCCAGTACCGGCAGCCGGTCCATGGTCCGGAATGCGGCATCGCGCTGGGGCAGCGACCAGAACAACACGTTCCGGTCGCTGGGCAGGTTGGCCAGCAGGGTGCGTGTGTCCCTGTCCGTGCCCAGGTAAACGCCTACCAGGATCAGCGAAACGACCGCAAACGATACAAGCAACCACTTCCGCATAGCTTCGCCGCTCTCTCCCTGCCGTCAGGCTGCGCCGGACAGCGCCTTTACTTCCAGGTAGTCGGTAAAGCCGTGGGCTCCCCACTCGCGACCATTGCCGGACTGCTTGTAGCCGCCAAAGGGGGTGTTGAGATCGCCGGAAGTGCCATTGATACTGATATTGCCGGCACGGATCCGGCTGGCAACATCCATCACCTCGTCGCCATTGTTGCCCTGTATGTAGCCGGCAAGCCCGTAGGGCGTGTCGTTGGCGATGGCAATGGCCTCTTCCACGCTGTCGTAGGGCATCATGACCAGCACAGGGCCAAAGATCTCTTCCCGGGCGATGGTCATGTCATTGTTGACCTTGCTGAATACCGTGGGCCTGACGTAGTAGCCATGCTCCAGCCCCTCGGGACGACCGACACCACCGCACACCAGTTTCGCGCCTTCATCAATACCGGCCTGGATCAGGCCCTGGATCTTGTTGAACTGGGCCTCGCTCACCACCGGCCCCATGGTAGTCTCTTCGGCTTTGGGGTCCCCCACCACCACCGACCCGGTAACCGCAGCGGCAATCGCCTCCGCCTGTTCCAGCAGGGACCGGGGCACCAGCATGCGCGACGGCGCGTTACAGGACTGGCCGGTGTTGTTGTACATGTGCATCACGCCGCGGGTAACGGCGGCCTCGAGGTCCACGTCCTCGAGAATAATATTGGGCGACTTGCCGCCCAGCTCCTGGGTGACGCGCTTGATACTGGGAGCCGCGTTCTGGGCCACCAGGGAGCCTGCCCGGGTGGAGCCGGTGAAGGACACCATGTCGATTTCCGGGTGCGATGAAATCGCGGTGCCAACGCCGGCGCCATCGCCATTGATCATGTTGAACACGCCAGCCGGGACGCCGGCCTCATGCATCACCTCGGTAAACAGATAGCCGGAAAGCGGCGCCACCTCGGAGGGCTTGAGCACCACGGTGCAACCGACAGCCAGTGCCGGCGCCACCTTGCAGGAAATCTGGTTGATCGGCCAGTTCCAGGGGGTAATCAATCCGCAGACGCCGATCGGCTCCTTGATAATCCGGCTGTTGCCAGCCATTTCCTCGAACTCGTAGGTTTTCAGAATTTCCAGGGCCGTGGACAAATGTCCGAGACCGCTGGCAGCCTGGGCATCGACCGCCAGCCTGGTCGGCGCGCCCATTTCCTCGGAAATAGCATCGGCGATGTCGTTGTAGCGCTTCTGGTAGGTCTCGACCACCGCCGTCAGCAGGGCTATACGCTCGTCCCGGGAGCTGCGGCCGTAGCTCGCAAAAGCCGCCCGGGCCGCCCGGGCCGCCTTGTCGACATCCGCCGCGGAGCCAATGGAGATAGTGGCGCACACCTGTTCAGTGGCGGGATTGATCACCTCCAGGGATTTCGGTGTCACCGGGTCTACCCACTCACCGTTGATATAAAACTTGTCATACACTCTCATAAATCTCTCCAGCTTGTCTGTCTGTTCCGGGATTGAAATCACGGGGACGCGGCGGCACTCGTCTGGCGGCCGGTCTGCAGGTCGGAGAGGCAATATAGCACCCGCCACCGCTGGCGGCCAATGCCGGGCGCCCGGCCAGAAACTGCTGGCCTGCCCCCCCGGCCGGCGTGATAACCTGAGCCCGATTGCAAGCGACCTGTACCCTAGAAAGGAAGAAAACCATGTCTCTATCCCTCTCCGATCCCGGTCTGCTGAAAGGGCAGGCGTATATCAACGGCCAGTGGGTAAACGCGGATGATGGCGCCACGTTTGCCGTCACCAACCCGGCCACTGGCGAACACATCATTGAAGTGGCCATGGTGGGCGCCGCCGAGACGGCCCGGGCCGTGGCCGCCGCCGATACCGCCATGACGGCCTGGAAGAAACAGCCGGCCAAGGCCCGCGCCGGGCTGCTCAGGAAATGGTTCGACCTGATGATGGAGCACCAGGAGGACCTGGCCCAGATCATGACCGCGGAACAGGGCAAGGTGCTGGCCGAGTCGCGCGGTGAAGTCGCCTATGGCGCCGCTTTCGTCGAGTGGTTCGGCGAGCAGGCCAAGCGTATCGACGGCGATGTGATCCCGGCCCCCTCAGCTGACAAGCGCATTGTCTGCATCAAGCAGCCGGTAGGCGTGGTGGCCGCCATCACCCCGTGGAACTTTCCCAATGCCATGATCGCCAGGAAGGCGGCCCCCGCCCTGGCGGCAGGCTGCAGCATCGTCATCAAGCCAGCCACCGAAACCCCGCTATCGGCCTTTGCCATGGCCGAGCTGGCCGAACGCGCAGGCATTCCCGCCGGCGTCATCAACGTGGTGGCCGGCAGCTCCAGCGACATCGGTGGCGAACTGACCTCCAACCCCGTGGTGCGCAAACTCACCTTCACCGGCTCCACCCCGGTGGGCAAAAAGCTCACCGCCGCCTGTGCCGACACCATGAAGAAAGTGTCCATGGAACTGGGCGGCAATGCCCCCTTTATTGTCTTTGACGACGCCGATATCGACGCCGCCGTCGAGGGCGCGATGATCTCCAAGTACCGCAATGCAGGGCAGACCTGCGTGTGCTCCAACCGGCTGTTCGTGCAGGCGGGCATCTACGACCAGTTCGTGGAAAAGCTGGTCAAGGCAACGGCTGAACTCACAGTCGGCAACGGCGCCGAGGATGGCGTGGTGATCGGGCCGCTGGTCAACAAAAAGGCGGTCAGTGATGTAGACCAGCTGGTGCAGGATTCAATCGCCCAGGGCGCCAGCCTGGCCGTAGGCGGTGGTGCTCACGAACTCGGCGGCTGCTTTTACCAGCCCACCGTGCTCACGGAAGTCACCGCTGAGATGGCCGTGTTCCGCAACGAGATTTTCGGTCCGGTCTCCCCGGTGATTCGCTTCTCCACCGAGGAGGAAGTGATTGCCATGGCCAACGACACCGAGTTCGGCCTGGCATCCTACTTCTACACCCGCGATATAGGCCGCGTGTGGCGGGTCGCCGAGGAACTTGACTACGGGATTGTCGGCATTAACGAGGGGATTATCTCCAACGAGATGGCGCCCTTCGGCGGCGTCAAGGAGTCCGGTTCCGGCCGCGAGGGCTCCAAATACGGCATCGATGATTACGTCGAGATCAAGTACATGCTGATGGGCGGGCTGGACCGCTAGAACGGGCGGTAACGGCAAAAGAGCAGAATGGTCGCGCACCACCCTGCCCTGCTGCTTCACGTGAGCTAGCGACCGCTGATGGTTTTGGCGTGCTGGGCGAGCACCAGCAGTTCAAGGCCGGACTTCAGCCGCCAGCGCATGACCGCCAGCAGCCCGTGCATGATGATCAGGTTGCGGTTCAGGTCTTCCCCGGCATTTACCAGGGCATCCATTGCCTCCCGGGCGCCCACCTTGCCCAGCAGGTGGTACTGCAGCAATACATCCACACTGTTCTCGATCCCGGTGGCCCGCCGGGGGACGGGGGCATATCCCAGCTGTGACACCATGGCCTCGGCTGTCGCATACACCGACCAGGGATTCTGGCCGGTGACCAGGCCGGCGCTAACCGCCACGTTTTCCAGATAGGGGGTTCCCACCACCACCTCGGCACCCTGCTCGCGCATCCGGTCTTCCAGCAGGAAAGGAAACAGTTCGCCCGCCTCCGGGATCAACAACAGCTCCTCCTCATTGCTGAAGCCGGTTACCGGCTTGCCCGCGAGGAAGGGCCGGCCATTGTCCAGCATCACGTTTGCCAGCGCCGCGGGACCGTGACAGACCGCACCCAACAATTTGCCCTTGTCCGCATAGTCGCGCACCAACTGGTGAATATAGGGGTTGTCGGGAAAATCCCACATGGTGCCCTTGCCACCGACAAAGAAGGTCGCCCGGTAGTCATTGCCGTCGACGCTGGCAAGGGGCAGGGTGTCTTCCGCCCGGGCCATCGCGTCCGGGTCGTTGAGAAAAGCGTAGTCCAGCGGCCCCATATCCTCGTCATCGATAACGGCCCGCGCTGCGCCGCCCAGGGGGCTGGCGATATCGACCTCGAAGCCATTAACGGTAAACACGTAGTAGGCCCGGGACAGCTCCGTCAGCTCGTAACCGGTGGGCTTGCCGCTGTCACCCATCTCGGTTTCACTGGTGACGACGATCAGGACCCTGCCGCGATGCTCTGCCACCCGTTGCTGGTAGTAGGGCAAATCCTCGGGCGTGGCTTTTTGCAGGCCGGCGGCTGCGGTAGGCTCTATCAGGCTGAAAAACCAGGCAACAAAAGCCCCCGTTGCAGTGACAATCCCTAAAACTGAAATTCCAAGTGTTTTCCACATCGTTATGCTCTCCTTGTGAGCGGCTTGATGTGGCTATAGTGCAAGGGGGGACGTCAAGGGCGCGTGAAATTTCCGCGGTTTTACCAGCGCAGAACTACACGAAACTTATCGCCGGTCGCCTCGCGCTCAAAGCGCCAGCTCTGGGCCCCGGCAAGACGTTTGACCAGGTAAAGCCCGTGACCCAGGCTGTCGGCATGGGGCTGCGATGTCCCGCCGGCGCAGGGGTTTTCCAGTAGCAGCGATTTACCCTGGAGCCTCATTTCCAGGCATTGGGGGCTGGCGTAACGCAGGGCGTTGTCCACCAGGTTGGCCAGCAACAGGCGGGTGAGCTGCTCGTTGCCCCGCGCCCGGGCACCGTCGGGTACCGCGAGAACCACCTCGAATGCCTGGTCCTCCAGAATCCCGCCGCGCTCGATCAGCAGTTCTTCCAGCAAGGGGCGCAGCGGGATATCCGCAAGCAGCGAGGACTCCGCCCTGGCCAGGGCGAGCAGGCCGGCCAGCAAACCCTCTATCTCCCGGCAGGATCTGGCCACCTGGGCCACGTGCGGATTGTCCTGCGCCGAGGCGGACAACAGGGTGCTGGCATTGCGCAGTGTTGTTAGCGGGGTGCGCAGTTCATGGCTGACATCGCGGGTAAATGCCGCTTCCCTGGCCAGCGCATCCTGCAGTCCGGTCAGGGCCCCATCCATGGCCGATGCCAGCACCCCCACCTCATCCTGCTGGGCAACATGGGGCAATGGCCGCGGGCGGGGGCTGGTCGCTATCGCCCGGGTCAGCTCCCTGACCGGACGGGTGGTCATGCGGGCGATGAAATAAACCGCAACCAGACCGAAACAGAGGGCAATAACGAAGCCGATCACCAACAGCACGATCAGCTCCGGCGACATCCTGCTGACCACCAGCCAGGGCGACACCTCAGCCACCAGGATGACCGGCGCCGCTCCGCGAAACTGCAACCAGCGATAGTGGTAGTGGGTGTCATCGCGGGTAAACACTTCTCCACCACCGGGGATGGGCCGCAATTGCTCGCTGATGACTCCGGGCAGGGCCTCGGGGTCGGTGTAGAGGGTGAATTCAGGCAAGGCGGGGGCCGGCAACTCCCCCCTTGTCTCATAGGCCTGCTGCAACAGCGCGATCTGGCTGGCCATTACCCGGCCGATGGTGGCGTCCTCCACCACATAAGCCAGCAGCATTGCCAGGCCGATCCAGAGTGCCGTGTTTGCCAGCACGAACAGGCCGAGTATCGCGAACAGGCGCCCCTGGATACTAGTCCTCATCGCAGACCAGGCGGTAGCCGACGTTGGGCAGCGTCTTCAGCATGGCGGAATCGAATGGCTTGTCCAGCACTGCTCGCAGCCCATAAATGTGGGAGCGCAGGGCGTCGCTGTCTGGCGGGTCGTCACCCCACAAGCGGTGGATTAACTGCGAGCGGGTTACCGCCTCCGGGTAGGCCTCGACCAGTTCACGCAGAATGCGGAAGCCGACACCGGTAAGCTTCAGCAGTTCGCCCCTGCGTCTGGCTTCCTGGCTCTTCAGTGACAGGCTGAGTTCGCCCAGGCTCAGCTCCGCGGTTTGATGCAGGCGGTGGCGGCGGCTGAGTGCCTCGCAGCGCAAGCGCAGTTCACGCAGGTCAAAGGGCTTGGTCACGTAGTCGTCGGCGCCTTCCCCATAACCGGAGGCCTTGTCTTCAAAGGAGTCCCTGGCGGTCAGCATCAGCACGGGCAAATTGTAGTCCAGCTTCGTCTTGAGGCGGCGACAGACGGCGAGCCCATCCATATCCGGCAGGTTCAGGTCCAACACCAGCACATCGAATACATCGCCGCGAGCCAAATCCACGCCCTGACCGCCGCTGCTGGCACAGTCTACCGTCCAGCCCAGACCTTCCAGGAAGCTGACAAGCTGAGCCACGATTGTGCCATTATCTTCCACCAACAGGATTTTCACGGCAGTCCCCCGTTTCCCGCCAACCCGGTAGGCAGCCTACACTAAATGAGCACTGGTGAAATCCGCGTGAAACCGCGGCCAGATTGCAGGCACAAAAAAGGGCGGGGTAAAGCCCGCCCTTTTTTGTTTGCTTCCAGCGCGGCTTAGCCGAACTGGTTCATGGTGTTGTCTTCACCAGCCGCCTTGAGGGCGGCATCACCGGCGAAGTATTCCTTGTGGTCGTCGCCCATGTCGGAACCGGCCATGTTCTGGTGCTTGACGCAGGCGATACCCTGGCGGATTTCCTTGCGCTGCACGCCAGCCACGTAGCCGAGCATGCCCTGTTCGCCGAAGTACTCCCTGGCCAGGTTGTCGGTAGACAGGGCCGCGGTGTGGTAGGTGGGCAGGGTGATCAGGTGGTGGAAGATGCCTGCTTCGCGGGACGCGTCGGCCTGGAAGGTGCGAATGCGGTTGTCCGCCTCGGCAGCCAGCTCAGTCTCATCGTACTCAACGCTCATCAGGTTGTCGCGGTCGAAGGCGGACACGTCCTTGCCTTCTTCCGACCAGGCGTCGAATACCTGCTGGCGGAAGTTCAGGGTCCAGTTGAAGGACGGGCTGTTGTTGTACACCAGCTTGGCGTTGGGCACGACTTCACGGATACGGTTAACCATGGCGCCGATCTGGCCAACGTGGGGCTTCTCGGTTTCGATCCACAGCAGGTCGGCACCGTTCTGCAGGGACGTGATGCAGTCCAGTACGCAGCGATCCTCGCCGGTGCCCTTGCGGAACTGGAACAGGTTGGAGGGCAGGCGCCTGGGACGCAGCAGCTTGCCATCGCGGTTGAGGACCACATCACCGTTGTTCATGTCTTCCAGGGCAACTTCCTCGCAGTCCAGGAAGCTGTTGTACTGGTCGCCCAGATCGCCGGGCTCGTTGGTTACCGCGATCTGCTTGGTCAGGCCGGCACCCAGGGAGTCGGTACGGGCGACGATCACACCGTCGTCCACGCCCAGTTCGAGGAAGGCATAGCGCACGGCGCGAATCTTGGCCAGGAAGTCCTCGTGGGGAACGGTCACCTTGCCGTCCTGGTGGCCGCACTGCTTCTCATCCGATACCTGGTTTTCCAGCTGGATGGCGCAGGCGCCGGCTTCGATCATTTTCTTGGCCAGCAGGTAGGTCGCCTCGGCGTTGCCGAAACCGGCGTCGATGTCAGCGATAATGGGCACAACATGGGTCTGGTGGTTGTCGATCTGGTTCTGGATGTCTTTTTCCCTGACCTCATCTCCCGCTGCGCGAGCAGCATCCAATTCGCGGAACAGACCACCCAGTTCACGGGCATCGGCCTGGCGCAGGAAGGTATAAAGCTCTTCAATCAGACCGGGCACGGAGGTCTTCTCGTGCATGGACTGGTCAGGCAGGGGGCCAAACTCGGAGCGCAGGGCGGCAATCATCCACCCCGACAGGTACAGGTAGCGCTTGTTGGTGTCACCGAAGTGCTTCTTGATGGCAATCAGCTTCTGCTGGCCGATAAAGCCGTGCCAGCAGCCCAGTGACTGGGTGTACTGGGAGCTGTCGGCGTCATACTCGGCCATGTCCTTGCGCATGATCGCGGCGGTGTAACGGGCGATGTCCAGGCCGGTCTTGAACTGGTTCTGGAGGCGCATACGGGCGGCGGATTCGGGATTGATCTCGTCCCAGGGAGCACCGGCGTCGGCACGCAGTTGGGCGATTTCACTGATATGGTCTTGATAGGTAGACATGTTGTTACCTCTGCAGGTTGAGAACTATGGACAGCCGGGCGACTCGGGGTCAGCCAGTCAGTGCAGGCATAGTAGTCCCGCACCCTACATAATTGAAATAAATAGGCGGGATTTTTGCTATTCACTGGACAAATACAAGGACAAATACAGTGGCAGGCATCGCTGCTTACAGGCATCGCTGCTTACAGCCTCCGGTGCGATCCTTTTGCAGGAGGAACGGCTCGTCAAGTTCGGTATTCCCAGACCCGAAAGTGTCCCGTTGATGTGAATGCTACAACTTGTAATGAACTGCGCACTTATGCAAGCTAGCAACGTTAGCTGGCTTGACTGCTCTCTCCAGGCAGCATCCAGTTTCACATGAAGTAGTATTAAACATAAAAATTAGTAATTACTAAGCATGGGAACTCACTATGAATAATGGCAAATTTCCGCCTGGAAACCCCTTTCGCCTGCTCACCCTGAGCGCCTCGGTTGCCACTGTAATGGGACTTGCCCTGCCGGCTGCCCAGGTCGAGGCCCAGGAGAGAGGCGCCCGCGGCAGCTCGTCACTGCTCGAAGAAGTCATCGTCACCGCCCGCAAGCGCGAGGAGGGTTCGCAGGACGTACCCATGTCCATCAGCGCCTTCAACGCCAACCAGATCGAGGCCCTCAAGGTACGCGACCTGAC